>CANMOY010000001.1 GCA_947499595.1 uncultured Mesonia sp.
ACTAGCACTCATTTTAAACTGTTTTTACGCCCCTAAAAATCATTTTCAAAAAATATTGATTCATCGATAAATTTCATAAAAATCAGAAAAATAGTATTTTTAAGAGCATTAATTGGTAGTTTTGAGACTGACTGCCGTTGGCACCAATTAAAACAAAACACATCTTGAGAAAGCTAATTATACTATTAATATTCATTTCTGTTTCTTGTTCGACAGTAAGAGAGCAGATTATGCCATTTAGAAATTATGGTTATTCGGGAGAAAGGCTTTTTCCTATTCAAAATAGTGATGCGGATAATATAGTTCGGATATGGATAAATAATGGAACATCAATAGATAGAATAATTACGGTATCTAAAGGCAAAAATTTTAGTGAACACTCTGAACTGATTGAAATCGGTCTAACAAAAAATGGGAAAAGAAAATTTCTGACTCAGGAAGAACAAAAACCTTTGAGTGGTATTGCTAAGTTTTTACAAACAGTAGATTCTTTAAACTTATTTCAATATGAATCACAAGAAAAATTTTCTCCTGCTTTACACCAGCCTTTTTCTTTCTATGTTATAGAGCAAAAAAAAGATGGGAAATATCACCAGTTCACTTTTAATACTGACTTTCCAAATAAAAATGAAGAAGCGACTAAATTTACTGCTCTTGAAGAATTCATAATGAACGAATTTAAGTGGGAATTCAAATTAAATTAAACTGGTGCCAACAGCGCATAACAAAAATGGCGAATTTAGAGCTAAAACGAGAGTTTTGTGTATTTTTATAAAAGTATAAGTTTAACCGAAAAACTTGCGCATTTTAGCTCGCCACTTTCGTTATGCGCGAGACGTTGTACACCATTAGAAAAAACAAAATTGAGCAAAGAAAAAGAAGAAAATAAAGAATTATCGAATTCATTAATTGAAACAATTTCAAGTTCTGATTTGACTAATATTGGAAAAGATATTCTTGAAATCGGAGTTGATAGAATACTAGCAGATGGTCTTTTAAAGGAAATTCCAGTTATAAATGTTGCTACTGGATTTTGGAAAACTGGAATTGCAATACGCGATTATAGATTTATTACAAAACTTCTTCATTTTTTAAACGAATCGTCCAGGCTAACTCTAAAGCAAAGAGAAGAAATTATAAATAAGCTTGAAGACGACAAATATCAATCAGAAGCTGGAGAAAAATTAATTTCTATAATTGACAATTTAGAAACAAAATCTAAAGCTAAATTAATAGGAAAAGCAATATGTCTTTTTGGAAATGAGATAATATCACGTGATGAATTTTGGAGAATTTCATTCATTATAGAAAAACTTCCAACATCTGATATTAATGCGCTGAAAAATTGGAAAGAAACCGATTTAAACAAAGTTGAACATACTAGAAAACATCTTTATATGTCTGTTGGTTTAGGATGGTTTGTGCTTAATATGTCATCTACTGGATTTGTATGGACAGAAAGACTTTGCGAAATTATATCTGAACATTTAATCTAAAAATAACGGTGTACAATAACTAAGCGTTCCCCAATGAAAAATCGGGGCAAGCTGTGTGGCCGGTACAGCTTGTCCCGACTTCTTTTTTCGGGAGCCTAACATGAACGCC
Source organism: uncultured Mesonia sp. (assembly GCA_947499595.1). GTDB lineage: Bacteria > Bacteroidota > Bacteroidia > Flavobacteriales > Flavobacteriaceae > Mesonia > Mesonia sediminis. Next base: position 1,606 of record CANMOY010000001.1, read on the forward strand.
GTGTTGATTAATCCGGCTGTTTGTCGCTTGGTACTATGGGGATTAATCTATTGCTGTGCTGCTCTTTTAGGGAAGGTTAAACACACTTCTTGTCTTATCGCTAGGCTTAGTATATTCAAAGTGTTTATATATTACCCCTTCTTGAATATTGAATCCTTTATGGCTACCATCTTTGGTAGTTATTCTTGATTTTGGGTGTAGCATTCTATTACGTCCTATAGAATCGTTTTTCATTATTATTATGAGTATGACCGAACAGTATGACCCTTATGAAAACGCAGTTGCAGAGTGAATTAACAAGACTCTTAAATATGAATATCGATTAAAACAAATGATTAAAAACTCCAAATTTGCGCAGAAAATGACAGCACAAACAGTGTATATTTACAATAACCTAAGATCACATTTTAGTTTGGATTTAAGAAAGCCAGCTGAAGTCCACAAAAATCCAACGATCAAATACAGATCCTATCGAAAATATAATGTGAATTTACCTGAACTTACTATCTAAAAGTAGTAGTTAATCAACCAAAAAAGACCGTAAAAAAGGTCAACCTATTTCAGTATAATACAGTCCTCGGAAACCGTGCCTACAAATTTTTCTACATCACCTTCATTAAAGGCTTCAAACATTTTTTCGACTACGTCTTTTGGTGAATTTTTCATAATTATTGTTTTGCAAATTGCAAGTGAACAACAATAGTTACGTCTTTTCCAACACCCGCAGCAGCTGGATCAAAATTGATGTTGTAGTCAAATCTATTAATGGTGGTTTTAGCTTTCATACCTAATTTTTCACCTTTATCACTCTTAACAGATCCTCCATAATGCACGTCAAAAATCACATCTTTAGTAACGTCTTTAATGGTTAATTTACCATACAACAAATATTTGTCTGGCTTTCCAGTAGCTAAAATTTTAGTGCTTTTAAAAGTCATATTAGGGTATTTCTCTACCTCAAAAAAATCAGCACTTCTCAAATGATTGTCTCTATCTTTTACATTGGTGTTTATACTGTTTGCTTTTACAGTAAAATCGAAGTTTGCATTATTTAAAGCTTCTCCTTCCGTGGTTAAGTTTCCTGTGTATTCTAAAAAGCTTCCGTTTACAATACTAATTCCTGAATGGGAAATATTAAAGTTTAACGAGGAGTGATAAGGATCTACCTTCCATTGTGTTTGTGCAAATGAAGTTATTGTAAAGAATACAATTGCAACTAATGACATAATTTTTTTCATAGTATCTAAATTTTAAAAGTTATTAAATGTTAGTGAAATATTTAAAGTTAACATAAATGCCATAAATAATCGAGTTTCGACCATTTATGGCATTTGCTTTTATTGCTATTATATATTAAAAAGCACTATCCATTACTTGGTCTTGGTGCCCATTTGTTATAAGGTGTCATATCGAAGTTATTCACCTCGTCCATTGATAAACCTAGTGCTTTTGCTACACCTTCGCCATATTCTGGATCGGCTTTATAGCAATTCCTGATATGTCGTATTTGAATAAACTTCTCGGCACCACCAACTTGAGCAGCCGTATTTTTAAATAACATGTCAGCTTTTCCGTCGGCTTTAATAATGCGGAATAAATCCCCAGGTTGGGTGAAGTAATCTTCATCATCATCTCTAAAGTTATGAGCGTAAGCATCACCACTCAATTCTAAAGGCGGTTCTTGAGGGTGAGGTTGTTCTTGCCATTCGCCATAGCTGTTTGGTTCGTAGTGTTTTGTTGCACCGTAATTACCATCTACTCGCATCGCTCCATCTCTATGATAAGAGTGGTAAGGGCAAGTAGGTTTGTTTACCGGAATCTGATAGTGGTTTACGCCAAGTCTATAGCGTTGTGCATCTCCATATGAAAACAATCTTCCTTGAAGCATTTTATCTGGAGAGAAGCCAATTCCTGGAACAATATTCGTCGGATTGAAAGCTGCTTGCTCTACATCTTGGAAGTAGTTTTCTGGGTTTCTATTTAGCTCAAATTCTCCTACAGGAATTAAAGGGAAGTCCTTTTTAGACCAAACTTTCGTTAAGTCGAATGGATGGAAACGGTAAGTTTTTGCTTCTTCCTCCGTCATTACTTGAATATACATCTTCCATTTTGGGAAGTTTTTATTTTCAATGGCATCGAATAAGTCTCTCTGAGAAGATTCCCTGTCCATACCTACAACTTTTGCCGCTTCTTCATCGGATAGGTTTTCGATACCTTGTTGGGTTACGAAATGGAATTTCACCCAATGTCTTTTATTGTCTTTGTTGATAAGACTATAGGTGTGGCTTCCAAATCCGTGCATATGTCTGTATCCTCTTGGAATACCACGATCGCTCATAATTATAGTAACCTGATGTAAAGCTTCAGGAAGTAAAGTCCAAAAATCCCAGTTGTTGTTAGCATCCCGCATATTGGTTTTAGGGTCGCGTTTTACGGCGTGGTTCAAATCTGGGAATTTCATCGGGTCACGGAAGAAAAACACGGGGGTATTATTTCCAACCAAATCCCAAATTCCTTCATCGGTATAAAACTTAAGTGCAAATCCTCTAATATCTCTTTCGGCATCTGCTGCCCCTCTTTCTCCAGCAACTGTGGAGAAACGGCTAAACATTTCTGTTTTTTTTCCTACTTCGCTAAAGATGTCAGCTTTTGTGTACTGTGTGATATCGTGTGTAACTGTAAAGGTTCCAAAGGCACCTGAACCTTTCGCGTGCATTCGTCTTTCTGGAATAACTTCTCTGTCGAAGTTTGCCATTTTTTCAAGAAACCAAGCATCCTGCATTAACATGGGGCCACGTGGCCCAGCTGTTTGTACATTTTGATTATCTGGAACAGGAGCTCCTGTTTGCCTAGTTAATTTAGGTTTTTTCTTATCCATTACTTTAGTTTTAAGATTGCTTTAGCGAATGAAGTTACGAAAATCCCTAAACTTTTTAACTGACATAAATCAGTTTTAAACCCTTTTAGGTTTTAAAATGCTATGTTTTGGATATTCAATTCAATATTCAGGCTTGAACGTTTTATGTTTTTGAAACACAGTAAAATTTTGAGGTAGGTTAATAGAGTAATTACAGTGTGTAAAGACAATAGTTTTTATAGAAAAAGATTTGCCCATTACCGTTAGTTAGGTAAACGCGCAAATTTATTTACCAGAGCATACCCAATATTTATAGTAACTAGTATAGCCCTGCTGCATTAAATACCACAAGGTAGAAGTACTCGCAATTACAGCCGTTGAAGAAGCCGATAGCACAGCAGATGATATTAAAAACGACTCCATTAGCATCAAAACAAATAATATAAAATTCCAGTTCAGTAAACTCACCTATTTTATAAATGAATTCTGTGAAGAATCAAGACGTTATGCCGTAATGATATACTGTCCAGAATATGTCTTTATCCAAGATACAGCAAGCCTTATCAATCAAATTTATGAACACTTAGTTCGTTTTTTAGGAGAGCATTTCATTTACCAGAAAATACTTGATTTCAGCTTTGTGAAATCACCATTCCCAGGGGTAGGGGAGCCAACAGCATATTTAAAACAAGACCTCGAAAACGATATCACCTGCTTCTTAAATAAACATAAAACCTAATGATATTTAATAAAATTCCCTATAAATAGTAACATATTTCTAAAAAGTTATATATTTTTACGAATACAAACAAAATGCTCTTACTGGTACCCGATTATAGCGTGTTCTTTTTGACTTAAAATTTAAGTCAGCCTCGATAAACTATTGACGAACCTGCTAGATTTTCGCACAACAACCTTGCTACGCCATATCCGTTAAAAAATGGTTTTAAAAGTGTATTCTTGAGTTGATGTAGCCAGTTGTGTACAATTAAAACCAAATAAACGAAATGAACAGAAAACTTTTAACATCATTACTTTTTACAACACTTTTAATGTCAAGTTGTAATGCGAAATCTGAAAAATCAGAAACAAATCAACTGACGAAAATAGAACAAACTGAAAGCGTTGAAAGTGACTTTGTAAAGATAACCTACAATCAAAAAGTTAATGGTTATGACGTAAATGTAATTTGGAAACCTAAAACAATTCGATTTGATAATGCTGTTGGTCCAGCAATACTCGAATTTAAAAACAGTGAATCGGAATTTACTTTAACCAATAATTATTTTGCTTTACCAACCAAAACTGTTGACTTAAAAATCAGCGAAGACAAAGTAGTGGGAATTAACAAAAAAAATGTTTCTCTTGCCTACAATGAGCCGGATATTGGAGAAGAAGGTTTTGAATCCATTGATGTTCCATTTGTTTTTGTGGATTTGGACTTTGACGGAAATAAAGAGCTTATTCTAATAAAAGCCAACCAAGGACAAAGGTTTGGAGATGCTTACAATGCTTATTCGTTTAAGTATGGAGAATTAGAGCCAGATTTGTACCAAATAACCAATCAAGAACCATTTAGTGAAATTGATTTTATGACAAAATTGGATAAAGAGAATAAAGAGTTAGTTCTTTATGGTTCTGGAGGAATTTGCTTTGATACTTACAAAACTTACAGCCTAAGCAATGATAGGTTTTTACTTACAAAGATTGTGCGAATGGAAAGAGATGATGACACAGGTAAATGTTTTAAACTAACATATAATGTTGTTGATGGCAATGAAAACTTGGTTTCCAAGGAAGAAGTTGAACCATAAAATAACTGAACACTACACTGGCTATATTTCATTGCTGCTGACTTTACCCTCAGAAAATCCTCCCGTATTTTCACGCAACAAACTAGACCTAGAGCCGTTGTAGGTAATTAAATAAAGCAATTCTAAATTCAAAAACTTAACGTTACAGAATAAGGCATATTAAATTTGAACAATTTTAATTTTTATATGAAAATCAAATGAATTACAAATTAGACGATATTCTCAACTTCGGAAAATATAAAGGAAGAACCATTAAAGAAATAATTCAAAAAGACATAAATTATATTGTTTGGTGTTTAATTCAAATTGATAACTTCCACCTAAGTGATGATAGTGCAATTGAGTTTATAAATAACAAGGAAAAAATTTTATTAAATCATAGTCGACTTAAAAATCATAGAGCAATGAGTATACTTATAGGATTTGAAGAAGGAGATTTCCAAACGGAAAGAAACAAAAACATAGCCGAAATTATTAATAAAATTGGAAGAAAAAAATAACCTGACATAATGAACTAAGTGTTCGTGCGACCGGTACAGCTTCTATTGTAGGCTTCACCAGCAATGCTGCTGCACTACATCCAGTAAAAAATGGTATCAAAAGTGTAAATTTGAATTGATTTAACAAATTTTAGGCAAGCTAACAAGGCAACCGCACAAACAGCACATTTGGCTTTTGCCGACTCAAAAGCCAACGCTATAAAAAATCAAAAGAGCTGTTTCTGGCCAACGTTCGAAATACGAAATGAACTAAAACGAATGATGAAAAAATATTCCGCTAACTACTCCTTCACCAACCATAATTTCGTTATTCAAAATCTAAATAGTTCAAGAAAAGAATCGGAATTTTTATCCGCAATACTAATAATCAAAAATTTAATTCAAAGAGGTAAACCTACTTTGATGAGTCAATATTTACAAAGTATTTATGGTTCAATACACAAGGAAACCGAACACTTTAAAAAACCATTTGTTCTTATAAATCAATCAAATCTAAAATGGAATAACACTATAAGAGGAGATGAAGAGAATAATTACTTTCCTGCAAGAACATTTTTAGTAGAAAGAATAAGTCAAGATTTATCAGAGTACGAATTTATCAAACAACTAATAGTACCTGAAATTGAAATTAATCAAATTACGCAAAGAGATGACGAAAATTTCAGACACCAATGTGTTGATTTTTTCTTACCTCAAGCAAACTTGGTAATTGAAATAGACGGGCAACAGCACAAGCTAGACCCTAACAGAATCAAAGATGAGGGTCGAGACAGTCATTTAGCCTTATCTAAAATAAAAACAATTAGGATAGACACTTTCGATTTTGAAGCGAGAAATAAAACTTATTTTGAGAAAATTGAAGAAATAAAAAACCAGCTAGACACACATTCAAGATTTCTAAATTTATATAAAAACAATTTTAATCTCAGCTTCGCTGAGATTCCAGAAGAAATAAAAAAAACAAAATTATTGCCTACGGCAACAATTCGATTTCAAATCCTACTTCTTGAATTACTAGAAAGTGGATTATTAAATCTTGATGATGACAAATGGCTATTTGAAGTTAAAAACCAAGACATAAATGGTTATGAAAACCACGCAATAGAAGATGTTTTTGAATGGCTTCATCATTTACTAAAATTGCAAAAAATAACATTTAACGAACCGCAATTTGAGATTAAAAATGTTCAAAATTTCAATGACGAAAATTGCATAAAGATAGATTTTAGCCTTTTTGAACGTTGGACTGACGAAAATTCACTTAATGCAGATGTAATCTATGTTAGAACCGATTATTTAGACCTTTTTCATAATCGGAATAAAAACAAACTAGACCGAATCAATTATTTTAAACTTAGTACTTCTAAAAAATTCAAATACAAATTACTTTTTAATGATGAATCTGATGACCTAGAAAACTTAGAGTTTTTTCTCAAAAACATATTTGGGTACGATAAGTTTAACAATGGTCAAATCTCGATAATTCAGAATATTTTAGAGAACAACACAACAATAGGTTTACTTCCAACAGGTGGTGGAAAATCTTTAACCTATCAACTTGCTTGTCTTTTACAGCCTTGTATAAGTTTTGTTGTTTGCCCAATAAAATCGTTAATGTACGACCAAATAAAAGACCTTGACCAAGCATACATTCAAAATATTGAGTCAATAAACAGCGATACGATAGGGGCAGAAAGAACAGAAATATTAGATAACTATGGTAATGGTAAATATTTCTTTGTTTTTATTTCACCAGAAAGATTTCAAACAAAGGATTTCAGAGAAAGATTAACTGCTATTAATTCACAATTAAATTTTTCTTATGCAGTAATAGATGAAGTACATTGTTTATCAGAATGGGGACACGATTTTAGAACATCTTATTTAAATCTTTCAAACACCATAAAAAAATACTGTCCTTCAATTAATTTTTTAGGATTAACTGCAACTGCATCAGTTAATGTTCTAAAGGATATTCAATTAGAATTTAATACTGACCAAAAAAATGTAAAAACCTTAACTGATTATACTCGACCAGAATTAGAATTCGTAGTTATAAATGATAATGGAAGAAAATATCAAGAAGTAACTACTATTATTGAAAATCATATTGAAGAAGATAATTTTTTTGATTCTGATTCTGACAACCCTAAGTGTGGTTTAATATTTACACCTTTTGTAAATGGTGGAAATGGTTGTTTTGACTTATCAAATAAACTTACATCTAACTTTAACGTTCCTGTAAAATTCTATTCAGGTTCAAAACCAAAAAATTATAAGAACGACTTAGACTTTGAAACGTACAAAGTAAAAGTTCAAGACGAATACAAACAAAACAAGTTCACATTGCTAACAGCGACCAAAGCTTTTGGTATGGGAATAAATAAAAAGAATATAGGTTTTACTGTGCATTATGGAATGCCAGCTTCAATGGAATCGCTTTACCAAGAAGCAGGAAGAGCGGGAAGAGATAAAAGTAAAGCAAAATGCTATGTTCTGTTAACAGAAGAAAAACCTGAAACGGATGTTGAAACTATTTTTAACCCAGAATCAACTTACGAAGAAATCCAATCATTAACGGAGAAAGTAAAATGGGATGGTCAAGATGTATTTCGTCAAATATTCTTGTATCAAAATGGATTAGATTCAATATCTAAAGAATTAGAACTTGTAGCACAACTTCATAATACTTATTCGGAATCAGGAGTTTCTAAAGTTGTTTATGCAAGAAATTTAGCTTCAAACAAAACAAAAGTTGAAAAAGCAATTTACCGATTGTCAAATTTAGGTGTTATAGCTGATTGGACTGTTGACGATTTTTTTAATGGAGTTTTTACTGTGACGTACAATACTTTCTCGGAAGAAAGTATAAAGTCCACTCTACTTAAATTTATTAAAAAGTATGTTGACGACTTTGAATTTGATAATCATTCTGATAGAATCAAATACACAAATATTTTAAACGACAATGAATTACCAGTATTTAAACGTTATGTAAAAGTTTTATTACAATGGTCTTATGATAAGTTTGGTGCAAATAGAAGAGAGTCTTTAAAGAATGTATATGAAAACTGCTTAAAATATGAGGATACCCATCAGGGAAAGGAAGCTTTTAAAAAGTCATTAGAAGCATATTTTAAATTTACCGAAGCCACTTATATTTTACAGCACATAGCAGAAAACAACAATAAAGATTTCTCGAAGTGGTTTGAAGTTTTTTATGACGAAAACAACAATTTTATAAGAAAAGACGATTTAATTGACTTAGCAGGAAACCTTCAGCGTTTTTTGGAAAGTTTTCAAACAAATACAGGTTTAAATCTTATAAATGGATTAACCATCTTACTATTAGAAGAGTCATTTAATAAAATTGAAGAGCAACGATTTTCAAAAGCATTTGATACTATTTCAATCTACGAAGAATCGAAGTTTGACTATATTGTTGACCAAATTCTTGAAATATCAAAAAGAATAAACCAAAAAGGAAAAATTATATTGTTGAAATTCTTGTATAAATTCAGTAAAACAGAAGAAGAAAAATTAAGATTTGCTAAAGAATTAGGAGATACCGAAACTATGCTCATCCATTACAACAACAGACTTAAAAGCATTAATAAAAATATAGAATATGGATTTAGAAAAATTGGATAGTGTTGTTAATGAATTGGAACATAACTCCAAGCAACTAAAAGATTTTACAGATGTTTATTCAGAAATAAGCACACTTCAATCGAATATAAGTCGAAACTTAGAGTTAATTGAAGAAAATAATAAAAGCTTAAACTCTGTAAGTGCCGTTATTAAAAAGAAAACAGAAGAAAACACAGAACAACTAAAAGTTGCGAATAAATTTCTTGAGCAGAAAATTGGAGAAATTTATAAAGACAATAAATCTTTTCAAAAAGAGCTTGACGCAACACTCATAACAAGACTTGACAAGCATAAATCAGACATTCAAGTTGAAATTAGAAACGAAGGAACTCAAATACAGCGTGCATTTGAAAATACTTTGAACTCTAATTTTAGCACAATGGAAGGTAAAATAAAAGAACGGTTTGAATTACAATCTAAAGAATTGAAAACATTGAAAATTTTAGTTTTTGTTTTAATTGCTATCGGAATAGGTTTAGGAATTGGACTTTACTTGAAATAGCCAACGCTAAAAGCCATACACAACTTGTACCGATTTTGATTCGGGGTTTGCAATTCTCAAAAGCCAAAATTGAAGAAAAGTATTGTAAGCTTCCCCTAATTAGAACTGCTTAGTTTTCCAAAATTACATTTTTATTTGTTTTTTAATTCCTCTTCGGCTAGCCCAAGAGGAATTAAGTTTTGCGTATTTTACAGGCGGGATTTTACCTAAGCTATCGTGTGGTCTTTTATGGTTGTAATCCTCCATCCAAATTTTAGTTTGCTTTCGTACCTAATCTAGGTTTTCAAAAATATACTTGTTTAGCAGTCCTCTTCTATACGAGCCGTTGAAGCGCTCTACAAAAGCGTTTTGGGTCGGTTTTCCAGGTTGGATATATTTAAATTCTATATCGTGCATTTGACTCCATTCATTTGTTATGTGTGTGATAAACTCTGAGTCGTTGTCAATACGTATCCTCTTGGGCTTCCTTTTTTTGTTGATTAAATGGTTGAGTACCCAAAACCTAGTGCCTGCACCTAAATCCCGCAACCTAAAGTCACCAATCCTATATAACTTTAATTATAAATGACCAATCAAAATACTTATATTTGGTTCTAAATAGTGATTAATCTTAGAGCATTACCACATCTTTAAGACCCTAACAAATTCTTTTGAAATCACAAAACTAAATTTAGAGCTAAACTGACTCATGTCCACAAACAAAAACGCCCAACTACGCTACAATGTGATTGATAAATGTTTAAGCAATTTTCAGCGAAGGCATACATATTACTCGATATTAAAAGAAGTTAACCAAATATTATTTGATCATGGTTATGATGGTATTAAACACCGTCAACTCCAAGACGACATTAAGTTTATGGAATCCCTCGATGGTTTTAATATTGAGTTAGCAGAAGGTTTAAAAGACGGCAAGAAAAAAGTTCTACGGTATAAAGATAAAAATTTCTCTATCTCTAAACACCCCTTAAACCAACTTGATAAAGAACAGCTGAGCTCAACGCTCACCATCTTATCGCGCTATAAACACAGAGCTGAATTCAAATGGTTAGAAGAATTTATACCGCGCATGGAGCAAGCTTTTGAATTGGTAGAACAAGGGAAAGAAAACATTGTCGATTATCAAAGCAATCCCGATTTAGTAGGAGCAAAATGGATAGGTGTTTTGTTTAATCTCATTGTAAAGCAAAAAACAGCTCTTATTGAATATCAACCATATGAGAAAGATCCAAGCTCATTTGTTGTTCATCCTTATCACTTAAAGCAATACAATAACCGCTGGTTTCTATTGTGTAAAACAGAGGATTACCCAACAATTTCAACCTATTCTCTAGACCGCATAAATAAAATAGAAGAAACGGGCAATGATTACAGACCTACAGAGATCAATTGGTTAGATTATTTTGATGAAATTATTGGTGTTACAAAGCCAGAGGGACAAGAACCTGTTAAAATACAACTGCGTTTCTCAGAAAAGACAATAAATTATGTACATACAAAACCCATACACGGTACCCAAAAAACAATAAAATCAGACCCAACTAATCGAACAATCCAGATTGAAGTCATTCCTAATTTCGAGTTATATCAAACCCTGTTATCATTCGGTGCTGAGGTAGTCGTTTTAAGTCCAGAAATTGTAACGATAAAGATAAAAGAAAAAATATATCAAATGAAAAATAATTATTAGTACGCACAACTGCTGCATAGTTTAAAATTATTTTTGTTTAACATTTATCAAGTACTCAAGTTTTAAACCATAATTATGAGCTTCTTCCAACATATTATTGCCAAGAAAAATCTTCAAAAACATGATGGTAGACCACTCTGGCGCTACTTTTTGTCTGATGAAGATTATATTAGTTTATTAGATCACTTAAGGTACGCAACAATCTACTCTTGTGACCCTAGAGATGCAACTTTTTTCTATGCCGAATGGTGGAAACGAAATTATGATGGTGGAAAACCGAGTAAAAACGAAATTTTTGAATCTTTAAAAGGGAATATAAAATTTCAACTGACATCAGATGAGTTTTATAGGCTAGCGAAGAAAGGGGCCTCTATGCTAAATGTTAAATGGATTAAAAAACAAAATACGCTTCGATTTAAAACCCTTCTCTTACAAGGAGGACTTCCGCTTAAGCACATTTCAGAAAATCAAGGAAAATATAAAGATTTCTTAGAAGCAGTTTTAGAAGAACAACCTTCAAGTATAGAGGATTTTATGTTCAAATCACATATCATAAACTTACTACCTAAATCTAGCCAAAATGATGTGGTTTACGAGAACTGCCTGGAAATTGTTAAGTCTATTCTAAACAATGACGGAGAGTTTGATAAATTGCTGGAATCGGAAGATACATTGAAGGAGATTTCAAAATCTCTTAAAGTAAAAAAATCAATAATTTCAAAAAAAAAGAGACAATCAAAACCTAAAAATTACTGGCTACTTAGTTTTAAAAATAACGATTATAAAATCAGCCTAAGGGTAGGTCTTGCCGATACTTATACGGGTGAAGCTTTACAAGGTATTTTAGGATTTGCAGTAAATAAGAAAGAATATCAGTTATACCTGGATGACAATCTAATTTGTGTATTCCGTAGAATGGTTAACAATAATTATAAGACAGATTGGTACCATCAACAAAACAATGAATGGCAAATTTCTGATGGCATTCCATACACTTATGTTATTTCTGATGATGAAAAAATTGAGGTGTCTGATTTTATTCAAGTACTACCCAATCTAGAAGAACCTAGTTTATGGAGCAGATTTAACGATAATGAATGGCGATTAATGAAAGGAAATTCAGTGCCTACTAAAGATGCTGCCGTTCTGCTTCCTGATAATTGGTCGCCTAATCACCCTACTTCAAAAATTACATTGTATTCAAATTCATTTCTATGGATGCCTTTTGAAGGTGAGATTAAAATAAATTCTGTAGACTTAAGAGAAGAACGTATTTTTCTTACTGATGTAGAATCATTCGACTGGTTAATACAGTCACAGAAACCTAATTGGATGGTAAAAGCAAACTTACCAGTTGTTAAGTCCATCCCGAGGGTTCTAGTTTTTGATGAAAATGGATACGATATCCAAAGAAATCATTTCAAAGTTTATTTACGTAAACATAAATCTAAAGATCTTTGGGATGATATTAATACTCTTAAATATATCAAAACAGGTTGCTTTGACATAAAGATAGTAAAAGGTGACCTGGTAGCTTACGATACATTTTTTAACATTGGTAATCTAAAAGTTAAATATAAAGCGCAATCTATTCATTCTGCATCTATCACATTTGAAAACCTCCACTATTTCACTTGTGAGCTTAATGAAACAAACATTGTCAAAATAAGAGAAATAAATAATGATTATGAATTAAAAATAAAGACTGAACACTCAACCATACCCAAAACTGTAAAAGGCTCCATAGGTGAAGCAGGCAAAAAGAAATTATACTTTGACTTACAATCTCCTTTTCAAGGTATGGCTATTACTAATAGTGCGGGCCATATAATTTTAGAAGAACAGAAACTATCCCTTGCAAATCTTTACGGGATGAGAATTTTGAGTACTAGAAATCAAGAGACTACTTTAACTATCAAAAATAGTTTGAAAAATGATGTTAAGATTACAAAGATTATAAACGAGTCCGTTCAACCTGTAATCAGCTTTAAAGATGAAATCGTAAGACTTTTTTATTTAGCCGATGCGATGGATTATAGAAATAAAGTATGCCTTGAGTTGTCTGAGGGTAATAACAAAAAGATATATGAGATTTCTGGGTTTAGTCACACGTTGGATATTACGTATGAACTTAAACGTAAAGTTACTTTATTTGGTTGTAAGCCTGATTTAGATCTCTTTGCTGTACCAGTTAATTGTAGAGCTGAGGATATAGATATTATTCCGCTTTCGTGTAATGAAGACGTTTACACTATTCCTGAAACCGCCATTTTAAACCAATTCATTATCATTTCTTCAAAAAAGGAAGGTAATCAGTTAATGCCACGTTTTGTAAAAACAAATAAAAAAGTTCTACCAATAGATGCTAAGGAGCGTATAGATAATTTTCACAAAGAGCTATCAATGACTAGTTATAGAGATGATATATGGTTACAAACCAAATATTATTTTCATGTTTGTCTGCAATTTGATCTTCCTTATTCTACATTTGATCAGTTAAGAGCAATTTCAAGGTGTCCTGAAATAGCAGCCAAAGCCTTTTTATTTTTGATCCCAAATCTTTATGATTACAGTAATTATTTACAAAACATAATTCCTGAATTAGAAAAAGACCTAGGCTTCTGTTTTCATTGGATCTCAAAAGAGGCTTGGAAGATGGCACTGGTGAGTATGGAAAGGCATTACAATTCAAAAGAATTAGAAAAATGTAAAGGCGTATTAGCTGAATATTTTGATGAGTTAGGATTATTCCAAGTCTTTATGTTACTGATAAATCTTCCCTTAACACAAGAATCAACTATTTTAAATAGTCATATATTAGATTTAAGGAGTCAGTTATCAGTTCAGGTTCAAAATGAATTACCTCGTAATAATCCAAAAATATCTAAAGATTATAATATTCAAATTGAAGATCACAATCAGGTAAAATTACTTATTCAATCTCCTATAGCTGTTGCAGAATCTATAAATAACATACAACAAGAGTATCCGATTTGGGGTGGTGGTGAAAAACGCGAAGTAATTAGGCGTAATATCCAATACTGCCAATATCTTAAACCAGATTTTTACAACAAAACCTTATTACACGCCTTAACAAGAAGCTAATACAATGAATTTCAGAAATTTTTACCAGAAAACAGAAAACAGATTAACTGATGCTATCTTGTCCCTATGGGCTACAGGCGATAAGGAGATGCAGGATTATTTTAAATTCCTTTTATCTCAAGAACCTATTATGGCCGATGCTGTTTTTCAAAACACGTTTCCTTGGGAACAGGATAAACTAACATTTGGTGAGACTTCGACTGTTTTTCAAGAAGAGTTTATTAAAGCATTATCTTCTATTAGAGATAAAGATTTTCAATTTCCAAAAGATAGACATCCATACAAACATCAGATTAAGAGCTGGAGAATGTTGCTCAATAAAAATAAATCAATTGCAGTCACAACAGGTACAGGATCTGGTAAAACAGAATGTTTCATGCTACCTGTACTACAAGATATCCATCAAAATTGTAAGAATAAACAAGGAGTCAACGCTATTTTCTTGTACCCATTAAATGCCTTAATTTCTAGTCAAAGGAAGCGAATGCATGCTTGGTGTTCTGCACTGGAGGGTGTAAATTATGCCTTATTAACTGGTGACACCCCAAATAAAGAAAATAGCAAGAAGAAAAAGAATAAAGCACTCCCAGAACTAATCTCTAGAGAACAAATAAGAGAAACACCGCCTCAAATACTTTTTACTAATCCTACGATGCTTGAGTATATGCTGGTGCGTAACGCAGACGTACCAATTCTCGAAAAATCGAAAGGTTCATTGAGATGGATTTTATTAGACGAGGCCCATACACTAACAGGTTCTAAAGCTGCCGAAATGGCTCTACTTATAAGACGTGTAGTGGCTGCTTTCGAGGTAGATATTAATGATTTAAGATTTGCAATTACTTCTGCAACTGTAGGTGCTGGAAATAAAGAAACCTTGAAGAAATTTATGTCGGATTTGTGCGGTATTTCTGTAAACCAAATAGAGGTAATCTCTGGTAACCGTGATAAAAATCAAATTGCCGATAAAGATATACCTCATATATCTGAAAAATTATCGCAGAGCAATATCAGATTATTGAGAGAGCAATTTTTACTCAAAAATGGTATTACTCAAAGTGAAATAGGGAACCATCTAGGAATAACAGAAAAATTAGATCAACTTTCAGTTATCGACACTTTGGCCGAACAGAAAGTGAATGGAGAGAACCTTTTGCCTGTACGAGGTCATTTCTTTACGAGAGGTATTGGAGGTGTTTATGCTTGTACTAACGTGCATTGTGATAAACACAAAGATCAAAAACCGAACAAAGCATTGGGCACTATGTACACCATTGCTGGCAAAAAATGTTCTTGTGGTCATCCTTTGCTTGAGCTTGTTTCGTGCAGAAGTTGTGGTAATATGATGCTTGAAGGTGAAAGATCTAAAGGGGCTAGAGGTACGGATAGAGTAACGCAAAAAGCGACTGTAGGTTATGAGGCTTTTAATATAGAAGCTGATGTAGATGAGGATGATGTAGATGAGGGTGAACTACAGAAGTCTACAAACAGGAACATAGTGAGACTAGTTAAAAATGAAAACGGCTTAAATCATAGAAATCAAGAGTTGTTTCCCTGCAGTATCAAACAAAACAATGAAATACAATCTGGTGAAGACTTTCTAATGACAGATAATGATCAATGTCCTCACTGTGGAAACCAAAATAGCAATCCGATACACTTTAGGATTTCTTCGGCATTTACAAATAGGATTTTATCAGACATCGTTTTAGATCAAACCGATACCATTGATAAACAAACCGTAAAAACACTTTATAAAGGTAGGAAATACATTTCTTTTACTGATAGTAGACAAGGAACTGCTAAAATTTCGGCACTAATTAATATTGATAGTGAGAGTGATTGGATACGCTATCAAGTTTATCATTATCTACTTAAAAAGCTGAAAGATAATCAAGTTGATGCTAGTAATGACGAATTATTACAAGCCAGAGCTATGTATGTAAAGCAGTTGGACGAAGCTCCTGCTTTTATGAAAAAGAAAATTGAAAATGACATTGAGGACATTAATAATTTATTAGCAGCCGGTGGAGATAGCTCATTATCAGGCAGCAGATCATCTTGGAAAGATATTATTGATCACATAATAGGAAAAAACGATTTTAAAACACTTTTCAGAAAAGGGGCAAGAGGAAACAACTTAATCACTGAAAATGAAACCTATGCAAAAGCATTGTTATATGATCAATTTGCACGTAGAATCCCTCGAGAAAGATCTTTAGAAAATCTTGGGTTAGTCAACATTGTTTACCCAAAACTAGACGATGTAGTCGCTCCAGAAATAGCCAATAAATTGGGGATAAACAAAGAGGAATGGCAATCGCTTCTTAAAATAGCTGCAGATTACATTATTAGATATAATTTCAATTTTTCTTTTGATGATTCAATGCGATTATTTACTTCTAAGTTTTATCGCTCAGAACGTATTTATCCATCCAATACAGAAATAGTAAATGCAAAAAAATGGCGTCTTTATAATCCTAAGTCAATAACACAATCAAGATTGGTCTTATTGATTTGTGCAGGTTTAGGATGGCATGACAGAGGCAATATTACAGAAAGAAAAGAAGACCAACTTAATGAGCTTTTAGAAAAAATATGGAGAACATTACAACAAAAAATTCTCAAAGCAGATGGAGATGGTTTTATTCTCGATTTTCTGGAAAGTACTCAGTTTGAGATAGCAGGAAAAGAATATCTTTGTCCAGTAACAAATCGATTAGTTGATAAAGTATTCAGAGGGTATTCCCCATTAATAAAAGGAAGATTAGAAGCCGGTAACATTTTAAACTATAAAACTGATAAGAATAAGAATCATCAATTCCCAACATTCCCAAATCCATACCATCTTGATGAGAATAACGAAGCAATACCAGAAGATCAGGTAAACGCTTGGTTAAAAGAAAACAGTAAAGAAGCCAGAGACAAGGGGTTATGGAACGACTTACACGAGCGTATTTTTGATTATGATAAGTTATACCTAGCAGGAGAGCACTCTGCCCAACAGGATAAAACACGCCTAAATGAGTTAGAAACTCAATTTGAAAATGGTGAAATAAATATCTTGAGCTGTTCCACAACTATGGAAATGGGTGTAGATATCGGTGGTATTTCTGCAGTGGTAATGAGTAACGTTCCACCTATGCCAGCAAATTATTTGCAAAGGACAGGGCGTGCCGGTCGTCGTTCAGAAAATAAATCACTAGCTTTAACGTTCTGCGCTCCTAACCCTATAGGACTAAGAACAATGAATAATCCAAAATGGGCATTGGAGCACAAAATCGCACCACCGATATTAGCCTTTGATAGTAAAAATATCGTAGAGAGACACGTTAACTCACTTTTGTTTGGAATTTTTATTAGGCATCAAGAAAATGAAAGTAGAGGTCTAAATGTAAGAGAAAATATTGAAAAGTTCTTTTATGGAGATTCACCAACCATTGCTCATAGTTTTCTGAATTGGCTAGATAGCATTGACCCTCTTTCTGTAAAAAAGCAACTGGAAAACATCGTTAAGGATACACCGCTAGCTGACTATAATACAGAAAAATTACTTGCCACAGTATCAAATAACTTTAAACAGGTTTTCCAAAGAATCAGGACGCAGCGAGATGGTTATGACAAAAAGTTAGAAGAATTAAAGTTACAATTTGGTGATGCTAGTCCGGCTTATAAAGCTGTTGGTTATCGGAAAGGTCAATTTTTACAAAAATTTGTTTTAAACTATTTAGCTGAAGAAAGTTTTTTACCTAATGCAGGTTTACCAACAGGAATAGTTGATTTTGAAAAAATCACAATGTCTGATTTAAAAAGTAGGAATCCAAAATTAAAGTCTAATCCTAGTTACCCTATCGCTAGAGCATTAACTGAATTTGCGCCTGGTAACAATATTCTTATAGACGGTTTAAATTATAAGTCTTCAGGGATTGTAATGAAAAACAACTGGGGGAAATCTGCCGATAGAAATGCAATTCAAGGCTGTCAAAATTGTGGCTATCAGCGTACGATAAATATAGAGCATAAAGCTAGTGATACTTGCCCTAAATGCAATAACGGTGTTTTTCAAGGTTTGATGTTAGGAGATCATAAAGGTTCTCTTACCGAATTGGTAGAGCCTGCTGGTTTTGCAATTGATTTGTATAGTACACCTACTCGTGTGATTTCAGAAAGAAGTAAACCCCAATATCTGGAACCTCTTTTATTAAATATAGAGCCCTGGACAAGTAATCAAAATCGCTTTATTGATTTCAGAACTAGTGCAAATCAAAAAGACACGCAAATACTATTTTACAATACAGGTGACGGTGAAGGCTACAGCTTATGCCTAGATTGTGGTAAGGTAGAGACTTCTAGAGAAAAATTGGAAGGCCATAGAAGACTAAGAGGAGGTAAAGATAGTAGTGGTGAAAGTATATGTTCCGCACAAAACATTAGAGAACATATTATTTTAGGAAGCAGATTTAAAACTGATTTTACTGAAATACGATTAAAAAACAGAGATCAATCCTACGTAAATGATAAAAAACTAGCATATTCCCTAGGTGTTATCTTTACAAAATCGCTCGCTGAGCATCTTGCTATCGAAGAGGCTGAATTAGGTTTTGGAATAAAGCAGTATAAAGGATATCAAACCATATTTATTTATGACACTGCAAAAGGTGGTGCTGGTTATGCTTCTCAATTCAGATGGTATGGAGAAAAAATATTAAAACTTGCTTTAGATGTATTACAAAACTGTGATTGCCAGACGTCTTGTACAAAATGTCTTGTAGACAGAAGCACCCAGTGGCATATAGAGGATTTAGATCGTAATCTTGCCATACAATGGTTACAATTTGCTTTAGAGAATCAATTACCTCAAGAACTACAATCAGAAGGTGATAATGTAAGTTTTGTTTTTGGCACTATTGCAAATGAGATTAATATCGTAGGATATCAACTTGGTATCAAAGAAATAAACATACATATCAATAATAAAATTTCAGATTGGCAAGTAGATGATATTGTATGGATTGAGAAGTTAAAGAGAGATGGTGTTACTGTAAACCTAGTGGTAGAAGGAATGGTTAAATTTAGTAATAATCAAGAAAAATTATCTGCCTATTTGTTAAATCATAATTTCAACCTTAAGCAAGGTTCTAAAGATGCAGTAATGAACTACCCAATTCACTTAACTGTAAGCTTAAATAATGGAGATAATATTCATTATATCTCTAAAGGGAACTACGATGCATTGAGCGATGAGTGGGCAAACAATATCAACGATAAGTTTTTTAAAGTAGAAAAGGCGAAAACAAAACATTATCCTGATTTTGTGGTGCCGCAGATAACAGCAGGAAACCTCTATGAATCTAGAATAAAAGGCAATATCCCAAAAAATAGTCAAAGTAGTGATTTAGCGCAATTAGTGATTACCAACCTTAATAATGCAAAAGATTTTTTATCTAGAATAACTAATCAATCTTATGAGGTTTCCTACTACGATAAGTTTAATCAGAGTGAATTTGCTTTACGTTTATTACTGCAATTTGTAAATAAGTTTAAAACTCTTGCTAAAATTGAACTCTCAAATTTGATGATTCATTTATCTGAAAAAGATTTTAAGACTTATAAAAGTCCAGAATATATTATTCATAATTTTCGAAAAATAGATGATTATGAAAATATACTATCAAGCTTAAATGACTCATTAGATTTTACTTCAGAAGTTGTAAAGGTGGACAAGTTACCACATTACAGGTATTTTGAATTTAAAAATGATAAAATCATATTCACTCTTCGTGTAGACGCAGGTTTAGCGCACGGTCTTAGTCCTGTCAAATATTTAGTCTCCGAAGACTTATGTGGAGGAAATGAGTCATTTGCTATAAGAAAATTTGTATCTCACGACCTCATTTATAATATTAGTGTTGAAGATTAAAATATATATATGCATTTAGTTTGCATAACAAATTACTTTATTTGTATAATTATTCAAACTCTCGCAGAAGCAAAACTATAAAACAATATAAATCCATTTACAAAAATGATCACCGGAGAATTAAAATCACAAATAGATCAAATCTGGAACACCTTCTGGACAGGTGGTATTTCTAATACCATTACCATAGTCGAGCAACTCACTTATCTCATCTTTATTAAAGATTTAGATGATACTGAAAATGTAAATGAGCGTAAAGCAAAGCGCTTCAATAAAGAGTACACACCTATTTTTGGAAAAGACCAGCAACACTTCCGTTGGAAGAATCTTAAAGAAATGGATGTTCATGAACGTCATAATATTTTCAGCAATACAGTTGATGGTATTTTCCCCTTTATCAGAAATCTAGGGTCAGAAAAAAGTATGTTTAGTAAATTTATGCGTGGCGCTTCTTTTGGGATTAACAAACCTTCAGTTTTAGATCAAGTCATGGAAAAGCTTGAACGCATTGATATGTCTCAACAAGACACCAAAGGTGATATCTATGAATACTTGCTCTCTAAATTAGAGGGTGGGGGTACTGCCGGACAGTTTCGCACACCAAGGCATATTATTAAGCTCATGGTTGCACTCACAAATCCAAGTCTAGAAGATGTAATATCAGACCCATCGGCAGGAACAGCAGGTTTTTTAGTTGCTGCTAAAGAATATATCGATTCGCATTACGAAGAAACTGAGATTGATAAATACCGAGAGCATATCAATAAACACATGTTTAACGGAACAGAATTTGACGCAACTATGCTGCGTATTGCATCCATGAACTTGTATTTGCACGGTGTTGAAGAACCTAATTTGATTGATGTTGATGCTGTCTCTAAAGACAACACCATTACTGAAGAACATACGTTAGTTCTTGCCAATCCTCCTTTTAAAGGGACGATTGATAAAGATAGTATTGCCGTTGGTTTGAAAAATGTAACCAACACCTCCAAAACCGAACTCTTGTTCTTAGCCTTAATTTTAAGACAACTTAAAAAAGGTGGCCGAGCTGCAGTTATTGTGCCTGATGGTGTTTTATTTGGCGGAAGTAATGCCCACAAGAATATCCGAAAAGAAATTATACAAAATCACAAACTCGATGCAATTATCTCTATGCCAAGTGGGGTGTTTAAACCTTATGCAGGGGTAAGTACCGCGATTATGATGTTTACCAAAACAGAGACTGGTGGTACTGACAAAGTTTGGTTTTACGACATGAAAGCTGATGGAAAATCACTGGATGATAAACGTAACCTTTTAATCGATCCTGATGTTTTTGAAGCTTTTACACAAACCAAAGGCGATTTTACGCCCGAAAGATTGAGCCAGTTAGCAAAAGCGCATGATGATTTTAACTTACCTCAAATTTTAGATCAATATCGCTATTTAAAAAGCGACTATTGGGGTAAAATGCATGATGAAAAGGGTAGTCCCATAATGGTGCATGACATACCCGATAATTTAGGCTTTGATAAATTCCTAGACGGCACTTGCACCCATGATTACAGCGATCGTACCTCTCAAAGTTTCCTGGTTCCTATAAAAGAAATAGAAGAAAACGACTGGGATTTATCCATTAACCGCTACAAAGAAATTGTTTATGAAGAAGTGGAATATGATGAGCCTCAAGTCGTTGTTGATAGAATTGCTCATC
Organism: uncultured Mesonia sp.; assembly: GCA_947499595.1. Classification (GTDB taxonomy): domain Bacteria; phylum Bacteroidota; class Bacteroidia; order Flavobacteriales; family Flavobacteriaceae; genus Mesonia; species Mesonia sediminis. Next base: position 23,341 of record CANMOY010000001.1, read on the forward strand.
TAGAAAGAGAAAGAAAAGAATTAATGAATCAACTCAAAGCCTCATTTTAATGAAATTTGATTTAAAATATGTACCAAAAGGTTGGAAAAAAACTAATATAGCTGATAAGCTATTTTTTCAAGAAGGGCCTGGTGTGAGAAAATGGCAATTTAAAAATGAAGGCATTAAATTACTTAATGTTGGAAATATTAATGGTGGAAAAATAGATCTAGATAAGACTGATAAGCATTTATCAATAGAGGAGGCTACTAAAAAGTATTCGCATTTTCTAGTAGATGAAGGTGATTTGTTGATTGCATGTTCAGGAATTCTGGTCAATAATTTCTATAATAAAATTGCTTTTGCTAAAAAAGAGCATCTGCCTCTTTGCTTAAATACGAGCACAATGCGATTTAAACCTTTAAATGATGATTTAGATTTAAATTATTTCAAATATTACCTTCAAACTGTTCATTTTACGTCTCAATTACAAAAACTAATAACTGGCTCCGCTCAATTGAATTTTGGACCAAGTCACATTAGAAAAATAGATTTTCTCTATCCACCACTCTCCACCCAAAAACGCATCGCCGAAATCCTAGACAACGCCGCAGCTTTACGAGACAAAACCAAACAACTTCTTACCAAGTACGACCAACTCGCGCAATCCATCTTTTTAGACATGTTTGGCGATCCGGTAATGAATCCGAAGGAGTGGGAGAAAGTTAAATTGAAATCCATTGCATCTGTAAGTTCAGGAAGTACTCCAAGTCGTAAAATTGATAAATATTGGGGAGGAAAGATACCTTGGGTTAAAACAGGGGAAGTAAAATCAAAATTAATACTTGATACAGAAGAGAAAATAACACAAGACGGGCTTTTAAACTCCAGTTGTAAACTTTATGAAAAAGGATCAATTATTATCGCTATGTATGGTCAAGGGAAAACAAGAGGTCAAGTCGGATTACTAGGAATAGATGCTACAACAAACCAAGCTTGTGCTGTTTTACAACCTTCATCTAAAATGAATTCAACTTTCTTGTATGAATTTTTGAAAATGTCTTATGACACTTTAAGAAATTTAGGTAGAGGAGGAAATCAGCCAAATTTGAATTCAGGTTTAATAAAAAATTTTCAAACAATAAATCCCCCAATAAATCTCCAAAACCAATTCGCTGAAAAAATTGCCTTAATCGAGCAACAAAAAGACTTGGCAAAACAAGAGTTACAAGAAAGTGAAGATTTGTTTCAAGCCTTGTTGCAGAAAGCTTTTAAAGGGGAGTTGGTAGATTAAACTAAATAATATAATGGTATGTATTTAATGTATGTAGATGAGAGTGGTGATGTGGGTTTAAATAATAGCCCAACCCGATACTTTGTCCTATCTGCTATAGTTATGCACGAATTGCGTTGGCGAAGAACTTTAGGAAATTTAGTCAGCTTTAGAAAGATGTTGAGAGATAGAAAAGGCTTAAAATTAAGAGAAGAAATACATTGTAATGAATTGATCAATAAACCAGGCGAGTTAATAAGAATTAAAAGGAATGACAGGCTAGATATTATCAAAAAATGCGTGGATTGGCTTAACTCTCAACCTGACTTAAATGTTTTTAGTGTTGTAGTTGATAAGCAAAATCGTACGGATGATATTTTTGAATTAGCATGGAATACGCTAACAATGAGGTTTGAAAATACAATTAGGCATAATAACTTTTCTGGTCCACAAAATTCTGATGATAGAGGTATTATTTTGTCAGATAATACAGAAGGTGAAAAGTTGAGAAAATTAATTAGAAAGATGCGGCATTATAACAACATTCCTAATAATAAAAGTCTTTATGATGATGGTTATAGGAATATGAAGCTTGAATATATTATTGAAGACCCAATTTTCAGAGACTCACAACATTCATTTTTGCATCAGATGAATGATGTCATTGCTTATTGTGTTAAACAAAAATACCAACCTAATAATTATATGAGAAGGAAAGGCGGACACAATTTTTACAAAAGACTAAACAATGTATCCTGTAAAGCTGTTAGTAATAAAAATGATTTGGGTATAGTAGAGATATAAAAAAAGGTGACTCACGCCACCGGGGGAATCCTACTTTAAAGACTAGCTTTATTTCAGATTCATTACAAATATAAATGATATGTATTTAAAAATAAAATATTTAACAAAGTAGAAAAGTATTTTATTGACGCAAACACATGAAATAAATAGCAAACGTCAATAAAGAACAAGATGGAGTCTTAATGAAATAAAATAAAAACTTAATAGGTAAATTAAAAGAACAATTCACTAAGGAAAAAATACTAGCTTTATTTCGCTAATTCTATAAATTATAACCCAATAAGCAATATTTTTTTGCTTATTTTACTAAATCAAACCAAATAAGCATTGCTAGCTTTATCTATTTAAAAAATATCGCATGTCTAAGTTATCAAACTTCAGTTTCCTAGAAACTTCTTGGTCAAAATTAAATAAGTTAGCTCACAAAGCTGAAAATAAAGCAAGATATGAGCCGCGTACATCATTATTCTATGCGCGCATGTCACTTGAGATGGCAATTAATTGGATGTATAGCAATGACCATGAACTCGAAAAACCTTATGATACTTCATTATTCGCGCTCATGCAAGAACAAGATTTTAAAGCGCAATTCAATCAACAGCTTTATAATGACCTCCATATTATAAGAAAATTGGGCAATTTAGCATCTCACAATAAACCAGTGAGTGATACAGATGCCCTAACAGTTATTGAAAAGCTTTTCCTGTTTTTAAAATGGTTTGCCAAAGCTTACAGCGATGATGATATTGCTATTTCAAAAGATTTTAACTGGAGCTTTATCCCTGAAAGAGATGAGGTCAAAGTCACAAAGAATCAATTAAAAGAACTTCAAAAACAACTAGAAGAACAAAAGATAGATTTTCAAAATCGTCTCGCTTCTGAAAAAGAAAAAAGAGAGAAGCGCATTAAAGACAATCAGCTCTATAAATTACGGGAAAAGAAGAAGCAAAAAGTCTTTAATGACAATAAAAAACAAGCAAATACAAGCGATAAAGTATATCATCCAAGAGATGAGAAACAAACCAGAGCCTTACTCATTGATGTTATGTTGCGTGAAGCAGGATGGGATTTAAACGGAGCAAACGACAAAGAATATAAAGTGACCAACATGCCAAAATCAACAAACCCATCCGGCACTGGTTATGTTGATTATGTTTTATGGGATGATAACGCAAAACCCTTAGCTGTGCTAGAGGCAAAACAAGCAATTGAAAACGTGCAAACTGGTGAAAATCAAGCGCAACTTTATGCCGATGCTTTAGAGAAAATGCACAACCAAAGGCCTGTGATGTATTACAGTAATGGTTATGAAACTTATCTGTGGGACGATCAGTTTTATAAAGCAGCAAGGCAAGTGCATGGTGTTTATACCAAAAACGAACTCCAAACTTTAATGTACAGACGTAACAATCGTAAGGATATCAGAAAATTAAGTATTGATTCTGATATTGCAGGACGTAGTTATCAAATGCGTGCGATTAAAAGTATAGCGGAGCACATTACAGGCAATGATAAGCAGACAGATAAGTTAATTGGCACTAACAGAGCAGCGCTTTTAGTCTTAGCAACAGGAACAGGGAAAACCCGAACTTCAATAGCTTTTTCAAAACTTTTATTTCAGGCCAATTGGGCTAAAAGAGTTTTGTTTCTTGCTGATAGAATAAGCCTGGTCAAACAGGCAAAAGCAAATTTTACTAAACTCATGCCAGAGCACTCTTGCGTTAATCTGATTGAAGAAAAAGATAATCCAGATGCAAGGATAGCCTTTTCAACCTATCAAACGCTCATGGGCTTAATTGATGGTTCAAAAGAAGATGAACAACGCTTTTATGGCGTAGGCCATTTTGACCTCATTATTATTGATGAAGCTCACCGTTCAATATATCAAAAATATCAAGCTATTTTTGAATATTTCGATGCTATACTTTTAGGCTTGACAGCAACACCTAAAGACAGCATAGATCACAATACTTATAAAGTTTTTGGCCTACCTGATAAATCGCCAACTGATGCTTACAGTTTTGAAGAAGCAGTAAATGACAATTACCTTGTGCCTTACAACTCTGTTGAAATGCCAACCAAGTTTTTAACTAAAGGTATTAAGTATGAAGAACTATCTGAAGAGGAAAAGAAAGAATTTGAAAAAGAGATTTTAGATGGAGAAGAAGCAACAGGGAATGAATGGATTCCTGAAAATCAATTAAATGATTGGCTTTTTAATGTCGATACAACCGTCAAAACACTTGATTATATTTTAAAACATGCTATCAAAAAAAGGGGTGGCGATGAAATTGGTAAAACAATCATCTTTGCACGGAATAGAAAGCATGCTCAATTTCTAAAAGACACGCTTTTAGAAATGGATAAACAGCAATTCGGAAATGATTACGTTAAAGTGATAACGCATGGCGAGCCTAAAGCTCAGGAATTTATTGAAAGGTTCTGTGATGAAGAAAAAGATCGCTTACCCCAAATCGCTATTTCAGTTGATATGATGGATACTGGCATTGATGCACCCAGTTGTGTCAACCTTGTTTTTTATAAGCCGGTTAAATCTTACTCAAAGTTTTGGCAAATGATAGGGCGAGGCTCTCGTTTAAGGCCTGATCTATTTGGTCCTGGTGATGATAAAAAGAAATTCTTAATTTTTGACCTTTTTGGAAACTTTGAGTTTTTTAATGAAAATCCCAAAGGAATCAAATCAAGTATTCATAAAAGTATAACAGAGCAGGTGTTTAACCTAAAACTTCAATTAGCAGATTATTTAAAACAAGAGCATTTTCAAAAAGATGATGATTTAAAAAATTATAGAATAAATCTTTTAGATAATTTACATCAAACAGTCTCAGATATTGATCAATCGAGGTTTGATGTAAGAATGCGTTTAAAAGAAGTGATAAAATACGGAGATGAGAAACGCCACCTTTGGGATCACTTATCTAAAAAAGACATCAAGACGATTAAAGAAACTATTGCACCCCTAGTTCATCCTGCAAAAGGAGAAAACGATCTGGCACGTTTTTATGATAAACTTATATACAGTTTAATGATCAAGCGTTTAGAAATACCAAATACGCCTCAATTTGAAGAAGAACTGAAAACACCTATTATTAAAGTCGCTTCCTTATCACAAAAATTACTAAGGAAAACGAATATTCCTGAAGTAAAACAAAAAGAAGAAGTGATCAAAGAACCATTAAATGAACAATTTTGGTCTAATGAAGGCTTAAAGCATCTTGAGAAAATAAGAACTAATATCCGTGATTTATTGGTCTATATTGACAAAACTGATCAACGATATGTGACAACCAATTTTGAAGATGATTTTAATGAGCAAGATGTTAAGCAGACAGCCTATCAAGTCAATGATCATGGTTCTGAATATAACACAACACCTTTTAAAAATAATCTAAAACGTTTAGAACAACTTATCAAAAAGCATAACGACAGCATGACGATTATAAAAATCAGAAATGGTGAACCTATAACTGATAAAGAGATCAAAAATCTTGAGAAGATGCTTTTTAATGGTAAGCTCACAAAAGAAAAAATTGAAGAAGAGATTGGTACTGAAATCGATATCAAAAACTTAGTCGTTTCTTTATTAGGCCTGTCTTCAGAAAAAGTAGATAAAGCTTTTGCTGATTTTATTAACCAATACGAGTTAAACTCTGAACAAATAAAATTTGTGGAAACTTTAAAATCTTTCTTTACTTCTAATGGAAGAATTGATCCTGAGAAACTTTATGAAGCTCCCTTTAAGAAATTTCACAATCTTGGTGTAGATGGCGTTTTTAATGAACAACAAGCTGATAATATTTTTGATATTGTAAGCTCGCTGAATGAAGGGAATAAAGGAGCTTAATATAAACTTGATAAGTATGCATATTGGTTGCATAGATGCGTTTCATCTTTGAGGTATAATCTTTAAAATATACAACAATGAGAAAATTAATTCTATGTCTAACATTTATTGCATTAACCTTAACTGCATGTTCCAAAAAAATTGATGCTTCTACTGATGAAGCAATGAAATCTTCTGTTGAAGAAATAGAGAATAGTCTTTCTGAAGAGAAAAAAGAAGAATTTACCTCAGCTTTACAATTAGTCATGATGAGCAATTTAAATCTCGGAGATGTGCTAAGTGGTGATACTGATGTGGATAAAAGTTTGTCAAACATTAAAGATAAATTAGATGGTAAATCAGCTGATGATATCATACAGCTTGCTGAAGATATCCGCGCTGAAAATGAAAGAAAGAAAAAGGAACAGGCCAAAATCGAAATTCAGGAGCTTTTACAAAAAAAAGAAAAAGCTAAAAAAGATAGAATTGCCCTCCAAAAATTTGAAGTTAAGCGCTCTCGCTTTTATAAACGTAAATCAGGAATCTATTATGTCACTGAAGAACCTATAATTGAGCTGACAGTTCTTAATGGGACAAACCATCCAGTTTCTAGAGCTTATTTTACAGGCACATTAACAAGCCCTGATAGAAGTATTCCATGGATAAAAGATGATTTTAATTACACAATCTCAGGTGGTTTAGAGCCTGGGGAAGAAGTAACTTGGTATTTAGCACCAAATACTTTTAGTGATTGGGGTGATGTTGACGCATCTAAAGATGCTATTTTAACAGTAGAAACAAATCAGATTGATGGCCCCAATGAAGAAACCTTGTATTCGGTTAATTCTTTTGGAGAAAGAGAGCAAGAACGATTAAAAGAACTTTTAAAAAGTTATCCTGAATTTAAATAACTCAAACATATACATTCAGATAACCTAAATAGAAATGACTTTTATTTATCATTAATTTATTCAAAAATTAAATATTATGGGAATTAAACCAGGACCAAAAAGAATAGCAAAGACAACCGGTAAACCTGATAGACGCCAAAGAGACAATAAAAAAACACCAGGAAACACACCATCACTTAAACCACACAAACATAGAAAAGGAGATTGATGAATCGTTAGAACATAAATATATTCAATCCCCCCCCAAGCAAATAAGTATAACTTCCATTGCATTACAGCCATACCCATTTGCTTTCCGCGCAGTAAAAGCTGAAATACCTCCATTGCATTCCAGTATTTCAGCCCTTACTTTTTGCCTCTGCGCTTTTTGGGTTACTTTATAATTAAAAATGTGTAAGTTTATTCAATAGGCTATACGCTAGTATTTAGCAGCTTTAAACAATGTAATTCTAATTGAGTCTATGTCAAATAAAAATAAAGCGCCAACTAAAAGAGTAGAGTACAGGGGTGAAAATATAAGAGTATCAAGAACAGGAGGTGTCGCGGCGAGAAAGAACATATCTAAAAAGGGATATGGCGCTACTATAAATACAAACCAAGGTATACGCTTTCATAAAAGGCTTTTTAGAGGTGCAAGAATAGGCCTACAAAATGGTAATTTTCAATTTATAGGCAGATTCAGTAATGGACCATTCAATTTTAATGTTTCGAAATCTGGTGTAAGTACCTCCATTAAAAATAAGCGCGGAACATATAACATTTTTAAACCAAATTATTCCAGCTTTAAATTAGGTGGAATTCAAATAAGAGGGAAGAATGCTAAAACCCTACAATTAATATACTTATTCTGCATATTGGCCTTGAATACGATGAAATTTTTCTGGTACATCTTTATTAATATCCTTTGGTTTTCATTTTTAATCATTAAATGGATTGTTGACTTCTTTGTAGGTTTTTACAAGGGATTTAAAAACAATCCAAAAGAGATCAAAGTTGATAGTCAATAGTCAATTTCCTCAAGCAAATAAGTATAGCTTCCATTACATTTCAGCCATACCTATTTTGCTTTCCGCGCAGTAAAAGCTATAATACTTTCATTGCATTGCAGCATTACAGCCTTTACTTTTTGCCTTTGCGTTCTTCATATTCATTCAAATTACCAAAGATGAACCTATAAACCGCCAACTATAAACCATACTAAAAATATCGCTAGATAAAGTTTTGGATAGGATAGGGATGTGGTTTTGTAGATAGAGGTTTTAAAAGAAAAAACTCCTTAATTTAATGAAAATATGCCATGGTTATTAGGTCACGAAGATAGTGGTCAATATTTAGAGAGGTGCAACCCGTTAATGGTTGGCAACTAATTTCTTATTTCAATTGCTTGTTTGATAAAATTACTGTTATTTAGTCAAATGTCTTTCGAATGAAAAATTTTTTAAATAGTTAAATAAATTGAAAAAATAAACCTGTAGGTTGATTTAATGAAAATAATTGATACATTTGCAGTAGTGGAAGAGAGCTTGTATTCGGTACAATATAATACAGAAGCTACACACGAATTTGCAAAATGTTTTGAATTATGGAACGATCCAGTCTACTTATGGGAGTTTTTCGAGCAACACCAAGAAGATTTAGACAATGTGTTTTGGAATGGCATCACAATTGATGAAGCTATTACTAAAACACGTGAAGACGCTAAATTATTTGAGCAAGAATTATTAGAAATTGCTGAACTTGGAAAAACCGAAAGACTTGAAACATTATCTACACTATTTGAACCACTCTCAACAGGAGTTATTGAAGATTATGAAAAAGACAAAGCCAAAGGAATCATTAAACCCAGTTGGCTTCGCATCTATGCCATTAGAGTTGATGTCAACTTATTTGTAGTTTCAGGAGGTGCAATTAAATTAACACCAACTATGAACGAAACAGAGCATTTAATTCTTGAATTGGATAAACTTGAAATAACAAAACAATATTTACTCGACGAAGAGAATGACCAATTAGATTTTGTAGAGTCGTATTAAACACACAAAACAGCACACACCACAACGTTATGAGCATTAACAACATCAAAGATAAATTAATAAAGACTTCAAAAAAGGATACTGCTTGGTTAGAAAAAGCCAAATGGAGAAAGGAAAATGAAGAGTGGCTTGATATTTCTTTCAAAATTGCAGTTAAAGTACTGTCTGCCTTAAAAGCAAATAAGGCTACAGATACATATCCTAAAAGCCAAAAGGAATTGGCAGAGGCTTTAGACTGCTCACCACAATACATAAGTAAACTATTAAAAGGTCAAGAACGTTTGGGAATTGACACCATTACCAAAGTAGGTAAAATATTAGGAGTAAAGCTAATTGAAGTACCTCAAGAGGAAGTCAAGAAAGAAGAAATGCTTTCAAGTGAAGATAAGTTTACGGTTACCATTAAAGCCAAAGAGCTAATGCGTTTCAAATATCATTTTGGTAAATTAATTCAAGACGATAACAAATTGTCTTTTGATTATAGCGAAATGATAGAAACTTCAAGCTATGTACGTCGTGGAGATAATCATTTAAAGGTAGTGGCATAATGTCCGATAAAATAGGATTTTCATTAAAGAAAATAACAACAGAGCAATTTGCAATAATTGAATCTGCTTTTAAAGAAGGGGAAGATGTACAATTTAGCGTAAACGCTAAATATGGCATTAATGAAAAAGACAAAATGGTAGCGGTTTTTGTATCACCAGCATTTTATCAAGATAAAAAAGCATTTTTAGTATTGGAAATAGCGTGTCATTTCAAAATTGTAGATGATGCTTGGGAAAGTTTTAAAAATAAAGACAAAACCAAATTGACTATTCCTGTTGGTTTTATGCGTCATTTAATTATGTTAACCATTGGTACGGCAAGAGGTGTTTTACATAGTAGAACCGAAAATACACCTTTTAATAACTTCTTAATGCCTACAATCAATGTTACCGAAATAGTGAAATCTGGCGTAGCATTCGATTTAAAGTCTAAAGCTTGATACCATTACACATCTAATATTCGGCATTTTTTTTGCTTAAAAACTTAATAAACAAAGCGTTACAGCACTATATTACTGTTAATAAAAAGTAAACAGTTTTGTTTACTAATCTATTTATACATACATTTGTATTACAAAAGAAACTATGTTACCTAAAATAGCTAAAATAAAAGGCATACATCCAGGGCTAATATTACACCGCGAAATAAAGCGCAATAATATTAAAAGCTCTCAATTAGCTACGTCTATAGGTGAGCATAAGCAAACCATTAGTGCTATTATAAATCAAAAGAGAGGCATCAATCCGGAGCTATCGATTAAATTGGCAGATTACTTTCATACAGAAAAAGATTATTTTATGATGCTACAAGCAGGGTATGAAGTAAAAAGTAAATTAACTGAAAATAGTAAAAGAACACCAAATCTAAACAATATTAGAAAAGTACTATTTTGGGATACATCATTTGATAAAATAGATTGGAACAAAAATAAACGTGCCATTATCAAAAGAGTTTTAGAACGTGGTAATGATAAAGAAATCAACGAAATCATAAAATTCTACGGTAAAAGAACAGTTTCAAGAATAGCAAAGTCTATTAAACAATCCCGTTTATCTACATTTCAAAAAAATGCAGAAGACTTTCAACTTATTTAAGTTTTAAATGCCTTTACACCTTAATACCGTTTCCGATTTACTTTGGGAATCTTTAAATACCCTTATGACTATTGAAGAATTCAATAGTTTTAGATTGGTTGGTGGTACATCATTAAGTCTACAACAAGGGCATAGAGAATCTATTGATATTGATTTATTTACAGATGCAGAATATGACAGTATTGATTTTAATCGTTTAGAAGAAATTTTAAATGATTTATTTCCTTATGTAGTAACATCTTCTGTAGGTGAAGTTGTTTTTGGCAGGTCTTATTTTGTTGGTGAAGATGAAAATAATGCACTTAAATTAGATATATATTATACAGACCCATTTGTTTTTCCATTATTAGAAGAAGGTAATATACGATTAGCATCTAATGAAGAAATTGCAGCAATGAAGTTTGAGGTTATTGCTAATGGTGGTCGGAAAAAAGATTTTTGGGACATCCACGAGCTTTTAGATGTGTTTACTTTAGAGCAAATGTTAAACTTCTATGAACAACGAAATCCTTATGGTGCAACAAGAGCAGAACTTTTAGAACAATGTATAGACTTTTCTTTAGCTGAAGATGATTTAACACCAAATTGTTATAGAGACAAAGTTTGGGAACTTATCAAATTAGATATAGAGGAACAAGTACAAAATTTAACAGAAGATAAAGATTAGTCTAATAATTGCTTCACTACAAGCACTTGCGCTTACGTTTGTTACGTTACTCTTCACGCACGTAATCACAAGAGCTTCCGTTCCCCACAGAACAAGTTGCAATATTTTCCGCACCTTGCTATCGCAAGACGCTACAAAATTCCAACCTTTACTTGTTGCCTTTGCGCTTTTTTTAATCCGTTTTCAAAAAAATACCTCTTGGTTAAAATATAAGGCGTGGCAGGTAATAAGGTGTGCTTACGTCATTCTGTTTTGTTTCATAATACATAGCTGCAAGGTCTTTAAATCGTCAATAAAAACCACCTTAAAATAGCTTATACAATACATTTTTAGCATACAACATAATAAACCTTGCATCTACCATTCATACGCTTTTTACGCCTTCCGTCCTCAGGCTTCAAAAGCTATTCATTTGTATTATTTCACACACGCCATTCCTACAGCACCCGCAGCTACTCTTGCACCCAAACCCATAAAGATATGCTACGCAAGTATATAAGTTGGATGCAACCGCTGCTTATTAATGTGCGAGCCTGCGATCACAACGGGCTGATAAGTTTGTCACAGTAATTGAAACATCCATATTTGCATAAAGCTTATTTGTTTTACTCCCGTTGGTCATAAAAAAAACAAGCCTTATTGCAAACCGCACAAAAGAGCTGCTTTTACACTCCATTACAAGCACTTCGCCCTGCACTAACCAATAGGTAAATATATCATTACAGCTATACTTAATAACGCTGCTAAAATAAGTACAATTCAATTTCATAGCGTGCAAGCTCCGATGCTTTTCATTCCGTTGCAAAACAGCCCTTTCCTTTCCCCAACCGATTCAATTACAGCGCCAAACCAGTGTGAACATAGCACTAGCGGTATTATATACCTCTAGCTAGTACACCCGTTGTTCAACTCGCAGTCGGCTCGCGCCTTTAGATTACCTGCCGAAGGATAATAAGGTCTTATATAAATCGATGATGATTATTCCAGATAAATTATATAACAATCTCAAACATAAAGCAAAGGTACAGGCGTGCGGATGCGAGAGCCACAAGGGTGCGCTATCGCCTGTTGAGCAAAAATCTCCACCCTTGCGGGTTGTATTTTCACTCACAGCCCTTGCACCAATCCCACCGTTCCTGTGTAAAAAGCAATATGTTTACTATTTTATATACCGCTCACATCGGCAACTGGTGGTTGCACGTGGGCACACGTTCAAAAGGCAATCCTTTTGGCATAAATGTAAATTATAAAGGCTATAAAGAGCTTTCTATACGCATTTTTTGGCTAGAGGTTTGCCTTTCAGAGCTCCCATTTTAGGGGGCTCTTTTTTTTAATCTTATTAAGGAAGGAAAATTTGCCGAAATTTTTATCAAGTATAGGTTTTATTCCGGTTAAACCGATTTTTTTCTACGGATCTAATTCCAATTCCGTTTAAGCTCACAAACTCTTGTTGAATTACGGATTGGACCTTATGACGGTCGCCAATTTAGATGCGGCTTGAAGTATTTTATAATGCTGATTTAAATCTTTTGAGAGCTTTAAAAGAAACCGACTTGCTTTTACATTTTAGGTACAAAAAAACCCTCCGAAAGGGAGGGCTCAATCTTTAATTAGCAACCTTACAACTATGAAACTAAGGAATGCGAAGCACCACCAACGCCAATTCACCTTTTGTCCTTATCCTTTTTAAAGCACCTACTAAGAAATTTTAAAATCACCGAACTCATAAAACTGACACTTGCGCCCGTAATGGCCAAAACGCTAGTGGTAATCAAATCATCAAGCTTTACACTACCTAATAAACTTAATAATGATCCGCCAATAAAACCAATTTTCTCGTGTGTCGTCATAATTCTTTCGCGTTTTTAATCCTCGTTCTCTTGGGGTTTTGGCTCATCTTCGACTTCTTTGCCAGTCACCACCTGACTCACCGCTGAAATCGCTGCACCTGCAGCTAATCCATAGCCTGCAATTGTCACTACTAAAGCAGGTAAGGAAACTGGCGCGGTTAATAGAGCTCCGGCAACGGCCGTAATGCCTAAGCCAATATTTCTTAGCTTTCTAAAAAACTTAGGTGTTTTTGATGTGTATCTGTCTTTAACTGTCATTGTTCTGTGTTTTTTTCTGTTTTAAAATAATTTCTTCGAAATGTGAACTCTTTAATTCGATGATCACATTTTTCTCTTCTAAAAAGTAGGGGCGTAGTCGCTCTAAAATTTTTTCCAAGGCTTTCCTTGATGAATAGCCTTTCGCTATCTCAACCAAACTACTAACCGGAGCGATGCAGCCTTCCAATTCTTTTAGTGCATCATTCGCGGGGTGAAATAGTATCAAATCCCTATTGGAAACGCCTTCAACTAATAAATGCCATTCAAATTTTTTTGAATACCGCAACTTTAACGCATAAATACCATCGGGAATCGCTGAAATATTCCGTTGATTTTCCCTCCAGGGAAGTTCAATCGTAAAACTTAAGAACTCATCAAATAAATAGAGGGCACCAATCGTACCCTGCGGAAAATGCCCTCTATATAAACCAAGTCGAATCAAAACTAACTGTTATCCACTGCGATGATGTTCAAGGCGTTAAATGCACCGTTCTTAAGCGGATACATTGTCCCGTTGACTTCCTGATAAAACTCAACTCCAACCACCTGAATCAAAGGCAAAGTGGACGCAGCCGTCACCGTTGCCGACATACTGATCGTTGAGGTAGTCGAACTATCCCAGGGAAGAATACTTGACTCATCAGAATCAAAGACTGAGTTTTCATTCACAAAATCTAATTCGGCAACACCAGTCACTACCTTAAAATGCGTTGTTCCGCCAGGCGCCTCAACCATTGTCATCGGTTCAAATGGCTGAATGTCAATAGTTCCTTCCCCTGTCACACGATCTAAGTTGTGCGTGATATCCGCATAAAGCGTTCTACCAAACTTCGCTTTCGTGTTGAAATCAAAATTCTGTAAAAGGCTCATATCACCATCTTGGATGGTCCTTTGCCCACGATCATTGACCGCATCGGTCTTGATGACTTTCATCAAGTTTCGCTGCAAGTTATTAGACAAACGCTTGTCTGTCACATTCTGAAGCAACAACCGGATTGCATCTCTCAATACTTTACCAGCCTTACCCGCTCTTCCGAATTCAGAACCATTCTCACGCGTTCTTTGAAACGCAGGATCATTTTTGATTCGGTTACCATCCACGCCACCTTTTTCTCTCGCAAGGTGCCCGTCTGAGGTCTTATAGAATGAAATACCACCTATAGTACCCTTTAATTTAATAATACCTGTCTGCTTAGCCATAATGTTTAATTTTTAATCAAATCAAACACATAAAAGGCTCTTAAACAATTGGTTACTTCGCTTTTGACGTTTTTGGCAGCTTAGGCGCAATTGGCAAGCTCGATTTTATAATTTAAGTGCAAAACGCTTTATATTAGCTATATATAATGTGGAGATAGAGTAGAGGTGAAGCATAGATAAAGCACACACAAAGCAAAAAAGTACCAAAAAGCCATAAAATGAAAATTAAACGACGCATACAAGTTCACCCAACAGACATCCAGAACATCACTGGATTCAGTTTGCGTCATTCCCAACGCATCTTAAAAAAACTCAAGGAGATGAAAGGCAAGTCTAAAAACCAAATCATCACCACCCAAGAATTAGCAGATTATCTAGGAATTGATCTTGAAATTGTCCAAGATTTTATTGATTATTAATTGACAAATTAATTATAAATACTTATATTTAATCTACGTTCATTAATATTCGGATTAATCAAAAATATCAAATTAGATATATATAATGATAAAAAGAAAGTGACCTTTTAGGTTACCACTTTACTTTCAAAACACTGAAATACTGATTATTACAGGGATTAGAGGTGCTAGTCTTCGGGCTGCCACTCCCGACTTTAAGAACCTTAAACACTTAAATAGTAAGTGTTTAAGGTTTTTTTTATTGCGATAAATGTATCAGAAATGTATCGCTAGAGGCTAGAAAAGGGTCTTTTATTTCTTTAATTGATACATTAATCATTTTAAGCTCAATTTTTCACACTTCAAAGTAATCCAAGGCTATCTTTTTAATTTTAATTGTACTCTGATTTTGCAGGTAGGCTTCCCCTTTTTGTAGACTACTCCAAAATTCTGGCATTTATTAAATAGAAGATTCTAATTTTAAAGATTAAATGTTACTACAAAGATTTGTCCTTTACCGTTAGTTAGGTAAACGCGCAAATTTTTATAAATTTCTATGCCAGAGGAAACCCAATTTTTATAGAAGCTATTGTCGCTTTGGATCAAAAACCACCAAAGTTAGAAAGAATTGAAATTACAGCCTTTGAAGAAGCCGATAGCACAGCAGATGACAATAAAAACGACTTCATTAGCATCAAAAAACTTATGCCGTAAAGATATACTACCTAGAATATGTCTTTATTCAAGTCACAGCAAGTACAATCAATGAAATTTATGAGCATTTAGTCCTCTTACTCGGCGAGAAATTCATTTGTCAAAAAATACTTGATTTCAGCTTCGTAAAATCACCTTTCCCAGGAGTAGGGTAGCCATTAGCATATTTAAAACAAGACCTCGAAAATGATATCACCCGCTTCTTAAATAAACATAAAACCTAGTGGTATTTAACAAAAATCCTTATAAATAGTGACATTTTTCGAAAAAGTTATATATTTTTGGAAATACAAACAAATTGCTCTTACTGGTACCCGATTTTAACGTGTTTTCCTTGACTTGAAATTTAAGTCAACCTTGACAGGCTATTGGTGAACCTGCTAGATTTTCACTCCAATAACTTTATTGCACTTTATTCAGTATAAATTGTATTAGGAGTATATGTTAATTAGGTGTTACCAGTTGGCAATAATTAGAAAAAAAAATGGGGAAATTAGCCGAACAGGAACCATAAAACAATAGTAGGCACAAACTAAATTTTAATAATTATGAAAAATTTAAAGTTATCATTGCATTTTTTAATTGCACTTTTCGTTAGTGCGATTATTTTTACAGGTTGTTCAGTAGACAATCAACAAATTGACGAAAAAGCAGCAATTGAAGGAGAATCATTAAATGAAGGTTTAATCTCCTCTCAAAACTACACCGAATCAACAATCAGAACAGCTGAAATTGATGGTTATATTATTAGAGAAGTTTTTGTTGGAGATGAAGAAATAGCTAGTAGATATTCATTTGAAAATACTCAAACAGATGGAGCGGGTACTACTGTAGATGTAGACAGAGTAAACTTTACATTAACTGTAACAAATACAGAAACATCAGAAAGAGTAGTTTATAATGAAATCAGTTAATATCATGAGTATGAACCAACAGACCAGTTTGATATTATCAGAATTATTAGAAATCCTACCATTCCAGATCCAGTAACAGGCAATCCTCAACCAATCGCGCTAGGTTGACGCTATTCTTATGGAGCTTGTGTAAATGGTGAAAGAGGTGTATATAGAGCATATTATTTTCTAGGTTTCAAACTTACAGACGATGAGTCAGTTATGAAAGAAAATGGCTATGGACAAGAAACAGTTGGGTGTAATGAAGAATATCAACCTTAAATAATAATGAACTGAAAGCTGTACTGTTGAATTCAACAGTACGGCTTATTCTTAAATAGGATAAAATGAGGAAAACAATTTTTTATATTTTATTATTTTTTTCTTTAAACATTTTTGGCCAAAAATTTATTGTTTTAGATACTGATACGTATGATTTAATAGATTCTGTTACTTTTATACTTTATAATGACGATAAAATTGTTTACACCAATGTAACAAAAAATAATAGTGCTACTGTTATTCCTAGTAATATTAAGTATAACAAAATAGAGTTTATTAAAACAGGCTATAAAACAAGTATAATAAAAATGGAAAACCTGAACGAACCTGTTTTTTTAACTAAAGAATACATAAGATTAGATGATGTTGTAGTCTCTTCAAAAAAAAACGAATATATTATATTAGGAGAATCAAATAGAATTAGACATTCAAGAAGTAGATTATTGATGCCAGAACTAACCTTTGGTACTATTTTTCATAATTACAAAAATAACTTAAACATTAATCATACTATTTTTTATGTAGATAAAGTAAAATATAAAACAGCCTATAAGATTCACTTTTTTGAAGTAGAAGAAAGTTTACCATTTGGTAACTTACAAACACTACAGTTTAATCAAAACATTTACTCTACCGATACCCTCTATTTAAACTCAAAACAGAAAAACAGAATTGAGATTGAACACAAAGAGGATATTTTATTCAAAGAAAACACGAAATTATTTGTATATATAGAAGCTTTATATTACTTAGATGAAAACGATAAAAAAATTCTTCCAAAAAATAAAGATCGTACTAAATTGAAATTTCAATTATCCAATGAAAATAATTATTATTCCAAAACTTTTAATACAACAACCTCTGAACAGTCAGCTAATTTAACAAATAGTAATTTAAGGATTAAATATGATTTTGCAAATTACTTGTTTAAAACTCCTCACAAAAGAATACTTTTAACCCCTGCAATATTGTTAAATACAACAGAAATAAAATAAAACCTATTGCCAACAACTAAACCTTCTTGTGGCCTGTGCACCTGCTCCCGTGCGTGACCTAAACCTTGCTGATTTTATCCAACAAATAATTGTATTTAAAGTGCATAATTGAGTTGAAAAACCGGATGTGCTTAATTTGATTAAATCAAAGTCTATGAACAAAATATTAAAAAAAGTAATCTATTTAATTTTCAGCATTTTATTCATCTCCTGCGGAACTAATAAAGATTTTACTAATACTAATGTAAACACCCAACCAAATACCAAATACAAGAAAAGCAGAACAGCTTACTCAGGAACCTTAAATAAACATGAATACAAAGAACTGATTAAAAGATTGGAAGTAGAATTAAAAACTACAATTCCAAATGACAAGTCAATTCTAATAAATTATAACCAAAAAGCACCAAATTGTATATATGTTGGTTACAGTGTTAAAAACAACAAACAAGTAGCTAATAATCGAATTAGAATCTCTTCAAGAATGAGTTCTAATTATAATGCAGTTGATTTCTTTGTTTATGCTAAAGATTCATATAACAAAGAGATTTATGAGCAAATGCCTGAATTTATAATGGATTCAGGCTTCTTCTATGAAAATGTTTTTACGGAACATCAAAATTGTGCTGGATTTTTAATCATTAAACCAAACGGTGAATTTTATAAACAATACGGTGAAGATTATTACTCTGAAGTAAAAGCTTTCTTAGAGAAAAAATAAAAAAACTTAACATAATAATTAAGCCTTCGCGCGGCCCCCGCTGCTGTGCGATTGCATCGCGTTGCGTACCTTATAAACTAAGTCGGCCTGGAAAGCATAACGGTTAATCTACTAGATTTTCGCCACAATAAGCCTGTTGTGCTTGATCCAGTAAAAAATTGTTCTAAAAGTGTATATTTGAGTTGATGTAACGAGTTAGGCAAAATTTGAATTTGTTGAAAATATCTGAACTAACAGAATTTCGAAAAGTAAACAGACCAACTAAAAAAATAATAGATGGAAAACGAGTCTACGAAAAAATTGAATTTGAATTAAAGTACGATCCAAATATAAAAAATGATAGTTATAGGTTATTTGCGAAAATTTTAGACATTTTAATCGGAATTTTTTTGCTGTATTTATTAATAAAAAATGATGTTATAAAATTAACTCCAACTGTTTATTTCCTACCATTTTTTTTAATTTTTTTGAATTCAGTTATGGAATCAATTTTTGGTTCTTCCATCGGAAAATTCATTCTTTGGATTGAAGTTGTTAATGACAAATGCGAACATTTGACTCTTTTAAAATCTGTAGAGAGAAATTTTTATTCCTTTTTATTATTTTTTTCATTTCCTATTTTAAGAGGTGCTCTCGCAGATACACTTGATTATTACGATAAAAAGATGGAAAAAAAACACATTTATATTATATCAAAACGAAAAAAGAGAAGAATTAAAGCAATGTTGAATAAAAAAACTACACCCAATAACTAAACCTTCGCATAGCCGGTACAGCCTGTCCTGACTTCTTTTTTTCGGGAGTCTAACATGAACGCAATGTTGACAAATCCACCTGTTTGTCGGTTGGTACTATGGGGATTATTCTTTTAGTGTGCTGCTCTTTTAGGGAAGGTTAAACCCACTTCTTGTCTTATCGCTAGGCTTAGAATATCTAAAGTGTTTAAATATTCACCTCCTTGAATATTGAATCCTTAATGACTACCACTTTATGCGGTTATTCTTGATTTTGGGAAGCCTACAACATAAATATCCATTATTTAGACTTTGCCATTCTTATTCTTCCTAAGTTCATTATATACCAAAGTTCATTGTCACTGAACACTTAAAAAAAATGAACAGAAAACTATGTACCGCAATAAGGATTTTATTTATGAAGCTGTAGCAAATCTAGAGAAGCTTATTAATTTAGCAATTGATATTGAAACAGCTAGAAATAAATCCGGCCCCAATTTTTATTATCAGATTGCACTTAGGCTAATATTTCTACACCTGTCATTGCAAATATTTGTCCTTTACCGTTAGTTAGGTAAACGCGCAAATTTTTATAAATTTCTATGCCAGAGGAAACCCAATATTTATACAAGCTATTGTCGCTTTGGTTTAATAACCACCAAAGTTAGGAGGAATTGAAATTACAGCCTTTGAAGAAGCCGATAGCACAGCAGATGACAATAAAAACGACTTCACTAGCATCAAAACAAATAATTTAATAATCCAGTTCGGGGGGCATACTTATTTTATAAATGAATATTGTGAAGAATCAAGACGTTATGCGGTAATGATATACTGCCCAGAATATGTCTTTATCCATACTCAGTAAGCTTTATCAATGAAATTTATGAGCACTTAGTTCGGTTCCTGGGCGAGCAATTCATCTATCAAAAAATACTTGACTTCAGCTTTGTGAAATCACCATTTCCAGGAGTAGGGGAGTCAATAGCATATTTAAAACAAGACCTTGAAAACGATACCACCTGCTTCTTAAATAAACATAAAACCTATTGGTATTTAATAAAAATCTCTGTAAATAATAACATATTTCTAAAAAGTTATATATTTTTGGGAATACAAACAAAATGCTCTTTCTGGTACCCGATTTTAACGTGTTCTCCTTGACTTGAAATTTAAGTCAACCTTGACAGGCTATTGGTGAACCTGCTAAATTTTCACTTCAATAACTTTTTGCACTTATCCAGTATAAAGTGTATTAAGAGTGTATGTTGATTAGATGTTATCAGTTGGCAATAATTAGAAAAACAAAAATGAAAAAAATTTTACTATTATTTTTTATTGGGCTCTTAGCAACATCGTGTTACACATCTTACAAGGTTGTCCCAAAAACTTATGATTATACTAATAGCATCAATTTTACAATTGATAAAATTGAGGAAGGGAATAGCGTTGCGCACGGAAACGGATCCTATAATACAAGTCGTGGAAATAAATTTGTGTTTGTTTACTTGACACTAAAAAACGAACTGGATGAAAAACAAGAATTGGATTTCGACCATTTTGTTCTATTAAATCCGAGAACAAAAACCAAGCATATAGCTGAATGGTCAATGGCTGTTGGACCCATAAATGTGTGGGGTAAAATAGATTCTTATATCCGAAAAGGAGATGAAAAAAAAAGAAAACTAGTCTTTATTTACCCAGAAGAGGATAAAGCGGAAATATTAATGGTCAAAGACAAAATCATCGAAATCGAATACGCTAAATAACTAGGGGGAACAACTAAGCCTTCGTGTGGCCGGTACAGCGGGTCCTGTTGGCTTCCCTGAAAACTCTGCAGAACTCCATCCAGTAAAAAATTGTATTAAAAGGGTATAGTTGAGTTGATATAAACAGCTATGGGTAAGTTAAGAAAAAGATTTAAGAATTTAAAATGCTATGGACAAATTCTTAAATAAAATTTAAAAAGCAATCCTGTAAATAATTTAAAGATTTAAGCATTATATACGTTTAATGAATGATTTAATTTAACTTTAAGTGGAGTTCAGAAACCACTATAATAAACGAGGTGAAGCCGAAAAACCTAAAGAGTAGGATATTAATGTCAAAAATATAATTATGAAAAAAATTATCTTAAAATCAATGTTTATTTTGTCAACTGCACTTTTATTTTCAAGTTGTGCAGCAGGTTTATCTGGAATGATGTCAGATTCTGCTTCTTTGAGCTCAAATAATTTTATTTACGCCAAAAAGAATGTTCAGGGAATGTCTCAAGCAACCTATGTTCTAGGTTTTGGAGGAATGAAAAGAGAAGCAATTGTAAATGAAGCTAAAACAAAAATGTTAGAGAATAATTCTCTACAAAACAACCAAGCTATTGCAAATTTGAGTGTTGATTTTAAATATTCAAGTTTTTTAGGTATTGTAAATACAGTGAAATGTTA
The DNA here is from genome assembly GCA_947499595.1 of uncultured Mesonia sp. GTDB lineage: Bacteria > Bacteroidota > Bacteroidia > Flavobacteriales > Flavobacteriaceae > Mesonia > Mesonia sediminis. The sequence continues at coordinate 44,984 of CANMOY010000001.1, forward strand.
TGTTAGCGCCGATATAGTTGAATTCAAATAAAACTACATCATAAAGAAAGTGAGTTTTTTAAGATATTAAATTGTCTTATAAAACTCACTTTTTAAATTTAATAGATATGATAAATAAAATATTGCAATTTATTTCTCGGATTTAAAGTTAACAATATTAGTTCCTAGTTGTTCTAGCACAACATTAATTAGCTCAATTCCAAGTGACTCTAAATTTTATGTCAATGAAGAATGTAAGCTTCCCCTAATTAGAACTGCTTAGTTTTTCAAAATTACATATTTATTTGTTTTTTAATTCCTCTTCGGCTAGCCCAAGAGGAATTAAGTTTTGCGAATTTTACAGGCGAAATTTTACCTAAGCTATCGTGTGGTCTTTTATGGATGTAATCCTCCATCCAAATTTTAGTTTGCTCTCGAACCTGATCTAGGTTTTCAAAAGTATACTTGTTTAGAACCCCTCTTCTATATGAGCTGTTGAAGCGCTCTACAAAAGCGTTTTGGATCCTGTTGACTTCCCTGAAAACTCTGCAGAACTCCATCCAATAAAAAATTGTTTTAAAAGTGTTTAGTTGAGTTGATATAACGAGTTGTAAATAATACCTAAAAAAACACTACGAACGAATTGAAAAAACGACTTTTACTTATAATTGGAATTCTTATTTTACTTACTATTGGATTCTTCTTATCTAAAAAAATAAATCTGAATCCGAATTATGAAGTCGGACAGAAAATTGATAGCCTTAATGGTGTTGCCGTTTATTATAATGGACGAGTTGGAAATGTGGATGGACGAGTATTAGCAAAAGATGGGTATAATCTTGGACTGAAATACCAATGTGTAGAATTCGTTAAACGATATTATTATGAAGAGTTAAACCATAAAATGCCTGATTCTTATGGACACGCAAAAGATTTTTTTAATTCGCAAATAAAAGACGGAAAAATAAACAAACAACGAAATTTAATGCAGTTTAATAATCCGAGTAAATCTAAACCAAAAATAGATGATTTAGTGATTTATTCTGCAACAACGATGAATAAATATGGACACGTTTCAATTGTTTCAAACGTAACTGAAAACGAAATTGAGATTATTCAGCAAAATCCAGGACCTTTTGGAAGTTCAAGAGAAAAATATGAATTGATAAATAAAAACGGAAAATGGAAAATAAAAAACGACCGAATTTTAGGTTGGTTAAGAAAATAGCCCCGTTGCTGGTCTATTGCATCGCGTTGCTTGGCCTATTAACCAAGTCTGCCTCGATAGGTTAATGCTGAACCTACTAGATTTTCGCCACAGTAACCTTGCTGCTTTTGATCCAAAACAAAACGGTATGAAAAGTGTATTTTAGAGTTGATGTAACCAGTTGGCATTCACATTATGAAATATAAAACTATCTTTTTTGTAACAACACTAATGCTGAATTTAAGCTGTGTCCAGAATAGTGAAACAAAAAAAAACGATATTCAACAAGATCTAAGTTCTAGAAGGGAGCGTTATTTTAAGAAAGTGCATTTTAAAAATACTTTTGAGAAAGACTCTACTTTGGAAAAAAAAATAGCTTTCGATTTTATAAAAATTTCAAACAATGAAAAAACCGATAGTATTATATCTATTTGTAACTGTGACAAGAACATTAAGGACAATTCAATTAAAATACAAATAGAAACAGGAATTCCAACTCAAAAAGAGCTAGATACAATGAGCGATAGTTCCAATAAAAGGTGGAATACGATATTGCAAACAAGATTCGGACCAGTAAATGAATTTAGCGGACAGTTTAAATTCTTAAATATTGAATTAAAAGATAGTTTGGTGAAAAGCATAAACATTTATTCAAAATCGACTGAAAATGAATATAATGGAGCTGACTTTGATTCACTGACAATAGATCGTTTTAAAATTAAAATTTCAAAATTTGATTATTCAATAGCTTCAAACGTTTACGGCGAATTTGAATTGAGACTTGATAAAAGCTTTGGGTTATTTGAAAATGACACAATTTTAAAAGGTCGTTTTTTATGTAATAATTGGATTATTAGAGACAAAGAAAAAATTAAAAATTGGGAAATCAACTAATAAAAATTACCAAATGTCAATAATTTACAACCGCAATTACGGCATCCATAACCGTATGGAGACTGCGTCCGAATCCACTCGGAATTGCTAAAGTAAGTGTAAACCGAAAAATTTGCTTACTTTAACCCGCAATTGCGGATTTGCCAGACTATTACCATACAAATTACACCAATGTAAATTTCTTGAAAGATGAGATTCTAGGTGGGTATTTATACCTTTAGTAAATGGAGTTTTAGGAGTAGTTTTTTCGTGAATTGATAAAGTCACCCTTAACAATGTCGGTCGATTTGCATCATGATATCTTTTCTTTAATTATACTTCTCACCCGATTTCACAGCGTTTTCATAATTATACTTCAACTATTCTCGTGTTTTCAGTAACGCATAACCTAGTAAAATCAATTACTCAAACCAAAGATTCTCTGCTAAATAGGTTGGGTGTATGATAAAACCCTAACCATGTAATAATTTTTGTACTAATGTTTTACCGTTTAAAACTATAGGGGTCTAAATCTCAAATTGAAAGTTCTTGCTTATCTACCCATCAAAACAGCAATATAATGCTCTTATTTTTAATGATGGCCAAAAAAGACTCGTGTAGAAATTTATTTTTTTTGTGCTCTCAATAGTTTAAGGATGTTTTACTGGTGCTGTTGAGTTTCCGTTTGACTGTTTATTTATGATAAATATTATAATTTAGTGAAATAAATTGCAATCAATTAATAGAAGTATTTTCGTTTAAACCCTGATATAGCCACATCTTTGGGTTTTTGGCTATGATGACAACTTGGTAAAGCTAACAGAACAATCTGTTTTTAAGTGTTTTTAAGATTTCTTTACCAGGCTTTTTGTAAAAATCTCTGTTAATAATTATTTTCAATAAATTTTTTAATCACTATAAATAACTCTAATTTTAAGGTGTTAAATAATTTTTGTTTAAACAAATATGTTAAAGCAACGCCTATGATATAGTATTAAAAATGTACCCCGAGGTTTTTTCTGGTTTTTTTTTACAGCATCCAGAACCAGGCTACCAGGTAGCTGACCTCTAATAAAACGTATTGAAAATGCTGTACAATAATTTAAATTGTTTCTTTTATGGTTTCTTTAAAACCCGTGGGCAAAAAAAACCCACAAGATGTGACTGCACCACCGCAGTTTTATGCGCAAGCCGTAAAAACAGGTTTAACCGACCTAAATCGTTTGGCTTATTTAATTTCGAACCAATCTACCGTTCGTGAACCGGATTGTTTAGCGGTATTAAGTGCCTTGGTACATAATATGACCGATGAACTTTCACAAGGACGTGTAGTGCAACTGGGTAGTTTAGGAAACTTTCAAGTAGGGGTAAGCTCAGAACCGAGTAGTACTCCCGAGGAGGTTAACGCCAGTAATGTCAAGCAAATACGCTTAAATTACAGACCCGGTAAACGTGTGCGTAAAGCACTCGAGACAATGGACTTTAAATTGATCGGTGGCTAGAAACTTGCGATTTATTTAAGTTGATTAAATAAAGGTTTCGTTTGAAAAAACGAGGCCTTTTTTTTGTGCGTCGGTTAAATGTTAACCTCGCCAACTTCCATTCTTAAAAATTCTTCCCTTTCTCCTTTCACAAACCCAGCAGTTTGTAATCATAAGCAGCGCAGTTTATCCTGATAAACCCAGCAGTTTGTTGTTGCAAGCACAGCAGTTTGTAAAATAAGCCGCTGAGCTTTTTAAAGATGCTTTAAAAACCGAATAAAAAGACACAAAAAAAGCTCAAAATGTACTGGCGGCTAGAAACTTGTGATCTTTTTTGAGCTTGTTAAATAAAGGTTTTTAACGTAGTATAAGTAATACTTATGTGTAACAAATATACTCAAATAGGGCGATTATCACCTCTGAAATCAAATGAAATTTATGGTAAAATAGAACTATTCGAGATCTATTTATAGATTAAGTTGCTGTATTTTTCGACAAAATGCTTAAAAAAATCCAATCTTGGCAACGCGTATGCTCCACATTTAATGAATCAAAATCTGCCTTTTAAAATTTAAACTTCTAAAAATACGATAACCTAACTATTTAAAAAATAGGAGGGGAGTGTCATTTTCTGCGCTCCTATTTATACTATAGTATATGAAGATTATTGACTGCTCAAACCGCGCAAAAGAGCTGCTTTTAAACGCCATTACCCAGGCAGCTATAATTTAGATTTTTATTAGAAAATATGTTGTTGTCTTATAGGTTATAATCGCAAATATTTAAATGCCTTTAGAATACTATTATACAACGTTAATTTTCTCTAAATAACATTCAGTGAAATCGATTTGTATAAGCTTTAAGCGGAATTATTAATTGACTACATTACTGATTTTATTTTCGTTTTCTGGATCGATGCTAAATATATGTATCCATTTGTTCATTGCTAATTGGTTCAAATGCTGATGCTTGTCTAAGATTTGCTGAACCATTTGTTTTGGCGCGTTGATGTATACCGATAACCGCAAGGGGTGATGATAATATTTTTTATCATTCTGGTATAGAGATTGTTGAGGTAACCCACGTTTTAGATCGCCCATATTCCCTTCGATTACTCCAAATTTTCCTGTAATATTATGAAAGATCTTTGATCCACCACCTAGATTCTCATTATCTACGGTAGAGAAATAATAATGGTTGTTGATCCATTGGGTAACTACCATTGGGCCCAAAAGTATGTTCTCAAGTGCTTTAGCTTTTGGGTCAAGTTTGTAATCGTAAGAATGTAAAAACACCTCAGTACCCAAATCTATTTGTTGACTTAAAGATCGTGGTCCGATTAGAAATCCTGCATTTTTGGCTAAACCCCATTCTGGTCGTACTTCGGCCCAATTTAATCCCTTTTTGCTAGCGAGTTTTTTAAGGTTGTTTTCATTTCCAAGGCGTTCGCTTAAGCAGGATTGCTGTACTTGCTCTAAATAGGCTTCTATTTCTTTAATACGTTTTAATTGCTTACTATTTTCTGTATGATAATAGAGTTCTATTTTTTCTGTGGTGGTATTGTGTTGGGCACCTATAAATAAGGTGTCTTCTGGGATATTAATATTGTATTGTTCTCTAAGCCCTTTTCGCACCTCAAAAGAATTGGCCAATTTAGCCAAAAGTCTAGCATTGGGTCCACCAGCATGCGCCGCACAGGCACCGCAATCTAAACTAGAGGCAAACGGATTATTGGTACTCGTACTGCCATGCCCAGCAAAAATTACTAATGGAGCAAATTTTTTCCACCCCATCATTTCAAAAGCGGTTTTTACAATTTCAATTTTTGTATTAAGTGCAACTGGCTGGTTGCTGTCAAATAGTTCAGGTTCTGCAATTTGCTCCTTTTTTACAATAGGTTTTCCCAGCTTATAACGGTGAGCTGGGGTAACCGTACTTTTAATCAAATGAAATCCGTAAAGTAAGCCAGCACCTTCAACAAATCCAAATGCAGCTGGTAACATATTTTTTAATCGCTTGAGAAAGTAATCGTAAAATCCGATGGATTCCTTTTGTTTTTTGTAGCGTTTGAATTTTTTATCCTGGTTTTCTAAGGGTGTTTCCTTTGCCGTGAATGCAGGATCTAAAATGGGCGGACAAGCATTATAGGTTTGCTGAGTATCTGGACAATTATATTTCATGGCAAGGCCAAAAAAACCTGCATAACCAAAGGTTTCATTTCGTTGGTTACTTTCAATAATACGACGAATTCGTTCAGATCGCGTATCAATGCAAAACACCCATTGAGCATCTAAATCTTTAGTAGTTTGGCTGTCTAGCTCATTATTTTGGGTAAGGCCATTCTTAATTTTTTCCTCAAAAGCTATTTGCCAAGACTGTTCCCAGGCGTTTAACCAAATATGACTTAGGCTTGAAGTCTTGTTTTGAGGTGAATCAGATGTTACTTCAGCTTTAGAGCGTAAATCATAATCTATAGCATAAGCTAATCCTAGTCGAACCGCTAAAAAATCTAAAGGGGTTATGGGGTATTCTTTTTGCCAATCTGGTTTATTTTTTTCTCGGTGTTTAATGTACCCCAACCAGCCGGGAAGCGCTAATAACTGAGATTTAAGAATAATTTTTTGCTTTTCTTTCGGATATTGATTTAGAACAAACAATATATTTTCCTCAGCGGTTTTAGGCAACTCAGTTATTTTGCCTTTTCGGATTTGTTTATCGGTAGCGGCTAATTTTTTCCAAGCAGCGTAAAAGCCTTTTTCTCTAAAAGGCATCGCCCATTCGGCCACCCCTTCATCTAAAAAGCTACTCAGCCATTTTATATGTAATTGATCTAATCGATCGTACTGTTTTTGATGGGTTTCAGATTCCTGAGCCAATTGTTCAAAACAAGTCTCAGGATGATCAATAATGCCATTTTGAGTTAGAAGATTACTTAAGATGTCGGCATTAATCTCCCCATTTAAATAAGCTTTTTTAAATTGATCTGCATTAGGGTAGGGATTAATCTGTAATTCTTTTTTAGCGCTTAATACCGCATCTTCAAAGGGCAAATGCTGATAACCTGAAAGTTGATTTGAAGTAACAAAAGCATATAGCGGTTGAGTATCTGCGATTTTGTTTAGTAAATTTTCTATCTCTTTTTTGATGGATGAATCGGACATAAACTTAAAATTAAGATTTAGAGGAGCTGGGTTTAGGTTGAGATAAGTTTAATAATATTACGTAAAGCCAAGGTAGTTTTTTATATAAGCCTAATTTCATGATAAAAAATCCAAGTAAAAACACTCCGGCTACAAAAAGATGTACAAATCCAAGGGGTTCGGGTTGTGCGGTATAAGGCATATCTTTCATAAAATAGCTTACCAGGGCATACAATACTGCATAAGATGAAATACCAAAAATGAAAATCCAAAAGGCCGAAAATATCTTTTTTAGCCAACTAACATTCCTGTATTTTAAGATATTATAGGTGCTTTGTGCTACTGTAATCGCTACGATTATGGTTAAAAATATGGCGCTATTGGTAAAACTTGTTTTGGCGGTTAATAAAGAAAAAATGCTACCTCCCGCAAGTGCAAATAGGATCACCCAAATCACTTGCATCGTGTTTATTTTTAAATGCTCTATTTTAGGAATATTTAGTTGTTTAATTTCACTGCCTGCAGATAAAAACAAATAAGCCTTGTAAAAGCCATGCAAAATTAAATGAGCTACTGCCGCATTGTAGAAACCTAAACCACATTGCATAAGCATAAAGCCCATTTGAGCAATGGTAGAACAAGCTAGTTTTTGTTTAACATTGGTTTGTATGAGTTTGTTAAACTGTGCGATAATGGCTGTTATACCTCCTATAACAAACAAAAAATAGTGACTTGTTGTAAAAACCATTAAAGGGGCCAGTAAAGCCAATAAAATACCCGCGCCGTTTACAAAACCGGCGTGCATTAACGCCGATGCAGGGGTAGGAGCGGTCATGGCATTGAGCAGCCAAGATTGAAAGGGATAAATAGCCGACTGAATGAAACATACCAACAGTATACCTATAACAGCTAAGTTTAAAACCAAGCTAGGCGCTTCTTGAAAATGATTTAAAATGCCCGGTAGTGTGAATTGCTGCGTATAATAAGCTAAAGAGAATAATGAGATGAATAGTATTAGGCTTGATATACTAAAGTAGATTAAGGCTATTTTAGCCGACTTTTGGGCTTGCCACCAATTTTTTTGTAAACCAATTAATCGGCTCATAAAAAATCCCATACCCAACCAACTTAAACATAAAATCAATAAATGATGGGCGGTAACCAACGAGATTACACTAAGCAAAAATAGGAAGCTATTGATATAAAAATTTTTAGCGTATTGAAACCCCTGTAAATAATACGTAGCATAGTGGGTTACAATTGATCCAAATAGTAAAACAACAGAAGCAATAAGTAAGCTAAAGGAATTAATATGATAAATCTCGCCAAAAATTAAATTGATGGGTGTAAATGCACTAAATGTTGCCGCCAAAAGAACGCAGAAAAAAAATGTCCACAAGAAATAGGAGTAAAGGCGTTCAGGCATTTTCCTTTGTGTGTTAACAATTTCACCAGTTGCCATAAATCTATTTTTTATTTTTTTCTATACTAATATGAAGTTCTCCTTTAAGCTCAAAATCAGTATGGTTTTCTTCGTTCTGTTCAATAAAATGTTTTAGTAGTTTTCTTTCTTTTTCCAATTCAGCAATTCTTGCTTTAAAAGGTGAAAGATCTGTTTGGTGATTTTTTTCCCAACTTTGAAAACTTTTTAGTTCGTGAAAACTGATTTTCTTATTGATTAGGGCGAGTATGATTTCTCTTGCCTCGTTAGCCGTGAAGGTTCCATCAACTAATTTGATGCTTAAGTTACTTTTGGCCTCCTGTTCCATAGTTTACTTTTATTTGGAGGCAAAGATTTAAAAAATGATTAATAAATTTTTATTTATATTTGTTATGTAAGACATTAATAATATTTATGAACTATACCTTACATCAATTAAATATTTTTTTAGAAATATCTAGAACAAAGAGTATTACACAAACAGCCGAAAAACTTTTTCTCACCCAGCCGGCTGTTTCTATTCAATTAAAAAAATTTCAGGAACAATTTTCTATTCCCTTAACGGAATTAGTAGGCAGGCAATTGTATATAACCGATTTTGGTTATGAAATTGCCGCGGCAGCTAGCAAAATTATCAATGAGGTGCACGCCATCAATTATAAAACCTTGGCCCACGCAGGTAAATTAACGGGTAAATTAAAAATATCGGTTGCTTCAACAGGTAAATACGTGATGCCTTATTTTTTATCTGGTTTTTTACAACAACACCCGGGCATAGACTTGGTTATGGATGTAACCAATAAAACTAAAGTTGTGCGCAGTATGGAGTTGAATCAAGTCGATTTTTCTCTAGTGTCAACCCTACCAGAAAAACTCAGTTTACACTCTATAAAACTGATGCCGAATCAATTATATTTGGTAGGTAACCAACAAATTGAGATTGATTCAAATGCACCTTTAAAGGAGTCATTAAAAGCGCACACTCTAATTCATCGAGAACCCGGATCGGCTACGAGAGATGCTATGGATATTTTTCTAAAACAACATGATTATATAGTTGCAAAAAAATTAGAACTCACTTCGAATGAAGCCGTAAAACAAGCGGTTATTGCAGGTTTAGGGCTTTCAATTATGCCCTTGATAGGAATTAAAAACGAATTGCAAAACAGAGAGCTGCAAATTATCCCTATTCAAGGACTCCCAATAACTACCCAGTGGAGAATAATTTATAGAAAAGCAAAAAAACTATCTCCTGCAGCCCAGGCTTTTTTAGAGTTTATAGAATTAGAGCATAAAGAGATAATTGTAAATAAATTTGCGTGGATTAAAGATTACGCTAAAGCGGATAAAAATAAATTTTAATTTTTTATTTCTTTTTGATTAAAGTTTTGATTCCTTGAACGATTAAGAAAACCGTAATCCCTGCTATTAAACCATAAATCATTTCTTTTAAAATACTAGGAATTGAAGGTAAGAAATCATTCAAAGCATGAAATTCATGCGTAAAAATTCCTCCTGAAACCATAAGGAGCGCAATGGTACCGATTACGGATAGAGATTTTACGACTTTTGGCAGACTTTTCACTAAAAGTTCACCTAATTTATATCTGAAACCAGATTCTTCTTCTTGGTTTTGCATCAAGGCAAAACCTGCATCATCCATTCTAACAATTAAGGCTACAATACCATAAACACCCACCGTAGCCAAAAGAGCTATAATGCTTACGACTAGAATTTGAATGCTAATACTTTCATTTTCAACGGTACCTAAGGCGATAATTATGATTTCTACAGATAAGATGAAATCGGTAATTATAGCCGACTTGATTCGTTCTTTTTCTATCGATAAAACCTCTGCCTCAGATTGGGCTTGTTTAAGGTTTTCTTTTTTAGTTTGTTTATTTGGCTTTAAAAAATGCATTATTTTTTCTGCGCCTTCATAAGCCAGGTAAAAACCTCCAATCAGTAAAATAATTCCTATAACTACAGGAACAAAAGCGCTTAATAAAAATGCCAGCGGTAGTATAATTAGCTTATTTATAAAAGACCCTTTTGTGATTTTCCATAAAACTGGAATTTCGCGTGAAGACACAAAGCCCGAAGCTTTTTCTGCATTAACTGCCAAGTCATCTCCTAAAATTCCTGCTGTTTTCTTGGCAGCCACTTTACTCATTACCGCTACGTCATCCATTAAAGCGGCGATGTCATCTAATATTGCAAAAATTCCTGAAGCCATGATTAGGTTTTAGTTTTAAATGAACCAAAAATAAAAGAATTAACTCAATTCAGGTAAAAGTAAGATGAATAATTGACAGATTATTGATCGTCTAAAATTATAAAGTGCTCTTCAACGGCCATAGTCTTTAGGTACTGACCTATATGCTTAGTCATTTCTGCAGGACCGCAAACATAGAAGTATTGCTGTTTATTTTGAATTTTATGTCTTAAAAAATCCAAGTCTAAGTAAGCTTTTTTATACTCACTTCTATCTTCATTTGTAAGTATAAATTGTACCCTCTCTTCTAGTAATATACTCAATTCATTTTCTTGTATTATATCCTTGGAAGTTTTGTTTGCGTAAAGCAATTTTATCTTCTCTAATTTATTTTGCTGCTCTAGCATTCTAAAAATGGCTAAAAATGGAGTAATTCCCGTACCTCCGGCAATAAATAATCCTGGTCCTTTATAGGTTAATTTACCCCAAGGTTCTTCTAATAACAATTGGTTGCCCGGCTTTAAATCATTTAATGCTTTGGTAACTCCGTTATGTTCAGGATAGATTTTTATGATCAGCTCTAAGCTTTCATCATCGGGTAAACTTGTGATTGTAAACGCTCGTTTTTTATCTCGCCATCCTGGCTTATTTATCGCTACGTTGGTAGCTTGTCCAGGAATAAAAATATAATTATTTGGTTTAGATATTCTAAAACGTTTAACATTATGGGTTAAGGTTTTAATGGATAGGATATCAAGTTCATATGTCATAAATGTGCCATTTTAAGTGAATTTTAAACATCAAGATAAAGGCCTGGCTTAAATAAAACCCCACTCATCTTGTTCTCCTGTTTTGGGTTGAATATTTTTAACCCAAGGAGCAAACAAATTTTTAAATTGTTCAATTTCAAGGCTTAAAACCTTGCTTTGATTTTTGATTGCAAATCCGCTTAATTCTAAACTTTTTATATCGTTTTTTAGTTCTCTTATAGCTTTTCGAATCAGCCAAGCGCTTTCCATTTTATAGCAATAAGAGTCTATTTGTTGAGCACTAGAAAGTTTGGCTAAAAGTACGTTTGCGTTTTTGCCCATATAATGCAGGCTATCTTCAAGTAGATTTTTACGGTAAACCGATTTTGAATTCTCACTTTGACGATTGCGGTACTCTAGTTCATTTATCATTTGATGAATTTGATAATGAATAATCCTAGCCTGTTTAATCAATGGGTTTTTAGTATCACTAGTTGTCATGGCTTTAAAATTTGTGTTAATTTAATTAAAAATACACAAATAAAAAGTGATGCTAGTAATTATTTAACAGCATTTATAAGAAGCGTTGCAGTTGCTGGATTACTGGCCAGTGGAACATCGTGCACATCGCAAATGCGTAGTAGCATCAATACATCTGGTTCATGAGGGTGTTTCTCTAATGGATCTCTAAAAAAGAGAACCATATCACATTTACCCTCGGCTACTCGGGCAGCGATTTGGGCATCTCCACCAAGTGGACCAGAAAGTAAGCGCAGTACTTCAAAACCCGCTCTTTTAACTTTTTTACCGGTAGTGCCAGTAGACACCAAACTGATGTGCTCTTGATGAAAAAAATGGGCATGTTCATTAAGAAATTGAACCATTTCTGCCTTTTTACCGTCGTGAGCTATTATCGCTATTTCCATGTTATTTTATAATTAACTTCTTTATAGTGAGGTTTTTTAATCCGCGAAAGCGTAAAAAATAAAGTCCAGCAGCAAATGAACTAAAATTAACTTGCAACGTATTGGCCTTATGTTTTGGAGTGTAGCTCTTTAGCAGATTTCCATTAATATCTAATAAATCTATGTTTTTAAGAAGTAAATTGCTAGACCACTCTATTTTAGTAGAATCTTGAGTTGGATTGGGACTAACAATAATTTTACTTTCTATTTTAGGTTCTTTAATGCCTAAACTTGCATTTGGTAGACTTAAGGCGACAGGTCTGTGGTCACTTAGGTTCTGATCATATTCTTGCCAGCCGTTACTCAAATAATTTTCTAAAAGTAAAGTAGTGCAATTGGCTTGAGGGCTTTGGAAGCTAGAAAATAAAGGTTGGGTGATTGCAATATGATCTAGATGTGACGGCCAATTAGGGTAAGACCATTGGCTGCTTGATCCATTTGCTATTGCTAAATCTGTGAATTGGTATAAATTAGGGTTATTTATAAATGGGGCAAAAACATTATTGGCTGGAGCATCTGTAAGCACATCATTCAAATCACCCAGTAGAATTACTTTTTTACCCATTAAGTTTCCCGATATATATTGATCAATAAGAGTACTGGCCTGCAATCTTCTGTTTTCTTCGTCATTGTTGTCGTTTTGATTTAAATTGCCATCTCCGCAACATTTAAAATGATTGTTTATAATATAAATTTCTTCGCCTAAATAATCGATTTTTAAAATTAATGGAGCTCTTGGGAAAGCTTGCCAGTATTGATTGGAGGTATAGATTTCATAAACATCTAGCACTTGTATCACATTAGCATTATATAAAAATGCCAATCCCGCAAAGTCTGAAGAGTAGGTAACAGCATTATATTTACTTAAATTATTTGCCACTTGATTAAAAGCACCAATATCATCTATTTCTTGAAAGGCAATAAGGTCTGCATCAAGCTCATCAACAAACTCTGTTAGGTAATTTACGGATTTGTATCCGTTTTTAGGAAACCATTCAGTATTCCAAGTAAGTACCTCAAAGCTTTGGCTGCTGCCAAAGTTTATGGGTTGCACGTATTGGGCAAATAGCGCTTGTGTACATAAACATAATACTAAGGTTATAAAACTAAGGGAATGTTTAATCATATTTGGCAGCTTTCTTTGGAGTACTGGTTTTTATGATGAATTCTCTTAAATCTTGAGTAGATTGAATTAAATCTTGCTCACGTAAGTACATCATATGTCCGCTCAAGTAGGTTTTAAATTCAATTCTATCTTTTAAATTTCCACTAGGGTCTAATTGACGCATACTATATTTGGAATGAAAGTAGGTGGTAGCACCATCATAAATACCGGTTTGATAAAGCACATGCAAATACGGATTTTGTGCCATGGCTTTTCGCAATTGTTCGCGGGTTTGATTGTTATTTCGGTCCCACGGGTGAACCGGTCCGAACATATTGTATTTATAGTTGGTTTTAAACTGTAATTCTTCTTGCATATAATAATTAATGGCAGGCGTAAAAGCTTGCAACCAGGCGATTAATTCTGAATTGTAATCGGGTCTTTCTCCAGCTGTATATTTATCTAGACCTTTGTATCTACTATCTAACCTACCTACACTCAACTCGGGTTGGTCTTTTAAAAGTTTTTTCCAAAATACTTGGCTTGGCAATGCAAGCTCATAGGCCAAAAATTCTTCTTTGTCTATTCCTGTAAAATTAGCCAACTGTTGTGCAATAGCATCTTTTTTGTTTTTACTCAAAGAATTTCCCATTGCTAATGCAGGTAAAAGATTTTGCATTGCATAATCTTCGACAACTGGAAGTAATTCTTCTAATTTCTTCTCTTGTAGAGAGGCAGGCAATTGGTTGTGGTACCAAGCAGTGGCGGTATAATAAGGCAAAAATAAGGCATTTGAAAGTGGCGTGTCTGACTCAAAACTTAAATAATCTGCAGGAGAAACGAGAATCACACCATTGAGGTACATCCATTGTTTTTGTTGCAGTGCATAAGCCAATCCAGACACTCGTGTACCACCATAACTTTCTCCAATTAGGTATTTGGGCGCGGTCCACTTATTTTTGCGCGTAACAAATGTATTAAGCCAATCGGCTAGGTAATTTATATCGGCATTAATTCCAAAAAATAAATCGCGATTGGGCGAAGCATCCTTAGTTTTTATTATTCTAGAATATCCCGTATTTACAGGGTTTACGTAAACTATATCGGCAATATCAAGCAGGGTGTACGGGTTGTCTTTAATCCCGTAAGGTTGAATCGGGTATCCTTCATCATCAATCTGTAACAATTTGGGACCCGTAAAGGCTAAATGCATCCAAGCTGATGCAGATCCTGGGCCACCATTAAAAGAAATAAGAAGGGGTCTGTTTTGTTTTTCTTGTTTTCCTTTTTTACCAATATTCTTATAATAATAGGTATAGTGTAAACTTGCCAAAGCCTTACCTTCTGAGTCATAAACCGGTAGCATTCCTACTTCTGCTGTGTAAGAAAACGTCTTATTTTGGGTTTTTATTTGATGTTGGGTGGTTATAAGCGTGTCTGTGGCTAATTTTAAATCTTGAGCAAAAGTATTCAATGATAAAAAAAAGAGGCCTAAAGTAACTAGTTTATTAAAATTCATATTCTTTAATTGTGCAGTTCAATTTAATTTAAAAATCGGTTATTATAGTGAAATTAGCACTTTTTAACCCGTGTTTTATTGTTGTTAGGTTTTGCTATTGGTTTATCTGTGGGATAGTGAAAATCTTTAAAAAATGCTCAAAACTTTTCTTTGCCCCTACAATTACTTCATCGTGGTTCAAGGCAGCTTCATTTTCTTTTAAGAATCGTGTAAATTTGTTCCAATCTTTAATAGCTGATTTATCGGTGCTAAAAAAGTAAGCTGGTAAAAAAGGTTTTAATTCGGGACAATCTAGCATCTGCTTAGCAATAAACGAACTGCCAAGGCTTGAGCCCTTGATAACGTATTGAGCACCTATACTCTGGTCTTTGTTCTTTAAATTAAATGAAGAATTTAAGGTTTCTATGTTGGCATTAGCTTGCTTTAAATCTTTAAGTAAAAGTTCAAATTTTATAGGCTTGTACTTTTCTTCATGCTTTAATATAGCCTTTTCAACACTGCTATATGCTGCATAGTTTTGTTTCAACAAATTAAGGTATTCTTTAGCAGAAATAGTATGATTTATAATTTTATAGGCTAGATTCTCGTTTTCAACGGCTTGATGTAGTTCTTTTGTTTCTTCTTTAAGACGAGTGGTTATCATTTACTTTTTCTATTTCTTCTTTTATTTTGTTGATGTTTGATTTATGATTTGTGTTATCTGATTTTAATTCTTCTAGATAATCGTAGATTTTATTAATCGCAATTTTCTGATTTCTTTGTCGCTCCCTAAGTTCTACTTTCGCTTCCATATTAAATAACAAACGCTTGAACAACGGAGCTAATTTCTCACTCAAATAAGGTAAATGCTTTTTTAAAATATAGCCATCGGCTCCAGCCAAAATAGTTTCTGCGGCCAGTTCTTCATCGTTTATAGTTCCGGTTAAAAAATAAAATGGTATATCAGAATCGATTTCTTGAGTTTTTCTCAGTACGTCTAAACCGGTACAATCTGGTAGGTTGTAATCAGAAAAAACTATATCGGGGACAAATTCTTTAAGACTTCTTTCAAATTCTTTCAAATTATCGGTATGTACCAATTGAAAGTCAGATAAAACTTTTTCTAATTGAAACTTAAATAATTCAATATCGGTTGGATTATCCTCAATTAACACTATTCTAAAAGATTCATTTATCATTTAAAAACAAATTATAAACAAATATAAAGTAATATTAGCTAGCTTGGTAGTTGTATATAAAAAATGCTATACTTATCTACCTCAGAATCGATGAAAATTTTGCCGTTATGCTTTTTTACTATTTTCTTTACAAGCGCTAAACCAATTCCTTCCCCTTCAAAATTTTTACGCGCCGCACTAGATCGTTGAAATAATTTAAAAATTTTCTTTTGCGCTGAAGGTTGAATCCCAATACCATTGTCTTTTACGAAGTAAGCGTTTTTTTGTGGTGAATAACCAATAACTATTTTCGCAACTTTGTTATGCTGCGTATATTTTAACGCATTATCAATTAAATTGGTAAAGACTTGTTTAATTAAAATGAAATCTCCAGTAAGGTCTGGAATTTCCTCTTCAATCTGAATAAGGATACCTTCTTGATTTGAGAAATTGATCTCTTCTAGGTAACCCAGCACTAAATCGCGTACCTTGATGTTTTGCCTTTTGATTTCTTTCAGGTTGAGCGTGGCCAATTTCAAAATGCCATCGATGAGATTGTTCATCGAATTAACAGAATGTAGTATTTTATTACCGATTTGCTCTGTAGACGCATCAATTCCTGGTTTTTCTAAAAGCATATTAGTAAACCCTTCAATGCCCCTTAGAGGGGAACGCAAATCGTGAGAGACGCTATAACTAAAAGCTTTGAGATCCTTATTGTTTTGCTTTAACCTTTTATTGAGCGTTTTAATTTTATTTTGCTGCTGTTGAAGCAAATGATTTTGCAATAGCTCTTTGATGATTTTGATTGATTTCAAATCCTCTTCATCCCATTCTTCGCTATGACCTTCAACTTGTTTTGACCATTTTGCAAAAGAAGTTCTAGGATTTAAATAAGCAATACCATCAATAATTTTTTCGGGTTTCTTGGGTTTACCACCCCAGTTGACTTGCTGTATTTTTTCTTTTCGAAGCCAAACGATGGTATTATTTTGCTCCCCATTCAATTTTAATGATAAAAGTCCAGCCCAAGAATCAGCCGCTGTAAAATATTTTGGATAATCTAAACTCAATTTAGAAGAAACCAATCTACCCGATTTTTGATGCTTTAAAAATTGTGAAATTCTAATTTGAAAATCTTTATTGATTTTTTCACCAATGATGTGAGTTCTATTTTTTTGCAGAATGATTAGAGCTTGGGCATTGAATAGATCTAACAAATTATCAGCTTGACTCAAAAAAGCATTTGACCAATCTTTTTCCTGGTCTATTTGAAACTTTAACTGCTCTACAATTTTAATTCTTTCTTGGTTGGCCTTTATAGCGGATTTGTAATTGAGGCTATTAATTTTATTCGTAAATATTTCTACCAATATACTGCACAATTGTCTTTGTGTGCGGTTTATGGTTTTAGCAGCATTGTGATGACAAGTTATAAGTCCCCATAATTTTCCTTCGATAATTATAGAGGTAGTAAGCGAGGCTTTTACCCCCATATTTTTTAAGTATTGTAGATGTACTGGAGAAACCCCTCTGAGTTCTGAATTACTGAGATCTACTATTTTTTGATCTGTAGGGTTTAATTGGGGCGTAATGGCAATGGGCTGATAGTCTACATCTGCAATTATGCGTATTTTTTGTTTTAAAAATAAAGCCCTTGCTGGTTGAGGAATATCGGTGGCAGGATAATGTAATCCTAGCCAGCTTGTTTGGTTTTTTTGTTTGCATTCAGCTATGACTTCACCATTCCAATCTTTATCAAAGCGGTACACTAATACACGATCGTAATTAAATATTTTACTGACAATGTTTGCCGCATTTTGGCATGCTTCAAGTGCAGAATCTGAAGAACGCAAAGCTTCTGTTATGGTAGTTAATTGATCTTGAAGTTTAATAGGGTTTGAAATTGTAAATCGTTCTACCATAAGTAAAATGCCTTGTTTGGTTTTATAAGCAACAAAAGAAAATTTGTCAGCATTAATTTTTCCATTAAATTCAAGACGATTTTTACTACCAAGCTCAAAATTTGCAATGCGTTGCTCTAGTTCTTTTCCTATTAAGAAGCTAATTTTTTTACCGATAAATGATTCCGTAAAGGCTAAGTATTCCGATGCATTTTTTGCGCATTGAATTACCTTTAAGGATTCTTTATCTAGAACTAACAGCGTACCAAAGGGTTGAATGTGATTGATTAAATGTATAGGCTCACGATCACAATTGGATAAAATAATGTCTTTGTCCTTTTTCAATTACTTTTCTTTCAATTTAAAATAAAATGTACTTCCTGCACCTGGTTGAGAATCTACCCAAATACTACCTTTATGCAAGCTAATAATTTTTTCTACGTGTGCTAATCCAACGCCCGTTCCTTCGTATTTTTCTTCTGTAGGTACCCGATTGAAAATATCAAAAATTTGTTTTTGATTTTCTTTAGGTATTCCAATTCCATTATCTGTAATTGAAAAGACGTGGTATTTACCATCTTGATAAGAAGAAATTCTAATTTCTGGGTGACGATTTTTATCTTTATATTTAATAGCATTGCTTAACAAGTTTTGAAAAAGTAGGCGTAATTCAACTTCGTAGCCACGAATTTTTGGTAAGTCACCAACAAATACTTTGGCATTTGTTTCTTTAATGCGTTTACCAAGATCATACTTTACTACTTCGACCAATTCTTGGGTATCTATAAGTTTTTTTTCAGAATCTCTACCAATTCGAGAATGTTCTAACAATGCTTTGATTTGCTCTGAAAGTCGGTCGCAAGCTTGATCGATATAGGTAATATAGGTTTTTGCTTTTTCATCTAATTCTTTAGCGTACACTTTGTTTATAACATCGCTAGCAAACTTAATTGTGGCTAAAGGCTCTTGTAAGTCATGTGAGCAAATAGACACAAATTGCTCTAAATCTTTATTTGTACGTTCTAGGTTTTTCTTTTGTTTGCTTAAGGCTTTTTGTGTTTTTTTAAGTTCGGTTATATCTATACAAGTAAATCGGTTAAGAATAGGCTTATCGAATTCATCATATTCTACCGTGAAATTAAGCATTATTGGGATGGTTTTCCCTGTTTTTGAACATATTTCAAGCTCAACATTTTTAAGCTGGCTTTCTTCTTTAAATAGTTTTTCAAACTTAAGCGCCTTGAGTTGTTGCTTATTCTTGTAAAGATTAAAGAAATTGATGTTTTTTAATTCTTCCTTACTAGCATATTCTAAGGTTTCTGCAGCTTCTTGATTACAATGAATTATTTTTGATGTAATTGGGTCTACACTAAAATGCATTACCGGGTCTTCTTCGTAAAATGATTTAAATCTTTTTTCGCTAAGCATTAGTTTGCGTTTAGCTTCTTCTAAAGACTCTATGTTAATATAAGTAATTACTACACCACTTTTATTACCATTAGAATCAAAGAATGGAGAAACCCGTTGTAGATAATTTGTCCCATCTTGTGTTAATATTTTTTTCTCGATTACACCACCGTTTTTCAACACGTGTTTACACTTTTCTACAATTTTATTTTTGAATCGTTTGTTAAAAGCACCAGTAAAATGATGAATAGGACGTCCAATATCACCTTCTATAAAATTAAAATGTTTATTAATTGCAGGTGTGAATTTACGGATACATAACTCTTTGTCTAAAAAAATGGTACCTATATTGGTGCTTTCTAGTAAATTGTTCATATCTGAATTTAATTGCTCGAGATCATCAACCTTTTGTAAATTTTCTGCATTTACAGTATTAATTTCCTCGTTAACGCTTTGCAATTCTTCATTGGTACTTTGCAGTTCCTCATTAGAAGCCAATAGTTCTTCGTTCGCGGCTTGAAGCTCTTCATTACTAGTCTCTAAATTAGATAAAGATGTTTGAAGCTCAAGTTTTACATCTTTTAATTCTTCCTCTAACTGCTTTATATATTCTTGTTCGATAGTTTGGTTGCTGACTTCAATTCTAGTAGCCTTTTGATTTTTATCAAATTCTTCTTCAGCAAAGCAGATAATAAAATGAGTAGAGGAGTTTCTTTCTAGATTTTCTATAGGTTTAATGATTAATTTCACCGTTTTATCCTCGGTTAAATCTCCTACTTTCAATTGCGAAAATAGCTGCTTTTCTCCTGTCTTTCTAGCTCTGTATACCCCAGATTTTATTAATTTTTTAAGACTATTATTCAACATATCTAATAGGTTGACGCTAAATCCTTTTTTGGGTAATTGAGCATATCTCTTAAAATCTCCAATGCCTTGTAGGATAGTAAATTCTTCATCGATATATACGGCAGCTGAGTTGAATTGTTCTAAAATCAACTCATTGAAAAGATCTAAAAACTGTAAATTATTTTTAGTTTTATTACGTGTTGAATGCTGAATTATAGAAGTATCACTTTTAGGTGTGGTTTTAATCATTTTTTGAGTATTGTTCCTAAGTTCAGGGGTGTTTTGTAATCTTCCTGTTGGATTTTGATTTTGAAAAATTCTTAATTTCCGGTCAACATATTTAAAGTATTCATTATGAGAGTGAAGGGTTTCACTTGTGCCTAAGATTAAAAAACCCTCTTTATTTAAACAATAATGAATAATATCTAGACTTTGATTTTGTATTTTATTCTGGAAATAGATAAGTAAATTTCTACAAAAAACCATTTCCATTTGCCCGAAAGGGGGATTTTTTAAAAGATTATGTTGAGAGAAAATTATGTGATTTCTAATTTTTTCAATCACTCTATAACCTTGATGTGTATGCGTAAAATATTTATTCAATAAATAAGGGTCAATTCCGGCGGCAATGCTTTCGGGATAAACACCTGTACTAGCAATATTTAAAAATTCCTGAGATACATCTGTAGCGAAAATTTTAACTTTGACATCTTTTTCTTGGTGCTCAATCTCCTCGTTTACTAATATAGCAATGGAATAGGCTTCTTCGCCAGTACTGCAAGCTATGTCCCAAATTTTTAGTGTCTCATTAGGTTTGATTTTTGCCACCACCTGTGGTATAATTTCATCTTGCAATTTTATCCACACTTCTTCGTCTCTAAAAAATTGCGTGACACCAATTAAAAACTCTTTAGCGAGTAGATGTAGTTCAGCTTTGTTTTCTTCTACATAATCTTGGTATTCTTGAAATGTGTTGCATTTGCAAACTTGAAACCTTCTAATTAGCCTTCTGGAAAGCGTAGCATACTTATAATTAGAAAAATCTAAATTTGTTTTTTGATCTACCAAATGTAGAATTTTTTTTATAGCTTCCCTGTCATATTCAATTTCTTGATATTTCATTAGAGGGTTAGCAAAACTGTTTTTTATGAAATGCTTAAGTTCTTTCCCCATTTGGTCTACTGGTAGAATAAAATCAGCTAAACCAGTTTTTATGGCACTTCTGGGCATGCCATCGAATTTAGCTTCTTCAGGATCTTGAACCATAATTAATCCTTCACACTCTTTTATAGTTTTAAGACCACGTGTGCCGTCACTTCCTGTACCACTAAGAATAATTCCAATAGCTTTTTCTTTTTTGTATTTAGCCAGCGAATTAAATAAAATATCTATAGGGAAATTCATTGTGTTGCCCTTTGGCTTAGCCATAAGTTTAAAACATCCGTCTATAATTTCGGCATTATATTGTGGAGGGATGAGGTAAATATGTTTTGGCTTTATACACTCTTTATCTTCAATTTTTTTTATTGTAAGATGGGTGAATTTTTCTAGCAACTCTGCCATCATACTTTCAAAATTGGGGGAGAGATGCTGAATTATTACATAGGCGTTTATATCAGATTTCGGAAGATTTCTAAAGAAACTTTGTAGCGTTTCGAGACCACCGGCACTGGCTCCTATAGCTATAATTTGCGGCTTAAAAGGCTCGGCATAACTTGTAAAAGTTGATTCCATCAAATACAGGCATTTTATAACTCACAAAATACGAATTATTTTGTTCTGAGCATCTTTTCTGTATTTATTTAACCTATTAAATTTAGGAACTAATTTTTTAATGGGGAATATACTTATTCACCATTTCAATATACTTTAGTTTAGCTTGGTTGGGTTCTAAATTTTCAACCTGAAAGAGAGCGTTCATTTTGAATGCAGTAATCAATTTTTCTTGATGCTCATCTTTATGGTTAAAACGCTTACTACCACTGGTGGCTTTTTTATAATAGGCATAAAACTCTAGCATCAAGTCGGGAGGGAAGCGCAACTTAGTTTTTCGAGCTTTATTGTAAGCTTCCTTGAAAGACTTGTCTAGCTCTTCTTGAGACATTTTCTGGGTCATATCCAGTTAAATTTTAGCTATTATAGATTCTCCTCCGCGTACCTTTTCGTTTAATTCTACATGTATAGGTGTTCCCAAGGGTAAAAATAAATCAACTCGTGAGCCAAACTTTATAAATCCGCTATCGCTTCCTTGTTTCGCTGTATCTCCTTCTTTAGCATAATTTACAATTCGTTTTGCAAGTGCGCCTGCTATTTGTCTATATAAAACTTCCCCTATACTTTGATTTTTTACCACTACGGTGGTTCTTTCATTTTCTTCTGAAGATTTTGGATGCCAAGCAACAAGAAACTTTCCCGGATGGTATTTACTAAACACTACCTCTCCGCCTATAGGGTAACGGGTCACGTGAACGTTAATAGGCGACATAAATACCGAAACCTGAACTCTTTTTTCTTTAAAATATTCTTTTTCGTAAACTTCTTCAATTACTACTACTTTGCCATCTACGGGAGAAACAACCGTACTGTTATCTATGGCGGTGTTTCTTTTTGGGTTTCTAAAAAACTGAGCGATTAGAATGAAAAAAAACAGCGATACGATAAAAATAAGCAATTTTATCCACGTGGTTGAGAGGAGTGTCAAGCTCGCGATATTAATCGCTAAAAATAGTGCAGCGCTTACGCCCAGAATCTTAAAACCTTCTTTATGAAACATATTTTATAAAATATAAATAGGTATATGCAAATGTAGCAGTATAAAGTATACTATCCAAACGATCTAAAATGCCGCCGTGGCCCGGCATTAAATTTCCACTATCTTTAACACCAGCTTGCCGCTTTAGTTTTGATTGAATCAAATCTCCCCAAGTCCCGAATATTGAAGATAGGGCACCTAAAATCATCCATTGTGCTAAAGTTAGAAGTGGTAAATAATTGGCTAGAATAATAGCTGCAATAAGCGTAAAAATAAATCCGCCAAGGAAACCTTCAACTGTTTTTTTAGGCGAAATGCGTTCAAATAATTTGCGTTTACCTATGCTTTTACCAACTAAATAAGCAAATGTGTCGTTGGTCCAAATCATTATAAAAATTCCAAGAAGCAGTAAAGGTTCATAATCACCGTTAAAAAAAGGAATACGAGTAATAAAAATAAACGATGAGATTAGGTAAAAAATAACCACTAGGTATTTTTTTTCCTCAAAAAGTGGTATTCTGCTCACAATAACTAAATCTCTTAATAATAGTGATTTAATAAGTAGGGTGAGCACCAACAAGGTGTTGAGTATAAGTGTGCTGCTAGATAAATATTCATCACTATCTAGAACCGAGAAAAACAAGTAAAATATAACAAAAATAAGGTAGGATAAATAGCTTTTTAATCCTAGTAGTTTTTGCAATTCATATACGCCAAATAACCCAAAAATGAAAAACAATCCTTTAAAGAGGTAGGGGTTAGGTAGCCATAGAACTACCAATAAAAGTATAACATACAAAGCACCAGACAAGGCGCGGGTGAGGGTTTCTTTCATGCGATTTACAAATCTTCTACAAGCAGCAAATATAGGTTTTTAGATGTACTACCATAATTCAAGAAATCGTTTTCTTGATCTTCACCAAAGGTTTTAATAGTGGTAATATTGGTAGGAATTCGGTTTTTACTTTTATTTTTTATGCCAGATAAGCCTTCACCAATACTATTAATCAATTGACTGGTGCGTGCAATAATGATGAAGTTATTGGGTAGGTCTGCAAGTTTCTTTTCTTTAATTTGGTTTGAAGATATAAGTAAGGCGCCAGTATTACCAATTAAATATTCACATCCCGAAATAAAAAAAGTGGCTTCTTTTTGATCTGTAAAGTTTAAATTAAAATGTATTAATTTGTTTTGGAGCTCTTGGTCAAAGCAAATAACCTCTTCTTCATGCCAATTATTCTCTTTTAAAATTAATCCGAAAGTTTCTTTCATCTCTTTCTCATCTGTGCAATAAAGAAACTTTCCGCCATTTTCTTTAAACTTAATCATAAAACTTTCGTCGGTAGGAAGTTCTTCCTCCGGCATGAATTTGCTTTGGTTTTTGTTATGATTTTGTTCCTCTTCTGTTTTGGCAGAAGTGACATAACCAATAAATTTACGAAATAAGTTCATATACGTGTTAACAAACGTTTAATAGCATCTCGTTCAAAGATAAAAAAACTTGATTTATACAAGTGATAAATCAAGCTTTTTTGTGTCTAGATGAGTATAAAATCTGCTATTTAGTTAGTAGAGTCACCTTTTTGCTCTTCATAAAATTCTTCAGAGGGTTTTTCAACCACTTTACTGTCTTTTTTTGCAAATGGTCTCTCTCCAAAAATTTTCTCTAAATCATCTTTAAAAATCACTTCTTTTTCTAATAGTATTTCGGCTAGTTCACTTAATTTTTCTTTATGCTGCTCTAGCAAGTCAATAGCTCTTTGGTATTGCACCTCAATAATATTAGAGATTTCTTTATCTATTAATTCTGAAGTTTTTTCACTATAAGGCTTTGTGAAAGTATATTCTGACTGTCCACTCGAATCGTAATAGGTTAGGTTGCCAATTTTCTCATTTAAACCGTATACGGTAACCATTGCTTTAGCTTGTTTGGTCACTTTTTCAAGGTCGCTTAAAGCTCCGGTAGAAATTTTATTAAATATTACTTTCTCAGCTGCGCGACCACCCATAGTGGCACACATTTCATCAAGCATTTGTTCTGGTCTTACAATTAAGCGTTCTTCGGGAAGATACCAAGCCGCTCCAAGAGATTGGCCTCTAGGAACAATGGTAACTTTAACCAAAGGAGCTGCATGTTCCAACATCCAACTTACTGTAGCGTGTCCAGCTTCATGATAAGCGATAGTCTTTTTCTCTTCTGGTGTAATAATTTTATTCTTTTTCTCAAGTCCTCCTACTATTCGATCTACAGCATCTAAGAAATCTTGCTTACCTACCGCTTTTTTTCCTTTTCTAGCAGCAATAAGCGCAGCTTCATTACAAACGTTGGCAATATCTGCTCCAGAGAAGCCTGGTGTTTGTTTGGCTAGGAATTCAATATCTAGTTCATCATCTAGACGTTTTAATGGTCTAAGATGTACTTCGAAAATTTCTTTACGCTCTCTTAAGTCGGGTAGATCTACGTAGATTTGTCTATCAAAACGACCAGCTCGCATAAGAGCTTTGTCAAGAACATCTGCGCGGTTGGTGGCGGCCAAAACAATGACATTGGTATTGGTGCCAAAACCATCCATTTCGGTAAGTAACTGGTTCAGGGTGTTTTCTCTTTCGTCATTAGAACCAGAGAAGTTGTTTTTACCTCTTGCTCTACCAATTGCATCGATTTCGTCTATAAAAATAATAGAAGGTGATTTTTCTTTTGCCTGTTTAAATAAGTCACGGACACGTGAAGCTCCAACCCCTACAAACATTTCTACAAAATCAGATCCTGATAACGAATAAAACGGCACTTTGGCTTCTCCTGCTACCGCCTTAGCCAATAAGGTTTTACCTGTTCCTGGAGGACCAACTAAAAGTGCCCCCTTAGGTATCTTACCTCCTAATGATGTATATTTCTCTGGCTGTTTTAGAAAGTCAACGATCTCTTGAACCTCTTCTTTCGCCCCTTCTAGACCAGCTACATCTTTAAAGGACACTTTTACGTCTGTATTTTGGTCAAATAATTTTGCCTTAGATTTACCGATGTTGAAAATCTGACCACCAGGGCCACCGGCTCCACCGCCGCTCATTCGTCTCATTATAAAAATCCACAACCCGATGATAAGAATAAAGGGCAGGAGTGTCCATAATAACTCCCCCCAAATATTGCTTTCGGTTTCAAAAGAAATATTTGCTTTGACATCATATTCTTTTTCAATTCTTTCAATATCCTCCTGAAACTTTTCAAGACTTCCAAAATTAACCGTGTAATGAGGAGTTTCCCCTACCGCCAAAACACCAGGATTTTCTTTACCTTTTTTTGCTAGCGATTCTTCTGCCTCGGGTGTAAGGTATACATTTGCTTTTTGAACATTCCGTATAACCACCAATTTCTTGATGTTTCCATTCTTAAGGATTTCTTCAAATTTAGCCGGACTTATTTTTTCGGGTTCATTAAAGCCTCCTCCGCTAAAAAAGTTAATACCCAGAAATATAAGAATGATACCGATATAAATCCAATAAGAATTAAATTTTGGTTTTTTGCCTTTTGGCTGATTTTTTTGCTGTTGTTGTTTAGCCATTATTTATTGTACTAATATTTTAATAATTGGTCTCAATTGCAGTAGTTTTAGCATCGCCCCAAAGACTCTCTATGTCATAAAACTCTCTGGTTTGTTTCTGGAAAACGTGAACGACAATATCCACATAATCCATTAAAACCCATTCTGCGTTGTCTGTTCCTTCAATATGCCAAGGTTTATCTTTCAAACTTTTACTAACTACCTTTTGTATAGAATTTACTATCGCATTGACCTGGGTGTTTGAGTTACCACTGCAAATTACAAAGTAATCACAAACTGTATTTTCTATTTCTCTCAAATCCATTAAAACAATATCATTGCCTTTAACGTCCTCAATCCCCTTAATTATGTGGGTAAGTAATAAGTCTGTGTTGCTGTTATCTTTTGTCATTCAATTAATTTTCAAATTTTGGCAAAGTTATAACTTTTAATGCTCTTTTAGCACAGTTAACAAAAAGTTATATTTACTTTAGTGCTTTATTTTAGATATGCACATAATCAAAGTTCATACCACCCCCTCAACCAATACTTATCTTAAAGAATTTTATCGATCCTACAAACAAGACGAACCTGTTTTGGTAAGTTGTCGAAATCAGACGCAAGGAAGAGGGCAACTAGGCGCAAAATGGGAATCTATTGCTCATAAAAACCTAGCATTTAGTCTATTAATGCCCAATTTGAATTTACCGATTAAAGATAGTTTTAAAATAAGTATGCTTGCAGCAATAGCTATTCATTCGGTTTTACAGGAGGAAGTTGATGCTAACTGGAAGATAAAATGGCCAAACGACATTTTGGCAGATAGTAAAAAAATTTCGGGAATTTTAATTGAAAATATTATTGTAGGTAAACAAATTAAAGGAAGTGTGATAGGTGTGGGGGTGAATGTAAATCAATCTGATTTTGGAGATTTACCTCAAGCTAGCTCATTGTGTTTGCTTAAAAATAAACTATTTGATCTAGATGTTTTAGAAACGAAATTGGCGAACCATCTAAAAAATGAAATGGAAAAATTTTTAAATGAATCATTTGATTTTTTAAGGGCAAAATATCACCAAACCCTGTTTAAAAGAAATGAGGTTGCTGTTTTTGAATTTCCGAATGGAGAAAAGATTTCAGGTATAATAAAAAGCGTCTCTCCAGAAGGCCTTTTACAAGTACTTTTAGAGGACGCCAAAATTCGTGAGTTTAACCTGAAAGAGGTAAAATTGCTTTATTAGAGTTTGCTTAAATTTTCGGCAAGTGTATTAATAAAGTTTTTAAGTGGTGATTTTATCATCATACTCATCATGGGGTTAAAATTACCTTCAAATTGAAGCTGTACATAGCTTTTATTTTCGGCTTGACTATCTTCCTCGATTAAGGCAATCAATGAAAAAGGTAGTTTTTCACTTTTTGCTCCTAGCGTAATTTTATCATAGGCTTGCTTTTCTTTAATCAGTAATTTGATTTCTGGCATTCCTTTTAACTGAAAAAGAAAACTATCATCTCCAGTGGTTTCAAATTTTTGAATAGAAGATGGCATGATTTTTTCAAAATTATCCACTTTAAGTAAAAATTGAAATAGCTCTTCCTGGCTTTTATTTACGTGTACTTTATCTGTTTCTAGTTGCATGATTTTATTTATTTGGGTTCCACTCTGCGGGGTTGGTGCGCCAATTTTTTAGAGTTTCTAATTCTTTATCGTTTAAATACTTGGTGTCGTAGGCTTGCTGAATTAGGTTTTCATAATTGCTTAATACGTGCACATCAAGGTTTTTATCTAGGAAGTTTTGTTGAGCGATATCAAATCCGTAACTGAAAATAGCGAACATACCCTTAATAGTTGCGCCACCTTTTTCTAAAGCTTTAACAGCATTTAAGCTGCTCTTTCCTGTACTGATTAGGTCTTCAATAACAACAACTTTTGCGCCTTTATCTAAATGACCTTCAATTTGGTTTTGTCTTCCATGTTTTTTTGCTTCTGGTCTAACATAAACAAAAGGTAGACCTAGGTATTCTGCTACTAGCATGCCAATGCCAATCGCTCCGGTAGCAACACCTGCGATAACGTCTGGTAAGCCGTAGTGCTGCTCTAATTGTTTGGCTATATTTTCTCTTACGTAATTACGGATGGGAGGATAAGACAAAATTATCCGGTTATCGCAATAAATCGGCGATTTCCATCCGCTTGCCCACGTAAAAGGTTCTTGTGGTTCTAATTTAATTGCTTTTATTTGTAAAAGTAATTCGGCTGTTTTTTTGGCCGTGTCTTTATCTAAAATCATAACGATGTATAAAATATTTGTAAATGATCATCCTATTTTGCTGTCGGCAAATCCAGAAATGGAATCTCCCTATACTTCTATTCCAATTCAAGCCGCTAAGATAAAACGTATTATTAAAAAAGTAGGCAAAGGCGAACTAAAATATGTGAATCTTTATCATAAAAGCGATAAGAAAGCATTAAACTACTTTAAAAAGAAGCTAAAGACGATTAAAGCTGGTGGGGGAGTGGTGACCAATCCTAAACAGGAGATTCTATTTATTTACAGAAATAAAAAATGGGATTTGCCCAAGGGGAAAGCCGAAAAAAATGAGACTATAGAATTGACAGCCCTGAGGGAGGTTGAGGAGGAAACAATGGTTGAAGGCTTAAAAATAGATCATTTTCTTACCAAAACTTATCATATTTTAAAGCGAAATGGCACTTATAAGTTAAAAGAAACCTTTTGGTATAAGATGAGTACCGATTATCAGGGACCTTTGTATCCTCAATTAAATGAAGGTATTACTAAGGTGAAGTGGAAAAATGCTGAGAAAACACAAAAAGCATTACAAAAATCTTATGCCAATATTGTTGAATTACTCAATCAAAAAAAGAATTTATTCCAACCGGAAAATAGGGTAAAGTAAGTGAGCTTTCTCATAGTGTTTAGATTGCTTATGCAGCCAATCTAATTGCTGGTATGCATTTGCCTTAAAGTTGGGGTCAGTCGCTTTTTTTGCTTCAAAGGCTCTTTTTAAATCGGGAATCTCTCTAAGTAGTTCAGCTGCTGTTTGATCAAAAACATAAGGAGAGAAATGTTCTTTTTGCTGTAAGACACTATCAAAGAAATTCCAATTGAAAAATGAATCTGGAGCCGTTGGCTCTAAAGTTTCTAAAATATAATTTATACCAGGTTGTCTTGCAGGTACCCAAATATCTCCTTTTCTTACTTGCTTTAAAATTTTTTCTTTTTGGATTTTTGTTTCGTAATGCAAATAATGCCCTTCAAATGGCTTGCTGAGTGTTTTAAAGTCTTTTACTCTGTATGCTGTTACTTCCAATAGAGTGTCTTTTTGGGCAGGTTCAAGAATTATTTCATTCGCTTTAAGTCTTGCAATTACACCTTGCCAAGCTTGAGGGATTAAATAAGCTTTGGGCACGCGTATACTGTCTTTAGCGATGTAATGGTTATAAAATGGTATTTCTTCCGTGTAAGGCTGAGAATCATCATAGTACAATTGATCTAACCCTGTTACCTCACTTTTTTGGATATAACTTTTAAATCCTTTAAATGATAAAGTTGAAGAATTTGATTTATCTAATTTAAAATTGGTTTTATGCCATTTTTTATTTTGATGAAATGCAGTATTCCTTGCTTTTAATTCCTTTATTTGTTGATGATAATCCTCGCTTATTTCTAGGCAAGATAGCATATAATCATAAGTAGCGCTAACCCTTTTTTTGTAATCTTTAAGCATATGAGTTTCTACAGTTATTCCTAAAGTGTTGAATAGGCTAGCATAACCTACCGAATACCTGGGCAGGTCAAGAAATTGATCAAAACCTTGTTCTGGGCTTTTTCCAAATACATTTACATAAGGGGTTACCTCCCAATTTTTTAAAAGTAATCTTTTCTTTATTTCTTTTTGAAATTCATCTGCTAGAAATGTGCCTAAGGGTCCGTCTAATTTTTGTTCTTGCGTAATCAAATGCGTTAGCGTGTATTGGTAATTTGCGCCGTTAGTTACGTGATTATCTAAAAAAACAGCCGGTTTCAAATAGTGAAATATTTTTGTAAAACCCATGGCGTTTTGACTGTCGGCTTTGATGAAATCTCTGTTTAAATCATAATTTTTGGCGTTTCCTCTAAAGCCATAAGCCTCAGGCCCATTTTGGTTTGTTCGGCTGTATTTATTTCTGTTTAATGCGCCTCCCACATTGTAAATTGGTATGGTGGCAATTATCGTATTTTTAGGAGAATCAATCTTATTTTGCGCAAGATCTCTAAAAAACATCATGCTGGCGTCAATTCCGTCTGTCTCGCCCGGGTGAATGCCGTTGTTAACAAGCATTACTAATTTTTCTTGAAAAGCTTTGGGAGTAAATACGGCAGTAGGGTTAAAAACAACTAAATTCAAAGGTTTACCACTATCGGTAAAACCCATTTCGCGTATGGAAACCGAAGGAAATTGTTGCGCGAGATTTTGATAAAAAGTGATTACTTCTTGGTAGGTGGCTGTTTTTGAGCCATTTGATTTTTCGAAAGTTGTTTCGAAATCAAACTTTTCTTCTGCTTTGATATATTTTGAGAAATCACAACTAATTAAGCTCGATAGCCCAAATACTAGGAAGATTAAATAAAAAGTATTTTTGCTTTTCATTGCTATTTGTTTATTCGCACGGCATTAGGCACTAAAACGGTATAATCTCCATTATTTCGAATGACATCTCTAACTATAGAAGAAGAGATGTAGCTTTTTCCACTTGATGTAAGTAGAAATAAAGTTTCTATGCTAGATAATTTTCTATTGGTGTGTGCTATTGCTTTTTCAAATTCAAAATCGGCCGGATTTCTTAAGCCTCTTAAAATAAAATCTGCATTTTGTGCTTTGCAAAAATCGATTGTTAAACCTTTGTAGGGCATTACCTTGATTTTTTTCTCGTGCTCGAAGGTTTTATTTAGAAATTCTATACGCTCATCTAGACTGAACATGTATTTTTTTTCGGCATTTACGCCAATAGCCAAGATGATTTCGTCAAAAAGTGTAAGACCGCGTTCTATTATATCGTAATGTCCAAGAGTTATAGGGTCAAACGACCCTGGAAATACTGCTCTACGCATATTTTTTAGTTTAAAGTTACAAAAAAATTATCGATTGCTAATGGCCCTTTCTATACAAGCTCCAAATACTTCTTTCAAGCTTAAATTGGCTGCTTTAATTTGTTGGGGAAGAATACTAGCTTCGCTCAATCCTGGGCAGGTGTTTACTTCAATAAAATGAGGTTCGCCCTGGTGGAATATAAATTCGGCTCTACTTAAGCCTTTTAATTTAAGTTTCTTGTAGACTTTAATAGCCAATTCCTGAACTTTTTGGGTGTCTTTATCACCAATTCTTGCAGGGGTAATCTCTTGGGACTCGCCCAAATATTTGGCCTTATAATCAAAAAACTCATTTTCACTTACGATTTCGGTCACCGGTAAGGCTATAATCTCACCTTGGTATTGTATCACTCCTACCGAAACTTCTGTGCCCGATAAATAGGCTTCAATAATAACTTCATCGTCTTGTTTCAAAGCATGGTTGATAGCCGATTGAATTTCTGATTTTTCTTTTACCTTAGTAACTCCAAAACTACTTCCCGCTTTATTGGCCTTTATAAAGCAAGGCAAGCCAACCTTTTTGATTATTTCTTCCTCATCAATAGCATCACCATCATTATAAAAATAATTTTTTGCGGTTGGAATTTGGTATGCATTTAAAACACTAATACAGTCCCTTTTATTAAAACTAAGAGCTGCAGGATAAAAATCACAACTGGTTTGAGGAATATTGACTGTTTGCAAATAGGCTGCAAAAAGGCCATCCTCGCCTGGAGTTCCATGAATGATATTAAAAACCGCATCAAATTGTGTTTTGTCACCATCCTTGGTAAAAGAGAAATCTCTTTTATTGATAGGATACTTTTCACCATCGGGCATAACCACTTCCCAAGCATTGGTTGTGATATGTACAGCATAAGGGATATAGTGGTTTTTATCGAGATGTTTTATAACTAAGGAGCCACTATTGATAGAAATTTGAGCCTCGTTGGAATAACCGCCCATGGCGACAGCAATTTTTTTTTTCATAAACCAAATTTATAACTAACACAAAAATACGGGTGTTTTTATATCTTTGCCTAATAATTCAAAAGAATAATGAAATTATTTCGATTCCTATTTAGTAAGCTCTTTGTTTACCAGTTGCTTATAGCCTTATTGCTGATTTTTATAATTGTGTTTGCCGCTTTAAGTTGGTTAGATAGTACCACTAATCACGATCAGCGTATAGAGGTGCCAGACCTATCAAAGCTCTCTTTGGAAGTTGTAGAACAAGAACTTGAGGCTTATAATTTGCGTTATGTAGTAGTTGACAGTGCAAACTACAACCCTGATTACCCTATATATTCGGTTATAGAACAAAACCCGAAGCCTGGTAAAAATGTGAAAGAAAACAGGAAAATATACCTTACCCTTAACCCTTCGGGTTACGCTAAAATTGAAATTCCCGAGATTGAGGGAAGAACAAAAAGGCAAGTGATTCCTACTTTGAAATCAATTGGCTTTGAAATAGGAGAAATCACCTATAAGCCCAATTTAGCAAAAGATGCCGTTATTGGCTTGCGACACAATGGAAAAGCCGTAAAAGCAGGAGAACGCCTACCAAAAACATCTGTAATTGATTTGGTTTTAGGAGATGGAAGTAGAAATTATAATAGCGAGGAATAATGACACAAGAGCCTACAGGAATAGATAATGGTAATGACGATTTGTATGAGCACTACGCTTTTACGGCTTCTAAAGGGCAAGAGCCTTTAAGGGTGGATAAATTTCTAATGAATTTTATAGAAAATGCTACTCGTAACAAAATACAGCAAGCCGCAAGAGATGGCAGTGTTTTTGTCAATGGCGAATCGGTCAAACAAAATTATAAGGTTAAAGCAGGCGATGAGGTGAAAGTTTTGCTATCCCATCCGCCTTATGAATTTTTACTCACTCCAGAGAATATCCCTTTAGATATTGTGTATGAAGATGAGGCGCTTTTAGTTGTAAATAAGCCTGCGGGGATGGTTGTTCATCCCGGACACGGCAATTATTCGGGTACTTTGATTAACGCTTTGGTGCATCATTTTGACAACTTGCCCAATAATAGTAGTGAAAGACCAGGTTTGGTACATCGCATCGATAAAGATACTAGCGGTCTGTTAGTTGTTGCAAAAACTGACCAAGCTATGGCGCATTTATCGAATCAATTTTTTCATAAAACCAGCGAACGCAAATATATAGCTTTGGTTTGGGGTAATGTAGAGGAAGATCAAGGAACGATAGAAGGCAATATAGGTAGGCATCCCAAAAATCGTTTACAGAATATGGTTTTTGAAGGAGATGATTCCGAAAAGGGAAAACCAGCGATTACTCATTTTAGAGTTTTAGAACGATTGGGGTATGTTACTTTAGTCGAATGTCAATTAGAAACAGGAAGAACACATCAAATTCGTGTGCATATGAAGCATATTGGCCATACCTTATTTAATGATGAGCGCTATGGTGGTGAGCGCATATTAAAGGGGACTTCTTTTACTAAGTATAAACAGTTTGTAGATAATTGCTTTAAAGTGTTACCACGTCAAGCCTTGCATGCGAAAACTTTGGGGTTTGAGCATCCTGTTACCAAAAAATGGATGAGTTTTGATTCTGAAGTACCGCAAGACATTCAAGATTGTGTTGCGCGATGGCGAAATTATTCAAAAAATCAGAAGGAACTATTGTAACTTTTAGCAAGGAATAATTTAAATTTGTCGCTTTTTTTAATAAAGTTATGACAAATAATAGATTAAGTTTTACCTTTAATTTTGCTGTATTAATTTTTGTACTTACAGCCTTGTGTAATGGTCATGGCGTTTATGCCCAGGAAAAAGACACCATTAGTTTAAATGAGGTTGTTCTTAAAACGCATTTAGGAAGAACTTTTAAAAAAGAAGGTAAGCTTACGCGCTTAATTACTCGTTCAGAAATAGAATCCTTACCCGTTCAAACATTAAGTGAAACACTAGATTTGCTACCTGCTCTAGATCTTAGACAACGTGGAATGTCAGATTTGCAGACTGACATCTCGATTCGTGGAGGTACCTTCAATCAGAACATGGTTTTACTTAACGGCATAAATGTTACCAATCCGCATACGGGGCACAACACACTGAGTCTACCCGTTTCTTTTTTTGGGGTAGATCAAATTGAGGTTTTAAAGGGCGCTGGAGGCAAGCTTTACGGATATAATGCTTTTAGTGGTGCCATTAACTTCACTACAGGTTTAAATAAAAGTCCGTTACAGGTAGAACTTATGGGGGGAGATTTTGGATTTAAATCCGCGCAAGCGAAAACCTATTTCGAAACGGGAAATAAGTTCGAACATCATCTTATGGCGGGATACCAAGAAGGGGATGGACACCAGGAAAATACAGATTTTGAGAGTCTAAATCTATTTTATCACGGTAAATATCAACAAAATAAGACCCAATTTGACTGGATGGCAGGGTATGCCAATAAAGGATTTGGTGCTTTTAATTTTTATACGCCCCGATTTTCAAATCAATTTGAAGAGGTGACCACCCAATTTGCAGCAATTAAATGGAGTCAAGACTTAAGTAAATTGCAATTAAATGCAAATATATACGGACTGCGTAGCAATGATAGGTTTGAGCTTTTTAGAGAAAACCCACCTACATGGTATACCCAACACAATAAACACCAAACCGATGTAGTGGCGGCTCATTTGGGGGTTAATTATACTAGCGCAATAGGTAAAACGAGTTTGCATAGCGAATGGAGGCGGGAACTCATCAATAGTAATGTGCTAGGTGAACCACAAACTTCTGTAAAAGAAGATGAAAATTTATTTTATACCGCTACCAAAGAAGCTGAATTCAATCATTTTTTTGCTCGCAATATTCTGGATGTAACATTGGCTCATCAATACAATTGGAAAGATTTGACACTGAATATAGGGCTTAAAAGTTTGCATGTTGAGGGAGTGACTAAATTTTACCCAGGAGCAGATTTAGGGTATAAGATAAATCGAAGCAACTACGTAGTGGCCTCGGTGAACAAGTCGATGCGTTTACCTACGTTTACCGATCTTTTTTATAAAGGCCCTACCCAAATAAGCAATCCTAATTTAAGAGCAGAAGAAGCTATAACTTATGACCTTACCTATGCATATAAGAATAAAATCCTTAATGCACAGGCTGCTGTATTTTATCGAGATGCTAAAAATTTAATTGATTGGACTTTAACGCCAGGGGAAGAAGTGTTTAGATCGATGAATATCTCTGAGTTAGGTAGTTTTGGAGTAGAGGTGGAAACTGATTTTAATTTGGCTCTGATGTTTGAAACAGAGTTTTTAAATAACCTAAGAGTAGGCTATAGCTACTTAGATAATGCAGACGCTAATGAAGATTTCGAATCTACTTATGCTTTTGATTTTCTAAAACATAAACTTACTGCCAATTTGGTAATTAGCCCTTTAGAGAACATGCAATGGAGTATAGGTGGGTTTTATCAAAAACGCAACGGGGGTTACCAACGTTTTGTCAATGAGGAAGCCACTGGTTTTGTGCCTTACGACGATGTGATTACTTTGAATACGAAAATATCTTACAAGTATAAAAAACTTACTTTTTTACTTGATGTTTTTAATATTTTAGACCAAGACGCCTTTGATTATGGCAATATCTTATTGCCAGGCAGGTGGGCCAAATTTGGTGTTAGTTTTAGTTTATAACTTAGATTTATGGTAAGATTGTTTTAAATTACTGACTTTGTAAATCTAAAATCAGCCATTATCGTAAATTAGGAAAAAATTCAATTATGAAGATAGTAATTTCACCGGCTAAATCTTTGAATGAAAGCCAAGATTGGCCTATACAAAAATCATCACAGCCTGTATTTCTAGAAGAAGCAGCTCAAATTAATAGAAAGCTGGCTCGTTTTTCGAAAAAAGAATTAGCCGATTTAATGAATATCAGCGACCAATTGGCCGATTTAAATTACACCCGTAACCAAGATTTTGAAGCTAAACCTACAGCTAAAAATGCTAAACCGGCGATTTATATGTTTGATGGTGATGTTTATTCTGGATTAGAGGCAGAAACAATAGAAGAAAAACAAGCCGATTTCCTGCAAAATAGTCTACGTATTTTATCTGGACTTTATGGAATTCTTAAACCATTTGATTTGATGCAGCCTTACCGACTTGAAATGGGAACAAAATTGAGTATTGAGCGCAACAAAGACCTTTATGCTTTTTGGAAAACCAAAATTACAAAGCAATTGAATGAAGAGTTACAAGAAAACGAACTTTTTGTTAACCTAGCTAGCAATGAGTACTTTAAGGCGGTAGATAAAACCAAATTAAAAAGTCAAATAGTAACGCCTATTTTTAAAGATTTTAAAGGAGATAAGCTTAAAACTATTGCATTTTATGCTAAAAAAGCCCGTGGTGCTATGGCGCGTTACTTAATTGACCATCAGGTGAGTAAATTTGAAGATTTACTGGGCTTTACTGGGATGGATTATAAGTACAGCGAAGAGCATACTGATAAATCAAATGAACCAGTTTTCATTCGATAGCTTAAATTTCGGTTAATTTACGGACACCAGATTTTGTAGAATAAGCCAAATTCTTTTTATTTTGAAACGGTAGCTTTTAACACTTCAAAAGAAATTATTCCTATATCTAAAACAGCTTTATGCAAGTTGCCATTTACATAATGGTATTCTGAATCATTTTTGGAAGATTTAATGTATTTGTGACGCGATTCTTGTTGCAAAGTGAGAAATTTACCTTGTTCTTCAGAATAAATTTCTTTGACTCCGGCGGGCTCTTCAAAAAGAAGTTGTACACTAGAATAGTTTATGGGGCGGTTAATTTTATGGCTCTTATTACTTTCTGTAAAAATATAGGCGTTTTCTTTTTTACGGGTAAAACTATGCGTTCTAGTTTTGCCATTGACTACTATAGTAACTTCTGCAAAAAGCAATTGTTTGTTGAGGTCTTTTTTAACTAAATAAGTGTACTCAACGTTAAGGGGAGTAATTATTCTTGTCTTGATGCTCGTATTGCTTATATAAAATAAGGTGTCGCCTTTTTTGTAGTGCCGGGCAGTAAGTTTACCTAGGTTTTTATCTTTATATACAAGCTCAAAAACCAATTTTTGGGCTTGCCCTGAGCTTAATATTGGAAATATAAGAAAAAGAAAAACAAGAATTAATAGGTGATTTTTATTAGGATGCATAGGGCTAGGTTATTCTACAAATATAAAGTTATCTCATAATAAAAAAACAAGAATAAGTATTTGATTATCAAAAAATAATAGCTACTTTTGCAATCCGTTTGGCAGCATTTGGAAAATCAAGCGGAATTAATTTTTATTTTTAAACAATCTTCTGTGCATCAGCTGTTTAATTTTCCAAGGTGTGTAGAATACAAATGAATAGATCAGCAATGGCTGAAGAAAAAAACAATCCAGAGATTCAAGAAGTAGCCGGGATGGACGCTTCTTCTCAACCAGCTCCTAGCGAGCAACAACAAAATCCAGAACAATTTTTAAAGGAGTTTAACTGGCACAATTATGAAGAGGGTATCGACCCAATTGATGATGGTAAGTTAGATGAGTTTGAGAGACTTGTAGAGGAAAACTTTGTAGATACACTTGATGATGAAGTTGTTGAGGGTACGGTAATCAATATCACCGATCGTGATGCTATTATCGATATCAACGCTAAGAGTGAAGGTGTAATCTCACTAAATGAATTTAGATACAATCCTAATTTAGCGGTTGGCGATAAAGTTGAGGTTTTAATTGATGTACGTGAAGATGCTACAGGGCAATTAATTCTTTCTCACCGTAAAGCTCGTGTAATTAAGGCTTGGGATCGCGTAAATAAAGCGCACGAAGAAGGTACCATTGTAAACGGTTTTGTAAAATGCCGTACAAAAGGTGGTATGATTGTAGACGTATTTGGTATCGAAGCTTTCTTACCTGGTTCGCAAATCGATGTGAAGCCAATTAGAGATTACGATGCTTACGTAAACAAAACTATGGAGTTTAAAGTGGTGAAAATTAACCACGAATTTAAGAATGTAGTAGTTTCTCATAAAGCGCTTATCGAAGCAGATATCGAAGAGCAGAAAAAAGAAATTATTGGTCAATTAGAAAAAGGACAAGTGTTAGAAGGTGTGGTTAAAAACATCACTTCTTACGGTGTGTTCGTTGACCTTGGTGGTGTAGACGGTTTAGTTCACATTACTGATTTGTCTTGGTCTAGAATCAATCATCCAAACGAGATTGTAGAATTAGATCAGAAATTAAACGTAGTAATCTTAGACTTTGATGAGGCTAAAACTAGAATCCAATTAGGTCTTAAGCAATTGAACAAGCACCCTTGGGAGGCACTTGATGCCGACTTGAAAGTAGGTGATAAAGTTAAAGGTAAAGTAGTTGTTATTGCAGACTACGGTGCGTTTATTGAAGTTGCTGAAGGTGTAGAAGGATTAATCCACGTTTCTGAAATGTCTTGGTCTACTCACTTAAGATCTGCACAAGATTTTGTAAATGTAGGCGATGAAGTTGAAGCACAAATTTTAACTTTAGATAGAGAAGAGCGTAAAATGTCTCTAGGTATTAAGCAATTAACACCAGATCCATGGACAGACATTACGACTAAATACCCTGTTGGTTCAAGACATACCGGAATTGTAAGAAACTTTACAAACTTTGGTGTATTTGTTGAACTTGAAGAAGGTATCGATGGTCTTATTTATATCTCAGATCTTTCTTGGACTAAGAAAATTAAGCATCCATCAGAATTCTGTAATGTAGGTGATAAATTAGATGTTGTTGTTCTTGAACTTGATGTTGACGGACGCAAATTGAGCTTAGGTCACAAGCAAACAGAAGAAAACCCTTGGGATAAATATGAGCAAGATTTCGCAGTAGGTACTAAGCATACAGCAACAATTGCAGATGTTGTAAGCAAAGGAGCTACTATTGAGTTTAATGAAGATATTACTGCTTTTGTTCCTACTCGTCACTTAGAAAAAGAAGACGGTACCAAGTTAGGTAAAGGAGATGAAGCTGAATTTGTAATCATCGAATTTAATAAAGAATTTAAGCGTGTTGTGGCTTCTCATATGTCTATTCACAAAGAGGAAGAGGCTAAGATAGTTACACAAGCAGCTAAA
The DNA here is from genome assembly GCA_947499595.1 of uncultured Mesonia sp. Taxonomy (GTDB): domain Bacteria; phylum Bacteroidota; class Bacteroidia; order Flavobacteriales; family Flavobacteriaceae; genus Mesonia; species Mesonia sediminis. The sequence continues at coordinate 84,535 of CANMOY010000001.1, forward strand.
AAAGCTCAAGAAGAGAATAAGCCTACTATAGGTGATGCTAACGCAGATCTTCAAGCTTTAAAAGATAAAATGGAAGGTAAAAACTAATTTTACTTAAATTTTGTTCTTATATTTTAAGACCCTCAAGCTTTCGCTTGAGGGTCTTTTTTGTAAGCAAATTTTTTAACTTTTATATGTTTAATTCATTCCTTGAATTACCCAAACTCAAATTTTTCATATTTGAATATTCGATTAGACTATTAATTTATTTAAATTCAGGTATGGGGGAGCATTCTAAACCTTTTTTTTTTAGGCTTTTAATGACAATGCACTTATAGGGTTTATGGAAGTAGAGTTGATGCGCTTTAGCTTATATATCGCTAAATTATATTTTACTAGTTAAGTCAACTTTGCTGCTAATGGCTTCTAAAGACCTTTACGGAAGTAGGGCATAATGCAAAAAACCTTTTCCTGTCTGAATATAAAAAATAATCAAACAGAAAAAGGTTTGTAATAAAATGAAAAGTTAGAAGCTGTTATTGCCCCTGCATTTCTAATTGTTTCATTTGCATTTCTTGAATATAATCAAAGTACTCGTTAATTCCGCCTAAAGAAACGATGAACGCAATGCTAGAGATTAAAACTAATAAGCCTATAACCAATCCGATAATTGCAATAATTTTGGCAGTTTTTACTTGGCCATAGTTGTCGAATCCATTAGGATTTTGATGGTATAAGCGTGTGTCTTTATTCGCTAAATAAAATGCTACACCAGATAATATCACGCCTCCTAATCCTGCACTAAAGCAGCAGGCTATAAAAGATAATATTCCTAAAATTAAAGATAGTGTAGCATTGGGTAATTTCCGATTTTCTAATTCCATTTTTTAAAATTTGAGTTAAGTATTTAGTTGATAAATATTGAAGTTAAAAATATATATGATAAAGTTTATAAACGTAGCTAACAACGATAGTTATCGTTGTTAGAAAAGCTAAAGGTGTTATCCATTTATGGTAGTTTTTAAAAGGGTAAATCTTGTTTACAAGTAAAAGTAGTAAAAAAATCAATAAAGGATAAAGACCAGGATACATCAAAAAGCTCTCCTTAAGGTTGCCTTCACTTAATAATAATACAGCCCGCTGACCGCCGCAACCTGGACATGGGAAAGCGAAAAACTTTTTGGTATAACAAGTAAGTAGATAATCTTCCAAAATATCTATTTGTTGTAAATGCTCACTTTTTGGGTAAATGCGTTTTGATTCTCATCTACAATTTGTACAATATAAATTCCTGCCGCTAGGTTTTGGGTTGAGAAGCTATAATTAGAATTGCTTCCTAGTTGGTTTTTAAAAAGAATTCGCTTACCCATCATGTCAAAAACACGTACTGCCGTTATGCTAGCGTTATTGGGGTTGCCAATATTTAACGTCTGCAAACTGTTATTTTGGGTAATAATAAAATTGCTTCCTTCTAATTCATCAATACCCAAGCGTTGATCTTTAAAAGCTAAATAAAATCTGTTGTGATGATTCCCTGCTGGTAAATTGATATTAAAATACTTGCCGTCATTTATTTTATTATACATTTTATATTGGGAATCATAAATGTAAATATGCTCTAAATCGATGTGTTCTTGATTATTGATTTTAAAAGTAACCTCTTTATCTTCATTTAAAGAAATATAAAGTGGTATATGCTCGTCTTGGTTAAAGGGTCGCACATCAATTACATAATTCCTGTTGTTATTAAAAATACCGGCATCAGAATTTACGGCGTCTATATTGGCCGCATCCATAGCCATGTCAACACCAGTTGTCGCGGCATCATTAAAGACTACGGCAACTTGACGTGTATACAGGTTATCAAACACAAAATTAAGACGTAATAGGGGTATGCTGTCCGTTGGGCTAGAGCTGGATATTGTCTTCTGTCGATCAAAATTAGTATTATCCTTCCCTTCTGGTTGGTAAACGCGGTGAGAGTTGTTAAACCGAATCGCTTCTAAGGTCCCAGTATCGGGTGCTTGTACAAAAAAACCTTGAGCAATGGGTATAAACTTTCTATTTATATCGAGACTGTTTGTTCCGTTACCACTACCAATAGGATTCCCGCTGGCGTCATAATTGTAAAACACCGCATTGGTATAGGTCCCACCTATACAACTGCCATTGGGAGAGAATGCAGCATAGCCACCATTGTAATCTCTAAGATTGTGAGATTGTACCCTGGGGTCACTGTCCCAGAAATAAGCCACACCAGTGGTTGCATTTCGCCGTGTGATACTCAAATTACAATCAGTAGGGGAAGCTCCAGTTGAATTTTCAATTAAAAACTTAGATAGAAAGATAGCAGAAGGGTAGGGATTACCTAATAAGGCAATGTCATTAGCTGAAGTAAAGGTGGTTACCTGTATGTCACCATTATTAGGTCTACCTCTAAAATCATAACGTTGCGCAGAACCGGGATTGTTTTGTACGCCATAAAGTGTAAAATTGTCGGTTCCGTCAACTCCTTTCATAGTAAAACCTTCACCTGGATAAATGTTATTGACATCTTGTACAGATATCCAATTAGCGTATGCGTTACCCGATTGATTGATGTATTTAAAAATCCAATATTTAGCCAAATTTAAAACAGCAGTCGAGTTATTTGGAGTTGTATTAGTTGTCGTACTGTTGTATCCTGAAATTATATTTACACCAGAACTTTTTAATCTAGAATTGGGAGTACTCAATTCATTAATACCAAAAGATAAATTTCCTACAGGATTACCATTGCTAATTAAGCCAACGGGTGCACCCCAGTAATTATAGGCATACTGGTCGGCAGCTCCTTCTTGAAAAACAGATAAAGTACCATTTCCTTCATTGGCTACATCATCTTCTTGTATAAATTGGGCGTTATTCCGTAAATAAATGTTGGCAATTTCTGTATCTGAGTTGCGGGTAAGTAGCAGTTTCCCGGTACTAAATAGATAACCTCCTTCTACATATATATAGTTTGTGGGGCTTTCGGTATTATCATCACCCCCCTTTACGGATATTTGAGCAGAGATTAGCCCGTACATAAAAAAACAAAAAATAAATAATATTGGCCGCATGACTAGGTATTTTATTCAAAAATAATATATTTGAGTTGAAATCAGATATAAATTAAGCAATTAAAATTTATATTCAATAATTAACTGTTATGCTAAAGCTGAAATACATTTTGCTTTTTTTAGCCTTAATCGTTTTGGTGAGTAATTTGTTTATAGAAAAGTATAACGTTTTTCTTAATGTTGCTGGCATCATTTTATTGATGTTGGCTTTGTATCAAATTAATAAATGCTTGAGCAGTAATAACAAAGAAAAACAACCTCATGAATTTTAAGCCAGGAGATGAAGTTGAACTTATAGATGAAAATCTTAGCGGTTGGGTAGAGGATGTTTCTGGCAGTAGTTTAACCATTCAAACGTCAGATGGTTTTATTTTACAGGTAGAATCTGATGAAGTAATAAAATTAGAAAACGCAAGCTTAAAGGTTACCGAGGCGGAATTGCGACAAGCTTTAAAAGAAAAGCAACCCAGTAAGCGGAAACAAGTTATAGCCAAAAGAAGGGAGAAAACTATTCCCGCTATAGAAATTGATTTGCATATTGAAAAATTGACTCATCGGGTAAATCGATTGGACAAGTATGATATACTTAATCTTCAGATTGATACGGCTAGGCATCACTTAGAAAAGGCGATAAAAAATAGAAATCAACGCTTGGTTTTTATTCATGGTGTTGGAGAAGGAGTGTTGAAACAAGAGCTTAGAACCTTATTTAGCCGATATAACCAAGTAGCATATGAAGATGCAGACAGCACCAAGTATGGTTTTGATGCGGCCACAGCCGTATATATTTATCAAAAATCAATTTCCTAGTTTGGATTGATTTCGGTAGTTACGTTGGCGCTTTCTTCAAAACTTCCAAGAATTAGCTCCTCAATACTTATGCTTTCATTGGCGTTTAAATTTTTGAACGTAAAATTTTTCGCTGTTACAATGGTTTTAAATCTTCTAAGAATAGTATTGTCCTTATAGAGATTTAGAATTAATTCACCCTGGTCTGCGGGATCCAAATAATTAGGGATTCCATTATTGTTGGTGTCATCGTCGGTAGGGTTTAAAATTACGTCCTCACCGGCTTCCGCATTGAGATCTTCATTACGTGTTAGAATACCATCATTATCATCATCTTCGTCCAAATAATTAGGGATACCATCTTCATCTGTATCCGGAAAATTTAAATTGTCTAGCGGTTGCCCGATTAACGAAATTTCTATCGAGGTACTTACGTTGTCGTTATCGTCATCCATATCGAGATAATCGGGTATACCATCGCCATCGGTATCTTGGTTACTGCTTCTTCCTTCTTGATTATCTGGTATGCCATCACCATCTGAGTCTTCGGTTAAAATTGCTTGTGTAATAAAATCAACACTTCCTCCATTGTCAGCTTCATATTCTTGAGTGATATTATTATTTGCTGGTGGTACGCTATTGCAGAAATAAGAAGCGCTTATAGGTTGAGAAAATGCCCTGTAGGTCAATATATTGCTGGAACTAATAGGGTAACTCTGGGTGCGTTGCTCACTTAGATCACTTATAATAGGACTAAAATTTGAATCATTAAACTTAAAAAATATACTTTCATCGGGACTTGTGTTAATACTAAAGGCCACCGTTGTATTGTTGTTTTGACAATAAGCAAGCTTATTATTTTCATCAAATAAAAAGTTGGTCACAATGAGGTCTCCGTCGTCGCAGGCTTGTAATACCCCTGCAAAAGCTAAAAGTAGGATTATTTTTTTCATAACAACAAATTTAATTATTTGAGTAATTTAAAAGGCGTAAAAAGAATTTTAAATACTTATTTTCGCAAAAAAAATATTTTCGCCCTATGAGAAGTGTATATTTAGATAGTGCCGCAACGACACAAGTTAGACCTGAAGTAATTAAGGAAATGACTAGCGTACTTGAAGATAGCTTTGGTAATCCGTCTTCAACACATGCTTTTGGTAGAAAAGCCAAGGCTTATATGGAGAACGCGCGCAAGGCCATCGCTAAGCATTTAAACGTTACCGCTGCAGAGATCATTTTTACTTCTGGTGGGACCGAAGCCGATAACCTAGCCTTAAATAGTGCTGTTCGTGATTTAGGCGTTAAAAGAATTATTACCAGTAAGGTAGAACATCACGCTGTCTTATATACGGTTGAACAGCTTAAGCATTGTTATGATATTCAAGTAGATTATGTAGCCATAAAGCCTTGCGGTCAAGTAAATCTTGATCAATTAGAGGAAATGCTAAAACAAGATAGCCCAAAAACTCTGGTAAGCTTAATGCACATTAATAATGAAATAGGAACTATTTTACCTTTAGAGAAAGTAGGGCAGATGTGTAAAGCTCACGGCGCTTTATTTCACAGTGACACCGTGCAAAGTATCGGGCATTTCGATATAGATTTAGATGCATTACCAGTGGATTTTACCGCGGTAAGTGCTCACAAATTTCACGGGCCAAAAGGGGTAGGCTTTGCTTATGTGCGAAAAAATTCAGGCCTCAAGCCATTGATTTTTGGAGGTGCACAAGAACGTGGTGTAAGAGCTGGTACAGAGAGCGTTCATAATATTGTAGGAATGCAAAAAGCTTTAGATTTGGCTTATGAGCATTTAGAAGAAGAAAAGCAATACATCGAAAAATTAAAAAAAGACTTTATCAATGCTTTAAAAGAAAATGTACCTGGGGTAAAGTTTAACGGCAGTTGTTCAGACTTTGATAAAAGTACTTACACTTTGGTGAACGTATGCTTGCCCGTAGCTCAAGAAAAAGCGGTATTACTTCTGTTTCAATTAGATTTAAACGGAATTGCTTGTTCTAAAGGAAGTGCCTGTCAAAGTGGAAGCACCAAAGGTTCACACGTACTTTCTCAAGTTTTAAGCGATGAAGATCTTGAAAAACCCTCAATTCGTTTCTCCTTCTCGGCATATAACACCAAAGAGGAATTAGATTATGTGGTTGATGTACTTAAGAAATTTGTTGAAGAGCACCATTATTAATTATATCCTATTTAAAACCGACAGCTTTTGCTAGTCGGTTTTTTTACGGATTTATACCGTGCTAAAAATTAAATTGGCAACCGCTTCATCGTCAAGCCATTTTAAATAAACTAAAAGGAGTATCTAGTTAATTCTAAAAACGCATACTCATTCTAAGATTGAATACTCTAGGCGTTAAATAATTAGGTACCGAATATAATCGTTTGGAATAAACATCACGAACATAGGTGTTAGTAATTGAATTTTGACGATCAAAAATGTTGAAAATTTCAAAACCGATACTTAAATCCTTAAAAGATTTGAGCCAATTGGGTCTTTCTTCTTTTTCCTTTTTAGAAGAATCTACTAAAACGTATGAGAAACCAGCGTCTACGCGATGGTAATTATCTAAACGAACTTGGTAAACATAGGGGTCGGCATAATTGGGTACACCCCCGGGTAAACCTGTGTTATACACCATGTTTAGGTATAACTTGAGTCTTGGAATATTGGGTACATAATCTTGAAAAAGAATGGCAAATTTTAGACGTTGATCGGTTGGTCTTGAAATATAGCCTCGATTTTCAATATTTTCTTCTGTTTTTAAGTAGCCGACACTCACCCAGCTTTCGGTTCCTAAAACAAACTCACCATTTAAGCGAAGATCGGCGCCGTACGCATACGCTTTAGCATTGTTTTGCGCTGCATACCGAATGCGAACATTTTCTAGGGTGTAAGGATTTACATCATTTAAATTTTTATAATAAGCCTCGGTAATTAATTTGAAGGGCCTTTTGCCTAGCTTAAAACTATAATCATTTCCGGCGACAATATGTATAGCTTGTTGAGCCTTTACTTTTGGATTTACCGCACCTGTTTCACCGCGAAGTTCTCTGTAAAATGGAGGTTGGTAATAAAATCCGCCCGAAAGGCGAAAGAGCATATCTTTTTCCCAGTTGGGTTTTAAAGCTATTTGTGCTCTGGGGCTTATTACATTGTAGGCTTGTTTGTCAATGCCTTTTCCTTTTACTTGCCAGTAGTGGCTTCTCACGCCTGCATTTAGCCAAAAGTCGGCCTCCTTTATCTTAGTTTTATAGCTGTATTGTGCATAAGCTTGAATTCGATTAATTTGGGTTTCGTTATAGGCTCGAATGGAGTAGTAGGGAGCCAAAGGAGCTTCAAAAGCTTCGTAGGGCTGATTATTTTCAAAACCTTCTAGTGGTGGACGAATGGAATAGCCAGCGGAGTCTATGATTTCATATTCCTGAATACGATCACGAATATTTTCGTGTGTATATTTTAAACCGTAGCTAATTTCACTATTTTCTATGGTAATTTTACCTTTATGTTGAAAATTAACAATAAGAGCGTCTAAATCATTACGTGCGTGGGTTAATTGACCGCCTACGCCTTCTGTAAACTCAACTTCACCTAAATCGTCACTACCAATATTTGTATTGGGCTGTCCTAATCTATACTCGGCCAAAATGTCAAAGTACTCTTGCTCTTGGGTATTATAGATTGATCCAATAAAACTGGTTTCAAAATTGGCGTTAAGCTGATAATCTGCCTTTAAGGCTGCCAGGTAGGTTGTGTATCGATCTTCTTCTTGCCCTTCGTAAAATACTTGAAGTGCCTGAGCTTCTTGTATGGTACCAAATTTTGTCTCCTTGAATTTAGGTTCATAGCGGTAATCATTAAGCGAAATATTACCCAAAAAGCTTAAGCTGAATTTTTTTGAAAATTGATAAGTAAGATAAGTTTGTGCATCTGCAAAAATGGGGTTAAAGTCTACCTCTGTTTCTTTACTGTTTACAAACAAACCATTGTTGCGATAACGTAAACCTAATATAGCAGTTAATTTTTTATCATTTGAAATGCCTTCAACACTGGCACTCGCCCCAAGCATACTTAAATCAAGTGATGCCCCAAAATTAGTTGGCCTGCGATAAGTAATATCTAGAACAGAAGATAATTTATCGCCATATTTGGCTTGGAAACCTCCCGCCGAAAAATTGACATTTCTAACCAAATCGGTGTTTACAAAACTAAGACCTTCTTGCTGCCCAGATCGTATCAAAAACGGTCGATAGACTTCGATTCCGTTTACATACACAAGATTTTCATCATAATTTCCTCCTCTTACAGCATATTGCGTACTAAGTTCATTATTGGAGGAAACACCAGGTAATGTCTTTAGTAGGTTTTCTACCCCAGCATTGGCACCAGGGATTCTTCGAATCGTTTCTGGTTCAATTGAGGTAATACCTTCTACCTTGTTGCGACTAACACCTGTAATAACTACACTTCCTATTTGTTCAACATCTGTTTTGAGAACCGGATTAAATTCTTTGGTTTCACCCTCTTGAAGTTTAAATTGCACTTGCATTGGTGCTAAGCCCAAATAACTAAATTTAACCCTGGTAATTTTATTGGCCGGTAAAGTTAAGGTGTAAAACCCATTTATGTTGCTTTGGGTTCCGTTGGTTGATGTACTGATATTTGCTCCTACAACGGGTACGTTGTTTTCATCTAGGATTATGCCTTGTAGCTGTGCTTCTTGACCCAAGGAAATAAATCCGTAAAGGAAAAAGAGCCATAAGAAAAAATTCTTCAAAAGATTAAGGTTTAGTTTTTCTGTAAAATATGCCCTCAAAGGTAGTGCTATTTCCTACATTATCTATAACAATTAATTGTAAATGGTTTTCAGTATCTACAACGGCACCATCTTCAAAATAGTGTGTAAGCATATTGGTTTTGTAATCATATTCCATTAAAATAAATTTACCGTTGACCGTTGCCCGGTAAGCTTGGATGTTTGTCAATTCATCTTCAATTTTAAATTGAAGTACTTTTTCTTTACTCATCCATTTTTTATTCACAAAATTTACCGGTTCTATTTTTGGGCCTTCCCAATCTTGCTTTAAAGTATACTTACCAAAAGTTCGGGTTCTTATGGTGAAACGATTTGGTTTTTTATAGGTTTTGACATAATAGGCTTTCCCCCAATCTGTTAATCGGGCGATATACATTTTTTCTTTGTCTTCTGTTTTATAACCGCTCACGTCAATACCAAGAGTGAAATTCTTATGAAGTGGGGTTTTATCGTTATGAATCTTAATGTAATCTTCCTCTGCTTTTATATCGAGGTAAGTATCATCATAAAGAGCGTTTTTTGGAATGTATATATCATAAATGCCCTCCTCAAAAGCGATGGCATGATTGGCCTTAACTAAATAATCTGTTTTAAGAGGGGTAGGGGTTTTTATTTCTTTTTTATCTCTTTTTATAGCTTGAATAGGTAGTGTGATTTCGGTGGTATTATTGGCGAAATCGGTAATTACTATTTTATAGTTGTAATCCAGTTCTTCTTCAAAATTTATTAACCCATTACTGCCAGTATGTTCTAGCAAACTAAGTGGGTTGTTTTTTTCGATAAAAAGTTTTTGAATCTTTTTTTTATCGCTTTTGTAAAACTCATAGTCGATAAAACGATTGATGTATCTGCTTTCTGCAAAAGAAAAAATATCGAAGCTTGCCGTAAAAATTTTTTCTCCGTTTAAATAAGTTTGTATTTTATAAATACCGTTTTTATTGTAGGCGTTATTTAGTAAATCGCGACTTATCACCCCAAACCCGATCTTTCCATACGCCTGAATTGGTTCGGTGGTATAGCGGTGATTTCCTTTGTGTATTGGCCTTAGCTGAATTCTACCTTGTTGACTTTCTATATGGCTATTTTCATCTAAAGTATAAGCATAAAGCCCTTCTAGAAGTGGGGCGTGATTATCGGGAACTGTAAATCCAAAATTTAAAGCATTCATTGGTTTTTGCGCTTCATCACGAATTTCAAAATGTAAATGAGGGCCCCCACTACCGCCGCTATTTCCGCTAAGAGCGATAAGTTCTCCTTGTTCAACGGGCAGTTCGTTGGCCTTTGGAAAAACTTCTACTTCATACTGCTCTTTTTCATACTGTACTTTACGGATGTATTTTTGAATTTGCGGAGCAAATTTATTTAAATGGCCGTAAACGGTCGTTAGACCATTAGGATGTTTTATGTAAATGGCTTTGCCATATCCAAAGTGAGAAATTTTTATACGACTCACGTAACCCGAAGCACTGGCTAAAACATTTAAACCAATACGTTGATGTGTTTTTATATCTAAACCACTATGAAAATGATTGCTTCTAAGTTCACCAAAAGTTCCTGATAAAATTAATGGAATTTCTAATGGGCTTTCAAAGTAATTCTCTTTACCGCCACTTCCAGTTGATTGCGCTCTTGTATTTAGGCAAAAAAACAATGTGAGTGAAAAAAAGAAAATGCTATAAATTATACGCATAGTTTGAGTGAGTAAAAGTGTTGATTTTCAAATTTAAAAAATATAACCGTAGTAAATTACAAAGCTTGACATTAAAAATATAAAGAAAATCTATTGAGGTTTCAATTAGGAATATTAACTTTGTGCAAGAAGCAATAAGTACTTTGTAGATGACAAAATTGATTGATGTTGTTGAAAGCCTGCGTGTTAAAGTTAGTCGCTTAATACAAAAAAATCAATTGTTGGAGCAGAAAAACGAAGCCTTAAGAGAGGCCTTAGCTAAAAAAAAGCAAGAGGTAGCTTTGTTAGAAACAGATTTGATCCAACTGAAGCAAAAAAATGCTACTTTAAAATCTGCAAATGCCTTGCTTGGCAGTAAAGAATATAAAAGAGAGACAAAACTCAAAATAAATAGCTTGATAAAGGAGATAGATGATTGTATTTATCATCTTTCAGAATAGAAAAGGAGCATGAATGATAAGCTGAAAATTAAACTTTCTATAGCCGACAGGGTTTACCCTTTAAGCATAAAACCCGAGCAAGAAGAGGGTTTACGCAAAGCGGCAAAAAGTATAGAGGGGGTGATCAAGCAATTTGAGCAAAGTTATGCGGTTCGAGATAAGCAAGATGTACTCGCAATGTGCGCCTTACAATTTGCAGCAAAACTCGAACAGCAGTCAATAAATAGTGATAAAGAGATAGAGTGGTCTAAAGAAAAGTTGGTTGAATTAGAAAACAAAATAGACCTACATTTATCTGAACGTTCTTAAAAATAAATTTTTTTACTGCCTGTATTGGTTATTTATATTTGATAAACTCAACACTTATTCTTTTAAAAAGGGTGAGTCTAAGTTGTAAAAGCGCGCCGTCTAGAGCGGATTCTTGATCAGCTTGTTAGCCCTAAACTTGTTTAAAGGAGTTTATACAAAATCTTTGCCGATACAGGCTTTTTTTATTTATATATATAACAATTATGGAAATATTAAGTATTATTATTGGCGCCCTGGGGGGTGTTATCATAGGTGCAATTGCGGTTTATTTTTGGTTAAAGTCAAATCAAGAAAAAGATGCTAATTCGATTGTTGCCGAAGCAAAAAAAGAAGCCCATGCCATTGTAAAAGAGGCAAATGCCGAGGGAGAAAGTAAAAAGAAAGATAAAATACTTCAGGCTAAAGAGAAATTTATTGAGCTAAAAGCCGAACACGAAAAAGTAATCTTATCTCGTGATAAAAAAATAGCCGATGCAGAAAAAAGAACACGTGATAAAGAATCTCAAGTATCAAATGAACTTTCAAAAAACAAGAAGTTAAACAAAGATTTAGAAGCTAAGCTTAAGGATTACGACTACAGAACTTCTTATTTGGAAAAAAAGCAAGAGGAAATAGACAAGATTCACCAAAGTACGGTAAAACAATTAGAGGTGATTAGTGGATTAAGTGCAGAAGATGCTAAGGCTCAACTCATCGAATCGCTAAAAGAGTCGGCAAAAACCGATGCGATGGCTATTATACAAGACACTATAGAGGAAGCTAAGATGACAGCTCAACAAGAAGCCAAAAAAGTGGTAATTAGTACTATACAGCGTATAGGAACCGAGGAAGCTATAGATAATTGCGTTTCGGTTTTTAACTTAGAGAGCGACGATGTTAAAGGCCGAATTATTGGTAGAGAAGGAAGAAATATACGAGCCTTAGAAGCCGCTACTGGAGTAGAGATTATTGTAGATGATACCCCAGAAGCTATTATTCTATCTTGCTTTGATTCGGTTAGAAGAGAAATTGCTAGACTTTCGTTGCATAAATTAGTGACCGACGGTCGAATTCATCCGGCACGTATAGAAGAAGTGGTTAAAAAGACCAAAAAACAAATTGAAGAAGAAATCATTGATATAGGAAAACGTACTGTAATCGATTTAGGAATTCACGGTTTGCATCCAGAATTGATCAAAACGGTAGGCCGAATGAAGTATCGATCTTCTTATGGTCAGAATTTACTACAACACTCAAGAGAAGTGGCTAAACTTTGTGGTGTTATGGCCTCTGAGTTAGGTTTAAATCCTAAATTAGCTAAAAGAGCCGGACTTTTACATGATATTGGTAAAGTGCCCGAAACCGAAACAGAAACACCACACGCTATTTTAGGAATGCAGTGGGCAGAAAAATATGGTGAAAAACCAGATGTTTGTAATGCTATAGGAGCTCACCACGATGAAATAGAAATGACTTCTTTATTGTCGCCAATCATACAAGTGTGTGATGCTATTAGCGGAGCAAGACCAGGAGCTAGAAGACAGGTCCTAGATTCATATATTCAACGTTTAAAGGATCTTGAGAATATTGCCTTTGGTTTTAATGGCGTGAAAAAAGCCTATGCGATTCAGGCTGGTCGAGAATTACGTGTAATTGTTGAGAGTGAGAAAGTGAATGACGAGAAGGCTTCAAATTTGTCTTTTGAAATTTCACAAAAAATTCAAACAGATATGACTTATCCTGGTCAGGTAAAAGTTACCGTAATCCGGGAAACCCGCGCAGTCAATATTGCAAAATAAGCAAAGGCTTTTCAAATAAATCAATCCACTTTAAATGTATTTTAAGGTGGATTTTTTATTTAAAAAACTCAAAAAAAACCGCCATTGAAGCTTTTTCGAAATAAGAAATAGAAGGCGAAGATTAGAAATAGAAAGGTGATATTTAATAGCTGTTTATATGTTATTGTAGCGACTCACTTAATTTTATATCCACAAAAAATACAGTATCTTTAGCTTTAAAAAGTAAAATGAAAACAACAACAGGAATAGGTATAGCCATTTTAATTTTATTTGGTGCTTGCCAAGAAAATTCTCAACAACCTAGAAAAGAAAAAGAAACCTTGAATCAAGCAGTGCTTTTAAATGACTGGGAAGGGCCTTATGAAGGTGTACCGGCTTTTGACAAAATGAAGGTGAACCAAATCAAACCTGCTATTAAGCAAGGTATGGCTTTACACCTAAAAGAATTAGATAGTATAAGCAATCTAGAAAGTGAACCGAATTTTGAAAACACTATTGTAGCCATAGAAAAAGCGGGTAAGGCTTTAGATAGAGCTTTTACTTACTATGGTATATATAGCAGCAATAAATCCTCAGAAGAATTTAGAGCCGTACAAAAGGATTTAGCCCCTCAAATAGCAGATTATCAGTCTAATATTCTCCAAAATGAAAACTTGTTTAAAAGGATTAAGCAAGTTTATGATAACGCACAAAAAAATCCGCTTGACGAGCAAAAACAGCGCACACTAAATTTAATTTATGAGCGATTTACTATGAATGGTGCCAATTTGTCAAAAAATGATAAAGAACGCTATGCACAAATTCAAAAGGAGTTATCTGCACTTTATACCGATTTTTCAAACAACGTATTAGCCGATGAGGAAAATTATGTTGTCTTTTTAAATAAAGATCAGTTAGATGGTCTTCCTAATTCATTTATAAAAGCAGCTGCTACTACGGCAGAAAAGCAAGGAAAACCAGGAGCCTATGCTATTGTGAATACAAGATCGTCAATAGATCCTTTTTTAACTTATTCAGAACATCGAGATTTAAGAGAGAAGGTTTGGAAGAATTATTATTCCCGTGGCGACAACAATGACACCTATGATAACAAGAATATAATTGCTCAAATTTTAAAATTAAGAGATGAACGAGTGGCATTATTAGGGTTTGATAATTATGCATCTTGGAGGTTGCAAAATAGGATGGCAAAAACACCTGAAGCTGCAATGGAATTAATGCTGAATGTTTGGCCAAAGGCGGTAGATAGAGCCAAAGAGGAAGTTGCCGATATGCAAAAATTAGCCGATAAACTGGGACACGAAATTCAAATTAAGCCTTGGGATTATCGCTACTATGCCGAAAAAGTAAGAAAAGAAAAATATGATTTAGATGGTGAAGAAATCAAACAATATTTAGTGCTTGACAACCTAAAAGAAGCTCTGTTTTTTACTGCCGAAGAATTGTTTGGCTATCAATTTGAGCCCGTGAAAGAAGGCAGTGTTCCTGTTTTTCATGAAGATGTTGAAGTTTATGAAGTGCGGCAAAAAGATAGTAATAATTTGGTTGGGCTTTGGTACTTAGATCCGTATGCAAGACAAGGAAAACGCTCGGGAGCTTGGGCTACTACTTATCGAAGTAGAACCAAGCTAGAAGGTAATAAGCCTGTATTAGCATCGAATAATTCTAACTTTATTAAACCTGCACCAGGAGAACCTGTTTTGATTTCTTGGGATGATGCCGAAACCTTTTTTCACGAATTTGGTCACGCACTTCACTTTTTATCGGCTAAGGTAGATTACCCTACTTTAAATGGAGGAGTTCGTGATTATACCGAATTTCAATCGCAGTTATTAGAGCGTTGGCTATCTACAGATGAGGTGATAAATAGATTCTTGCGTCACTATAAAACAGATAAAGTTATCCCTCAAGAATTAGTGGCAAAAATTAAACAGGCCGCTACTTTTAATCAAGGCTTTGCCACAACAGAATTCTTAGCATCGGCACTGATAGATATGAAACTGCATATGACAGACCCTACCGATATAGATATAGCTGATTTTGAAAAGAAGACATTAGACAGCCTTGGTTTACCAGAACAAATAGTTATGCGTCATCGCACGCCGCATTTCGGGCATATATTTGCAGGCGAGGGCTATGCTGCCGGCTACTATGGCTATTTGTGGGCAGATGTGCTTACATCAGATGCGGCAGAGGCTTTTGCCGAAGCTTTTGGCGGATTTTATGATGAACAACTAGCAGATAAATTGGTTCGTTATTTATTTGCCCCTAGAAATGCTATCGATCCCGCCGAAGCTTATCAGCTATTTAGAGGAAAAGAGGCCGATGTGGAAGCGCTTTTGCGTGACCGCGGATTTGCTAAAAAAACCAAAAATTAAAAATTGGTTTTAAGAAAAAAATATTTGCTTATTCTGTGCGGAATTCTATTTTCAAGTATACTCTATACTCAGAACAATAAAATTCCGCCCGAGTTTGCTTATATAGATGAGCATGTAGATTTAATAATCTTAGACATTAGATACGCGGGTAAGCATAACTTTGTAGGGCGACCCATCAAAGGTTATAAGCAACCACAAGCGATAATGTCTAAAAAAGCCATAAAGCAATTAAAACAGGCTAGTGAATATTTTTTAGCCAAAGGATATATTATTAAGGTGTTCGATGCATATCGCCCGCAGCGAGCCGTAGATCAGTTTTTTGATTGGTCAAAAATAAGCGAAGATACCTTGATGAAGAGCGAATTTTACCCAGGATTAGATAAGGAAAAACTATTTGCTTTGGGTTATATCGCAACAAAATCTGGGCATTCAAGAGGTAGTACCATCGATTTGACACTGGTAGATTTAAAAACTGGTAAAGAATTAGATATGGGTGCCCCCTATGATCTTTTTGATGAAATTTCTCATCATAATGCCAAAGGGTTAACCAAAATCCAGAAGAAGAACAGAAAAATGCTAAAAGTTGGGATGAGAAAATTTGGTTTTCTATCTTATGCAAAAGAATGGTGGCATTATACGCTTAAAAATGAGCCTTTTCCTTCTACTTATTTTGACTTTATCGTGAGATAACCCTATTATCCAATTATTTTTAAACTACTGTAGCCCTGACCGTTTTGATTGATTTGTATTTGTGTTGATATACGCTCTTTTAAACTGGTTACGTGGCTTATAATACCAATCATTTTATTTGATTTGGCTTGTAACAATTCAAGCGTGTCTAGGGTTTGATCTAAAGTTTCGGGATCAAGCGTTCCAAAGCCTTCATCGATAAAAAGACTGTTTATTTCTACTTTGTGTGAAGCTAAATCAGACAAGGCTAAAGCCAAAGCCAAACTCATTAAAAAGGTTTCACCACCCGATAAGGTTTTAATAGACCTGCGTTGGCCACCCATATGCTGGTCGATTGCAATTAAACTATCATCTT
Organism: uncultured Mesonia sp.; assembly: GCA_947499595.1. GTDB lineage: Bacteria > Bacteroidota > Bacteroidia > Flavobacteriales > Flavobacteriaceae > Mesonia > Mesonia sediminis. Next base: position 100,876 of record CANMOY010000001.1, read on the forward strand.
CTTGAGAGAGGGGCTTATCCATTTTATACCTATCGGTCAAATGGGTTAAGCGTTTGTTAGCTAAAATTAATAATTGGCTTAATGTTAAATCTTGAGCATAATCATTAAATTTATTACCGGTAGCATCGCCAATTAAATCTCGCATTATCTTCCAGCGTTTGTTAATTTTAGTTTGGGCTTTAATTTCTGCTTGAAGCTCTTCTATCTTTTCTATAAAAGTAGTTTGATTTTTGAGTACGTGATTTAATTCGTTTAAAGACTCGTCATTCAAGTGCATTGTATGCTGATGTTCTTCCAGCGATTTTTTTAATTCGTCTAGACTTAAAACACTGGTGTTCGCTTCAAGTTTTTTGTTTTGATTGCGTAAATCTGTTAAACTTGTTTCTAAAGTTAAAATAGCACGTTTTAAGTTCTCCTGTCTTTCTTGGTATTCCTTAAACTCTGAATGGTTTAATAAATCTTCTCTGGCTGTTTCTACGCTTTTGTAGCCTAATTTTGACAGTTGAGGGATTAACACGCTTACCAAATTTTTATGCTTTATACTTAAAGCATCCTGCTCTTTTTTAAGGCTTTCTTGAGTCGATTTTAATTGAAAAAATTCTTGATTTAACTTATAATATTGTTTTTCGGCTTGCTCAATTTCATTTTCGAAATTCTCCCCATTAAATTGTTGTTCTATTTGCTTTTTAATAGCCCTACCATTGTCCAATAGTTTCGCTAAACTGTTTAAATCTTCAATTGCCTTTTTAAGCCCTTTTTGTTGTTGCTTTATTAACGTGTATTTTTTTAATTCTTCTCGTCGCTCTTCGAGTAATTTTACTGAATTTTTCAAATCGTTTGCACGGATTTGATTAATGTCTTTTGAAAATAATTCCTCAAATTTTTGCCTTTCAGCGTTGAGTTCTTTTTGCTTGGTTTGAATTGTATTATGTATAGCTTCTAAATTCTCATTTGCAGCTTTAAACTCTGCTTGTTGTTTTGTTAATTGAAGCTGATGATGTTTAATTTTCTCCTTCAATGAGGCTATTAAGTTTTTTTCCGTTTTTTGTAATGGTGTATGATTGGCAAATGGATGATCTAAACTTCCACACAGGGGGCATGGCTCACCCGTTTGCAACTCTTCGCGGTAATGACTTAGTTTCTTTTGTAAAAAGGCAATTTTTTCCTCTTTTTCTTCATTGTCCAATTGCAATTCAAGCTTTTCTATTTCTTTTTTAGCGATAGTAATGGTTTGGGGACTCGAGGCTATGCTTTTTTCTTTTGTTAATTTCTCTTCTTGCTTCTGTTTAATGTCTTTCTGAATATCGAGAAAACGTAAATAATTTAATTCCGCTTGACGGATTTTATTTAAACGAAGGGTAATTTGCCTATCTTCATGATCCAAATCATTTACGGTGTCAAAACTAAATTTCTGCTCGAGTGCTTTTAATTCAACCTGATTTTTCCTAAAAATATCTACAGTTTCAACTTTGGTAAGCTGAGGATTTTTGGTTTTTAATAGAATAGATAAGGGCTCTAGATTAAACGTAATTTGATTGACCAAGCTTTTAAAGTCATTCAATGTTTTTTGACGGTTTGACTCTAGATTACGAATGTGTTGTTTGTACTGTTGGAGATGATTTTCAAAATCTGAAGCCGAGCTGTTTAGTTTGAATTTTAATTGAAAAAGATTTTGATTTTCTTGCCATTCTTTCTGATTTTGTTGAATACTATTTTGATTACTATCAATTTTTTTAGTGATGTCACCCAAGCGAACACTCAGGTTTTTTTCTTCGTTAATTTCTGTAACTGTAGCCTGTAGTGCTAGATGCTTTTTAAGTGCTAAACCTTTTTCTTTATTAAAATTTTCAAGTTTAAGGTTGTGCTCATTTAATTTGTTCTCAGTTTCGACTAAATTTTTAAGAATTGCCTGGCTTTGTTCCTTTATTCTTATTTGTTCCTTTAAATCATCTATTTTTTTGGCAATTCTCTTTTTAAGATTTCGCTTTTCAGCCGCTTCCTTTTTTTTGTGTTTAAACACTTCATCAGAGATTAACTGTTCGCTGAAGGTGTTTATCTTTTCTTTCTGGTTCTGTATTTGTTTTTCTAACTCACCGTATTTTCTATATGCTAATTGTCCTAATTGTCTGTAGATTCCCGTTCCTGTTATTTTCTCTAGAAGGGCGCCACGGTCTTTTTTATTAACCTGTAAAAACTTGGCAAATTCACCTTGAGCCAAGACTACCGATTTAATGAATTGCTCATAATTTAAGCCTATTAACTTTTCATTATGATTGGGCACCTCACTTTTTTTTAAATCTAAGGTCTTATCCTCTTTTAAAGAGATGATACGCATTTCATAATCGCGCAAGTTGCCTGTTCTTGCGGTTGAAATTTCCCAACGGGAGGCAAAAATTCCACTTTCACAAGAATAGGTAACTTGAGCGTATGCATCTGTTTGATTGCGGGTAAGAATAGCTCCTTTTTTTATAACCTCTGTGGTGCTTAGTTTGCCTAATCTTGGTACTTGATTAAATAGCGCCAACGAGATTGCGTCTAATAAGCTTGTTTTGCCACTACCAGTTGGCCCAGTTATGGCAAATAAATTATTTTGAACAAAAGGCGATTGGGTAAAATCGACATGGTGTTCGCCCCTGAGGGAATTAATATTTTTAAAACTTAGCTGTAAAATTTTCATGGCTATAAATCAATCGGTGGTATGCAATAATTCATACAATTCATCAAAAGTCTGTCGTAACTCAATCTGTTCTTCGGGTAAATAGCTTTCTTGATTTAATAGGGACTCAAATACTTCTTTAGGCTTTAAGTCTTCAAGTTTTTGCTTGCCAGAGAACACATCTCCCGTTTGCAATTGTTGGTTGCTAAATTGAGCACGGTGCTTTATAATTTCAAAATTTGGTAAACTAAAATCACTTATAAGCGTATCCAGTTCAGCTAACTTTTTAAGACTATAATTTTCTTCTCGTAGCTCTATTTCAATTAAGGTGGTTAAGGTACCCTGCCAGATTAATTTGGCTAGTTTGTCTTTAATTTGTTCAAGCGTACCCGTTATTTTTTTTAGGTTTCTAAACTTTGGGATGGTGATACTTTTTGGAGTAAAACCTTTTTTAGTATCGATAATTAATACGCGTTTCTCATCTTGGCGTTCACTAAAGGAAAGCTGTATAGGTGAGCCGCTATAATAAGTAGGTACTTTAGCTTTAACTTGCTGAGGCTGATGAATATGTCCTAAAGCAATGTATTTAAAATAGCCATTAAACTGTTCGGCTTTAAAGGCGGCTTGATTACCAATTTGAATATCTCTTTCACTTTCAGAAGTACTTACTCCTGCTGCATATAAGTGCCCCATAGCAATAGCAGGAATTCCATTGTAATTTTTTTCACACCAATTGGCCGCTGCATCAAATTTTAATTGAATCCCCGTTCGCATCGCCTTCAGTCTATCTTCATAGGTATTGCCGTCGCTTGCTTGTCTAATATCGGCATCACGTAAATAGGGTAGGGCGGCTATTACAATTTCGGGATTTTTGGATTGAGGCAAAGCGATGATGCAGTCTTCAATTTTTTCAGGTAAACCGCCAATTACATTTAAATCTAAAGCATTAAGTAATTCTTTGGGTGCATCTAGCATACTAGGGGAGTCATGATTGCCTCCCGTAATAATAAGTTTACAGTTTAAGTTCTTTATAGCTAACAAGGCTTGGTAATATTGCTTTCTAGCTTCTGCGGAAGGATTAGCCAAGTCAAAAACATCTCCAGAAACAAGAACAAGCTCTATTTTTTCTTCTAAAATAATATCGCACAACCAACCTATGAATAAATCAAAATCTTGGTATAGGTAATGTTTATGTAAGCGTTTACCAATATGCCAGTCTGCCGTATGTAAAATTCTCATAATATTACTAGACCAATGAAGGGAAGTTAAGCTTTTTCTTCAAATTAAAAAAATGAAGACCTATAAATCTGTTTTGCCTTTAATTCCTTTAAAAAACAATTGTAAGCGATTCAAATCTTGCTCTAAATTTCCTGATGGGTAAAAGGTAGTGCCTATTCTAACTACCTTTCTTTTGTAATCAAAAGCCACGGGTATAATTGGTATGTTCGCCTTTAAGGCAATAAAATAAAAACCAGTCTTCCATTGGTTTACTTTCTTTCGGGTTCCTTCGGGAGCCAAGGCCAGTCTAAACTCAATTTCATTTTTAAACATTTTAGCAATAGCATCAACCTTTTTTTGTCCTGGTGTACGATCTAATGCGTGACCTCCCATTTTTTTAAAATAAGCACCAAATGGCCATTTAAAAAGTTCTTTTTTAGCAATAAAATGAATAGGTATATTTAGTATTCCGCGCGTAAGAACGCCAATATAGAAATCGTGCCAACTGGTATGAGGAACAACAATGATGATTGATTTTTTAACTTTGGGATCAAAACCTCCCTCAATTTCCCAACCAAGTAATTTGAAAAAAATAAATTTATACATAAAGGTAAATGAAAAGAAACAAAAATACCATAAAAATAAAATAGCAGGTGAAAAACCACCTGCTATTATTAAAAATATGATAATTACTATTAGGCGTTATTTCTAAAGACCAATTGGTCGTCAAAAGCATCGATTAATATTATACTCTCTGCGCTTATTTTGCCAGCCAAGATCTCTTTTGACAAGGTATTTAAAACCTCTTTTTGGATGGTTCTCTTCACCGGTCTTGCTCCAAATTGCGGGTCAAAACCTTTTTGAGCTAGCCAATTGACAGCCTCTTCTGTAGCGTCTATGGTAATGTTTTGCTGTGCTAACATTTTGCTTAAACCCTTTAGTTGCAAGCGAACAATTGCTTTGATATTTTGCTCATCTAGAGGAGTAAACATAACAATATCATCAATTCGGTTTAAAAACTCAGGCCTCACTTGCTGTTTTAGCAGGCCAAGAACTTCAATTTTAGCAGCTTCTGTTGCGGATTCTGTATTTTGGCTAGCTTCAAATTTTTCTTGAATAATTTGACTTCCCATATTTGATGTCATTATAATTATAGTGTTTCTAAAATCTGCTAACCTTCCTTTATTATCAGTCAAACGGCCTTCATCCAGTACTTGCAATAAAATATTGAATGTATCAGGATGTGCTTTTTCGATCTCATCTAATAAAACCACAGAGTATGGTTTACGTCTTACCGCTTCTGTAAGTTGACCTCCTTCATCATAGCCTACATAGCCCGGAGGTGCCCCAACCAATCTACTAACGGCGTGTCTTTCTTGATATTCGCTCATATCTATTCTAGTCATGGCAGCCTCGTCATTAAATAAATACTCGGCCAAAGCCTTGGCTAACTCAGTTTTACCAACCCCCGTGGTACCTAAGAAAAGGAAGCTCCCGATAGGCCTTTTTTGATCTTGTAAACCCGCTCTGCTTCTTCTAATGGCATCACTAACTGCTTGAATAGCTTCTTCTTGACCAACTACTCTTTTATGGAGTTCTTCTTCAAGTAGTAATAGTTTTTCGCGTTCACTTTGGAGCATTTTTGTAACTGGAATTCCAGTCCATTTCGCAACTACTTCTGCAATATCCTCGTTGGTAACCTCTTCTTGTATTAGTGTTTTGGTTCCTTGGGCCTTTTGTTCGGCCATTTCTTTTTGCAGTTTATCAAGCTGCTCTTGTGCCTGTTTAATTTTCCCGTAGCGTATCTCGGCAACTTTTCCGTAGTCACCTTCACGTTCCGCTCGTTCTGCTTCTAATTTAAAATTCTCAATATCGGTTTTAGCTTGTTGAATGTTATCTACAATTGCTTTTTCGTTTTGCCATTTAGCATTCAGTTCGCTACGTTCTTCCTTAAGATTGCCTAAATCCGCTTTAAGCGATTTTAATTTTTCTTCATCTTTCTCGCGTTTAATGGCCTCTATTTCAATTTCTAGTTGCATGATTTTACGATCAAGTACATCTAACTCTTCTGGTTTAGAATTGATTTCCATTCTAAGCTTAGAGGCTGCTTCATCCATTAAATCAATAGCTTTATCGGGTAAGAATCTATTGGTGATATAGCGTTGAGATAATTCGACCGCGGCTATAATAGCTTCGTCTTTAATTCTTACTTTATGGTGTGTTTCATACTTTTCTTTTATACCCCGTAGTATTGAGATTGCACTTTCTGTATCGGGTTCGTCTACTGTAACGCGTTGAAATCTTCTTTCTAATGCCTTGTCTTGCTCAAAATATTTTTGGTATTCATCTAGAGTGGTTGCTCCTATAGCTCTTAATTCGCCTCGTGCTAAAGCTGGTTTTAAGATGTTGGCAGCGTCCATAGCACCTTGGCCTCCACCAGCTCCTACTAAGGTGTGAATTTCGTCTATGAACAACACAATGTTTCCATCGCTAGAAGTTACTTCTTTAATCACTGCCTTGAGTCGCTCTTCAAATTCTCCTTTATACTTGGCTCCGGCTATTAAGGCGCCCATATCTAAAGAATAAATAATTTTATTTTTTAGATTTTCGGGTACATCGCCTGCTACAATACGGTGTGCTAAACCCTCGGCAATTGCTGTTTTACCTGTGCCAGGCTCTCCCACTAGCATCGGGTTATTTTTAGTTCTTCTGGAGAGGATTTGCAAGATTCTGCGTATTTCTTCATCACGGCCAATAACTGGATCTAGTTTTCCTGTCTCTGCTAATTCATTGAGGTTTTTTGCAAATTTATTGAGCGAATTATAGGTCTCTTCAGCACTTTGTGATGTTACTCGCCCACCTTGGCGTAATTCCTCTATGGCAGCTTTTAAGCCTTTTTCTGAAGCTCCTTGGTCTTTTAAAATTTGTGCAACTTTAGAATTTGACTTAAAAATAGCTAAAATGAGGTGCTCTATAGAAACATATTCATCGTTCATATTTTTTGCCAAGCTTTGTGCTTCGGTCAAACTTTTTGAAGCCTCTCGCGATAGCATAATATCGCCGCCGCTTACCTTGGCAAAGCTTTCTAGGGTTTTATCTAATAGTTGATTAAACAGTCCCACGTTAATGGCTAGCTTTTTTAAAATAAAAGGTGTAACATTTTCATCTACTGTAGCAATTCCTTTAAAGATATGCTCATTTTCAATTTGTTGATGACCTAATTGATGTGCAAGTTGCTGTGCCTGTTGAATGGCTTCTTGCGATTTTATTGTAAAATTGTTTAGATTCATAATTTTAATTTTTATTTGAATTTAACAAAGTTTATGCCTTAACAAAAACAAGACAAAAAGGCAGTTTTTTGTTTTGATTTAATGACAAAATGACGTTAATATACCCGATTATGGGTATGGTAAACCAACCGCTTTGTCTCTAATTTAGCAAAAAAAGTTATATGTCTCTTGTTAAAGTTGTGCTTGTCTTGCTTGTTGTTGTACTAAGCTTATCTGTTTCTATAAATAAGATTATCAAAAAATTAGATGGTGATTCATTAAATACAGTTGTTGAGCAAATCAGACAAACCGAAAGCTGCTTAGCCGTCTATTATCGAACTTCTGTTTATACGAGTGTAGATTTAAGAAGAGCAGTTTTAAGAAAACCCTAAATCTAAAAACTTTTGGTATTTACTCGCAAAAATCACTTTTATTATATTTTTTGTAAGTTTAGCTTAAAAATGATATATGGGATTTTTTGATAAATTTTTAAAGGCTAAAGAGAGTAATTCAAAAACCTCAATTGATTGGCTAGAGATTAAAAAAGTATGTGATGTCGAAGCTATATTAGAGGCTTCTAAAGAGCAAACGGCAATTGTTTTTAAACATTCTACAAGATGCCCCGTAAGTAGAATGGCTCTAAATCGTTTTGAAGCTGAAGCTGATTTTGATGCTAACCGAGTAGCTTTCTTTTTTTTAGATTTAATCCAATACCGTGAAGTTTCTAACTTAATTGCCGAAAAATTTCAGGTAACGCATCAATCCCCTCAAATTATCATACTTCAGAATAGTCAAGTGGTAGGGCATTTTTCTCACCACGAAATAGAAGCCGATGTTGTTGCCGACTTACTTAATTGAACCGATTTTGCCTAATAATGCTAGCTAATTTTTCTTTAATATTTGTTGCCGCATCAAAAAGCATTTGCTCAGATGTCGGGAAACCGACAAAATTGTTTTGCGCTAAAATTAATTTTTTTTTATTAAGAGCACGCTTATCACCATTGAATCTTGTGAAAATGTTTTCAAAAATAAATTCAGTGTCTAATGGAAAAGAACGAAGCACTTGATTGGTTTTGGTGTCTAGATAATCTACTTGACCTTTAACATAAATAGCTTTAAATTGAGTGGTAGTTAATAATGTAGCTTTTACAGTTATTGTTTCGTTTAATTCTATTTTGTTTCCTTCGTTGTCTTTAAGGTAATTTCCATTCCTGTCCTTTCGATATCCTTTACGGATTGTAATTTCTTTTTGTATTACTTCCTCTCTCTCATTTAACTTTTCGGGACTTATTTCAATGGTTTTAAAATCTAAATGAATTCCGTAGTCGTAGTTAATTTCTGGATTGATATAAGCATGGTAGCTTTGCCAAAAATTATCTAAATCATATCCGCTAAAGTTTAAAATATCTTTTTCTAAAGTTTTAGGAATTACTTTATCGCTGTGATTTTCAACACTCAAATAAATATAATCTGTACCTTGAATATGTGCCTGGTTTAATAATTCTATCGTGTTTTTATAATTTGGAGCAAGTTGATTGATTAACTGCAATTTGTCAAAAGCTAGTCGTGCTGATTCTTTTGGTGTCTCATTCAGCAATGTTTGCGATTGATTATATAAATCGCTTACATAGTTGTTTTTAGCTTTAATAATTTCAGCAGAATAATCACGAATATTAAATTTGGCTGTTTTACCGTTTTGGTAATATAACGGCACTAAGGCATTAATTTTTCTCTGTATGGCGTCTAATTGAGCGTAAGTGTCATAAATTTCCTCATTATGATTGCTTAGTTTATCTTTTTTTAAAAACCTTAACCGGGCTTCCTTTTCTTGAACAAACTTTTTGTGAGCTTGCTCTAATAATTTTATGTAGGATTCGTTCGATTTTTTATCTTTATTTCTTTGCAATTTTGAAGTAGCAATATAAATAGCCTGTTCATAATTACCACTATTAAGGGCTTGTTTGGTTTTTTTTAAACCACTACAACTCATTAAAATTAGGGTGGCAAACAAATAAATTAAATAGTTGACTTTCATAGTGTGTTTAATGTTGGATGGGGAATAAAAGTTTAAATTTATAAATAATCCAGATTTAAAGACGAATTTTTGACCAAAATAGCAAAAAAAGATGTTTTAGTGGTACTCTAAGTTTTTGATAAGCTATGCTCATTTGCAATTTCTTTTTGGCTTGCTCCACTCATTTTTAATCGTAGGATTTTTTGGCAGGTCGGAGGTAAATTAGAAATGCTTTGCTGTATCGCTTCGCTTTTTTGTTCAAGTTGTTCTTTGCTCGAATAGTCTTGTGTCTCTATAGCCTCGTATTTTAAAAAGTCAATCGAGCAAATCTCCTTTTTGTGTTTGCGTTGATACATCAGATACTCATTAAAAGCTACTTTATACACATCTGGAGAGCATTGCCCTATGTGTGCAGGTGCTCACGCTTGGTCTGAAATAGGAAATATGGTATTTCTATGTTCTAGCCAGCACCAAATGATATGGAGAGAACAATTTGATTTAGGTAAATCTCCAATAAATTTTATAGCCGCTAGAGATATTATGTAGCACACCAATATAAGAGGCCCTTTTGCGAATGAGTTATTACTTAAAATTAAGCAGCTAGATTTAAAAAACTTTCATAGAATACAGGTTTCAAATTAATAAAATCACAATATTTTACATTAAAATTCAAGATTATTATATTATTTATATTTAATAGTTAATTTCATTTAGAATAATTTGATTATTTAAAATATTTTACTTATCCTCTATAAGTCCTAGAGATATTAAGTTTAAGTTATTATTAAATTGGCAGTAACAGCCATAAATAAAAATTACTATAAGATGAAAAATAAAAGAGTAGCAATTATTGGAGCAGGGCCAAGCGGATTGGCACAATTAAGGGCTTTCGAAGCCTTAGAAAAAAATGGAGTTCAGGTACCTGAAATTGTTTGTTTTGAGAAGCAAGAGAACTGGGGAGGAATGTGGAATTATTCTTGGCGAACTGGTGTAGGCCGTTACGGTGAACCTGTTCACGGTTCAATGTATAAGTACCTTTGGTCAAACGGTCCGAAAGAATGTTTAGAATTCTCTGATTATTCTTTTGATGAACATTTTAAAAAGCCAATTTCCTCTTATCCCCCAAGACCAGTTCTTTTTGATTATATAGAAGGGCGTATTAAGAAAAGTAATGCAAAAAAATACATTCGTTTTAATACTACGGCTCGCTGGGTAGATTATAATAATGCCAATCAAAAATTCACTTTAGTTTTAGATAATTTAAAAGAAAACAGAACTTATAGCGAAGAATTCGATTATCTAGTGGTGGCTTCTGGTCATTTCTCGACGCCAAATATGCCTTACTTTAAAGGAATTGAAGATTTTCCAGGCGGTGTAATGCACGCGCACGATTTTAGGGGAGCAGACCAATTTAAAAATCAAAATTTATTATTAATTGGTAGCAGCTATTCTGCCGAAGATATAGGGGTGCAATGTTACAAGCACGGTGCCAAATCGGTAACCCTAAGTTATAGAAGCAACCCAATAGGAGTGGAGTGGCCAGATGGAATAAAAGAAGTGCCTTTACTTACTCATTTTGAAGGAGATATTGCACATTTTGCAGATGGTACTTCAGAAAAATTTGATGCCGTAGTAATGTGTACGGGTTACCAGCATAAATTTCCATTTTTGCCAGATGAATTAAGATTAAAAACCAAGAATAATTTATATCCAGATCAAGTGTATAAAGGTATTTTCTTCAATGATTTACCTCAATTAATTTATTTAGGGATGCAAGATCAATATTATACTTTTAACATGTTTGATGCACAAGCTTGGGTGGCAAGAGATTTTATGATGGAAGAATTAGTGCTTCCTGAAAAAGACCAACGAAGAAAAGATATGGATGATTGGTTGAAAAGATTAAACAACTTAGATGGTTGCTATGATGCTGTCGATTTTCAATCAGATTACATTAAAGACTTGTTAAGTTTATCTGATTACCCCGATTTTAATGTAGATAAGGTGGCCGAAATGTTTAAGGAATGGTTAGGCGATAAAGAAGAAAACATCTTAACCTATAGAGACAAAACTTTTACCAGTGTTGTAACAGGAACCAAGGCCGAAGAACATCATACCGAATGGATGGAGGAACTCGACGACAGTAAAGAGCGCTATTTAGCTTTTCAAGATGAAGTAGAGATTGAATTAGAGAAAGCGGAGTAAATTACTTAAATAATATCATATAAGCCTAAAAAGTAAATTTTTCTTTTTAGGCTTTTTTTATTAAAAAATAGCAAAGCACCTAATATTAAAATAGGATGTTAAATCTAAGTTTAAACCTAAAAAATCAATAATTACAATTAACTTTGCCTTTTTCTTTAAACCAAATTCAATGCCTACATTACTTAAAAATAAGTGGTTTTTACTGAGTATAATGGCGCTTACGTGGGGTAGCTCTTTTATTTTAATCAAAAAATCTTTACTTGTTTTTAATCCTTTTCAAATTGGTGCCTTTCGCGTCGCTTTAAGCGGATTGATATTAGCTTCATTAGGTATACCAGCTATGCGTAAAATGCCTAAAAAGGATCTTTTATGGGTAATTCTTGCAGGTTTTTTTGGCAATTTCTTACCCATGTTTTTATTCCCTATTGCGCAAACTAAGGTAAGTAGTTCTCTGGCTGGAATAATAAATAGTTTAGAACCAATTTTTGTTCTAATGTTAGGCTTCTTAATATTTAGAATAAAAAGTAAACCAACCCAGGTAATGGGAGCATTTATTGGCTTTTTGGGGGCAGCTACTTTATTATATTTTTCAGAAGTAAGTACCCAAGAAAGTCAAATTGGTTTTACCTTGCTTATGGTTTTTGCGTCTGCCTCCTATGCTTTATCGGCTTTAATCATCAAATTAAAATTACAACACGTAAAATCAATACAAGTATCCAGCAGTGTTTTTACCTTCTGGATGATCCCTTCATTAATAATCTTATTGTTTACCGATTTTTTTAATGTATCGTTCTCTTCTGAAGCATTAGAAGCCTTAGGATACTTAAGCTTCTTGAGTATTTTTGGTACGGCTATAGGTATTATTCTATTTTATAAGCTAATTCAAGATACTTCGGCTGTTTTTGCTAGTACGGTTTCCTATTTGCTTCCTATTGTGGCGGTTATTTGGGGAGTTATTGATGGTGAACAATTCAATTTTTATTACCTGTTGGGTGCTATTTTAATATTAATAGGAATATATCTGATTCGAGAGAAAAAGAAAAAACCTATTGTAACAGTTCGGTAAAGCAATAAAAGAACATCTTATTTATTTTCACTACAGCTATTGCTATAAACGGAAATATTAACCGTTTGCTTTTAGTAGATTAACCATCTCTGTAAATCCCGATTTTTGCGCGTGTTCTAATGCTGTTACTCCATCTTTATCGGCGATATAAATATTACAACCTGCCTCAATGAGCATCTGTACTATATCAATGTATTTTTGTGTTCCATCACCCAAAATAACCGTCTCCAAAAGGGCCGTCCATCCTAGGTTGTTGATATGGTCTACAGGGAAGTTTTCTATTTTAAGTAACCGTTTCACAATTTTACATGTCCTCTTTCACAGGCAGGGATTAAAGGCGTAGCACCGTAACGGTTTAGCTTTAAAAAATTCACGTTGTCGGTTCCTAAGCACGCATTTAAAATTTCATAATAACCAGCAGCACCAGCGTGTAAAAAAGGAGTTTCTAGCCGATTATCTTGTGCATTTACATCGGCACCTCGCTTTATCAAAAGTTTAGCAGCCTCAATATTATTATTATAGGTTGCCACCATTAACGGAGTTTGTTGCTGCTCATTTCTCAAGTTTATTGAGCTATTCCGTTCGGTCAGCTTTTTAATTTTCAGGGTATTATTATTTTTTGCAGCTATAAAAATGGATTGCATATTATTTAAGCAGAAATAGCCTGCTAATTAGCAAGCCCTGTGTTGATTATATTATAAATGAGGCAAAATTTTGGTACTACATTCGCCAAAACCTATTCTAACATCTTTGTTTTCACAAAATCCTTTTAATATCACTGTATCATTGTCTTGAATAAATTTGCGATCACTTCCATTACTCAATTTAATCGGGTTTTCACCATTTTTACTTAATTCTAGCATAGAACCAAATGTACCTTCTCTTGACCCGGAAATAGTGCCACTAGCTAACATGTCTCCACTGTTAAGGGGGCATCCGTTAATGGTGTGATGCGCCAATTGCTCACTCATATTCCAATATAAATATTTAAAATTTGATTTGCTAACTAAAGTAGGTTCATCATTTTCTGGTTGAATAGAAACCTCTAATTTGATATCAAAGGTTTTTTTTCCTTCGGTTTTCAAGTAATCTAAAAGTTTATACTCTGAATTTTTCTTGGGTCCTTCTGTTCTAAAAGGTTCAAGTGCATCTAAGGTGACGATCCAGGGAGAAATAGTACTTGCAAAATTTTTGCCTAAAAATGGACCTAAGGGTACATATTCCCAACGTTGAATGTCTCTCGCACTCCAATCATTAAAAAGTACCATTCCAAAAATGTGATCTTCTGCTTCATGCGCAGGTATAGATTCACCAATATTATTGGCATCTGTTGTAATGAAGGCCATTTCAAGTTCAAAATCTAAAGCACGTGTTGGACCAAAAATTGGGGTTTTAGCTCCTTTTGGCATTTTTTGCCCTAATGGTCTATTAATGGCAATACCACTTGGGATTATAGACGAGCTTCTACCATGATAAGCAATAGGCATGTGATACCAATTGGGCACCATAGCATTTTCTTTTCCACGAAACATTTCACCAACATTGCGTGCGTGTTCCTCGCTAGAGTAAAAATCGGTATAATCTCCAATTTGAACAGGAAGTTGCATTTCAACTTCATCCATTGTAAAAAGGATCACCCGCTGATGTTCTTCATTATTTTTTAATGTCGTATTATTAATATCAAAAATATCAGCAATGCGGTTGCGTACGGTTCGCCAAGTTTTTCTACCATCGGCAATAAAATCATTAAGTGTATCTTGTAAAAAAATATCATCCGTTAAGGGAATACCCTTAAAATAACCCAATTGGTGTAGTGCGCCTAAGTCTATTGCATAGTTACCAATTCGTGTCCCTATTGTAATAATATCATCTCGAGTTAGAAAAACCCCAAAAGGGATGTTCTGGATAGGAAAATCAGAATTTTCTGGCACCTCTAGCCAAGTTTTTCTTTTTGGATCATTTGCTGTTATATGCATTTTTTTTAATTCTAAGATGGTTAAAATAAAGCTATTCAAATATATTATTTTCCCTGTATTAACCGAATGAATTTCTTATTTTTGATAAAATTTTTAACGAATTATAAAGTCATGTATAAAGATAAAGAGATTTTTGATCTTATTCAACGTGAGGAAGAAAGACAATTAAATGGTTTAGAGCTAATTGCAAGTGAAAACTTTGTAAGTAAAGATGTGTTAGCCGCCGCAGGATCTGTGCTTACTAATAAATATGCAGAAGGCTATCCTGGGAAACGCTATTATGGAGGGTGTGAAGTGGTAGACGAGGTAGAACAATTAGCCATTAATAGAGCCAAAGAATTGTTTAATGCAGAATATGTTAATGTTCAACCCCACTCAGGTTCACAAGCAAATACTGCTGTTTTCTCTGTTTGTTTAAAACCCGGAGATACAATTTTAGGATTTGACTTATCACACGGGGGGCATTTGACACACGGTTCGCCTGTAAATTTTTCAGGAAAACTTTATAACCCTGTTTTTTATGGAGTTGAAAAAGAAACGGGATTAATAAACTATGAGCATGTTAAAGAAATGGCACATAAAGAGAAGCCTAAGCTAATCATTGCAGGAGCCTCAGCTTATAGTAGAGAAATTGATTATAAAAAATTTAGAGCAATAGCCGATGAAGTAGGAGCCATTCTATTGGCCGATATGGCTCATCCAGCTGGATTAATAGCTAAAGGCTTAATTCAGGATCCCTTACCTCATTGTCATATTGTTACTACAACTACGCACAAAACCTTACGCGGACCAAGAGGTGGTATGATTTTAATGGGGAAAGATTTTGAAAACCCGTTTGGCTTAAAATTAAAGAGTGGAAAACCAAGAATGATGTCTTCCTTGTTAAATAGTGGTGTATTTCCAGGAAATCAAGGAGGCCCCTTAGAACACATCATTGCAGCTAAAGCAGTAGCCTTTAAGGAAGCACTTTCTGATGAGTTCTTGCATTATATGGTGCAAGTTAAAAAGAATGCTAAGGCTATGGCCGATGCTTTTGTAGAAAAAGGATATGATGTTATTTCTGGAGGTACAGATAATCACATGATGCTTATTGATTTACGGAATAAAGGCGTAACAGGAAAACAAGCCGAAGAAACATTGGTAAAGGCTGAGATTACAGTGAACAAAAATATGGTTCCTTTTGATACACAATCACCGTTTGTTACTTCTGGAATTCGCGTTGGTACACCGGCGATTACGACCAGAGGATTGAAGGAAGAAGATATGCCTCAGGTGGTGACATTTATCGATCAAGTAATCTCAAACATTGAAAATGAGGCCGTAATTCAAGAAACCAAAGAGAAAATTAAGGAAATGATGAGCGGGAAGCCGTTGTTTAAAATGTAATTATGAAAAAATCAACTTTATTTCAAGTATTTCTACTGCTTTTATTAACCTTGCCTGCATCTAAGATACAAGCCCAAGAGTCAATCGATTCAGGACTTCGTAAATTAATAGAGGCTCAAAGCGGCAATATGATAGAAAATGCACTATCGCAAATAATTGTCAATATTCCTGAAAGTAATAGAGATGCCTTTAAAGCCGAAGTGAAAAATATGTTCGACGCAATGTACACCGATGTTATTGCGGTGTATAAAGAGCATTGTACAGAAGCCGATTTAAAGAAGTTACTCGCCTTTTATGAAACTCCTGCTGGTAAAAGAATTTTAGGGAAGACCTCTGAAATTATGATGGAATCGCAAGCTATTGGTCAACAGATGGGAGTAAATAAACTATACCCTTTGATGCAAAAGTATATGGTTGAACAACCCGTTGAAAATGAGGATTAGGCTTAATTGAATTTTTTAAAAACCAAAAAGAGGCTGTTTCGTGACGAACAGCCTCTTTTTTAATATTCTGTTACAGATCCCCAGTTTTCACCGTTTTTTATTCTGTACAATTGCATTTCAGAAATTCCAAACTGTTTAGCAATCATTTTCATACGAGTCCTTCTATTAGGATCATTAATTTTTCGCTTGATTAATTTTACTTTAGATTCTGTTAGTTTAGCGTGAGAGGGTATTTTTCGCTTAATATTTTTAAATTCGGGGTTGGTGAATTGATGACGTTCCTTTTCTTCTTTCGTAGCCCATTTTAAGTTGTCTACATGATTGTTTTTTTTGTCGTAATCGATATGAATTACATATCGATCCTCTTCTGTTTTATTGAGAAAATGTTGTGCGACTAACTTGTGAACATAGCGACTGGTCTTTTTGCCATTGCTTTTTTGAACTACAGGTAAGTTTTGGTAGCCATTGATAAAATATTTCTTAACCAATATTTCTTCAGGCCCTTTACAATTTAAAATTCGACCATAATTAGAGATTTTATATTTCTCTTTCTCTGATATTTTTTCGTCGAATCGAATTACTTTCCACGTTTCGTTTTTTAAATTTCTAATCATAGCCATGATTTTCGAGTCTTACTAAATTTGTAAATAATTGAACTTAAGTTAGTTTAGGTTTCTAACTATAACGGGTAACTATTCTCAAATTTAAAACAAAGTGCGTTTCTACAAGTAATGTTAAGAAACTTTAACGTAATAATAGCTAATTTTAAATTTTTAATCTTTTTTTATTGCCCAAGGTCTGTTAAAGCCTCGAGTTAATCAGTGAAAGAACTACTTTCATAAGCTCCACTGTCGGGTAAGTTGCCATCTCTTTGCATTCCCAAAATATCTATATTGCTTGAAGTAACGGGGTTGGCTAACCCATTTGCTGCAGATTCCTCTCCAATTTGCAATTTATTTAAAGTAGAGTCTTTAAAGTCGGGATCTTCGTTTAGTTTAATTTGAGTGTACAAATTTGAATCGGTAAAATTGTACATAGGGTCATCGGTATACTTATTTTGGAAATCTCTGAATTTAATTAAGGTGTTCTCAAATTTAAAATTAAAATCAGCATCGGGATGAGCATTAAATAATAGTTCTCGGCTTTCATTGCCATAAATAATACAATTGGTGAAATCTGCTTTTTCTAAGGGAGCCAAAAATAACTGATTGGGTGTTTCAAGGACATTTTCTATAAAAACCGCAGGAAATTGCCGAAACCCTTGTCGCCAATAATTGGCAAAAGTACAATTGTTGAATTGGTAATTTCCGCCAAGGCTTAAATTTAAAGCCATCTGACCACAATTATTTATAACTAAATTTTCTGCTGTAACATACCCTGTTCTAGCCAATAAACCAATATTAGAAACATTATAGATTTGGGTGTTGTTCACTTTAAGAGTAGGTGTATTAGACCCATCATTTCCATCTACACGTATTGCGACGCTTGAATTTTTAATGGTAGTATGTTCTATTATATTGTTTGTGCTTCCTTGGGTAAACCACAAAGCCCCCCATTGTCCTGGTACTTCACTAAACTGGGGTTCAAGGCGGTTTCCTTCCATAATGATTTCATTTTCCATTTTTTCAAGATCGGTACTTAATAAACCTTTGGCTTGTAGTGAAGCTTGATTACCAACTAAAATTCCGCTTTGTTGATGAAAATGTAGTCTTGCGCCAGCATCAATATGTAATGTTTTTTGAGGTGGTACGGCAGCATATCCGTAAATTACATAAGGCTTCTCATTGGTGAAATTTAACTCTGTATCGTCTAATAAAAAGCCAGAAATTAATATTTCATTTCCTTCATCGTCAAAACCGAATGATAGTGTTTCTGTACTGCCATCGGCGAATTTCTCGGGATATAGGAAGTGTGCATCTTGAATTAGGGTTACCAGTTCTACACTTTGCTCTTTCTCGGTACCCGAAAAAATCAGTTCATCGGTATATAAAAATTGGGTGGCACTATTGGTAAAATCTTTTATGGCTGCAGTGGTTTCAATAAAAACAAAAATACTGTCTTTGGCATAAATAGGAATATTGCTAAACTTCTTACCCGGTAGGCCATCTACGTTAAGTCTGTATTTAGAGGCTTCACCTTGTGCTAATTTTATTTCGGGAATATGAATATCTTCTTTTGACCGATTGTAAACCGTTAACCTGTAGGTGCTAGAAGCGGTTTGAGTAAAAACAGTGTCTAGGTAAACGGTATCTTTAGAGAAACTTAAATTTCCCGAGCTTGGTAGGGTGTCAAAATCTTTTCTACACGAACTCCAAAAAATCAAGCTTAAAAACAATAAAATCCCATATACCTTTTTCATCCCTGCTATGTTTAAATTAATTTTAATTACCTTTCTTCAATTTCAATTTCAAAAAGAGTATCCCAATGTTTACCCGTGACAAACAGTGTATTTGACTTTTTGTTAAAGGCTATACCATTTAAAACTAAATCTTCATTATTTAATTGTGCTGCATTTCCATTTTCTTTTTTCAATCCGCGTAAGTCAATTAAGCCTTCAATAGCTCCATTTTCCGGATTAATAATGGCAATACCATCTTTCTGCCAAGTGTTGGCATATATTTTTCCGTCTACCCATTCTAATTCGTTTAATCGCGTGCTTAAACTTTTGTGCGTTACCGGTTGTATGTAACTAAGTTCTTCAAGTGTTTTACCGTCTAACTTCCATATTTTTGCAGTACCATCGCTTTTGTAAAAATTTTCACCATCGTTGCAAAGTCCCCAACCTTCTTTACTGGTACCATATTTAAATGTGCCTAGTTTTTTGAGTTGATTTACATCATAAATAAACCCTTGGCCAGCGTGCCAAGTAAGCTGGTATACTTTATCGTTTAATATGCTTATACCTTCGCCAAAATAACGCTTATCTAACTCGATCTTTTTTACCACCTTTCCCGTTTTGTAATCTACTTTACGTAAACTTGAGAATCCATTGCGACCAGTTCCTTCGTAAAGAGTGTCCTTAAAAAACTCTAATCCTTGAGTAAATGCTAAGTTATCGTGCGGATATTTGTTTTTAATTTTATAGGTATAAATCTTTGGAGGCTTGTTGTTATGTAGCACAATTTCTTGTGCAATAGTATATTTTTCGCCAGCTGAATATATTTCAGCTTTAAGCTGATTTTTTCCTAATGGAGCTACTAGTTTAGCAGCTATTTGATTGGTTTTTGATGAACCTAAATATTTATTTGCATAGTAAAGCTGTATACTGTCAAAACTAGTGTCTGTAGGATTATTGAGGGTGAATTTTACTGGGCTTTCACGTTGTAATAAGTCGTTTTTAGCTTTAACTTGAATACTCATTTTAGCTATTTCTTCTTTTTTTGAACTCGAACAAGAAAATAGGCTTGTGGCTAATAAAATGAATGTCAGGTTTTTAAATGTTTTCACGAGATTTTGCTTTAAATTTGTTAGCGAATTTAGTCAAATCTATTAAAAAAATCCTTGCGAAAATAGATAAACCTTGTATATTTGCAGCGGCAAGTCCCACACAACCAGCTCCTGTTGAATCCTCCAGGGCGGGAACGCAGCAAAGGTAAACGGTCGTAGCGGTGTGATGTGGGTAGCTTGCCATTTTTTCATGACATTGGTCAAAGCCTATCTTCTTTTTATTTTACTCTAAATCTTTAATTTTTCTCTTAAAAAAGTAGATATTTGCGCTCTATTATTTTAAATATGAGCAAGCAAGTTGTATTGATTACAGGAGCGTCTTCAGGAATAGGAAAATCTATAGGTATGTTTCTGGTGCAGAAAGGTTACCTCGTTTACGGAACGAGTCGTAATCCTAAAGAAAATGAAATCGATGGCATTAAATTTTTAAAACTCGATGTTACCCAACCAGAAAGTATAGCATTAGCAGTTCAAGAGCTAATCAAAAAAGAGGGTCAAATAGATTATTTGATTAATAATGCAGGAATGGGAATTACGGGTCCTTTAGAAGAAACACCAGATCACGAGATAAAAAAAGTATTCGATACTAATTATTTTGGAGCTTTACGGGTGATTAAAGCCGTTTTACCGCATATGCGTTCTAAACAAAGTGGTTTTATTATCAACATAACCTCAATTGCAGGATATATGGGTTTACCCTTTCGGGGGATTTATTCAGCCACAAAGGGAGCGCTTGAACTGACTACCGAGGCCTACCGTATGGAGCTAAAAACTTTTAATATTAAAATGACCAATATTGCACCAGGTGATTTTGCTACCAATATTGCTGCAGGCAGATACCACGCGCCAGTAATTGCTGGCTCGCCCTATGAAAAAAAGTATAAGGAAACCTTAGCCTTGATGGACGAACACGTAGATAAAGGTCAAGACCCCATCCTTATGGCGAAAAAGGTTTATGCTGTTATGCAAGAAAAGAATCCTACGATACACTATAAGGTAGGAGATTGGCTGCAGAAATTTAGCATTGCTCTCAAACATATTTTGCCAGACAAATGGTATGAAAAAATGTTGATGAAACATTATAAAATGTAAATTTGTAAAAATTTAAAAACAACACAGCATGAAATTTTTTATAGACACAGCAAACTTAGATCAAATAAAAGAAGCTCAGGACTTAGGCGTTCTTGATGGGGTTACTACCAATCCTTCTTTAATGGCTAAAGAAGGTATTACAGGAGAAGTTAACATTAAAAAGCATTACCAAGCTATCTGTGAAATTGTAACAGGAGATGTAAGCGCAGAAGTTATTGCTACGGACTATGATAATATAATTAAAGAGGGGGAAGAACTAGCCGCATTACATGATCAAATTGTGGTGAAAGTTCCTATGATTAAAGACGGCATTAAGGCTTTACGTTATTTTAGTCAAAAAGGGATTAAAACCAATTGTACGCTTGTTTTTTCGGCTGGTCAAGCGTTACTTGCCGCAAAAGCAGGTGCAACCTATGTTTCGCCGTTTATAGGCAGATTAGATGATATCTCAACAGACGGACTCAATTTGATAGCCGAAATAAGACAAATATATGATAACTACGCATTTGAAACCGAAATTCTAGCAGCATCGGTAAGGCATACTATGCACGTTATTGATTGTGCAAAAATTGGTGCCGATGTTATGACAGGACCGCTTTCTTCTATAGAAGGACTCCTTAAACACCCCTTAACCGATATTGGTTTAGAAAAGTTTTTAGCAGACTACAATAAAGGTAATCAATAAAAGTTTTTTTAAAATAGATAAGAAAATCAGTCAAATTTTGGCTGATTTTTTTTTGCACTATAATCATTTAAAAAACTTATTAACACCGGTTAAAAAGTTTTTTAGCCAAGCTGAGATATCTTGTTTACTTTTGGGCATCTAAATTGAAGAAGAGCGAAGTTTTTTTAACTCAAGTACATTAGGGGAATCGTGTGAAAATCACGAACTGTTGCGCAACTGTAAGCAGGATTAAACCTGTCAAGTCAGATTACCTAACTTCTTCAAAGAGGATTTGTTTTCGCATAAAAAGCAAATTCCGTTGTCTTTTGTTTTAAGGTATTATAGCCTTTAGCGGATAACGTATATTTTGTTTTTTGTGTTTTTGTTTCACCTAAAATAAATATACACAATGAGCATTTTTGACAAAAGAGTAAATTACAAACCATTTGAATACCCAGAAGTAATAGAATTTACAGAGGCGATTAACAAATCGTTTTGGGTACACACCGAGGTAGATTTCACCGCAGACGTACAGGACTTTCAGGCTCAACTAACCTTTAATGAAAAGCAAGTTTTAAAAAAGAGCTTATTAGCCATTGCCCAAATTGAGGTGGCGGTAAAATCTTTTTGGGGAGATTTGTATCATCACCTTCCAAAACCAGAATTTAACGGCCTAGGAAGCACTTTTGCCGAATGTGAATTTAGACATTCAGAAGCCTACTCGCGTTTGTTGTCGGTTTTAGGCTATAATCAAGCTTTTGAAGAGCTAATGAATGTACATGTTATCAAAAAACGATTTGAATATTTATCAGAGGCGCTTCAATTTACCCAAGAACAAGACAAAAAGAAATACCTTTTTTCCTTAATCTTATTTGCCATTTTAATAGAGAATGTGTCCTTATTTAGTCAGTTTGCAATCATTCTCTCTTTTACACGATTTAGAGGCTTAATGAAAAATGTGAGTAATATCATCGCATGGACTTCTATAGACGAACAAATTCATGCCAATGCGGGAATATTTATTATCAACAAAATCAAAGAAGAGTTTCCCGAATTCTTTACGGAAGAAACCAAACAAGAAATTACTGGTATTGTTAAAAAATCAATTGATGTCGAAGCAGAAATTCTCGACTGGATTTTTGCAGAAGGTGCTGTAACGCATTTAAACCAATCAGATTTACTTAATTTCATGAAATATAGGACAGACGATAGCCTAAAAAAAATAGGAATGAAACCGCTTTTCAATATTTCGGCGCAAGAATACCAACCTATGCAGTGGTTTGAAGAAGAGGTGTTTGCAAATTCTTTAGATGATTTCTTTGCCAAGCGACCGGTAGATTATACCAAGCACGATAAGAGTATTAGCGCATTAGATTTATTTTAAACAATACTCAAATCCGTAAAGAAAAACAGATGAAAAATTTAAAAGAACGCATTTGTAAATCAAGAACGCAACTGTTTAAAGTAGTTTTTCCTAATACTACCAATCATTATGATACGCTTTTTGGAGGTACTGCCATGCATTTGATGGATGAAGTTGCTTTTATAACCGCTACGCGATTTAGTCGTAAAAAAATGGTGACCATTTCTTCTAGTCAAATAGATTTTAAAGAACCCATTCCTGCCGATACTATTATTGAGCTTATCGGGGAAGTTGTTCGCGTGGGCCGAACGAGTATAAAAGTAAACGTTACCATATATCAAGAAGAGATGTATGAAGAAAACACACGAAAAAAATCAATAGAAGGCCTGTTTACTTTAGTGGCCATAGATGAAAATAAAAAACCAACTCCTATACTGGATTAAATGATTAAAAACATGAACAATATATGGTGGCTTAACGAGGAAAGTGAGCAAATATTAAATAGAGGCTATTTACTAAAAGGAGAAACGGTATCTGGTGCTATAGAACGTGTAGCTACAGCTGCGTCCAATCGATTACAAAAACCTGAATTAAAAGAAGAATTTATCAACATAATAGAGAAGGGCTGGATGAGTCTGAGCTCCCCAATTTGGGCCAATATGGGTACTGAGCGTGGATTGCCAATTTCATGCTTTAATGTACATGTTCCAGATAATATTGAGGGTATTACCCATAAATTGGGAGAAGTGATTATGCAAACCAAAATAGGAGGTGGTACTTCTGGCTATTTTGGCGCTCTTCGAGGTAGAGGTAGTACTGTAACCGATAATGGAAGAAGTAGTGGTGCCGTTTCTTTTATGAAGCTTTTTGATACGGCTATGGATACCATTTCGCAAGGCGGTGTAAGAAGAGGAGCCTTTGCGGCGTATCTAGACGTAGACCATCCCGATATTCTTGAATTTTTGCAAATTAAAGATATCGGTAATCCACTTCAAAATTTATTTTATGGCGTTTGTGTTCCCGATTATTGGATGCAAGAAATGATAGAAGGAGATATGCAAAAAAGAGAAATATGGGCCAAGGTCTTAGCATCTAGACAGCAAAAAGGTTTACCTTACCTCTTTTTTACCGATAATGTAAATAGAAATAAACCTCAGGTATATAAAGATAAAAACTATCAAATTAACGCTAGTAATTTATGCTCAGAAATCATGCTGCCTAGCACGCTAGAAGAATCTTTTATTTGTTGTCTTTCCTCTTTAAATTTAGAACGTTATGAAGAGTGGAAAAATACAAATACCATAGAATTAGCAGTGTTTTTTTTGGATGCTGTTTTAGAGGAGTTTATAGTAAAAACTAAAGATAACCACTATCTTAAGGGCGCTCACAATTTCGCAAAAAGACACCGTGCGCTAGGTTTAGGAGCAATGGGTTGGCATTCTTATTTACAAAAAAACAATATCGCTTTTGAAAGCTTAGAGGCTAAGCAAATGAATTATAAAATATTTGAGCATATTAGCAAGCAAGCTAAAGCAGCTTCACAAAAGTTGGCTGCTTTTTATGGGGAACCAGAATTACTAGAAGGTTACGGATTGCGTAATACAACTTTATTGGCGGTTGCTCCAACCACCTCTTCATCGGCTATTTTAGGCCAGGTTTCTCCAGGTATAGAACCTTATAGTAGTAATTACTATAAAGCTGGTTTATCAAAAGGAAATTTTATGCGAAAGAACCAGTATCTGAAGGCATTACTTCAGCAAAAAGGTATTGATAATGAAGACGTGTGGAGGAGCATAATGTTAAACCACGGCAGCGTGCAACATCTAAACAAATTAACTACACACGAGAAAGCTGTTTTTAAAACCTTTAAAGAAATTAGTCAGTTAGAAATTATACAGCAAGCCTCAATTCGGCAAAAGTTTATTGATCAAGCCCAAAGTTTAAATATTAACATTCCAGCGAGCTTACCTATTAAAGAAGTAAATAAATTGATTATTGAGGCCTGGAAATTAGGTGTTAAAACCTTGTATTACCAAAGAAGCCAAAGTGTTTCTAAAGAATTTGTAGGTAATCTTGTGAATTGTGCTAGTTGTGAGGGGTAAAACAAAGCGAACCTTAAACGGGAGATTCTAAAGACCTTCACGTTTGGGGTTCGTTAATTTTTTCAAATAAAATTATAGGTTTAAAAATTCTAAAACATAATTTTCAAAATCCGGATCACTTATCTGAATGTCACCTCTTACAATTTCACCCTTTTTATTCACAAATAGTATTTTATTAAGGTAGTTATTGTATAAGCTTTTATCGCACTTTAGTTCTTTGATTTGGTATTCAAAATCTTGATTGTAATCAAAGTTACTCAAGGTTTTTTTCCAAATTTTTGGCTCAGTTGCGTCTATGTTAACTCCTATAAAATCAATTTCAGGATACTTATTTCTTAGCTCATTTATTCTATGATGTAATTCCTTATGATGGTTTGAAGAATAAACGGACCAGTAAAATATAATACTATTTCTTTTTACAATTTCTTGGTAGCTTTTGTTTTGATTTTTAGGCGTAACAAGTTCTTTGTCTTTTATGTTTTCACCGATGAAAAAAGAGCGATGAACCTTACCTAGTGCCTTGAGCTGATTGATTAAATCATCAGAAAATCCTAAGGTTTCAACCAAGCTAAGCGTGCCACTTATTTGCTTGTCATTTTCAGAAAATATAATCTGGTTTTTCGCAAATTTTTTAATAAAGTGTTTCCTTAAATTGTCATTCTTAAAAAGCGAATCGGCAAGCTTAAGTCTTCTCTCTAAATTTTCTACATTACTTAAACTAAAACAAGGTCTCCCTAAGTTGTGCGTAATACAATATTCTAAAGATCTGTTTTTTAAATAATTATCAAGAAATCGTTGGTAAATGTAATGACTCGTTAAATCTTCATCATTAAAGTTCACCTGTTTTCTGTAATCAAAGAAGTCTTGAGGTATTTTTTTTCTAAATTCTGTGAAGTATTTATTTATTAAAAATGCGTAGCGTTCACGCAAATCATAATATTCATAATCAATTCCTTTTTTTGCAATATTGAGAAAAGCATCAGAGAACTCATGAACCTCATTTAGCGTATTCAATTTAGCTAAGCGTTCTTGGTGTATAGAATCTGTTTTTTTTAAAAATTCTTGCGGACTAATTTTATAGTAAGATAAAATAAGATCATTATTTTGTTCATTTTGCAAGAACATTTCCATCAATAAATTATTCTTTTCAGCTCCTTTGCCCGAGTACATCAAAGACTCATCAAACTCAAGGGTATTTAATCTAAGTAAGATGCTATCATTTTCTTCAACAAATAAAATTTGACTTTCAGGCTGATGCCGAATGGTAAATAGGCCTAAATCATTATCCTTAA
The DNA here is from genome assembly GCA_947499595.1 of uncultured Mesonia sp. Classification (GTDB taxonomy): domain Bacteria; phylum Bacteroidota; class Bacteroidia; order Flavobacteriales; family Flavobacteriaceae; genus Mesonia; species Mesonia sediminis. Next base: position 127,069 of record CANMOY010000001.1, read on the forward strand.
AAACATACTTAAAGCGATTTCTCTTATCTAGAAAGATTGTATCAATAAGCTCTCCTTCGCGCTCAAGGGTCAAAAAATCTTGATTCGGGTTTACAATTTCACCACCCAAAAAACTACCCGTAATCTCATTTGTTTTTGTATTGTCTTGACAACTAGCAACTAATATAGCCACTAACAAAATGCGATAAAAATAATGCCCCATAATTTACATACTAACTCAGCCTTCAAATATAATGTCTTCGTTAAAAGTGCTTTGTTAAGCTGACGTTAAATACAAAACTTAAAAGTTAATTTTTCTTTTCCTAGCTTTATTTACCTACTTTTGCAAAAATTTTACAATCATTATGTTATCAGTATCTAATCTATCGGTTCAGTTTGGTAAGCGTGTATTATTCGATGAAGTGAATACCGCTTTTACCCAAGGAAACTGTTACGGAATCATTGGCGCAAATGGAGCGGGAAAATCTACTTTTTTAAAAATACTTTCTGGAAAAACAGAACCTACCTCGGGCCATGTTCACTTAGAACCAGGTAAGAGAATGTCTGTTTTAGAACAAAATCATAATTTGTTTGATGAATACTCGGTTTTAGAAACAGTTTTACGAGGAAACAAACCTTTGTTTGATATTAAATCTGAGATAGATGCGCTTTATGCAGACTATACCGATGAGAATGCAGAACGAATAGGTGAACTTCAAGTAGCATTTGAAGAGATGGATGGCTGGAATGCAGAAAGCAATGCGGCCGCGCTACTTTCAAATTTAGGTATACCAGCCGATTTGCATTACACCTTAATGAAAGATCTAGATGGTAAACAAAAAGTACGTGTACTTTTGGCGCAAGCTCTATTTGGGAATCCAGATGTATTAATTATGGATGAGCCTACCAATGATTTGGATTATGAAACCATTTCTTGGTTAGAGCATTTTTTAGCCAATTATGATAATACAGTTATAGTAGTATCCCACGATAGGCACTTTTTAGATGCGGTTTGTACCCATATTTCTGATATTGATTTTGGAAAGATAAACCATTATAGCGGTAACTATTCTTTCTGGTATGAATCGTCACAACTGGCAGCTAGACAACGCGCCCAGCAAAATAAAAAAGCCGAAGAAAAGAAAAAGGAATTACAAGAATTCATTCAACGTTTTAGCGCCAATGTAGCCAAATCAAAACAAGCTACTTCGCGTAAAAAGATGATTGAAAAATTAAACATAGAAGAAATTAAACCTTCAAGTCGTCGCTATCCTGCTATTATATTTGAGCGTGAACGCGAAGCAGGAGATCAAATTTTAAATATTGAGAATCTAGAGGCTTCTATAGATGGAGAAACACTGTTTAAAAATATTAATCTTAATCTAAGCAAAGGAGACAAGGTTGTTGTTTTTTCAAGAGACTCTAGAGCAACTACGGCGTTTTATGAAATTATAAATGGTAATCGCGAGGCCGTTAGCGGAAAGTATGAATGGGGTATCACCACCTTACAATCTTATTTGCCTTTAGACAATGCTTCGTTTTTCGAAAATGAATTGTCATTAGTAGATTGGTTGAGACAGTACGCTAAGACAGAGGAGGAGCGAGAAGAAGTTTTTATTCGCGGATTTTTAGGTAAAATGTTATTTAGTGGCGAAGAAGCTTTAAAAACCTCAAATGTTTTGTCAGGAGGAGAAAAAGTGCGCTGTATGTTAAGCCGAATGATGATGATGAGAGCCAATGTCTTGATGCTAGATGAGCCAACCAACCACTTAGATCTAGAATCGATTACCGCTTTTAATAATTCATTAAAGAACTTTAAAGGCACGGTTTTATTCACGACTCATGATCACGAATTTGCTCAAACAGTTGCCAATAGGGTAGTAGAGTTAACACCAAATGGGGTAATAGATCGTTACTTAACATTTGATGAATATATGAGTGATGCAAAAATTAAAGAGCAACGCAATAAATTGTATCAAAAATAAATAGGGTGCAACCCGCTGGTAATTAGCTACCAGCGGGTCGGGTCATCCGCTATATCTTTTTGGCAAGAAAGGCCAAAAAGGATGCCGCTGCTACCCCTTGCACAATAAAAATCCTTTCTTGTTAAATAAAGAAAGGATTTTTTTATTTTAGGCAATTCAATTTAGCGCTATGAAACACTTCCCTAAAGGACATAAAAAATTATTGCGAGCTTGGGCATTTTATGATTGGGCAAACTCTGTTTACAGCTTGGTAATCTCATCGGCCATTTTCCCTATATTTTATGGGGCCCTTACTTTGGTAAAAGACGAGCAAGGAAACATTCTAAATGATCAAATTGATTTTCTTGGTTTTACTTGGAATAATGATACCCTTATAAGCTATGTAACTGCATTAGCTTTTTTAACCATATCCATTTTAAGTCCGTTGCTTAGCGGTATAGCCGATTATCTCGGCAATAAAAAACGTTTTATGCGTTTTTTTAATTATCTAGGCGCCTTCTCGTGTATTGGCTTGTTTTGGTTTAATCTAGAAATACTATGGTTTGGTTTATTTTGCTATTATTTAGCCCTAATCGGGTTTTGGGGTAGTATAGTTTTTTACAATTCCTATCTTCCAGATATTGCCTTTCCTGAACAACAAGATCAAGTAAGTGCTAAAGGATATGCCATGGGATATATTGGTAGTGTTATTCTCTTAATTATTTGTTTAGTACTCATTATGTTTTATGAATTATGGGGTTTTGAAAGCAAGGATTTTCCTACACGCCTGTCTTTTATCTTAACTGGTGTCTGGTGGATCGGCTTTAGCCAGTATACCTATTTGTACTTGCCACAAGGCAATAAAAAAGCATACACCCGAAAGAAAGATGTTTTTTTAAACGGATTTAGAGAGTTAAAATTAATTGCAATAAAAATTAAACAAAACCTTAGCTTGCGCCTTTATCTCTATGCGTTTTTCCTTTATAGCATGGCGGTGCAAACCATTATGTTAATTGCTACTTATTTTGGAATAGAAGAATTAGACTGGGGTGGGCAAGATGCTACCGTAGGACTAATTATTAGCATTTTACTTATTCAATTAGTCGCTGTTTTAGGAGCGCTCTTAACCAGTAGGCTTTCCCGCAAATACGGAAATATACAGGTTTTAATGGGTATAAACTTTATTTGGGTTGCAATATGCGTTTATGCTTATTTTATTAATACACCGCAGCAATTTTACGTTGCCGCTGCATGTGTGGGATTGGTAATGGGGGGTATTCAATCGCTTTCAAGAAGTACTTATTCTAAATTTATTCCAGAAAAAGCAAAAGATACTGCGTCTTACTTTAGTTTTTATGATGTTTCCGAAAAGATAGGAATTGTTATTGGTATGCTTTCTTACGGTTTTGTAGCTCAAGTAACCGGTAGCATACGCTCGGCGATATTATTTTTAATTCTATTCTTTATTTTAGGGATAATACTGCTAACAAGAGTTCCTAGAAAATAACAAAATATTAAGAAATTTTATTTATGTTTGTTTTACCATAAAACTCAACTTAATGAAAAAAATAAACCTACTTTTAAAATCTTTATTTATTGTAACACTTTGTTTAGGTTTTTCTTCTTGTGAAACTGAACCTTTAGAGGGAGAATTCGGTAAATTAAACCCACCAAACAACACTAATTCTGGAAGCTTTTCAGCAGAGATAGATGGGGTTCCTTATACTGCTGCAGGTGCTAAAGCTTGGAGTATACCTACTCTAACTACGCCTCCGGGTGAAGTCGTAGAAATAATTGCAAATGATGGACGCATTTCTAATTCGATGACTTTTATGATAGTGGTAGAGGATGTAAATATGGTTCAGTTGAGCTCCTACCCATTAAGTATAACTGGTTTAGATAATAATGATTTTTGGGCAACAGGAACAGTTACTTTTACAGAAGATATGCAGAGTTTAGAAACGCCTGTAAGTTGGGCGACAAATGAAACTTATGGTGGTACTTTAACCATTACAGAAATTGATAGAACCAATGAGATAATTAAAGGAACTTTTGAATTTGATGCTGAATTAGTATTTGAAGACGATGATAGCCCAAAACTAATTAGTGTTACCAAAGGTAAATTCAATATCCCATATGAACAGGGTCAATAAATTTTTAAAGCTATCTTAAAATTATAAAAGCGCTTTTTTGGATGTCTCGCTATTCATCAAAAAGCGCTTTTACCATGGTAAGAATTCCTCTAAACATTAAAAATACAGATCCGGCGCAAGCCAAAATACCTAGAATGAGAATAGGTAAGTAAAGATCGTTTTCTTGATTATTAAAGGCAGAGTAAATAACCGAAGGTCCTATAAAGGCTAAGGGTAATGCAATGGCTAAATAGCGTACGCCGCGCATTAAAGTGGTTTTATTGGTTCTTTTTGTCATAAACTATTTTTTTTGAATTACTTCAATTGCTTGGCGCACATTTTTGAATTTTTCTAAAACTTCAGCGGCTTTTGTTGGAGAAACATTGGTTGCATCACAGATCATTTTTATAGCACGCTGTTTTAACTTGGTATTGCTTAATTGCATATCTACCATCTTATTTCCTTGAACTCTTCCCATTTGAATCATAACACTGGTGGTTAACATATTTAAAACCATTTTTTGGGCGGTTCCAGCTTTCATTCTTGAGCTTCCCGTTAAAAATTCGGGACCAACTTTAACGGTAATAGGAAAATTGGCTATTTTACTAATCGGGCTGTTGGGATTACAGCTTATCGCTCCCGTCTTAATTTTATTTTGATTACAAAATTCAAGTCCGCCAACTACATAAGGAGTTGTCCCTGAAGCCGCAATACCAACCACGATATCTTGTGTGGTAATATTAAATTTTTGAAGATCTATAGCCGCCTGTTGTGTGTCATCTTCGGCTCCCTCGGCAGCATTTCTTATAGCTTGATCACCACCGGCAATGATACCTATAACAAGTTGAGCAGATACACCAAATGTGGGTGGACATTCACTAGCGTCTAAAATACCTAGCCTACCACTGGTGCCAGCACCTATATAAAACAAACGGCCACCCGCTTGTAATTGTTTACTAATTTGAAGGGCAAGACGCTCGATAGATCCTAATTCTTGTTTAACTGCTAGAGCTACTTTTTGATCTTCCCGATTAATATTTTTTAAAATATCTGCTAGCGGCATTTGTTCTAAATTATCGTACAAGCTAGCCGATTCGGTTATTTTTTCAAATTCATTCATTTGGGATGATAAAATCTAATTCATATTCTTGTGAAATAGAAAAAAAGCCTAAAGCTCTTTTCTCTGGATTATCTTGGTTAACAAAATTACCATTTATTTTTGAAGGAGGCGAAGAAAAGGGGTTGCCGCCCGCTCCTGAATTAGACTGTTGTAATAAAATATTTAAAAAACGTTTATAATCTTGACTTATTCCTTGAATTTTGAAGGTGACGGTGTCTTTAGGTTTCAATTCTTCGCTATAAAATACGGCAGTGGTATTACCATTAAAAAGCTCATCATCTGTAACGCTAACCTCATTGAGTTGGTTGGTAGCCGAAGTGAGAAATAAATAGCAATCTCCTGCAGTATCAGGATCTGTGAAAAAAGCATTGAGTGCACTATTATCGTCTGAAAAGCTTCTTTCGGTAAGTTGAATGGAATCAATCGGTACAGTTTTAAAGAGCTTTGTACGAGCCGAATAAGTTTGTTCCTTATAGTTTACAGTAAGCTCATACTCTGTATTTTCATAAAAGGAAATGGGTAGGGAGTAAAGGCCATCATTTTTAAAAGGCACTTTTTGAGCAGAGTTGTTTACTTGCAGTATTATATCGGCATTATTTACAGGAATTGTTAACTCATCATAAAAATTATTTGTCAAGCTTAATTTAACACGTAAAGTACCGCTTGCTTTATTGGCGTATTGTATAGCATTAGCTTCTATAACTAGTTCTTGTTTTGCTTTAGGCAATTCTAAATCAACTACATCTTCACAAGAGATAAATAATAAAGGTAATGCGATTAGTAATATGTTTTTTAGGCTCATAATTAAAATTTAAATTGATAGGCTATAGCCGGAACTATACCGAATATAGATAGTTGAACGGCCTCATTACGCCCAGAGTCTTCATTTTCTCTAAAGCTAATGTTAGCTGCATTTTTTCTTCCGTAAATGTTATAAATGCTAAAGACCCAAGAACTTTTAAAAGCTCTATCTCTGTTTTTTTTAGGAGTTAAGGTAGCCGAAAAATCGAGATGATGAAAATCGGGTAACCTGTTAGCATTTCGGGTATCGTAATTAGGTACCAATAAACCTAAATATTCATATTTTCCTGTTGGGTAGGTAGTAGGTCGGCCAGTTTGGTATACAAAGCTTGCATTGAATTTCCAGCGCTCGTTGTGGTTGTAATTAGCAACTAATGACAGATCGTGTGTTTTATCCCAACCTGTGTTGTACCATTTACCATTATTTACGCCGGTCTCTGTAGGTGTTCTTCCTGGTGTTCTCTGCTCAGATTTTGATAAAGTGTAGGCTACCCAACCTTGCCATTTACCTTTGGTTTTTTTGAAAAGCAATTCCCAACCGTAGCTACGTGCTTCGCCAGGCAAAATTACGCGCTCAATCTGGTCGTTAATAATTAAATTTGCGCCGTCTATATAATCGACTCTATTTTTAACTTGTTTATAAAATAACTCAGTCTCTAAACTATAATTATCCCAAAGTTTTACATAACCTACCGCCCATTGATCACTTTTTTGTGGTTTAAGGTATCTACCACTAGGGGCCCATATATCGAGTGGAGTAGGAGCATCGTTATTACTTATAAGATGAAGATGCTGGTTGATGCGCTGGTAACTAACTTTAACCGATTTTGTTTCGCTTAAGCGATAGCTGGCCGAAAATCTTGGTTCTAAATGAAAAAAACTTTTTACAATTTCGTTTCTTTTCTGTTTTTGGTAAGCTTCTATTGGAGCCTCTTCATATATTCCAAAGTCTTCATTAAATAGAAGCGGATTGCTATTAGCGTATAAAGCCACTTGATCTTGACCTAATCGGTGAAAAGTATTTAGTCTAGCTCCATATTCTAAAGTAAGTTTTTTACCGATTTTTTGTTTGCTTGATAGATAAATGGCATTTTGCCAAGCGTATTTGTTGACTAAATCTGTGGTGTTAAAGCCAGCATCTGGCCTAGAGGCCTCCAAAAAACCTGGATTAAAACGATAATAATTACTTTGCAAACCATATTCTAAGCTAATGTTTTCATTAAGTCGATGGGTTAAATCGTAACCCAAGCCAAATTCTGTAATACCATTTTTATAATTAAAGCCAATCACATCTAAATTTAAATCGTAAACATAATCAGAGAAAAAGGTTCTCAGATTGCCTTTAAAAGCATCGCTCCACGTAGATAAAAGGTTTAAGCTTATAACAGAATTACCAAAAATATTTTTAAAAGAATTATTTATATTAAATACATCTCTGCCAAAGTAAGAGCTTATTGAAAGTTGATGTCGAGTATTAAAAATATGGGTTAATTGCGCATTGATATCATAAAAATAAGCACTATTTGGATTATCGGCAAGTTTTAAAAACAAGTGCGCATAAGAACTTCTACCTCCAATTAAAAAACTGGTTTTGTCTTTTTTTATGGGTCCATTAATAAGTATTTTGCTGCTAACCAATCCTAAACTCCCCTCGGTTTGTAATGTTTTGAAATTACCTTCTTTTTGTTCAATGTTTAAAATAGACGAAACACGATTCCCGAATTTTGATGGAATCCCACCTTTATATAATGTAAGGCTTTGGATGGCATCGGGTTGTAGTACAGAAAAAAATCCGAAAAGGTGAGAGTCATTGTAAAGTGTGGCACCATCAAGAAGTACTAAGTTCTGATCGGCAGCACCGCCGCGAACATTAAAACCGCCCGCGCCTTCTCCTGTATTACTAACCCCTGGAAGTAAAATTAAGGACTTTAAAAAATCTTTTTCACCCAATACCACAGGAATAGACTCTAGGTCTTTTGCTTGTAAACTGTTTACGCTCATTTGAGCTTGTTCTAATTTTGATTGACGAACATCTTGGGTAATAACAATTTCTCCTAATTCTTGAGTGTTCTCTTTTAACTCTATATTTAGATTAATCGATTGATTTAAGTTTATATCTAGATATTTTGTTTCGAACCCTAAGCAAGAAATTTCTAATTTATAATTTCCTTCGGGAAGGCTAAAGGAAAACTTTCCGTCAAAATCGGTTACATCACCTTTAGATGTATTTTCGGACCTGATATTTACGCCCATAATTGGCTCTTGTGTGGAAGTGGCAATGATCTTACCTGAAATTTGATAATTCTTTTGGTTGTTCTGGGCAAAACTATTAAAATGAAAAAAGAGTAGTAGTAGTGGTAGGAGGACTTTCAATTTTTTAGCGTAAATATACTTCGTTTTAAGCTAAAACAAGCGTTAATACTTAGATAAAGATAAGAAATTTTTAGTGAGAAATAGACTTGCAGCCAATTATAAAAAATGACAAAACACTGATAATCAATATGTTAAATTTGTATTAAATATTAAATTGATCTATACATCTTATCAGTAATTTTGTTGTATCTTTGCACGGCAAAAATAGAAGGCGGTTTATGGTTTTCATAGATAGTAAAAGTCCTTCTGAAACTTTAAGATTTGAAGAAAAAGATGATAAAATTAACCACGGTAGCTGTTTTGGGTGCTGTGTTATTTTTAAGTTTTTCAACAAAAAAAGAGGCAATCCGTTTAACGGCCTCAACCGATAATCTTCCAGATTATTACACGGTAAAATCTTCTCAAGAATTGTTAGCCCAAAGAAAAATAAATTATCCCATTTTAGGAAAGGGTTATTTAGGCTTTAAAGAAGCACTTGCATTTAAGGAATCGGGGGGCGACTATTCGGTAATTAATCAGTTTGGTTATTTAGGAAAATATCAGTTCGGGTCTGGTACCTTAGAATTGGTAGGTGTTTATGATAGCCTTGGCTTCTTAAATTCGCCAGCTATGCAAGAGGCTGCATTTTATGCTAATGCCTCGCGCAACAAGTGGATTCTACGTAGAGAAATAAAAAATTATGTAGGAAAAAAGGTTAACCAAGTACTTGTAACCGAATCGGGTATTTTAGCTGCGGCTCATTTGGCTGGACCAGGGAATGTAAAAAAGTTTTTACGTTCTCAAGGTAAGAATAGTTTTTCAGATGCGTTTGGATCTAGTATTTCTTTTTATATGAAAAAGTTCGCTGGCTATGATACTAGTTTTATAGAACCCAACAGAAAAGCAAAGGTAGATTTAAAACAATTAGACGCAGACTTTACCGCTTACATTAATTAAAATGTTCTTTTTGAAATATAAAAATAGTGGGCTTTTTATGAAGGTCCACTTTTTGCTTTGACCATTCTTTTACGGGTAAGGTTTTTATAAACTCTTCGCTGGTGCTGATATTGCAAGCGATACAAAGTTGAGTGTTAGGGTTTAAACTACTTAATAATTGGTCTAAAAATTTGTTGTTTCTATAGGGAGTCTCAATAAAAACTTGAGCCTGCTGATGCTCAAAAGAATGTTTTTCTAATCGTTTAATGGCCGCTTTTTTTTCACCTTTATCAATGGGTAAATATCCATTGAAAGCGAAATTTTGGCCGTTTAAACCACTAGCCATCATAGCTAGTAGTATGGAAGAAGGACCAACTAACGGAATTACCTGAATGTTTTTTTGGTGCGCTAGTTTAACAATTTGGGCACCTGGATCTGCTACACCTGGGCATCCTGCTTCACTCATTAGCCCCATAGGTTCGCCGCTAAGACAAGCCTCTAAAAAATAAGGTATATCTAAGGGATCTGTAAATTTATTTAAAACTTTAAAATTTAGTTTTACTTGAGATTTATTAGGAGCAACTTGCTTAATGAATCTTCGTGCTGTTTTCTCGTTTTCGGCAATAAAATGAGTGATTTTGTTGACATGCTCAATTACTTGTGGAGATAGCACATTGATTAAATCGTCATTACCTAAGCCAGTAGGAATCAAATATAAAGCTGCCGCTGATTTTGTCATCAAGAATCCTTATTTATCTTCTTTATGATCTCATCTGTAGCCTCATCCAGTAAGGAATAAACATGCTGAAAGCCATGATCCCCGCCATAATAAGGGTCTGGTACATCAGCATTTTCATCCACAAACAATTCATTTAGAATTAAGTGTACTTTTTTCTTATCTTGATTTGTTCTTGCCAGCTTAACTATATCTTTATAGTTAGAATTATCCATAACATAGATAAGATCAAACCGGTCAAAATCCTTTACTTCAAATTGTCGTCCACGCTGTTGGCTAATATCTAAATTGTGTTTTCTGGCAATAGCTATAGATCGTTTATCTGGCGCATCATTAACGTGGTAATTTGAGGTACCCGCAGAGTCTACAAAAACTTTATTAGGGTCTACTTTGCTTTTAAGCAAGCCTTCGGCTAAAGGTGACCTACATATATTTCCTAAGCAAACCATTAAAACCCGCATCATCCTATATTGTTAATCGTTTATCAAGCTCTTCTACAAATTTCTTAAATTGTTTATCTGTAGTCGATAAATTATTTACCGTTTTACACGCGTGAAGTACGGTGGCGTGATCGCGCTTACCAATTTGCGAGCCTATACTGGCTAAACTCGCTTTGGTTAACTTTTTTGCAAAAAACATGGCCAATTGTCTAGCTTGTACAATATGTCTTTTTCTTGTCTTTGATTGTAAAGTCGCTACATCCATTTGAAAATAATCACTTACCACCTTTTGTATGTAATCTATAGAAAGTTCTTTTTTGGTGTGTTTAACGTAATTTTCAACAATTTTACGTGCCAAATCTATGGTGATTTCTTTTTTGTTAAAAGAAGAATGAGCAATTAATGAAATGATAGCTCCTTCTAATTCACGAATATTGGTTTGTATATTGTTGGCTAAATATTCAATTATATCCTGAGGCATTTCTACACCATCACGATACAGTTTGTTTTCAATTATTTTTACGCGGGTTTCAAAATCTGGATTTTGTAATTCCGCCGAAAGGCCCCATTTAAAGCGCGATAATAAACGTTGTTCAATATCTTGCATATCAACCGGTGCTTTATCACTGGTTAGAATTACTTGCTTTCCATTTTGATGCAGGTGGTTGAATATATGGAAAAATACATCCTGTGTTCCAGATTTACCCGATAGTAATTGAATATCATCTACAATAAGAACATCTATAATCTGATAAAAATGGATAAAATCATTTCTGTTGTTTTTACGAACAGATTCTATGTGTTGTTGGGTAAATTTTTCGGCAGAAATATATAATACCGTTTTTTCAGGATACTTTTCTTTTACCTCTACCCCTATAGCATGGGCTAAGTGTGTTTTTCCCAAACCTACACCACCAAATATTAAAAGAGGGTTGAAAGATGTTCCTCCAGGTTTGTTTGAAACCGCCATTCCAGCATTTCTAGCTAGGCGGTTAGAGTCTCCTTCTAAAAAATTCTCGAAACTATAATTAGCATTTAGCTGCGAGTCTATTTTAAGGTTACGAATACCCGGAATGATAAAAGGGTTTTTAAGCTCTGGCTTTTTGCTTTTTGAGGGTCGATCTATTTCTTGTGGAGAAACAGTTGAACGCTGAGTACTAGGAATCTTCTCGGTAAACGGACTTTTATTGCCGTAAGTATTCTCCATTTTGATAACATAGACCAGTTTAGCCTGCTTACCTAATTCTTTTGTTAGAGATACTTTTAAAATATTTACATAGTGCTCTTCTAACCATTCATAAAAAAATTTAGAGGGTACCTGTATGCTCAAGGCATTATCTGTTAATTTGATTGCTTTTATCGGCTCAAACCATGTTTTGTATGCTTGAGGTGTAATGTTGTCTTGTATAAAAGCCAAGCAATTATTCCAAACTGATTGCGCAGTTTTACCCATTCTTGTTATTTTTATTTTAGGTTAGTACTTAAATTAATGCTAATAAGTAAATTACAGGAAAACCCCTTTTACTTATTTGGGAAAACAAATATGTGAACAAAAAAGCTAATAAAAAAACCATAATGCTATTGAATATTTGGTTTTTTTTCGCCATACTTAAAAAGAGAAATGATAAACAAATTTATTACTATTGTATTTTATGAAAAAATCATTAAGCAGCTTCAAAGTACGCTACGCCGAAACCGATCAGATGGGGGTGGTGCATCACGCTAATTACGCATTATACTTGGAGGCAGCGCGATTAGACTGGTTAAATCAATTTGGTATTTCTTATAAGAAAATGGAAGAGGAGGGCATATTTTTGCCCGTTTATGAATTGTCTTCAAAGTATATAAAATCTGCCTTTTTTGATGATGAAATTACGGTAGAAACAAGTTTACGCGAGAAGCCAGGGGTAAAGATTATTTTTGACTATGTTATATATAATAATCTTCAAGAAATTATTCATGAAGCAAATATAACCTTGGTCTTTATGGATGCTAAAACAAAACGCCCCATAAAGTGTCCAGACGCTATTTTAAAAGCTATGGGATTTTAAATTTTATTCGTCTATTTTTTTGATTTCAACACCATAAACCTTGTTGAATTTTTCAAACACCTTTTCACTCTCCGTTTTTCTTACACTAAAAGTAATTTTACATGCAATAAGAAACTCTTGGGTAAGCGGTTCAATTTGCTCTTCTTTTAAAATGCGCATAACTTGGTTCATTAAAGGATAGTCAAAATTAATTTGAAAGCTAGTTTTTATAGTTTTCTTTATAATTTTTGAAGCTTCCAAAGCCATTTGCGCACTTGTTTTATACGCACTAATCAATCCGCCTACCCCTAATTTGGTGCCTCCAAAATAACGTACAACAACAACTAATACCTGGGTGACATTAAAAGCTTGTAATTGCCCGTAAATGGGCATACCTGCCGAGTTATTTGGTTCTCCATCGTCGTTAGCCCGGTAATTTTCGTAGCGGGCACCAAGTTGCCAAGCATAACACCAATGACGAGCCTTATGATGTCGGGTTTTTAAATCGGTTAAGATTTCTTGAATTTGCGCTTCGTTTTTTACAGGGAAAGCATAACCGTAAAATTTACTTCCCTTTTCTTTATATAAGGTTTCTTTTCCAGGCTCTAGCAAAGTTAGGTAAGCGTCTTCTTTCAAATCTATTGGTTTGTAAGGGTGATTAAAATTAAACTAATTATGGCCAAGAGAATTCCCCACCAGTTTTTACGGATGAGTTTCTCTTTAAAAAAGATGATACCTATTAGTGTTGATAAAAGCACAATGCTAACGTTGTTCACAATAAATACCATTGAAGCGTCTTTAAAACTTCTTAAAGCGAGGACAAAAAAGTACACCGAAAAATAATTGGGAATCCCCAGTGCAATGCCGCCTAACAAGTCTTTCTTTTTAAAAGGTATGGCTTTTCTTTTGTATTGTATAATTCCGGCAATACTACCTATTATTGCTGCAAAGAAAAATATACTCATCGAGAATAGGGCAACATCACTATTGGCTACTTGATGCTCTTCTACAAATTTTATAAGGGTTTCAATTATTCCACTTCCAAAGAAAACCCCTAGTGGAAATAGCAGGGTTTTTAACCTTATATTTTTTAATTTGTTTGATTTTAAAGCACTAAAATAAACCGCAATTAGAGCAGTGATAATACCTATTACCTTTAGGAAGTTTAAGGATTCTTGATAGTAAATAATAACAAATACTACGGGAATCGCTAGACTCATCTTACTGGCTACAGAAACGGCAGATAAACCGCTTATACGTGTAGTTTCTGCCATAAGTTTAAAAACGCTTATGAATAAGACTCCAAGTAATAGTGCGCTTAAAAAGAAAGATTGTTGTAGCCAATCTGTTACCTTAAAATCTCTTTCTAATAAAAGATAACCCGCAAAAAATGCGGTATAATAATTAATCACAATAGCGTATAGCGTATTGATATTAAATTTACCAAGAAGTTTAAATACGGTATAAATTAAACTTGAACTTATAATACTAAAAAGCAAATAGATCAAAATAGGTCGGCTTTTATATTGAATAACTCGGTAACATCTTCTTTTGCTCTATCCAATAACCAGGTTTGGTAACCTAGTTGCTGTGCTGTAGCGATATTTTCTGGTAAATCGTCAATAAATAAAGCTTCGTTTGGATTAATTTGATGCTTTTGCTGTATGTGTAAAAAAATATCTTTATTAGGTTTACGCATATTTATAAGATAGGAAAGGTAAAATCCGTGAAAACAGCATTTAAAATCAGTATAATTCGGTTCATTATTTTTAATGAAATCGATATGAAGTTCATTGGTGTTACTTAGCAAGATTAACTCAAATTGATTATCGTTATATAAGGCTTGAATAAATCGAAGACGATGATTGGGTATATCTTGTAAAATTTGGTTCCACGCGGTTTTAAAGAGAGAAGGCGTAAGGTCTTTAAAACTACGCAAATAGAAATCTGTGAACGCTTTGGTAGTTAATTTCCCAGTTTCGTATAACTGATTAAAGTGATTTATTTCGCTAAGACTAGCTTTGCAAGCATATTGGCTTAATGCTTTATGGGTAGCCATTTTATTTAGATTGATGAAAACATCACCAAAGTCAAATACAATATGCTTAATCATTCACATATAATTTTATAAGGTTATCTGCCAATTCAAATTCTTTCTTTAGATTACCTTTCACTTTTGGCGCAACAATACCAGATTCAAATTTTTTGGCTCCAATAATTTCATAAGCTTCATCCCAAAGATTACTAGCTATAAACGAATTGATAGTTCTTGTGCCTCCTTCGACAATTAAAGATTGTATGTTATTAGCGTATAGTACTTTGGTAATTTGCTTGGGAACATTTTTTTTAAAGTCAATTTGAAAATATTCAATATGTTTTTGTGTATTAGCTTTTTTAGGTTCTTCGGTAAAAACCAAGACTTTTTGATTGTCTTTAAAAATAGCCGAATTCAAATCTACTTTAAGTTTGGCATCAATTAAAACTTTAATTGGGTGTTCGCCATACCACAACCGTGTAGATAAGCTAGGGTTGTCTTTTAAAGCGGTATTTGTTCCCACCAAGATAGCCTGTTCTCTTGCTCTTAAACGGTGCGCCCATTGTTTGCTAAAAGCATTGCTAATCCATACAGGTTCTTTTTGATACTGATTTTCAGGCGCTATAAAATTATCTTTTGTTCGTGCA
This sequence comes from uncultured Mesonia sp., assembly GCA_947499595.1. GTDB lineage: Bacteria > Bacteroidota > Bacteroidia > Flavobacteriales > Flavobacteriaceae > Mesonia > Mesonia sediminis. The sequence continues at coordinate 142,241 of CANMOY010000001.1, forward strand.
AATTTAATAATTATGTAGGGGCGCTGCTTTTGGTGAAAGGTAAAAAACCTTTTATTAAGCTCTTGACAATCTTTTTCTAAAAGGCCAACGGTAACATTACAACCCGCTTCCATAAGTTTTTTTATGCCATTACCAGCTACTTTAGCAAATGGATCAACAGTACCTATTACTACATTTTTGATACCTTTGGCGATAATTAAATCGCTGCAAGGGGGTGTCTTACCAAAGTGACTACAAGGCTCAAGACTAACGTAAATTGTCGATTTGGAGAGTAATTCTTCATTCTTAACTTGATGTATTGCCCGCACTTCTGCGTGAGCATCACCAGCTTTTTGATGCCAACCTTCTCCAATTATTTTTCCTTCGTGTACCACTACACTTCCTACCATTGGGTTTGGATAGGTTTTACCTATGCCATTTTTTGCCAGTTGTATGCAGCGTTTTATATATTTTTCGTGTACTTTCACGGTCTAAAATTACTAAGTTTTTTTGGAATGAGCTCAATAAAAATAAGAAGGATACAGGAATGTGATAATGAGGTTATGGCTCGAATTATTCGAAATTGTTTAAAAGAAAATAAAGCTGATTTGCCGGGTACTGCTTTCGCGGATAAAAGCCTAGATGCTTTATATGATTTTTACCAAGATTCAAATTCTCGCTATTTTGTAGCCACCAAGGGTAAAAATGTTGTGGGAGGTGCCGGAATCGCTCCTTTACCCAATACAATTGACGTGTGTGAACTTCAAAAAATGTACATTAGTAAAACTATGCGAAGGCAAGGTGCTGCAAAAATGTTAATTGAGACCTGTTTATCATTTGCTAAAAATGCTCCTTTTAAACAATGTTATATAGAAACCATGCCGCAAATGCTACCTGCCCAAAACTTGTACAGGCAATACGGCTTTGACTTTATAGACCAAGCGATGGGTGCAACCGGGCATCACGCATGTACGGTTTATATGCTTAAAGAATTATAAAATATGCAATTGAATAAGTACAAAAATTATTTTTTTAATCAGCTAAAAACTATTTATCCTGAAACTGAAATTTCGAGTTTTTGGAGCTGGTTAACCGAATTCTATTTGAACAAAACAAGAATAGAACTTGCTTTAAATCCGCATCAGCTAACAGATGAAATGAAACAAAATTTTGATGATGCTTTAAACCGACTCAAAATTCAAGAACCTATACAGCACATTCTTGGTGAAACATATTTTATGGATTATCCTTTTTCTGTTTCGCAGGAAGTGCTCATACCACGACCAGAAACCGAAGACCTAGTGCGATGGATTATAGAAGATTATAGAGAAGTTGACAGACATATATTAGACATTGGTACGGGTAGTGGCTGCATTGCTATTGCACTAGATCTTGGTATGTTTAATGCTCGAGTAACGGCTTTAGACGTCTCTGAGAAAGCTTTAAAGATTGCTGCAGAAAATGCAAAAAGGAATCGTGCTAAGGTAAATTTTATAAAACAAGATATATTGTCGACTCAAGCGTTAAATCAAAATTACCAGGTCATTGTATCCAATCCGCCCTATGTTCGGGAACTAGAAAAGTCACAAATGCAGAAAAATGTATTGAATTATGAACCTGATTTAGCCCTATTTGTAACCGACGATTCTCCGCTTTTATTTTATGATAAAATAGGTCGATTAGCCTTTAGGCATCTTGAGAAAAACGGTAGCTTATATTTTGAGATTAATCAATATCTAGCAAAAGAGACGCTAGATTTACTCCGTAAAATCGGATTTAAAGACGTGGAATTACGAAAAGACCTTTATGGAAATGACCGAATGATAAAAGCAAGTTTATGATTAAAAATTATAGTTCAAATAAGCTTAAAAGTATTGCTGTATTTTGTGGTAGCAATACAGGAAGTAATGAAAAAATAATAAAACAAAGCTATGCGCTCGGGGTTCATCTCGCACAAAACGATATTAAGTTGGTATTTGGGGGCAGCAAACTAGGATTAATGGGACAAGTAGCAAATGGAGCACTTGATCATGGCGGTTTAGTGTATGGGGTAATTCCCCAATTTCTTAAAAGCAAAGAGATAGTTCATACCCAACTTACCAATCTTGTTACCACAAAAGATATGCATGAAAGAAAGTTGAAAATGCAAGAAATGAGTGATGGTTTTATTATGCTTCCTGGCGGGTTTGGTACCTTAGAAGAGTTTTTCGAAATTTTAACTTGGGCACAATTGGGTTTACATCAAAAACCAATAGGTATCTTGAATTCCGAAGGATATTTTGATGATCTCTTGAAAATGATAAAAGCTATGGTTGAATCTGGGTTTTTGAAACAAGAGAACTTAAATTTAATAGTTGTCTCAAAAAATGAATCATCATTATTAGAAAAGATGCACCTTTTTGTACCACCCAATAAACCCAAATGGATCACTAAGAACCAAACTTAAACCTATATAAATGAATAATACAAAAGAACAAAAATTAGAGGCTTTTGGCCGTTTATTAGATATTATGGATGACTTGCGAGAGCAATGTCCTTGGGATAAAAAGCAAACTTTAGAGAGTCTAAGACATTTAACTATTGAGGAGGTTTATGAGCTAGGAGATGCAATTTTAGATAATAATTTAGACGAGCTAAAAAAAGAATTAGGAGATGTTTTACTACACATTGTTTTTTATGCTAAAATAGGAAGTGAAAAAAACAGCTTTGATATTGCCGATGTAGCTCATGCTATATCAGATAAACTGGTAGCGCGTCATCCTCATATTTATGGAGATGTAAAGGTTAAAAACGAAGAAGAGGTCAAACAAAATTGGGAGAAACTTAAGTTAAAAGAGGGAAATAAAAGTGTTCTTTCTGGGGTTCCTAAAACATTGCCCGCATTGGTCAAAGCAAATCGTATTCAAGATAAAGTAGCTGGAGTGGGATTTGATTGGGAAACGCCAGACCAAGTTTTTGAAAAAGTAAAAGAAGAATTACAAGAATTAGAAGATGCAAAAAATAACAAATTGCAGAAAGAGATAGAAAATGAACTTGGAGATGTTTTTTTCTCTTTGGTGAATTATGCTCGTTTTTTGAACGTAAATCCAGAAAATGCACTAGAGAGAACCAATAAAAAGTTTATCAAACGCTTTGGTTATATAGAAGATAAAGCAAAAGAAAATAAAAAAAGTTTACATCAAATGAGCTTAGACGAAATGGATGTATTTTGGGAAGAAGCTAAACAAAATGACTAAAAGCTGCTCAAAATAGGAATTAAACGATTGTTTGTTTATTTTCATCTATCTTTAAGAATAATTTTACTACAAATGAGAGAGAATTTTGTTTTATTAATAATGTTTTTAGGTTGCTTTAGCCTTTTAGCGCAACACGATCAAGATTTAGAAATTTGCAAGGCAGAAAGGTTAGCTGCAAAAAAGCATATAAATTTTAAAGCTAGTGGAAATACAGGCAACTACGATATTAATTACCATATGCTAGATTTAGATCTAGATCCCAATGTTTCTTATATCTCGGGCGAAATTACCACCCAGTTAACCGCTACTTCAAATACAATGCAAATTATATTTGATTTAGCCGCAAATATGCAGGTAAACGCGGTAAACCTTACTAACGGAGCTTCTTTGAGTTTTTCTAGAGTGGGAGATGAATTAATTGTTCAACTTCCTAATTTACTTATGGCGGGTCAAAGTATAAGTTTGACTGTCGATTATGAAGGAAACCCTATAAGTTCGGGTTTTGGTTCTTTTGCCCAAACCACCCATAATAATCGAGGTATAATATGGACGCTATCAGAACCATATGGTGCTAAAGCTTGGTGGCCTTGTAAACAAGATTTAAACGATAAAATAGATAGTATAGATGTTTACCTTAATGTACCGAAATTTAATACCTTTAATGAAGAAAATATAGCTGTAACCAATGGGGTGGAGCAAAGTAGTGTAGTTAATAACGGTATAAAAACAACACATTTTAAACATAAATACCCTATTCCAGCCTATCTAATTGCGGTAGCGGTAACTAATTACAGCACTATTTCAAATAACTATAGCCATAACGGAATTACTTTTCCGTTAATAGACTATGTATATCCAGAAAATTTGGCTTCTGCCACTGTAGAGTTACAGCAGACGCCTCTTATTATGGATTTGTTTTCGAATAAGTTTGGAAGCTATCCTTTTTCAAACGAAAATTATGGCCACGCTCAATTTGGGTGGGGAGGTGGCATGGAGCATACCACCATATCTTTTATGGGGAATTTTAGCCGAAGATTAATAGCCCATGAACTGGCTCACCAATGGTTTGGAAACCAAATAACTTGTGGCAGTTGGCAAGATATATGGCTAAATGAAGGCTTCGCGACTTACTTGTCAGGTATGGTTATAGAAGATTTTGATGGAAGTGCAGATTTTAATAATTGGAAATTTTCAAAAGTCAATCAAATTACAAGTGCCCCCGATGGTAGCGTTTATATACCGGCACAAGACACCCTAAGTGTTAATCGGGTTTTTAGCAGTAGGTTAAGTTATGGTAAAGGCGCAATGGTATTGCATATGCTAAGAAAGAAATTAGGTGACACCGATTTTTTTGGTGCCTTAAATGCTTATTTGAATGATCCTAACTTACAATATAACTACGCAAAAACCGATGATTTTAAACAAGTTGTAGAGCAATTCACGGGTCAAAATTTAACCGAGTTTTTTAATGATTGGGTTTATGGAGGGGGGTATCCTAGCTTTAGCATAAATGCCACTCAAAGTGCTAATCAAGTACAACTTAGCCTAAGTCAGTCACAAAGCCATAGCAGTGTTAGTTTTTTCGAAGCACAAGTTCCTATACGTTTTAAAGGGAGTAATAATCAGGCACTAGATGTGGTAGCAGATCATCAACAAAATAATCAAATGTTTACGTTTAATGTTCCGTTTACAGTTACTCAAATTGAAATAAATCCAGAGTTTGATTTAATTGCAAATAATAATACCGCAAATCTATCAGTCAGCAAAGTAGAGAAAGAAGAAATAAAGGTTTTTCCCAATCCGGTAAAAGAAATTTTATATGTTACAAATCCGCAAAAGCTTAAAAAATTAAAGCTGTATGATTTGTCGGGTAGAGTATTGGTGAAAACTTCATCAGCTTCTGTAGATGTAAAACATTTACCAGTTGGAGTATATATTCTTCAAGTTCATTTAAAAACAGGTGAGGTTATACAGAAGCAAATTCGTAAAGAATAATGCTGTTATTTACCGTGGAGTTCCTTTAGTAATTCAGGATTCATAACATGTTTACCATCAAAAGCGTGAATACTTAATTTTTTACCGAATAGCGCTCTCGCTTTTTGTAATTGTAAATTAAGTTTTTCTTTGGTAAGGTATTGGTCTTGTCTGCCATAAATCAAGAAAACTTTTGTTTCTGAACTCAGGTGTGAAAACGCTTTGACGTCAAGTTCCGCTGGTATGCTCCCTGAATGAATAAAAATTTGCTTCGGATTTAATTTTCGTTTAGCTATCCAACGCAGCGCTATAGAAACCCCTTGAGAATATCCTAAAATATTTAAAGGCAACTCACTTTGTTTATTTTCAACTCTATGAACGGCATCTAAATACTGAAATAAGTTTTCTAATTCTAGCCAGGTATTTTCTTTGGTGAGCCAACTGGCACCAACATGTTTAAAGTCTGATTTTTGATAATATTTTGAAGGAGCCTGCGGAACAATAAAGTAATTCTTTTGCTGGTCAAACGATTTGAAGTAACGAGCAAAGTATTTGCTGAGGTAGCCCATGCCGTGGAAGCAATACCAAAACTGCTCAGTCTGAGGTCCTAAAAGATTGAGGGTAGAATAGGTGTTGGTGTGTTGGTAAGAAACTTCTTTTTCGAGACTACTCATATCTTATGCATTTTGTATTTTTACCCTTTCAAAATGCGAATTAAACGTATTTTAATTACATAAAAAAATGAAAAAAGATACAACAAAGTTATTGGCAGAATTAAATGCTCGATGCGAAAACACTTTGATGGAAACACTAAACATTGTTTACACGGCAATTGGAGATGATTTTTTAGAAGCCGAAATGCCAGTAAATTCAAAAGTTTATCAACCCGACGGTGTCTTGCACGGTGGGGCAATGGTGGCTTTAGCCGAAAGTGTAGGAAGTGCGGCCAGTATGATTTTCCTAGATAAGGAAAATTATTATATACGCGGGATAGAAATATCGGCCAATCATGTTAAAAGTATTAGCGAAGGGCTAGTCAAAGCTAAAGCTAAGTTCTTACATAAGGGACGCACCACTCAAGTTTGGGATATAAAATTAACCAATGAGCACGGTCAATTAATTTCTGCAGTTAAATTGACAACTCTAGCTATTCCTAAAAAATAACTTATGGAAAGTGACCTTTTCTTTAATTCTATAACCAATCATTTAAAGGCTCAAAAACCTTTGGTTGTATATCGAAAACCAGGCCAGTCCCTGGTGACCGCTCAATTACAACAGAAGTTAACAAAGCAAACTTTTAAGCAGCATCAACAAGAAGGTTTTATTTTTGCACCATTTTATAAAGATGAAGCCAGCTATTTTTTTTCAATTAGAGATGCCGAAATTTTGAAGTTAACTAGTTTTGATAAATCTTCAATAGATTATTCAGAGCCAACAGTCTTGCCAGTAGAACGGGAAATTTTGTTTCAAAAACAGCAACATGTAAGGCTTATTTCTGCAGCGATTGATGAAATTAAGCAGGGCGGTTGCCAAAAAATCGTAGTTTCACGAATCGCAAAATATGCGGCAAAAGATGATGCACTGAGCTATTTTAAACGTTTGCTTTATAAGTACGACTCTGCCTTTGTGTATATGTGGTATCACCCCGACGAAGGGCTATGGTTAGGAGCTACTCCTGAAGTTTTAGTTAGAACGCATAGAAATAAATTAAAAACAATGGCATTGGCTGGAACTCAGAGTGCCAATGAAAATCAAACAAATTTTGTATGGGGAGAAAAGGAGAAAAAAGAGCAAGCCTTTGTTACTGCTTTTATAAAAGATAACTTAAATGCTATCAATGGAGTTGAGCAAATTGAAATTTCAAGTCTAAAAACGCAGGTTGCGGGAAAAGTTGCGCATTTAAAAACTGATATCAGTGCTAAGTTTAATCCAGAAAAATTTAAAGAAATTATCAAGCAATTGCATCCTACACCTGCGGTTTGTGGAACACCAAAAGATGAAGCTAGTTGTTTCTTAGCCGAAAACGAAAATTATAAACGTAGTTATTATTCAGGATATTTAGGAGAAATAAATAAATCGGTCACTCAAGACCGCAATCCGCGAAAGCGTAACGTAGAAAATTCAGCTTTTAGAAGCTTGAGTAAAGAAACTGATTTATATGTGAATTTACGTTGTATGAAATTAAATGAAGGTTGTGTTCATCTGTTTTTAGGAGGAGGAATCACTGAAGAATCGGATCCAGAAATGGAGTGGGAAGAGACTTTGAAAAAAGCCAGTACTTTAGCTTCTATTTTATAGTAAGCTTTACAATTATTAATCTTTATATACGGGGTATTTTACTAATTTTGAAATAAAATTTAATTTATGCAAATTTCGAGCATTCCATTAGCTCAATCGGTTGTCTTGTTATGCTTGTCAAAGGGTATAAATCATATTGTGATATCTCCCGGTTCAAGAAATGCCCCGCTTACTATAAGTTTTTCAAATCATCCTGAAATTAAAGCTTTTAGTGTTGTAGATGAAAGATCTGCTGCTTTTGTGGCCTTAGGGATGGCGCAGCAATTAAATAAGCCTGTTGGGTTATTGTGCACCTCTGGTAGTGCTTTACTAAATTACTATCCTGCTATAGCAGAAGCTTTTTACAGCGATGTACCTTTAGTGGTAATTTCTGCAGACAGACCCGTAGAGCGTATAGATATTGGTGATGGGCAAACCATTCGACAAAAAAATGTCTTTAGCAATCACATTTTATACGAAGCCAATTTACATTCTGAGGTGGTTACAGATGTATACCCTAACGATGAGAAAATTCAGCAAAAATTTGGAGAGGCCAAGTTGCATAATCAGCGTGAAATTAATTTAGCTTTAAATACAGCTATTGAGAAGAATGGTCCGGTTCATATCAATGTACCTTTTTATGAGCCGTTATATGGTTTGGTAGATAAACCCACAGTCGCTCCTTTGTTAATTGAACCCAACTTAGCTAGTAAAAAGTTAGAGATGCAGGAGGTGAAACCTTTTGCAGATAAATGGAGCAAAGCCAAGCGTAAACTAATTATTGTTGGTGTTTTGGCGCCTAATAGTATCGAGCAGCAATATTTAGAAATTTTGGTAAAAGATCCGTCGGTGCTGATTTTTACTGAAACTACATCAAACTTGCACCACCCAAATTTAATCTCTCGTATAGATAAGCTAATTGCACCACTTGAAAATATACCTAATCCAGCTGAGGCTTTTGAAAAATTACAACCAGATATTTTAATTAGTTTAGGCGGTCTTATTATTTCAAAGAAAGTAAAAGCATTTTTAAGAAACTATCAACCTAAGGAACATTGGCATGTAGGTACCAACCAAGCCTTGAATACCTACTTTTGTTTGAATAAACATTTTGATGTGACCATAAATCATTTTTTTAGTGTTTTTTTTCCAATGATTAAAGAAGTAGAAAGTGATTATCAAGCGTTTTGGATAAATAAAAAGAATCAAAGAGATACTCACCATCAGGCGTATATGGAAAATTTACCTTTTTCAGATTTAAAAGCTTTTGAGTATTTGGTGCAAAATTTACCCCAAAAACAGTTGGTTCATTTTTCTAATAGCAGTATCATTCGATACGCCCAACTTTTTAAATTTAAACCTCATCAATATATTTATTGTAATCGGGGAACAAGCGGTATTGATGGAAGCAGTTCTACTGCAATTGGCGCCGCCATTGTTAGTGATTTCCCTACGACCCTAGTCACAGGTGATCTAAGCTTCTTTTATGATTCTAATGCTTTGTGGAATAATTATATCCCGCATAATTTTAAAATTATTTTAATCAATAACGGGGGAGGCGGAATTTTTAAAATTTTACCTGGAGCACAAGAGAATCCTACGTTTGAAACATATTTTGAAACCAAACATCAATTAAATGCATCTCACCTCTGTAAAATGTATGGTTTTGAGTACCATTGCGTACACCAAGAAACCACATTGGCAGACTGCTTGTCTCATGTTTTTCAACAAAATGATAAACCCCAATTGGTGGAAATTTTTACAGGAAATGAGCCCAATGATGTTTGGTTAAAAAATTATTTTAAATACAAAACGAAAAATTAGAATAAAACTTGATTAAAAAGAAAATTAAATTTATCTTGAGCATTATATTAATATATTAACAAATAAAATTATGAGTAAATTTGATGAAAAAATGGGTGATTACATCAAGCACCTAGACGAAATAGAAGGTAATCACGACATCGATCTATTACGCAAAGTGGCAAAGGGTTTAGGACCATCTATTTATAATAGAGATGCCTCGACAGTTTCAGGATCAGACGATAAAGAATTACAAACCGTTAAAAATAACTTTTTAATCAAAAAGTTAGGTTTGCCTGAATCTGATGATTTGATGGATGCTATACACAAGGTTATTGATATCTACGGACGTTCAAAACCAAATAAATATAGAGCTGTTGTATACTACTTGTTAACGAAACATTTTAACAAAGAATCTATTTACAATTAATTTTGTTTAAATTATAGAAGAACGAAAAGAACCTTTTTTAGGTTCTTTTTTTGTTTAATGAAATTTACCATAATCATTATGCGTACATTTGCACAAAATTTATAGCTATGCTTGCAATTGGGCAAACTCACAAACTTATTATAGATCGCGATACCCCTCCTGGGCTTTTTTTAAGAGATGATTCTGGATTAAAAGAAAACGAAATATTACTTCCTAACAAATATAAGCCAGAAGATTTTGAAATTGGTGATGAAATAGAGGTTTTTGTTTATTTAGATCACGAAGAGAGACCAGTAGCAACTACTTTGAAACCTTATGTCGCCTTGGACGAATTCGCTTATTTAAAATGTGTAGAGGTGAATAAACTAGGAGCTTTTCTTGACTGGGGATTAGAAAAACATTTATTTGTCCCTTTTAAAGAGCAAGCCTATCCTATGAAGGAAGGAGATTGGTACCTTATTTTTTGTTACTTAGATGAAACTTCAGAGAGGTTGGTTGCTTCAAGTAAAGTATTACATTTTTTAGATAATTCATCTTTAAGTGTGGCTCCTTTTGAGCGGGTAGAATTGTGGGTAGCCAATAAAACGGAATTAGGGTTTAATGTAATTGTAAACGACTTACACCAAGGTTTGGTTTATCATGATGATGTTTTCCAAGATTTAAAAACTGGAGATAAGCTTAAAGGTTGGGTTAAAAAAACAAGGAAAGACAATAAAATTGATATTGTACTCAAACGACCAGGCTATAGAAGCATAGAGCCTAATGCCGATAAGATTATACACGAATTACAGCTTCAAAACGGTTTCTTGCCTTTGCACGATAAATCAGAACCTGAGCAAATAAAAAAGCTTTTGGCTATGAGTAAGAAAAGCTTCAAACGCGCAATAGGTACGTTATATAAAAAACGAATGATAGAAATAAAGCCAGAAGGGATTTATCTTATAGAGAATTAAGCCATCGGCGTAAATCTTCATTGGTTTTTTTAAGAAATTTAGGAGCATCAAATCGGTAACCAATAACTACAGAAAAGTAGCGTACCGCATCGTCAACTTTTGCGTGTGAATTACTGGATTGATTTTGAACTTGGGTATAAGCCCGAATGCCCGAATAAAAGGAATCTGTAGTATAACCCAAACTTAGATCTAAGGTACTGGTGGTTAGTAGATGCGTAGAGCTATTTTTATTTTCACTAGTGTGGAAGGCTCCAAGGCCAATCGATAAACCACCGGCAACTAAAAAGTGTTCGTTGATTACCCAATTATAGTAATAAGCTGGGTTAATAGCTAGGGTATAAAAATTGGCATTTTCTACTTGATCTAAAACCCGAATTTTACGTAGTGCTGTAAACGAGTAAGAAATGGCTGGTATAAAACTTCCAGCACTAATCATTTGTCTTTGATTTTCAAAATCTTTAGCCCGGAAAGAAAAATTTGGATTAAAATTAAATCCGGTTTTACCTGTTATTTTAAGCGAATTGGCGCTTGGTAAATGTGTAGTGGAATAGTCTACAGCCCGTACTTTAAAACCATTTTGCTTATAGAAATCAATCTCTTGAATCCACGGTCCTGGGTATAAATTTAAAGAAAAGGCAAAGATTTGTCCATCTTCCTTATCTCGGTTACTATTAAATATTTCTGGTGCGAAGCCAAAACTAAATGCTAATAAATCATAATTAAAAGACAGACCTAAAGTTGTTTTTCTATTCGGTATAACCTCAATATTGGTTTTTAAATTTTCATTATATAAAGAAAATTCATTACTCGTATTAATCAGATTGGTTCTAATTAAAACCTTATTTGGGTATTGCCTAAAGTATTGATTTTGGGCTAGACTGTCCTGCGCACGAAGACAGAATATAGTTGAGTATGCTAGAACTAGAATACAAATTAAATCTCGTTGAAACATAATTAATTAAGATAAAAATTGAAATTTCTACCTCTTGCATTTTTGTTGCCCATGTAATTTCCTCTATAAAAATACCCATACGGATTTCGAATAAAGGGCCTACTCATATCTTCGTAAGCTTCATTTTTAATACCTCCGTCTCTGGTTTTTCTAGGATCTGTGTCTACTCTAAATTCCGTTTGACGATTAAAATTGCTTCGTGAGTCATAATAGACTTCAACCCTTTGTTTAATTTGTTGTAGTTGTCTAGTAGGTAGTTGCATAGAGTAGTTTGCCTTATTTTTGTTGTAGTGTTTTTCTTCAACTAAAGCAAGCATATCAATCTTTTTAAAAGTAGAAAATTGATGCATCTTTATTGGCGGTATGCTAAAGTTACGTTCTTTTGATTCTATAGCGCCTAAAAAAGTGCCTAACGCAAGGCTATGGTTATTTAAGCGCAAGGGCAATTCTAAGTTGTAATTTGTCTGTGGAATCTTTTGTGCTTGTTTTAGCTCTTGCCCATTTACAAACATAGCTATTGACATAAAAAGAAGTAATAAAAATTTTTTCATAATCAGCTTTTCGCGGAATAATTTTAAAGCAAAAACTATGCTAAAGATATTAATAATAGAGTAACTGTACTTAATTATTAGCTATTTTTGCTGTATTATCTAGTCTATATGAAATTGTTATTACTTTTAAGACATTTGTAAATTGCAATTAGAATTAATAAAATTAATCTTATAAAAATTTAAGTATGAGTAAAATAAATTGGCAGACCGCAAAAACATATGAAGATATAACTTACAAGAAAAGTAACGGGGTAGCTCGAATTGCATTTAACCGACCCGAGGTTAGAAATGCGTTTAGACCCAAAACTACATCAGAGCTTTTAGACGCATTTCACGATGCACAAGAAGATACAAGTATTGGTGTAGTTTTACTGTCGGCAGAAGGACCTTCGCCTAAAGATGGTGTGTATAGCTTTTGTAGTGGGGGAGATCAAAAAGCACGGGGGCATCAAGGTTATGTTGGAGAAGATGGTTATCATAGATTAAATATTCTTGAAGTACAACGCCTCATTCGGTTTATGCCAAAAGCAGTGATTTGTGTAGTACCCGGTTGGGCAGTAGGAGGCGGACATAGTTTACATGTGGTATGTGATATGACTTTAGCGAGTAAAGAACACGCAATTTTTAAACAAACAGATGCAGATGTAACCAGTTTTGACGCAGGTTATGGTTCAGCTTACTTAGCCAAAATGGTAGGACAAAAAAAAGCACGCGAAATATTTTTTCTAGGCCGTAATTATTCGGCTCAAGAAGCCTTTGAAATGGGAATGGTAAATGCTGTGGTACCCCACGATGAATTAGAAGATACCGCCTATGAGTGGGCCCAAGAAATACTAGCCAAAAGTCCAACCTCTATTAAAATGTTGAAATTTGCAATGAATTTAACCGATGATGGAATGGTAGGCCAACAGGTTTTCGCTGGTGAAGCGACACGATTAGCTTATATGACAGATGAAGCCAAAGAAGGAAGAGATGCTTTTCTAGAAAAAAGAAAACCAAACTTTGATAAAAAGTGGTTGCCATAAAAAATGAAAGATTTCGTAAATAATTCAATTGACCTAAATGATTTACCAGATTTTGAATCGGTTCATCTAGAAATTAGTGAAAAAAATTATTTTATAAAGATGGTCATGCAATGGGCCATCTTTTGCCTCGTTTACAGCTTAATTTTATTAGCGCTTATGAATGCTAAATGGGGTATTCCTATATGGATTTTCAAGCTAAGCAGTTTTTTTGCTTTTAGCTTTGTTTTAATAGGCGTCTTTTTAAGTTTTAAACGCTATAAGAGTATAGGTTATGCTTTAAGACAGAAAGATGTGATTTTTCAACGGGGTTGGTTAATAAAAAAAACAACTGTCATTCCCTTTAACCGTATACAACACGTGGCTTCAAAGCAAAGTTTTTTAGATAAAAAATTGGGGCTGGCTGTACTAAGAATATATACCGCTGGTGGTTCAGGTAGTGATATTAGTATTGTAGGTCTTTTGCCTAAAGAGGCCTTAAAAATTAAAGAATTTATAATTCAGTTAATCGATGCCGAAGAAAGAACAGAATAAGCTCTTTGCTATACCACAGAATCAAAATAAACTGGGTATTTTGTTTATTTTTCTTTATTCTTTATACAAAATTACTCGGGGACTTATAGCCATTTTTCTCTATAGTGCGCTCACCCAAAAGCTTAGTAATTACTGGTTTTATATCGTATTGGGCTTAAGTGTATTATTCTTAATTGTATTGGTATTTAGTTATTTATCTTATAAGAATTTTAAATTTCATATTGATTATAAAAATTATAGGTTTGTTCTCAAACAAGGTGTTTTTACCTCAAATACTCTAGATATTTCCTTACAAAGAATACAACAAGTTTATGTTAAAAGAACAATTATTCATCGAATTATAGGGGTTTGTAGTTTGGTGGTAGAGTCTGCCGGAAGTTCCGATAAAGAAATTGAAATCAAGGCATTATCAGAAGATAAGGCATTGGCCCTACAACAAGAATTATTAGCGCTTAAAGCGGAAGAATATTCGGTAAATAAAGAGTTAAGTAATGACTTGGAGAATGAAGTTTCAAATGCAGATAAGTTTGAACAAGCCGAGGATTCTTTATCAAAGAATAATGTCGAGTGGACTTATAAATTAGGTCTTAAGAAGTTATTATTATTGGGATTAACCAGCAACTACTTCAGAGGTCTAGGATTAATCATAGTGTTTATAAGTACCGTATATGGTCAATTTTCTCAATTTGTTGATGATAATCCATATTGGAAAGGGGCAGAAGAGTATTTGGAACAAGAGTATACTAGTGTATTTGAAATAACTTTGGTATTGGTTCTCAGTTTTTTCATCTTATTTGCCTTAAGTATCCTAGTAAGTATTATAGAAACCATTTTAAAATATTTTGAGCTTAAGATCACGAAGAAAAAAGAATCTTTAGAAGTTGAAATGGGCTTAAAAACCAACACTAAATGGAGTTTAAATCCGAATCGGGTTCAAATAGTAACCCATAGCTCAAATCCATTACAAAGTCGGTTGGATTTACATCAGCTTCAATTAGCACTAATTGGCAGCGATGACCAGATTAAAAAAAATAGTCTTAGTATTCCTGCTTTGACTTTAAATAAGTTGCTGCAAATTCAAAACTTTTTGTTTTCAGTAAAATTAGAAAAAGGAGAATTCGTTAGAATGTATCCTGTTTGGCTGTTTAAGCGATTAGTTATAACTACACTGCTACTTGGGGGTGCATTCTTTTTAAATTATTTTGTAGGTTGGTTTAGAATAGAATTGCTGGCCTCAATTCTAATTCCTGTTGGATTAATTTTGTTTACATTACAATTTTTTATCTTTCGGAGTTCTAAATTGGCTATTACTCCAAATTTTGTAATTAAAAGTGAAGGTGTTTGGTTTAAAAAAAGAAAATATATCGAGCTTTACAAGATACAAGCCTTTAGTGTTCAAGAACCAATTTTCTTAAGGAAAAGGAAGTTGGTGCATATTACTTTTCATACCGCTGCGGGAGATTTACGTTTTAATTATCTTCCTAAGAGCTATTGTGCTCAATTGAATTATTTGCTTTATCGTGTAGAATCATCGCGACAGGCTTGGATGTAAAAAAAGCCTTCATTTTATATGAAGGCTTTTTAAATCATAAAATACGTTTTTTACTAAAGCATCGTTGGAAATTGTTTTGGATTTACTTCATTAAAAATTGAATAAACTTTGTCAAACACATCATCAACAGAAGGCTTAGAAAAGTAGTCCCCATCTGTACCGTAAGCAGGTCTATGTGCTTTGGCGGTCAAGGTTTGCGGTTTACTATCTAAGTGAACATAAGCATTTTGTTTTTCTACAATTTGCTGAAGTATATAAGAAGAAGCTCCACCTGGAACATCTTCATCGATAACCAATAACCTGTTTGTTTTAGCCACACTTTTCACAATATCGTGATTTAAATCAAAAGGTAGTAGCGATTGTACATCTATAATTTCACAATCTATACCTATTTCACTTAATAACTCCGCAGCGTCTTCAATTATCCTCAACGTTGACCCGTATGAAACAAGGGTAATATCTTTTCCTTCTCTAATGGTTTCAACTACACCAATAGGTGTTTTAAACTCTCCAAGATTATTAGGTAACTTTTCTTTTAAGCGGTAACCGTTAAGACATTCGACAATTAGGGCCGGTTCATCACTGGCTAGCATTGTATTGTAAAATCCTGCAGCTTTGGTCATGTTTCGGGGTACCAATATGTGAATTCCTCTTAAAAGGTGAATAATACCTCCCATAGGTGATCCGCTATGCCATATACCTTCTAATCGGTGGCCTCTTGTTCGTACAATTAGCGGTGCTTTTTGTTTTCCTTTTGTTCTATATTGTAAGGTTGCCAAATCATCGCTCATTATCTGTAGAGCATACAATAAGTAATCTAAGTATTGAATTTCTGCAATAGGTCTTAATCCGCGCATAGCCATACCAATTCCTTGTCCAAGAATTGTTGCTTCGCGAATACCCGCATCGGCCACTCGTAGTTCGCCATACTTTTCTTGCAAACCTTCTAAGCCTTGGTTAACGTCACCAATGTTTCCGCTATCTTCACCAAAAATTAGGGTTTCTGGTTTACTACCAAAAATAGCATCAAAATTATCTCGAATCACTATTCTAGCATCAACAAGCTCTGCCTCCTCATCATAAGTTGGTTCTACACTTTCAATATTTATTGCTGTTGAAGCGCTCTCACTATACAAATGACTACTATAGTCTAATTGGGTTTTAGAACTAAACTCTTTTGTCCAATTTAATAAAGTCGATTTTTGTGAAGGATTTTCTTTTATTATCAAACGCAACACATTTCTGGCTGCCTGTAAAACCTGGTGTTTTTCAGGGTTTTTATGAGCGGCTAATTTTTTTATTACCGCCTCTATTTTTTGCGTTGCTTGTGATTCTGGAGCTAATTGATTTAAAATATCAATCAATTGCTTTTGAGCAGTTTTAGCGGGCTCAGTAACTTTCTCCCAAGCAGCTTTTTTGCCTTCACGCACAGTTTTTTTCGCCTCTTTTTCTATGGCTTCTAACTCTTCTTCATTCGCAAAGTTGTTAGCAATAATCCATTGACGCATTTGTGCGTTGCAATCAAACTCCTTTTCCCATTCTAAACGCTCTTTTGATTTGTAACGCTCGTGAGACCCTGAAGTAGAATGACCCTGAGGTTGCGTGAGTTCGCGTACGTGAATTAAAACAGGAACGTGCTCTTCTCTTGCAATTTTATCGGCTTTTTGATAAGCTTCAATTAATTCTGGGTAGTTCCAACCGTTAACACAAATTATCTCATATCCCTCGTTTTTTTCATCACGTTGAAAGCCTTTTAATATTTCAGAGATGTTTTGTTTTGTAGTTTGATGTTTTGCATGTACAGAAATACCATATTCGTCATCCCAGACACTTATTACCATAGGAACTTGTAAAACGCCGGCGGCATTTATTGTTTCCCAAAAAAGACCTTCACTTGTACTAGCATTACCTATGGTTCCCCAAGCGATTTCATTGCCTTTATTAGAAAATAATTCTTGATCTATACCTTCAACATTTCTGTAAATTTTAGAAGCTTGAGCTAATCCTAGTAAGCGAGGCATTTGGCCTGCAGTAGGTGAAATATCTGCACTTGAATTGGCTTGATTAACTATAGGTTTCCATTGGCCATCCTCTTGCAAACTATGGGTTCCGAAATGTCCACCCATTTGACGTCCTCCCGACATTGGTTCTTGTTCAATATCTGTATTTCCGTAAAGTCCTGCAAAAAACTCTTCTACAGATAATAGGTTTAACGCCATCATAAAGGTTTGATCACGGTAATAACCCGATCTAAAGTCACCATTTTTAAATGCCTTAGCCATGGCTAGTTGAGGCACTTCTTTACCATCACCAAATATCCCAAACTTGGCTTTTCCTGTTAAAACTTCTCTACGACCTAGTAAACTGCATTCGCGGCTAATCACGGCTGTTTTATAGTCTTTTAAAACTTCTGACTTGAAGTCTTCAAAGGAAAGGTCTATATTTTCTTTTACTTCTTTCTGCATGCTTAAATCTTTTTGAGAACGGCACGAAGATAAGAAATTAGAATCAGATTTTCAACAGAAAATGAATTGAGGCATTAATAATAATTTCTGTTTAAGGCTTTATGATTAAAATTATCATAAAAAAACAATTTAAAAAGCCTTGTTTGTTGCGTAATTCTAAAAATCGCCAATTTTTATTAGCATTTTTACACTGTTGGTTCTTCTAATAATATTCATCTGTATTGTGTAACTTGGACGTGTAAAACTTAATACCAACGTCTTTTAAAAAGGCTTACAAGTGTTTTTAAATCTAAGGCTACAATAAACCGTATTTTTTGATCGTAATTGTATTGACTGGGTTCCCAACCTAAGCTCGATTGTAATGGGAAAAATACCTCAAAATAATCTTGTACTAAGCTAAGCCTTATTCCAGAATCATATAGAAACTTAGCGTCCTTATTTTTATTCTTTACTACACCGGCATCCGCGTAAGCGTGAATCCAATTCCAAATACTAAAACTTCCATTAATTGTGCTTATCCATTGGTTGGCAAAACCTGGTTGAATTTTTGACTTGAAGCCGCCTTCGGCCGCAATAAACTGCTGACTAAATAGACCGCTGGTTTCACTTCTACCGTAATAATTGTAGTCAAACATATAATCTGACGGGCGGTCAAGGGCAAAGCTAAAATAATCTTCATTACGGGTATCATTAAACAAGAACGCCCCTGCAAACACACGTAGTTCTAACTGCCTATTGTTTAAAAATAATTTACGCCACTTTGTTGTTACCGAGATTTTACTGAATTTCTTAGCCACTTGGTAATCAAAATTTGCAGTAAAATAATCGGCAAAGTTTCTGTCGCTATAGTTGTACTGCAAATTCATTACGCTATAATCAGGATTTTGATTGGTGGCGAATAAGCTCTGGTCTTTACGAACATTTACGCTTCGAATGCTTAACGATTGTCTTTGGTTACTGCGTAAATAAGGATTTCTAAAATTTAAACTAAAATAAGGTACAACACGGTAATAAAAAGCATCTGGTGCATAAGACATTCTGGTACCACTTATCCCCAGCCGAATGGCATGTAATTCTTGGTTTTGAAAAAATGTATTGCTAGAGACACCAATAGAACCAATTAATGCATTACTATTTAAACCGATTTTTGGAGAAATATTAAAATTAAAATTTTGAGGTAAAACAGCACGATTATGCAATTTAGGACCTATAATGAAGCCATCGTATAAATTATAATCAAATTCAGGAATTAAAAAGAGCTGCTTGTAATAGGGGTCTTCAATATCCATAAGCAACCCCACTTGGGGTGGTTTATTAAAAACTCCTTTAAGACTTTTATAGTTATTTCTCTGATTATATTCAGGTATGATTTGTTCATGATTTAAGGCTATGCGGTCTATAGCGTCTTTAGAAATATGAATCTTACCTTCTCCGTTTTTAATTCTTAACCAATGTTTACTTACTATATTCTTACCATTTAATCCGTACACGGCAACGGGTAAATTTTTATGATTTTTACTGGTTACGATTACTTGTAAAGAATCGTTTTTAGTAGTTACCTTTTTTATTTTAAAATCAATTGGTAGATTGGTTTGAATATACTCATTAAAAAACCAATCGATTGGCTTTTTTGTATATGTTTTGAATGCACTCTTTAGCTTCGTAAGGGCTAAAGTGTCTTTTTGTTTATTTTGATAAAATGCCGATAATGACTTTTTAAACGCTTCATCATTAGCTAAATAATCTTTTAAATAATTTAATCCTAAACCAGCTTTGTAAGGCGTTGCAATATTTTTATTAAATTTTAATAATGAATCTTGAGTGGTGGTTATAGCTTGGTCAAGATTAATACGCGCCATATTTTGGTACAACAATGCATAACGCTTATTAAAATCTAATTCGGAGGCATGGAACCAACGGATGCCTATAAGTTCGCTAAAAGCGCCTAAAAGCTTGGTGTCTTCATAATAGGTTGCTACATAATTCATCATTAAATGCACCAATAAAGCTTCTTTAATCCAATTTTCTTTTCTGGGCTCTAAATTTAATTGTCCTTTTAATAATTTATTGGTAATGGTTTTAAACATTTTAATATCATATTGAAAACCATCGGGGAAGGGGCGAATGAATTTTGGGAGTTGATTTAAACCATATACAGGGTTATCGGCATAATCGGTTTTCGTAACCAGTAATTTTTCTTGATTTAAATGGCCCAGATTTTTATTTAGGTAATGTAAAATGCGGTGTACAATAATATTCCGGAAAGGCTGGGGCACCTCGTCATCTTCAATATTAGAAAACACTTGCATTAAATCGGTGTTAAACTGCTCATAATCTGGGTTGGTGGTTAGATGAAAATCTAATTGTCTGAGGTTTTTTCCGCTAAGGCGGATATTTTTAGTTTGTGCTATGTGGTTAACGTGCACTTTTTTAAAATTAGAAAAAATATAATAATTTTCTGGCACTATAAAATCAACGATTAAATCTATAGGAGCCATATAAAAATCATCTACATTTTTATGGCTATATACCTTCCAGCTTTGAGCATATACCGCAGGGGTAAGCAACCAATAGCGTAAAATAAAATCTGAATCTTTATAGCCATAGCGTGTGAATTTACTATGGGGTATTTTTAAATTATATTCGAGATTAATTGAAATATGCTTTTGCGGAGGCAATTTTTTTTCTAATTGAATCACCAAGAGGTCAGGTTGATTTTTGGGTCGAAACCAATTCAAGTTAGAATCAACATTACGTATACTTAAAATTTGTGTTTTACCTCTTTCTGAAGCTTTAGCATAGTGAAAATTACGCTGATAGTCTTCTCTAAATCTATAGGCTAGAGGTGTTTGTTTGTTACTAAAAGCATTTATCCAATCATTAAGATAAATGACCTCGAGACTATCTTTTGAATTGTTTTTAAAAGTTAAGTTTTGCGAAACTCTCATTTTCTTTTCTGCAGCCTGAAGCGTAACTTGAGCAGTTACTTCATGCTGTGCGAAAACAGAAGCGCATTTAAGTAGAATTAGAAAAAAAAAGAGGTGCTTGTGCATAAAAGAAAACAATGGGTACTTATTTATAACAAGCAAGTACCCAAAAATTTTATTAGAAATTCGGACTTAAATTAAATTCATCGTAGAACTTATTGAGTATCTCAATAACCTCTTCTTCGGTGTCAACCAATTGTATTAAATCCATGTCGCTTGCGCTGATATTTTTGAAAGAGTCTAATAATGTCGTTTTGACCCAGTCAAATAATCCTCCCCAAAATTCGCGCCCCACTAAGATTATAGGAAATTTATCTATTTTATGAGTTTGTATTAGCGTGATGGCTTCGAATAATTCATCTAATGTGCCAAAACCACCAGGCATTACTACAAAACCTTGAGAATATTTTACAAACATTACTTTACGCACAAAGAAGTAGTCAAAATTTAAGTTTTTGTCTTTATCGATATAAGGATTGTCATGTTGCTCAAAAGGTAAATCTATATTTAAACCAACCGAAACACCACCTGCTTGGTGTGCACCCTTATTTCCAGCTTCCATAATACCAGGGCCACCTCCTGTAATGACACCGTAGCCGTGTTCTACAATTTTGGCAGCAATGCTTTGTGCCAATTGGTAATATTTGTGATCTTCCTTAGTACGTGCCGATCCAAATATTGAAACACAAGGACCAATTCGGCTCATTTTTTCATAGCCTTCAACAAATTCACCCATTATTTTGAAAATGGCCCAACTGTCATTGGTTTTAATCTCATTCCATCCCTTGTGTCTTTTTTCGTTTCTCATTTTCATTTACTTAATAATGTTATTTATATTAAATTTTTAGTACCAATCTCTTTTGCCAAGAATTGGGCAGTATAGCCTTTACTTTGTTTTACTATCTCTTCTGGGGTACCGGTCGCTACAATTTCCCCACCGTTTTTACCTCCCTCAAAACCAATGTCAATAATATGATCTGCCAATTTAATTACATCCATATTATGCTCTATAATCAAAACAGTATTCCCTTTAATCACCAATTTATTCAGCACCTTCATCAATACATTTACATCTTCAAAATGCAATCCAGTGGTGGGTTCATCTAGAATATAAAAAGTATTACCAGTATCTCTTTTTGATAATTCTGTAGCCAATTTTATTCGTTGCGCTTCGCCACCCGATAGGGTAGTACTTTGTTGTCCCAAACTGATATATCCTAGACCTACATCTTGAATGGTTTTGAGTTTCCTGTAAATCTTTGGAACCGGTTCAAAAAAATCTGTAGCTTCATCGATGGTCATCTCTAAAACATCGTTAATAGATTTTCCTTTATAACGAATTTCAAGTGTTTCCCTATTAAAGCGTTTACCTTGGCATGTTTCGCATTCCACGAAAACATCAGGTAAAAAATTCATCTCAATAACTCGTAAACCTGCACCACGACAAGTTTCGCACCTCCCGCCTTTTACATTAAAACTAAACCTCCCTGGCTTATAACCTCTTATTTGAGCTTCGGGTGTTTTAGCAAATAAACTTCTAATTTCAGAAAAAACTCCTGTATAAGTGGCGGGATTTGACCGTGGTGTTCTGCCTATTGGAGACTGATTAATGTCTATAACTTTATCTATATGTTCAAGTCCCTTTATGTTTTTATAAGGTTTGGGTTCTTTAACCCCATTAAAATAATGCGCATTCATGATTGGATATAGCGTTTCATTAATAAGGGTTGATTTACCACTTCCTGAAACACCGGTAACTACAATCATTTTTCCTAAGGGGAAAGTAGCTGTAATATTTTTTAAATTGTTACCCGTTGCCCCTTTAAGTACTATTTTTTTACCGTTACCATCTCTTCTTTTTTCTGGAATTTCAATCGCAACCTTTCCATTTAAATAAGATGCCGTTAGGGTTTTCTGTTTTAATAATTGATTGGGACTACCCTCGCTTATAATTTCACCACCATTTCTACCTGCCTTAGGACCTATGTCAATAACATAGTCTGCACGTTCAATCATATCCTTATCGTGCTCAACTACAATTACAGAGTTACCTACGTCTCGTAAATTGAGTAAAGAATTGATTAATTTTTCATTATCACGTTGATGCAAGCCTATACTAGGTTCATCTAATATATAAAGTACCCCGACCAATTGCGAGCCTATTTGCGTTGCCAGTCGTATACGTTGAGCTTCACCACCAGATAGACTTTTCGCACTCCGGTTAAGATTAAGATAATCTAGCCCTACATCAAGTAAAAACTGTAGGCGGGTTTGAATTTCTTTAATAATTTCTTCGGCAATTTGAATTTGTTTTTTACTAAGCTGTTGTCTTATTTCAGCAAACCATAGGCTTAGGCTAGCAATATCCATTTGGGCTAGCTGAGCGATGTTTAAATGATTGACTTTAAAATATAAACTCTCCTTACGCAACCTAGTTCCTGCGCAAGTGGTACAATCAATTCTATCCATAAAAGCCTTGGCCCATCTTTTTAATTTCCTAGAATCATTGTCGTTAAAAGTTTTATCTATAAAAGGTATTACGCCTTCAAAATCTATTTTATGTGAACGTTTAACACCTAAATCCTTAGAATTTGAAGTGAATTTTTCTTTACCCCCATGCAATATCAAATTGAGTGCTTCTTGGGGTATTTTTTTTATGGGATCGCTAAGTTTAAAATCATAGCGTTGCGCTATAAGTTCTAACTGTTTAAAAGCCCAGTTTTTTTTGTAAGCACCATAAGGTATTAAACCGCCTGCTTGAATAGACTTCTTATTGTCTGGAATAATTTTTTCTATATTTACTTGATACAACTCGCCAATACCATTGCAAACAGGACAGGCTCCCTTTGGTGAATTAAAAGAAAAGTTATTAGGCTCTGGATTAGGGTAAGAAATACCCGTAGTAGGACACATCAGGGTCCGACTAAAATACCGCTCTTTTTTATCTCCATGGTTAATAATCATGAGTACATCATCTCCATGGTCTAAGGCGGTTAGTATACTATTGTATAATCTTTTTTGCGTATTTTCTGTTTCGTCAATAGCTAATCGGTCTATGACAATCTCAATATCATGGGTTTTATACCGATCTAGTTTCATGCCTTTTTCTATATCGATAATCTCACCATCGACACGTACCTTTACAAAACCCTGTTTAGCAATTTGTTCAAATAATTCACGATAATGTCCTTTACGTGAACGAATAACTGGTGCAAGAATGTTAATGCGTTGTCCTAAATAATCTTTAGTAATTAGTTCTTGAATCTGCTCATCACTATAGCTTACCATTTTCTCTCCCGTTTCATAACTATAGGCATCAGAGGCTCTTGCATATAAAAGTCGTAGGAAATCGTAAATTTCGGTAATAGTGCCAACAGTACTTCGGGGACTTTTACTAGTGGTCTTTTGTTCTATAGCAATGACAGGAGAAAGTCCTTCAATTTTATCTACATCAGGCCTTTCAAGACCACCTAAAAATTGTCTGGCATAAGCCGAAAACGTTTCTATATACCTACGTTGGCCTTCTGCATATAGGGTGTCAAATGCCAACGACGACTTACCCGAACCGCTAAGACCGGTTATTACCACCAGTTGATCTCGCGGAATCTTGACATCAATATTTTTTAAATTATGCACGCGAGCGCCCAGTACTTCTATAAAATCTTCAGAGTTTTTCATAACAAATTTTGCAGACTGCTAATTTAGCCAATATTAGCTTATAGTGAAAATACCAATCTTAAACCTTTAATAAAATTTTTTATTTGTTTCCTCAGGATACTCTTGATCTAAAAGTGCCAGCTTTTCTTGAGCGTGTTGTATTAAATCCGTAAAGAAAATTTCAAACTCATTTTGCATAGATAAATAATGATTTTGCATAATGGGAACGGCTTCTGATAATGGTGCCTTGGTAGGAATTCGACGTGACATTTGATCTAGTATTTGAGTTATTCCCGATATACTTTGGTAACTTTTTAGCCAATTTTGCTTAATCATAATAGGGTAAAACTGATTCACTTTTTGCGGTAAAACCGATTTATGTTGGTCAAGTAAAATATAAAAATTCTCAATAAAATCATCTAGGTTTACAAAGCTATACTCGGCCCAATTAACAGCTAAGAAGTGATCGTACAGCACATCATTAATCACCTTATTATAGTGTCTAAATTTGTTAAAAAACCGATGAGCACTTTGATACACTATAGGATGACTATCGGTATAGCTATCTATAGAACGATGAAGTAATATTCCCTTTTTAATAGCTGTGCTATAATTTTGATAATCGTTACCTTTTACGGCATCAGCCATAAAATTGCCCAAAGTGACCATTGGCCTTTCTTGAGATAAATAAATATGTGCCAAATAATTCATAGGCACAAGATAGGAGAAAGGCTTTGTTTAAACAAGTATTTTGCAAGCTTACAATACAACAGTATATTTGTTTTTTTAATTAATACAAAATAGATGACACTTATAAAATCAATTTCAGGAATTAGAGGTACAATTGGTGGTAGGGTAGGAGATAATCTTACCCCTATAGATGCCGTAAAATACGCCGCTGCTTACGGTACCTGGCTAAAAGAAGATAGGAATAAAGCAACCTACAGAGTTGTAATTGGACGAGATGCCAGAATATCTGGAGCTATGATTCAGCAATTGGTCATGAATACTTTGGTAGGAATGGGGATACAAGTAATAGATCTAGATTTATCAACTACTCCAACCGTAGAAATGGCTGTAAAATTAGAGCATGCAGACGGCGGCATAATTCTAACAGCAAGCCATAACCCAAAACAATGGAATGCGCTAAAATTACTAAATTATAAAGGTGAATTTTTAAATGCAGCTGATGGAAAACGAATTTTAGAGATTGCCGAAGACGAATCATTTTCTTTTGCATTAGTAGATGAATTAGGGAAAATTACCAAAAATCAGGCTTATATAGATTTGCATATCGATGAAATTTTAGCGTTAGATTGGGTAGATGTAGAAGCTATCAAAGCTGCCGATTTTAGAGTAGTAGTAGATGGCGTAAACTCTACGGGAGGCATAGCGGTACCGCACTTACTTGATCGTTTGGGGGTTGAAACGGTTAAATTGTTTTGCGATCCTACTGGGGAGTTTCCGCATAACCCAGAGCCATTAAAAGAGCACTTGACAGATCTTAGCGAAAGGGTGGTTCAAGAAAATGCAGATATGGGGATTGTTGTTGATCCAGATGTCGACCGGTTAGCCTTTATTGATGAAAATGGAGCTATGTTTGGAGAAGAGTATACTTTGGTAGCTGTAGCGGATTATGTTTTAGGTAAACAAAAAGGCAATACTGTAAGTAATTTATCTTCTTCTAGAGCATTGCGCGATGTTACTCAAAAACACGGCGGATCGTATTTTGCTAGTGCAGTTGGTGAGGTAAATGTGGTTGCTTTGATGAAAGAAAAACAAGCTGTTATAGGCGGAGAAGGCAACGGAGGGATAATTTTACCTAATTTGCATTATGGTAGAGATAGCCTCGTAGGTATTGCACTTTTCTTATCTCATTTAGCACATAAAAAACTTAGTCTTTCTGAGCTTAGAAAAACCTATCCGAGCTATTATATGAGCAAAAATAAAGCCCAGCTTACTCCTGGTTTAAATGTTGATGCTTTACTTGATACGATGGCGAAGCAATACAGCAATGAAGAGGTGAGTACTGTGGACGGAGTAAAAATTGATTTTGAAGAAAGTTGGGTGCACCTTAGAAAATCAAATACAGAACCAATTATTCGTATTTACACCGAAGCCAAAACTCAAAAAGAAGCCGATCAATTGGCAGTGCGTTTTATAAAAGAGTTGGAAAGCTTAAATTAGTAATACTATTTAAGATAAAAAAAAGCCTTTCGTTATTGAAGCGAAAGGCTTTTTTTGTACAATAAATTAGTTAATTGATTACCGCTGGATTAATTGGCGTGTTACTTTGTACTATCACAAAAGTATTGGTAGCATAAAAAGCATCACCATTTGCACCATTGTTGGTCCAGTTTTCATAATCATATTCAAAATTAAAGGCCTGACCAGCCCAGGTACTTTCCATTTTATCAATTCTTATGGGTACCTCCATACCCGGGCACCAACCGGCGCGATCAGGTTTCCAGTTTCCTGGCTCTTGGTTGCTTACTGGGTTTTGTGCACATCCAATAGGCCCCATATCGTGTGTATATTTTTGACTACCATTGATTTTTATATAATGCGTTCTGTAGCACCACTCTGCACAACCTCTTCCGCCACTATCATAGGGTGTTGCATGTCCCCAACCTGAAATAGTAGAGCGCAAATGTATTTTTTCGGCTTCATTAGGTATGCTTACCGATTTATCGAGATCAAAATTATGCGCTTTTCCGTAAGGAACTCCCGAAGATGACCAATCATCATAGGCAATAATTGGTACTATAGCGGAATATTTATATTCAGGTGCACCATAAATAAAATCAAATTCTACAGAAACAAGGTAACCTTTGCTATTCCAACATTCTGTGCGAATACGCAATTCATTATTTCCAGTAAGTAAAGATTTAAAATCGGTAACATCATATTCAAATCCACGTGGTAGTTGGCTGTTGTCATTCCAGTAAGGCGTTATAAATCTGCCCATTTCATAAAATTCACCACTGGCAGGGTCTTTAACCTTTACATTAGCAAAAACATCCCATTCATCACAGCCACCAGCTGGACATCTTAGTTTGACAAACATCTTTATTTGCGAAACTTTATCAACATCGGTAGGAAAATCAAAACTCTGAACCGCTGATTGGTTGTGTCCATTACCAAAAGCTACCCGCTTATCTGAGAAGGTGCTCACCGTTATGGTTTTCTCTTTCCCTTTTGCTTGCAAAGTGATAATTTTTTTGAATTCATCACCATTTACAATTTTTAACTCACTGTTTTGTAAACCAGTTTGGGTAGGTGTAAATTTTACGTAAATAGTTTTGATTGCTTCCTCATCTCCATTTGAAATATCAATACTTTGAGATAAATTTTCAAGATTAAATCCAATTTGAAAATCTCCCGTTGTTGTAATTTTAATGGGAGCATTGAGGTTTTTATATTGCAATGAAAAATTTCGATTACTGCTGCTTCCTAATTCTGTGTCTTCAAAAGTTAAACTGTTAGTATTAGTTGAAATTACTAAATTTTTATCTTCCTCAGTAACAGTGGAAGAATCATCATCACTGCAAGAAAACAATACAGTTGTAAAGCCCAGAATACACAAAAATAGCGTTTTGCAAATGTGGTTTTTTAAAATCATTTTAGTTAAAGTTTAGTTGTTATCAAATTTAAAAACTTTTAACTAAATTGTAATGATTTTAAGAAGTCTTTTCAGCATCAAATCCACTCAATTTGTGTTTCCATCTTTTGTGTGTCCATAAATAATAAGCAGGATTTTCGTTTATTTGTTTTTCGAGTAAATCGTAATACAAGTCGGTTAATTTAAAATCCTCGTAACGCTTAGGGGTATAGGTTATAGGTAGTAATTCAGCTTCGTATCTTCCTCTTTTTATCTTAATAACCTTAAGGTAAACAACGCTAAGATTCAGTTTTTTAGCAAGATATTCAGGTCCGACGAATGAGGGGACTTTATGATTAAAAAAGTTTACATAATGTTTTGCGTTTTTGGGTCTTGGAGATTGATCGGCAACCAAGCCATAACTGCTTAATGTATTATTTTTTTTATTTTTCAACATTATTTTAGGCACTGTTTTGTTGGGCAGCATATGGGTATTGTACTTTCCTCTAATTTTACGAATGAGCTTGTCAAAATGGTTATTTTTAATAGGCTTATAAACACCGTAGGCTTTAAATGTAATAGAATGAAAATGCAAAGCGTGAACCCATTCATAACTGGCATAATGACCCATTAATAAAATATAACTTTTTTTCTGGCCTTCTATCTCTTTGAGCATTTCTGGATTTAAAATCTTAAATCGGGTTTTTAATTGTTTGTCGCTCATTTTTAAGGTTTTAATCATTTCTAAAAATGAATCACAAAAATGATGATAAAATTCTTTACGGATTTTATTTCTTTTACTGGCCGATAATTTTGGAAAAGCCAAAGCAAGATTTTGATCTACCACTTTTCTTCTATAACCAACTACATGATAAACCCACAAGTAGACAAAATCAGAAATCATATAAAGTAATGGAAATGGTAAAATGGCAAGAAGCCATAAAAAAGGATAACTAATAACAAATATCAATCGTTGCATTGAGGTTCATTTTGTTGCAAAGATATACTATCTTTGAACACAAACCAATGTTACATGAATAGTATAGAATTAGTCACATTATTGCTTATAGCCATCAACGTAATTGTATCATTTAAAGGCTTTCAAGACACCAATTTTTTTAATCGTTATAAATTTATGGTAGGGCCAATCAAAAATGGAGAGCGTGTTCGTTTTTTAAGTTCTGGCTTTTTACATGTTGACCCTACGCACCTCTTGGTTAATATGCTTACGCTGTACTTTTTTGCCAATGTGGTAATTTATGATCTTGGTGTATTTGCTTTTATTATCATTTATTTAGGTAGTTTAATTGCGGGTAATTTATTCTCGTTTATGATGCATAAAAAAAATAGCTATTATAGTGCTGTAGGTGCAAGTGGAGCAGTTATGGGAGTGCTTTACTCGGCTATTTTATTGCGGCCAGATATGATGTTGGGCTTATTTTTTATTATTCCCATTCCTGCATATGTTTTTGGAATAGGGTACTTACTCTACACCCTTTACGGAATGAAAGCACAAAATGATTTAATAGGGCATGATGCGCATTTTGGTGGAGCCATGGCAGGTTACTTTATTAGTCTTGTTTTAGCACCAAGCCTATTACAAACCAATTTGCTTATGGCCATATTGTTATTAATTCCTTTAATTCTGTTATTTTTTCTTAAAAGAATAGGTAAACTATAAGCTTCTGTTTATTTTAGATAAGTAACTAAATGTTTTGAATTATGAAATCTAACAGTTTATTATTATTTATTTTAATTGCTCTTTTGTTTTCTTGCAAAACAGATCAAAAAAATTCTCGTGTTGAAGATGCGCGTATTGAGGGGGTTGAACCTGAAGAGCAGGAACCTGAAGTGACTATCGATGAGCATACCAGTCGTAATTCATTAGATTGGGCTGCCACCTACGAAGGGGTTTTACCATGTGCAGATTGTGGAGGAATAGAAACTGCAATTGTGCTAAATGAAGATATGACCTATCAAAAGCAAGAAATTTATTTAGATGAAAATGAAGAGCCATTTATTTCTTCAGGTAAGTTTGTTTGGAATGAAAGTGGAAATGAAATTGAACTTAAGGAAGAGAACGGCCCCACTTATTATAGGGTTTTAGAAAATAAGCTTATTCAGTTAAACCAAGCTAGAGAGGAAATTGAAGGAGATCTTGCTGCTTTCTATTATTTGATGAAAAAGTAAGATTCTTCAATACCGTAACAAAGAATGTTTAAACCTACTGTTTCTAGCCTCCTAATTTTAGCTCTCTTTTGTGCAGCCTGCACAAAAGAAGATGAAAATATTACAGAATTTGATGGTTTATTCAATAGAACCGCAGAGCCTGTATTTGAAAGTTCTTTTGGCTTAGCAGCCGATCCTTCTGTACTTATGCTGAGAGATACACTTTTTATGTATTTCACCGCAGAAGGCGGAATTGCAGTAGTCTATTCATTAGATAATGGTAAATCATGGATGAATCCCAGTAACAATATTACTGATGATTACCTGGCGCTTAAAAAAAGATCCTCAGCATGGGATAATACCTTAGAAACTCCCGAAGTGGTAAAAGTGGATAACTTGTTTTATATGTACTATACAGGTTATAGAGAAGGAGAGTCTGATAATGAACACGTTCAAAATTATGAAATAGGATTGGCAACTTCTCAAAACGGATTCGACTTTGATAGAATTTCATCGTCTGAGGATGGTCCCATAATTAATAGAAATATTACAGACCCTTCAGCTTTTGATCATCATGCCATAACCAGTCCAGGTGTTATTTTTGAAGAAGGATTATTTTATATGGTTTATGCCGGTTGGAATGTTTCACAAAACTGGACGGCTACAAATGCTGGTATAAGAATTTTAGGAGCAACATCAAGTGATGGTAAAATTTGGACTAAGATAAAAAAGCCACTTTTAACTAGTGAAGATATTACTTATAGCCCAGATGTTAATGAAGCAAGCTTACTAAAATCAAAAGAAGATGGATATTGGCTAATTCCTTTCTCTACAGATAGGAGTATAGGCATAGCTCGCTCTAAATCCTTTTTTGGGAAATTTGAAGTATACCCTCAGGCTATTATTAAGCCTCAATTTTATTGGGATAGTGAAGTTACAGCACCAGATGGAATTTTTCAAAATGGCCAATTGCGTTTATGGTTTCACGGAGTAAAAGAGCCTAATTACTGGCCTTGGGTGATTGGTTATGCAGAGCAGAGTTACCCTTTTTCGTGGTAACTTAAAGAATTAAAAAAAGGCGCTTGAAAATTCAAGCGCCTTTTTTTTGTAAAATATTTTATCAAATTATTCTCCCAATAATTCTGCAACTTTATTTTCTAAAGCTTGACCTCTTAAATTTTTGGCAACAATTTTCCCATTCTTATCTAAAAGAAAAGTAGAAGGTATAGATCGTACTTGGTACATTTTAGCAATGGGGTCATTCCAATATTTTAAATTAGATACGTGATACCAGTCCAATTGGTCATCCTCAATAGCTTTCACCCAAGCATCTTTGGTCTTATCTAATGAAACTCCAATGATATTTAGCCCTTTTTCATGGTATTTCTTATACATTTTAACCACATTAGGGTTTTCCATTCTACAAGGCTTACACCAAGCAGCCCAAAAATCAATTAAGGTAACTTCGCCCATGGCATCTTTTAAACTAAGTTCTTCGCCATCTGGTGTTTTAGCTGTGAAATCGGGTGCCATGCTACCCTCAGAAGTAGCCTCATTGCTTTTTATATAGGTGGCAATACGTTTACCAGCTGCAGTATTTTGTGCCTTGTCAGACAAACTTTCGTATAAGTTTTTAATTTCTGGTAGGCTAGAACTATTCATATTAAGCATATCAGATAAAATCATTACAGCAACCAATGAATTTGGATTATTTTGTATTAGCTCTTTTCTAAAATCATTTTCCTTTTTAATAAAAGCTTCTCGTTCTTGGTTTAACTGGCTAGCTAATTCAGGATTTTCTTGTAATTCAGGGTTTCTAAACTTTTCAGATAGAGCTTTACCAGCTTTTTGTTGCTTATTAAGAAAATGCATGTACTCTTGTAGCAAATCTTGGTTATCACCTCCTTTTAAGTCAGTTTTACTTAAACTATCGGCATGTATTTCACCCTCAATTTTCTCATTTTCATAGACAAATAACACGTTTCCATTGGCATTATTTTCTAGTTTTAAAATCCCTAGGCCTTGATAATCTGTTTTAGGGAGTGGTAAATAAATTTCTCCATCTTTAACCAGAACAGTGTCCTTAGGTTCCGGTGAACCATTTTCGTTTAAAGTAGAAAAATAAACGGCTGTACCTTCTTTGGCATCAATGCTCGCCATTAAGGCATTATCGTTATTATTTTGAGAACCACAAGCGATAAGGCTTAAACTTGTGAAAAGTAGAAATAATTTTTTCATTGTTTTAAAATTTTTATTCTTGCAAATATATTTACTTTAAAGTATAATATAAATCTGAGGATATAAATTCTTGTTAATTTTAAACTCTTATTTTTGTAGTTTCTTATAAGAGCTTTAATTTTAATTATGGTAGGTAATTTAAGACAAAAAACAAAAGAGGATTTTCCTTTTTCTATTCAAGTTGGTTTTAAAAAGGTTATTGATGCGTATAAAAACCGTCTAAAAACTGAGAAAAAGCCTTTGGCTAAAAAGTATTTGAAAGAATTACTTGAATACATTGAAGATTTCCCTGAGCTTGAGACTGGTATTGACGATCTAGAACGCTTGTCGAAATTCGAGCAGCCTATTATTACCTTGTTAGATGACTTATTTCCAGACCTTTTAACCGAAAATGAAATTAAAGCCGCTGCGGTGCCTAAAACCGATATCTTTTTAGCTATTTCTTCTCGGTTTGAACGAATATTAAAGGAAGCCGGTAAAAATTTTGAACTAACCCCCAGAAATTTTGATAAGCAGTTAGATTATGTAAGTGGTTGTGTGCTTATTTTGAACAGTTTCTATAACTATAAAATAGATTTTAGCCGCCCCATTTATTATGATATTCCGAATAAAGAGGGGATTATAAAAACCTACCGCTTATCTGTAAATGCAGACTTTATTCAGTTTCATAAAACCGATAGCGCTCCAAAAATTACCGATGCCGATGTAGATGAGTTGTTATTGAACCCAGATGATCTCAAGATTTGGAAAGAAAAATTCCCGCCAAATAGTTATATTTTTAAGGGTTTTACCTTATTGAATCTTACAGATATAACCATTGATGACGGTATTTCAGATTTGAAATCTGAATTGCTGAATAAGAAATTGCCAGAATCTACAATGGCGAGCCTAATAGAGATTTTTAGATCTATTTTTAAAATACCAGATTTACAAATAGGCTTTACTTTATATGACCAAGCAAACAATAAGTTTGTAAAAATGAGCCAAGATAAAAGCTCTTATATCAATAGTTTTATTTTAGATCAGGATGATTGTGTCAATTGTCCAAAAGCTTTATGTCAGCAAGGAATAGACCAGTTGATAGAAAAAAAAGAAAATTTTGTCATCGCAAATGTTGAGCAATACGCTACCAAAACCCAACATAATTTACTTGCCGAAAATTTACTGGCTAAAGGTATAAAAAGTAGCATTTTTGCACCTGTAGCACGAGGTAATGACTTAATGGGAGTGCTTGAACTAGGCTCGTTGCGTAAAAATGAGCTAAACCGTATTAATGCCTCAAAACTAGACGATATACTACCTTATATTGTAATGGCTGTTGAACGGAATAAAGCAGAATTTGAAAATAGGATTAAAGCAGTAATACAATCGGAGTGTACTAGTATCCACCCAAGTGTTCTTTGGGTATTTGAGCAAGAAGCTGAGCGCTATATTAATGATTTAGAACAAGATGGTATAGCTTCATTCAGAGACATCGGATTCAAAGATATTTATCCGTTATACGGACAAATCGATATTGTAGGATCATCTGATGAACGAAATAGAGCTATCCAAAAAGACCTATTGAGTCAATTGCAAATCATTACTAAATTGGTAGAAAAAGCTTTTGAAATAGAATCAATACCTATTTATGAGCAAATTATTTTTAGGATTAATGAATTTAAAAAAGAATTAAAAGAAAACTTAAATGCATCAAGTGAGCAGCGCATTATGAATTTTATTTATGATGAGTTAGATCCTTTGATAGAACACATCTATAACAATGAAAAAAGTTTAAGATCAGAAATAGATGTTTATAAAGAAGATTTAAACTCTCAATCTGGGGTTATATATAACCATAGAAAGAATTATGATGATACTGTACAGCGCATTAATCGTAGCTTATCGCGCTATTTAGACAGGCAACAGCAAGAAGCCCAAAAAATGTATCCTCACTATTTTGAACGTTATAAAACTGATGGTGTAGAGCATAATATGTACATTGGAGCCGCTATGGTAAATAATAGGCCTTTTCATAAAGTTTATCTTTACAATTTGAGGCTTTGGCAGTTACAAACCATGTGCGAGATGGAGAATAAATTTTATTCTATTCAAGAAGATTTGCCATTAAAATTAGACGCCGCATCACTCATTCTGGTTTTTAGTTCAACCTTATCGATCAAATACAGAATGGATGAGAAAAAATTTGATGTTGACG
Organism: uncultured Mesonia sp.; assembly: GCA_947499595.1. GTDB lineage: Bacteria > Bacteroidota > Bacteroidia > Flavobacteriales > Flavobacteriaceae > Mesonia > Mesonia sediminis. The sequence goes on from CANMOY010000001.1 coordinate 176,818, forward strand.
GTACCTACAACGCCAGGTATGAAATAATCAAAAAGCGAATAGATAAAGCATTTATCAAAAACACCGAAGAGCGAATAACACAGAAGGGTAAAATCGCTATTATTTACTCGCAAAAAACTGATGAGTTAGAGTACCTACGCTATATCAATTATTTACAAAAAAAGGATTATCTAGGCGAAGAAATAGAAAAACTAGAGCTTGAAGACGTGCAAGGAGTAATAGGTTTAAAAGCTTTACGCGTTAGAGTTTTGTATCATTTACCAGATGAACCCAACCAAATTAAGTTCACCTATGAAGATTTGATGAACGAAATAAATCCGTAAAGTAAACTAAATAACCAATTTAAACATAAAGCTTGGTTATTTAAAAATTAAGTAATCTTATTTTTCTATTTGCTAGATTAAAGTTAATTTTTAAATTGTACTAAAAGCTAAGATAAAGGCTATAACCGATATGATTATACCAGTCATAAATATGGTATAAGTCCATCGTAATAGTTTATATTTTCTATTTAAAACTATTCCTAAAAGATAGAGATCCTTGGTTAGGGCCTCGTAGATATAATCATTATCTTTTAGAATTTCGTCAATCGCCCATTTATATTGGTCAAATTGCATTTTATGAAAATTACCGAAAAACAGAATATTTACCTCCCTATTTTTTACTTGCTCTTTAGTGAATTCTCCTGTACCAACATTGGGCCGAGTAGACATTATTGATAAAATCATGGAAGCGACACTAAAACAAACCAAAACCAAAGTAGGCATCATTAAGTGGCGGTTTGAAGCTGCATCTAATTTGGGTATAATATTGGCAAGTGCTAATGAAATTATAATAGCATTTACAGAAAGCAAAATGTTAGCTTTGGTGTCTGCAATATCACTTAATTTTATATGATTGCGCAAGGCTGTGCGGTATAGGGTTTGAATTCCGCGGTCTGGATTGTTACTTTTGTATTTGGCTTTTAATTTTGCTTTAACTCTTTCTTTGTCTAATTTCTTTTTAAGCTTTTGCTGACTTTGAAGCAGATCTAATAGATTTTCTTCTTTTTGTGCTTTCCAGTTTTTAACGGCATATGGGGTATAAAACTGGTGTTTCATCGTAAAAAGCTCGATGTTTTCTGCAATCCATTCTGTTGGCGAACAGTTCTTGATATTTAATAATTTGAGCTCTTGCCTTAATAACTCACTTATATCTTCAAAATAGTCTTTTGCTAGATGAGAATAATCGGCATCTTTTATAATTTTATCTCCTAGTTTTTTAGGTTCAAGATGACTTTTTGTTTGTTCTATATAATGACAAACGCTTTCTATTAAGTCTGGATCTGCCTTTACCTTACTTAAAAACTCCCGAGCAATTATGATACTTTCATCCTCGTGTTGTTTGTAAGTCTTGATGTAACCAGTGTCATGTAGCAAAGCAGCTAAGATAAGAGGCTGATGCTCTTTAACATGAATTTCAGAATTTTCAATTAATTCTTTGGTACTTTTAACAACGCGCTTTGTATGATTGAAATTGTGATAAACAAATGTATTAGGTAATTTTGTAGCGAATAATTCAAAAACAAAAGTTTCTGTTTGTGCTATTAAATCTTTCATAAGGTGCCTCGTTTATGTAAGCAAAGTACAAAAAAAGTAAACTGTATTTATATTTATGAATAAAAATAACATACTTCTAACAATTTCCGTATTATTTTTTTTGGGTTGTGCCTCCTATGAACCAAAATATAGAAACCAACAAGAATTTTTAGATACCAGCTATCCGGCTCATAAAGAACTGGCGCATCGCTTTTTACTTGTAGGCGATGCCGGCTATGCCAAAGAAAATGGGAAATCTGATGGTATGAAAGTTTTTGACCAAGCCTTAGAAGCATTTAATGTGAAAAATTCACATACTTTATTTTTAGGGGATAACATATACCCAGACGGAATGCCAGAAGTAGGAGATCCAGGTAGAGCTGAGGCTGAATATCGTATGGGAGTTCAAATTGAGGCGAGTACACCAAGTCTTGGTGAGGTAGTATTCATACCAGGAAATCACGATTGGTATCATAACAGAATTCATAGCCTAAAAGAACAGCGTGATTTTATTGCCAAACATATGCCCAATAAAAAAGATACTTGGGCACCCAAAACAGGTTGTGGTTTTGAGGTGCGTGATATTTCAGATGATGTGGCCTTAATTATTTTAGATACGCAATGGTATCTAGAAAACTGGGATAAAAGCCCTACTATTAATGATAATTGCCCAGAAATTAAAACACGAGAGGCCTTCTTGCAAGAATTTGAATCAGAATTAAAGAAAAATCAAAATAAGAATATTGTTGTGGCTACACACCACCCGCTTTATACTAATGGTGTACATGGTGGTACCTATCCAATAGAAAGACACCTTTATCCTTCACAAAAGACCATTCCATTACCCATTCTAGGTTCTTTAGCTGCATTGATACGCACAACTGGCGGAGTAAGTATTCAGGACGCTCAAAACGAGCGTTATAAATCTATGGTTGATCGTTTGTCTACTATTGCTCACGAATACGAGAATGTAATTTTTGTTTCGGGGCATGAACACAATTTGCAGTACAATATTTTTGAGGGAGTACATCAAATAGTTTCTGGATCTGGTTCTAAATTATCTTATGCCAACTTAAGAAATACAGGGCAATTTGCTTATCCTGGTCAAGGTATGGCGGTATACGATATTTTTAAAGACGGCTCTACCTTTGTTCGATTTTATAATTTAAAGGATGGAGAGTTAAATGAAATTTATCGCAAAGAAGTTTTTCCAGCTAGAAAAAGTCCAGATCGGTTTATAAAGGATTTTTCAAAATATGAACAAAAATTCACCAAAGCTTCAATCTATAAAAACGCAGACCAAGAAAAAGAAAAAAACAAATTATTCACCAGTATTTGGGGGAATCATTACAGAGATCTCTATTACCAGCAGATTCAAGTGCCAGTTGCTTTTCTAGATACACTCTACGGCGGATTAAAAGTTGTTCGTGCAGGAGGTGGTCATCAGACTAAATCTTTGCGATTGGAGGATAAACAAGGAAGGGATTATAATTTACGAGCATTAAAAAAGAATGCACTTCAATTTTTACAAACGGTCGCCTTTAAGGATAAAAAAATTAAAGATGATTTCAAAAATACTTTAGCTCAGGAAGCTATTGAAGATTTTTATACGGCTGCACATCCTTATGGATTTCTTGTTGTGCCTACACTGGCTAAAGCTATTGGTGTAGCTCATACCAATCCTAAATTGTTTTACATTCCAAAACAAGCCACTTTAGGGAACTATAATGACGAGTATGGCGATGAAATATATATGCTTGTTGAAAGACCTGAAGATGATTGGGTAGGTTCTGGTAAATTCAACAATCCGAATAAAGATATTCAAAGCAGTTCAGGTTTATTTGAGCACCTTAGAAGGGATGAAGAGTATAAATTAGACGAGTCTGCTTATATACGCGCCAGATTGTTTGATATGCTTTTGGGCGATTGGGATAGGCACCAAGATCAATGGAGATGGGGTGAAAATAAAATGCCAAATGGTGATAAAGTTTTTTATCCTATACCACGAGATCGCGATCAAGTATTTTCTAATTACGATGGTGCTTTTTTTGCCACGGTTAGAGGAATAGCGGGTTTTGCAAATCAATTTGGGACTTATGAGCCCATGATTAAAGATTTAGCTTGGTTTAATTCGGCTGCAGCCGGATTAGACCGTACTTTAATTCAAAATCAAGGAAAAGGAGCTTGGATTCAACAAGCTAAATTTATTCAACAAAATTTGAAAGATGAAGACATCGAAATAGCTTTTAAAAGACTTCCTAAAGAAATATATCAACACGAATCAACTAAGTATATACTAGAAACCTTAAAGAAAAGAAGAGATAATATAGCCGAAATTGCCATTAATTATTATGCTTTTATAGCCAAACTGGCAATCGTGACCGCCACAGATAAAGATGATTTTATTGATATTACTAGGCTAAAGAATGGAGATACGCGTATTGTTGTTTACAGAAACATAAAGGGAAAAAGAAAGTATTTGGTTAGCGATAAGGTTTATAGAAAAAGCGAGACAAAAGAAATATGGGTTTATGGTTTAGATGATGATGACGAGTTTTTAGTTGAAGGGGAAGACAAAAAACCAATCCGTCTAAAAATCATAGGTGGCCAAAATAACGATATTTATAAAGTATATAATAAACACAATTTAAAGATTTATGATCATAAGTCTTTACCTAATACTTTTGAGCAAGGTGAAAAAGCCAAAATTAGATTAACCGATAGTTATGAAATAAATACTTTTGATAAGGATAAACGTATATTTAATGCGTCTACAGTATTACCTGCCTTGGGCTATAATCCAGATGACGGGGTAATTGTTGGCCTACAAGGTACTTATACAACAAATAAGTTTAAACGCAACCCTTATTCTTCTCAATATAAATTAAAAGCTGGATATTATTTTGCTACTCAAGGGTTTGATTTGGAAGCAAGAGGTGAGTGGGCAAATATTTTTGGTAACTATAACTTGTGGACTAAAGGCCGAATTACCAGTCATAATTTTGCCGTAAATTATTTTGGTTTAGGAAATAATACGCAAAACCAAGAGTACACACAAGATAAAAGTTTTGACTTTAATAGAGTTAAGTTAAGTCGGGGAGAAGTAGAGGTCGGTGCTATAAATAGAACTCCTTTCGGCAGTATCTTTGAAGGTAGTTTAGGATTTGAAACCGTGGAATTAGATGATTCACCTAATCGTTATATTTCTGAAATAGCTTCACTAAGCGATCCTAATTTATTTGAACGGAAATACTTTGCAAAATTTGATGCCAGTTATACCTATGAGAGTTATGATAATTATTTAAACCCATCGCGAGGAATGAAGTTTAAATTAAATCTAGGTGCTACCCTAAATACCAAAAATACAGAAAGGTATTTTGGGAGAATAGAACCCTCCATTTTATTTTATAATGCTATTTCTACCAATAGAAAACTGGTATTAAAAACTCATTTAAATTCAAAAGTCCTTCTTGGTGATGATTTTGAATTTTATCAAGGAGCGCAATTAGGTGGCGACAATGGATTAAGAGGGTATAGAAATGAACGGTTTACAGGAGAATCTTTTTTAGTTACCGGTGCAGATTTGCGGTATAGTTTTAATCAATTTACAACACGATTTTTGCCATTTCAAATTGGAGTGTTCGGTGGTGCCGATTTAGGTAGAGTATGGTTAGATGGAGAAGATAGTAATAAGTGGCATCCAGATTACGGTGGTGGTGTTTTTATAACCTCAGCCAACGCTGTAAATGGAACTTTAAATCTATTTCACGGAGATGAAGGTTGGCGCTTTAGTTTTGGTTTTGGAGTTAGTTTCTAAATAAAAAGAGTCTGGTAAAACACCAGACTCTTTTTATTTAATAATGAATTGTATTCTATGAATTTTGTTTAAAGGATATAGTTTCAGATCTGAATTTGTTTTTGCCAAAATCTAATGTTCTTATTGGGAAAGGTATATTGATGTCATTTTCATCAAAAGCTTTCTTAAGAGCTACAATAGCCTTGTGCTTAGCAAAAAGAACATCCCGTTGTTTAGAAACATCGGTCCAAAATCGAATTGTGAAATTAATAGAACTATCACCAAATTCTGTAAAAGCCAATTCAACTTCTTCTAAGTTTTCCTGACTAAATAATTCAGCGATTGTCGATTTAGCAATTTTCTCAACACTTTCTAAATCGGATTCATAACCTACTCCACAAGCCAGTGAAACACGTGATCTTTGAGTATTAGAGAAATTTTTAAAAGGATTTTCAACAATTTTCACATTGGGTATAACCACCAAATTGTTATCGGATTGCTTAATGACAACATTACGTAAATTTACTTCTATAACCTCACCTGCAAAACCATTCGACTCAATCCAATCTCCAACTTCTAATTCTGGTCTAAAACTGAGTATAACTCCAGAGAATGTATTATGTAGAGTGCCTTGAAGGGCCAAACCTATGGCTAGACCAACTACCCCAGCACCAGCTAGCACAGAGGTTAAAACTTTGTTTAAATCTAAAACGCCTAAGGCCACGAAAAAACCAATGGCAATTACAATGACTTTAACAACACTTGTTGAAATATTAATGATAGAGCGTGCTACGTTTTTATGCTCTAACAGTCGTCTAATTAGTTTAACGATGTATTTTGCCAGTAAGTAAAATACGATTAATACTAAAATTGCCAAAATTATATTTGGCAATTTTAGTATTAAGGCATCCAACCATCCACCTAATTTATTCCATAAATCGGCTACGGCATCTGTAATGTTAAAAACCGAGTCTTCTTTCATATAAGAGGTTTTATGCATCAATAGCTTTATGAGTATCTTCGGTTTTCATTGACCAAGCATCTAGCATCCAACTAGTTTTTTCTAATTCACCTATATATGCTCCAATCATATCAATTGTACCTTCATCCTCGGCGTCATCTGCTTTTTCAACCACCAAACGCATTTGCTTTAAAATTTTGCTATGATCCTCTAAAAGTTCTTTTACCATGGCTTTATCAGTCTTTTTAGAAGTTGATTCTTTAATGTTTGACAAGTCTAAGTATTCTGAATAGTTACTTGAGGGTTGATATCTTAGGGTTAAAATACGTTCTGCAATTTCATCAATTTTTTCTTTTGCATCGTTATACATTTCTTCAAATTGCTCGTGCAAATAGAAAAAACTAGTACCTACAATATTCCAATGAAAGTTTCTTAGTTTCTGGTAATACATATGGTAATCGGCCAGCAAAACATCCAATTGTTTAACTGTTTTACTTGTTTTTTCGTTGTTTAGATTTAAATAACTCATATTTTCTTTTTTAATTTTAAACAAAAATACTATAAATAAAAATGATTGCAAACAAGTTTAATATAAGATTAACTTATTTCTTTAACGTTTTAATTTATTCAGGAGTTCTTCAGAGATTTGCCCGCTATAGGTGCCATAGGCATCTGTCAATAATTCCTTTTTGCCATTTTTGGTTGTAATAGCGTAAAGAATAGAATTATCTGAAGGATTAGACATCCCTTCAAATCTATATACCTTGTCTATTTCAAACTCATTTGGTTTATAACTTTCTTTGTCTTTTTTGTTTTCTATGTGCTCATCCAATAAATTAAAATCATAAGTATACCCTTTTTCTTTTAATTGATTCATCGCCTGTGATAAAGTTTTATATTCCATAATTTTTTTGTTTGAATTTAGTATAAAGCTTAAAGAATTCAAATTTAAACGACTTGTTTAGTATAAATTTAACGCAAAAAAAAGGCAATGAATTTCATTGCCTTTACTAATTTTTATGAGATAATATTGCTTAGCTGTTGAGCATTACTGGCATTACAAGCATGGTTACATGCTCACCCTCATCAAGACCATCTTTTGGGGTAAGAATTCCTGCTCTATTAGGAAGACTCATTTCTAACATCACTTCTTTAGCATTTAAATTATTCAACATTTCTGTTAAAAATCTTGAGTTAAATCCAATTTGCATATCATCTCCCTGATAATCACAAGTAAGTCTTTCTTCTGCTTTATTGCTGTAATCAACATCTTCTGCAGATATATTTAATTCTGCACCAGCAATTTTAAGCTTTACTTGATGCGTTGTTTTATTTGAGAATATTGAAACCCGTTTGACCGAATTTAGAAATTGAACACGATCTATTATTAGTTTGTTTGGGTTTTCTTTGGGTATTACCGCTTCATAATTAGGATATTTACCATCGATTAAGCGGCAAACTAATTCAGTTTCATCTATAATAAATCTGGCGTTTGATTCGTCATATGATAATAACACATTGCTGTCACTGTTACCTAATATACTTTTAAGTAGATTTAATGGTTTTTTAGGCATAATGTAAGATGATTCTGTTTGTGCAGATACATCTTCTCTCTTATATTTAACTAATTTATGCGCATCTGTAGCCACAAAAGTTAAGCCATCTGGTGAAAACTGAAAATAAACTCCACTCATTACAGGTCTTAAATCATCGTTGCCCGATGCGAATAAAGTTTTACTTATAGCTGTTGCTAACACCTCTGCCGGAACCTTGGTACTATTGGGTTGATCTAGCTCAACAGCTTTTGGAAATTCATCTCCATCGGCATAGGCCAAGGCGTATTTTCCATGACTAGAGCTAAGCTCTAATGTATTGTTTTCTGCAACAAAGGTAAGTGGTTGTTCTGGGAATGTTTTTAGGGTATCCAATAAAAGTTTAGCCGGTATGGCTATTTTACCTTCAGCATTAGAATCCACTTCAAGTTTGGCAGACATTGTGGTTTCTAAATCAGAAGCCGACACAATAAGTTCAGATTGATTAAGCTCAAATAAAAAATTATCTAAAATCGGTAAGGTATTATTGTTGTTTATTACACCACCTAAAACTTGTAATTGTTTTAGGAGGTAAGAACTAGAGACTATAAATTTCATATTTTCAAACATTCAAAAGATTTATCTATTACAAATATATCTTATTCTATTAATTAAACTCGAGATAGAACAAGTATTTATTAACAGAGATTTTCACAATAAAACAAGACGAGTTAGGTTAATTTTGTGATTGATAAGAGTTAATCTAGAAAATAATTTTAACTACATTTGCTTTTATTATAAGAATAACTAAACCCATGAGTCAAAGAATTCTTTTAAATGCTAAAGAAATTGAAATTATCCTACAGCGTTTAGCTTGTCAGTTACTCGAAAAACATGCGAAATTTGATGACTGTGTGCTTATCGGGATTCAACCCAGAGGGATTTATTTAGCCGAGCGTATTGCAGCAATTTTAAAAGAAAATTATAAAGTTGAAGCTTTAAAATTGGGACAATTAGATATTACTTTTTACCGGGATGATTTTAGGAGAGGGGTAAAAACCCTAGAAGCGAATAAAACGCATATAGATTTTTTGGTCGAAGATAAAAATGTCATTTTTATTGATGATGTTTTATATACAGGAAGAAGTATTCGTGCAGCTCTTACGGCCATTCAATCATTTGGTAGACCAAAAGAAATTGAGCTTCTTACCCTTATTGATAGAAGATTTAGTAGGCACTTACCTATACAACCAGATTATAACGGGGTTCAAGTAGATGCCATAAATCAAGAGCGTGTTGAGGTAAACTGGAAAGAGAATAGTGGAGAGGATAGTGTATATATAGTAAAAAATAAAATATGAGTGAGCTTAGTGTAAATCACTTATTGGGTATTAAATACCTAAAGAAGGAAGATATAGCGTTAATATTTAAAACGGCTAAGCATTTTAAAGAGGTAATTAATAGGCCGATTAAAAAAGTCCCTTCTCTAAGAGATGTTACAATTGCTAATTTGTTTTTTGAAAACAGTACGAGAACAAGACTTTCGTTTGAATTAGCAGAGAAAAGATTAAGTGCAGATGTAGTAAACTTTTCGGCAGCCTCTTCATCAGTTAAAAAAGGAGAAACCCTAGTAGATACTGTAAATAATATTTTAGCTATGAAGGTTGATATGGTGGTTATGCGACACCCTAACCCAGGTGCTGGGATCTTTCTCTCAAAGCAGGTAGATGCCAGTATTATAAATGCTGGTGATGGCGCTCATGAGCATCCTACTCAAGCCTTATTAGATGCTTTTTCAATACAAGAAGAATTGGGTGATATTGCCGGTAAAAAAGTATTGATTGTTGGTGATATTCTTCATAGCCGAGTTGCTTTAAGTAATATTTATGCACTCCAAAAAATGGAGGCAGAGGTTATGGTTTGCGGACCAAATACGTTAATCCCAAAGCACCTATATAAGCTAGGTGTAAAAATTGAGACAAATTTAGATCAGGCTTTAGCTTGGTGTGATGTGGCCAATATGTTGAGAGTCCAAAATGAACGTATGGACGTTAATTATTTTCCGAGTACCAAGGAGTATGTAAAACAATACGGTCTTACAAAAAAGCGACTGGAAAAGCTAAATAAAGAACTGGTGATTATGCATCCAGGACCCATAAATAGAGGGGTAGAATTATCTAGTGAATTGGCTGATTCTGATCAGGCTATTATCCTTGATCAAGTTGAAAATGGGGTGGCCGTTAGAATGGCAGTAATTTATTTATTGGCAGCTAAAATAAAACAATTATGATTATAGAAAATAAAGAGAACTATTCCTTGTTGCGAGATGAAAAAAATGATATCAAGTCTTTTGTAAATTATCTGAAGAATTGCATACCCAAAGATTTTACCAATAAGAACTTGGTTGTTGATATTCTAAAGTACGGAACCTTAGAGCTTGAAGAATTACTTTTATTCTTAAGTATATCCAATCAACACAGAAAACAAAAATGCTCTTTTGTTATAGTAAATGATACGATAATGATTGATCGGGTGCCAGAGGAATTAATAGTTGTTCCAACCTTAAAAGAAGCCGAGGATGTAATTCAAATGGAAGAAATAGAACGTGATCTAGACGCATTTTAATCCACTATTATATGCAGCTTACTGTGCTGGGTTGTTATTCGGCAACCCCAAGAACTTTTAATCATACCACATCACAGGTTTTGCAAATCAAAAATCACTTGTTTTTGATCGATTGTGGTGAGGGTACTCAAGTGCAGCTAAGAAGAAACAAAGTAAAATTTTCACGCATAAAACATATATTTATATCTCACCTTCACGGAGACCATTTTTTTGGTTTGGTAGGACTTATTTCTACCTTTAACTTATTAGGGCGAAAAACAGATTTACATATATATGGACCTAAAGGAATTAAAGAAATAATTGTTCTTCAATTAAAATATTCAAAATCTTGGACTTGTTATAATTTGTATTTTCATGAGCTTGAATCCAATAAGCCTCAGGTACTTTTAGAAGATGATAAAGTAATAGTTGAGACTATACCTCTAAATCATCGTGTTTATACTAACGGTTTCTTATTTAAAGAAAAGCCGGGCGATCGAAAGCTTCTGATGAATGAGGTTTTAAATTATGAAATAGATAAAGCCTATTATAAAAGTATCGTAAAAGGCAAAGATATACTTCTTGAAAATGGCGATTTAATTCCCAATGAAAAATTAACCGCACCACCTAAACCTACAAAAAGTTATGCATTTTGCAGTGATACGGCATACTACCCTATAATAGTTGAACAAATAAAAAATGCAACAGCTTTATATCATGAGGCAACTTTTTTAGAAAGCCACGCCCATCTTTGTGCTACAACTTTACACTCAACAGCAAAACAAGCAGCTCAAATAGCCCAAAAGGCACAGGTTCAACAATTGATTCTAGGGCATTATTCTACCCGCTATGATGACATTAATAATTTTAAAATTGAAGCGCAGGAGTTTTTTGAAAATGTGATTTGTGCGCAAGATGGCCTAACAATTACTTTTGATTAAATTTGTTTTTCCTTAACTGATAATCTTGTAAATTGCAGTATGGAAAATAAACTACACGACTACCGAAAATCCTATGAGAAATTTTCTTTAGATCTCGATAAAGAAAATAAGGATCCGATGATGCTCTTTACGGAGTGGTTCAAAGAAATTGATGAAAATGATTTAGCAGACGAAGTGAATGCTGTAAACTTAACAACAATAGAAACGGACGGTTTCCCGAAATCTAGAATTGTTTTGCTAAAATCTTTCTCTAAAAATGGTTTTATTTTTTACACCAATTACAATAGTGACAAGGGGCAAGCTATAGCCAAAAACAATAAGGTAAACCTTAGTTTCTTCTGGCCTCAAGCTGAACGACAAGTGATAATTAAGGGTTTGGCCCAAAAAGTAGATGCGATAGAATCTGATGCCTATTTTTATTCTAGACCTAAGGGAAGTCAAATGGGCGCAATTGTGTCTAATCAAAGTCACGAAATTCCAAATAGGGAGTATTTGGAGGCTAAGTTAAGCGCTCTAGAAAAAGCGGTTGCAGAAAATAATATGGAAATAAAACGTCCGGATCACTGGGGAGGTTACTTAATAAAGCCTATAGAAATAGAATTTTGGCAAGGTAGAGCCAATCGTTTGCACGATAGGTTTTTATTTAGCAAAAATGGAGAGAACAATTGGAGTAAAAAACGTTTAGCCCCTTAAATTTCATGAAAAGTTTAATTCTTGTTCGTCATGGTAAATCATCGTGGAAAGAAAGTTTGCCAGATAAAATGCGCCCGTTAAAGAAGCGGGCTTTTAGAGATGCAAATTTAGTCTTGGAAGAGCTAAAACCCAAACTAAAGGTCACAAGTAAAATGCTAGTGTTAAGTAGTACAGCCACCAGAGCCATAACAACAGCTCAATTGTTTAAACAAGAATTAAATGTTTCAAAAAGTGAGTTTAAAAGGCTAGATGCATTGTATACCTTTAACCATGAAGATGTAATTGATATAATTCAGCAACAGCATAGTAAATACGATACCATTATGTTATTTGGTCATAACCCAGGGTTTACAAATCTTATAAACCTTTTTGGGGATCAGCCAATTGTTAATTTTCCTACAACAGGTTTGGTTAAATTAGATTTTCCTAGCATAGAAGATTGGGGCAAATTAACACAGGGTAGGGTGGACTATTGCTTGTTTCCTAAAAACCTACGGAATGAGTAAAAAGTCTGGTTTTAAGTATACCAATAGGGAGATAAGTTGGCTTCAATTTAACGCCCGCGTTTTGCAAGAAGCGGCCGATAAAAGTGTACCGTTAATTGAGCGATTAAGGTTTTTAGGTATTTTTTCTAACAATTTAGACGAATTCTTCAAAGTACGCTATGCTACGGTCAAGAGAATTATGCAAGCGGGTAAAGGAGCGAAGAAAGCTTTAGGTGGAATTAGTGCAAAGAAATTATTAAAACAAATCACACAAATAGTTATTGAGCAACAAGCCCAGAGTTTAGAAATATTAAAAGCAATTCAAGAAGAACTAGAGGTCAATAACATATTTATCATCCGTGAAAACGAAGTAAATCAAGAACAAGCAGCTTTTTTAAAAGATTATTTTCTACAAAAGGTAAGTCCAGCTTTAGTTACAATAATCTTAGATGAACTTGAAGAAATGCCTAGTTTAAAAGGTAGTGCGGCCTACTTAGCTATTACTATGCATTTAAAAAACCCAGATGAGGTAAATAGAACCAAGCGTTATGTGCTAATTGAAATTCCTAGAGGTATAGATAGATTTGTTGAGTTGCCTTCTAATGACGACCGGAAATATTTAATAATTCTAGATGATATAATACGCTATAATCTAAAAAATTTACTGAATATTTTTGACTACAAAAGTATAACGGCACATATGATTAAAATTACCCGCGATGCAGAATTGGATATGGCTGGTGATTTAGATAAAAGTTATATTGAAAAATTGTTAAGCAGTATAAAAGATAGGATTATAGGTGAGCCTGTGCGCTTTGTTTTTGATAAAACCATACCGCGTGATACGCTGAAGTATTTACTTACTAAAATGGGCTTAGATCATTCAGATAGTATTATCCCTGGTGGCCGTTATCACAATAGACGGGATTACATGAAGTTTCCTAGCCTGGGAGCAAAACATTTATTATATAAAAAGGTACCTGCTTTACCCATTAAAGATTTGCCATTACAAGAAAGTCTTTTAAAAGCTATTGCACAAAAAGATTATCTGCAATATACGCCTTACCATACCTTTTCTTATACGGTTAAATTTCTGCGAGAAGCAGCAATCGACCCTAAGGTGAAGTCTATTAAAATTACTATATATAGACTCGCAGAAGTTTCTCATATCGCGAGTTCTTTAGTAAATGCTGTGAAAAATGGAAAAAAAGTAACAGTATCAATTGAGTTAAGAGCGCGTTTTGACGAGGCCAACAACATCCGTTATGCTGAACAGATGCAGCGTGAGGGGGTAAATTTAATATTTGGAGTTCCTGGTTTAAAAGTTCATGCAAAGGCTTGTGTTGTAGAACGTATAGAAGGAAAAAAGAAAAAGAGGTACGGATTTATTAGTACGGGAAATTTTAATGAAAATACGGCGAAAATTTATACAGATTTCACGCTGTTTACTTGCAATCAAGATATCTTAAAAGAGGTGAATCAAGTCTTCGATTTTTTTGAAACCAATTACAAGGTTTCTAAATACAAACATCTTATAGTTTCACCGCATTACTCTCGCAATACATTCACAAGGTTAATTCAGCAAGAGATAGATAATGCAAGACAAGGCTTGCCTAGTGGGATTCAATTAAAACTGAATAGTTTATCGGATTATAAGTTGATTGACAAGCTATACGAAGCTAGTAATGAAGGAGTTAAAATTAAATTAATTGTTAGAGGTATTTGCTGCTTAATTCCTGGAGTGCCTGGAATGAGCGAAAATATTGAAGCCATAAGTATCGTAGATAAATATTTAGAGCATCCTCGATTATTTATCTTTAATAATGCCAATCAGCCTAAAGTTTATATATCTTCGGCAGACTGGATGACTAGAAATTTAGATTACCGAGTTGAAATTTCTTGTCCTGTTTATCAAGAAAACCTTCAGAGGGAGCTTATTGAAACCTTTGAGATTTGTTGGAAAGATAATGTAAAAGCCAGGAAATTCTCTGCACAAGAAAACAACCTTTATGTACCGCAGCAAGAGCCTGCAGTACGCAGTCAATTTGCAACTTATGACTACTATTTAGAGAAGATAAATTAAAAAAATTACATTGTTATGCTTAGCATAAAGAAATACGCCGCAATAGACATTGGATCAAATGCAGTACGTTTGCTTATTGCAACCATAACTGAACCCCAAGAACAAGCCCCAATTTTTAAAAAGACTTCATTGGTTCGGGTTCCTATTCGTTTGGGTGAAGATGTTTTTCTAAAAGGAAAGGTTTCAGAGTCAAATAAGAAGAGAATGCGAGACACAATGCAAGCCTTTGCATTATTGATGAAATCTCATAAAGTTCTTAAGTATAAAGCTTGTGCTACCTCGGCTATGCGTGATGCAGAAAACGGCCAAGAACTGGCACAAAACATTAAAGCAGAAACCGGTATAGATATCGAGATTATAGATGGTGAACATGAGGCTGCAATGATTGCAACCACCGACTTGAGAAATCTAATACAAAATGATAAAAACTACTTGTATGTTGATGTAGGTGGGGGGAGTACTGAGCTTAGTTTCTTTACGGAAGGAAAAAAACTTGTTTCAAAATCTTTTAAAATAGGTACAGTACGTTTACTCAATGATAGAGTTGATGATAGTTTATGGGATGAAATGAAGGTTTGGATACAAAAGGTGACTAAAGGCTACACAAAAATTTCGTTGATTGGTTCTGGAGGTAATATTAATAACATTTTTAAAAGCAGTGGAAAAAAAATAGGGAAACCTTTAAGTTATTTTTATTTAAGTTCTTATTACCAGCTGCTAACCTCTTTAACCTATGAGGAGCGTATCGTTAAGCTTAATCAGAATGCAGATCGTGCCGATGTTATAATACCGGCTACAAAAATTTATTTGTCTACAATGAAATGGAGTAGGGCGCGTAAAGTTTATGTACCTAAAATAGGTCTAGCCGATGGAATTATTAAATATATGTACAATGAAGAGCAAAAGCAACATATATTCTAGTCTGAAGGAGGTATTTTCCTAAAACGTATATAAAATATAGCCAACATCATTAATAAGCCAAAACCTCTAAAATAGAAGCCTTCTATATGCCAAGTGAATAAATTCGCTATAAAAAGAAATAAGCAAAATAATAATAATAACAGCGAGGTGTTTTTGGTCATTTTGATTTTATTTTTTTTGGAAAATACATATGGTAAAATTTTGGTTTTTTTGGGTGGGTGTTTGATGATCTTCTTCAAAAAAATCAATAAGCTTAAAGTTGTTCCCAAAAATTATTTTTAAAGAGTCTTGGTTATGTTGTTTAACCGGTAAGCCACTACATTTTTCTGGACCATTTTTACTAAAGCTAGCAATGGCCAGATAGCCATTCTCAGCTACATACTCAGTAGCTCGTTTAGCATATTCATCAATTTGATTTTCGTCGTTAAGAAAATGAAATGCAGCTCTGTCATACCATAGATCAAAGCTAATTGATGTTTGAAAACTAGTTACATCGCTAATTATCCAATTGATTTGTTTAGCATTAGTTCCTAATCTTTTTCTTGCTCTTTCAATCGCATTTTTAGATATATCGAGAACGTGAGCATTTTTAAACCCTTTTTCAATAAGAAAATCGGCAACAAAACTATCGCCGCCTCCTATGTCAATTATGACCGAATTTGCATTTAACTTTACACGCTGAACTACCTTTTTAAAAGTATCTACATTGGGCTGGTACCAACTAACAGTATTTAAGGGTTTGTTTTTATAGACGTCTTCCCAATGTTTTTGCATTTTGTTATCCATGAATACTATGTGTTTTACCAAGATTTTTCATTATTTCTGCTTCATACTCCAAAAGTTCATTCCACTTTTTATTCACGGTTTCTAAATCACCATATTTTCTGGCAAATCTTAAAAACATAGTATAATGGTTAGCTTCACTAATCATTAATTTTTTATAGAATAAGCGCAAATCTTTATCTTTTAATTGCTCAGATAATAACTTGAATCTTTCACAACTTCTAGCTTCTATTAGTGCAGCATAAAGCAAACGATGTACCATTTGGTCTATTCGGCTTCCTCCCTTTGGGAAAAATTTAAGTAACTCTATAACATATTTGTCTTTTCGATCTCTTCCTAAAGCAAAACCTCTTTCTAAAATAAGGTCGTGAACCATTTTAAAATGACTCATTTCTTCCTGAACTAGACTTATCATCTCTTTAACTAAATCTTCATATTCAGGAAAACTAACAATTAATGAGATAGCGGTAGACGCTGCTTTTTGCTCGCAAAATGCGTGATCTATTAAAATTTCCTCTATATTTTTTTCAGCTATATTAACCCATCTAGGGTCTGTTGGTAATTTTAGTCCTAACATATTATTTTATATCTAAATCAAACAATCTTCTTAGTTTTTCTAAGTTGGAATTCTTTTGTACTAATTTGTCAAATTTTTCACGGCTTGTAAATGCATATTTTTTGGCGACCTCCTCATTAACCGCAATTGATAAATCTACAAACGAGTTTTTTACCTGATTACGAATATAGCTAATTAGCGGTCCTTGTGCTCTTTCTAGTTCAACTTTCATTGTACTGTTGGGCAGGGTGATATGTAAGGTTTTGTCTTTAAGACTTGGTCTATCGGTTTCTAGAATCGAGGCTAGAATTTTCTCTCCTTTCTTTTTTAATTTTAGAACATATTCATCCCAAGCCAATAGAGCTTCACTCTCCGTAAAACTTTCATTTAATTTTTTGGGCTGGTTTTCTTCTCGTTGCAATTTTTTCTGCTTCAGTTCCTTTTTCTTGTCAATACTCTTTAAAGACAAACCAGAAACGGATTTTGGTTTAGCTTTGCTTTTGACTTTATTTAAGTTAGAAGCGGGTGGTGGGTTGTGATCTTGCTTGTAAGGTGTTTTTTGATCTTTTACATTATCAACTTTAGCGTGGGCATGTTCTTGTGTTTCAATAACCTGTTTTTGTTCTTTTTTAACCGAAACAAAGTTACTGGCAGGAATTATGTAGGGTTCAGCGTTTTTTTTTTACCTTCTGTAATCGAAGCGAGTTGCATTAAGCATAATTCTACCAAAAGTCTCTGGTTCTGCGCTCCCTTATACTTGAGATCACAGGAATTTGCCAATTCAATTGCTTCTTTTAGAAAATCGGTGTTCGCTAGTTGGGCTTGTTCAAAATATTTCTTTTTAGTTTGCTCCCCTACTTCTAATAGTGCAATTGTACTTTGTTCTTTACAAATAAATAAATCTCTAAAATGGGCAGCTAAACCGGCAATATAATGTTGACCGTCAAAGCCCTTTGCTAGCACCGAATTAAATTGCAAAAGAAGTTGCGGTATATTTTGATTTAGGATGTGCGTGGTTGCCTCAAAATAAACTTCATAATCTAAAACGTTTAAATTTTCAGCCACAGCTTGCCTAGTCAAATTTGAGCCACTAAAACTAACTACCCTATCATATATTGAAAGCGCATCGCGCATGGCCCCATCTGCTTTTTGAGCAATTATGTGTAAAGCATCATCTTCGGCTTGTATTCCTTCTTGTTGAGCTATTTTAGCCAAATGGTTTTTAGCATCTAAAACACTTATTCGCTTAAAATCGAATATTTGGCAGCGCGATAAAATGGTTGGAATAATTTTATGCTTTTCTGTAGTCGCTAAAATAAAAATGGCGTGGTTTGGCGGTTCTTCTAAAGTTTTTAGAAATGCATTAAAAGCACTCGTAGAAAGCATATGCACCTCATCAATAATATAAACCTTATACTTTCCCGTTTGAGGGGGAATGCGTACTTGATCGGTTAGAGAACGAATATCATCGACAGAGTTGTTTGAAGCCGCATCAAGTTCAAAAATGTTAAACGCAAAATCTTGCTCTATTTCGTTTTGTGCTTGTTGATTGATTTTCTTTGCTAAAATTCGAGCACAAGTAGTTTTACCAACACCTCGAGGCCCTGTGAAAAGAAGCGCTTGAGCTAAATGGTTGTTATTAATCGCGTTTTGCAATGTGTTGGTAATTGCGCGCTGACCTACCACATCCTCAAAAGATTCTGGTCTATATTTTCTTGCTGATACTATAAAATGTTCCATCATCGCAAATATAGCAGATTATTTTAAATCTGTGCTTGCCTAGAATGACTTAAATTTAGAAGCATAAAAAGTAAATTTGAGCTGTCTAGGTTTGCTTTTAAATTAAATATTATCTTTGCAAAAAAGTAGGCCGTCTTATCGCTTTCAATTTATTGAAAGAGGAAAGTCCGGACACCACAGAGCAGTATAATGGCTAACGGCCATCAATTGTGAAATTAGGACAAGTGCAACAGAAAGAATGTACAGGTTATGCTGTAGTGAAATCAGGTAAACTCTATACGGTGCAATGTCATGTAAACCAACTTTAAGACTTGCTCGGTCATTGTTGGAGGGTAGACAGCTAGAGGTTTTTGGTAACAAAAACTCCAGATAAATGATAAGATTTTCTTTTTAGAAAAACAGAATCCGGCTTATAGGCCTACTTTATTTTTTAAAAAAACTAAAAACTGATCCGCCATAGCGACGTTCGTCTACGAAATAGGCTAAACTTGATAAAGGCGTAATTTTTGGATGCTCTATTATAAGTATTCCTTCGTCTTTTAGGTGTTGTTGGTTAAATACTAACTGTACAAGTTCTTCAAATTGGTCTGTGGTAAAGTCGTAAGGAGGGTCTGCAAAAATTAAATCAAAAGTTTGATTAGCACTTTTCAAATAAGTGTAAACATCTTTTTTTATAGTATTAATTTGAATTTCTAAGGATGCGCTGGTTTGATTTATAAATTTTATGCAATTATAGTGCTTGTCAACTGCCGTGATTTTAGTGCAACCTCTTGAAGCAAATTCGTAGCAAATATTACCAGAACCAGCAAATAAATCCAGTACGTTTAATTCTGTAAAATTATAAGTATTATTTAAAATATTAAACAGGCCTTCCTTGGCGATATCGGTTGTTGGCCGAATAGGCAGTTTCTTAGGAGCTGTTATGCGTTTACTTTTAAACTTTCCTGAAATGATTCTCATAATTTTATGAATATAAATGGATGAAGCTCTGTTTTGTTTCTAGATTTTTAGTATCTGTTATTTCTTTATTTATTTTAACGTTTACAAAATATTTATACATTAATTTGTATAAAGCACTTTCTTGGTTAAGAGGAGATAAGAATTGCAATGGAATTTCTTGTGGTGAGATACTCAATTGTTCAAATACAAAAAGCGTATAGTACAAAAAGTCTTCTTTTGAAGTATAAGGGTACACATTGCACAATTTTAATTTATCGCCCTGATATATGCACAGAAAAAAATAATCTGTAAAAGCAGTAACTGTTGTAGTGAAATCTTGCGCTATATTTTTTTTTGCTATCCCGTGTGTTTTTTCTATTATATTAGAGGCAAGATGATTAAAGTTGAAATCGCCAAAATTTTCAATAAAAAAGTTGTTAATTGCTGTAAAGGGTATGAAAATTAAACTTAAATCTAAAGGTTTAATAGTATCTGTATATACCTCATCTGTAGCTAGAATTTTAGTATTATATTGTAAATATTGAGCGGCGCTTAAATTGGTATAGTAGGGGGTAGGGACTACAGTAAAAAGCCTGTTAGCATAAGTCACCCTAAGTTGTTTAATAGCTTCTCTGAAATCTTTTATTTGAGGAAGAAATTCCTGCTCGAGAAGCTTAAGTAATTCAGCTATACTCAAACTATTTGAAGCCCATTTCTCTGTTTGAAAAAGAATTCCATTTTGATCCTTTACAAAAAAAGAATATCCATCTTGAGCAATCAAGATGGATAAACTATAATTTATTTTAGTAGGTGTATTACTCACTAGATCCGTATACTTTTGGCCAGTTTCCATTGGTATTAACTTCGGTCATAGAACCAATCTTAAGGTATTCACCGTTTACACCATCTACAGAAATCACTTGTTTCTCCTGCATAATTAAATCAGGATCTTGATCGGCTAAAATTTTATCTTTAGCTACTTTCACCTCAAATACCGGAATAATAGCTTTTCTTTTTTTAATTTTTCCCGCGTCAATTTCAAATGTTACAGATTTATCGGTCGTGGGTACATATTTTAAATTCTTGTAATCTTTTTGCTTAAACAAAGAGTCTTTTACCGGTACATAACCCAAAGTATCTATTAGTGTAATACTTTTATATTGGTCTACACCATATGTTTTTTTGTACTCTTCATCTAGAACGGTGGTGTCTCTACGCTGTGTTACCGTAAATTCTGCGGTGTCTATAAACTTTACCAATC
This sequence comes from uncultured Mesonia sp., assembly GCA_947499595.1. Taxonomy (GTDB): domain Bacteria; phylum Bacteroidota; class Bacteroidia; order Flavobacteriales; family Flavobacteriaceae; genus Mesonia; species Mesonia sediminis. The sequence continues at coordinate 197,690 of CANMOY010000001.1, forward strand.
CATCAAAATCATCAGAGAAAACACCAGTAACTTCTTTATGCGCCAATTGTGCTTCTCGAATGTCTTTTAATTTATTAATTACCTGTTGATAACGCTTTTCTTTAATTTTGTTAAACTGAATGGGGTCATAAATTGAATTAAAGGTTAGGTATCCTAAAAACCCAATTACCACCCATAAAATTAATTGAATAACAAGTTTCATATGATTTCTTTTTGTTTACTAAACGTGTATGTGCACAAATCTACAATTTTTTTTTGTTCGTAAAAGTTTCATTGGTTAAAAATGCGTTTTTTATCTTTGAAAACTTAAGCCTCGTTTATGAAAGCCCCAGAATTCTTTAAACTTCTAATTAAATCTTTTTCTCACTCTCCTAACTTAAAACAAGAGAGTGCGTTTCAAAAACTAAGCCATTTTCTTGTTTCAAAAGATAAAGATTTGATGTTTGTGCTAAAGGGATATGCAGGTACAGGAAAAACAAGTTTGATAGGAACTTTAGTTAAAAGTCTGTGGCATATTAATTCCACTCCTATCCTTATGGCTCCAACGGGAAGAGCGGCCAAAGTTATGGGTAATTATTCAAATTACCCAGCACAAACCATTCATCGCAAAATTTATTACCCTAAAAAATCGAGTGGAGGTAGAATAAGTTTTACATTACAAAAGAATAAACATAAGAACGCGGTTTTTATTGTAGATGAAGCCAGTATGATATCCGATTCAACATTAGGTAATACGGGTCTCTTAGATGCTTCACTGCTTGATGATTTAATTGAATATGTTTATAATGGTCGAAATTGTAAGCTCCTATTTATTGGAGATACCGCACAGCTTCCGCCAATACATCATAATCTTAGTCCGGCATTAGATGCCGAAACACTCTCTAGACAATACCATAAAACGGTAGATGAAATAGAATTGACTCAAGTGATGCGCCAAGAAGAACTATCTCTTATTCTTGAGAATGCAACCGCTTTACGAGAGCAAATAAAAGATGGTGATTTTGCTAATTTCCAGTTTAGTAAAACAGGAAGTGATTTTATTCGCCTTTTAGATGGTTATGAGATTATGGATGCTATTAACGCTTCATATGATAACAAGGGGCATGAAGAAACTGCCATCGTAGTCATGTCTAATAAAAGAGCCAATATTTACAACGAACAAATTCGATCTCGAATTTTATTCCGCGAAAGCGAAATTGCTGCAGGAGATTTTTTAATGGTGGTAAAAAATAACTACTTCTGGCTTAAACCTAATTCTGAAGCAGGCTTTATTGCCAATGGTGATATCATTGAAGTTCTCGAGATTTTTGCCGTTAAAGAATTGTATGGTTTCAGATTTGCCGAAGTTAAGGTGCAGATGGTTGACTACCCTAATGTGAAGCCATTTGAAACGGTTATTATGTTAGATACTTTGCAAATTAATGCAGCTTCTTTACCTTACGAGCAGGCCAATACATTGTATAATGAAGTGATGAAAGATTATGCCGATGAGTCTACAAAATACAAGAAATTTCTTAAGGTTAAAAGCAACCCCTATTTCAATGCTTTACAAGTAAAATTTAGTTATGCAATGACTTGCCATAAAGCACAAGGAGGACAGTGGGATACTGTTTTTATAGAACAACCTTTTGTAAGAGATGAAATAGATAAGGAATACTTAAGATGGCTATACACCGCTTGTACGCGTGCCAAAAAGCAAGTTTATCTTATTGGCTTTAAAAATAGTTTCTTTACGGATTAAAAAGCGTAAATTTCGCCAAAAATAGTTAAAGTATGAAAGTAATTGCGATGATTCCGGCGCGCTACGATGCCAGCCGTTTTCCAGGTAAATTAATGCAAGATCTTTGTGGGGCTAGTGTTATTTTACGTACCTACCAAGCCACTTGTAATACCAATCTTTTTGATGATGTGATTGTGGTTACTGATAGCGATATAATATTTAACGAGATCACAACTAACGGAGGTAAAGCATTTAAGAGTATTAAAGATCATGCCTGCGGAAGCGACAGAATTGCCGAGGCCGTTGCTCATATTGATGCCGATATCGTAGTGAATGTGCAAGGAGATGAGCCTTTTACCTCTTCTTCTATACTGGCAGCGCTTCTTGAAGTATTTAAAAATGACTCAAGACAAGAGGTAGATTTAGCTTCTTTAATGACTCCGCTGCACGATAAACAGGATATTGAAAATTCTAACAATGTTAAGGTGATTGTAGACAGAGAACAAAAAGCGCTTTATTTTTCAAGATCTGTAATTCCTTTTGTTAGAGATGAGGATAAAAAGATTACACATTACAAACATATCGGGATTTATGCTTTTAGAAAACAAGCATTACTAGACTTTGCAAAGCTACCTATGCTTGATTTAGAAGCCGCGGAGAAAATTGAATGTCTTCGTTATTTAGAATATGGTAAAACTATAAAAATGGTAATTACCGATAAACCTGTAATTGGTATTGATATACCAGAAGATCTCGAAAAGGCAAGAAAAAAATGGGCCAACTAATTTTTTACTTTTTAGTTATAGGGATAAGGTAGCTTAAAGTATAACCGTAACCAACCCCTATAGAACTATTGGCGTTAACGCGATGAAAACCTGGAATATAGAGATTTCCAAAACCATCTGGTTCCTTTTGGTTTAGCAATACTTTTAATTGAAGATGTATGCCAAGAAATAGATTGTCTAAGATTTCGGCTTTTGCACCACCTTGAATTTCAAACCAATGAGCTGAAAGACCTTTAAATTCACGGTTAACAGTTCTTAAATCTCTGGGAAAAAATAGATTGGTATTGTATATTTCAAAGGCTTCTAGATGCTGATTAAAATTGGCATAGCCATATCTAAAACCTGCATAAATTTCATTTTGCATATTACCCCAGTTTTCGTAAGCATTATAGTTTACTCCTAGCTTAAGGTATTGCCCTTGCGTATCTCCGTAAAGATAATCTTCGTCATATTTCTTTTTGTCCCTTCCTATTTCCCCAGCCAAAAATAATTTTTTGGTAATTCTGTAATCAGCAGCAATTTCAATTCCTTCGAAATCATCATCTAAAAAACTGCGGGTTAATTTAGCCAAATCAACGCCAACACGTAAACCATATTTATTTTGGGTTTTAATAGCGCTTAGTGAGTCAGATTCTTGTGAAAATCCGTACAAACTAAAAAAACAATAATTAATGATAAATATAAAGGTGAGTTTCTTGTTCATTTAGAATGTTGTTGGGTTGTATAACTTCAAAATTTTTAATCCAATTATCATCTTGATTTTCTTGCGTTAAAAATGCTTCTAATTCATAAAAGACTACTTTAAAACCGCAAGCTCTATTCACATATTCTTCTACTGGGGCGTAGGTAAATTGCAAACTATCAGCATTAGCGTTGTCAATTCCCTCGGGGTTGGCGGGAATATCTTTTTTAAAGATAAATTTTGTGTTGTTTTGCCCGGTTTGAAGTGGAATTTTAATAATTGAGTCAGTTACAGGTGAATCAAATAAAGGGTTCACACTTAATTGGTCATAAACTTGAAGCCGATTAACTGTCTTGGCTTCAATAGGGTTTTCGATGTCTAAAAATTTAATGACTAATAAAGGTGTAGTAGGGGTAGCGCCAGAGCAAATATCATCTTTTTGACATCCGTAAAAACTGATTATTGCCAATAATAAAATACCTATAATTGATCTATTTCTCATCGTAATTCAAGTTGTACAACGTTTTCAACGTGATGGGTTTGAGGAAACATATCTACTGCTTGTGTTTTTGTTACCTGGTATAGCGCATCTAGCATTTGTAAATCTCGAGCTTGAGTGGCCGCATTACAGCTTACATACACAATACGCTTGGGTTTTATATTAATAATTTGCTCAACCACATCTTTATGCATACCCTCTCTAGGCGGATCGGTAATTATAACATCGGGTGTTCCATTTTGTGCAATAAAGTCTTTTGTAAAGACTTTACGCATATCGCCTACAAAAAAATCGGTATTTTTTATATTGTTATTTTTGGCATTCGCCTTGGCATCTTCGATGGCTTCGGGAACCACTTCAACACCAACAACTTTTTTAGCTTCTTTAGCAACAAACTGTGCAATAGTACCTGTACCGGTATATAAATCATAAACCAATTCATTTCCCGTTAACTCAGCAAAATTACGTGTTATTTTATAGAGTTCATAGGCTTGGGCAGAGTTGGTTTGGTAAAAAGATTTTGCTGTAATCTTAAACTGCAAGCCTTCCATTGCCTCGATAATATAATCTCTTCCAGCAAAGCACAAAACCTCTTGATCATAAATAGTGTCATTTCCTTTTTCATTAATGACGTATAAAAGCGATGTGATTTCTGGAAAATTATCTTTTAAATAGCCTAAAATTAGATTTATTTTCTCTTCATCTCTATAATAGAATTGCACCAAAACCATCACTTCACCTGTAGAGGAGGTCCTTATCATTAAAGTGCGTAAAAGGCCCTCCTGCTTTCGCGGATTGAAAAAGCTGACACCCTGCTCACTGGCAAAACTTTTCACCCCATTCCTTATAGCGTTGCTAGGGTCTTGTTGAAGATGACATTTTTTAATGTCTAGAATTTTATCCCACATACCAGGAATATGAAAACCAAGCGCATTCCTGTCTTGAATTTCTTTTTCGCTATTTATTTCATCTAAGGTCAACCAGCGGCTGTCACTAAACGAAAACTCCATTTTATTTCGATAGAAATATTGCTTTTCGCTTCCTAAGATAGGAATAACCTCTAATGGCTCTACTTTGCCAATGCGGGTAAGCTGATTGAGCACCTCATTTTCTTTAAAATGTAATTGAGATTCATAATTCATATGTTGCCACTTACAACCACCGCAAGTGCCAAAATGTTGACATTCAGGCTCTGTCCTCCTTTCAGATAGTTTAGCGAATTCAGTTGCTTTGGCGAAATAATAAGCTTTTCTTTTCTTGTAAGTGTGTACTGTTGCGATATCGCCAGGAACAGCGTTATCTATAAAAATAACTTTACCATCGGGTGCTTTGGCAACTGCTTTACCTTTTGCTCCTGCCTCGGTAACCTTTACATTTTCAAATATCTTGTTTTTATTTCTTCTGGCCATAGCTCAAAAATACTAAGTTTTGTGATGAAGAGGTTTAGATTATCCTAAACATTTAGTATTTTGCAAACATATCAAAAAAATGGGTGATTTCTCCCCAATAAGCAGGAATCAAATTTAGTTTAAGAAAGAAAAAAGAAAAAAGCATGTCAGTTGTAACAATTAAATCATCTCAACAAGCAATTGAGTTAGAAGAAAAACACGGTGCCCATAATTATCATCCATTACCTGCCGTATTAAAGAAAGGTGAAGGAGTTTTTATGTGGGATGTAGAAGATAAAAAATATTATGACTTTTTATCGGCCTACTCAGCCGTGAATCAAGGTCATTGTCACCCAAAAATTATTGGGGCTATGACTAAGCAAGCTGAAACTTTGACGCTTACTTCTCGTGCATTTCACAATGATGTACTTGGTAAATATGAGAAATTTGCTACCGAATATTTTGGTTTTGATAAGTTACTCCCAATGAATACAGGTGCAGAAGCGGTTGAAACTGCTATTAAAATTTGTAGAAAGTGGGCTTACGAAAAGAAAGGGATTCATGAAAATGAGGCGCAAATAATTGTAGCTGAAAATAATTTTCACGGAAGAACAACCACGGTAATTTCTTTTAGTAATGACGAGGGTGCACGAAAAAACTTTGGACCTTACACGCCTGGTTTTTTAAAGGTGGGTTATGATAATTTAGAACAACTAGAAGAGGCACTAAAAAATACACCTAACGTAGCCGGTTTTTTGGTCGAGCCTATACAAGGTGAAGCTGGGGTGTTTGTTCCAAGCGAAGACTATTTAAGTGAGGCGCGAAAACTATGTAAAAAGTATGGTGTATTATTCATCGCCGATGAAATACAAACTGGTATAGCGAGAACGGGTTCTTTATTAGCTGTTTGTGGTAATTGTACTTGCCAGAATAAATGTGAGCAACATTCTGAAACTTATGTAAGACCAGATATTTTAATTTTAGGAAAAGCATTGTCAGGTGGAGTGTATCCTGTTTCTGCGGTTTTAGCCGATAATGAAATTATGGACGTTATTCAGCCAGGGCAACACGGTTCTACCTTTGGAGGAAACCCTGTGGCATGTGAAACTGCTATTGCGGCACTTGAAGTGGTATACGATGAAAATTTAATTCAAAATGCACGCGAACTTGGAGATTATTTTAGAGCCGAAATGAATAAATATATTGCCAACTCTAAAGTAGTTAAACAGGTAAGAGGTAAAGGTCTTTTAAATGCAATTGTAATTAACGATACAGAAGAAAGTAGTACTGCTTGGAATATATGTGTTGATTTAAAAGAAAACGGTTTGCTGGCAAAGCCTACACACGGAAATATTATTCGCTTTGCTCCCCCTTTGGTTATTACTAAAGAGCAATTGGATGAGTGTATAACTATTATTACTAAAACCTTGTCTAAGTTTGAAGACCAAGTTTAATGAGTAATGATATAAAGAATAAAAAAGGGTGTTATTTAAGCACCCTTTTTTATTTGCCTCTTAACTATCGATATTTCTAAGTTTCTTTAACTTGGCTTCCCAAGTACCTAATTCTTGTTTTTTTCTTTCTATATTTTTTAAAACTTCTTTAAATAGAGGGTTGCTCTCATCTGCATTGGAGAAGAACTGCATATTGTTTTCTAGTTGTATGATCTCTTGGTCGGTTTCTTCAATACGTTTTCTAATGAAAAACTCTTCTTTTCTCAATTTATCTGCACCATCAGCTTGATCTAGAGATTGTAATTTATTCTCGTACTTTAAAAGCTCCGATTCTCGCTTAGAGATATCTAATTGTTTAAATAGTTGATCTAGGGCTTTATTGAATTTACCTTCAATGTACTTCATTTTAAAAGGTACGTGGCCTAAATCTTTCCAGATATTAATTTGCTCTTTTATAAGCTTAAGAGCTTCTTGGTGATCTTGAGGAAGAGTTAAGTTTTTTACCTTTTCAAGTAACTCTTTTTTCTTTTCAAAAGCCTGCATTTCATCTTTATTTTCTTCATTTTGCTTTTCGTGAAGCCTATTGAAATAATGGTTGCATGCTTTTTTAAATCTTTTCCAGATTTTATCACTATCTTTTCTGGGGACGTGTCCAATTTTTTTCCACTCACTTTGAATACGTTTCATTAGGGGAGTGGTTATTTTAAACTCTAGATTATCCTTATTTTCTTCGGCTATTTGAACCAGTTCAAGTTTTTTATTCAAATTTTCATATTGTTCTTTTTTTAAATTCTTATAAAAAGCATTTTTCTTTCGGTTAAAAGCCCTAACGTTTTCCTTAAAGCGCTTCCAGCTTTCATCTGCATTTTTCTTGGGTACTTTGCCCGCTTTAAAAAACTCCTCGCGTAAGGATTCAATTTTTTTGATGTTGGCTTGCGCTTGTTTATGAGAGGCGATTTCTTCTTGAGCAATATTTTTTATACTGTCAATTATTTCATTCTTTTTTTCAAGATTTTTCTCACGTGCCTTGTCTAGTTCTTCAAAATAAGCTTGCCTGTTTTCGTGAATTTTTTTTGTGGCTGCACTAAACCTTTCCCAAATATCTTCTCTATATTCTTTGGCAACAGGCCCTACTTCTTCTTTCCACATTTTATGTAACATTTGTAGCTCTCTAAACGCTCTATTAATGTTAGTCTCTTGGGTGAGTTCTTCCGCTCTAGCGATCATTTTTAACTTTTGATCTAAGTTGTGTTTAAAATCTAAATCTCTAAACTCACGGTCTAAATGTAAAAAATCATAAAACACCTCAACGTGATGGTGGTAGGTTCTCCAAATATCTTTATAATCTTCTCTAGGTACTGGCCCCGCTTTTTTCCAACGCTCTTGTAATTGTTTGAATGTTGCGAAACTATTATTCATATCGGCACTGTCGCCAATCATTCCTTTTAGCTCTTCGATAATGGCCAAGCGCTCTTTAAGATTTTGATTTAAGTTTTTCTTTAACTCTTCATAATGCTTGTTGCGCTGTTCTTTATATTTGAAGTAGACCTCGTTAAATCGTTTTTTAGTAGGACTTGAATAATGAAAATCTATAATATTACCGCCTTCTTCTAAGAAATCTTCCTTTTTCTGCTCCATTTCTTCATCAAATTTACTATCAAATTCTAATTTGATTTCTTGAACGTGGTCGCGTATAGTTTGAATCTTCTCAGATTTTAAAAGCTCATCCAGCTCCATAACTAACTCATTCATAGTCATGGCGTGATAGTCTTTCATTTCAATTTCGTGGCGTTTTTGTAAATCTTCATCTTCATTCTCTTCGGCCAAAGTTTCATCTAGCTCATCATGTATATTATCTGAATCTTGTTTTGGTTCTGGATTATGGTCTGATTTAGCACTGGCTTTAGTCTGGGCGTCAGTTGTTTGCTTCTCCACTTCTTCTGTATCGTTACCAGATGGTTGCACATTTTGCTGAGAACCTTTAGAATTTTCTATGTTTTCTTGATTCTCAGTATTTTCTCGTTTTGCTTCTTTATCAGACATATTTTTCAATGTTTAGGTTCATAAATATTGTGGAAAGATACTATTAAAGGCTTGTTTCTGCAAAAAAAATATAATTTTAAACAGCTTAGTGTAATAACCTTTAGCAACTTAAAAAACGAGCAGATCTACTAAAGTATTATTTATTCTTGCCAAATAGTCCAAGATCGATTTGCTTGATGAAACAGCATCGCTTGGCCATTAGCAATTTTTGCTCCTCTTATTTTCCCTTTTGCAAGAAACTCAGTTAATGTAGGGTTGTATACCAAATCGTATAAGAGATGAGTTTTACTTAAGGCATCATAGGGTATTTTGGGAGATTGTTTAATATCTGGATAAGTACCTAGTGGTGTTGCATTAATTATAAGTTTATGATCAGTAATATCATTTTCGTTTAAATCTTCATAATTCAATTGACCTTCTTTAGGCGATCTACCCACAAACTTATATTCAATCCCCATAGCTTCAAGAGCGTAGGCTACCGCTTTTGATGCACCTCCGGTACCTAAAATTAAAGCTTGCGAATGATTGCTTTCTAATATTGGAAATAAAGCTTTCATAAATCCGAAGGCATCGGTGTTGTAGCCAATTTTTTTTTGATCAATTACTTTAACGGTATTTACTGCTTTTATTCTAGAGGCTTCATCAGATAATTCATCTAAATAAGGAATAATACTTTCTTTAAAAGGTATGGTGACATTAAATCCGTCAAGGTTATTTTTTGCTAATAAATTGGGTAATTCGTTTATTTCTTTTAGCTCAAAATTATTATAAGTTGCATCAACATTTTCCTGGACAAACTTATCCTGAAAAAAAGTTTTAGATTTTGAATACCCAATATCCTTACCAATTAATCCGTATTTTTTCATTATTTTAAATTTTTTGTATTTGCACCGTAGAGACCTAATCCGTAAACTAAAATTACACCTAAAAAAATAAAAGCCACAGCAATATAATTTTGAGTGTCTTGAAAATCAGGCAAGTACCTGTTGTAATTATCAATGATAAAATTTCCATTAGCATCTAATAATCGATTGCCTGCGAGATTTGTTTTATAGATTTTTTCTTTCCAAGGCCAAACAACGCCTAAAGATCCCGTTATAAAGCCTATAATGGTGGCAAAGGTAATGTTTTTATAGTGTTTGAGAACATAACCAAGCAGGTGAGAGAGTGAGACCAACCCAACCACGGAGCCAGCGGTAAAACTGGTTAGAATTTTTAATAAATGCACGCGTTTTTGATCTTTAAGAAAATCTAAATTTAACGATGCTAGATCTTTTAACGTGTCAAAGAGCGCATTTACAGAGTCAACCAAGAGCAATACATAATTGCCTACTAGTATTAAGATAAATGACCCCGAAAGTCCTGGTAAGGTCATTCCCGAAACCCCAATAACGCCACAAAAAAAGACAAACCATAGGTTGTCATTCTCAGTGGCGGGTTCTAACAGACTTATACCACCGCCCACTAATAATCCTAAAATTATAAAGAGCACGTGGCGGAGAGATTTAACTTTGAAATCTTTTGCTATGTAAAAAATTGATCCGATTATCATACCAAAAAAGCCAGACCACACATATAACTCATAGTGAAGTAAGAAGTAATCTAATAGTTTGGAAACTGAGAAATAACTAATAATCATTCCTAAGACCAGTAAACCTAAAAACGAGGCGTTTACATAATTTAGGAAACTTTTATACCGCTTCTTGTAAAGTAAGAGTAGCGCCTTTCGATTGAATTTTTGAAGCGAATAGATAAATTCTTCATAAAAACCTGCTACAAAAGCAACAATACCACCAGAGACCCCGGGTACTTTGTTGGCTGCACCCATAGCCAATCCTTTTAAAACCAAAAAGACCTTATCTTTTAAACTTCGCTTATTTTGCATTATTGGTTTGTTTTTTAGCGGCTATTCTTTCTAAAAACAAGATACTAAAAAAACCAAGAAGCATTAAAAAAATGCAACTCCATGTTTTTGGCTCTCCAATAAAGTTACTTGGCAATACAGATTGTTCTGCTAAAACAATTGTTTTTTCTCTTATTGTTATTGAATCCAAGGTGTTTTTCCAAGGCCAAATTTTATTTAATGATCCTGCAATGAATCCCGTTAACAAGGCCAAGGTTAAATTCTTATAATGCTTAAAAAGCCATTTTAGAATTCTTGAAAAGCTAATTAAACCCATAATAGCTCCTAAACCTACTGCCACTATTTTTTTAAAGTCAAAGTCATGAACTGCTTGTGTAATAGTTTGATAACTGCCTAATAAAACCAAAATAAAGGCTCCGCTTATACCTGGTAAAATCATTGCACAAACAGCAAAAGCGCCAGACATAAACAAATACCAATAACTAGAGTTTTGTGTGGCCGGTGGCAAAATTGTTATTCCGTAAGCGATACCTGCACCTATAATTAATGTTAAAAGGGTAGCACCTCGCCAATTATTTATTTCTCTACCCACCAATAGTATACTCGCTAGAACCAAACCAAAAAAGAATGACCATACCAATAGAGGTTCTGTTTTTAAAAGAAAATTAGCCAGTCGCATAAAGCTAAAAATGCTAATTAAAATTCCGGTCAAAAGTGCTAGCAAAAAACCGCCATTTATTTCTTTCCAAAACGACCAAAATCCTTCTTTTTTCCAGATCTGAAAGAGCTTTAAGTTAACATTTGAAATACTTGAAACAAGTTCTTCATAAATACCAGTTATAAAGGCTATTGTACCTCCAGAAACGCCGGGAATAGTATCTGCAATTCCCATGGCCATTCCCTTAAGACTGATTTTAAGGTAGTCTTTAGTATTTCTATTCATAATTTGATTATTTACTGCGATGGAAATTTAGAATGGCTTATTGATATGATATAATAATTTCTTGAATACTAGGTCTGTCAAATATCGTTTTAAACAGCGGATATATTACAGTTAAATATTCTTTATTAATTTCAAGTGCTTTTACCAAGTATTTGTAGCCTAAAGTACCTTTATTGTTTAAAAAGTAAAGTGCCGCTAACCTATAAGTCACTTCTTCTGATTCAGGATAAAACTCTTCTGCCTTTTTCATCACGCTTAAAGCGGATTCTACCTCGCCAATTTCAATTAAAACGTCAGCGTGAGCAATCCAAGTTTCTAATTCGTAATTGCCTAGCTCTATACTTTGTTTATAACCTTTTTCTGCTTCTTCTAGAAAATTTAATTTATGATTGATTTTTGCATAAAGTTTCCAGTACCTTACGTTTTCTTGATCAATATCAATTGCTTTTTCTATAAAATATAGTGCTTTACGATAATTTTTTTGTTGATAGAAAAAATCAGTAATAGCTAGCCAAGCTTTATCTAGTAAAGGATCTTCGGTAGTAGCTTTTTGTAAATAATGTAAAGCAACATCTAAAATCTCAAGTTTTTCATAACATTTACCTATGCGTAAATAAGCATAAGCAGAAGGGTCTTCTAGCTCTAAGGTTATTTGATAATTTCTTATTGCTTCTTGAATTCTATTCATTTTTTCAAGCACTTTTCCCTTTTCAAAGTAAGCACCCATAAAATATTCATCGGCCAATAAAGCATAATCAAAAGCTTCTAAAGCTTTATTTAAATTACCTTCTTTATTATAAGCCTTTCCCAATTGATGCCAAGCAACCTCACAATACGGATTTTTGTCTAGGTAATTTAATAAAAATTCGATGGCTTGTTTATTTTCACCTAAAACATCAAAACAATATATTACATTATGCAAAGAAGCATAATCTTCAGGGTCATCTTTTAAGCAAGCCATATAATGTATTTTAGCATTATCAAAGTCCTCCTCAAACATATATTCCATAGCTAATAGCGCGTGAACATCTGATAAATCTTTTGACAAATTAAGCGCCTTTTTTAGTAGCTGTATTGCGGTTTTATGGTCATCTCTTTTAGAATAGATATTAGCTTTTTGAATATAAATCTCTTCGTTAGAAGGCTCAATTTGTTCAAGCTTATTTAATATTTGATTAGCATCACCCAGCTTATTCTCCATAATGCTAACCTCTACTTTAAACAATAAAAGTTGTGTAGATTGCGGATGCTGGTCAAGACCTAAACGAATAGCTTTTTTGGCTAAAGAAAGCTTGCCCAAGTCAAGATAATGATGAATAATATTTTCAAATTCTATGGAGTCAAAAAACAAAATATCATTTGTTTTGAGCATCGATTCAAATCGATTGATAGAGAAATTGGGTTCTTCGTTATGATTCAAAAACATAGTTCAAAGCTTGTTAAACATAAAGTTAAGTTCAAAAAGTAATAAAATAAAGGGTTTTAAGTTATTCTTGTTAACAAAGTAATTAACAAAACTTATACCAGATTATCTAAAATACCTAGGATAATATTACATCCTTTTTCAATATCTTTATGACTAATTGTTAGTGGTGGAGTTATTCGTACGGCGCGTTTTTCGAATAAAAGCCAAAATAAAATTAAATTTTCTTTTTTCGCTCTTAAAACCAATTCATTAGCCGTTTCTTCATCTTTCATAATTAAGGCTAACATTAGGCCGGTGCCTCGTATCTCTTGTATTAATTGATGCTGTAACAGCGTCTTAAATAGCTTTTCTTTTTCTATAACTGCCTTTAGAAACTCTGGTTTTTCCACAACTTTTAAGGTAGCCAAGGATGCTGCCGCTATTAGCGGATTACCACCAAAAGTGGTGATATGCCCCATTTTGGGATTATCGCTAAGTAAATTGATCAATTTACGTTGCGCAACAAATGCGCCAACGGGTAGGCCGCCAGCCATTCCTTTCCCGATTACTAAAATATCGGGTGTCACATTATATTTTTGAAAAGCAAATAAAAATCCTGTTCTTCCGAAACCTGGCTGTATTTCATCTAAAATCAATAAAGCCCCAACTTCTTCACAACGACTTTTAACTTTTTTGAGATAATTGTTTGTGGGTTCTATAACTCCCGCTCCTCCTTGAATGGTTTCCAATATAACGGCAGCTGTATCGGAGGATATTTGATTAAGTTGATCGGTTTTATTAAAAGCAATATGCTTAATTTCTGGTATTAGTGGATAAAATGGTGCCTTTCGCTCTTCAAAATCCATTAAACTTAATGCGCCCATAGTATTACCGTGATAAGCGTTTTTGGCTGCGATGATTTCTTTTCGGCCGGTCGCTCTTCGCGCCAATTTAATAGCACCTTCTATGGCTTCTGTTCCACTGTTAACTAAATAGGTTGAAGCTTGCGGAATAGGTAATTGTTGTGCTAAATGTTTAGTGTAATCTACAGCCGGCTTTTGGGCATACTCTCCATATACCATTACATGCAAATATTTATCTGCTTGTGTTTTTATAGCTTTTATTACTTCGGGATGACAATGCCCTATGCTACAGGCCGAAACTCCTGCAACAAAATCTAAATGGGCTTCATTATTGGTGGTGTAAATGTAACTTCCTTTGGCATGGCTTATTTCTAATCCAAGCGGGTGAGGAGTGGTTTGAGCTTGATATTTTAAAAAATCTAACTTCACTAATAAACAATTATAAATTGATTAATTTTCTTCAGGTTCAGTTTCGTAAATCATTTGATCCTCCTCACGAGGCGTGAGCAATTCTTTATTCAACCGGGAACTTTCATGAATTTTTTCTTTTATCTTTTTACCTTTTTCATTATTGAAGAAATTGGGCTCATCATTAGACGGTAAAGATATTCCTTCTATTTTTGTTAGGGTGGGGGTAGGTTTACCTTTAAAAAGGTCATTTTTTGATTGTAAACGCTCTTGTCCTCGCCAATTAAAACCTTTTAACTTACGAGCATTTTTAGGAAGGTCTCCTTCTCTATAAAGGATTTGTTTCGGATTTTTGTAATAATAAATCTTAGTAATTTCTTGGTCTTGAAACTCTATTTTAATTGAAGAAGAAATAACGGTATTTATCCCGATGAGTTGTTGCTTATCATCTCTACTGTAAAATATGGTTTCTGTGTTTTTGATAAAGTTAACTTCTTTTAGTTCATCCTTTTCAAACAATCCGAACATTTCTTTTCCCTTGACTTGATTAAATCCGCCAAGGCTATCTTTTTGAATCATAAAAGCGTTATAAAAGACTTTTAAACTATCGAGTTTGTTGGTTTTTGGATGATTGAGTAGGTGAATGGTGTCTCCGGTTAATTGATTTTCACCAGAAAACACAACTGGTTTTCCCAAAAGTTTTGAAATACCTAATTGCTCATTTACAACAATAGAATCACATTTCCCGTTCATATCCTTTTTATAAAAACGAGTATCTCGAAATCCGCGAATAAGTCGCTGTTTAGTAGGCCCGGTAATCATTAAGGTGTCGCTATGTACAAATAAAGTGTCATTTTCTTGTTTTATTGCACCCAATGCTCTTTTTGTTATAAAGACGGAGTCTTTTTCGCGGTACACCTCTGCATAATGTCCAGTGAGTACAGAGTGATTAATGGTATCTGTCACCCGAATGTTATTAGTAGCCGAAGCAAAATTTTTACTTCGATTAAAATAAATGCTGTCTCCTTGTAATTTTCTATTCTTATAATTTACGGTAGAATTTTTAACAAAATAGCCTTCATCTTTTTGGGTATCATAAAAACCACGCTCACAATAAATTTGCGTTTCTTTTCCAGTAATGGTAGAAGGACCATATAAATAAGCGTGTTTGCTCTGTGTAAAGTAGTTTAGCTGACTAGAATTAATAGTGTATTCTGGATTTTTAACCAGAACATCGTGCAAAAAGCTTAATTTTTCTTGCTCTAGAAAATACCGACCTACTTTACTTGTTATGGTAGTTGCGGAATCCCTCAAAGTTCCTCCACTTCTATAAAAAACTTGTTGTACATCACGTTTAAAAAATAACGTATCTGTTGTGAGTCTGCTGGTTTTTGTTTTTAGATTAACTTGATTGCTGGCAAATGCAAATTGTGTCTCCCCGTCATACTCGGCGTATTTACTAGTTAAAGTAATGGAGTCGCCTTGCTTCATCTTTACATTCCCTAGCGCTTTAAAAAACTGATCTTTTTCATAAAAAATGGCCTGATCACACCAAACATTAATTCCTTCGTGAGTGAAAAACACCTGATTTTCTACTTTACTAAAGAGAAGAGCACCTGGGTATTTATCCTCATCGGTTATGGTTCTATCGCTGGTATAATCAATTTTGTTTTCTTGTGCATAGCCAATGGTAATGCACGCAAATAAAATTAAAAAGAGAGATGAATTTTTCAAGCTTTAAAGTGTTTCAAAAATTTTCTATTGGCAAAAAACGCTCCAATTTTAATTTGAAGCGTTTTTTATTTCTTAGCGTATAATAGTCTGTTTTCTATCTGGTCCTACCGAAACAATTTTTATAGGGACTTGTATAAAATCTTCAATATACTCGATATACCTTTTAAAATTATCGGGAAAATCATCCTCTTTATTTATTTGAGTTAAATCTTCTTTCCAGCCTGGTAAAGTTTCATAAATTGGTTCAAGACTTTCATCTTCAATGGTGTAAGGGAAATGTTGAATTTTTTCACCTTGATACGTATAGGCGGTACAAATTTTTAGTTCCTCAAACCCACTCAAAACATCGCCCTTCATCATCATAAGCTGGGTAACCCCATTAACTTGTACGGCATATTTTAAAGCTATTAAATCTAACCAACCACATCTTCTTGGGCGCCCAGTAGTAGCTCCAAATTCCCTACCTACTTTTGCCATTTTTTCTCCATTTTCATCAAATAATTCTGTGGGAAAAGGGCCACTACCAACACGGGTGGTATAGGCCTTAAAAATACCCATAACTTCTTGAATTTTGTTTGGAGCCACGCCTAGACCGGTGCAGGCGCCAGCAGCGGTTGTATTGCTTGAGGTGACAAATGGATAGGTGCC
This sequence comes from uncultured Mesonia sp., assembly GCA_947499595.1. Classification (GTDB taxonomy): domain Bacteria; phylum Bacteroidota; class Bacteroidia; order Flavobacteriales; family Flavobacteriaceae; genus Mesonia; species Mesonia sediminis. The sequence goes on from CANMOY010000001.1 coordinate 214,126, forward strand.
AAAATCAATATCTAATAGAGAACCTTGAGCACCTTCGGCCAAGATAGTTTTACCAGATTGTTGAGCTTGATAAATATATTCTTCAGAATCGATGAACTGCAGTTCTTTTAGTCGTTCTACGGCTATAAAAAATTCGGTTTCGAGCTCTTCTAAATTATATTGAATGTCAACATCATAAAACGAAATCATCGCTTCGTGCTTATCGGCCAATTGTCTATATTTTTCTTTCCAATTATTGAGTTCTAAATCTCCTATACGCAAACCGTTTCTCCCGGTTTTATCCATATAAGTTGGCCCGATTCCCTTTAAGGTAGAACCTATTTTAGCCTTACCCTTGGCGGTTTCTGAAGCTGCGTCAAGCAAACGATGTGTTGGTAAAATGATATGTGCTTTTCTCGAAATCAATAAACTTTTTCTAAGATCAAGATCAAATTGACTTAGGTTGTCGAGCTCTTTTTTAAAAATTACAGGGTCAATCACTACACCGTTACCCACTAAATTTATAGTATTGGGGTGAAATATACCAGAAGGTATAGTGTGTAATACGTGTTTAATACCATCAAACTCTAAAGTGTGCCCAGCATTTGGCCCACCTTGAAAACGAGCAATGATATCATAATTTGAGGTAAGTACATCAACAATTTTTCCTTTGCCTTCGTCTCCCCATTGAAGTCCTAATAGCAAGTCTACTGCCATAAAATATGTTATTTAGGTGTTTTTTTTGTTCCGTAGAAATAGAGTGAATGGTTATTTATCTCTATACCGAAAACTTCTTCTATTGTTTGTTTAATCGATTGTATTCGTGGATCGCAAAACTCAATTACTTCACCGGTATCGGTAAGAATTACATGGTCATGCTGTTTGTCAAAATATGATTTTTCATATTGAGCTTGGTTTTTTCCAAATTGGTGCTTTCTAACCAGTCCGCACTCTAACAAAAGCTCTATGGTATTATATAACGTAGCTCTACTTACCCGGTAATTCTTATTTTTCATGGTAATGTACAGCGACTCGATATCAAAATGTTCTTCACTTGCATATATTTCTTGAAGAATAGCAAAACGCTCAGGGGTTTTACGGTGTTTCTTCTCCTCTAAGTACTTGGTAAAGACATTTTTTACAATGGCTTGATGATTTTCTTTTGACTGATCTGCTTCCATAATTAAAAATGCAAATTTAAGCTTTTATTCACGGGTTACTTTGTTTATTCCCTTAATTTTTTTCAAGCGCTCCATTAATTTCTTTAAAATGGTTTTGTTTTTCACGATAACAGTAATTTTTCCTTCAAAAACCGAGTGGTTACTTTTAAAGCTGATCTCCTGCATATTAACGTGAAGGTTGTTAGAAATCTCTTTAGTTATGTGGCTTACCAAGCCTAAATCGTCTAAACCAGTTAACTTAATTACGGCTTTAAATTCTTCTTGAGTAGAGTCTATCCATTTAGCACTTATTATACGATAGGCATAATTGCTTTGCAATTGAATGGCGTTAGGACAGTCTTTTTTATGTACTTTAATTCCTTCTGTGGTGGTTAAAAATCCAAAAACATCATCACCAGGTATTGGGTTACAACAATGTGCAAGTTTGTATGGTAATTTGTCGTTTTCTTTTCCAAAGACCAACAGATCATACTGCGTTGTAATTTCTTCTTTGTGTATATCATCTGGTATACTGGGTTTTCTAATTTTATTTTTAAAATAATTGACAAAAGCATTACTACGAGAGGCATTAAATTCTTTAAGCGCCACGTTATCAATGGTGCCAATTCCTACACGGTAAAATAAATCTAAGCTGGTTTTTATTTTAAAATACCGTACCAATTGGGTGATTGTTTGTTCGTTAAAGGGAATTTTTAGAGATCTTAGTTTTCTTTTTAAGATGGCCTTTCCGTTTTCGGCTAGTATTTTTCTATCTTCTTTTAAAGCCGATTTTATTTTAGATCGAGCTCTTGCCGTTGTGGCATAGTCGAGCCAATTTTTATTGGGTTTTATGGTTTCTGATGTAATTATTTCTACTTGATCTCCGCTCTTTAAAACGTGACTTAAGGGGACTAATTTACCATTAACTTTGGCTCCTCGAGTTTTTAAACCAACATCGGTATGAATACTAAAAGCAAAATCAAGTGGTGAAGCTCCCTTTGGTAAAGACTTAATTTCACCTTGAGGGGTGAAAACAAAAATCTCCTTCGAGTATAAATTTAATTTAAATTGTTCGACAAAATCTACCGCATTACCTTCGCTGTTTTCTAAGGCCTCTTGTAATTTATTGAGCCATTGTTCAAGATTTTCATCTTCTTGCTCGGCACCATGTTTGTATTTGTAATGAGCAGCATATCCTTTTTCGGCAATTTCATTCATTCGTTCGCTGCGAATTTGTACTTCTACCCAACGGCCCTTTGGTCCCATTACGGTAATATGCAGTGCTTCATAACCTGTTGATTTTGGTGAAGAAATCCAGTCGCGTAATCGAGTGGGATTAGGTCTAAAAAAATCAGTGACTATAGAATAAATTTTCCAAGCCAAAAACTTTTCCTGATCTGGGGTGCTGCTATAGATTATTCGAATGGCAAATTTGTCGTAAATTTCTTCGAAGGCTATATTTTGTTTGATGATTTTCTTGCGAATTGAAAAAATAGATTTGGGTCTACCTTTTATTTCAAATTCAATTGCTTCTTTTTCTAAGGCATTAGAAATAATGTTTGAAAATTCTTGAATGTACAGATCTTGGTCTTCTTTACTCTCTTTCATTTTATCAAGTATTTCTTGATAAACTTCTGGTTCGGTGTATTTTAGACTTAAATCTTCTAATTCGGTTTTGATGTTATAGAGGCCTATTCGATGTGCTAAGGGTGCATAAATATACAAGGTCTCTGATGCTATTTTTATTTGTTTATCATCGCGCATCGACTCCATTGTCTGCATATTATGCAGCCTGTCTGCAATTTTAATGATGATTACCCGAATGTCATCATTTAGCGTAAGCAGCATTTTTCTAAAATTCTCGGCTTGTAAAGAAATGTCTTTTTCGGGTTTAAGGTTGGTGATTTTAGTAAGACCCTCAACAATTTTGGCTACTACATCGCCAAACATCGCGGCAATGTCTTCTTTGGTATAGGCTGTATCTTCAACAACATCGTGTAGTAAGGCTGCTGCAATTGACGTGGCATCTAAACCAATTTCTGATGCAACAATTTTGGCTACCGCAATTGGATGAAAAATATAAGCTTCACCAGATTTTCTACGTTGCTCTTTATGTGCATCTACCGCAACATCGAAAGCCTTACGAATGAGTTTTTTATCTTCATCACTCAACTGTCGATAGCTTATACGCAATAGCTCCTTGTATTCTTGGGCTATTTTCTTGTTTTCTAGTTCTAATTCTTGTTCACTTATCATAAATCTAAGATACTAAAAGTCTATGATTTTTCTAAATTATTAATTCGTTGTAAAAGGCTTGGGTGCGAATAATACATAAATACGTAGTAGGGATGGGGCGTTAAATTGCTAAAACTATTGCTGGATAATTTTTTTAATGCTGATATTAAAGGTTGTGCTCCAAAAGTTTGTTGAGCATAATCATCGGCTTGATATTCAAACTTTCTACTTAACATATTCATCAATAAACCGGTTACCACAGAAATTGGAGTGTAAAGAATACCAAAGGCAATAAGACCAACGTGAAAACTAGGCTGACTTACACCTAGCGCTTCAGACAACAATGGATTTCCTACAAATAGCGAGAACAACCACAAAGTAAATCCTGTGCTAAGCAAAGAAATAAAGAGGTTAAATAAAATATGCCGCTTCTTATAGTGTCCCACTTCGTGTGCTAAAACCGCCACAATTTCTTCTTCGGTTAAGTCATTAACAAGAGTATCATACAACGTGATTCTTTTTTCTTTTCCAAATCCAGAAAAATAAGCATTGGCTTTTGTACTTCTTTTAGAGCCGTCTATGATATAAATATTAGACAAAACAAATCCTACCTGCCTGGCATAGATTTCAATTTTATCGCGTAAACTACCTGGATCTAGCGGCGTTTGTTTATTGAAAAAAGGTACAATAAGTTTACTGTAAAACATATTGATGAATATAGAAAAAATGCCTATCAAAATCCACGCATAAATCCAGAAATACTCGCCTGCAATTTGATATAGTTTTATAATTAGGGCTAACATAACCCCACCTAAAATGCCAGTTAAAACCCAAGCTTTTAACTTATCTATAAAAAAAGTTTTTTTGGTAGTTTTATTAAACCCGAAGCGCTCTTCAATAACAAAGGTACTATAATAGCTAAAGGGAGTAGTTAGTAGATCGTTTGCCAACACAATTACTCCAAAAAATATTAGCGCCACAATTATAGGGTGCTCGCTAAAATTTCTGGCAAAATTATCAACCCATGCAAAACCATCTAAGAAGAAAAAAGCCAAGGTAATTAGCAGGGAGAAACTTGCGGTAAGTACACCAAACTTATAGCGTGTTTTTTTATATGCTTGAGAGCTTGAATAGGCTTTGTCATTATAAATATCTTGTAGTTTTGGCGGTAAATTATCCTTAAAATGCTTTGCGTTTAGAGCACCTAATATTTGATCGAATACAAAATGAAATATCAAAATACCAATGAGTAAATAAAACAAAATGCTTGAGTTCATAAAATAATATATGATTTATGGTGCAATATATTTAGTAATCAAAGAATAACCAAGGTTTGTTTTAAGTGGTTATATGATAATTGTCAACTAAGAATTTTATTGCTTAGCATTGCTGTAAAATCCATTAAAACCGATGTCTTTTTCGCTTAAGCGGATAATTATTTAAAGTCACGTTGACGCTTTGCTTCGAAGATTAATATTCCCGCAGCGACCGAGACATTCATGGAGTCAATTTTTCCTTGCATAGGGATATGAATGTTTTTTGTTGCCGCTTTCCGCCAAGCTTCACTTAAGCCTTTGTCTTCTGTGCCTACTACCAATGCAGTTGAGTTCGTGAAATTTTGTTTGGTATAGATTGATGAATCTTGTAAAATTGCCGTGTAAATAGCAATTTCACTGTCTTTTAAATAGTTTATAATCTCAGTTGTAGTTCCGCTAGCAATCTGATTGGTAAATACACAGCCTACACTTGACCGAATTATATTAGGGTTATAAATATCGGTTTTAGGATTGGCTATACAAACCGCATCTACATTAGCGGCATCTGCAGTACGTAACAACGCACCAATATTCCCTGGTTTTTCAGGCGCTTCGGCGACTAGTAAAAGCGGATTTTTACGTTTAAATTTTAAATCTGCAAGCAGATGTGGTTTAGGTGCAGCCACAGCAATTAATCCTTCGGTGCTTCCGCGATAAGCGATTTTTTTATATACTTCTAAACTAATTTCAATTTTTTCAAATGCCTCAAATTTTAAGCTTAAATCTTTATCATTTCCTAGTATTTGGTTACTATAATACAGCTCTAATAATTGATAGCCGGCCTGCACCGCAAGTTCAATCTCACGAGCACCCTCAATTACAAATTTACCTTCTTTTAGTCTTGTTCTCGACTTTTCCTGTAATTGGATTAAACGCTTGATTCTCTTGTTTTGGGTGCTGGCTATACTTTTATGATTCATAAGCGAGGCGTAAACTATTTTTTGTATTTGTTTTTGTAACGATCGTAAAGCTTGGTTTGGTGTGTTTTTAAACTAACCGCTCGACCATCAATAAATGCATGCGTCAACTTGTTTCCGCGCATATCTAAAGCATCACCTTCGCTTATAAATAAAGTAGCCGATTTGCCTACTTCTAGTGATCCATAATTGCTATTAATACCTAATATTTGCGCATTGTTATAGGTTATGAGCTGTAATGCTTCTTCTTTTGAGAGTCCATAAGCGGCACAAGTACCAGCATAAAACGGAAGGTTTCTGGCATTCATTCGCTCCATATCGCCGCTTGGCTCTAGTCCGACGAGAAGCCCGGCTTGCGTTAATTGAGTAGCCAATTTAAAAGGGGCGTCATAATCTTCATCGTCTTGTCTTGGCAAACTATGCGGACGATTAACTAATACTGGAATTTGCGCTTTTTTAAGTTCGCTAGCAAAACTTAAAGCTTCATAACCACCCACCACTACAATTTTGGGAATTTGTAATTCTTCTTTAAATAATAGAATATCTGCGATTTGCTGTTTTGTGTTGGCGTGAATGTATAAGGTTTTATTTCCGCTAAACACCGGTTTTACTGCCTCAAAAGCAATACTTTTTGTGCCAATCTCTTTAGATCTATAGCTTTTTGCCTGCTCGAAGTAAAATGTAAGTTTATTTACTTCTTTGGTGTAATTTTCTAAATCTTGTGTAATTTTTTTCTTTTTATCTAAGTGACTAATTCTTTTATATACAGATGGCCAATTAAGATGTATACCATGGTCTTTATTTATATAGGCATCTTCCCAATTCCAAGCATCGAGTTGAACAACCGATGATGTACCCGATATACGTCCGCCTCTAGGTGTAATTTCGGCAATAAGAACACCATTTGGACGCATAGATTCAACCACTTTACTTTCGGTGTTGTATGCGATTAAACTACGTATATGGGGTAAAAAACTACCGGTTTCATTTTCATCTTTAGAAGCTTTTACTGCATCAATCTCTACCAATCCTAAAGTGCTATTAGGTACAACAAAACCTGGATAAATATGTTGGTTATTGGCTTTAATTATTTTTGTGTCAGTTGCTAATGGGTGCTTCTCATTATTTTGACCGATGTATGTAATCTTGCCATTATTAAAGTCTATACGAGAATTTTTAATAACCCCTCCTTTACCATTGTGTAGAGTGGCCCCTTGTATGCTAATGGCATTTTTTTGTATTGCTCCAGGGGTTTGTTGTGCTTTTACGCTTATTGTAAATAACAACAAAATTATTAGTAGGCTAGTGGAATGGAATGATTTCATAATTTTAAATTCTTTCTTCTAAAGTGTCGCAATGCATTAGTATTTTTTCATCTTCAACAACATCTTGCGTTTCTGATCCGCTTTGACTGGCATCTAAAGTTTTTTGTATCAATTTATTTTTCAAGGTATTGTTTTGAGCACGAAGTAATTTGTCTTTCTCTAAATCAAAATACAATTTACCATCTACAAAAGTTTTTTCCGCTTTAGCGTAAATAGATAAAGGGTGATCACTCCACAATACCAAATCGGCGTGTTTACCTTCTTTAATACTTCCTACATACTTATCAATGTGCAATAATTTAGCAGGATTAAGTGTTACTGTTTTCCAAGCATCTTCTTCACTTAAACCACCATATTTAATGGTTTTTGCTGCTTCTTGATTTAATCTTCTACTCATTTCGGCATCATCAGAGTTTATCGCCGTGACAACGCCTTGATTATGCAAAATTCCTGCATTATAAGGTATTGCATCATTTACTTCATATTTATAAGCCCACCAATCAGAAAAAGTTGAGGCACCTGCTCCATGTTTCTTCATCTTATCGGCAACTTTATATCCTTCTAAAATATGGGTGAATGTATTTACGGTAAAACCGAATTGTTCGGCCACCTTCATAAGCATATTGATTTCACTTTGAACATACGAGTGGCACGAGATAAAACGCTTAGAGCGAACAATCTCTAACAAAGTCTCTAATTCGATATCTTTTCGATAGGTTGAATTGTTGTTTTTCTCTTGCTCGTAGGCTAAAGCCTGATTAAAGTAATCTATATAAACTTGTTCGACCCCCATACGGGTTTGCGGAAAACGATAACCGTTTCCCCAATTGGATTGTTTCACGTTCTCACCCAATGCAAACTTGATAAATTTAGGGGCTTGTTTAAAGATAAGCTCATCGGGTTGATGCCCCCAGCGTAATTTTAGTATAGCCGATTGACCACCAATTGGGTTGGCCGAACCGTGTAATAACTGGATGGTAGTTACGCCACCAGCTAAGTTTCTGTAAATGTTAATATCTGTAGGGTCTATAACATCTTCCATTTGCACTTCTGCGGTTGAATTATGACCAGCTTCATTAACAGCAGAGGCTGCAATATGTGAATGTTCGTCGATAATTCCTGAAGTTAAGTGTTTGCCGGTTGCATCTATTATAATAGCATTACGGCTTGATAAATCTCGCCCTATTTTATGAATTAAACCGTCTTTTATTAAAACGTCGTAGTTTTCAATAATTCCCAGCTCCTCATTGGTCCATAGGGTAGCGTTTTTAATTAAAAATTTTTTGGTTTCTGGTAAGGTTTTAAATCCATAGGCCATATTAGGAAATGAAATAGGAGAAAAGTTTGGTTTTTCCAGGTCTTCTTGCTCATTCTTTGCTTGCTTCTTTTTAAAGTTTTCATCTCGCACAGCTGTTAATTTCCTCTGCTTACCATTTGGCGTGTTTAACCATATATTTAAACGCTTTTTTTCTCTAGGTGCTTCGATTAGTAACCTATACATTCCCATTTCGTTAGATTCAGGAATTTCGAATACTAATGTTTGATCTTTACCTAATTGTTTGTGTTTAAAATCTATTTCTTCTTCATTCCATAGCAATTTAGTGGGTTGTTTTTTTTCAGGTCCATAAACTAACGAAAGCGGAAAGTCTTTATGATTAACGCTATACTTGCCAGCTATGTTAAGCGTTTCAAGCGCGTTTAAATTATGAAGCTTTCCTTGTACAACATGGGCTAATACATTGCTATTTTCGTTGAAATAGGGTGTATCTGTAATAAAAAAGTTAGCTAACTTCTCTGTATGCAAGCTTCCTATTTTATTATTTTGCCGAAGCAATTTGGCGGGCAAGCTTGTTAATGAAGCCAAAGCAACCTCTTGCGGTAGGCCGTATTTTATAGCCAACAATAAATTGCTTTTAAATGAACTGAGATCATCTAATCCGTGGGTTGTAATGGTAAATGGAATTTCATTTTTATACAATAGCATTAAATTTGCCGGTGCTTGATCCCATCTTTTTAATTTCTTGAGACTAATTTTTTCTGCAACGTGTGGATGACTAATTGTGTAGGGTTTAGGAAAGTCAAGGGGTGCAATTATCGTATTGCCCATTTTTCTTAACGTACTTAAATTTTCAAACTCAAACCCGTTACCCTTGACTAAATATTTTTTACCAAACTCTTCGCCTATTTTTATAGCCCGGAGTTCATCTAAACCATTGTCGGTAATAAAAATTTGAGGTAAATTTTCTTGTTTTATTAAAGCCTCTAGTGCTAAATCTTGATAATCTGAAATATTGTTTTTATACCAATTGGCATCTAAATAAGTTTGTCTAATTAATGCCATTGCTCCCATAGTAGAGGTAGGATACATTTGATTAGAGAGAATGCTTTTATCAAAAGAAAGAACTGTACTTGCTTTTTTCTTTATTATACTTTGTATTGCGCCTTGGTTTTTAACTAAGCTTACAAGACTAGAGGTGCCGCGCATAATTCCATCGGGATAATGTGTATTAACTACACCAAAACCAATTTGCAGAAGTTTCTTAGCTTCCTCTTCTTCATATTCAAAAAAGTGGCTGGCGTTAGTCTCTGGTCGTATATGGTCATTCCAATAATGGCCTGTCCTAGTGGCATCGTAACCGTTTCCTTTTTTAGCCTGTTCTTTTGTCGGCTTTTTGATACCAAATTCACTGGTTAAATCAATAAAAGAGGGATATAAGTGTTTGCCATCTAAGTTTATGGAAATATAATTGTCTTCAACAGCAATTTGTTTTGCTATTTTCACAATCTTGCCCTTAAAAACAAGTAAATCTCCTTTAAAAGGTTTTTCATTCGGATTGTGAATAATTGCATTTTGATATAGGGTATAGGCATCGTACCTGCTTTTTACCCCATCGTTTTTAGGGAAATATTCTTGGGCTTTCGCTGTAGTAAATAGGAGCAATATCCCAAAATAGGTTAAAAGATTTCTCATTCTCTTTAAATTTAAGGCCTAAAAATAGTAAAATAATTTAACCTAACTCTTTTGAATTCTTCCATTAAATACGCTCCATTTATTAATTCAGAACGAGATTGCTTTACATTATGAGTGAAAGGTTAATACGTGGCAAGCGTTTTGGTCTGATAAAAATCATTAACCAATAAAGCAACGACATAATTATAACTTTTCATTCCCAGTGGTTGATTATTGGCTTTTAAAAATTGATTATAAAATGACTTAAAAAGTGGTTCCAACGGATTTTGATGCGCCTGCCAGAAATCACCTACTTCTTGGTAATTTTGGAGTACACCAGTATTAAGTAAACCAATTAAATTATCGGCTTGACAGGGGTCTTTTTGCATAAGATCGCCTAAGCAATATTGCAAAGCAAAAGCATAACCGGCATAACGAATGGCAGCATTGCTATGATTCATACTTACTTTGCAAGCAATAAAATTAGCCTCATTCTCTTTAGCATACCCAATTTGATGACCTATTTCATGGCTGGTAGTGGTGGGTAGCTTAAATAAAGGTATTCGCGTATTAACTTGCGCCTCGTTGGTTAATGGATTTAAATAACCATTAAACCCCATATAGCTCAGGGGGATGCTTAGTAATGAGGGTTTTATACTGGGGTTTTCATAAATGAAATTTGCGTTGGTTTTGGACAGATGATGGTAGCCTTCTGTCATTAACCGTCCAACTTCAAATTTATGAAAAGAAAACTCCACTGGTTTGTTTTCATTTTGGGTGAGTTGTAACTGAAGTTTATTTGTTTTTTCAATTAAATGCTCGGTATAATTATTTAATTCGGGTAAATTATAATCCGCTTTAAGCTGAAGGCTGTGATGCAAAGGTTGCCTATAAAAATTATATCCCCAGAATAAATGGAAAAAAAATATTAGGATAGAAAAGAAAGCTAATAACTCTACTGCCCATTTGCTAAATGCAAGGAATTTATTTCTAATACGCTTATAAATCCAGCGAAGACTGATAAAAATAAGCACCCCATATAAAACATCACCTACAGAAAAGGGTATAAAACCAAAAGCCAAACGAAGTAAACTGGCGAGATAAGGATAAATGCCTTGACTGTAATATTGTTCTACCCATTGTGGTTGTGTTTTTAAAAACTGCAATAACATAATTTGAATGGGTAAGAAAATTGCAAAAGCAATGAGAACTTTTCTTTTCAAATTTTTTATTTCAAATGTAAAGAAAAACCAATAAAAACGGGTATATTTTTATTCTTCTTACAGAAACAATACCTTTGTGAAATATATAAAAATACAGAGCATGAACGAAGAAATAAGAAATTTAGAGCCTAAAGCGATTTGGAATAATTTTGCAGACTTGAATGCTGTACCAAGGCCTTCAAAAAAGGAGGAAAGGGTGATTGCCTTTATGAAAGCTTTTGGTGAAAAATTAAATTTATCAACACAAGTTGATCAAATTGGAAATGTAGTGATAAAAAAGCCAGCTACACCAGGATATGAGGACAGACAAACTATTGTATTGCAGTCTCACCTTGATATGGTTCATCAAAAAAATAACGACACCGATTTTGATTTTGATACGCAGGGAATAGAAATGTACGTTGAAGGAGACTGGGTGAAAGCAAAAGGAACTACCCTAGGAGCCGATAATGGCTTAGGAGTAGCAACTATTATGGCTATTCTTGAAAGCGATACCATCGAGCATCCGGCAATTGAAGCTTTATTTACCATTGATGAAGAAACCGGAATGACGGGAGCAAAAGAATTAGATGACAGTATTCTCGAAGGCACTATTTTACTTAATCTGGATACCGAAGAAGATGATGAAATTGGTATTGGTTGTGCCGGTGGTATAGATCTTACTGCTACGCGAAATTATGATCAAGAAAAATCGCCGACAGATTCTACAGCTATTAAAATTATTGTGAATGGTTTAAATGGAGGTCATTCGGGTATGGATATCATTAAAGGTTTAGGAAACGCAAATAAATTAATGAATAGAATTTTATTGGCTACTCAAGAAAATGGACTTCGTGTTGCCGAAATTCAAGGGGGCGGCCTTAGAAATGCTATTCCTAGAGAAAGTGTTGCAAAGGTAGTAGTAGCCAATGATCAATTAGACGCATTTAAAGCTAACTTTAATGATATTGCACACGCCATCAAGGCAGAATATAATGGATTAGAGGAAGAATTAAATATACAATTTGAAGAGATCGAAAGTATTAAAAAAGTAATGGCTGTTGCCGATCAAAAATTAGTATTAAATAGTTTAGCCGCGGCACATAATGGAGTGTTTAGAATGAGTCCTGCCGTTGAAGGTTTGGTTGAAACTTCAAATAATATCGCTAAGGTAAGTTTGAGTGCTGGTGAAATTAAAATACTCTGTTTGACGCGGTCTTCTGTTGAATCTTCGAAGCATAATTTGGTATCTGGCCTAAAAGCTAGTTTTGAATTAGGCGGTTTTAAGGTGGATTTAAGTGGGGATTACCCGGGTTGGGCTCCGAATCCAAATTCACAAATGGTGAAAAATCTTGCAGAATTATATGTAAGGCAGAATGGTGAAGAAGCCAATGTAGCCGCATGTCACGCAGGATTAGAATGTGGAATCATAGGTAGCCACTATCCAAAAATGGACATGGTTTCTTTTGGCCCAACAATACGAGGTGCACACTCACCCGATGAGCGGGCGAGTATTTCGTCTACCCAGAAATTTTGGAAATTTTTATTAGAAGCATTAAAAGAAATACCAAAAAAATAAAAACTAATTAAAAAAAGCTTAGCATTTCGCTAAGCTTTTTTTTGTAAAAATTATTCGTCGTAGATATTACTATAAGGATTGCCTGGAGTTACAAAAAATTCACCATTAACGTATCGATAGTGTTTATCTAAGTGTTTAATTTTTTCTAAGTCTTCACGGTCTAAATTTATAGTTAAGCTATTTAAATTCTCTTTTAACCGGTGAGTATTGGTAGACTTGGGTATAACTGCATTTCCTTGTTGTACAGACCAATTAATTAATACTTGTGCAGCACTAGCATCATGCTTTTCGGCTATTTTTAGGATGGTTTCGTTTTCTAAAAGAGAAGGCTCGTTCTCGGCCTTCATCTCTGGTATGCGGTCTTGACTTCCCAAAGGTGAATATGCCGTTAATAAAATATTATTTTCTGTACAAAAATTATGTAATTCGTTTTGTTGTAAATAGGGGTGGAGTTCTACTTGATTCATTTCTGGATAATCCTCTGTTTTATCCATTAAATCTTTCAATTTTTTTATACTAAAATTTGAAACCCCAATATGTTTAACCAAGCCTTGCTTTTTTGCCTCAAGCATAGCTTCCCAAGTTTCGATTATAGGAGCTTCTTCTAAAGAAAGATAATCACTATCTTGCTGAGGGAAATTTGTTACTTCTGGTTTAAAAGCTACAGGCCAGTGAATTAAATAAAGGTCTAGATATTCTAATTGTAAATCGGATAAAGTCTTTTTTAGGGCCGGAATTACATCTTCTTTTAAGTGCGCATTATTCCATAACTTTGAAGTTATGAACACGTCCTCACGTGCAATGTCCTCTTGTTTAAAAACTGTACTAAAAGCTTTACCTATTGCAGCCTCATTGCCATAAGTTGCAGCACAATCTATATGTCTATACCCTTGCTTTAACGCTGTATAAATGGCTTCTTCAATTTCTTCATCGCTTGATTTCCACGTGCCCAAGCCAATTGAAGGTAGCGAGTCTCCATTTTTAAATTTTAATTCTTTCATTTTTATTTTAAAGGTAAAAACTTGTCCGGAAAGCCCAGCCTAAAAAGCTTAGTTTAATAAAAATTTAATATTTAGTTCGTGGGTGAAAATTTTCCATAACGGTTTTAAGATGTGATCTATCTAAATGCATATATACCTCTGTTGTTGTAATACTTTCGTGTCCTAGCATTTGCTGTATGCTGCGAAGATCTGCACCATTTTCAAGAAGGTGAGTGGCAAAAGAATGTCTAAAGGTATGCGGACTTATATTTTTTTTGATGCCAGCAAGTTTGCAGAATTTTTTAACTAGGGTAAAAATCATAGCTCGGGTAAGCTGTTTACCTCTTCGGTTTAAAAATAAGGTGTCAATATCTTCTTCTTTGACCGGATCTAAAATTCTTACTTCGCTTATATAAAATTTAATGTAGGCAATGAGACTTTCTGTTACTGGAACCAAACGTTGCTTGTTACCCTTACCTGTAATTTTTATGAAACCTTCCTCAAAGAATAAATCAGATAACTTTAGGTTTACTAATTCCGACACTCTTAATCCACAACCATATAAAGTCTCTAAAATAACACGGTTTCTTTCACCTTGAGGATGACTCAAATCTATTGCACCTATAATTTTATCTATTTCATTAACACTTAAAGTATCGGGTAGTTTTCTGCCGATCTTTGGTGTTTCTACTAGCTCCATTGGGTTATCTTCCCTATAGTTTTCGTTAATTAAAAACTCGAAAAAACTTTTTAAACCAGAAATTATACGGGCTTGGGAACGTGCATTAACAACTTTGTTTAACTCAAATAGAAAACTATGAATGGTGGTATCTTTAACCTCAACGAGTGATTCCGATAAATTATCTTGTTCTAAAAATTTGGTTAATTTAACAATATCTAATTCATAATTCACGATAGAATTGTAAGATAAACCGCGCTCCAATTTAAGGTAAGTCTTATAATTCTGAATGAGTTGGCTTGATTCCATACGGTAAAAATAAACATTTAATGGGTATCTTAGACATTAGGGAAACTTTAGTGAGTACTTAATATATCTTTAAGAGACTGAGCCGTATGTTTGCTGTAAATCATTAAAAAATAAATTATGAAAAAATTAGTTTTAACTGCATTTATTGCAGCAGCAGGAATTTTTGGCGTTCAAGCTCAAGCCAATTCAGATTTGGTTAAATTAGGTGTAAAAGGGGGAATAAACCTGGCTACAGTAACTGGGGATGATTTTGATAGCCCAGATTCTAGAACGAGTTTTAATGCTGGTTTTGTAGCCGAAGTTCCTTTTTCTGAGCGCTTTTCTGTGCAAGGAGAGGTATTGTACTCGGGTCAAGGCTTTGATGCAGTGCGAGTAGACCAAGATAATTTTTTAGATAATGATGAAAATATCGAGGTACAATTAGATTATATTCAAATCCCTTTACTTGCAAAAATATATTTGGTTGAAGGTTTAAGTGTAAGCGCAGGACCACAAATAGGTTTCTTAGTAAATGACGAAATAGATTATAAGCCTAATAGCGATAGTGGAGACATTGATATTGATGGCGCTTTAGAACCAGAAGATATTGACATTAGTTTAGCAGCTGGTCTTGAGTATGCTTTTGATAACGGATTTTTTATAAGTGGGCGCTATAACTACGGGTTTAGCGAAATTATAAAAGATGTAGATGTACACAACTCTGTTTTGCAATTCGGTATTGGGTATACTTTTAAATAACATGAATTTAGATTGAAAAAAAGCGATTGAGTTATTCAATCGCTTTTTTTATGGCTTAAGTTTTTTAAAACTTATAAATAAGTCCAAAATTTATATCATTTGTATCAATACCAAAATCAAAACGTTTGGTAGCTTCGGCTCCATCACTATCCGGTTTAGCCGAACTATAACCTAGGATTCCAACACTTGCCTCGATAGCAAAGTTGTTTGATAAAAAATAACTAACACCAGGCATAAACCCAATATTTAAACCGTTTACTTTATTATCAAAAATATCTTTGGTGTGCCCATATCCTAAATTTAATTCACCATAGGGGGTAAAGCGTTTTCCTGGTAAAAGGTAATAGCGACCAAATACTCCTACTTCAAAAGTTGAATTATCCACGGTATCACGGCCTCTTGAATCTTCTGCAGTATTCTTACTGTACCCTAACTGAGCACCGACAGCAAAGAAGTCATTTACAAAATAACCAAAACGCGGAATAATGTTAAAATTACTTGATTTAGAATCATCTGGATTTTTTGTAGTGCTGTAACCTACAGATCCAGATATAAACATGTCTCCGGTATCAAATCCTGGATTTTCTCCAGTTTCTTGAGCTTGAGCAAAAGTCAGGCTAAATACCGCCACTGCGCTTAAAATAAACTTTTTCATTTTATGTATAGTTTTAAATTTAGAGCAAAGTTAATCACCACTTTTTAAATTTTATTTATAGAA
Source organism: uncultured Mesonia sp. (assembly GCA_947499595.1). Classification (GTDB taxonomy): domain Bacteria; phylum Bacteroidota; class Bacteroidia; order Flavobacteriales; family Flavobacteriaceae; genus Mesonia; species Mesonia sediminis. Next base: position 230,213 of record CANMOY010000001.1, read on the forward strand.
ATTGTTCTCATTTAATTCAAATTAAAGTGTAATTGATTTAAATATTTATGTTTTTAGGAATGAAAGGAGGCTTTGGAGCAAAACAATTATCAAAAAATGATTTTTTTAAGAGATTTTTGAAATATGACATTTAACAAAAAATTAAACTATAAAAATACCTGAATAAGCTTACCTAGGCTTAGACTTCAATACAAAATTAATAAGGGGGTTCCAGAAATAAATTGCATTTTCTTTTGTACATTCGCTTTAACTTAAAATAAAAATAGAATGAAAAAAATTGTTCTTGCAGCCCTTATTTTTGTAGCCTTTTGTGGTATTTCCTATGCACAATCAATTCAAACCGGAATTTCTGGAGGTTATTTAAATGTTGAGGCCAATAATAAAGATGAAAACGGATTCTACGCAGGTTTGTATATTGAAGCACCTTTAAGTAATAGTTTTGCTTTAAAACCTAGTTTGCTTTACGGAAATGTTAGCGACAATAATTTACTTTATTTTCCAGTAGTTTTAAAATATTACTTATTATCAAATTTAAGCGTGCAAGCGGGTCCGCAAGCTACTTACATTTTTGATATACCCAACAGTGATTTTAAAGATAGATTGGGCTTAGATTTAAGTATAGGAGCAGGCTTGAAACTTTTAAAAGATTTTACAGTGAGTTTAGATTATGGTTTTAAAATTGCAAAAAATAGTGAAACCTTTCAGTCAAGCGATTTTAATAGTTTAATGATAGGCTTATCTTTAGACTTATAAATCGAACAAAATGAAAATTCTTATCATAAACGGACCCAATTTAAATTTACTGGGAACACGAGAACCCCAGATTTACGGAACTTCAAATTTCGAGAATTATTTAGGTGAATTACGTCAAGAATTTAAAAATATAAATATTGATTATTTGCAGTCTAACCACGAAGGTGATTTAATCGATGCATTACAAATTGCGGCAGATAAGGTAGATGCTGTTATTCTTAACGCAGCTGCCTATTCGCATACCTCTATTGCATTGGCAGACACTGTAAAGGCCATTCAAACACCAGTTGTCGAGGTACATATTTCAAATATTTTTGCCCGCGAATCTTTTCGCCATCATTCTTACTTAAGTGCGGTTTGTAAAGCTAGCTTATCTGGCTTCGGACTTAGAGGCTATGCTATGGCGATATACTATTTAAAGCATGAAAATAACTAAAGCTTATTTAAATTGGAGCTCCGGTAAAGATGCTTGCTTAGCTCTAAATAATCTACAACAGTCTAAATCTTTAAGTGTTGAGCTTTTACTAACAACTTATAACGCAGATTTAAATCGGGTAACCATGCACGGTGTACCCATCTCTTTGGTAGAAGCGCAAGCTAAATCTCTTGGACTACCTTTAGATTTTCTTAGCTTAAAAGGAGATGTTTCGATGACCACCTATAATGCAGCGGTTAAAAAAAAAGTTACTTCGCTTAAAGCGGAAGGATTCACAGCGAGTGTTTTTGGAGATATCGCCTTAGATGATTTAAAAGAGTATAGAGAAAAACAATATCGACCTTTAGGAGTTGAACCGATTTTTCCGCTATGGGGAAAAGACACACAAAACCTAGCTAATTATTTTATCAATTTAGGATTTAAAGCAATAGTTATAGCAGTAAGTGCTAAGAGGTTAGATGCTTCTTTTTGCGGTAGAATTTATGATAGGGAATTTTTAAACGATTTACCAAAAGGGGTTGATCCTTGTGGAGAAAATGGGGAGTTTCATACTTTTGTTTATGACGGACCCAATTTTAAATTTCCAGTACCCTTTAAATTAGGAGATAAAATCATGCAAAGCTATCAGCCGAGTAAACGTAACGATAAAGACGATTGCTTTAAAAACCAAAGCTTTTGGGATAATCAATTTTGGTTTCAAGAAGTAATACCAATTGAGTCATAAATTAACAATTTACTTTATTATTTTAGAATACCGACCGTTATTATAAGATAGTTTTAAGAAGGCGCTTTGAAAAATTAAGTTTTGTATTAACGATTTTTGATCATAATCTAAAATCAAAAATATTATGCGAAACAAAATTTTATTTCTACCCCTTTTAATCTGTAGCTTATTTTTTAGCGCTTGTAGCGATGACGATGTAGTAGATAGAATTAGAACCATTAGTGATATCCCAGTAAGTGTTAATAAAACAGTTGACTATTTACCAATTAATGCATTCAACTTCCCAATTGAAACTAGCATTAATCTGCGTGCAGAGTTAGAAAAGGAGCTAGGAACAGATGAGGCTATAAATCAAGTTGAAGAAATAGAACTAGACGATATTGATATTGTTTTGGTCAGCGCCGATGACCAGAATAATTTTGATTTTGTTGATTCTGTGACTTTAAGCGTTCGTAAAGATGGTCTGGATGTTATGCAGGTGGCCAGTTTAGATAATGTGCCAAAGGGAGTCGAGCGAATTAGTTTAAACACCACAGATGCTTATTTAGACGATTATTTAAGTGCCGAAGATTTAAAATTAATTGTGCAATTTACCAGTACAGAAGATGCAAATAATATTACGGTTACTTTAGATATGCAATTTGATGCTAAAGTAAACCCATCTTTATAATTAAAAATAAGTAAATCAAAAAAGCCGAGGAGTTTAGAACTTCTCGGCTTTTTCTTTTTTATAATTGATGATTATAAATGAATTACTTCATCATAAGCATCGGCTGTAGCCTCCATAACCGCTTCACTCATAGTAGGGTGAGGGTGAACCGCTTTTAAAACTTCGTGTCCGGTAGTTTCTAATTTTCTACCCAACACAGCTTCGGCAATCATATCGGTCACACCAGCACCAATCATATGGCAACCCAACCATTCGCCGTATTTAGCGTCAAAAATCACTTTTACAAAACCATCTTTCTTACCTGAAGCGCTAGCTTTTCCTGAGGCCGAGAAAGGGAATTTACCCACTTTAATTTCGTAACCTTGTTCTTTTGCTTGCTTTTCAGTTAATCCTACGCTGGCAATTTCGGGTGAAGCATAAGTACAGCCTGGAATATTGCCGTAATCTAAGGCTTCAACCTTCATACCTTTAATTTTTTCAACACATAGAATTCCTTCAGCTGAAGCTACGTGAGCTAAAGCTTGGCCTGGGGTAACATCACCAATAGCATAATAACCCGGAACATTTGTTTGGTACCATTCATTTACCTGGATTTTATCTTTGTCGACTTGAATACCAACTTCTTCCAATCCTATATTTTCAATATTCGTTTTAATTCCTACGGCACTTAAAACGATATCTGCTTCTAAAATCTCTTCTCCTTTTTTGGTTTTAACTGTCGCTTTTACACCTTCTCTAGAGGTATCTACTTTTTCAACAGAAGCATTGGTCATTACCTTTATACCTGATTTCTTGAATGATTTTTCAAATTGCTTTGAAACATCAATATCTTCAACTGGTACAAGATTTGGTAAATATTCTACAATAGTAACCTCGGTTCCCATGGCATTGTAGAAATGGGCAAATTCAACGCCTATAGCACCAGAACCTACTACAATCATTTTTTTAGGTTGCTTTTTTAAGGTCATAGCTTGGCGGTATCCAATTACTTTTTCACCGTCTTGCGGTAGGTTTGGTAATTCTCTAGATCTTGCACCCGTAGCAACAATAATATGATCTGCTTCGTAGGTTTTAGTTTGGTCATCTTTCGCAACCTCTACTTTTTTTCCTTTCAATAACTTTCCGAAACCTTCAATGACGTCAATTTTATTCTTTTTCATTAAAAATTGAACCCCTTTACTCATTCCGTTGGCTACATCACGGCTTCTTTTTACCACGGCATCAAAATCTTTATCGGCTTCTTTAACTTTTAAACCATAATCTTCTGCATGCTTTAAATAGTTAAAAACCTCGGCACTTTTAAGCAGTGCCTTTGTAGGGATACAACCCCAGTTAAGGCAAACCCCTCCTAGACTTTCTTTTTCTATTACAGCGGTTTTAAAGCCTAATTGAGAAGCTCTAATTGCGGTAACATATCCACCCGGACCGCTTCCAAGTACAATGACATCATATTTACTCATAGTATTGTTTTTTATCTGTAGTAATGTGCTGCGAATTTAAACAATAATCCCCATAACCAAAAGAGTAGCCTTTATTATCTACTCCATGTTATAGGGATTTTTTTACACGTTAACTAAAACTCTTTTAAACTTAGCTTTTCCGATTCGAGTGCTTGAGTTAATTGATTATAAGTCGATAGATCTTTTTTAGGGTCTTTTGCAAAGTCTGATGGTAACACAACAAAACGAAAAACTTGATTATCTGTAAAACCAAAATCAAGGTTGCTTAAATCAAAATTACCATCTATTAGCAATTCTACATCTAAATCGGTGTGGTTGTAAACATATTGAATAGTCCCCTCTGGTAAAAAAAAGTTTTGTGGGATAAGACTCCACGTTTCAACACTATTTCCGTTAACATTCTGTACTTCTAGGCGATAAACCAGTATAGCATCAGAGGGTTCTATTGCAATCTCTGGTGGTATATCAAGTATACGCGTAAAAAGATTGGCATTAAAATCATAATTAAAGTCTACGTTTTCATACTCAAAGGTTTGTCCTAGAATATTGGTTCCGTCTATGCCTGGTGGACCCATAGGTCCTCGATCGCCTTCGCAACTCCATAAAATAGGAAAGGCTAATAATAATAGTAATTTTTTCATTCTTCGTCTTCTTTAAAATTTAAACTTATTGAGTTTACGCAATATCTTTTTCCCGTTTGGGTAGGGCCATCATCAAAAACGTGACCTAAATGACCACCGCAAGAAGCACACAATATCTCAGTTCTTATCATTCCTAAAGAGGTATCTTTTTTATATTCTATGCCTCCCTCAATGGCTTTGTCAAAACTAGGCCAACCACAATGAGCGTCAAATTTAGTGTCACTTTCAAACAATAAAGCGTCACAAGCTTTGCAATGGTATTCGCCCGATTTAAAATGCAAATTATACTCTCCTGTATGTGGTCTTTCGGTTCCTTTTTGCCGCAAAATTCGATATTCTTCTGGCGTCAAAATAGACTGCCATTCCTGTTCAGTTTTTTGTACTGAATAATTTACCTCTTTATTCATGTTTTTTTTATCAATTTTATTTTTTTCATTCTGTTTTTGGGCTTGAGAAGTACAACTTACAAATAATATTGTAACCCCGATAAAAATTAAATTTTTCATGTTTTTTCTCTTAGAGGAAACAAGTTTCGTGCCGTTTTTTGCATACTTTTACGGAGTATTTTTTGTTAAAACCTTAATAAAGGAAAAACGAATATTGTCATATTTTTCTATATTGAGACAAAATTTAAATTATCATGAAAAACAAATTTGTAATTTTTTTAAGTTTTATTTTTCTGATTTTGAGTGGTTGTAGCCAAAATCCGTTTACGGGAAAAAAAACATTGGCGTTAGTGCCTAATGCACAAATTTTACCGATGGCTTTTCAACAATATGACCAGTTTTTACAGGAAAATCAGGTTGTTAACAATACCTCAGAATCTAGGATGGTTAAAACGGTTGGACAAAAAATTGCTACCGCTGCGCAACGTTGGCTGAATGCCAATGGTTATCAAGGATATCTAGAAGGTTACCAATGGGAGTATAATTTGGTTAAAGATGATCAAGTAAATGCTTGGTGTATGCCAGGAGGTAAAATAGTGGTTTACACAGGAATTTTACCCATAACTAAAAGTGAGGCAGGTTTGGCTGTAGTAATGGGCCACGAAGTAGCACACGCTTTAGCCAATCATGGTCAACAACGTATGAGTGCCAGTCAATTACAACAATTAGGTGCTGTAGCTACCGCGGTTGGATCTCAAGCAGCAGGTGTAAGCGAAGAAAATGCTGCTTTATTGAATCAAGCTTATGGTATAGGCACACAAGTAGGTTTAATGTTACCTTATAGTAGGAGCCACGAAACAGAAGCTGATAAGATAGGACTTACATTGATGGCTGTAGCAGGTTATGATCCCCACGAAGCAGCCGATTTGTGGCGACGCATGAAGGCTCAAGGCGGACAAGCTCCTCCAGAGATTTTATCGACTCACCCTTCTAACGATACGAGGATTAATAATCTTGAGGTATGGGCCGATGAAGCTGTGGCTGAAGCAAAAAAATTTGGAGTCACCACATTTAAATAATAGACAAAAAAACCTTCTGAAGCTTCAGAAGGTTTTTTTTATTCAGGAAAAGTAGCTTGAACAATCTTTTTTGCCTCAGACTCGTGGGCCTTTGGGACAAATAGCTGTACCTGATTAATATCGCCGCCATAGAAACCAGCTCTTAATCCAGATTCATAATTATTTTTTTTAATACTATTGATGCCAGCTTTTTCTAGAATATTCTGTAAATATTGAATGTTGACATCGCTTCCAGTATATACCAAAGTTATGATTGTGTCCATTTTTTATTTGTAAAATACAATAATTTTATGATTCTGGCAATGCATGTACGAGTTGTTTATCGATTAAATCCTCAAACTTTTCTCTTTCACGTATAAGGTAAAGCTCTTTTTTATAAAGCATCACTTCGGCTGGCCTTAATCTAGAATTATAATTACTTGCCATTGAAAAGCAATAAGCTCCAGCATTCTTAAAGGCTAGATAATCACCTTCGTTGATTTCGCTTATTTGTTGGTTATTAGCAAAAGTGTCCGTCTCGCAGATATATCCCACAACCGAATAAAAGCGTTTGTGGTTTTTGGGTTGAGAGATATTTATAATTTCGTGTTTTGCTCCATAAAGCATCGGTCTAATTAGGTGATTAAAACCAGAATCAACTTGAGCAAAAACAGTTGAAGTGGTTTGTTTAATTGCATTGGTTTTTACAACAAAATATCCTGCCTCGCTTACCAAAAATTTCCCAGGTTCAAAAGTAAGGGCAAGTTTTTTGCCATAAGACTCACAAAAATCTATAAATCGTTTGCTTAGCTTTTCTCCTAAGTTTTCAATATCTGTTTCGATATCATTTGGTCCGTAAGCCACCTTGAAGCCACTACCAAAATCAAGAAACGATAAATTTTTAAAATGTTTGGCGGTATCAAATAAGATTTCGGCTGCTTGAAGAAACACTCCAATATCTAAAATATCACTACCCGTGTGCATATGGAGTCCGTTAATATTCATTTTTGTATTGTCAACTATGCGTAAAATATGCGGTAATTGGTGGATAGAAATTCCAAATTTAGAGTCTATATGGCCAACGGAGATATTGGTGTTTCCGCCAGCCATAATATGGGGATTTATGCGTAAACAAACCGGTACTTCAGGATAAATGTTTCCAAATTTTTCTAGTACATTTAAATTGTCAATATTGATTTGTACGCCTAGCTTTACGGCTTCTTCTAACTCTGTAAAACAAACTCCATTTGGGGTAAAAATAATTTTCTTAGGATCAAATCCTGCGTGTAAACCTAATTTAATTTCTTCAATGGATACGGTGTCCAATCCGCTCCCGCAATCTTTTAAGAGGTTGAGAATATTTAAATTGGATAGTGCTTTTACCGCATACCTAATTGCTAAATTATCAATAGAATTGAAGGCATTTTTTAGGCGGTAAAATTGTTGCTGAATTTTTTGCGCATCATAAACATAAAGGGGAGTGCCAAATCGTTCGGCTGCCTTGATTAAATGGGAATTTTTCATTTTAATTGGGGTATAAACTAGATTTTATTTCAATCTCAGCTTAAACCGCAAAAAAGTGGTCTTTTTTAAAATTTGATCATATTAAAGGGTATAAGAAAATGGTGTTTGTTCTTATAAAAATTAAGATTTTGCATTTTTAAAAAGCACTAATATTGGGGTATTAAGCTAATTAATTCGGTTCATTTTATCTCAACTGGGCGTCGAGTTCTTTAGCCAGTTGTTTTTGTAATTTATTCATTACTTTATCTATCTGTTTGTCAGTCAGAGTTTTATTCTTGTCTAAAAAAGTAAAACTAACTGCATAACTTTTTTTGTTTTCTGGTAATTCTTTTCCTTGATAAACATCAAATAAATCAACAGACTCCAAACATTTTTTCTCCGTTTTTAAAGCAAGCTCGTAGATTTGCTCGAATTTTACAGATTCATCCACCAAAAGGGCAAAATCTCTTCTTGAAGAAGGATATTTTGGTATAGGTTCATACTTTACATTTGTCTTGCTGATTATTTCTATTATAGCGTCCCAATTAAAACAAGCTGTTAGTACCTCTTGTTCTATGTCAAATTCTTTTAAAATTGACTTTTTAACAACTCCAAAATTTACTAAATTGATATTCTTTATACTATAGGTTAATCCTTCTGATAAATCATTAGAATCAATAGGGATAGTATTAAATTTGGTTATGTTTAGTCGAGACAGTAAGCCCTCTACTATACCCTTTAAGTAGAAGAAATCGGTTGGTTTCGTAGTCTCAAACCAATTATCTTCATTTCTGTTTCCAGTAACAATTAGTTGTAATTGCTTATTTTCTTTGTATCCTTTTTTATTTTGATAAATCTTCCCGAATTCAAAAAATTTAAGATCGGTGCTCTGTCGATTTAAATTATAGGCGATAGCTTCCAATCCGCTAAACAGCATAGATTGGCGCATTACACTTAGTTCTTGACTTAGTGGATTTAGGATTTCTACATTTTCTTCTTTTACCAGATCTTTATTCAGAGCGGTGTAATCTTTGGTTAGTGAATTAGCCATCATTTCATGATAACCTTGGGCCACTAATTGTTGAGCGATAAGATTTTGTATTTTAAAATCTTCATATCGGTTAGTGTTGGCTATGGTTGCATTTAGTTTTTCACTAAATTCAATATTGTTATATCCATAAACCCTTAAAATTTCTTCAATTACATCAACCTCTCTTTGTACGTCCACGCGATAGGCAGGAATTGTAAGGCCTAAACCGGTTTCTGTAACGTTATTGACGCGAATATCTAAGGATGCCAAAATAGACTTGATAACACTAGGGTCTAATTCTTCCCCTACTAAAGAGTTTATTTTCTTAAAAGTGAGAAATACCTGAAAATCATTTATTTTTTTTGGGTATATATCATCTAAATCACTAGAAACAAAGCCTCCTGCAATTTCTTGAATTAAAAGGGCTGCTCGTTTTAAGGCATATTCTGTAATGTGAGGATCTACACCGCGCTCAAATCGAAACGAAGCATCAGTGTTTATACCATGTCTTTTAGCTGATTTTCTCACGCTTACCGGATTAAAGTACGCGCTTTCTAAAAATACGGTAGTGGTTTTTTCTGTCACCCCAGAGTTTAAACCTCCCATAACCCCCGCCATACAAATAGGACCGTTTGCATCACAAATCATAAGATCTTCTTCGTGAAGCTCACGTTCAACATCATCTAACGTCGTAAATTTTGTTTTTGCAGCTAGCGTTTTAACTTCAATCTTGTTACCTTTAATAGCTTTAGCGTCAAAGGCGTGAAGCGGTTGGCCAAGCTCATGCATTACATAATTGGTAGCATCAACAATATTGTTTTTCGGTGTGATTCCTATCGCTTTTAATTTGTCTTGCATCCAATTGGGAGATGCTTTAACTTCAACATCCGAAAGGGTAATACCGCAATAACGTGGGGTTAATTGATAATCCTGAACTTCAATTTGTACGCGGTGACTACGTTTCTCTACATGAAAACCGCTCACCGATGGGGTGTTTAGCGAACCGTTGATGTCGTGTCTCAGCAAACCAGCTTTTATATCTCTTGCGACACCAAAATGACTCATAGCATCAGCGCGATTAGGGGTAAGGCCAATCTCAAAAACCTTATCATAGGTTATTTCAAAAACCTGATTTAAAGGTGTGCCTGGTTTTAATTTACTATCTAGCACTAAAATCCCTTCATGACTTTGCCCTAATCCTAATTCATCTTCGGCGCATATCATTCCAAAGCTATATTCACCTCTTATTTTACCTTTCTTTATTTTCCAAGCTTCTCCTTTATCATCATACAGTTGAGTACCAATGGTAGCCACCGGTACTTTTTGACCTGAAGCAACATTTGGGGCACCACAGACAATTTGTAAGTTTTCCTTTTCACCAATATTAACTTGGGTTAGCTTTAATTTATCGGCGTTGGGATGCTGGATACAAGAAATGACTTCTCCTACTACAATTCCTTCTAAACCGCCTTTTACCGACTCATAATCATCAATACCTTCTACTTCCAAACCTAGGTCTGTAAGTAAAACTTCCATTTTTTCGGCACTCCAATCTGTTTTGATAAATTCTTTAATCCAGTTATATGAAATTTTCATAGGTAATCATCTTGTTTTATGGGGAGCAAATATAAAATTTATTTTCTCAAAAAAGCTTTAAATATCAATTGGCTTGGGTACAATTCTATAATATTTTAAATTTTTTGTTTAACTGATGTATTTCCAATTTTTTTTGTTTTTAGTGATATTCAAATAGGTGTTTTTTAGCCGGGTATGTTCGGTATGTTCTAAACGTTCATCTTTTTCAATAATCTTTTTTGCCCATTTACGGGCTTGTTGTAAAATATCTTGATCTTGAACAATATCGGCAATTTTCATTTGCAAAATACCACTTTGTTGGGTGCCCATTAAATCTCCAGGTCCACGCAATTTTAAATCAACTTCAGATAGTTTAAAACCATCGTTAGTTTGAGTCATCGCCTCTAACCTGATTTTGCTATCATTAGAAAGTTTTTGCCCTGTAATTAAAATACAAAAACTTTGTTCGGCACCACGGCCCACCCGTCCTCTTAATTGGTGTAACTGCGATAAACCAAAGCGCTCTGCACTTTCAATCACCATTACACTTGCATTGGGTACGTTAACACCCACTTCTATAACCGTTGTAGCTACCATAATTTGGGTTTCACCTTTTACAAAACGATTCATCTCAAACTCCTTGTCAGCTGGTTTCATTTGACCGTGAACCACCGAAATTTGATATTCTGGCATAGGAAAATCTCTAGCAATACTCTCATACCCATCCATCAAGTCTTTATAATCCATATGTTCACTTTCTTGAATCAACGGGTAAACAATATAAACTTGTCTACCTTTTTTAATTTCTTTTTTGAGAAAATGAAATACTTTTAACCTATTATTATCATAGCGATGAACCGTTGTGATAGGCTTTCTGCCGGGCGGGAGTTCATCAATTATAGAGATGTCTAAATCGCCATAAAGACTCATAGCAAGGGTTCTTGGAATTGGCGTAGCGGTCATGACCAGAATATGAGGTGGTAATTGATTTTTGGTCCATAATTTTGCACGTTGAGCAACTCCAAAACGATGCTGTTCATCAATAATAGCTAAGCCCAAATTTTTAAAAACAACCTTATCCTCTAAAAGTGCATGGGTGCCAATAAGTATTTTAAGCTCTCCACACTCCAGACTTTCATGAATTCTTTTGCGGTCTTTTTTCTTAGTTGATCCAGTTAATAACTCTATCTCTATATTAATAGGTGCACAAAGTTCTAGTAACCCCTGATAATGCTGAGTGGCTAGAATTTCTGTTGGCGCTATTATACAAGCTTGAAAATCATTATCTAAAGCCAATAAAGAAGATAAAAAAGCCACCATTGTTTTTCCAGAACCAACATCACCTTGTAAAAGCCTATTCATTTGAGCACCAGTCCCCATATCGTTTCTAATCTCTCTTACCACTCGTTTTTGAGCGTTAGTTAGTGTAAAGGGTAAATGTTGCTCATAAAACTTTGTAAATAAGCTACCTACTTTTGTAAAGTTATAGCCTTTAATCTTTTGTTTTCTTATTTTATTCTTTAGAATGAGTTGCAGTTGTACATAAAATAACTCTTCAAATTTTAGTCTATATTTTGCTTGAGCTAACAACTCAGCGTTTTTTGGAAAGTGTATATATAAAAGGGCCTTTGCCTTAGGCATCATATTTAGCTCCTTTAGAAGGTAATCGGGTAAAGTTTCAGAAAATTGCTTGTAAGATAACTTAATTAGATTCTCTATGGCTTTAGAAATAATCTTATTACTCACGCCACGCTTACTTAATTTTTCTGTACTTGGATAAATGGGCTGCATCAAGCCACTTAAACTTTTTTTCTGTTCTTCAAGGCTTTTAAGGTCTGGATGAGGCATAGAAAATTGCCCGTTGAACCAATTAATTTTACCAAAAATAACATATGCTGTGTTTAATTTTAGCGATTCTCTTATCCATTTAATGCCCTTAAACCAAACCAATTCTAGGCTACCGGTATTGTCTGTAAAACTAGCGACCAAGCGTTTGGTTTTACCTTGATCAATAATCTTTAAATGCGTTATTTTACCTACAATTTGCACTTCTGCATCATTTCTTTGTAGCTCGTTTATCTTGTAATATTTAGTTCTGTCAATATACCGGTTAGGAAAGAAATGCAATAAATCTGAATAAGTATAAATACTCAGTTCTTCCTTTAACAGTTTAGCCCGATTTGGACCTATTCCTTTGAGGTAATCTATTGGAGTTAATAAATAAGATGAATTCATAGGGCTAAGATAGTTTTTGTAAAAAGTTTTCGCAACTACAATGCGCTTAAAATAGGTTAATTTAAACCAATTAATTTTGTATTTTTCAACACCAAAACGCTTTTATGAAAAAGATTTATTTGTTGCTTCTTCCTCTTTTCTTTACGGAATTGATTTGTGCCCAAAATCAGAGGTATTTAGATATTAAAAATATAAGTGCTTTTTTAAAAATTAAACCTGTTAAAAAGCAGGTTGCCGGTGAGGTAGAACTTCAATTTATCCTAAATCAAGCATGCGATTCTATCTTTTTAGATGCTAAATATATGGAAGAAGTAGTTTTGAAAACCTCACAAATATCCTTGAAAACTACATCTGAAAAAATATGGTTTTATAATGATTTTAAGTCAGATAGTTTATATTCTATTCAATTTGAATATCTAGCAAGGCCCCAACAAACCTTATATTTTAATAACTGGGAAACTCCAGAAAGAGCTCAAATTTTCTCGCAAGGACAAGGAAAATACACCTCTCACTGGTTACCTAGCTTAGATGATATGAACGATAAAATAGAGTTTGATCTAAGTTTTGAGGCACCTCGAGAGTATACCTTAATTAGTAACGGAAAATTGAAAAGCAAGAGTGATTTTGAGGAGGTGTCGCGCTGGACGTATGATATGCAAAAACCGATGAGTAGTTACCTGGTAATGGTTGCTTTAGGGAGATTTGATTTTGAAAAAATTCAGAGTAAATCGGGTGTACCTATATATCTGTATTTTGACCCCAGGGATCATAAGTTGGTTGAACCTACATACCGATATACCAAAGAAATATTCGATTTTCTCGAGTCAAGTATTGGGGTAGCTTATCCTTGGCAAAATTACAAACAAGTACCCGTAAAGGACTTTTTATATGCCGGAATGGAAAATACAGGAGCCACCGTTTTCTCAGAACAATTTTTAACCGACTCTATAGGTTTTGTCGATCAAAATTATGTCAATGTAAATGCCCATGAATTGGCTCATCAATGGTTTGGTAATTTAATTACCGAAACCAGCTCAACACATCATTGGCTGCATGAGGGTTTCGCTACCTATTATGCTTTAAAAGCAGAGCGAGAAATATTTGGTGACGATTATTTTTTTTATTCTATGTACCAAACCGCAGAACGATTATCTGCAGCGAGTGAATCGGGTAGAGGAGAAGCGCTTCTGAATCCAAAAGCAAGCTCACTCACCTATTACCAAAAAGGAGCGTGGGCGCTATTTTTTTTAGAAAATAAATTAGGCCAGTCAGTTTTTAAAAAGATAGTGGAAAGTTTTTTAGAAAAATATGCTTACCAGAATGTTAGAACCGAAGATTTTATAAAAGTAGCCGAAGAAATTTCAGGCAAGGATTTAAGTTGGTTTGAGAAAAAGTGGTTATTAGCAAATACATTTCCTTCTTATGAAGCAATGAGACTTTTAAGCACCAATGAATTTATGCAAAAATATTTAGCATTAAACGCATTAAGAGAGCTTCCACTAGAGCAGAAAGTTGAAGATTTAAAGAATGTATTAAGCGCTCCTGTAAACGAATATTTGGGGCAAGAGGCAGTAATTCAATTGAGTTTAGAAAATACCCATTCACCCGAAGTGGTTGCTTTACTTAAATTGGCGCTTAAAAGCGAATCTTTACTGGTAAAACAAAGTGTAGCACTGCATATTGATAAGATTCCGCTCACTTTAAAAGAAGAATATGAGCAATTACTATATGAAAAATCATATACCACACAAGAAGCTGCACTTTTAAATTTATGGATCAATTTTCAGAGCAACCGAGCGAATTACCTAGAGCTCTTAAAAGATAAGCAAGGTTTTTACAATAAAAGTTTACGCCACCTTTGGCTAGGGCTGCATTTGGCAACTCCCGCTTATAAACCGGAAAACAAAACGGTAATCTTTCAAGAATTGAATCAGTATACCAATGCTATTTATGATATTAGTATTAGACGAAGTGCCTTTTCTATAATAAGGCAAATTAATTTATGGTCAGATGAAAGCTTGCTCAATTTAATAAAAGCTACCCAGCATTATAATTGGCGTTTTTATAGCTTTGCACGTAATTTGATTAAAGAATTAGCAAAACAAAGAGAGTTAAAAGAACAGATAATTGCTCTCAGCCAACAAGTAGAATTTAGGAATAAACAATTTTTAAAAACAATTTTAGATTAATGAAGGCATTGGTTATTTCGGGTGGGGGTAGTAAAGGCGCCTATGCAGGTGGTGTAGCTGAATTTTTAATTCGTACACAAAATAAGAAATATTCTATTTTTGTTGGTTCATCTACGGGTAGTTTATTAATTCCTCACTTAGCTATCGGTAAATTAGATAAGCTGTACAATACTTATACACAGGTTACGCAATCAAGTATTTTTAGTATAAATCCTTTTACCATTAAGAAAAAAGAGGATAGAGAGTATGTAGGTATTAACTTCATTAATACGCTAATTCAGTTCATAAAAAATAAACGTACGTTTGGAGAAAGTAAAAACCTACACAAACTCATACGTCAAAAAATCACACCAGAAGAATTTTTATTGATAAAAGAGAGTGTAACCGATGTAGTAGTTACCGTTTCAAATCTTACCAAAAACAAGGTTGAGTATAAATCGATTAAAAATTTTAACTATGATGAATTTTGCGAATGGATCTGGATTTCTTGTAACTACGCGCCATTTATGAGTTTGGTGAAGAAAAATGGTTGTGAGTATGCCGATGGAGGTTTTGGTTCACTAGTGCCCATTCGTGAAGCAATACGGCGTGGTGCTACAGAAATTGATGCAATTGTGTTAGAATCTGAAAATATGGAGCATAATAAAGTATTGGGGAACAACCCTTTCTCGCTTATGGTAAACCTTTTCGGATTTATGCTCGACCAAGTTGAACGAAGCAATATAATTGAGGGAAAGTTGGCAGCTATAAATAATAATGTAACCCTAAACCTATATTACACACCTAGTAAATTAACAGAGAATTCATTAATTTTTGACAAAAAATTAATGTCAGAATGGTGGCAACAAGGTTACTTATATGCACAAAAAAAAGCAGCTCATTCGGATGAGAATGAGCTACGATAAAAATTTTTTGTTTTAAAATTTAAAAGCTTACCAAAGCCCCTTAACTTCTTGTTTAATGTAGGCTAAACCAGTTTGACTAGGTGAACTTTTTTCCATCATTTCAGATAAAATAACTTCTCTTAACTTAGTGGGAGAGTCAACACTCTCGCTCATATTGGTTTTTCGAATAAGGGCAATAGTTGCGTTTTTGGTAGCTCTAATTGCATTCCAACAACCCTCACTAACATATATTTGTTGCGAAATATTGTGTTCAAACTCTTTTTCTATATGGTGTATAAGTAAATTTTCATATTCATTTTTATCCTGGCTGTTTGGCTTTATTCTGATAAGCAAACTGCCTGGATCTATACGTTCAAGTAAAATTGTTAGTCGTTCTAGTGCCTGTAATCTAATGGGTAAGGTCTGTTTACTGCTTTGCCTTCGCAGCTCAAACAATTGTTTTTTATTTTCAGCTTTAAAATAACCATCAAAGAAATAGTAGCTTATTAAAGCCACTAAAATAGCCGGTAACAAGTAAAAAGCTAGTTGTATTAAGTTTTCTTCCATAATTAATATCTTACTGTATCTTTTTTAACGTCTTCTTCAGATTTTTCTTTTTGATAATTTCCTCCAAGGTAAGGACAGTTTTGAATTGCTTCCATACCTTTAAATTCAACCTTAGTTTTATGATACTCATAGGCATCTGCTAATGTCTTGGTGAAATCTTGATCACTCAGGTTAATGTTTACATCATCCATAGTAAATTCACAAGGGTGTTCATAACCACAAGCGTGCGTAATTTCTAATACTTCTTTTCTAAAGTTTTTAAAATAAAAAAGATTTCGCTTGGCTTTGTCTTTGACATCAATACCGCGTTGCAACCATTTGTTTTGTGTCGCTATACCAGTAGGACAGGTGTTGTTATGACAGGACTGGGCCTGTATACAACCTATACTAATCATAGCTTCGCGTGCAACGTTTATACAATCTGCTCCCATGGCAAAGGCCATAATAGCCGAGGACGGAAACCCTAATTTACCACTACCTATAAAGAAAATATCTTTGGTGAGATCATAATCTTTAAATATTCTATAAACACTTTTAAATCCATAGGCCCAAGGCACAGCAACGTGATCGGCAAAACTAGGAGGTGCAGCACCTGTACCTCCTTCACCGCCATCAATACTTATAAAATCTGGTCCTTTTCCTGTTTCTTTCATCAATTCAGCCAATTGCTTCCAACCTATAGTTTTACCAATTGCGGCTTTTACACCAACTGGTAGGCCTGTTTTGTCTGCAATGTCTTCGATGAAATCAACCATTGAAGGAACATCGGTGAAAGCCGAATGATATGGGGGTGAGATAACATCCTTATTTAAGGGGACATGTCTAATTTCTGAAATCTCTTTAGTGATTTTAGAAGCTGGTAAAACACCACCTTTACCAGGTTTAGCTCCTTGTGAAAGTTTAATTTCTATTGCCCTAATTTGAGGGTTGTCTTCGCACAATTTAACGAGTTTATCCATACTAAAGTTTCCCTCATCATCACGAATTCCAAAATAACCCGTTCCTATCTGTAACATTAAATCGCCGCCTTTTTTATGGTAAGGAGATACACCTCCTTCGCCTGTGTTGTGAAAAGCATTGGCCATTTTTACTCCTCGGTTTAAAGATTCAATAGCTTTCGCCGATAAACTTCCAAAGCTCATAGCCGAAACATTTATTGCCGAAGCAGGCCTATATGGTCTTCTGCGATTTTTCGAAAGCCCCATTACCTTAGCACAAGGTAAAAAATAAGGATCATTTACATTTGGATGATTTTCGGGCAATCTATAGGGCATCATCGCATTATTGATAAAAATATAATTAGTTGCGTAAATGTCACGATCACTTCCAAAACCCTCATAATTATTTTGATTTTTTGCCGAAGCGTAAATCCAACCGCGTTGAATCCTATCAAAAGGCAATTCTTCGCGGTTGTTTGCCACGATATATTGGCGAAGCTCAGGACCAATACTTTCTAACATATATCTGAAGTGTCCGACCACAGGAAAATTTCTCGTGATAATATGCTTTTTGTTGAAAAACAAATCCCGTATCGCAACTATAAGCACCACAATAAGTAGCCATTGCCACCAGGCAAGGTTACCTAAAAAATCAAGAATAGCATCCATTAAATTTGAATTAAAGCAAAATTTTATTTTTGGACTAAGGTATTTAATTTATTCGGTAAACTAAAAAGTTTTTATTTTTATATCTCTAGAACATTTATGAGTTTAATTTTTAATTTTTTGATAAATTCACGCCTCAAAAAAAATGCATTGTGAATAAATTTATAGAAGGACTTAATGAAGCGCAAAGAGCTCCTGTTTTACAAAAAGACGGAGCAATGATTGTTATTGCTGGTGCTGGATCTGGAAAAACTCGTGTACTTACATTTAGAATAGCACACCTAATGCAACAGGGGGTAGACCCTTTCAATATACTTGCTCTTACTTTTACCAACAAAGCAGCTAGAGAAATGAAGGCGCGAATTGCAAAAATTGTAGGTGCGAGTGAAGCTAAAAATTTATGGATGGGTACATTTCACTCTATCTTTGCTCGTTTGCTTCGTATTGAAGCCGATAAGTTGGGTTACCCTTCTAATTTTACAATCTATGATTCCGAAGATTCCCAAAGATTAATTAGAACTATTATTAAAGAGAAAAACTTAGACAAAGACATTTATAAGTATAAGCAAGTATTTTCTAGAATTTCATCTTTTAAAAATAGTTTAATTACTGTTAAAGCATATTATGCCAATCCCGATTTGCAAGAGGCCGATGCTATGGCCAAAAGACCACGACTTGGTGAAATTTATGATGAGTATGTAAAAAGATGTTTTAAGGCGGGAGCAATGGATTTTGACGACCTTTTGCTTAAAACCAATGAATTGCTAACTCGTTTTCCTCGCGTTTTAGCTAAATATCAAGATAGGTTTAGATATATATTAGTAGATGAGTACCAAGATACCAATCATTCACAATATTTAATTGTTAGGGCATTGAGTGATAAATTTCAAAATATTTGCGTTGTGGGAGATGACGCTCAAAGTATATATGCCTTTCGTGGAGCCAATATCAACAACATTTTAAATTTTCAAAAAGATTATGAAGACGTTAAAACTTATCGTTTAGAACAGAATTACCGCTCCACTAAGAATATTGTCAACGCGGCCAACTCGGTGATAGACAAAAATAAGGTAAAGCTAGAAAAAGTGGTGTGGACTGATAATGATGATGGTCCTAAAATTCAAGTCAACCGACTTCTAAACGACGGGGAAGAAGGTCGATTTGTTGCTAGCTCCATATTTGAAAATAGAATGAATAACCACCTGAGTAATGGCGATTTTGCCGTACTTTATAGAACCAACGCACAAAGTAGAGCTATAGAAGATGCGTTAAGAAAGCGTGATATTCCTTATCGCATCTATGGAGGAACTTCATTTTATCAAAGAAAAGAAATCAAGGACGTTTTGGCTTATTTAAGGGTTATAGTGAACCCGAATGACGAAGAGGCCTTAAAAAGAATTATCAATTATCCCGCTAGGGGTATTGGGGCGACTACCCTAGATCGTTTAATTCTAGCGGCAAACTCATATGATAAACCTATATTTCAAATCATTGAACATTTACACGAGCTCAATACCGGAATCAACTCCCGCACAAGAGGTAAATTAACCCAATTTGCTACGATGATAAAGAGTTTTCAGGTTACAGCAAAAAATTCTGACGCATTTGTGCTTACCGAAATGGTAGCTAAAAAAACAGGATTGGTTCAAGAACTAAAAAAAGATGGGACTCCAGAGGGAGTTGCGCGGATTGAAAACGTAGAAGAATTGCTTAATGGACTAAAAGATTTTGTCGAAGAGCAAAAAGAACTTGCTGATGCTACTGGTAATATTTCTGAATTTCTTGAAGATGTCGCTTTAGCCACCGACCTAGATAATGCAACAGATGATGATAATAAAGTAGCCCTAATGACCATCCACTTGGCAAAGGGCTTGGAGTTTCCATATGTTTACATTGTAGGTTTAGAAGAGGATCTATTCCCTTCAGGGATGAGTATGAATACGCGATCAGAGCTTGAAGAAGAACGCAGGTTATTTTATGTTGCCTTAACAAGAGCAGAACAAAAAGCTTATCTAACTTACACACTGTCCCGATATCGTTGGGGAAAACTTATAGATGCCGAACCTAGCCGTTTTATAGAAGAAATCGACGAGCAATATAAAGAATACCTTATGCCACCCGATGAGCTTAGAGGTAATTCATTTGTGAATCCAGATTTATTTGGTGAGGTCGATAAAAGTAAATTAAGGCAAAATAAACCAACTCCAGGAGTACCTCCTCCGGCTCATAAGCCAAGTGAAGAGCAACTACGCAAATTAAGAAAAATAAGACCTCAAAACAGCCAGAATACCGCAAGAATAGATAAAGAAGTTTTACAGTTAGAAGTGGGTGCAGTTGTCGAACACTTACGTTTTGGGCGAGGCAAGGTAGTAGGATTAGAAGGAGTTGGTCAAGATAAAAAAGCAGAGATAAATTTTGAAAATGGAGGACTCAAAAAATTATTACTTCGCTTTGCCAAGCTTAAGATTTTAGATTAGGCGTTAACTACTATCAAAAATAAAATAGCCTGTCTATAAATTCATAAAAATATATTATGACAAAATAGACTAAAAATCTTACTTTAATTATAACTTTAAAGGCGGTGATTTTTCGCCTTTTGTTGTTAAAATTAAACTTATGTTATGAAAATGTAAAATTTAGTAGATTTTCTTATCGATAACATAATTTTAATAGTATTACTACTATCTTTGCAAGTAAAGATAACGCTATGAAAAAACTGGTTAATCAATTACATTTTGTTATACCACCAGTTATTTACCTTAAAAATCCGTTAGAGACCGCTCTAGGACGTAAAATTATTAAGCATTCTATTGAGTTGATGCAAGACGATGGTTTAGACGGTTTTACATTTAAGAAACTTGCCAATCAAATAGGATCTAATGAAAGTTCTATTTACCGTTATTTTGAAAACAAACACAAGCTTTTATTGTATTTAATATCTTATTATTGGCGCTGGATCGAATACAATCTTGTCTTAGAAACCCAAAGTCTAACCCAGCCCACCGCAATTCTTTTTAAAACGATAGAGATTCTTACAGATTTACCACAGGATTTACCACATCACGAAATCATATCTATTAAAAAATTACACGCCATAGTGGTAGAAGAATATGCCAGAGCATTTCAAGTTCACGATGTTGATTATGAAAATAAAGCAGGAAATTTTAGAGTATATAAGCAATTAGTAGAACGCATAAGTACCATTATTCAGGCGGCTTTACCTGAATATTCGTTTAAAAAATCTTTAGCTCATCAACTTGTGCAAGGTACACTAAAACAACAATTTTTACGAAACCACTTCCCTAATTCAATTGAAGGTGAAGACAAAAATGGGGTACAAGAATTTTTTATGGATTTATTTAATGATAAAGTAATGCTCTATGGAAAAAAATAGAATTCCAGCTTTAAGGAAAATAGCTGATTTGTTAGCCCTAGAAAGAAAAGATATTTTTCAAATATTATACTATGCTATTTTCGCTGGGATTATCAGTCTAAGTTTACCGCTAGGTATTCAAGCTATTATCAACCTATTGCAAGGTGCCCAAATTAGTAGTTCTTGGATTATATTAGTAACCATTGTAACCTTGGGGGTTGGTTTTGCAGGAGGGTTACAAATATTACAATTGGATATTATAGAAAATATACAGCAAAAATTGTTTGTACGTACCTCTTTTGACTTGATTTACAGAATTCCTAAAATAAGGGTAAGAGAACTTATTGATAAATATCCTCCAGAATTAGCCAACCGTTTTTTTGATGTAATAAATTTACAGAAAGGACTACAAAAGCTGCTTTTAGATGTACCTGCCGCAGTTTTACAAATATTGTTAGGATTATTACTATTAAGTTTATACCATCCATTTTTTATTGTGTTTGGATTTCTACTGGTCATTTTGTTTTATATTTTGCTGCGTTTTACCTTTGATAAAGCATTAGTTTCTAGTCTGCAAGAATCAAAAAGTAAGTATAAGGTAGCTTATTGGGTGCAACAAGTAGCCAAAAACTATATCAGTTTAAAAATTGCCTCTAATAATATAGAATTAAATAAAAACAATCAATTAGTTGAATCTTATTTGGAGCATCGGCAAAATCATTTTTCTATTTTAAAAAGCCAGTTTAAAATAATGGTTGTTTTTAAAGTTACCGTAACTGCTGGTTTGCTAATTATAGGTGGATTACTGGTACTTAACCAGCAGATGAATATCGGACAGTTTGTGGCAGCAGAAATCATTATTCTATTATTGATTAATTCTGTAGAAAAACTAGTATTGGGTCTTGAAACAATTTATGATGTTTCTACAGCCATTGAAAAATTAGAAGAAATAGGTGAAAAAAAGTTAGATTTTAACACCGATACTTTAAGCCAAGAGATTAGCCTTTTTCCATTGCATATTTTTAGGCTGCAAAGCAGTAAATTGAGCGTAGCTGATTTAGTCATAAATCGTGGCGACCAAATTAATGTGGTAGGGAACGATTTAAAAACCCGAGATCTTTTCTATTACCTTACTGGAGTTAAAAAGTCGAAAGATGGTAAAATATATTTTGACGGACGTGAAATCTATACAGTATCATTAAAAAATTACCGCAATTATCTTGGCTTAGTTTTACGCGACGACCAAATTTTTGAAGGTACCTTATGGGAAAATCTAACCTTAAACAGGAAAGACATTAAAGAAAAAGATGTTTTTTCAATACTTTCATATTTCAATTTAATTGATGAAATACAGACTTTACCATTTGGCTTGCAGCAGTATATTGTACCCAATGGTGATGTGATAACTTTTAAATTGGAACAGCTTATTTTTCTTCTAAGAGCACTACTTAAAAAGCCCAAGATGCTTTTTGTTGAGCACGCTTTTGCAAATCCTGATTCGTATTTAGAAAAATTAATTACTTATACTCGAGAAAATGAAATTACTTTAGTCATATCAAGTAACCAAAAACTTTCGAGCCAATTGAAAATTGTTGATATTAAAGAATAGAAGCTATGCGCAATTTTAATGACGATGCCTTTAATGCCAAAAAAGAATTGGCCAGTTTTAGTGCCTACCAGCTCTTATTTAAGAATAAACATAGCGGCTACCTTACCAAAATTTTACTTTTTAGTTTTTTAGTGCTTTTTGTATTTATGTTTTTACCTTGGACACAGACCATTTCAGGTAGCGGCTATGTTACTACTTTAGAGCCAAATCAGCGTCCGCAGACTATACAATCTGTTATACCGGGTAGTATTGAAAAATGGTATGTAAGAGAGGGAGATTTTGTAAAGGTAGGCGACACCATTTTAAAAATTAACGAAATTAAAGAAGCTTATTTTGACACCCTGCTCTTAAAGCGAACAAGTGAGCAAATTGACGCTAAATCTGGTGCGGTTAATGCGTATCAAGATAAAATCACCGCTTTAAACAATCAATTGAGAGCTTTACGGCAAGAAAGAAGACTAAAGACCGAACAAAACGAAAATAAAATTAAACAAATTCAACTTAAGTACAAAAGCGATAGTATTGCTTTAGAGGCAGCTAAAATTGATTTAGCTATTGCAAAAAAACAATACGAACGAAATGAAGAACTCGAAAAAGAAGGACTTAAGTCTTTACAAGACGTAGAGGAAAAGCTTTCTAAGTTTCAAAAAAACCAAGCCTATGTAATTGAACTTGAAAATAAATTACTTACTTATAGTAACGAATTATTAAATGCACAGATTGAAGCCAACAGAATTCAAGCTGAATTCGACGATAAAATTAGTAAGGTGCAAAGCAATATATCCAGCACATCAAGCACACAGTTTGAAGCTAAAGCACAGGTTAGTAAATTAGAAAATACCCTAAGCAATTACCAAGTGCGTCAAAATCTCTATTATGTAACTTCTCCAATAGCTGGATTTATTAATAAGACTATAAAAACTGGTAGAGGAGAGGCTTTAAAGGCAGGTGAAAAAATTGTAAATATTATGCCTCATAATCCGAATTTAGCTGTAGAAACTTATATAGAACCCCTAGATTTACCATTGGTTAGGTTAGGAAGTGAGGTGAGAATACAATTTGATGGATGGCCAACAATTATTTTTAGCGGATGGCCGAATGCTTCTTATGGTACTTTTGGAGCAACGGTGGTTGCAATAGATAATAATATTAGTCCAAATGGTAAATACCGCTTGTTATTAGCACCAAAAGAATATGAATCTTGGCCAGATGCGCTACGTGTAGGTTCTGGAGCTCGAACCCTTGCTTTATTAAAAAATGTGCCGGTGTGGTACGAAATCTGGCGAAATTTAAATGGTTTTCCACCAGATTACTACGTTTCTGATAATAAATCCGTAAAGAAATAAATGAAAGCAATCAACTTTATTTGTTTTGTGTTATTATTAGTCTTTACCCCAATTAGGGTAACAGGTCAAGAAGAAATTTTTGGTATAGACGAGTATTTAGCACTTATAAAAAAACATCATCCGGTTATAAAACAGGCAAATCTTAAATTGTCTCAAGCCGAAGAAAAACTATTAAAGGCGAGAGGCTTGTTCGATCCAAAACTTGGTGGTAAGGTAAAACAGAAAGATTTTAAGGGTACAGAGTATTATGATTTGTGGCAAGGTGAAATCAAAATACCAACTTGGTTTGGTGTTGAGCTTCAAACGCAATATAATTTAACCGAAGGTAATTATGTAAATCGCCAAAACATAACCCCAGAAGAAGGCTTATGGGCGGTAGGTGTTAGCCTTCCTTTAGCCAAAGACTTGTTGTATGATGATCGTAGAAATGCACTAAAACAGGCAAAAATTTTTCAAGATTCAGAAAGAATACAGCGTGATATCAAAACCAATGAAATTTTAACTAAAGCCTTGAAGGCTTATTCTTATTGGATACTTTATTATGAAAATAAACAGGTTTATAAAACTTTTTTAGAAAATGCCATCACTAGAAATCAAGGAGTGGTTAAAAAGGCTTTAGCGGGAGATATCCCTACAATAGATACCCTTGAAACTCATTTATTTGTAAAAAAACAAGAATTGGCTTTTAACGAAGCCAAACTGCAGGAACAAAAAGCTAAATTAGTAGTATCTAATTTTTTATGGGTAGAAAATGTACCCTTAGCTATAACAGAAGAATTAGTTCCAGATTCTAATATAAAGATGGCTCAACTTGTACCCAACCTTATCGGTTTAAATAACTTTCAAGTAAACCAACATCCTCAGGTTCAATTGCTAGAGAATGACCTTACTGCACAAGACTATAACTTGCGCTTAAAACGTAATAATTTATTACCCGATTTACGCATCAAATATAATTTTTTAACCGAGCAATGGAGCGACCAACCTATTTTTAATGAAAATGATTACACTTTTGGTGTAGCTTTTAGATTTCCTTTATTTTTAAGAAAAGAGCGGGCAGATGTACGCATAGCAAAATATGAGATCGAAAAATTAAGCTATGAAAAATCGGCACTTGCTTATCGTTTAGAAAATGATATTAAGGCGCAACGAGTGTTAATCAATACGCAGATCAAACAGCTAGAAATTCTACAAGAAATAGTAGATGGTAGTGAAAAATTAGTAAAAGCAGAGCAACGTTTGTTTGCCCTAGGAGAAAGCTCTATATTTTTAATCAATAGCCGAGACAATAAATTTATAGAGAATAGAATTAAACTGAATAAAGTTAAAAATAAATTAAATTTAGCTTACGCGGAATTGATTAGCCTTTTACAACCAAAAATTGATTAGCTTTAAGGTATCTTTAAAATAGCAAATTTTTAAAATTCAAAATTATGGCAGAATTGATAAAAATCTACGAAGAAAATCCATCTCCTAAGGCTATTAAACAAGCAGTTGATATTTTAAGGAATGGAGGTTTGATTATTTATCCCACAGATACCGTTTACGGTTTAGGTTGTGATATTACCAATACGGCAGCTTTAGAAAAAATAGCACGCATAAAAGGAGTAAAATTAGAGAAGTCGAACTTTTCTTTTATTGTTGAAGATCTAAGTAATCTTTCGGAGTATGCAACGCTAAACAATCAAAATTTTAAACTTTTAAAAAGGAATTTACCAGGACCTTATACTTTTATTTTACCTGGATCTAGTAAACTACCCGCAGTCTTTAAAAAGAAAAAAACGGTTGGTATTCGTGTGCCTAATAACGCTATAGCTAAAGCTATTGTAAATGAATTGGGTAATCCTATTGTCTCTACTTCTATTAAGGATGAAGATGAAGTGTTGGAGTATACTACAGACCCATCTCTTATACTTGAAAAATGGGAAAAATTAGTAGATGCTGTGATAGATGGGGGTTATGGAGATAATCAAGCGAGTACTGTTATTGATTTAACCGGTGAACAGCCAGAGGTTATTCGAGAAGGAAAAGGTAGCTTAGAAATTTTTTAGACAAAATATAAAAAATAAAAGGCAACTCATCTTGAGTTGCCTTTTATTCTATAATGCGGCTTTTTTAATTTCAGCTACAATTTCAGGATTTACCAAAGTTGAGATATCACCCATATTTTCTGTTTCTTTAGAAGCTATTTTACGCAAAATTCTTCGCATAATTTTTCCGCTTCTTGTTTTGGGTAACTCCGGTACAAATTGAATTTTATCAGGCTTGGCTATCGCTCCCACATTTTTTACAATTTCATCTATAATTTCCTGTTTAAGCGCTTCACTCTTCTCTATTCCATCATATAATATAACAAAAGCATATAATGCATTACCTTTAATATCGTGAGGAAAGCCAACAATAGCACTTTCAGAAACAGCTTCGTGTTCTCCAATAGCATTTTCTATAGGTGCCGTTCCCAAATTATGCCCAGAAACGATAACCACATCATCTACACGACCAGTGATTCTATAGTTCCCTGTCGCATCGCGATAAGCGCCATCTCCAGTAAAGTAAAAATTGGGGTAGGTGCTAAAGTAGGTTTCTTTAAATCTTTGATGATCATTCCAAATAGTACGCGCCATTGCAGGCCAAGCCGATTTGATGACTAGGCGTCCTTCTGCTTTTTGGCCGTTAAATTCAATTTCCTTTCCTTGTTCATCCATTAGCGCGGGTTCAACTCCTGGTAAGGGTAAGGTAGCAAAGGCAGGTCTTGTTGCTGTTACACCCGCTAATGGGGCTATCATTATACTTCCTGTTTCTGTTTGCCACCAAGTATCTACAATAGGGCATTTTGTTTTTCCTATATTATCATTAAACCAATGCCAAGCTTCTTCATTAATGGGTTCTCCAACACTTCCTAAAACTTTTAAAGAACTTAAATTATGTTCTTCAACGTGTTGTAACGGCTGTTTTGCTAGTGCTCGAATTGCCGTGGGAGCGGTATAAAAATGGGTAATTTTAAATTTCTCTATAATTTCCCAAAACCGATTATAATCAGGGTAACTGGGTACCCCTTCAAACATAAGACTTGTAGCTCCAGACGAAAGCGGGCCATAAATAATATAAGAATGTCCCGTAATCCAACCTATATCGGCGGTACACCAATAGATCGCGTCAGCATCGGTTTGAAAAACATTTTGAAAGGTGTAACTGGTTCCAATCATGTAACCTGCTGTTGTATGTACCATTCCTTTTGGTCTTCCGGTAGAACCCGAGGTATACAAAATAAATAAAGGATCTTCAGCATTTACGGGAGTGGCTTCGCAATCTAAGCCAACTTGTTGCATCTCATCAAACCAGAAAGTATCGCGATTGGGATGCATTTGGGTAGGGTTGATGGTTCTGCGATATACAATTACATTTTCAATGCTAGGTGTATCTTTTAAAGCCTCATCACAGATTTCCTTTAACGGAATTGATTTTGTGCCACGAAAGTATTCATTGGCCGTAATTAATAATCTACAGGAGCTATCGTTAATTCGGCTAGCTAAGGCCTTACTTGAAAACCCTGCAAAAACGATAGAGTGAATAGCTCCTATGCGTGCACAGGCGAGCATAGCTATAGCCAATTCAGGTATCATTGGCATATATATGCAAACACGATCTCCTTTTTGTATTCCTTTGCGTTTTAAAACGTTAGCGAATTGCTTTACTTTAACTAGCAATTGCTTGTAGGTTATAATTCTAGATTCCTCATTAGGATCATTCGGCTCCCAGATAATTGCATTTTTATTGGGTTGAGATTTAGCATATCTGTCCAAACAGTTCTCGGTTATATTTAGTTCGCCATCTTCAAACCATTTAATATTTGGTTCTTCAAAATCTGCTTTTAAAACTTTTGAATAGGGCTTTCTCCATATGAAGTCTTTTGCAATAGCATCCCAAAACGATGCGGGGTCTTGAATACTTGCTTTGTAAGCTTTTTTATAAGCGGCGAAAGATTTAATTTGATGATTCATACCAAAGAATTATATTTAAAATTTAGGAAAGTCTTTATAATTTAAAATTTCTTGATCTTTCCAAACAGAAGGGAAAAATTTCCGCTGTTGGTATTTAGGATGAAGGTATTTCATCCATTCAGATCCTCCTGTAGCAGCCTTACCTTCTCCTTTTTTATTTAAATAATGTTGAGCAGTGTTAAGGTGTACTATAGGCCAAAGCACATTATAGGCATTATCAAATTCTCTAACAGCTTCGAGTAAAGAATCATTTATAACACCATATTTATCAAGACGTTCAGCCAAGGTGTTTCCTTTTACGCTATCGGCTAAAGTAATAAAATCGGCTAAATATTTTTCTTCAAACTGTCTTAAAGTTAAAGATTTTTTACCCGTTTTACGGTTGTGTCCGGCATCTTTCCAGTAAATGTGTTCAAAATAATCTTGTGTGGTAGGATTACTAGGTAAACGTTCACGCCCCTTAGCGTTTATAAGATTGATTAGGGGGGTACAATAAATTTCTAATATTCTAAATTGAGCACTTTGAAACCCACTTGCCGGTGTTAAGGTTGCTCTAAAAACATTATAATCGTCATAATCCATTCCAAAGCGCATTACATCAAAAGAAGTCATTAACATTCCCGTATACCGATTTAATCGCTCTAGTTTTTCTTTGAAAATTTCTTGTTCGGGTAAATCACCATGAACCAGTTGTTTAATTTCATGAATCATTAGTTTTAAAACCAATTCGGTAATTTGATGATACATGATAAAGATCTCTTCATCTTTAAAATCTGTTCTTGGCTTCTGTAGGGTTAAAAGGGTGTCTACTTGAATATAGTCCCAATAATTTATAGGTTTGGCTTGTAGCAATCCATTCAAATAATTCTCAGGATTTTCTCCCAAATTATTATATTTTTCTTCAATTTGCTGAATCACTTTATCTTGGGTACTCATAAGGTTTTTATTAGTGGTTATAAGGTAAAAATAATTTTAAATTACTAGAACTTATCGAGTAATAAAAATTCTTCATTAATTTAATTCTGAAATGTAAGGCTTTCTTGTTATTTTTACCAAGAAATTTGAAAATTATGGCAGAAGAAAATAAAATGGAAAGAATAAAATGCTTAATTATTGGTTCTGGACCCGCGGGTTACACGGCTGCGATTTATGCCGCAAGAGCCGATATGCAACCAGTTGTGTACACAGGTATGGAGCCTGGAGGCCAGTTGACTACAACTACAGAAGTAGATAATTTTCCAGGTTATCCCGAAGGGATCGATGGTCCAACTATGATGGTGCAATTGCAACAGCAGGCAGAACGTTTTGGTACCGAAGTAAGAATAGGTATGATTACCGAAGTGAAATTAAGCCAAGAAGTTGGAGGTGTTCACAAAGCTTGTGTAGACAACAAAACCTGGATAGAGGCACAAACAATTATTATTTCTACCGGTGCAACGGCAAAATATTTAGGTTTACCTAGTGAACAGCGTCTACGTGGAGGTGGTGTTTCTGCATGTGCGGTTTGCGATGGTTTCTTTTATAAAAACCAAGATGTGGCTATTGTAGGTGGTGGTGATACAGCAGCAGAAGAAGCTACTTACCTAGCTAATATATGCAATAAAGTAACCATGCTGGTAAGAAAAGACGAAATGCGTGCCTCTAAAGCTATGCAACACCGTGTTACTTCTACAAAAAATATAGATTTGCGTTATAATACAGAAGTAGATGAGGTTTTAGGAGACCAAGTAGTTGAAGGTTTGCGTATGGTTAATAATCAAACTGGAGAAAAAGAAGAAATAAAAATAACAGGTCTATTTATTGCTATTGGTCATAAGCCTAATACCGATATTTTTAAAGATCAGTTAGAGATGGATGACGCGGGTTATTTAATCACAAAGGGAAAAACTACAAAAACCAATATACCTGGCGTTTTTGCTAGTGGTGATGTTCAAGATAAAGACTATAGACAAGCCATTACAGCAGCAGGAACAGGTTGTATGGCAGCTCTAGATGCCGAGCGTTACTTGGCCACAGTGGCAACACCAGAAGAAGAGGTTTCGGCTTCTTAGGTTGAAGTTTGAATAATTTTTAAAAAAAATCCGTAAAATTAACTTTACGGATTTTTTTATGCCTTTATAAATTCATAGTATTCAATAAAAAAATGTTCTAAAGCCAACATATTTTTATTGAAAAAAGGAATTACAATTTCCCAAGAATTTTTGTTATGAATACTAACTTTCTCTTCTAGTGGAATATAGATATAACCGATATATTTACCTGGCATCACCTCGTAATTTACATCAAAAATAAAATCAGGGCTAACCTCATCTAGTAACAGTTGCTTTAAACTTATTAACTTATCCCAATAGATTTTTTGCTTGTTAGAATCTATTGCATCTATCTGAATTCCGAGATTTGCCCTTTTAGTATCAAAATTAAACTTTAGATCAATCGCTTTAATTTTTGTATTATATAGCATCCATTTTTTCGGACTTTGTTTTCCAAATTGGGTCCAAAATTCTTCTCTTATTTTTTTTGATTCCGACTTGCTAAACATTGATTATAAAAAATAAGCTGTAACAACCCCAACCAAGATAGCTAAAACCTTAGATAGATTGAATTGGTGGTTTTTAGATGATTCAAATAAAATGGTAGTAGAAACGTGCAATAAAATACCAATAACAACTGCCTCAATATATATATTAAACTTCGCTAATCCTGTAAAATATTGCTGGGTTAAGCTTCCTAATGGTGTCATTAAAGCAAATAAAATTAGAAACAAAAAAACTTTTATGCGAGAAAGCGAAGAGTAAAGTAAAAAAGAGCTAATTATTATTGCAATTGGAATTTTATGAATTACTACACCCCATAATAAGTGATTATGTCCGTGTAAAGGATAGCCTTCTAAAAAAGAATGTAAACATAAGCTAATAAAGAGCAAAATAGGGAATTTAGTCTCATTTTTATCAATATGAATATGCCCGTGTTCGGCTCCCTTAGACAAAAATTCTAAAAACAATTGCAATAAAATACCCAACATTGTACATACACCTACTAATTTGTTATAGTCTTGGTAAACATGTGGTATAAACTCAAATACAGTAATCGCCAACAAAAAAGCACCACTAAAAGATAATAGTAATTTTATTGCATTGGCATTGTATTTTATAAGCCTAGCTATTAATACACCTATTAAAACAGCTAGAATAGGTAAGAAACTACTCATCTGCGAGATTTACAATTAATATCATTCTTGGTGATTCGGTTACGTCAAAAGCATTTAATTGATAATCGCCAAAAACATCGACCAGATTAAGCCCTAGTTGATTGAAAAAATGTTTAAAATCAACTAACTCAAATGCTCTTACTCGTTCGGTAAAATGGAAGTATTGCCCCTCAGACTCAAAGCTAATATCTTTATATATAAATTTAGAATCTATTCTTCGTCTGATATGAAAATTAATCTCTTCAACCCGTTTAGTTTCTTCTTTAATCAGATTTCTTTGAACATGATTTTTATTCACAAAATCGATAACGGCACAAGCCTTTGGTTTAAGTTGCTCTTTAAAAGCCTTTAAAACCATTTCATTATCTTCATCATCTTCAAAATACCCAAAGCTCGTAAACAGGTTAAAAATGGCATCAAATTTGGCAGGCAGCGCCAAGCGCATATCTTGTCTTTTAAAATGCAAAGATTTATTGGCATATTGCTCAGCAAATGCTATATTATTGGAAGAAAGGTCTATAGCTGTTACCTCAAACCCTATTTTGTTTAAAAAATTGGCGTGTCTTCCTCTACCACAAGCCACATCTAAAATATGTTTACCACGTTTTAAACCTAGGTATTCAACTAGATTATTCATAAAAAAAGCAGCCTCTTTTTCATCTCTATGTTTATAGAGTTTATGGTAGTGAGGGGTATCAAACCAATGTGCGTACCATTTTTTATCGTCAATTCTCATAGCCCACAAAAATAATGTATTTTTGCCGTAAGAGAATTTATATATGCAAAATAATTTTGAAATGGTGGCCAAAACCCTTTACGGATTAGAGGAGATTTTGGAAACTGAGTTAAAGAACTTAGGCGCGATTAACGTTAAAAAGGGTGTTCGAAATGTTAGGTTCGAAGGAGATAAAGGTTTTATGTATAAGGCAAATTTAAGCCTGAGAACTGCAATTAAAATTTTAAAACCCATTAAACAATTTAAAATATTTAATGAAGACGATTTATATAAAAAAATATACGCTATAAAGTGGGAGAATTTTCTAGATAATAATGGAACATTGGCAGTTGACGCAACTGTGCACTCTAGCCGATTCACCCATAGTAAGTTTATAGCGCTTAAAACTAAAGACGCCATTGTTGATCGGTTTAGAGATCAGAGCTCAAAAAGACCCAATATTGATTTAGATTATCCAGATTTAAGAATAAACATTCATATTGAAGAAAGTCTTTGTACAGTTTCACTAGATAGTTCTGGGCAATCGCTTCACAAGCGTGGATATAAAACGGCAACTAATATTGCACCAATAAATGAAGTACTGGCTGCCGGTATGCTTTTACTGAGCGGGTGGGACGGTCAATCACATTTCTTAGACCCAATGTGTGGTAGCGGTACATTATTAATAGAAGCTGCAATGATTGCGTGTAACATTCCACCAAACTTAAATAAAAAAGAATTCGGTTTTGAACGTTGGAAAGATTGGGATGTTGATTTATTTGAAAAGATAGAAGAGTCGGTTTTAAATAAAATACGTGGTTTTGAGTATGCTATTATTGGGTACGATAAAGCCCCTTCTGCGGTGCGAAAGGCACAAGATAACGTTAAAAATGCAAACTTAGAAGAGTTCATAAAAATTGAACAATTAGACTTTTTTAACAGCGAAAAACCAGTAGATGGCCATTTACATATGGTATTTAATCCCCCTTACGGGGAAAGGTTGTCGATTGATATACCTAGGTTTTACTCTAGCTTAGGAGATACTTTAAAACAAAATTATCAAGATACTCAAGCTTGGTTTATTGTATCTGATTTTGAAGCGATAAAAAATGTAGGCCTACGACCTTCTCGAAAAATAAAGCTTTACAATGCTAAGTTAGAAGCCAAGCTATTGAAATATGAGATTTATTCAGGCACAAAAAAAGTGCATAAAATCAAAAAATAAGAGCGATTTAGAAGTTTATAAAGCGTCTATTTCTGAACAGCCGCTTTATAAACTTTTAAACATCTCTCTCGAGCCTCTTTATGCTCTACTATAGGAGAAATATAGCTTTCTGTTTCCAGTTCAGGTATCCATTTCTTAATGTAATTTTTATCCTTATCAAATTTTTCTAATTGGCTATGCGGATTAAAAATTCTAAAATATGGCGCAGCATCAACACCACAGCCCGCAACCCATTGCCAATTACCTACGTTTGAAGCCATCTCGTAATCAAGTAGTTTTTCAGCAAAATAAGCTTCACCCCACCGCCAATCGATTAACAGGTGTTTACATAAAAAACTACCTACCACCATTCGTACTCTATTATGCATTAATCCTGTTTGATTCAATTGACGCATTCCTGCATCAACAATAGGGTATCCGGTTTTACCTTCTTTCCATTTTTTAAACTCTTCTTCATTATTTCGCCAAGCGATATTATCGTATTTTTTCTTAAACGCATTGGTTGCTGTCTCAGGAAAATGATACAAAATCTGCATAAAAAACTCTCTCCAAATCAATTCTTTTAGAAAGAAATCATCTTTAGCTTGCAGCGCCTTCTTTATTATTTTTCTTAACCCGACACTTCCAAAGCGTAAATGCGGACTTAGGTTTGAGGTAGCCCTCTTTGCCGGTAAATCTCTATTTTCTGAGTATTCATTTAGGGTAGTAGGGGTAACATCATATTCAGGAAAAGAAATTGAAGATTTTTCAAAACCAATATCCGAAAGGCTTAAATTAGGTAGCCGAGAGTTCTTATAATAATTACTGGTGAATGAGCTGGTATAAAAAGGTTCTGCCATAGCTTCCTTAAAAGCAGAACGCCATTTTTTCATATAAGGGGTGTATACCAGATAGGGTTCGCCATTGTCTTTTACTATTTCTTCTTTTTCAAAAATTACTTGATCTTTATGTGTAATAAATTCTATTTTATGATCTTGGAGTAATTCTGCTATTTTTTTATCTCGCGAAATTGCATAAAGCTCATAATCCCGATTGGTAAATACTTGTTTTACATCATACTCTTTTACTATTTGCTTAAAAATGGTAACCGGTTCTCCATAAAATATTGCAATTGAACTTCCGTATTCATCCTGTAAAACAGACCGCATCGTTTGTAATCTTTCATAAATAAAAGTGACTCTGGGGTCTTGTTTAGGTAATTCACTTAAAATTTGCGAATCGAAAATAAAAATTGGCAAAACAGGGTAATCAGACTTTAATGCTTCTAACAAACCTTTGTTATCATCAAGTCTTAGATCCCGTCTAAACCAAAAAAGATTTAATTCTTTTGACATATTTAAAGTTTTACCGAAGACAGACCACCATCTACCTTCATAATTTGGCCAGTAATCCAACTGCTATCTTCACTTAGTAGAAATTTAACCATCGCCGCAATATCACTAGGCTTACCGATACGCTTCAGAGGATGTCGCTCGTTCATACTTTCTAACTTCTTTTCGTTGTTTAGCATTTTATCGGCTAGACCTGTATGGGTTAAAGATGGCGCAATAGCATTGACGCGAAGGGTAGGGGCATTTTCGGCAGCCAAAGCACGCGTAAAGCCTTCAATAGCTCCTTTTGATGCTGCTACGCTGGTATGAAATGGCATTCCCAATTGTACCGCTACTGTGCTAAAATATACAATACTAGGATGATGTCCTTTTTTTAGCTTAGGCAAAAGTTCTTTTGTAATGCGAATTAACGAAAGAAAATTCTTTTGTAAATCTTCTTCAAAATCATCGGTTTTAAGTCGGTTAAAGGGTTTTAGGTTTATAGTTCCTGGGCAATATACAAGTCCATCTAGATTAACAGGTAAATCAAGTGTGTTGATGTCATCCTGAAAGGCATCAAACTCTAAATGTTTTGCTTTAGTTTCTGATAATTCACCTTCGCTACGTGAGGCGACGAGGACGTTATGCGTATCGTGTAGCAATTTTACAGTTTCAAATCCTATACCTTTGCTACCGCCAATAAATAAAATTGTTTTTTCCATAATAATTAAAATTTACCAAATAGTTTTTCCAACTGTTGGGTTCTGTAGCTAAAAATCTCCTCTAATTTTGGCTGAACCAATATCGGATGAGCCATTTGTCCAAGAATTCCTAAGGGTAATTTGTAATGCACAATATCTTCCATTTCTACACCTCCAGGAATTTCGTTTATAAAATGCTTGTGGTGCCATAGTGAATATGGCCCAAACCTTTGTTCATCGACAAAATATTTACCTTTTTCAGCATGAGTAATTTCTGTTACCCATTTGGTTTTAATGCCAGCTATAGGCGTTACGATATACTCAATGATTTGTCCGGCATACATGGGTCGATCTGCCCCTGATTGAATATGGAACCCCATATAGTCTGGAGTGATAATTTTAAGATTCTTAGGATCTGATAAAAAATCCCAAGCTTGTTCTACCGAAATAGGAAAACGCTGTTTACTTTGTAAAGTATAAATTTTCATAATTCAAAAGTACAATTTTTATTGTTTAACAAAACAGTTTAATAGTTAAACAAAAGTTATTTTATTAAGCAATTGTTTTTCTTGAATATTGTCTATTTTTGATAAAAAAACATGCGTTTACTGTACTTATTTTTATTTAGTGGTTTATTCATTGGCTGTAAGACCTCACAAATATCATCAAAACAATCTAGTGCAATTAAGTCTATTTATTGGCGATCTGGGTGTATGGCAGAAAGTGCTTGTGAAGCCGAAATAATGGGTAATAAAAAAATGATTCTTATAAAAGATGAGGTAAGTAACCAAATTTATCCTCAATTTGTAGCCGATAGTAGTAAGCAAATCATAAAACTTACTAGCCGAATTAATGCCGATAAGATGCATCTTGACCAACATTATTTTGAGGATATATATATCGAGCTTCCTAATAAGTATTATCCCATTAAGGCCACCAATATTGAACTACTTCAGTACAAGGTTTTGTTACACAAATCCTGTTACTGTAGAGGAGAAGCTGGCTATTATGCTATACGAAATGGTGAACTAAAAATCAATCAGAAAAATTTAATTCTTTCTTTTGTTGTTCCAGAAGCCAATATTCGTTTGAATAATATCCAAATTGAACTTAATGCTAATCATTAAACGGCTGGATCAAATAAGGTCTGTTTTCACGATTGACTAAAGACCACGCGGTATGAAATATTAATTTTGTGCGTAAGGCAAGAAGTTCATAGTTTATTTTGTCTGGCGTATCGCTAATGCGATGATAATCTTCGTGAGTCCCGTTAAAGTAAAAGATTACAGGTATATTATTTTTAGCAAAATTGTAGTGGTCACTCCTATAATAAAACCGATTGGGATCATTGTCATCATTAAAGGTATAATCTAGGTCTATTTGTGTAAATTTTTCATTGGCTTCTTCAGAAATATCATGCAAGTCTTGACTCAATTTATCGCTACCAATTAAATAAAGGTAATTAGGATTATCTTTGTGTGTTTCATCAATTCTTCCTATCATATCAATATTTAAATTGGCAATGGTATTACTTAATGGGAAAACAGGATTTTCAACATAATAACGAGAACCTAATAATCCCTTTTCTTCTCCAGTAACATGTAAAAATAAAATAGAACGTTTGGGACCGTGTCCTTGCTCTTGAGCTAATTTAAATGCTTTGGCGATTTCTAATATGGCTACCGTACCAGAACCGTCATCATCTGCACCGTTAAAAACATTGCCATTTTCATCTATGCCTTCGTGATCTAAATGTGCCGAAATAACTAATACTTCTTCTGGTTTTTCGCTTCCGCGGATAAATGCCAATACATTTTCAGAATCTTTAAATTTATAGTCGAAAAATGAAGTAGGGATAAATTGAAAATATTCTTCATTTCCCCAAGCAGATGGAATATTTAATTCTTGATATACCTTTTTTAAATACTGAACCGCCTTTTTTTGACCTGGTTCTCCGGTTTCTCTACCTTCAAACTCATCTGAAGCATATACATATAAATGCTTTTTAAGGTTATCTTCATCTATAGTATTTGCGTACTTCTCTTCTGAAGATATTTCTGATGCTGTATCATGATTTTTTATTTTACAAGATTGTAAACAAAAAACAAAAAAAATAAAAAGTAAGAGTGGTTGCTTAACGAGTTGAGCCATATCGATTTATTGTTTAAAAGCAACGAATTTACAATTAAAGGAGCTAAAAAAAAACTCTTTTTTCTTGAATATATTTTTGAGAAACCAAAAAAGCGTTTATATTTGCAACCGCAATCGGGTGTTAAGCTCGGTAGACGCTCAGGAGAAATGGCAGAGTGGTCGAATGCACCGGTCTTGAAAACCGGCGAGGGTCACACCTCCGGGGGTTCGAATCCCTCTTTCTCCGCAAAAGAAAACCCACAGTTTTTACTGTGGGTTTTTTGTTTCTTGCCTTTTTAATTTCATTTTAAAAGGCTCCCTATATTCTTAAGATCATAATAAAAAAATATTTTGAGCTTGCAGTTCTGTTCTTACTTTAGGAGACCAAATGCTGCTTTGAACTTCGCCTATATGCTTTTTATTTAGTAGAAACATGGCTACACGAGACTGCCCTATACCGCCGCCCATACTAGGCATCAATAAATCGTTAAGTAACAATTGATGAAAATAATAATCTTTCTTATATAATTGATCTCGTTTTTCCAATTGCTGCAATAAGGTTTTTGAATCAACCCGAATACCCATTGAAGATAATTCAAACGCTTGTTGTAATACGGGGTTCCATACCAAAATGTCGCCGTTTAAACCATTGTATTTAGCACAAGTGGGGGTAGACCAATCATCGTAATCTGCCGCTCTGCCATCGTGCGCCTCGCCATTGCTTAACGAACCACCAATACCAATTAAAAATATAGCACCATACTCTTTTGCTACTTTATCTTCTCTTTTTTTGGCTGGCAGGTGTGGGTAGCGTTGTAGTAAGTCTTCGGCGTGAATAAACGTTATTTCTTGAGGTAGTTTAGTTTTTATTTTAAAACGATCTTCAACTTTTTTTTCGGCTTTAAGCAGGGCTTTATAAATCTTTTTTACGGTTTTTTTGAGGGTTTTTAAGTTGCGATCTTCTTCTTCAATTACTTTTTCCCAATCCCATTGATCAACGTAAATAGAGTGAATTGGACTATAATCTTCATCGGGTCGAATTGCACGCATGTCTGTGATTATACCCGTGTTTGGTTTAAAAGCTAGTTCTTTTAACCTGTGCCTTTTCCATTTTGCTAATGAATTTACCACAACAGCCTTTTCATCGTTTAGTGCTTTAATAGGAAATTGAACACATCTTTCAATCCCGTTGAGGTCATCGTTTATTCCAGTATTTTCAATAACAGCCAATGGCGCCGATACGGGTGTTAGCTTTAACTTTTTTTCCAATTGCTTCTTGAAGGTTTTTTTTAGGAAATGCAATTGTGTTTCTGTTTTTAGAATGTCTGTTTTCATAATTTATTAGATTTAGATTAGTTTATAAACAAAAAAAGCCTGCTAAAAGTAGCAGGCTAGATGATTAAATAATAATACACAATACCGCTACCCAAAGGCAGTTAAATTAGTATTGTTATTATTATTTAAAAAGTACATCTTTAAGTAGTATTTTAGTTATAGTTGGTTGTAATAATAATCAAATATAGAAATTATTTTTAAAAAATTATAAGATTTGATATTTTTTTTACCATTAAATATTAAAAAAACATATAAGCAGCCCTAAACTAATGCTTTATTAAAACGCTCAATATTCTTGGGATTCCCGTTTATGAAGACTAAATCATGCTGTAAAATTCTCTCTTCTGGTCCAATATTGTCTATCATAATTTCCTTGCGTTTTATGGCCAGTATATTGACACCAAAGTTTTCGCGTAAATTTAGTTGGGATAAGGGTTTTTGAATTAACTTTCCGCTGTCTCGAATAACGCGCACACAAGTTATATTAAATTCTGGATGTGCCGGTTTTGGTTTATATGTGCGTGGCAATTCTTTTTTATTTTGTAATAATTCGTAATTATCGGCACGAATGTATTCAACAAAGTGATGGATATCTTCTTCGGGAATCAAGAAGTTATGCATTACCCGAGAGAAAATTTCAACAGAGGTCTCAAACTCTTCAGGTATAACTTCATCTGCCCCTAATGTAATTAATTGGTTGGTCTGTTTTACATATCGGGTTCTTACAATTAATTGTACAGATTTAGATAAACTTCGTATGGTGCCAATTATAGCTTTGGTCGCTTTATCATCAGAGATGGCAACCACGATTGTCCTTGCTTGAACCACATTGACTTTTTCTAATATATGAGAATGACTTGCATCTCCATAAATAATAGGAATATTATTCTTTTTTTCTCGTTTTACCGTTTCGGCATTATACTCAATTACAACAAAAGGAATATTACTATGATAAGCCGCTTTTGCTAGATTAGAACCATTAATACCATAGCCAATAATGACCAAATGATTTTTTAATCCTTTATCATCAGTTTCTAATTCCTCTTCATGCTGTTGCGGATTTTTTTGTAGAGCGCGAACTAGTTTGTTGCCTAGAACTGAATCCGTAAAACGGCTTGCATACAGAATCACAAAGGGTGAAATCATCATAGACACTATTGAAATAGCTAGGAAATACTGGTTTGTAGTGGTTGAGAGTAAATTATTTTCTATGCCCACCTTAGAAAGTATAAATGCAAATTCCCCAACTTGAAAAAGTGCAAATCCAGTTAAAATAGCAGTTCGCATTTGATACCCTAATAACCTAATACACAAGGCAATTAAAGAAGATTTTATAAGCAACAAGGCTAATACAACCAATATAATTATTAAGAAATTCTCAAGAAAAAAATTAATATCGAGCAGCATACCAATTGAGATAAAGAAAAAACTCGTAAACAGCTCTTTAAACGGTAATATAATATTGGTAGCTTGGTGACTAAATTCCGATTCAGATATAATAAGTCCCGCTAGAAAAGCACCCAAAGCTAGCGATAATCCAGTCTCAGAGGTAAGGAAAGCTACTGCAAAACAAATGGTTATGGTGGTAAGTAAAAATAGTTCTTTGCTTCTTGTTTTAGCCACGGCATATAACAGTTTGGGAACCACATATTTTGCGCTTATTATGGTTATAATAACCACGACAGCTGTCTTAAGCAACAATAGCAATATACTTTGGGTAACATTGTCTGATTGACCGGCAATGATAGGTGTAAACAGCATCATGGGTACTACAATGATATCCTGAAATATCAAAATAGCCAGCGTGTTTTTACCGTAATTGGTGTTTATTTCATTTCGATCTTGGAGTACGCTCAATACAATTGCTGTGCTGGAAAGCGAGAATAAAAATCCAACAAAAATTGATTCCTCCCAAGAAAACCCCAAAAAATAATAAAAACTTCCTGCAATTAGAATACTCAGTAAAACCTGAAGCCCCCCACCTATAAAGACTGTTTTTTTTATTGAGGCCAATTGTTTTATCGAAAGCTCCATTCCAATGACAAAAAGAAGCATAATAATGCCAATTTCAGAAATTATTTCTATTTGTTCGTCGGCGGTAACCAGGCTGAGTACACTGGGTCCAATTATGATTCCAGTAAACAAAAAACCGATAATCGAAGGGATTTTAAGGCGTTGTAGTAGAAAAACAATAATTACCGAAAACCCCAGTAAAATTAAAATGTCTTGTAAAATAGGGATATGCATAAAGTTCTGTAATAGCTAATAAAATTGTAGACGCAAAAAACTATTTTTTGCGCATAATTAGCGTTAAAATTTACAGAATTTTTAATTATAAAACGCCTATTTATCCTTTTTAATTCGATAAATAAATTTGACTATTTCATTTGCAAGCAATGGAATTAATCCCAATGTTAAAACAATGCCCCAATCGTTTAAGCTCAAAGAACTCAACTTAAAAGCTTCGCGTAAGAATGGAATTTCAAGTAAAACCAACTGTAAAGCAACTCCTAAAACAATAGCCGTACTCAGGACTTTGTTTGAAAAGAGCCCCAGGCTCAAGATTGACCTTCGATAATGTCTAAAAGCCAAAGCATAAAATAGCTGTGCAGTTATGATACTCATAAATGCCATACTGCGGGCATAATCTATAATGGTTTGAGGAATGTTTGAATCAAAAGGAGAATAGCCTTTTATCGAGTAAGCATAAGTATAGGCCGAAAGTGTTACCAAAGCGATTAGGCAACCACCTGCCAATACTCTAAGTCCTTGCTTATGCGCAAAAAAGCTTTCTTTAGGAGGTCTAGGTTTATGTTGCATTACCGAAGGGTCATCTGGATCCATTCCTAAGGCTATTGCTGGGAGTGAGTCAGTTAATAAGTTGATCCAAAGCAATTGAGTAGCTATTAAAGGAACAGGCATTCCTAGTAAAATACTTACCAACATAGCTATAACCTCTCCTAAGTTACTAGTAAGTAAAAATAAAACCGATTTTTTGATATTGCTGTAAATATTTCTTCCTTGCTCTACAGCACTTACTATAGTAGCAAAATTATCATCGGTTAGAATAATATCCGATGCGTTTTTTGCGACATCTGTTCCCGTTATTCCCATGGCTACGCCAATGTTGGCGTGGCTTAATGAAGGGGCATCATTTACGCCATCTCCCGTCATAGAGACTATGTGCCCAGTTTCTTGAAGCCGTTTGACAATATTAACTTTATGTTGTGGAGAAACTCTGGCAAACACGCGCATAGAATTTATTTTTTCTTGCTGTTCTTTTGAGCTTAAAGAATCCCATTCGCGACCTGTTATGGCTTGATCATCAGATTGAAGAACACCCAAGTCTTTTGCTATAGCAATAGCTGTTTGTTTGTGATCTCCAGTAATCATAAAAGTTGCTATACCTGCTTGATGGGCTTTGGCTATTGCTTTTTTGGCTTCTTTTCTAGGTGGATCAATCATACCCACAAAGCCAACAAAAATGAGTTCTTTTTCCCAATTCTCTTTCTCTGTTTTTTTAGGGTAAGGCTTATATGCTGCTGCTAAAGTTCGTAAGGCTTTTGCAGACATTTGTTCGCTTGATTTTAAGATTTCTTGTTTCTCCGTCTCCGTTAGCTCTTTCACCTCTGTACCAATTTGTATATGCGAACAAGAGGGTAATATTTGATCAATCGCTCCCTTTACCAATAATTCGGTATTTGCTTGATTGGTGACGATTACCGACATCATTTTGCGATCGGAATCAAATGGATATTCATCTATTCGTTGGTAATTTAAATTAATTTGTTCACGATTGATGTTTAATTGATCTGCAAAGTCGAGTAGGGCAATCTCGGTGGGGTCTCCGGTTTGCTGATGCTTAGTTAAAGTTGCATCATTACACAATTGCATTATTTTACTTAACTGAAGTAAATCAGCTTTTGCTGAAGTATTTATCCTAGATACAAAACCAGAATTAAAAGTGTAAGCTTGCATTACCTTCATTTGATTCA
The DNA here is from genome assembly GCA_947499595.1 of uncultured Mesonia sp. Taxonomy (GTDB): domain Bacteria; phylum Bacteroidota; class Bacteroidia; order Flavobacteriales; family Flavobacteriaceae; genus Mesonia; species Mesonia sediminis. The sequence goes on from CANMOY010000001.1 coordinate 272,876, forward strand.
TGGTTAAAGTACCGGTTTTATCACTGCAAATAATATTAACAGAGCCTAAAGTCTCCACCGCCGGTAAGCGCTTTATAATGGCGTTCTTTTTAGACATTTTGGTTACTCCAATAGATAAAACAATGGCAACAATGGCTGCTAAACCTTCTGGAATAGAAGCAACAGCCAAAGAAACCGCAGTCAAAAAAAGATCTGCTAAAGGTCTACCTTGCCAAAAACCAATTATAAAAAATAAAAAACATACGCCTAAGGCAATTTTACCCAAGGTTTTTCCTAAGTCTGATAAACGAATTTCCAAAGGAGTTTTTGTTTCTGTAGTATTAATATTCTCGGCAATTTTACCTACTTCTGTTTTTCTTCCAGTAGCTACAACAACACCTAATCCACGCCCATAGTTAATTAATGTTGACATGAAAACCATGTTTTTTTGTTCACCTAAAACAACGTGATTATCAGAAAGAACAGTTTTAGCATTTTTATAAACAGGAACAGATTCCCCCGTAAGGGCTGCTTCTTCAACTTGTAAATTTACACTAGATATTAACCGTATATCGGCAGGTATGATTTGTCCTGTTTCTAACACCACGATATCACCAGGTACCAAAGTGGCCGTATCTACAACTTGTCTAATGCCCTCACGTATAACGGTAGCTTTTAAAGCTGCTAATTTTTGTAGTGCTTGTATAGCTTTCCCCGCTTTTACCTCTTGATAAACCCCTAAACCTGCATTGATTAAAATAACCCCTGAAATGATTATAGCATCAATATATTCGCCCATATATGCGGTAATAGCTATGGCTACTAATAGAACATATATTAATGCATCCTGTAATTGTGCTATAAAAAGACTCAACAAACTTTTTGATTTGTAAGAGCGCCATTTATTATAGCCGTGAGTTTTTATTCTCGATTCGACCTCTGCTTTACTTAAGCCTTGCTTTTTATCTACCTTAAATTTTTCTAAAACAGCGTTTATTTCTTCTTGATAAAACAACATAAATTCTACTGAGATTTAAAAGCAAATTTAATAGCTTAAGTTTACTATTTTACTGATATAAATCAATGCTGGCCAAAATAATTTCTTTTGTTTCTGGCTTCAATTGTAAGAATTTATCATCTAATAAAACATCTTGATGGTATAAATTTAGATGGGTTTTTATATTACATTTTAAGGCTTTGAGGCTTTGCAAAAAAGAACGCATGGCCATATCACCACGTGGTTCTTTTGGAGTAAAAGTTATGGGGAGTACTTTTTTTTGGTAAAACTCACCCGATGCCGTACACCATTCTAATATATTTTTGAGTGCTGCAGGTATATTATGAAGATATTCAGGAGTACATATGATAACCAACTGTGCCTGGTCTATATTTTCTTTTAGTTGTTGAATTTGCTTTTGCGGATTTTCTAGGCGTTTTAAACTAAATAGTGGAATATTATTAATCTGGTTTTCAATAATGAAGGTTGCTGGGTTTTCTACAGCGGTTCCTATAGCACGCAATAACTTATGGTTGGTCCCTGCCTCTTGAGTTGACCCAGATATTCCTAAAATACGCATGAGCAATAAAGTTTTTTCTGAATTGCTTAAATTAGCAAAAAATAAATATATGAGCGTATCTAAACAAATTAAAAATTCTTTTTTATTGCTGATTTTATTTTCAACTTTTGCCTTACAAGGTCAAAAGCTAACTGCTTTTAAAATTTATAATGAAAAGGGTAAAAAAGTTTCTTTTAAAAGAATGGTAAAAGACCTATCAAAGCAGGAGATTGTTTTGTTTGGAGAACTGCACAATAACCCTATCGCTCATTGGATACAATTGGAGTTGATCAAAGAGCTTGATAAGAAAAGAGATTTAACCTTAGGTGCCGAAATGCTCGAAACCGATAATCAGTCCCAATTAAATCAATATTTAGCTCAAGAAATTGACCAAAGTGGTTTAGATAGCCTCGCCCGATTGTGGAATAATTATCATACCGATTATAAACCTCTAGTTGATTTTGCTAAAGAAAACAAAATAACATTTGTAGCAACAAATGTACCCAGGCGTTATGCCAGAATGGTTTACCGCAATGGTTTTGAGGTGTTGGATTCTTTACCCAATAAAGAAAAACAATTTATAGCACCTTTACCCATTTCCTATGATCCCGAACTTCCTGGGTATAAGAAAATGATGAAAATGATGCGTGGTCACAGTAATCCTAACTTTCCAAAAGCTCAGGCGATTAAAGATGCTACTATGGCTCATTTTATTTTAAAAAATTATAAGCACCCTAATTTATTTATACATTTCAACGGTGCTTATCATAGTGACTATTATGAAGGTATTTTTTGGTACTTAATCAACCAAAATAATGCCTTAAAGATTAAAACTATAAGCACTGTGATGCAAGAGGATGTAAATAAACTGGAGCAAGAATACAAAAAGAAAGCCTCTTATGTTTTGGTGGTGGATGAGGATATGACTGCAACATATTAAGTTAAACTCTCTAGATTTAAAAATAAACCTAGAGAGCAACACGATTTATTCGGATAAAAATTCTCGCAGTACATATTGTAAGATTCCACCGTGTTTTAAATACTCAATTTCAATTTTAGAGTCCAATCGAAGTTCAACTTCAAATTGCGTGTTCTTGCTTTTTTCATCTATAGCAGTTACAGACAGAATTTTTCCTGGAGTTAATCCGCTTTCTATACCTGTAATGGTATATTTTTCTTTTCCGGTTAATCCTAAATTTTCTGCATTTTCACCGCTTTTAAATTTTAAAGGCAATACACCCATACCAACTAGATTTGAACGATGTATTCTCTCAAAAGAACTAGCTATTACCGCCTTAACACCTAATAAGTTGGTGCCCTTTGCAGCCCAATCACGAGAAGAGCCAGAACCGTACTGTGTACCAGCTAACACAATTAATGGTGTTTTGCTGGCTTTGTATTTCATAGCCGCCTTATAAATACTCATTTCTTCGTTATCGGGAAAATAATTTGTGTATCCACCTTTGCGTTGAGCAATCTCATTATTCATGCGCACATTCGCAAAAGTACCACGCATCATCACTTCGTGATTACCTCGACGGGAACCGTATGAGTTAAACATTTTTCTTTCTATACCTTTTTTAAGTAAATATTCACCCGCTTCACTTCGTTCAGAAAAAAGCCCAGCAGGAGAAATATGATCGGTAGTAACTGAATCACCAACTTTAACTAGAACTTGGGCATTTTTTATATTAGACAAAGGTTTTGCTTTTTCACTTATATTTTTAAAGAAAGGAATTTCTTTGATATAAGTAGAATCTTCTCGCCATTCATAATCTAAACCTAAAGGTGCTTTAAGTTGTTTCCACTGCTCCTCACCGTCAAAAATAACTGCATACTCTTGCTTATAGTCTTCTCGGGTAGTAGCCGATTTAATCGCATCTTGAATTTCTTCCTTATCTGGCCATATATCCTTTAAGTAAACTGGATTTCCGTTTGCATCTCGGGTTAAAACATCTTCCAATAAGTTGATATCAACGCGCCCAGCAATTGCATAAGCCACAACAAGCATAGGTGAGGCTAAAAAATTCATTTCTACCTTGTTGTGTATTCTAGCTTCAAAATTCCTATTTCCACTTAAAACTGAAGCTACTAATAAATCGTTTTCATCTATAGCTTTTTCAATATGGGAGGGTAGGGGACCTGAGTTTCCTATACAGGTAGTGCAGCCATAACCAACAACATGAAAACGCAAGGCTTCTAAGTCCTCTAAAAGTCCGGCTCGCTTTAAATAATTAGTAACAACCTTTGAGCCGGGGGCTAGAGAGGTTTTTACCCAAGGTTTTACATCTATACCTTTTTCTATGGCTTTTCTAGCCATTAAACCTGCACCCAGCATAACAGAGGGGTTAGAAGTATTGGTACAAGATGTGATAGCCGCAATTACAATAGATCCGTCACTTAAAGTATATTGTTCATAATCTTGTTTGATTTTTACCGCATGTAATTTTTCATCCTTTTTAATCTTAATGTCGGGGTTTGCAGGATCTTTTTTTATTTTTTTACTGAATTGAGTTCCAGAACCGCCTTCGGCATACCAAGTTTCTCTCTTCTCTAAATCTAGGTAGTCGCGCCCGTGGGCATCGGCCAGTATCTCACTAAATTTATTTTTTAACTCACTAACGGGTATTTTTTGTTGAGGTAATTTTGGGCCCGCAACACTAGGCTCTAATTGAGAGAGATCTACTTCAATTACATCACTATAGTTGCTTTGTTCTATTCCTTCTCTCCAAAATCCATTTTCTTTGCAATACGTTTCTACCAAATCAATCTGTTCTTTACTTCTATTGGTAGCTGTCATATATTCAAGCGTACGTTGATCTATCGGGAAGTAGGTCACTGTACAACCAAATTCTGGTGACATATTGGCTATAGTTGCTCGGTCTGGAACCGTAAGATGATCAAGGCCTGAACCAAATACTTCAACAAAATCGCCTACAACCCCGTAATTCCGTAAAGTTTCAGTTATTTTTAAAACCATATCGGTAGAAGTTACTCCTTTTGGTTTTTGCCCTATAAGTTTTAAACCAATAACCTTAGGACTCGAAAAATAAATGGGTTGCCCTAGTAATGCTGCTTCGGCATCTATACCGCCAACACCCCAGCCCAAAACGCCTATTCCGTTAACCATTGGTGTATGTGAATCTGTACCTACTAGCGTATCTGGAAATGCCCAACCATCACGTTCAACAATTCCTTTAGCCAAATATTCTAAATTCACTTGATGACAAATACCCATTCCTGGGGGTACTACGGTAAAATTATCAAACGCATTTTGCGCCCATTTTAATAACTCATAACGTTCTTTGTTTCGTTTATACTCGTAGGCAACATTCTTTTTATAAGCATAGTCGGTTCCAAAAAAATCAACTTGAACAGAATGATCGATAACTAAATCTACAGGGACTTTAGGATTTATTTTTGAGCCGTCTTTTCCTTTACGGATTGCCTCAGAACGTATAGCGGCAATGTCAACAACGGCAGGTACTCCAGTAAAGTCCTGCATGAGGACTCGAGCAGGCTTAAAGGGAATAGGGTTTTTACTCCCCGAAGGATTCCAATTGATTAAATCAAGTATGTGCTTTTCATCCACCAGAAAATCATCGTAATTACGCAATGCATTTTCCAATAAAATCCTAATTGAAAAGGGTAGCTTTTTAATTTGCTCGTATTCTTTTTCAAGTTCTTTTAAGCTGATGTAATTAAGCTCTTTACTGTTGATTTTCAACTTGTTTGTTATAGATCTAATTTTCTCTTTCATGGTTCTGGTTTTAACGGTTAATATGTCAAATGCTTAAAATCTAAAGCCTAGGCTAAATAAAAATCGGTTATCTTCGTCGCTCATATAGTAACCCAAATTCGCGGTTAAGGCATTAAAGCCGTTAATAAAGATAGAGCCTCCATAGCTGGTATGCCACTTATTTGAAGAATCGTTTTCTAGCCACACACGACCATAGTCAAAGCCAGCTGAAACACCTACACGTAAGGGAACAAAATTGGTTTTAAATTTAGTTAATCCCACTCTCAAATCGGTAGTTTGATAAAAGCCTGTTTTTCCAGTAAACCGTTGATTACGAAATCCTCTTAAACTTGTATCTCCGCCTACGGTAGCCGCATGGTAAAAATTATAATTGTTTCCTAAGATAAAATTGGCTTCGGCTTTGGTTGCTAGAGTTGCCGCACCACTTTCATGAATAGGATAAACAAATGATAATAAGGGATTAAGATAAGCAAATTTATTGTCAAAATCTCCATTTACAGAAGATTTATAACCGGCTGTCAATCCTAATTCCATACCTCTTCTTGGGTAGCCAATAAGACTTCCTTTATTATTATAGTTTATTGCCAACTCACCACCAGCATATATTTGGTTTTCAAAAATTGGATTATTTTTATTAAAATTATCACCGGTAAATCGATTGTCGTTAAAACTAACTTCATTAGCCTCGATAATGGCTTTTATACTTGCTCTTAGTGCATTTCCTTTGGTATAAATAAGTGATGGGGCTAAATGCCATTGCTTCATATTAACACGATTATAATCTAAGGTCACATCATCTACATCATAAGCACTTGAATTACCCATGCCAAAATAATTGGTCGCAAAGTTATTTCCTGTAATTCTGGCATCTATACCTAAATTCCAATTGTAAAATAAATGAGCAAATTCGGCGTCATAATTGAACTCAAGACCTTGAGTTGCACCATAATAATCAACACTTAGTGTATGCTGGCTGCTAAAAGGATTGCGTAACAAGTCATAGCGCGTATACACATTGGTTATTCCTGCCCTAAAACCAGCATCTCGATTATAGCCTAAACGCGGAAGAACAACATTTGAATCATATATCTTCTTTTTAGGATCATAGTTATTTATAGCATATGAATTGGTTAGCCTTTTTCTACCTACATTTTTAAAGTTATTTTCTTTGGATTTGTAATCGTAAATTTTAGTACGCTTTTTATTCTCAAAATCATAGGTATCCTTTTCTTCTCCGCCAAAAATTTTCAACTTTATTAAATTATCTCCATTTCCTGAAATATGAATATGATCATCGCCATCAAGTGTATAGAGCCAAATTTCCTTAGTTTCTTTTTTGTTATAAGTAGTATTGAGAATTTCTACCCCTTCATCTAAAATTTGAATTTGAGTTTCACCCTTTGGTAATCGTTTAATAAATACCTTATTGTCTTCGTGGGTGGCGATAATAACTTTGTGTTTTTTAAAATAGGTATAATACTCTTTTGCAATGTCTAAAAGATTATCGCGACGTTGTTTTAAGGTAGATTTTATTTGCTCAATACTTTCATCTTGAACATCGGGAAGTAAATCCGCGAAAGCTTTATCAATCACCGAATCACTTAAGTTTTTTTGAATATATTCTACTTGATTTCCCCAGTCTTTCCAAGTTGCACGATTTATAAAAGCTTGGTCTAAATGATATCCGGCATGATTCAACCATTTTAGATTTTTTGGTTCTGGTGTGTAGCTTTGCATAACGCGTAAATTAGGTATTCCTAATTTTAATAGAGCAATGATCGGTCCGTCATATTTGGGAAAAGCTTGATCTCTATCTCTAGGTATAGCTTTGTATAAATCAATACTATCGTTGGACTCAAATTTCGCCCATCGCCATTGGTCTGAATGCCTATCCCAGTCACCTATCAGCATATCAAAAAGTCGAGCCCTTATATAGGTGTTTTCATCAATCCTAGCGTTTTTATTATCTCTTAATTCGAGAAGCATATCTTTTGTACTGATAATATCATCGGCTTGACCAAAAGTTTTAAAATTCTTATTTTCATCTCCTACGTGCTCTTCAAACATATATAACTTGTCACCATAGCTAGCGTTAAACCTACCAAGTCTTTTTTGTTTAGGCACATATACTATTTTCGGATTGGCATGATAAATATCTATTGCATCTAATAAGTGTCCTACGGCAAATGGAGCATAGGGGTGAGCCGTAGTGTAGTAGTCTTGCACAATTTCTTCTGCTATAGTATTTTTCATGTAATCTTTAACATAGTGATCGGGAATGGATGACTGAATAAAGCGCACCGCACTTTTTCTAAGTTCTCTAATGTTATACTCATTTTCATTATCATCAATTAACCTTAAAGTTCTTGATTGATTTCCACCACCAGCTCTTAAAGCACGAACATTATGAGGTAAATTTTCTAAGTTTAACACAGGAGCTTCGATTTCTCGACCATAAATAGAACGATAATGTTCTCCCCAAGCCCATACATAAAAGTCAGATTTGTTAATTTCTTCTTGAGAGTAAATAGAAGCTTTATAGGTTTCTCCGAATTTTGAAATGGGGTGGTAATTTACCTCCTTAAGTGTTTTGCGCTTACTGGGAATAAGGTGAGAAAATACCAATTGAGAACTTCCGCTTCTCATTTCATAAATTGCAACTTTAGTGTCGCCATTGGCATAGGCAATTAGTTTGGCAAAACCAGGCTTTGAACTGCCAAAATGCCCATCATTAGTATCAGGTCTAGTTTTTTTACCAGATTTAAGCGCTCCCGCTATTACTTGTGGTATACCATCATCGCTTAAATATTGTAAATTGGTATGGTTACCCGATACAAATATTACATCTTCAAATTGACTAGCAAGCGTTTCTAAACGTCCTACCAATTCTTGCATAGGTTTACTATAATAATGCTGTTTAGAAAAGCCCCCCATTCTTCCTAAGAACCCTTTGCGTTGAGCACTCAAAACCGGGTGATGTATAGCTACAATAACAGTTTTGTTTTGTTCATCTTTTAGCTCATCTTTAAACTGAGCAAAAAATTGCTCTCGCGTTTTAATTTCACATTTATTATTTATGTAAATATGATCATCCCAATTTTCAAGATACCATTGTGAGTCGACCATTACCAATTCTACTTGATCACTCAAGCTTTCGCGCTCTATAGGACAACCATCATTGGGCCAAAACTCAGCCTTACTGTTATCTTGTAGGAAAGACTCTAAATCGTCTATATTTTCGTGCCCATGTCGGTTCCATTCGTTTTTACCAGGGGTATAAATTATTTTACCTTCAAAACTTATTAAAGGTCTCATTAAATGATTCATTAAAAAGTCTTTCTCTTTTTCACGTTTGTTCTCTTTCGGAGAAAATCCATTTTCACGAGTAATATTACCTAAAGCCACAAAAACCGGGTTTGTTGCATTTTTTGCGTCTTGGGTTATAGCTTTTAAAACAGGAAGAGAATAAGTAGGATCTACATTTCCAGTATTTGCGGTAAAGTAAAGGGTATTTGCAACCTCATTATTTTCTTGAGCAAAGCTTGAGAAATGGATTGCTAGTAATAAACAAAAAATAGTCGAAGCCCCGTGAAGCTTATTTAGCATTTTCATGAATTTTTAATTTGGTTGTATGCTCGTAAAAATCTTAAATTTTAATGAACCAATAATTTTATTTAACCATTTATAACATTTTTTGTTAATAGTGTTAAAAGATTTTACCATTGACTCGCTTGTTTACTAACTTTAACTAAATTTAAACAACTCGGCCTCGACAAATATTCCAGGGCTAAACTAAATTTGCGCGAAAACTCTAAGAATTGACTCAACAAGCAACTAAAGAAAAATCTAAGCCAAATAAAAAAGAAAACACTGCTATGTATAAGCGTGTACTGAGGTTTATTGCCAAATTCTTTTTGGTGATTTTCATATTATTTGTGCTTTTGCTTTTATTTATACGTTCACCTTGGGGTCAAAGTATTATTGTTAATCGCGTAATTGATTACGTGAGTGGTAAAACGGAAACGGTTGTTCAACTTGATAAACTCTTTATAACTTGGCAAGGAAATATTAATCTAGAAGGACTTTATTTAGAAGATAAAAAGGGAGATACCTTGCTTTACACCCGGCAACTAGAAGCAGATATTCCATTGTATCCTATTTTATCCAACAATAATCTAAACATTAACTCTCTAGAGTGGGATGGGGCCGTAGCCAATATAAAAAGAAAAGACACCTTGGCGGGGTTTAACTTTCAGTTTCTAATTGAGGCTTTCGCGGATTCAAATCAAACACAAAAAAATACGCAGACAGAAAATCAAAATCAACCACTTAAGATTAATTTAGGCGACTTTTATTTTTCAGATTTTAATTTTACTTATCAGGATGCAGTTTTGGGAAGTGATTTAAAAGTTAAATTTAATGCCTTAGATATATCCATGCAGCAATTTGATCTTGAGAAACAAGATTATTTTATTGACAAATTGCACTTTCAAAAGGCTTTGATTAATTATGTGCAGAGTGAGCCACAATTTATGGTTCAAGATTCTACCCAAAGCCTCTTGCCGCATTTTAAAATGAATGAGATTCGGTTGAAAGAAGTAAGGTTTAATTATTTAGATAAACCGAATCAGCTTAAAGCGGATGTCAATCTCTCTGATTTTTTATTGAGCAAGGGTAATTTGGATCTAAACCAACAAAAGATTAAAATTGACGAGATCGGATTGGTTGACTCAAAAGTAGACATTGATTCAGATATGCTGAATAATCCACAAAAAGAATCAAAGGGAGTTGATAACATTACCGATGCAAGTATATGGCCAGACTGGGAGGTGAATTTAGCAAATATTGATTTTAAAAATAATCAAATAAGTTATCACGAAGCCAGTAAGCCAAGGCAAGAAAATGTGTTTAATCCACAAGCGATGACTTTTAAAGGTCTTTTTGTGAAAGCCAAAAATTTAAACCTAGAGAGAACCAAATCTGTTGGTTTGCAATTAGAAAGACTTGCATTTAAAGAATCTAGCGGTTTTAGAGTAAAAGAAGCTTCTTTTGTTGCCCAAATCACTGATGAAAAATTAAAAGTAAACCAAATAAAACTGGGAACTAACACGTCTAATTTAAGGGCGAATATTCAAATTGACTATACTAATTTAGATGATTTTATAAGCGATTATACCCAAGCAGATTTTAGAGTTGATGTAAGCCAACTAGAAACTCAATGGGTAGAAGCTTATTATTTTGCTCCAGAATTAAAACAAAACCAAGTTTTTTCTCAATTGGGTGAAAATCCGCTTCAAGCGAAATTAAAAGCCAATGGAAATTTAAATACTTTAAATGTAGAACAAGTAAAAGTGAATTGGGGAGAGCACTTTAGCAGCAGTTTAGAAGGTGTTTTTTCTAATATAAATAATATTGATCAGTTAGAATTTGATTTACCTATTTTTGAAATTACCACTCGTAAATCAGCGATTGAGCAATTCATAAAACCAGAAGATTTAGGTTTTAAATTACCAGATGAAATTGAACTCCAAAGTTCTGTAACTGGTAGTACAAGCGCGGGAGAATTAGATGCGTTTTTAGACACGAGCTTAGGATCGATGCAAGTTGAAGGAGAATTCAATCTTGATAAGGTTTATGGTTTTGAAGGAGAAATAAAAACAAACTCAATTCAACTTGCCCAATTATTAGATAATGAAGACTTTGGTAATTTGAGTTTTACAGCACAAATAAAGGCGCAAGGCGAACAATTGAACAACCTTGATGCTGTACTAAAAACCAATTTTACTGAGTTAAGTTATGCCAATTATGATTTTTCGGCTTTAAGTTTAGCGGCCAATATTAAGAAAGGTAGAGGCAGTATTTTTGCAGTTTTTGAAGATGATAATCTGAATTTTGAAGCCCAAACTCAACTGGTTTTAGATTCGATTAAAAGTCAAGTGAATTTTAATTTACATCTAGAGGGAGCCAATTTATATGCCCTTGGGTTAACCGATCGTGATATACGTACAAAATTTGATTTAAGCGGATATTTTAAAGGCAATATGCAAAAATATCAATCTGGTTTAAACTTAGATAACACCGTTGCAGTTTATGATAACAGACCCTATTATTTAGACGATTTAGCTGCTTATCTTGCCGTTGACCAAGACAATACTTTATTGAGTGTTGCTAGCAATTTTTTGCAAATTAATTTAGATGCAAACGATAGCCCAAGTATTATAGATGCTGCCCTTCGCCAACACATCAACCAATACCGTGGAGATTCTTTACAAGTTAGTAAAAATAAAACACCCGTAAAGATTAATTTAAAAGGTAGCTTTAAACCCACTTCCATTTTCAAAGACATTATTTTTGATGGTATTAAACAAATGGATAGTTTGCGTTTTTCGCTTGCTTTTAACGAAGAGAAAAACACCTTAAAAGGCAACTTCAATTTGCCTTATCTTAATTACAGCAATAATAAGTTAAGTGATTTTAAACTAGCTCTTAAAGGAAATGGAAAAACAGCCGATTTAGAGGTGGGGTTTCGAGCCATTGAGGCAGGACCATTTCAAATAGGTAAAACGAGGCTTTTAGGCAATTACAAAGATGAGAAGCTGTACTTTGGTTTTCAAGCATTTCAAGAAGACAATTTAACCTATAACATTCAATCGGTATTATTCCAAAAAGACGGTTATCAACATTTTAAAATTCTTCCTGAAGATTTAAAATTAGACGGCAAAAATTGGCAGGTGCCAGCAGAAAATAAGGTAGTTTTTAATGACCAAGAAATTAATGTGCAGCAAATGCGTTTTAAGCATCAAGAGCAGGTATTTAAATTTTACACCGAACGTCTCGAAAATGATTTTGCGTTAGCCCTCGATTGGAAGAGCTTTAAAATTGAGAATTTATTTCATTATTTAAACCCTAAAAATTCGGTTGCTACCGGATTACTTGATGGTGAGGTGAAATTTATCAATCCCTTAAAAGAAAATGCGTTTACCGCCGATTTACAGATTGCTAATTTGCATATTCTTGAAAATGAAATAGGCGTTTTAAAGATCGATGCCCAAGCGAATGATTATAAAACCTACGATTTACTGGCCGAATTAAAAGGTGATAAAATAGAGGCGCAATTAAAAGGTGACTACACCATTAAAGAAAATACCACCCAGTATGAGTTTGATTTGAATCTTGCACGATTAAATCTTCAACTGGTGCAAAAATTTGCAGACAGCAGTATTAAAGAGGCTTCGGGAGAAGTTTCGGCTCAAATCAAACTCGCCCAAGAGGAAAACCAACTAGCTTATAAAGGAAACATTAACTTCCTAAACGCACAAGTGGTACCTCGCGCTTTAAACACTCCTTATAAACTTGGAAAAGAAAAAATAGGCATTACTAAAGAACAGATTGATTTTAATGCATTTACAATTAAGGATGAACGAGAAAATCAATTTGTAGTAAACGGACAAATTTTGACAAAATCTCTACTTAATCCTGAGTTTGACTTGAGTGTGAAAGCACGAGATTTCTTAGCATTAAATGCCAAAGAAGAAGATAATGATTCGTTTTTTGGTAAAGCAATTTTTGATCTAAACGCACAGGTAAAGGGAGACTTGAATTTTCCTAAAATACAAGCCGATTTAAGTGTGAAAGAAGGTACAGATATTACTTATATTTATCCTAATGTAGCGGCCAATCGTATCACGCAAGATGGGGTAGTGGTCTTTGTAAATAAAGAAAACCCCGATAATATATTAACCCAAAACGCAAAAGCCGAAAAAAACACCCTTAATACAGGCATAGAACTCAAAAGTAAATTACGTGTCGAACCCGGAGCTTCTTTTAAAGTCATTTTAGACGAGCGAACCAATGACAATTTAGAAGTCGTAGGTCAAGGTGAATTGCTTTTCAATATTTTTAAAAACGGTAGAACTACACTAACAGGAAGGTATGATATTAGCGATGGGCATTATGAAATGAACCTTTATAACCTAGTAAAACGCAGGTTTGATTTAGCCGATAATAGCAGCATTTCATGGGTGGGAGATCCTACAGACGCGCAATTAGATGTTACAGCCATTTATGATGTAAAAACATCCGCTTCAGCGCTAATGGCCAGTCAAACTTCCAATGCCTCCTTAGAAGTTCAAAATCAGTTTAAACAACGCATTCCCTTTCAAGTCTATTTAAATGTAGAAGGAGAATTACTTAAACCTAAGCTTAATTTTAGATTAGGAATTCCTGAAGACCAACGCGGGGCCTTTGGCGGAGCGCTTTACGGAAGAATAAACCAACTCAATCAACAAGAAGACGCACTTAACAAACAAATATTTTCTTTATTGGTCTTAAATAGATTTTACCCTAGCTCGGGAAGTGATGGTAGTTCAGGAGGGCCAGCAACCGTGGCAAGAGATAATATTAACGATGCTTTATCAGATCAATTAAATGTATTTTCAGATAAGTTGGTAGGCGATACAGGAATCGATTTAGACTTCGGTTTAAACTCCTATACCGACTACCAAGGCTCGACCTCAGAAAGTCGAACCGATTTAAATATCTCGGCTAGCAAAAAGCTATTTAATGACCGTTTGATCGTACAAGCCGGCAGTCAAGTTGGTGTACAAGGAGATGCTAGACCAGGTGAAGAAAACCCGGTTATTGGAAATGTAAGTATTGAATATTTATTAGCACCTTCAGGAAGGTGGCGCTTGCGCGGATTTAGAAAAAGCGAATATGAAAACGTAATAGACGGTCAAGTTTTTGTAAGCGGTATCGCTTTAATTTTTAATCGAGAGTTTAATCAATTTAAAGAATTGTTTAAAAAAGAGCTTGACAAAGAAAAAACATCGACGCCCGCTCCCGAAGAAGAAAATAAACAAAAATCAAGTAAGCTCAAGGCTACAGAAACAACAAAAGAAGACCAAAATGACTAAAATAAAATTTTCATGCTTAGCGTTTTTAGGGTGGATGTGTTTAGCATTGATTTTACAGGCATGTTCGGTCAAAAAATTCATTCCCCAAGGTAAAACGCTTTACACTGGAGCAGATATTAAACTTAATGATACGCTCTATGCTTCTTTTAAACAAGATGAAAATCTTAAAAACGCTTTGAATGCGGTGCTTTATCCAGAACCAAACTCCAAATTTTTAGGGGGGTACCCTAATCTGTTTTTTTATTATAAAGGACAAAAAGAAAATCCGGGATTTATTTATAAATTTTTAGCCAAGAAAAGGGGAGAAGAACCAGTTTATTTTGAAGATGAAAACGTTAATCAAACAGTTGAACTCATAAAAAACAGACTTGAAAACCACGGATATTATTATTACACGGTAAATTCTAAAGTTGATCAAGATACTACGGCAAAAACCACATCGGTAAATTATCAAATTGCGGCAAAACGCCCATATACCATAGCAGATTATTTGGTAGAAGAAGACTCTATACATCCGGCGCAATTATACAAAGACATTAAGAGTAGCTTGCAAAATTCTTTAATCAAGAAGGGAATGCGATTTAATTTGCAACAATTCAAAGCAGAACGCGAGCGCATTGATAAATTTTTAAAAGAAAAAGGCTATTATAATTTTAATAGTGATTTTTTGATATTTGAAGCCGATACCAATCGTTATGATAAACAAAGGTTCGACTTGTTTTTATCTTTAAAAAACAATATACCTAGAAGATCAAAACACCCCTATGTTTTAGATAGTGTTTTGGTTTTTCCTAATGAAAGCATCGAAAAAGAAAAAAGAAAGCTATTGCCCGAAGTTTTTAATAACATTCATTATTATCAAGACACCCTCTTCTTTAAACCTAAACGCCTAGCTCCTTTTATACAAATCAAACCAGGAGAAACGTATAGCCCAGATAAATCTAAAAGCACCAGCAGACGTTTGGCTTCGACGGGAGTGTATAAATTTGTAAATATTGTTTATAAAGAAAAAGACACTGTTTTAAACGAAAATAATCAATATGAATTGGTTGCCGAAATCAGGTTATCTCCCTATAAAAAAAGGGCAATTCGAGCCAACCTGCAAACCGTTACTAAATCGAATTCTTTTGCAGGCCCTGGTATAGGCTTAGATTACATCAATAAAAACTGGTTAAAAGGCGGAGAGGTTCTAAAAACGGGTTCAACTTTTTCTTATGAAAGACAATTTGGGGGGCAGCAAAAAGGTTTACAGAGTTTACAATTGGGCTTAGAAAGCCAAGTTAGCTTTCCACGTTTGTTATTCCCTTTTGATATCAACCATAGGTTTAAATATAGTACCCCAAAAACCAATATAAGAGTAGGTTATGATTATTTAAATAGAAGCAATCTTTATAGTTTAAACTCTATTTCCGCTTCATTCGGGTATTCTTGGCAAGCAAATAAATACGTAACTCACAGCTTGAACTTACTGAAATTAGATTACGTTAGATTAGGAAAAACTACTTCTGAATTTGAAGCCATTCTCGATGAAAATCCATTTTTAAGAGAAAGTTTTGAGCAACAGTTTATCTTAGGTCTAACGTATTCTTTTACCTATAATGAATTACTTAGCGAAAATAAAAACAGTGGCATTTACTTTAATCTTAATTTTGATACCGCTGGTAATAGTTTGGGTATTTTTGGTAAACAAGAAAAAGGAGAGGAGGTAAAGAAGTTCCTGGGGCTAGCCTATGCACAATACGCCAAAACCGATATTGATGTAAGTTATCATCTAAATTTAAATAAAAATCAATTTTTAGTAGGGCGGGTTTTTGCCGGTTTAGGTATTCCATACGGTAATTCGAATACTTTACCTTTTGTAAAACAATTTTTTTCTGGTGGTCCGTACAGCGTACGTGCATTTAATATTCGTTCGCTGGGTCCTGGAACTTATGAAAGTAACGATGAAGGAGGATTTTTTGACCAGTCGGGAGATATACGCTTAGAAGCCAATCTAGAATACAGATTTCCTTTGTTTAACTATGTAAATGGTGCTATTTTTGTCGACGCTGGTAATGTGTGGCTTATGAATGAAAATGAAAAATTACCCGGTGGTAAATTTACCAACGATTTTATAAATGAATTTGGAGTAGGCTCTGGAGTAGGGGTACGAGTAGATATACAAGGATTTGTATTAAGATTTGATCTCGCAGCGCCTTTAAAGAAACCGGCCCAAAACTGGAAATTTAACTATTCCAAACCCGTATTTAACTTTGCTATTGGTTATCCTTTTTAATTATGAAAAAAAAATACTTACTTTCTCTTGTTTTTGTATTACTTTCTGGAGTTATATTGGCTCAAAACAAGTATGCATTTAATAGCATAGATAGTTTACAAGAACCTGTAAAAATAACTACTTGGGATTTAGCTAAATATGATGCTTCTCTCGCTTGGGGCGGATTCAAAAACGTTTTTGCGAGTCCCTTTAAATGGAATCAGGACGATTGGGCTACTGCTGCAGCGATTGGAATAGGCACCGCAGGTTTACATATTTTAGACGATGACGCCAAACGATATTTCAAAGACCAAGAAAAAGATATTCCTTCTATTGTCCGCGATTTTGGTTGGTATTTTGGTAGTCCGCAGAATAATTATGGTGTAAATGGAGGTATATACCTAGTAGGCTTATTCACCAAAAATGAGAAAATAAGAAGAACAGGAATCTTAATGATTACTTCGGCCAGTGCAGCTGGATTGGTGCAAACGGTAGCAAAAAAGGTAACCGGTAGAGCCAGACCGTCAGATGGGGGTAAATTTACTTTTAAACCTTTTAAACCAGGAGGCGGCTATCACTCTTTCCCTTCAGGACATACTATTTTATCTTTTACTACCTTTTATTCCTTATCAAAGCAATTTGATAATCCCTGGATTAAAGGCGGACTCATAACAGCCGGTATGATTTCTCCCGTTTCACGACTCTGGGCGGGTGCACACTGGCTTACCGATGTAGCGCTTAGTGTCGCTCTTACTGTTGTGGTTGTAGATAGCGTAGACAATTACTTGGATAAGCAAATGAAAAGTGACACTGAATTAAAGCAAGCCAAAAGAAATCGTATTTCGTGGCGCTTGCAAATGGGGCCCAGCTCAATTGGTTTAAGGGGTACATTTTAGATGCTTTTTTCACTATTAATTCTCTGTAATTGGTACAAGCCCCCATTTCGGTATCGTTGAAAATATCCGCTTAAAGCTTTTGAGTTAAATTCAATAGCCCTTCTAAAACTATTTGTTTCTCTAATTAATTCAATGTAGACACTTTTGGTTAGTATCCTAATTTCTGCTTTTTTACTACTAATTTTCTTCAGTAAAATGACAAAACCTTAATATTATATCTTTGTTTTAAATAAATTGATTAAATTTTACCTTTCTATTAACAAACAACAGTAAAATTTTACTCACTAAAACTAAATTATATGTTGGTTAAGGTATTTGGCAGCGCTGTTTTTGGCGTTGAGGCCACCACGGTGGTGGTAGAGGTAAATGTGGTAAGTGGTATTGGTTATCACCTAGTAGGTTTACCCGATAACGCAATCCGCGAAAGCAGTTTTAGAATTGCCGCCGCTTTACAGAATAACGCTTATAAGCTTCCTGGTAAAAAAATTACCATAAATATGGCTCCAGCCGATTTGAGAAAGGAGGGTAGTGCTTATGACTTAACTTTGGCCTTGGGTATATTAGCCGCCAGTGAACAAATCAAAGCCGATGCAATTGACGAATATTTAATCATGGGAGAACTTTCTTTAGATGGAAGTTTACAGCCCATTAAAGGTGCGCTACCCATTGCAATAAAGGCAAAGGAAGAAGGTTTTAAGGGTTTTATTTTGCCTAAACAAAATGCAGCTGAAGCAGCTATTGTAGATGGGTTAGAAGTGTACGGTGTTGAAAATATTACGCAGGTAATTGAATATTTTGATCAAGCCATTCCTTTAGAGCAGACTATTGTAGATACCAAAAAGCAGTTTTATGAGAGTTTAGAGCATCCTGAATTTGATTTTGCTGATGTTAAAGGTCAAGAATCTATAAAGCGTTGTATGGAAATTGCTGCTGCTGGCGGACATAATATTATTTTAATTGGTCCGCCAGGTTCTGGAAAAACCATGTTAGCCAAACGATTACCTAGTATACTTCCGCCTATGACTTTACATGAGGCTTTAGAAACTACTAAAATTCATTCGGTAGTAGGTAAAACCAAAAACAGTAGCGGATTAATGGCTCAACGCCCGTTTAGAAGTCCGCATCATACCATTTCAGATGTAGCCCTTGTTGGAGGCGGAAGTTATCCGCAGCCTGGAGAGATTTCACTTTCTCATAACGGGGTATTGTTTTTAGATGAATTACCGGAATTTAAACGCACGGTGCTTGAAGTAATGAGACAACCTTTAGAAGACCGTGAAGTTACCATTTCAAGAGCTCGGTTTACGGTAACTTATCCCTCTAGTTTTATGCTAGTGGCTAGTATGAATCCGAGCCCTGGTGGGTATTTCAATGATCCCGATGCTCCTGTAGCTACTTCACCGGCCGAGATGAGTCGGTATTTGAGTAAAATTAGCGGTCCTTTATTAGATCGCATAGACATACATATAGAGGTGACGCCTGTTCCTTTTGAAAAACTCAGCGATGAACGACGTGGAGAGCCCAGTACTGCAATACGGAAACGGGTGACCGCTGCGCGTGAAATACAGACTCAACGTTTTGAAGAAATTCCTAACATTCACTACAATGCTCAGATGGGCGTAAAGCAAATTAGAGCATTTTGTAAGTTAAAACCAGATAGTAAGGAATTGCTAAAAACCGCTATGGAAAGGTTAAACTTATCAGCCAGAGCTTATGATCGTATATTAAAAGTTTCACGCACGATTGCCGATTTAGAGCAAAGTGAAGCCATTCAAAGTCACCATATAAGCGAAGCTATACAATACCGTAGTCTCGATCGTGATGGCTGGTTGGGATAAAAAGATAAGATTAACATATTTTTACACTAAAATTGAATACTCCTTAATTATTTAAAAGCGATTTAATTAATATATTTAGACGCCATTTTAATCGTGTACTATGAGAAATTTAATAATAGTTCTATGTTTACTGTGCTTTGTAGGTTGTAAACAAAAAGAATCTGAATTAACTACTTCTAAGGCTAAAGCCGAATCGATAGAAGACAGTAGTTTGGTAGATGAAATTAGTGAGAATTTATTACCTGATGAAGTAGTGATTTTAAATGAAAAACAGGCTAATGAACTTTTAAAAATGCCACTAAAATGTGTAGATCAAGAATACCCGAATAAATTAAGTCAAACCTTAGGAAGTGAAAGTGATCTTAAAACTCCAAAAGCCTTACATCCTAGTTTTTACGGTTGTTTTGATTGGCATTCCTCGGTACACGGGCATTGGAGTATGGTTAGTTTACTTAAGCAATATCCACAAATTAAAAATTCATCGACCGCTCGAGCTTGGTTAAAGACCAATTTAACCAAACAAAATATAAAAGAAGAAGTAGCTTATTTTAATAAACCCATTAATAAGACTTATGAACGAACCTACGGTTGGGCTTGGCTATTAAAATTAAGCGAAGAATTATATACTTGGGAAGATTCTATCGCTCCTGTTTTACATCAAAATTTAGAGCCATTAACTCAAAAAATCGTACAGAATTATAAGGATTACTTACCCAATTTAAGTTATCCTATTCGAGTTGGAGAACATCAAAACACGGCTTTTGGTTTAAGTTTGGCCTACGATTATGCCCTAACCTTGAAAGATGAAGCGCTTCAAAAATTAATTGAAACTAAAGCTAAGGCCTTTTATTTAAATGATAATACATGTCCGTTAGCCTACGAGCCAAGTGGACACGATTTTTTTTCTCCGTGCTTAATGGAAGTCAACCTTATGCAAAAGGTTCTCGAAAAGGAAACTTTTAAGCTGTGGCTGAAAGAATTTATGCCAGAGTTATTAGATAAATCATTTAGTTTAGAACCAGTGAGCGTAACCGATCGAACCGATGGGAAATTGGTTCATTTAGACGGACTAAATTTTAGCAGGGCTAGTGTTCTCTTTGAATTGGCAAATGCCTACGAAGAATTTGAGTACCTAAAACCAATTGCAGAAAAGCATTTATCTGCTTCTTTCGATAATATAGCAGGAGACTCTTATGAGGGCGGACATTGGCTGGCGACCTTTGCTTTATATGCCATTAATCAAAGAGAGCAATAGATAGTATAAATACGCTACTATGGCGGTCTTAAAAAAATTAATCAGAGTAGGGTGGTCTGTTTTAGTTTATAATTATTACTAGCAATTTAGTTACTTGATTTTTAAAGGAAACTCACTTATTTAAACAATCTTTTGAACGATTTTTAGTTAAATGATACTTATATAGGTTTCCAAAAATTATATTTTAAAATATAATTTATCTTCAATGGTTTTTATTTTTTCACTTCTCAATTTAACCTTTTTAGAAAAATTTTTAAAATAAAGAGAATTTAAATATCAGGTTATAACCATGTCTTTTCTTTTATCGCTAAAAATTTTGTCAAAAATTAGCGCTTATTGAACTTTTTATTCTCTGAGTTTAATTTTTTACCGTATTTAAACAAATACTTCAATTAATATATCTAATACTCTCAAATACAGAATATTAGGTATAGTATATAGATTTTATCTATATCGTTTTTTTGATTATAATTTAGTTCAGATAATTAATAAATAGTATATCTTATTAGCTATCAAATTTTCGATAAGTGCTTATCCAGGTTGTACAAAATGGAGAACAATTTTATTTATACCTTTAAAAAAAAAATTCAAAATCCAGGTTAACTTGATAAACCTAATTTAAAACTTTAAAAAAATAACTTTTTAATTTTTTGTAGCCATTTTTCTTTTTCGAAATAAGGAGGATAACGAAAAGGCGGGTCCCAATAATTTTTACGAATAACTTTTGACTGTAAATGACTAAAACATTCAAAACTATGTTTGCCGTGATAATGACCTAAACCACTATCTCCTACACCCCCAAAGGGTAAGCGGTCGTTAACAAAATGAATCAACACATCGTTTATCACTAAACCGCCCGATAAAAAACTTTCTCCGATTAACCGAATGTTATCCTTGTTTCGAGAAAAAATGTAACTAGCTAGAGGATTTTTATTCTTTTGAATCACCTTTTTAAGAGAAGCTATTTCTTCAAAACCTAAAATAGGAAGAATAGGCCCAAAGATTTCTTTATTCAAAATAGGGTGATTATTTGGCGGTTCGTCTACCAATGTTGGCGCAATAAACCGATAGGTTTTATCATGCTTTCCGCCATAAAGCACTTTTAAGTCTACTAAATAATTTGTAAGCCGGTTAAAATGTTTGTCATTTATAATGTGTGCATAATCACTTGATAGTGGATTTAAATCTGGATAAAACTGATTAAGGTGTTTGGTAATCGCTTCAATAAGTTTACCTTTCACTTTTTGCTGTACCAAAATATAATCGGGGGCTATACACGTTTGGCCAGCGTTAATAAACTTCCCCCAAACGATACGCTTGGCGCTTAATTCTATATTTGCCGTCTCATCTACGATACACGGATTTTTCCCTCCTAACTCTAAAACCGTAGGAATAAGACTTTTGGATGCCCTTTGTTGTATAATTTTCCCTACAGAAGTACTTCCAGTAAAAAAAATAAAATCCCACTTAAATTGTAAAAGCTCTTGGGCTACCTCTTGGCCACCAAGCACTACTTGAACTTGTGAATTCTTAAACACTTTGGTTACAATTAACGCTAATATTTTTGAAGTATGTGTACTATGCTCAGAAGGTTTTAATATTACCCTGTTTCCTGCAGCAATTGCTCCAATAAGCGGATTCATAGCCAATTGGAAAGGGTAATTCCAAGGAGAGATAATTAATACTTGCCCATAGGCTTTAGGAACAAGCTGAGCACGAGAAGGAAAATTCAACCAACTTGATTTTACCTTCTTAGGTTTCGCCCAATTTTCAAGATTTTTTATAAAAAGGTTTAGTTCTTTATAAACCACTAAAACTTCGGTAATCATCGTCTCAAAGTATGGTTTATGAAAATCTTTTTTAAGCGCAGTTATAATACTAGATTCCTTCTTCTGAATCTCCTTTTTTAAATTTTTTAAAAGCTTTACGCGTTCCTTTACGGAAATTGATTCGTTTCTAGCAATAAGATCGGATTGACATTTAAATACTGCTTCTAAATCCTGCTGGTTCATAAATGTTATTTTGATTTGTTTTAAAATAACAAATTAAAAAGTAGCAGCTATATTTTTCTAGCAATTTAACTTAAATGCCGAACGGCGTCCCACAGTGGATCTTCGGGTAGTGGGGCGTCAAAACTAATTCTCTCTTTTTTGACAGGGTGCATAATACTTAGCGTTTTAGCGTGTAAATGAATGCTGGCATCTTTATTACTTCGATTGAAGCCATATTTTAAATCTCCTTTTATCGGGCAACCCATAGCTGAAAGCTGGCTCCTTATTTGGTGATGCCTACCGGTTTCCAAATCGATTTCCAATAAATTATAGTGATTTAATTTCTGTAAAAGCCGGTACCTTAATATTGCCTTTTTGCTATTGGGTACTTCATTTTTGTGCGCATAAGATTTATTTTGTTTAGGGTTTCTAAGCATATAATGCACCAATTTGCCTGCTGTATTAAGTTCGCCTGGTTTTACGATAGCCCAATAAGTTTTTTTATTTTCTTTTTCGGCAAATTGTTTATTAAGCCGTGGTAAAGCTTTGGAGGTTTTGGCAAACAGTACCACTCCAGAAGTGGGCCGATCTAAACGATGCACCACACCTAAATAAACGTTTCCGGGTTTGTTGTATTTTTTTTTGAGGTAAGTTTTTACAATTTCGCTTAGCGGAATATCTTGGGTTTTATCGCCTTGTACTAAATCGCCTGCTTTTTTATTAATCACAATAAGGTGATTGTCCTCATAAATAACCTCAAGGTTATCTATTGTCGAATGATTTTTCATGGCTTTTGCTTTTTAAACTTTTTTTTCAAAGCGTTTTCAACATGGATAATCAAATAAAGAATAGCTGCCAATAAAGCGAATAGGCTCAAAGCTGTGGCTAAAACCTGTTGTTGTCTTAGCCAAAAATGCCCTAAAATACCAATTATCAATAAAAATAAACCTATTTCTATGCTCCGTTGTGCCGCACTTTTCTGAGCAAAATCCCAAGCTTCTTGGCTTTTCATAGATCGATTTGTTCTATAGCCGTAAAGCATATTTATTTCTTTAGGTGGCTTATATTTAAGCAGTAAGCCAACCACCAAGAATATTATGCCTAGCAGCGCATCTAGACTTAAAAATATACTCATTTTTAATATTGTTCCTCTGCGTTGGGAAAGTCACCAGATTTTACATCATCGTTGTATTGCTTGAAAGCCTGTGTCATTTCGGAGTATAAATCGAGATAGCGTCTTAAAAACCTAGGATTAAACTCGTGGGTCATTCCAATCATGTCATGAACTACTAAAACTTGACCATCAACTCCCGCACCGGCGCCAATACCAATCACGGGTATTGAAATGCTTTCGGCTACTTCTTTTGCCAATTGAGCGGGTACTTTTTCTAAAACGACAGCAAAGCAACCTAGTTTTTCAAGCATTTTTGCATCGCTCTTTAGTTTTTCTGCTTCTGCTTCTTCTTTGGCTCGTACCGTGTAGGTGCCAAATTTATAGATAGACTGGGGCGTAAGACCCAGGTGTCCCATAACCGGAATACCAGCATTCAAAATTCGTTTAATTGAGTCTTTAACTTCTTTACCACCTTCTAATTTTACCGCGTGTCCGCCACTTTCTTTCATAATACGAATAGCCGATCGCAAAGCTTCTTTAGGGTCGCTTTGGTAGCTACCAAAGGGAAGATCTACCACAACTAGAGACCTATCTATACCGCGAATTACAGATGACGCATGGTAGATCATTTGGTCAAGCGTTATGGGAAGAGTTGTTTCGTGCCCAGCCATTACATTTGAAGCAGAGTCGCCAACTAAAATAACATCTATTCCTGCGCCATCTACTATTTTTGCCATGGTATAATCGTAGGCGGTTAACATCGATATTTTTTCTTTACGTTGTTTCATATCGACCAACGATTTTACCGTTACTCGTTTGTATTGTTTTTTGGCAGTTGACATAAATTAGGTTTAAAATTCTGTGTAAAAATAAGCAATTAGTTTCCCATGTCCAATAATTGCCTCCCTAAAGAAATAGAGCTTTTATTTTCTAGAATAAATCAATAAAGAGCATTTTTTCTTATTTTCGTTTTTTAAACACCTGGGTTATGAACTACATATTATTTGATGGCGCTTTTAGAGATCAGCTTTTACCTTTTACTTTTACCAAGCCCGTAGCCGATTTGCGCATTGGCATTTTAAGCATACGCGAAAAATGGGAGCGATATTTACAAACTACAACCACGACTATTACGCAAGAATATTTAAGCGATAAATGGCCTATGGTTGAGCTTGAAGAAAATATATTGATTAATGCTGCCTTTTGTCCTTCGCCCAGTTTAGTAGAGCAGGTAAAACAATTAAAGCCAAATGAAGTTTTGGTTCACGAAGAAGAATACATCGCTTTTTGGACCAGAGAAGATGAAGAAGTAATTCTAGAAAATCTTAACCCTGTGCATGTCAAAGAAGAGCCTTTATTTATTGCTCATACTTGGGATATATTTAAAAAGAATGCAAAAGCTATTACCGAAGATTTTAATTTGTTAACACAGGGCCGTACCTCAGAAAAGATACCGCACAGTGTTTACTGCGAAAATCCAGATTTGGTTTTTGTTGAAGAGGGAGCTCAATTGAACAATGCTAGTTTAAATACTAAAGATGGTCCTATTTACATCGGTAAGAATGCCGAAATAATGGAGAATTCTGCCATAAGGGGACCTTTTGCTTTATGCGAGAATGCCACTGTTAAAATGGGCAGTAAAATCTATGGGGCCACCACTATCGGTCCGTATTGTAAAGTAGGAGGGGAGGTAAACAATTCGGTAATGATGGGATATTCTAATAAAGGCCACGATGGCTTTTTAGGTAACTCCGTATTGGGTGAATGGTGCAATTTGGGGGCAGATACCAACAACTCTAACCTTAAGAACAATTATGCCGAGGTGCGCCTATGGGATTATGAAACCGAGCGTTTTGCAAAAACCGGATTGCAGTTTTGCGGTTTAATGATGGGTGACCATTCTAAATGTGCGATAAATACCATGTTTAATACAGGAACAGTTGTTGGGGTAAGCAGTAATATTTTTGGTGCTGGTTTTCCTAGAAACTTTGTTCCTAGTTTTACTTGGGGAGGCAACCAAGGTACCACTACCTACCAAACCAAAAAATCTTTTGAGGTTTGTGAGATTGTTATGAAAAGGCGTAATATAACCTTTACGGAAGAAGATCAAGCTATTCTTGAAGCTGTGTTTGAGCAAACCAAAAAATACAGACGCGACTAAAGCAAATTGATCAAAACTAAAGGGCAATGCTTTTATTTCAAGTTATTTGATTTAAAATGGTTGGAATTTGAAGGCTCATACAGTAAACTCAATATCTAGAACATCCCGCAGTCGATGTAGACTTTCTCTAGCCAATATCCGAAAGGCTAAACCTATAAACAGATAGCGAATGAATAGCATCTGCCCTATAGCAACCAAAATTAATATGGGCCAATTATTCTCTGGAACAAGTATAAACTCTACGAAAAATCCGACAATGGGTAAAGCGTAAAAGAAATATAAAGCATATTTAAAAAACGGATGTATTTTTACCTTAACCGATCCTTCTCTCTCTTTTAATTTACCTGTTAAAACACAAAATGCCCCCCTGCCTATGCTGGAAGATATAAGTTTAAAATGCGTGCTACTTACCTCACCGCGAAATGATTTATCGGTGTATTGAGAATATAACCGCTTAGAATATTCTGTTCGTCGGATTAAGCGGTTTACACTTCGCGCTTTTGTATCTATTAAACGGAATTGCCGGTAGATTTCGGGAAAAATTTTCATCAAAGACCTATAAAAATAGCCTATATCTTGTAATAAATCTCACAATTTAAAACCACAAATAAAATAAAGCGGCTAAGTAAGATACGCGATGACAGTACTATTTAAGATTGTTGTTGGTACATCTATTATTTTGTAGTCTCGCCACCCATTGCTGTAAACACGTGATCTACGGGCTCCCATAATTCAATTTTATTACCTTCGGCATCCATAATATGTGCAAATTTGCCATAGTCATAACTGGCAATTTCATCTAAAACTTGAACGCCATCGGCTTTAAGCTTTTTTATCAAAGCCTCAATATTTTGAACCCGGTAATTGATCATAAACCCTTTTTTTGAAGGGTCAAAGTATTCACTTCCTTTTTGAAAAGGACTCCACTGTAAATAATTGATTTCGTCTGGTCTATTTGCATTCCTAAATTCAAAACTAGAACCCCATTGGTTAACCTTTAACCCAAGGTGTTGAGCATACCATTCTTTGGTTTTCTCTGGGTTATCTGAGAAGAAAAAAATACCCCCTATACCGGTTACCTTAGGTTCAAGTTCACTTGAATCTGATTTTTTATTTTGGTTCATTTTATACTTTTATACAAATATACTTTTTTTAACTGCTATAAATAACCTAAAAGTTTACTTTCTCAAATGGTTTAGCTGCTCATAAATACTCAAAAGTATCCGTTAAGAAGAAAAAAAATATGCCTAAGCATTCTTTAAAAAAAGGGAGATTTTGAAGGTATAGAATAAACTGCTGAGATTAGGATAATAAGCACAGCAGTTTGTGATTACAAACACAGCAGTTTGTCTTTACAAGCACAGCAGTTTGTGATTACGAACACAGCAGCTTGTCTTCACAAGCACAGCAGCTTTTGTAGAATTTCATTTTACTTGGTTACGGACCGCCTTTTTATTTGATTTTAAAATATAATTTGATTTAAATATGTCTAATGAATTTTTATATCAGTTGGTAAGTCAATTAATTAAAAACTAAGTAGGTTAATAAAATTTAAAAGTAATCGCGTTAGGGATTGCAGTGAAAATACTTTTTGGCGCCAAGCCTAAAAGATTGTAACGTAAAGCCCGACCCGCAGGGGAACGCCCAAAAACAATTCTAATTATACCTTCTGAGTTACTAATATGACTTTCTGATTCTCATGGTTGGTTATACAAAAAATGTATATTTCTCCACCTTCTTTAATGCCATATTTTTTACGGATTTGGGCAACGCTGAGCGGAAAGTTACGTGCACTAATATTGGCCTTTTTGATATTTAGTTTTTTAAAGGCTTTTTTATTAAAAGCCTCGCGTTGAATTACTTTAAATACTCTTCCTGGAAAATCGATTAAAGATTGACTCGTGTAAAGATGGGTATGTTGTGCTAACTTTTGTAGTTCTAAACCTTGACTTATGTTGTTAAAAAAACCAGCTTTTAATAGACTAACATTTGGCTCGTATAAATATTTTAAAACGGGACCTAGTCTTGCTTTGCTACTGCTTTCTTCGTTTAGATTGGCCTTATAAAATGCGGTGTGGGTTGAAAAGAAATTTACACAATGTACTTGAGGTACGGTTGGTTTTGCTATGTGTTCTTTTTTAAGTACCCAAAGCAATTCTTTAAGCTCATTGTTTACGGCCACGCAGTGTATATGTTGAACTCCTTTTAGTTCTTTTAAGCCTAACTTGATATCTAACAATGGGGATGTTTTGAGTAAAACACACTTGGTTTTAGAGAACAACAAATCGAGGTGTTCTAGCACATTGGGAGTGCATTGTGCTAGGCTAAATACTTTTTGCCCTGCGCGGTCTCGGCGAGCAGGGTCTAAATACAGACAATCCCAAGTGTTTTGCGTTTGGTTTAAATAAGTTAAACTATCGGTAGTCAAGCTACTTATATTGGGGGCACTTAGTTTCTGAAAATTGGCTTGCGCTATTTTGGCTAACTCTTCCTGCGTTTCAAAATGCGTTACCTTTTTAAAATACTGGCTAAAATAAAAGCTGTCGACGCCAAATCCGCCTGTTAAATCGGCTAAGCTTTCACCGCTGACGCATTGAGCTTTGTAGGCAGAGGTAACCTCTGATGATGTTTGGGCTAAATTTAGTTGAGGAGGAAAATATATACCTGGGGTAGCATACCAGGTAGGTAATTTGACTTTAGCTTTTTTACGTGCGGCGATTTGCTGTGCTATTTCTTGTATACTTACTTGCTTAAAAGGACTGCCTTTAAGGATTAATTCAGGCAAAGCGTCTTGTTCGTGTTTTTTTATAAAACGTTGAACCTCTTCCTCAAAAATAGCTGGATTCATTATAGGTCTTTGGTTAGTTTTTTCACAATCTTATATTCACTTAAGGTCTCTTTAGCTATTACCTTAATTGCTGTGTAAACGGGAATGGCAATTACCATGCCTAAAATGCCAAATAATAATCCTGCGATAAGTATAATTAAAAAAATCTCTAAGGGGTGTGATCGCACACTTTTTCCGAATATAAGCGGCTGATTGATAAAGTTGTCTATAAGTTGAGCAATTGCATATCCTGCCATTACAAAACTAAGTTTAGGCAAAATTACCGCCGAAAAATCTGCTCCTAAATTACTCGAAATAACAAAAAGTGCCATCAATATACCAGCTACCATAGGGCCTAAATAGGGTACAATGTTTAAGAATGCACAAATTAAGGCAATGGCAACGGCGTTATCAACTTCAAAAGTGACCAATAAAACCGTATAAATAATAAACAATACTAAGATTTGTAAGGTTAAACCGATAAAATACCTTGAGAGCAATATTTTTATTTTTTCAAACATTAACTTAAACCTGGATTCTTCTCCTTTGTTTGAAAACACCAAAATGCTGTTTAATAACAACTTACTATCACTTAATAAGAAAAAGGAAATAAAAATGATAGAAAATACCCCTATAATACCATTACCTAAACCACTAAAAATATAATTTACGGAGTTTGGAATGAATTGAAAATCAAAATTCTTAATGAAATCGGTTTGTTTTAAACCCGTGAGAATATCAATTTCGTCAACTCCAAGATAGGCTTTAATTTGTAGATTTAAATCGTTTAGATCTGCTTTGAAGGCATTAAAATCAATACGACCAATATTTTCGCTTTGTTGGATGATTATAGGAATAAAAAGACTTACAACTCCTATAATAATACTTAAAACCGCACATAGCACCACTACAACGGCTAAGCGGTTTGGAAATTTCAGCTTCTTTTTTAAAAAAAAGACCATGGGTCGGCCTATTAATGAAATAACAGCAGCGATGGCAATAAAAGCAATTACCGATTGAATTTGGTATAAAAACCAAAGTAGTAGTATTATACCCACCAAAACAGCAACCGCTCTTAAAATTCCGTAAGTGATTGTTTTTGAATTCATAGTTGATTCATTTGTTTTGTAAATTCATACAATGTTATACTCAGCGCTTGTGACACATTCATACTAGAGTTTAAGCCAAACATAGGAATATGCACACAGTTATCACAAAGCCTAATCCACTCCTCAGCAAGACCATAACGCTCAGCTCCAAGGAGAATTAATAGTTTTTGACTTGAATTGAGTTTAAAATCTTGTAAAGACTGACTGTCTTTAGTGATTTCTAGTCCTATTATCTTAAAACCTTTGTCTCGGTATTTTTGAATAAGTTCAGGGTTCAATTCACTAACCTGGTGTTCTAAATGCTGATGGGTAGCCCGTGCGGTTCGCTTAAAACGGTTACTCTTCATTAAATCATCGCATTTTGAGAGTAAAATCTCTTCAATATTAAAAGCTTCGGCTGCTCTAAAAATACTTCCTAAGTTAGCCGGACTCGTGAGTTGATGAGCCACCAAAACAATTGGAAATTTTTTGGTTTCAAAACTGGTTTCCTCGTGCGTTAATTGCTGCGGCATAATTAATTTTTAAAAGCATAATGAATAATGTTGGCACCCATCTTTAGTGCTTTTTCGCGAACCTCTGCTGGATCGCCGTGCACAGCAGGACTTTCCCATCCATCGCCTAAATCAGATTCAAAAGTAAATAGTAAAATTAATCTGTTTTGATGGAATAAACCCAAGGCCTGTGGGCGTTTACCATCGTGTTCATGTATTTTGGGCAGCCCTTTAGGAAAATTAAAAGGTTGCTGGAAGAGTTTATGACTGCCGGGTAATTCTTGAAGTTCTTTTTCGGGAAATAATCGTTTTAATTGTGGTATCAGGTATTTATACATACCGTAATTGTCATCTATATGTAAAAACCCACCGCCTAAAAGGTAACGTCTTAAATTTTCGATTCCCTTTTCGCTAAAATAAACATTGCCGTGCCCCGTCATATGTATAAAAGCATAGGAAAAAAGAGCAGGATCTGTTGGTTTTACTTGCCCAATTTCAGTATCTATTTTGGTTCGTATATTTTGATTGCAAAATTGAACTAGATTAGGTAAAGCCGTTGGATTACCGTACCAGTCACCGCCACCATCATATTCCAAAACCGCTACTTTCTGTGCGTAGGTAAAGCTACAGCATATAAACCCTAAACAAAGAAATACAAATTTTCTCATAACTTTAATTATTCGTGTAAAAGTGCAAAGGTGTGTACACCTACTATACCCGCAGTTTCTGTGCGCAACCTGCTGTTTCCTAAACTCACCGGCTTAAAACCTTGATTGACGGCTTGTTGCACTTCTGCCGTTGAAAAATCACCTTCGGGACCTATTAGCAGTAGATAATCTTCTTGTAATTTTATAGATTGACTCAACAAGATTTTTTCTTCGTCATAACAATGCGCTATAAATTGATGGGTGGCTTTAGCCGATTGAATGAATTTACTAAATGGAACAAGCTCGCTTACTTCTGGTAGTTTATAATGTAAAGATTGCTTCAAAGCACTTACTAAAACTCTTTGGTAACGTTCTAATTTAATTTTTTTGCGCTCGCTATGATCACACAAAATAAAACTAATTCTATCTATTCCTATTTCGGTAGCTTTTTCTAAAAACCACTCGATGCGGTCATTCATTTTAGTAGGAGCTATGGCTAGGTGCAAATTGTATCTTCTGGGCGGTGCTTGGGTTACGCTTAAAACTTTGGCTTTTGTTTTTTTACTTGCAATTTCAATCAACTCTGCTTTAAACATATAGCCTTTTCCGTTGGTCACATGAACTAGATCACCCTCGTTCTTACGTAAAACGCGTACTAAATGCTTATGCTCTTCTTCATTAAAATAGAAATGACTGTCTTGGGGTTGTATGTGATCTAGATAGAATAGTTGCATGTTAAATGTGGTAGCGTGCTTTAGCACTTGTTTTTACGTCGGTAAATTGGCCATTTAGAAATTTATAATAACCCACAATGCCAATCATTGCCGCATTATCTGTGGTGTATTCAAATTTAGGTATATGGCAAATCCACTTTTTATTTTGCTCCTGCTTTTGAAGCATAGTACGAATAGCCGAGTTAGCCGAGACACCGCCTCCTATAGCTACCTCTCTTATTTGCGTTTGTTTTACTGCTTTTTCTAGTTTTTTCTGAATTATCTTTACTACCGTAAACTGAAAAGAAGCACATAAATCATTCAAATTTTCCTTTATAAAGTCTTGATTTTCCTTTTGCTTTTTTTCTAAAAAGTACATTACCGCAGTTTTTAATCCGCTAAAGCTAAAGTTTAAATCTTTTACATTAGGTACAGGAAATTCAAAAGCTTTCGGGTTTCCTTTTTGAGCAAGTTGATCAACTATAGGTCCAGCAGGATAATCTAGCCCGAGCATTTTACCGCACTTATCATAAGCCTCACCCACGGCATCATCTAAGGTTTCTCCGATTACCTCCATAGAGAAATAATCATCAACTTTTACAATCTGTGTATGCCCACCACTTAAAGTGATTCCTAAAAAGGGAAAATTTGGTTTGCGGTGACTTGCATCATCTATAAAATGAGCCAATAAATGCGCTTGCATATGGTTAACCTCAATGAGAGGAATATCTAATGCCAAAGCCAAAGATTTTGCAAAAGAGGTACCCACCAATAAACTACCCATTAACCCAGGACCGCGAGTAAAAGCTATCGCGCTTAACTGTGATTGGTCTATTTTAGCCTTCTTTAAAGCCTGGTCTACCACGGGTACAATATTTTGCTGATGGGCTCTAGAGGCTAATTCAGGAACTACTCCGCCATATTCTTCGTGTATTTTTTGGGTAGCCACTACATTGCTTAAAATACGTGAATTTTCTAATACAGCCGCTGCCGTATCATCACAAGAAGATTCAATTGATAAAATGTAGGTGTTTTCTAATGACATTATTATATATTAGGCATAAAAATTGGTACAATTTAAATAAGGTATCCTATTTTTGTAATGCTTTTATGATTACAAATAAGAGCCTTAAACAAAGCTAGAGAAATCTTTTAAAATATTCTAAAAACTACCGCCTTATAAAACGAAAAATAAAAATATTAGTCAAGATATTACTCGGCTTGCTCTTGTTTTTTTTGTTGTTGGTTATGTTTTTTTCAATAGCCAGCGTACAAACTAAAACGGCGCAGTATTTAACCGATTTTCTTCAGGAGAAATACAATGCTAAAATTCAAGTGGCTAAATTACGCCTTTCGTATGACGGTAGAGTGGTATTGAACCAAGTTTTCATTGAAGATCATCACCAGGATACATTGGTAGTGGCCAAAGAAATAAGCACCTCATTACTCAATATTCAAGGTCTAGTCAGCGGTAACGATTTAGATTTCGAAAATACCCACGCTAGCCAATTAAAATTATACCTCAAGCGGTATAAAAATGAAGAAGAAGATAATTTTAGTGTATTTATTCAAAAGTTTGATAGTGGTAAAAAGACTAGCGAAGATTTTTCTTTAACCATCGATGAGATAAACCTTACCGATAGTTATTTTTCTTACACCGATTATAATCTCCAACAGGAACCTGTTATCGCTTTAGAAAAGCTAAATGTTCAAGCCAGTAATTTACTTATAGATAACAGCGATGTGTATGTTCAAATCGCCAGCTTGCGCGGAACAGAATCAAACGGAATAAAAGTAGATTTTTTACAAACCGATTTTGCCTACACCCAACAGCAAATGCGTTTAGACAACTTGGTTCTTAACACCGATAAAACTTCAATCGAGGCACCTAGAATTTATTTGAATTATGAGCAAGTTGAAGATTTATCTGATTTTGAAAATAAGGTAAATATCGATGCTCAATTTGAAAAATCTGTTGTTCATACCCAAGATTTAAATAAGTTATACAACGAATTTAGCAAAGGTAACGAATTAAAATTCTCCGGAAATGTGTCTGGGGTTTTAAATAATTTACACCTTAATAATTGGAAAATGAGCGGAATGAATCGAACCGATTTATCAGGCGATTTAACCCTAAAGAATATATTATCTGGTGATGCAAATAGTATTCGTGTTATGGGTAACTATGACTATTTAAACACCAATTATTATGATGTGGTAAATTTGTTACCAAATCTTCTAAAAGATAGAATTCCTAAGCGTCTGCAAAAATTAGGGCAGGTAAAACTTGTAGGATATTTAGAAGCTGGTCCGCAGCAAGTGGTTACCGATGCTACGTTAAATAGCCAGTTGGGAGGCGGGCAGTTTGCCTTACGTATTAATGAACTCGAAAATATAAACAATGCCTCCTACCAAGGAAATCTCGTTTTTACCGATTTTAACTTAGGCGCTTTACTTAATAACAAACAATTGGGTAAAGTGAGTATTGAGGTAGATGTAGATGGTAGCGGATTTTCAGCCAATCAATTAAATTCTAAGGTAAAGGGTAATATTTCTTCTTTTTACTTTAATGGTTACCGTTATAAGAACATTCAACTTTCGGGCACCTTAAAAAACCCGTATTTTAATGGTAAATTAATCAGTAATGATCCTAATTTAAAATTGAATTTTGAAGGACTTATAGACGCTTCTTCTACCACAAATATTATTGATTTTGATGCACAAATCGCTTACGCGGATTTAAGTGCGCTTAATTTTGTAAAAGACACGACTGCTATTTTTAGTGGCAATTTAAACCTAGATCTCAAAGGGAAAAATATAAATGATGCCGAAGGAGTAGTTCTATTGTCTGATGTGCGTTACCAAAATAATCAGGACAACTATGCTTTTAACCAGCTTCAATTACAAGCAAAAACCAATGAAAAAGAGCGAATTATCAAAATTACTTCACCAGATGTAGTCAACGGCGAAGTGCGTGGTAACTTTTTGATTGAAGAAATACCTAAACTTTTTAAAAATGCCATTGGTAGTATTTATACCAATTATGAACCCGAAAAAGTTACCCCCAATCAAGAGGTATCATTTGAGTTTGACATTTTTAATAAAATAGTAGAAGTGGTGGTGCCAGGAACACAAATTTCTGCAAACACTTTTATAAGAGGAAATTTAACTTCAGAAGAGTCGGCCTTCAAGCTAAGTTTTAAATCGCCTCAAATCAATATCGAAAACAATAACTTTTACCAAATAGATTTGCAGGTAGATAACGACAACCCACTGTTTAATACTTATTTAAGAGTAGATAGTATTCAAACAGGTTTATACACCGCCAGAGATTTTAATTTAATCAATGTTACCTTAAAAGACACTTTGTTTTTCAAGACCGCTTTCACCGGTGGAAATAGAAATGATGATAAATTTGATTTTAGTTTATACCACACTATTAATCAAGAAAATCAATCGGTTGTAGGCTTTAGAAAATCTGATTTCCAGTTTAAAAAGGCAAAATGGCTGTTAAATAAAGAAAATTTAAAAGATAAAAAATTAATATTTGACCATGACTTTAAAGGCTTCAGTTTAGACACCTTAAGCATTACCCATTTAAATGAAGAGATTCGCATAAGCGGTGAGCTTACCGATAGCACTTACAAAAATTTTGAATTGAAATTTAAAGATGTCGATTTACAAAAAATTACTCCAGATATCGATAGTCTTCAAATGAGAGGAACCGTAAACGGAAACTTGAATTTTCTGCAAAAAAAGGGAGTGTACTATCCTAAGAGTAAAATTAAAATAGAGAATGTAGCCTTAAACGATGTAAATTATGGAAATCTAATTCTAGACATCTCAGGTAATGAATCGCTTACTGACTACAGTATTTTAGCAGAATTGAAAACCAAAGAAAAAATGTATTTAAAGGCTAATGGAGGTATCAATGTTAGTCAGCAAAATGCGTATATTGATCTTCTTGTTGATGTAAACGATTTTGATCTAGAAGCTTTTAGTCCTATAGGCGGAGAGGTGCTTACCGATTTTCGCGGCACCGCAACAGGAGATGCGCATATTTTTGGCGATTACGCCAATCCAGATATTAACGGTAGCCTAACCTTATCGCAAGCCGGACTTAAAATACCTTACCTTAATGTTGACCTCGATTTTCAGCCGCAGGCACAAATAAATCTGCGCAAACAGCAGTTTATATTTAATGACATAGCCCTTACTGATACCAAATACAATACTCAAGGTGTTTTAAATGGAAGTATTAGTCATAAAAACTTTCAAGATTGGGCGTTAAATTTACAACTAAACGCACCCAACCGTTTGCTGGTTTTAGATACCAAACAAACCGAAGAATCTTTATATTTTGGTACAGGTTTTATTAGTGGTAATGCTAGTATCACCGGACCTGTAGAAGAATTGTATATCGCAGTAAATGCAAAAACAGAGAAAGGCACTATTTTTAAAATACCGCTTAGCGATTCTGAAAGTATTGGTGATCATTCTTTTATTTATTTTTTAACTCCAGAACAAAAAAAGGCTAAAGAAGAAGGCACTCCCGTTATTATTAAACCCGTAAAAGGCCTTGAAATGGCATTTGAACTAGACGTTACCAAAGATGCCGAAGTTGAAGTAGTTGTTGATCAAGAGAGTGGCAGTACTTTAAGAGGACGTGGCGCAGGAACTTTGTTGATTGAAATAAATACCAATGGTAAATTTAATATGTGGGGAGATTTTGTTGCCTACGAAGGGATTTATAATTTTAAATATGCTGGCCTTATTCAAAAAGAATTTGAAGTAGTGCCCGGTGGTAATATCACTTGGGACGGTAGCCCCACTCGAGCAAATTTGAATGTAAAGGCACTATACAAAACCAGTGCAAATCCTGCTATTTTACTAGAAAACCCTACCATAAACAGAAGCATACCTGTAGAAGTATATATCAATTTAAACGGTGAACTTACATCGACCGATTTAAGTTTTGAAATTGATTATCCTAACTTGAGTAGTGTGGTGAAATCTGAATTAGAATACCGCATCAGCGATAGGCAAAATACAGAGATACAAGCCTTAAGTTTAATTTCGCAAGGTAGTTTTTTCGCTCAAGGCGGATCAGGTCAAAACGCACCAGGTAATTTACTAATTGAAAGGGCCTCAGGATTATTTGATGATATTTTTACCGATGAAGATGGAAAATTTAAAGTAGGAATAGATTATGTTCAAGGAGGAAGAACTCCAGATCAAGAAACAGCCGATCGGTTTGGGGTTACACTGTCTACCCAAATTAGCGAACGGGTTTTAATTAACGGTAGAGTAGGAGTGCCTATAGGCGGGGTAACTGAATCTGTAGTGGTAGGAGATGTTGAAATTGATTTCTTGCTAAATGAAGACGGAAGTTTGCGCGCTAAGTTATTCAATCGTGAAAACGATATTCAATACATTGGGGAAGAATTAGGCTACACTCAAGGGGTAGGTTTATCTTATTCGGTGGATTTTGATACCTTTAAAGAGCTTATAAGAAAGATTCTAAACAAAGAATTAGAGCAAACTGAAACCAAAAAGCTTAGAAAGCGAAAAAACAAACAAGAAAACAAGATCGAGCTACCTAGCTATATTGAATTTCCAGGCCGATAGATTATATTTAGTAAATTCGTTTTTTATCTAAGTTAGCTTTTTCCATAATTTTAAAATAATTAATCCGCAAATTAAAGCAATCAAAAAACAGAAGATACTGTAGGTGGGTTTTTGATAAATCAAGTAACCTGTACCAAACAAAATGGCATAAACGCCAACAACGCCACTAAAAAAAGCCAGTATTTTTTGCTTTAGGAAGTCAAATTTTTTACCAGTTTCAAATACTTTTTCTTCAAATTTTTGTAGGGTATTAGCGTCGGTTGGTCGGGTAAACAAACTTACCAATACCCAACAAGTGGTTGTAATAACCACCCCAACAACCAATTGATAATGGCTGGCCAATTCAAACCACGGCGCTTCTAGTTTTGCGTTGATAAAAAATACTACCGCAATCAAGAATGAAACAAGCATGGCTGTAATTTCAGAATACGGGTTTATCCTGTACCAAAACCAACGTAAAATAAACAATAGCCCGGTGCCGGCACCTATTTGTAAAAGCAAATCAAATGCTTCTTTAGCTTCTTCTAAAAACAAACTCAATAAGGCGGCAAAAAGCATCATAATCACAGTCGAAATTCTTCCTAAACGTACTTTTTGTTTTTCACTGGCTTTAGGATTTACAAAGCGTGCATAAAAATCATTAACCACATAACTACTTCCCCAATTAAGATGGGTGGAAATAGTACTCATAAATGCTGCGATTAGAGAAGTAACTACAATGCCTAAAAGTCCAGAAGGTAAAAAACTCAACATTGCAGGATAGGCCAAATCATCTTTAATAAAATGCTTATCGAGACTAGGAAAAGCCTCTTGCAAACTAGCAGTACTAGGATAAATTACAATAGAAGCTAAGCCAATGATAATCCAAGGCCAAGGCCTTAATGCATAATGAGCTATGGTAAAAAATAAGGTAGCTCCTACTGCGTGTTTTTTATTTTTGGCGGCCAGCATACGCTGGGCAATATAACCACCACCGCCTGGTTCTGCTCCAGGGTACCATACGCTCCACCATTGAACGGCTAAAGGTACCAGTAAAAGCGGCACATAAACTTCTGGATTGGTAAAATCTGGAAAAAAAGGCATTTTTGGTTGTACCTTCTGGTTGTTAATCAGGGCATCTAAGCCGCCAATTTCAGGTAAATTAATGATGTAAATGCTAGCCCAAATGCTACCGAGCATCGCGATAAAAAACTGAATAAAATCTGTAATTAATACTCCCTTTAATCCGCCAAGAAGCGAGTAAACCACTGTGATTATAGAAGACACCAATAGGGTTTGTAAAGCAGAAAAGCCAAACATTACGTGGCCTATTTTAATGGCGGCTAAACATACGCCAGCCATAATAACTATATTGAAAAATACGCCTAGATAAAGGGCACGAAAACCACGTAGAAAAGCGGCACTTTTTCCGCTATAGCGTAGTTCGTAAAATTCTAAATCGGTTGTGATATCACTCTTTCGCCATAATTTAGCGTAAAAGAAAACAGTTAGCATTCCGGTAAGTAAAAAACTCCACCAAACCCAATTACCAAACACCCCATCATTCCTTACAATTCCCGCAACTAGACCTGGTGTGTCTGCTGCAAAAGTGGTGGCCACCATAGAAACTCCTAAAAGCCACCACGGCATATTTTTACCAGATAAGAAATAACTATCCACGTCCTTTTGACCTTTGAAATAAACTAAAACACCAACGCCAAGGCTTATTACAAAAAATCCGATGATCAATAAACAATCTAGACCCGATAGTTGCATAAATGGGATTATTTAATAGCTATAGCGCTAATTTCTACATTTACAAATTTGGGTAAATTAGCAACTTCAACTGTTTCACGGGCAGGTGCAGTCGATTCATCAAAATAAGTCGCATACACCTCATTTATTATACTGAAGTTATGCATATCACTTATAAAAATAGAAGTTTTTACTACGTTTTGTAGTGACATTCCAGCGGCTTTTAAAACAGCCATTAAGTTATTCATTACCCGATGCGTCTCATCGCGTAAATCTTTAGTTTCTAGTTCTCCCGTTTCCGGATTTATAGCAATTTGACCACTTATATAAAGCATGTCTTTAACCAAAATAGCTTGATTATAAGGTCCTATAGGTTGTGGGGCATCTGGGGTATTAATTATTTCTCTCATAATGATTCTTATTTTATAAGCGTCTATCTCTTTCTCTGTTTTTATCGTATTTTAAATCCTGTAGCACATTAGCTTTAATACCTATAAAAAAGTACCAAGATTCGCGGTCACCAAATGGCGTCCAATTAAACGATAATCGCCAACTTTCTAGGTCACGCTGAAAACGCAATTGGGTAAAGGTAAAGCCTGGATTAACAAAATCAAAACCCGAGGAGGCACCAACCTTCCAACGAGGAGACAACTCTACATCTCCACTAAACATAATAGAATGCCCCGAAATCTCGTTATTCCTTCTTAGGTTATCATAGGTCATACTATAAGCGATGCGTAAATTCCAAGGAATACTATAATTATAACGCTTAGTTTCATTTTCTACCACTTCTTCTTCCTCATCTTCATAGAGTTTTCCATCAAAATCAGCCGATCTTCCAAATAAATCATCTGGTCTACCGCCATTTCTAAAAGATTCATTTTCAAGTTCATCTGTTTGTTCATCTGAGTTACGCTCAAAATCTTTATTGGAGAAACTATAACTAAAACTCGCCTGTGCCCTTGTTAATCTAAATAGACTACCACCATTATTGATATTCCACTTGTCGATTCTCTCATTACTATTGTTTAAAGCGTATGGATCTAAAGCACCATTAAAATTTATGGTAAGTTTATCTTGAACCACAGGCAGTGAACCTCGAACTACAACTGGTTGTAGCTTTAAAGAATCGGCTGCCATATTGTAGGAAGTTCCTAAACTAAAATTTGAAAGCAACTTTCTTTTAATTGGTTCTGTTGCGGTGGTATCGCGTGAGGTTATTTTTGCTTCAAAATCATTGGTTACATTAAACCCAATACTGCTTGCATATCGGTTTCCTGGCGCTCCAAATAAAGAGCCTTCAAATCTAGAATAACTTACATTTCTAGCTTCTAGAGTAGAAGTTGCTGGCACCAAATAAGTGTCGTAAAATTGATCGAAAGAGGGGGTGAGTGTATAACTTAAAGATGGTCTAATTACATGCCTTATAGCCTGAATTTTTTTATCTTTTCCAAAGTTTTTTTGGCCGTATACAGTTGTTCCAATACTAGAACTAAAATTATAGGTTCTAAAAGAATCAAATCCGTTAAGGGTATCGCGCACAACAGCTTGCGTATCTTGATCATAGCGCTGCTCAATGGTTTTAAAAACCCAATTTTCTTCAAAATTTGTTCCCGCACTAACACTAAAATGTTTAAACAGTTTAAAATTTGTAGCAATGGGTATGCTATGCTTAATTCCGCTTTGCATATCTCTAAACATTTGTGGTTTAAAGAAAAGAGAATCGGTCGTTTTTATTCTATTTTCACCTCGTAAACTATACTGGAAATTAATATTTTCAAAAATACCTTTCTTGGTCCCATTTTTAGGAGCAAAAGGATAAATTCTAGACATACTTGCGTTTAAGCTAGGCAAGGTCATATTGATTTCCTGTGTATTAGTATTTTGATTGTGGGTGGCAGCAATGTTTAAATTAACCTCTGGGAAACCACTAAAGGTTTTACTGTAAGATACCGATGAACTCAGGTTGTTATTCAGAAAATTAGCGGTGTTGGTTTGATTGATACTTTCTTGGTAATATTGCGAACTTCCAAGGTTAACAGAGGCTTGAAATCTGCTAGACGGATTAGCTTTTGCGTCTTGTGAATGCGACCAGCGAATGTTATAAATAGAGCTTTCTGAATAATCGGGAAAACCGGGTTCACTATTGAGAAGTTTTTCATACCT
Source organism: uncultured Mesonia sp. (assembly GCA_947499595.1). Taxonomy (GTDB): domain Bacteria; phylum Bacteroidota; class Bacteroidia; order Flavobacteriales; family Flavobacteriaceae; genus Mesonia; species Mesonia sediminis. The sequence continues at coordinate 313,910 of CANMOY010000001.1, forward strand.
AAAGCTAAAATTACCCCTAAATTTATAACGCAGCGCATAATTTGATTCGGCTCTAAAGCCAAAACTACCGTTGGTGTAATAATCACCTAAAACGGCTAAATCAACATATTCATTAATATTAAAATAATAACCACCATTTTGTAAAAAGTAACCTCTGTTTTGGTTATCTCCAAAAGAGGGTAAGATAATACCCGAAGAACGTTCATCGGTTAAGGGAAAGTAGCCAAAAGGCAACATTAACGGGGTAGGCACATCGGCGATGTACATGGTTACTAAACCCGTAATCACCTTTTTTTCGGGAACTAATTTAACCTGTCTTGCGTTAAAATAATATTCGGGGTTGTCTATATCTTTTGCGGTGGTAAACTTTACATTTTGCATAAAGTAAACCGAATCGTTTTCTTTTTTGGTTATAGCTCCTTTGACATTAAATTCGCCTTGCTGCGTGCGAGAATTGTAAACCAAGGCCTTTTGAGTGTCAAAATTGAATCGGATACTATCGGGCTCAACAATATTCTGTCCTTGAGAAAAAACCGGTCGCTGAGTATAATTACCTAAGGAATCTTTAATGCCAAAAGCATACACCTCATTGGTAGCATTATTCAATATTATTTTTCCAGCTTCAAGCGTGATGTCGCCATAAACAATTTTGGCTTCATTATACAAATAGGCTTTCTTGTTTTTAGCATCAAGCATCATATAATCCTTAGCCGTACTAATCACATTATCGGTTAAAAAAGAATTAGTTTTAGTACTGTCTTCTTGAATTATATCATTGTTAGGATTTACAATAGGAGTACTTTTTAAAAGGCTATCGCTTAAAGGAAAAATAGCTTCTCGTTCTGCCGGAATACGCAAGGTACGGGTGCTATCAATTTCTTGAGCTTGCGTCGAATTAAAAAACAAGAAAAGAAAAAAACAAGATAAAAGTATATGGTATAAGTTTGTTTGCAATGCTTATAGTGCTATTTTTGTATTGTTTGGCTTGCTTTTTGAAAAGCCAAAATTACATATATTTTTTTAAGGGTTGTTCAGAATTTTTAAAAATAAACAAATCAGCAAGTAAAAATTAGCTTAAGCTATTCAATATGAAAAAGTTTTCACTTTATTTCTTTCTCCTTTGCGGAATTTTATTGCTAAACCAAGAACTAGCTTGGTCGCAAAATAAAACCTTTGTAGTGGTTTTAGATGCGGGTCACGGAGGAAAAGATCCAGGAAATCGAGGAAACGGTTATAAGGAAAAAGATATTGCCCTAAAGGTGGTTCTTGAAGTAGGAAAGATCTTAAAAAAAGATAAAGACATAAAAGTACTTTACACCAGAACGACAGATAAATTTGTAACTTTAGACGATAGAGCTAAAATTGCCAATGACGCTGATGCTGATTTATTTGTTTCTGTTCATTGCAATGCTCATAGTAGTAACGCACAAGGTACAGAAACATTTGTTTTAGGTTTACACCGTAATGAAGACAACCTAAAGATTGCGATGAAAGAAAACTCGGTAATTTACTTAGAAGATGATTATGAAGTGGTTTATGATGGTTTCGACCCGAGTTCTCCCGCCTCTTATATTGGAATGACTTTAATGCAAGAAGAATATTTAGATCAAAGTATTTTATTAGCTGATTATGTGCAAAAGCAATTCACTAACACCCTTAAACGGGTAAATCGAGGGGTGAAACAAGCTGGTTTTTTAGTTCTTCGCAAGACGTTTATGCCTAGTGTTTTAGTTGAAACGGGATTTTTAACCAATAAACAAGAAGGACGTTATTTAAACTCGCCGGCTGGGCAGGCTAAAATGGCGACCTCTATAGCTAAAGGAGTAGTTGACTATAAAAACAGTATAAACCTAAGTGCCACAGAAGTAAAGTACAAAAATGATTTTAAAAAAAGTGAAAAGGAATACCCACTAATTACTTTTAAGGTGCAGATTGCGGCAGGTAGCAAGCCGCTTGAATTAGCTCCGTATAACTTTAAAGGTTTGAAAGATGTTTCGCGTAAGCTCGAAGGCAAACTTTATAAGTATTATTATGGAAACACGAGTAATTATGACGAGATTCAACGATTGCTACAACAAGCCAAAAGCGCTGGATTTTCAAAAAGCTTTCTTGTTGCTTTTAAAGAGGGAGTTAAAATAAGCGTTAACGACGCGTTAAAAACTAAGCGGAAATAAAAGCATTTTCTATTTTTAATCCTTAAATTTGTTAATTCTTAAATCCGCTACAATTGAAAATATCGAAAGAAGTTAAAACTGCATTACTCGCCTTATTGGCTATAGCCCTATTGATATTTGGTTATAATTTTTTAAAAGGAAATAATTTACTAGACAATAATAGAACCTTTTACGCGGTATACGACGATGTTGAAGGGCTAGCTCCTTCATCCCCAGTTACCATTAACGGATTGCAAGTGGGTACGGTTTCGGGTATTCGATTCTTAAATAAAACAGGAGCCATTTTGGTGAGTATGAATGTCCAAAATGAGTTTCAATTTTCAAAAACAAGTAAAGCTCAAATCTATGGTGGCGGTATTATAGGTGGAAAAAGTTTGGCAATTATTCCTGAATACGACGGACCTATGGCTAAATCTGGAGACACTTTACCCGGAGAAATAGATGAAGGTTTGTTAGAGCTAGTAAACGATAGACTTACGCCATTACAAAATAAGGTGGAAAAAGCCATCAGTAGTACTGATTCAGTTCTTTTTGCGTTTAATGATATATTAAACCCAGAGTCACGAAAAAACCTTAAGCAAAGTCTTGCAAACTTTAATTCTATATCAGAACATTTCAAAAATATTACAGGGAGAACAGATAATATGCTTAAGAACAATGAAGATAAGCTGAGTAGAACTCTTAGTAATATTGATAAAACCACGGCTAATTTAAGCAAGCTAAGCGATAGTCTTTCGCAAGTTGATATTGCACAAATTACACGTGATTTAGAAACCGCAATTCACGATTTTAAAAGTATTGCCAGTGAACTGAACCAAGGAAAAGGTACAGCTGGTAAACTTTTAAAAGACCCTGCTATTTATGATAATATGGATCGTGCAACCCGACAATTAGAACAATTGCTACAGGATTTAAAATTAAATCCTAAACGTTACGTACATTTTTCGTTATTCGGGAAAAAAAATAAAGCTTACGAAAAACCAAAAGACTCTCTTAAATAAATTTGAAATATGGCAATTTTAGGACAAATACTATTTTTCATCGCCCTTGTATTGGGCGTTGGCTTTTTTACCCTAAATATCAAGAAGTTAATTCGCAATATTAAACTAGGTAAAGCAGTTGACTGTAACGACCGAAAAAGCGAACGTTTTAAGCAAATGGCTAAAGTCGCTTTAGGGCAATCTAAAATGGTGGTGCGGCCAATTGCCGGTGTCTTACATATAATAGTATACGTTGGCTTTATTATTATAAATATTGAAGTTATAGAGATTATAATCGATGGTCTTTTTGGTACGCACCGTGTTTTGTCTTTTATGGGTTGTTTCTATAATTTTTTAATCGGCACTTTTGAGATATTAGCCTTATTGGTGTTTGTAGGGGTAGTGGTATTTTGGCTAAGAAGAAATGCCTTAAAAATAAAACGTTTCTGGGCCAACGAAATGAAAGGTTGGCCAAAAGATGATGCCAACTATATTCTATATTTTGAGATGGTACTTATGGGCTTGTTTTTATTAATGAATGCCGCAGATTATGAATTGCAACTTTCTGGTGCTGCGCATTATGCGCAACAAGACGGATCTATAGTAGGCGCTTTTCCTGTGAGTCAATATATAAGTCCGCTTCTAGCGGGATTATCAGAATCTAGCTTAATTTTAGTTGAGCGTTCGGCTTGGTGGTTACATATTTTAGGTATTTTGTTTTTCCTAAATTATTTATACTACTCAAAGCATTTACATATTTTGCTTGCCTTTCCTAATACCTATTTGGCTAAGTTACAACCCAAAGGAGAGATGGATAACTTAGAATCGGTTAAACAAGAGGTAGCCTTGATGATGGACCCTAACGCTGATCCGTTTGCTGCCCCAAGTGGAGACGATGAAACAGCAGAGCCAGAAAAATTTGGAGCAAGTGACGTGTTTGATTTGAATCAGGTGCAATTGCTTAATGCCTACACTTGTACAGAATGCGGTAGGTGTACATCAGAATGTCCGGCCAACCAAACGGGTAAGAAACTATCTCCGCGTAAAATTATGATGGATACTCGTGATCGTTTGCAGGAAGTGAGTAAACAGATAGATGCTAAAAAAGACCCTAAAGAAGATGGTAAACAATTATTAGATGATTATATAACCCGAGAAGAGCTTTGGGCATGTACAACTTGTAACGCTTGTGTACAAGCTTGCCCTATTGGCATAGACCCTTTATCTATTATTTTAGATATGCGAAGGTATTTAGTTATGGAACAAAGTGCAGCGCCTAATGAATTAAATGTTGCAATGGGTAATATAGAGAATAATGGAGCACCTTGGCCTTATAATCAAATGGATCGATTAAACTGGGCAGACGAAAATTAAAATAGAATATAGCAATGAATACAGATAATACAAATACAGAGAAAATTAAAGTACCTACCATGGCCGAATATATGGCGCAAGGAAAAAAACCAGAAGTTCTTTTTTGGGTCGGTTGTGCGGGTAGTTTTGATGATCGTGCAAAAAAAATAACCAAAGCATTTATAAAACTTTTAACCAAAGCAAAAGTCGACTATGCCGTATTAGGAACCGAAGAAAGTTGTACAGGAGATCCGGCTAAAAGGTCGGGGAATGAGTTTTTATTCCAAATGCAAGCAGCGATGAATATTGAGGTGCTAAATGGCTATGAAGTTAAAAAAATTGTTACCGCTTGTCCGCATTGCTTTAATACCATAAAAAATGAATACCCAGAATTAGGCGGAAATTATGAAGTTGTACATCATACTCAATTTTTGAAAGGTTTGATGGAAGAAGGTCGTCTACGCGTAGAAGGCGGTAAATTTAAAGGGAAACGAATAACTTTTCACGACCCTTGTTACTTAGGCCGTGCCAACGACGAATATGAAGCGCCACGTGATTTGCTTAGAAAGCTAGAAGTAGAGTTGCTTGAAATGCGTAAATGCAAAAGCCAAGGGCTATGTTGTGGTGCAGGTGGTGGCCAAATGTTTAAAGAACCAGAAAAAGGGAATAAAGATGTGAATGTATTAAGAACAGAACAAGCTTTAGAAACTAAACCTGAAGCCATTGCAGCCGGTTGTCCTTTTTGCAATACGATGATGACAGACGGCGTAAAAAACAAAAATAAAGAAAATGAAGTAGAAGTGCTTGATGTGGCCGAAATGATAGCACAAGCACAAGATCTGTAAATCAAAAATATGTGGGTAGAATTTAATGCGTTAGCCGATGAATCAAAAATATGGATTTATCAGGCAAATCGGTCTTTTACGGATGTAGAACTACAAGAATTAGAAGTGTCGATAAAAGACTTTGTAAATAACTGGGCCGCGCACGGCACTGGATTAAAAGCTAGTTTTTTGATAAAACACAAACGTTTTATCATATTGGGTTTAGACGCTACGGGTGCACAGGCTAGTGGCTGCAGCATTGATACCTCTGTTCGTTTTATTCAAGAACTTGAGAAAAAATATTCTGTTGATTTACTCGATAAAATGAATGTTACTTTTAAACAAGGGGAATATTTGGCTTATAAGCCTTTAATTGATTTTAAGAAATTAGTTAAAAATAAATCTGTTTCGGGTAAAACTATAGTATTCAATAACCTGGTGAATACTAAAAAAGAATTGGAGACAGATTGGGAGATTCCTTTAGAAGAAAGTTGGCACAATCGATTTTTATAACCATTTAAAGAAGTTTCTACTATGCCCAGATTTTTTTTAATTGCTTTCGCAACCCTTGTTGGTATGCAGTTTTCTTTAAATGCGCAGCAAAAAAATCCGCTTGAAGCCAAAAACCCAATTTTACAAAAAGCCTGGGTAGATTCTGTATACCAAAATTTAACGCTTGATGAAAAAATTGGACAATTGTTTATGGCCGATATTTTTTCAAGTAAAGGAAAACCAGCCGAAAATAATCTTGCTGCACTGATAAAAAACTATCATATTGGTGGTGTAATTTTTTCTAAAGGTGGACCAGGACGGCAGGCAAAAATGCACAATCGGTTACAAGAAAAAGCTAAAGTACCTTTATTAATCGGTATGGATGCCGAATGGGGTCTGGCTATGCGCTTAGACTCCACCTATTCTTTTCCTTGGAATATGACCTTGGGTGCTATTCAAGATCCAGATTTAATTTATGAAGCCGGAAAACAAATCGCTAAGCATAACAAACGCTTAGGAGTACATTTTAATTTTGCACCAGTAGTAGATGTAAACATAAACCCAGCAAACCCAATTATTGGTAATCGTTCTTTTGGTGAAAATGTGCAAAAAATCACTCAACAAGCTATCGCCTTTATGCAAGGGATGCATAGTGAAAATGTTTTGAGCAGCGCCAAACATTTTCCCGGGCACGGCGATACCCATACCGATTCTCATAAAAGTTTGCCTTTTCTAGATTTTACTAGACAGCGATTAGATAGTGTTGAATTATTCCCCTTTAGGGAATTAATTAAGAATGGTGTTTCAAGTATAATGGTTGGCCATTTAAATGTACCTGCTTTGCAAGAAGACAATATTCCCACCTCTTTAAGTAAGGCGGTTATTACCGATCTTTTAAAAACTAGATACCAATATAAAGGCTTGATTTTTACCGATGCTTTAAATATGCGCGGAGTAGCTGATTTTGATGAACCGGGTGAAATAGACCTTGCTGCATTCAAAGCAGGAAATGATATATTATTAATCTCAGAAAATATTCCCGCAGCTCATCAACGATTAAAAGCAGCTTATGTTGAAAAAGAGATTACTGAAGAGCGTTTGGCACATTCAGTAAAAAAGATTTTAATGGCTAAATATAAAGCCGGTCTGCATGAATATAAACCTATCAAATTAGAAGGTTTACACGAAGATTTGAATGCTCACGAAAATGATGTGATTTATGAAGAATTGATAGAAAAAGCTATCACTTTAGTCAAGAATGATAAAGCTATTTTACCGGTACAGGATTTAGAAAAAAAGAAAATTGCCTATGTAAAATTAGGTAAGGATCCTGGGGAAGCATTTTTGAAAACATTGAATAAATATACGCAAGTAGATGAAGTTAAGGCAGATAGCCTTAGTGAATTGCTAGAAAAACTTAAAGCTTATAACTTGGTGATCGTTGGGCATCATACAGATAATGCTAATCCTTGGAAATCTTATAAATACACTTTGAACGAGAAGATTTGGTTGTATGAGATTGCCAGAAAAAATGAAGTAATTCTAGCTTCTTTTGCGCGCCCATATTCTATTATCGACTTGAAAACCACCATCAATATAAATGCTATTATTTTAGGATATCAAAACAGTAAACTGGCACAAGAAAAAGTAGCTCAGGCTATATTTGGCGGTCTAAGTGTTCAAGGAAAATTGCCGGTAAGTTTAGGTAAAGAATTCCCAGAAGGTACAGGTTTTATATTATCTAAGGTGCACAGACTTTCTTATGGTATGCCAGAAAGTGTAGGTATGCGTAGTATCAATTTTAAGGAAATTGATAGCATACTAAACGATATGGTCAAAAAAAAAATGGCCCCCGGAGCGCAAGTACTCATTGCGCGAAAAGGAAGGGTGGTTTATGATAAAAATGTAGGTTTTCATACTTACGAAAAAAAAAAGCCTGTAACTAGCCAAAGCATCTACGATTTGGCATCGTTGACGAAAATTCTGGCCACCTTACCTTTGGTAATGGAGCAATATGAAAAAGGAATCTTGAACCTTGATACCACCTTGGCAGAGCTTATTGAAGATTTTAAAGATTCTAATAAGGCAAATATAGACGTAAAGAGCATGTTGAGTCATTATGCCCAATTGAAAGCCTGGATTCCATTCTATATAGGAACACTAGACAGCCTTACGAATAAAGCTTCAAAAAAATACTTTCGTAAAGAAAGAGATCTTTTACATAATATTCAAGTAGCCGATAAAATGTTTATGCGAACCGATTATGCCGATACGCTTTTTAATATCATTAAGGAAAGTCCGCTACGGACTAAGAAAAATTACAAATACAGTGATTTACCTTATTATATTCTAAAACATTATCTCGAAGAATATTATGAACAGTCTTTAGCCGATTTAACTCAAAAGCATTTTTATGAGCCTTTAGGAGCTAATTTTACAGGTTATTTACCGCTCATTCGGTTTAAAAAGCAACAAATTACTCCATCAGAAGATGATAATTATTGGCGAGAACAGCGGGTGCAAGGTTATGTTCATGATCAAGGTGCTGCTATGCAAGGTGGCGTTGGAGGGCACGCAGGATTATTTAGTAACGCTAATGATGTAGCTAAACTTATGCAGGTTTATTTAAATGGGGGTACCTATGGCGGTAAACGTTTTTTCAAACCATCTACTATAAGCAGTTTTAATACTTGCTATTATTGCGATGAAGACGTGCGTAGAGGAGTGGGGTTTGATAAACCTCAGTTAGGAACGATTGGTCCAACCTGCGGCTGTTTATCTATGAACAGTTTTGGTCATAGTGGTTTTACCGGAACTTATGCTTGGGCAGACCCAGAAGAACAAATAGTTTACGTATTTTTATCGAATAGAACTTTTCCTGATGCAGGAAATCGTTTGTTGATTACAGAAGATGTACGCACAAAAATTCAAGCAATTATATATAAAGCAATTATTAACTAGAAATTGAACAAGTGAATATAGGTATAGTATGTTATCCAACCTTTGGTGGAAGTGGTGTTGTTGCAACCGAGTTAGGAATGGCTTTAGCAAAAAAAGGACATATTGTTCATTTTATCACCTATAAACAACCAGTTAGGCTTGAACAATTGTCTAGTAATATTCATTTTCACGAGGTGAATGTGCCCGAGTATCCGCTGTTTCATTACCAACCCTATGAATTAGCACTTTCGAGCAAGCTGGTAGATATGGTAAAATTGCATAAAATAGACTTGTTGCATGTGCATTATGCTATTCCGCACGCTTACGCGGGTTATATGGCAAAGCAGATGTTAGCACAAGAAGGTATTGAGTTACCAATGGTAACCACACTTCACGGAACAGATATTACTTTGGTAGGAAATCACCCTTATTACAAGCCAGCAGTTACATTCAGCATAAACAACAGCGATTATGTAACCACAGTGTCTGAAAGTTTGAAGTTAGACACCCTTAGATTATTTGACGTGACAAGTCCTATTCAAGTAATCCCTAATTTTATAGATTCACAAAAGTACCTGAATCCAATTAGTGAATGTCAACGTTCTTTAATGGCTCAAGATGATGAACGAATAATTACTCATGTTAGTAATTTTAGAAAAGTGAAAAGAATAGATGATGTGGTTAAAATATTTTACCACATACAAAAAGAAATCAAGGCTAAACTCATTATGGTTGGAGAAGGCCCCGAAGTGCAACCCGCTAAAGAATTAGCTTATTCCTTAGGTATAAGAGATAAAATTTTATTTATGGGAGCTAGTAATGAAGTCGAAAAGATCCTATGCCTATCGGATTTATTTTTGCTACCCTCAAAAAATGAAAGCTTTGGTTTGGCGGCATTAGAAGCTATGATAAATAAAGTACCCGTAATTTCATCGAATACAGGTGGGATTCCTGAGGTGAATAAGAATGGTTTCTCAGGTTATCTTAGTGATGTAGGCGATGTTGAAGATATGGCACAAAAAGCAATTCACATCTTAAAAGAAGAAAACCTGCTGACCTTTAAAAATAATGCCTATCAGCAGGCCTTAGCGTTTGATCTTGAGAAAATTATCCCTCAATATGAAAGTGTATATCACAAGGCAATAAACCGTAAAAAGGCTTAAAATTGGTAACGTACGCCTAAAGCGATATCCGGAATAAAATTGTTCAATACATCGTAGTCATTAAAACCTATCTCAGGTCTAAAATCTAGCGAAAGCATTAAAGGGATATCAAAGTTGTATTCAATGCCTATATCACCAGCTACAAATAGAAACATGCCATCGTTTGGGCGGTAACCATTTTTGAAATAGCGATTATCTTCTACGCTGCCTAAGCCACCACCTACACCAGCATACCAGTTGAACCCGCCTTCAATATTCCAAACCCATTGGTATAAACCGGTTAGTTTAAAAGCATCAAAATAGCTATCATTTCTCCAACCCAAGTCGGCTTCAAGCCTGTTATTTGGTGAACCAATTTGTCTTTGATAACTTATTTCAGCACCAAACCCGTCGCCGCCACCTAAACGAAGACCTAGAGCATTTTCAGCGATTAAACCGCTATTCTGGGCATTAAGACCTGTAAATGAAAGAATCATTAAAAGAATTCCAGAGAAAACGAATCGTATCATACTTTTTTTTATTCAAATATATATATTTGGCTAATACTTGGGACATATGAAAAGTTTAAAAAAATCACAATTGTTAGTTTTGCAAGATTCCTTAGAAGGTGAAATTTATACTGGTGATTTATACAAAAAAATATATGCTACCGATGCCTCTGTATATAGAGAAATTCCTTTGGCTGTGGCTTTTCCTAAAAGCGATGCCGATGTAGTTTTACTGATTAAATTTGCGCAAAAAAATAAAATTGCGGTAATACCTCGTGCTGCAGGTACATCCTTAGCAGGTCAAACAACAGGAAAAGGCATAGTAATTGACTGTTCCCGATACCTTAATCGCGTTATAGAAATCAACGCTGAACAAAAAAAAGCCGTGGTGCAGGGTGGGGTAGTGCGAGATGAATTGAATCAGCTTTTAAAACCGTATCAACTTTTTTTTGGTCCAAATACAAGTACCTCCAACCGCTGTACAATAGCCGGAATGATTGGTAATAATAGTAGTGGTACCACCTCTATTCAATATGGTACCACACGCGATAAACTGATTGCATTAAAGGTAGTTTTACATACCGGGCAAGTGATCCGCTTAACATCAAAAAATGTAACCGAGCTCCAACACCTGCAACAGGACCAGACTTGGGAGGGTAATTTATATCGACAAATATTAAGTTTATTACAAAATACAAATAATCAAAAGAATATTCGGGAAGTTTATCCCCATCCTGAAATTCATAGACGCAATATGGGATATGCTCTCGATATCCTATTGAATCAAAAGCCTTTTAATGAAAAGGGTGAATCATTTAATTTAGCTAAATTAATTTGTGGTAGCGAGGGTACTTTAGCTTTTATTTTGGAGGCTGAATTGGCTTTAGATAATTTACCTCCCGCTAATGAGGCTCTGCTGGCAGTACATTTCTATAATGTGACCGATGCGCTTGAGGCTGTAGAAACGACCATGCAGTCGAATTTGTACATGTGTGAGTTGATGGATAAAACTATTTTAGATTGTACAAAAGGTCATCTTACTTATCAAGCGAGTAGATTTTTTATACAAGGTGACCCTGGAGCCATATTGCTATGTGAGCTGCGAAGTGATTCACCAGAAAGCCTTCAAAAGCAATTGAATGTTTTACAAGAAAAACTTAACCAACAAACAAGAGCTTATGCCTCGCCTGTTTTATATAACGAAGATATTCTTAAAGCAATTGAATTGCGAAAAGCGGGCTTAGGTTTATTGGCTAATCTAAAATCAAATAAGAAGGCAGTGGCTTGTATTGAAGATACAGCAGTACGCTTAACCGATCTAGCTTCCTATATTAAGGACTTCACTGCCATTATGAATAAATATCAGCAACAAGCTGTTTATTATGCTCATGCCGGAGCGGGGGAGTTACATTTAAGGCCAATATTAGATCTAAAGCAAAAAGAAGATATTGTGTTGTTTGAAAAAATAACCCGTGAAGTAGCCTTATTGGTAAAGCGATACCGTGGTTCCTTTAGTGGTGAACACGGAGACGGCAGAGTGCGTTCTCCTTTTTTACCCGAAATTTTAGGACCCCAAGTAATGAATTTATTGCAACAGGTTAAAGTATGGTTCGATCCAGATAATATCTTTAATCCGCATAAAATCATTCAGCCAAAAGCAATGACGCAAAATTTAAGGTATGATATTGCCCAGGCAAAACCTGCTCAATTGCATACAATGTTCAATTTTGGTCGTGAATTTTTGAAAGAGGTTGAGCAATGTAATGGTAGTGGTGACTGCCGAAAGGGAATAGGAGCAGGTGGAGTAATGTGCCCGAGTTATCGGGCTACCAAAAACGAGCGAGATACCACCCGGGCAAGGGCCAATTTGTTACGTGAGTTATTGACCTATCCAGACAAAAAAAATCCGCTAAGCAATAAGGCAGTAAAAGAAGTATTAAGTTTATGCGTTAGTTGTAAAGCCTGTAAAAAAGAGTGTCCATCAAATGTAGATTTGGCTACCTTTAAAAGCGAGGCCTTGTTTCATTATTATAATAGCAATGCTAGACCTTTATCAGATTATGTTTTTGCTTATCAGCATAAATTGCTTAAAGCTTCCAAGTCGTTCAATTGGTTTATCCAAGTTAGTTGGTTTCAAAAATTTTTAAAAAAAGGTTTAGCAATCGCTCCTGAACGGGAATTGCCTTTGACTGCGAAGAAATCGCTAAGGGCAATGCTTAAAAATAGGCATAAGCAACAAATTTCAAATCAACAACCAACGCCTGTTTATTTATTTATTGATGAATTTACAGATTTGCTTGATCCTACAATAGGTTTTACAGCTTTGAAATTATTGGAAAGATTAGGCTATGATGTGGTTGTAACTGCCCATAAAGCTAGTGGACGCGCATTTTTATCTAAGGGCTTTCTTAAGCAAGCCAAAAAACTGGCCGTTTTTAATGTAAATCACTTTACAGAGATAATGCCTCACAATGCAGTATTAGTGGGTATAGAACCAAGTGCTATTTTAACTTTTAGAGATGAGTATATTAAACTGCATCCTAATCCAAAAAAAGCTAAGAAACTTGCTTTAAAAACTTTTTTATTAGAGGAATTTCTGGCAAAAGAAATCGATAGAGGACATATAAAGACTACTGCATTTTCTAAAGAAAAAAAGACGATTAAGATTCACACGCATTGCCATCAAAAAGCTTTAGGACAGTCTCAAGACACCTTTAAAATACTAAATTTACCAAAAAACTATTCCGTAAAGTTAATGGCAACAGGATGTTGTGGCATGGCGGGTTCATTTGGCTATGAAAAAGAAAATTATGCCATAAGTTTAAAAATGGCCGAGCAAAACCTAATGGGAAAATTAAAAAATTTAGATAAAGAAACCCTAATTGTGGCTAATGGTACAAGTTGCCGAGAACAGATTAAACATTGCAGCCCTATAAAAGCAAAGCACCCCATAGAGGTGCTTTATAATGCTCTTTTATAATAATCTACTTGCTTTTACTTAAAGTAATAGTTCACTATAGTTTGAGAAGAACTTTGTGATCCGTTAGTAGGAAAATTAGGCGCTATTTGTCCTAAAGAATCACTAAAATTATAATTTAAATCGCTTTCGCTAAAAATAAGACCAATGTCTTCTGCAAAGAAATTCACTTGGGTAAATACCTCTTGTTGGGGTAAGATATTTACGGGAATAAATAAATTGGCATCAATTTTCAATTCTAACACCAAAGATGTCTTTAAGATATCCTCATACGTAATATCGCCGGCATTAAATTGGTCGATAAAAGCATTTTGAATGGTTTTTAATTCTACATCAATTGTAACCGGTACAGAAGAGCCTTCAAGTACAATAGTTTGGTCAAGTTGTTGTTTAACGCTTGATAAAACGCCTCCTGTAGACTTGTTTTTATCGTAAATAATTAGGTTTTGTATGGGTATGTTTAAATCAGTACCGGCGTCTAATCCGTCAGGGTTAAAAGAAAAATTACCATTATAAATCAATTGCCCGTTTGATTTTGTTAAGGTACCTCGACTTAAAATACCAGTGGCTACACCTTGATTGATATCGCCTTCTAAACTAGAAGTAAAACCAAAACGGTTATCTCCTAAGGCATTAGCGGTTAATTCTTCTATAATTTTATTCTCGGCAAGGCCTGCAATTTCGTCGGTATCCTTATTTTCATACTCCCAAACATAATTATTGGACAAAGGAAAATAGTTTCCAGAATTTACATCGTTTACGTTATCCTCGTCTGAAGAACAACTGGCTAAAGCTAGGCCTAAAAAACCAAGCAAAACAAATTTTAATCGCATCGTTTCATATTTTATAAGTACAAATTTAATTAAAATTTACCGATAAACATCTAGTAGTAATCACTTCTTAATGAATGAGATTGTTTTTAGGTTTGAATTTAAGCATTAAAAAATTACATTTGTAAAAATTGACTATGGCAGGAAATACTTTTGGCAACTTGTTTAAATTGACCACTTTTGGCGAATCTCACGGAGAGGCGCTTGGAGGTATTCTAGAGGGTTGCCCTACTGGTGTTAGTATAGATGAAAATTTTATTGCAGACGAACTTGCCCGACGCAAACCTGGTCAATCTGCCATAACCACCCAGCGCAAAGAACAAGATAAAGTACATTTTTATTCGGGTATTTTTGAGGGCAAAACCACTGGTACGCCTATCGGTTTTGTCATTTACAACACCAACCAGAAGTCAAAAGATTACGATCATATAAAGTCGGTTTATCGTCCCAGTCACGCTGATTTTACCTACGATAAAAAATATGGCATTCGCGATTATCGCGGTGGAGGCCGCTCAAGTGCCAGAGAAACGGCTTGTCGTGTGGTAGGGGGTGCTATCGCCAAGTTGTATTTAAAAAACATCTCATTTTTTGCCTATACCACTCAGGTAGGATCCATTCAATTGGATGCAAACGAAGGCCTAAATAGGGAGGAACGTGAAAAAAATCCGGTAAGGGTGCCTCACGCTCAAAAAGCAATGGAGATGGAGCGTCTAATTAAAAAAATACGTAAAGAGGGAGATACTATTGGGGGTATTGTGGCTTGTGAAATAAAGGGACTTCCTGCCGGATTAGGCGAGCCGGTTTTTGATAAACTGCACGCTCAACTGGGAAAAGCAATGCTATCAATCAACGCGGTAAAAGGCTTTGAAATAGGAAGTGGTTTTGCAGCGGCTACCATGCGCGGTTCAGAGCATAACGATCTTTTTAATACCGATTTAAGTACCCAAACCAATTATAGTGGCGGCGTACAAGGTGGTATTAGCAACGGTATGCCCATTCACTTTAGGGTTGCTTTTAAACCTGTTGCCACACTTATGCAAAAACAAAACACGGTAGATACCAACCAAAAAGCGGTGGTTATGCAAGGCAAGGGTAGACACGACCCTTGTGTGGTTCCGCGGGCCGTTCCTATAATTGAAGCGATGGCAGCATTGGTCGTTGCCGATTTTGATTTGTTACAAAAAAGATTTACTAAATAATAATTTATATTTAATGAAAAAACTTGCACTGCATTGGCAAATTATTATCGGTATGGTGGCCGGTGTGCTTTTTGCCTTAGTACTTAGTAATTTTGGTTGGGGACCCACTTTTATACAGGATTGGATAAAACCTTTTGGAAACATTTTTATCAATGCTTTGAAACTAATTGCGGTACCCTTAATATTAGCTTCTCTGATTAAAGGAGTATCAGATTTGAAAGATATATCAAAACTCTCCCAAATGGGCTTGCGTACTATTTTAACCTATGTGTTAACCACGGTTATAGCGGTAAGTATAGGTTTGGGTGCAGTGAATTTAATTAAGCCCGGACATAGCATCACCGAAGAAACTCGAGAAGAATTGATTGCCAATTATGATGGCGATGCCGAATTAAAACGTAAAGACGCACAAAAACAAAAAGAAGCGGGTCCGTTGCAAGCTCTTGAAGATATTGTACCCTCTAACATCGTAGGTGCGGCCGGGAAGAATGAAAATATGCTGCAGGTTATTTTCTTTGCCATCTTTTTTGGTATCGGACTCATTTTAATTCCTGAAAAACAAGCGCAACCCGTGAAAGATTTCTTTGACGGATTTAATGAGGTGATTCTTAAAATGATAGATATCATTATGCTTTTTGCTCCCTATGGAGTTTTTGCGCTATTAGCAGCCTTGGTAGTCGAGTCACCTAGCACCGATTTATTTGCCGCTTTGGGTATGTATACGCTCACAGTAATCTTAGGCTTGCTGCTCATGATCTGTTTTTATATCCTCATTGTATGGTTATTCACCAAACGCTCGCCTAAGTTTTTTGTAGATGGCATCTCACCTGCACAATTATTGGCATTTTCAACCAGTTCTAGCGCGGCAACCTTACCGGTAACTATGGAGAGGGTAGAAGAGCACTTAGGAGTTGAAAAAGAGGTGAGTAGTTTTGTTTTGCCTATAGGAGCTACCATTAATATGGATGGTACAAGCTTATACCAAGCCGTTGCGGCTGTTTTTATTGCACAAGCTTTTGGTATGGATTTAAGTTTGGGTGCCCAATTAGGCATAATTGCTACCGCTACTTTGGCATCAATTGGCTCGGCTGCGGTGCCGGGTGCTGGTATGGTTATGCTGGTGATTGTTTTGGCTCAAGCGGGTATTCCAGAAGCTGGCTTAGCGCTTATTTTTGCGGTAGATAGACCCTTAGACATGTGCAGAACAACGGTAAATGTGACTGGAGATGCTTCGGTTTCTATGCTAGTAGCCAAAGCAGTAGGAAAATTAAAAGACCACCCCGTTGTAAAAAATTGGGATGATAATTATAAGAAATAACCGCTTAGCAAGAAGCATTTTCTTTATTAATTAATAAAATTTATATCTTTACAGCTGTAATTCAGGATTTATGAAAAAAATACTACCCTTTATTTTATGCAATCTGCTGGCTTTGGCAAGTTTTGCGCAAATAGGAATTAATACCGATAGTCCAAGCCCGGCGGCTGCACTTGAAATAAAAAGCAGTTACAATAATAAAAATTATGGCGGCTTGTTGATTCCTACAGTAGACGCTACCGAGCGCGATAAGATCTCGGACAAAGCCACCACTGCCGACGGAGGCATGCTTATTTATTATGTAGAAGGCAACACGCGTTGTTTACAAATCTATGATGGAATAAACGGCAGTTGGGCAGACGTATATTGTATGCCAACCAACTATGCTCCCACCGCGAGCAATGTGTTTATCTCAGGTATAATTGAAGACACGCAAACTTTAACGGCAAATTACACCTATAGTGATATTGAAAATGATGCAGAGGGAGCCACTACTTTTGAATGGTTTATTGCCGATGACGCTCAAGGAACCAATACAACTTCTTTAGGGGTAACAACCACTGCTACCTACACCCTGCAAACGGCAGATGTAAGTAAATTTATCTTTGTACGCGTAACCCCTGTTGCCTCAGCAGGAGAATTTATTGGTAGCCCAGTAGATTCACCATTACGTGGCCCTATAAAAGCTGCAGGCGGCGTAGCCAGCGATTTGTTTATATCTGAGTATGTAGAAGGAAGTAGTAACAATAAAATTATAGAAATTGCCAATTTCACTGGGCAAGATGTAAATTTAAGTGAATATCACCTTAGAATATTTAGACAGAAAGGTAACCTCACAGGTCCAATTTCTCTAACATCTAACACGATAATAGACGGTGATGTTTTTGTTATGGCTAATAATGCGAATGTTTTAGCCACTGGAGAGGTTGACACCCAAACAGGCAGTCTTAATTTCAATGGTGATGATTCGGTTTTATTGTATTATGAACCCTTAGGAGGAACAGAAACCTTAATTGATATTATAGGTCCAGATTCATTAATAAACCCTGGTAATGATAACCCAATTTTTGCTCAGAACGTTACTTTACGAAGAAAACTTGGTTTTGGTCCAAGTACGACTTATGACGATAATGACTTTGATAGCTTTGCTGAAGACGACGCATCAGGTATAGGTTCACACACTTATTAATATGAAAAAATTATATTACATTTTTATATTATTATTGGGCAATATGGCAGCGGCTCAAGTAGGTTTTAATACCGATAATCCTTCTACGGCTAGTACCCTGCATATTGAAGCAGAATATAGTGCTGGGGTATTTGGCGGTTTAAAGTTACCAGTAGTCACCCTAAATCAAAGAAATAATATAAAAGTCGATGCTGAAACTATGCGCGACGATGGTTTAATGGTGTATGTTCACGATGAAATTAGCAACACCTACTGCTGGCAAATTTATGATGCCAAAATAGGAGAGTGGCATAACATTCAATGCTTTACCAAAACTTGTGTTGGCGCAGCTTTGTTTACAGATGATTTTGAAGCTTATGCTTTAGGTACTGGAATTACTGGTACAAACTCTGCCAGTGGTGATTACCCTACTACCAATTTTATATTAACTAGTTTTACTGTTGGTACTAGTACAGCGAGCCATCCTGGAACGCTAGTTGATGCCGATGATTATGCTAAGGTTGCAGGTATTTCTAACGATAAATATTTATCTTTTAGAGATACTGGGGGGCCATTACGCTATACCACCCAACCAGCGATTGATATTGTGGGCTACGCTAATGTAGGTTTTAGTTTAGACATTAGCTCAACCAACAGCCTAGAATACGATGATGCCAACCATACCGGTGATTTTAACTGTACCGGAGGCAATGATTATGTTGATGTAGAATATTCTCTTGACGGTGGTCTAACCTATATCGAAGTACCTAATTATAACGGTCAAGGTAACGCCAATCATACTTTTATAGGTGATATACCCCCAACAACCCTTAGCGTGAGTAATTTAGTAGGGAGTAGTTTAATTATAAGGGTACGGGTACAAAACAATGAGGATACAGAATATATTTCTATAGATAACGTGAGCGTTACTTGTGGAAATTAACTTTCTTTAGACAAAATCTGCTTGCGAATGCAAGCAGATTTTTTTTGAACTTATTTAAACTATTTATAAAAATTTAGCGGTTTCCTGTTCAGTAGGCAATCTGCAAGTATTTTTTTTTCCGAACCAACGGTATCGGTTTTTAGCTACAATATCATAAATCATATTTCTAAAACCTGAAGGCAGAAATTTAAAATAACTTATTACTTTCGGCCAACCCTTTAATTCGGCTGCTATTGCTAAGGCGGCATCAGATTTTATTTCATAAGTATTTCCTGGATCAATATATACGATAGAATCAATTTTTTGCGTATCTATTCCGCGCTCAGCGAGCAATTGCATTCCCAAATCGCTTTGTAGAGAAGCAAACCGAAAAACGTCTTTGGTATCCCGCTTTATAATAAAATCTACACTAGTGTTGCAAAGATTACAAACGCCATCAAACAAAATAATTTTTTTATTTACTGGTAATTCCTTTCTCATTTTTTTGCTTTTTGAACTAACTCTAATTGTTTTAGAGGAGTTTCGGTGGTAAACATTCCGTAATTTACCAATGCTTTTCCTTTTTCGATACGGTCTATAGTACCAATAGAACGACTGCCTTCTAAACGCACCCGATCATTAATACCAAAAGATGCCAATTGCTTTACCGTATTCTCTTTTGCTTTTTTCTCTTCTTTCTTTTTTTCTTCTTTTTTCTTCTGTCTTATTTTCTCTATTTTTTGCTGCGCTTCTTGTGCCAATTTCTTTTTAGCTGCAGCCTGTTTTTGCTTTTCCTTTTTATTGGCTTTTTTGCGCTTAGAATTTTCTATAGCCACTAGTTTAAGAAATTCTGCTACCATTTCTTTTTTCTTCTTGTTTTCAAAGAATCCTTTGGCTAAATCTTCAAATTTTTGACCTAAATAAATTAACTTTTGGTTACCATCATATAGCTCTTGAAAACCCTCTAACTTTTCCTGAATGCGTTTGTTAGTTTCATCCAGTTTTTGTTTTTCCTTTTGCGCTACAAGTTCTTTTTCTTTAAGTGAGGTGGTAGTTTTAACCAATTTTGAGCGTTCTTGTTGCAATTTAGCGATGCTTTTATCAAAACGCAATTTACCACGTTCAACCTTCTTTTTAGAGCGGTTGATTAAACTAAAAGGGATACCATTTTTTTGTGCTACTTCAAAAGTAAAAGAACTTCCTGCTTCACCCAAATGCAATTTAAACCGAGGTTCTAAAGTTTTTGCATCAAAAAGCATATTGGCATTGCTAATCCCTGGCGTTTCTTGGGCCATTCGTTTTAAATTGGCATAATGGGTAGTTATAATACCATAAGACTTTTTCTCATAAAAAACCTCTAAAAAGGTTTCGGCTAATGCACCACCCAATTCAGGATCACTTCCCGTTCCAAATTCATCGATTAAAAACAAAGTATGCGCATCGCATTGCTTTAAAAAATATCGCATATTTTTTAGTCGATATGAGTAAGTACTCAAGTGGTTTTCAATACTTTGATTGTCGCCAATATCGGTTAAAACTTTATTAAAAAAGCACATTCGTGAATATTCGTGAACAGGAACCAACATACCAGCCTGTAACATCAACTGTAAAAGGCCAACGGTTTTTAAGGTAATACTTTTACCGCCCGCATTGGGTCCCGAGATAACTACGATATGATTTTGTTCATTTAATTGAATACTTTGCGGATAGGTTTTGGCTCCCTTAGCCTGATTGCTAAGTAATAGTAACGGATGATACGCCTCCTTTAAATCTAATTCTTGATCTTCAGAAAGAATAGGTAAAACGCCGTTCATGCGCTTGGCATATTTTACCTTTGCCGCAGTTAAATCTATAAAACTTAAAAAATCCTGATAGGCTTTTAACAGCTTTACATGCGGCCTTATGGTATTGGTCAATGTTTTTAAGATGCGTCTGATTTCTTCTTTTTCTTCAAACACTAAATTGCCTAATTCCCGTTCAAGATTCAAAGTGCGTTCGGGCTGAATATATATGATACTTCCCGTTTTAGAGCTCCCTAGCACAGCGCCTTTCACTTTTTTTCTATGCATAGCCGTTACCGCTAAAACCCGAATGTTATCGACTACACTTTCTTTAATATCGGCTAAAAAGCCCAAAGAATTATAATGTCCTAGTGCAGAATTAAAACTACTGTTTAATTGGCCTTGAACGGCTTGAATAGAGCGTCTAACTTGTTGTAGCAGGGCAGAAGCCTCACTGCGTACTTCTCCGTATTCATCAACAATAGCCGATATGTCTTGCTCTATTTGAGTAGTATAATAAACCTCCTGACTGCGCTGGTACAAATTAGGGTAAAGTTCTTGATATTTGTGGAAATACCTAAGCTGAATATTTGTGGTTTGTGCCAAAGAAAAAATCTTTCGAAAACCCAGCAATTCCAAAACACTATTTTCTAGCTTCAATAGCTTAATTTCTTTGTCTACCGCATCAAAGCCGTGATTAGGAACGGGTTTCTCTTCAAAAGCCGAAGATTTGTATTCTTGGGTTTGAAATAGCGACTGCTTACTAGCTTCAACGCTAGGATAGGGTTTTAAATTTAAAGCTAAATCTTTACCATTACTGGTAATACAAGCCTCGGCAAGTTGTTCGCCAATTTGATTAAACTCTAAATCTGTTAGTGTTTTTTCTGAAATCTTAATCATAGTTTTTCTACATTCGTAGTCGGTACAAATTTAAATAAATTATTGATGGAATTTACCTTAAGTGAGCGATGGACAAAGGTATTGGAAAAAGAATTTACAAAAGATTACTTTACGGATTTAACTTCATTTTTAAATGATGTTTATCACAACAAAACTTGTTACCCTGCTCAAGAATCTATTTTTAGAGCATTTGATTTGTGCGATTTTAATGAAACTAGGGTAGTTATCTTAGGGCAAGACCCTTATCACGGGCCTGGCCAAGCCGATGGATTGGCTTTTTCTGTACCCAATGGTATAAAGGCACCTCCTAGTTTGCGCAACATAATTAAAGAAATCGAGGAGGATATACAAGCAAAACCTCATATCACAACCGATTTAAGTGCGTGGGCGCAGCAAGGTGTACTTTTGTTAAACGCAAGTTTAAGCGTAGAAGAGAAAAAACCCGGTAGCCACTTAAAAATGGGGTGGGAGCAATTTACAGATGCTTGTATACAAGCTATTTCTAAAGAAAAAAGTGGTGTAATTTTTATGCTCTGGGGCGGATTTGCACAGAAAAAGAAAAAATTAATAGATGTTGAAAAACACCATATACTCATCAGCGGACATCCTTCTCCTTTAAGTGCCAATAGAGGCTATTGGTTTGGAAACAAGCATTTTAGTAAAGCTAACGAAATTTTAATCCGTAAAGGAGAAAATCCTATACAATGGTAGATTATTCAACACCATACTTTTCGGCGTCTGGCTGCTTCTCCAATTTATTTCTGCTGAAAAGAAATAAAATCAAATTTAAAAACAACAATACTGCTAAAACAATTAAAAAAACGATCATAATCTCTGGCCTTTACTCACTAGATGCAAAAAAGGCGCAAAGGTTGCGTTAATTTTTAAACTACACAAATATCTTGATGTTTGGAACTTGAATTTATTAAACCTAAGGCTAATAACTCTTTTTGAATTTCCTCTAATTCAGCCTCACTTAATTTATTTTGACTCCACTCCGTTTGATTAAGCCATTTTTCAACATCCGTTTTATCGAGTTTATATTTTTCGGCAATTTCATCGACTAAATCGGTTTGTTCTTTCAAATCGGCTGATAGTTGATTAATCACATTTAGAAGACTTTCAAGTAAGTCTTTATTATTTTGTATGAATGCTTCTTTTGCTACCAATACAAAACATGGCCAAGGCGTTGGGATGTCTCCCAGGCGTCTAAAAATTTTTTGATCTACAAAAGGCTTAGTTGTAAAATGTTCCCATAAAAAATACTGGGCTTGATCTTGGGGTAGGGCTTTTAAGGCTCCGTTTAAGTTCTTTACGTTTTCGAACGTTAACTTTTCTAAATCCCAATTTTGTTGTTTGGCATGCACAAAAGCCATGAGATGACTACCCGAACCACGTCGGCTTATGGCAGCTTTCTTACCCCTCAACTGGTCTACATTGGTAAAAGTAGAATTCTCAGCCACGTGAATTCCCCACATTAGTGGCGTATCAACAAATTTTTGTAAAATTTGAAAGGGGTAGTTTTGTTCTATAGCCTGTATAGCACTTTCGGTAAGCATAATGGCAATATTTATGTCATCATTGGCTAGTGATTCAATTAATTGGCCCGAACCACCATAGAAGTCTTCCCACACCACCTTAATGTCTTTAGATTTAAATTTTCCCTGCTCCATTGCTTTATGCCAAGGAAAGTTGAAATGCTCGGGCACACCACCTATTTTTATTTCTTTCATGCTTTGTGTTTTTCTTTTAAATAGGCATAAATTTCAACCTGTGAACGTATTGGTTTTTCTCCTCTATCTCTGGTAACATACCTATTATCTTCCAAGTAATCTTGAATACGTGCTTTTTGATTATCTTGAAATTGTAAATTTAATATTTCACGTAGCTCCTTAAAAATAGATGCATCAATTATTGGTAAAAGTACTTCGATACGCCTATCTAAGTTACGCTCCATCCAATCTGCACTACCCATATACATTTTAGGATTCCCATTATTATGAAAAACATAAATTCTACCGTGTTCTAAATAATTATCAAGAATACTGGTTATATAAATATTTTCGCTAAGTCCTTTTACTCCTGCACGCAGACAAGTAAATCCGCGTACCAGCAACCTTACCTTTACACCGCTTTGGCTCGCTCTATAAAGTAAATTAATAATTTCTTGATCTTCAAGTGAATTTAGTTTAGCTTCTATTTTGGCTTCATTACCCGCCCGTGCGTTATCAATTTCTTGCAATATTAATTGCGTAAAGGTTCTGCGCGTGTTGAACGGAGAAATGAGTAGGTGATTCGCCCGGGGTATAATCAATTCTCCTTCAAGAACTTTAAATAATCTATCCAATTCTTTTGTGGCTTTTTCTTGAGCGGTAAAAATACCATGATCACAATAGATTTTACTGGTTTCGCTATTAAAATTACCGGTACCTATGTAGGCATAGCGGCATTTCTCACCATTTTCAATTCGGTTGATTAGAAAAACCTTAGAATGTACTTTAATTTTAGGATAACTATAAATCACCTTGGCTCCTAATTTTTCAAATTTTCGCCCCCAAATGATATTGTTTTCTTCGTCAAAACGTGCTTTAGCTTCAATAAAAACCGTAACCGTTATGCCATTTTTAATTGCTTTAATCAAAGAGCTGGTTAGTTTAGATTCATCGGCAACACGGTAAAGAGATATTTTAATATCGGTAACCGATTGGTCTTGGGCGGCTTGTTCTAAGAATTCTTCAACTACAGTAAAATCCATATAAGGAAAATGAACCAAAACATCTTTGTTTTGCACCACTTTAAAGTAATCTTCCTGATTAAGAAAAGCTTTGTGCTTCAAAGGCTTTAATTTCTCTTTTTTTAAATTTAGCTTATTTTCAGGAATAGGAAAATCAAAGAAATCACTAAAGTTATGGTAACGGCCACCAGGCATTAGGTCTACTTTACCTAATTGAAGATGCTTACGCAAGGCTTTTAAGGGCTTTTGAGGAATGGTGGCATCGTAGAGTAGGCGAGTAGGTTGCCCATTGGTGCGTTGAGCTAAAGAATCATATATTTTTTCGGCTAATTCACCATCATATTTGTCTTCAATGTATAATTCAGCATCACGCGACATTTTTATTTCGTAAATCCCTTCAATTTGTTCTCCAGGGAATACCTCATTCATCTTCAATCTTATAATATCATCGATAAACGTTATATAATAGCCTTTACTTTTATCATTAAAAACATAAAACCTACCGAAATCTGGAAAGGGTATATTGACAAGACCTGCGTTATTATCTCCCTTAAAATTTACAAAGAAATATATGGTGTCGTTTTCTAAGAAAACAGGCTTTTCTTCGTTAAAGGAAATAATTTGAGCAACTAATTTAGGTTTAAGTACGTTTTGAAACAGTAGCTTTGCTTCATTAGTTTGTTTTGGATTATAATCTTTCTCATTTAATAGAAATATTCCATTTTGAGCCAAATCGGGTATTATTTCATCGTGAAAAACTTCACCAAAATCGGCTTGCATGGTTTTAACCTTGGTTAAAATTTGCTTTACCTTTTTGTTGGGTTTAAAGACCAATTTTTTTCGTAAACTTTTCTCAACTTTTTTAATTTGGCGCAACTGAGAAACCCGAACTCTAAAATACTCATCTAAATTAGAGGAAAAAATCGCCAAAAACTTAATGCGTTCATATAACGGATTCACACGGTCTTGGGCTTCTTGCAAAACGCGCTTATTAAAATTTAGCCAATCTAAGTCCCTGTGTTTATAATTTTCGTCGTGGCTTTCTTTCATTTTTTGAATTTGCTCAAAACTACTAATAAAAAGGAGGGGATATTTTTAATAGTATGTTAAATCAGTTTAGTTTTACCAATTGGTTAAGCGTGTATAAAATAAGCTTATCTACACTTTCTTTGGGTTGTTCACTAAAATTACCCGTTGCCCTATTGGCTATTATTGCATTGATTGCTGCGGCTCTGTGGCCTAATATTTTACTTAGCCCAAAAATGGCACTGGTTTCCATTTCAAGATTGGTGATTATTTCATTATCGCACTTGAATTCGACCAATTGATCTATAAAACTAGGATCCTGCAATTTTGCGCGAAGCACACGTCCCTGCGGACCGTAAAACCCTACATTTGACCCTGTGATTCCCAATTTAATACCTTGGCCTTCAGCTAAAAGCTTTACAACCTGCTCATCGCCATCAATAATATACGGTTTAGGTTTACCCGGGTGAATTTTTAAGTGATTTTGGATGGCTTCCGTAAAGCTAGGATTAATTGCCTTGTCGCTTTCATAATAAAAAATCAAACCATCAAAACCCAATCCTTTTTCAGAAACAACAAAAGAATCAACTGGTATACTCTTTTGTATAGATCCAGAAGTACCAATACGCACAAAAGTCAATTGTTTATGTTCTGATTTAGGAGTACGCGTTTCTAGATTAATATTGGCAAGTGCATCGAGCTCATTGAGCACTATATCTATATTATCTGTACCTATACCAGTAGATATAACGGTAAATCGTTTTCCTTTGTATGTGCCTGTTTTGGTGTGAAATTCTCGTTTATCAACGCAGTACTCTAGGTTATCAAAATGCTTTGCTACTCGGTTAACCCGATTAGGATCACCTACCGTTATTATGGTATCGGCTATTTGATGGGGTAGTAAATTGAGGTGATAAACGCTACCATCGGGATTTAAAATTAATTCACTTTCTTTAATTGCTTCCATTTTAATTCTTTATTATCCGCCTACGCGCTTTACATTAAACCCCCTTTGTTTAAGTGATTCCATGATTTGAGGTCGGTAATCACCTTGTATAATAATTTCTTCATTTTTAAAAGAGCCGCCTACACCCAGTTGAGTTTTTAGCTCTTTTGCTAATTGCTTAAAGTCTTCTTGTGCTCCAGTATACCCCGAGATAATGGTAACAGGTTTGCCTTTTCTTTTTTCATATTTACACAATAATGGCTCTTCTTGAAGCCACAAACCATCAGGCTCTTCTTTAGGCTCATCATCATTTTTCTCGGGTTGATGATCGGGGAATAATTTTTTTAATTGATCTTCTAAATCCATATTTATTTTTTATCAATAAGACCAATTTCAACTAAGCGTTGGTGTAAAAACTCACCAGCGGTAATATCTTCGTACTGCTTAGGATTATCTTCATTCACACATTCCTCCAGGCAATTTAGCTTCATGCTACTTTTAGGATGCATAAAAAAGGGAATTGAGTATCTTGGTTTGTCCCATTCTTCTTTAGGCGGATTAATAACTCGGTGAATAGTTGAGCGCAACTTGTTATTGGTATGGCGTTCTAGCATATCACCAACATTTATCACTAATTCATCCTCTTTAGGTATTGCGTCTATCCATTGTCCATCTTTTCTTAAAACTTGTAAGCCACCTGTAGAAGCACCCATTAACAGCGTAATTAAGTTAATATCACCATGGGCACCTGCTCTTACTGCACCCTTTGGTTCACTTGTAATAGGCGGATAGTGAATAGGTCTTAAAATACTATTTCCATCCTGTACCCATTGGTCAAAATAATGCTCGTCTAACCCGATGTATAAAGCCAAGGCTCTAAGTACATAAATACCAGTTTTTTCAAGCATTCTATAAGCTTCCATTCCGGTTTTATTAAAATCTTGTAATTCTTTCACTTCTACATTTTCAGGATACTCTTCTTCTAACTGGTCAGGATCTGTTGGCTCTTGCCCAAAATGCCAAAACTCTTTTAAATCGCCTTCTTTTTTACCTTTAGCATGCTCCTTTCCAAAAGATATATACCCGCGTTGGCCGCCTAAACCTTCAATCTCATATTTCTGTTTTACCGCTAAAGGCAGATCAAAAAATGCTTTAACTTCTTTGTAAAGTTCTTTTACTAAATCATCGCTAAGAAAATGATTACTTAAAGAAACAAAGCCTATTTCTTCATAAGCTTTACCTATTTCCTGAACAAATTTTTCTTTCCTTTTAGGATCATCACTGATGAAATCTGCCAAATTAACGCTAGGTATATTCGTGTATGCCATGATTATTCTATTTAAAAATGAATACACAAATATATTAAAATTATAAGGATAAAAAGGCGAGATAATTAATTTGGAAGAAACCTAGCAACTTTCAAATATCTTTATAAATTTGATATTGATTTTTTAAAAAGAATTTTACGAAATAATATATGGATTTTTCAAATCATAATCTCACTCCTGATGAGCTTAAAAAGCTTTATGTTAAAATGCTAAAGCCAAGGCTGATAGAGGAAAAAATGCTTATTTTATTAAGGCAAGGCAAAATATCAAAATGGTTTAGCGGTATTGGTCAAGAAGCTATCTCTGTTGGCGTTACGCTAAGTTTAAAGCAAGATGAATATATTTTACCTATGCATAGAAATCTTGGCGTCTTTACTTCTAAAGAAGTGCCCTTAAAACGATTATTTGCACAATGGCAAGGTAAGGCTAGTGGGTTTACCAAAGGGAGAGATCGCAGTTTTCATTTTGGCACGCAAGAGTATAAAATTATTGGAATGATTTCTCATTTAGGGCCGCAATTAGGCGTAGCCGATGGTATTGCACTAGCACATAAAATAAGAAAAGAGCAGAAGGTTACAGCCGTATTTACTGGAGAAGGAGCCACCAGTGAGGGTGATTTTCACGAAGCATTAAACATTGCCTCAGTTTGGAGTTTGCCCGTTTTGTTTTGTATAGAAAATAATGGCTACGGACTATCTACGCCTGTTGCAGAACAATATAATTGTAAAGATTTAGCTGACCGCGGAATAGGTTACGGAATGGAATCTCATATTATTGATGGAAACAATATTATTGAAGTTTATACGCAAGTTTCAGCTTTAGCTGAAAGCATCCGTAAAAACCCCAGACCAGTATTATTAGAATTTAAGACTTTTAGAATGCGCGGTCACGAAGAAGCTAGTGGCACCAAATACGTACCGAAATCTTTAATGGATGCGTGGTCTAAGAAAGATCCCATCGAGAACTTTAAAACCTATTTACTTAAAACCGGTGTTTTAAACCAACAAGAAATTGAACATCAAGAAGATCTTATTAAAGCCGAAATTAATCAGCATCTTGAAATTGCAAATGCAGAAGCGCCAATTCAATCAACAATTGATAATGAGTTAGCAGATGTCTTTGCAGCCCACGATTCCAATATTACAGCACCCAAGACCAATATTAAAGAAGAAATGCGCTTTGTAGATGCCATTTCATTAGGTTTGAAACAAAGTATGCAAAAATATGAAAACAGCATTATCATGGGGCAAGATATTGCCGATTATGGAGGTGTTTTTAAAATAACCGAAGGCTTTTTACAATTATTTGGTAAAGATCGGGTACGCAATACGCCTATTTGTGAATCAGGAATTGTAAGTACGGCAATGGGATTATCTATAAATGGTTATAAGAGTATAGTTGAAATGCAATTTGCAGATTTTGTAAGTTCAGGATTTAATCCCATTGTAAATTATTTGGCTAAGGTTAATTATAGGTGGCAACAAAATGCAGATGTTGTTATACGTATGCCTTGCGGCGCAGGTGTAGGTGCCGGACCTTTTCATAGTCAAACCAACGAAGCTTGGTTCACCAAAACTCCAGGTTTAAAAGTTATTTATCCGGCCTTCCCTTACGATGCCAAAGGCCTTCTGGCGGCGGCTATCGAAGACCCTAACCCGGTAATGTTTTTTGAACACAAGGCGTTGTATCGCAGTATTCGTCAAGAAGTTCCGACAGATTATTATAGCTTACCCATAGGAGAAGCCTCTGTTTTAACAAATGGGGATGATGTAAGTATCATAACCTTTGGTGCTGGTGTTCACTGGGCTATTGAATGCCTAGATAAAATGAAGAACCTTTCGGCGGATTTAATTGATTTACGTTGTTTGCAACCATTAGATTGGAATACCATTTTTGAATCTGTCAAGAAAACAGGAAAAGTTCTAATTTTACAAGAAGACACTAAGTTTGGAGGTATAGCATCAGATATTTCGGCAACTATAACAGAAAATTGCTTTGAATATTTAGACGCACCTATTGCTAGAGTTGCAGGTTTAGACACTCCTGTCCCGTTTGCGAGCGAATTAGAAGAGAATTTCTTAGCTAAAAAAAGATTAGTAGAAAGCCTTGAAAAACTAATTGCTTATTAATAGCATTTTAACAAATTATAGTTAAAAAATATTAATTTATTAGAAGCCATTAGCAGCTTAGGGTATATTTGGATTGAACCAAATAAATATTAATATGAACAGAATTGTAATTTTGCTTTTTTCTGTTTTGCTTCTTCAAGCCTGTGGTACAACCAAGGTAGAACGTCAAGCAGAACGAACCTTTAAAGGAGATTGGACATTAACCGATATCAGTTATCCAGGAAGTTCAGGATTCGTAGATGTCAACCTTTTTCAAGACGCTAAAGCCAATTGCTTTAGAGGCTCAAGTTGGTCTTTTGTTTCAAACAACAATCAAGGACAATATAGTTTATCAGGAACTAATTGTGAACAAGATATAAGAGAAATTGTTTGGACGGTTGAAGAAACCGATAAAAATACAGGACTATACTATTTTACACTAAAGGTTTTAAAAGACGGACAAAAAGCAAGGTTTGTTAAAACCGGATTTAAGCTTCGTCTAACGCAATTATCTGAAAGTAATATGACTTGGGAGCAAACGGTTTCTTTTGAAGGCAAACCTTTTGTAATTCGCATGGATTTTATAAAAAACAATTATTAAAAAAACGTATTATGAAAAAATATAGAAATCAATCGCTTGCTATTTTATTGTCAACTACATTTATTTTTACTGGATGTGACGCAATTCAAAACGCAAATAACACACAAAAAGGAGGTGCCGCTGGTGCTGCAGGTGGAGCTGTAATAGGTGGGATAATCGGAAATAACGTAGGAGATGGAAATAATACCGCACTAGGGGCCATAATTGGTGGTGTTGTAGGTGGCGCAGCCGGTGCATATATCGGAAATAGAATGGATAAGCAAGCTCAAGAAATTGAGCAGCAAGTTCCAGGAGCAGAGGTTACCCGTGTAGGAGAGGGAATAAGTGTAACTTTTGATGAAAATAGCGGTGTTTATTTTGCTACCAATAAAAGTAACATTAATGAGAAGTCTAGAGAAACACTAGCTAAGCTAACCGAAATATTTAAAGAATATCCCAACACTAATATTTTGGTTGAAGGACATACCGATAATACTGGAAGAGCAGAATACAATATGGGTCTATCTAAGGAAAGAGCTATGTCTGTTACCAACTATTTAACTTCTAAAGGCTTATCATCTTCGCGTTTTACTACAAAATGGTACGGCGAGGAGCAACCAAAATATGATAATTCTACTGTAGAAGGGAGAGCTAAAAACAGACGGGTAGAAATAGCAATTGTTGCCAATGAGGAGTTAAAAGAAGAAGCTAAAAAACAAGCAGAATAATCTTGAGATATTGACAAAAAAAAAGTCTTCGCAATTTGCGAAGACTTTTTTTTTGTCAATATATATCTAATGATGAGTTGCCATTTTTTCTTTCTTCTTTTGCAATTGTCTCTTTACATCATTCACACATTCGCTAATGGCCATTTCAAAATTTTCTTCATTTGCCGATGCAAAAATTAATGGTCCAGGTAAGCTGACCTTAATCTCGCAAATTCTACCTTTTTCATTTGTTGTTGAATTTTCAGTTTTAAAATATACTTCGGCTCCAACAATAAAGTCAAATCTTGTTTTTAGTTTATCTAATTTGTCTTTTATAACTTGTTCTAATCTGTCGCTCGCTTTAACGTGAACATAATTGAAATTGATATCCATATTGCTATTTATTTTAAATTTATTCTAAGATACGTTTTACCTCAGAAATTTCCTATTTTTTAACTACTATTAATACTGATTTTTATCAGCATTTGCTATCGGTTTTCATTCGATTTTATAGCTTTTTTCTCAAATCCCTTTGAATCAGAACTAAAGAGTTTGGTTATATCTGCTGTTTTTGTAGCCTGTAGCGCTTGGTTACCACGAATAGCTATGGGATACACTAAAGTTTCAGGATGCTTATTCAAAATTTTAATTGCATCGTGCTGATCTAAATTAGGTTGAGAATCGCCATAGATTTCCTTAAAAACAGGATGCTCTTGATTTATCATTTCTGCCAATGACTTATTTAAAAGTTTACTCACTTCAACCCATTCTGTATCCGAGATATTATTTTTTTTTAGGTTTATGCTTAACACTTTTATTTCTGCCGCTTGTGCTGTAGCAAAACACTGTTTTCCTAATTCAATATCTGGATGATAAAGCAAGACCATTTGCCTGTCATCTCTTGCTAGTAATGCCATAGTTTTATTTTTAAAGTTAATAGAATAGAAAGTAACTATTTTTAAACTTATTTACCTAATGCTTTATAATAGCTTTAAGAAAAATGATAGATATTTTAACGCATTAAATATATCTTGATATCAAGAAATTAATATCTCATTGTCAAATAATTAAAATACCTTTGCAAAAAATTACAGATGGGAAATTTTAAGCAATTAGGAGTAAACAAAAATTTAGTACAAGCTTTATCGGAAATTAATATCAAAGAGCCTTCAGCAATTCAAGAAGCCAGTATCCCGGTTTTACTTGGTGGCCCTACAGACTTTGTTGGCTTGGCTCCAACGGGTACCGGAAAAACGGCTGCTTACGGAATACCTCTATTGCAACAAATTGATCCACATACTCAACAGATACAGGCTGTAATTTTATCTCCTACCAGAGAATTGGTTTTGCAAATAAAAAAACAACTCTTTAAATTCACGAAATACGCTGAGCCCAAAATATTTGTTGAAGCGGTTTACGGCGGTGAAAAAATCGAAATACAAATCAAAAATCTAAGTCGACCAACTCATATTGTTGTAGCCACCCCAGGTCGATTAGTAGATTTAATAAAACGCAAAAAAATAGCTTTGAAAAACGTAAACCTTCTGGTTTTAGATGAAGCGGATGAGATGTTAAGTCTCGGGTTTAAAGATGAATTAGATTTTGTTTTAAAAACTACTCAAAATCAAGGGCAAAAATGGTTGTTCTCGGCTACAATGCCTGGAGCTATACAGCAAATTGTAAAGCAATATCTTAATCCTAAAGCACCCCAAATAAGCACAATTAAAAAATCTGTGGTTAATGAAAACATTACCCATCAATATGTACCCGTTACCCGCGAAAATAAGAACGATGTCCTTATTCAGTTATTAGATTACAAAAAAGATAAGAAAGGTATTGTTTTTACCAGAACGAAAAAACAGGCGCAACAAATCAATGAATTATTGCAAAACGAGGGCTTTTCAATTGCTGCACTAGAAGGCAATATGCAACAAAAAGAAAGAGAGAAGGTAATGCGTGCTTTTAAAAACGATAGTCTTCAATTTTTAATTTCTACAGATGTTGCCGCACGCGGTATAGATGTAAAAGACTTAGATTTTGTATTACATTATCAATTACCCGATCAAGTGGTGTACTATACCCATCGTAGTGGAAGAACAGCGAGAGCTGGAAAAACTGGTTTTTCCATAGCTTTGATATTACCACACGAAATGCCTGAAATGAAGGAAATTTCACAAAAGTTAAATTTTAGCTTTAAAAAATTAAAGTAAAACCTATGATTAGCGGGCAGAGGTAAAAATCTTTGCCTGCTGTATAAAAGGGTAGGGAGCTTTGAAGCCGGTAAATTTACCTAAAATTTTTCCATTCTCATTTAGGTAAATAAGCGTGGGATAGGCTCTAACATTAAATTGTTGTGCCAAATAGCGACCTTCTCCTTTTTCTGCATTGTATTTTAAATTTACAAAATGTTGATTGTAAAAATCACCCACCTCTTTGTCCTTAAAAGTTTCTTTTTTCAGTTTTTTGCAAACTCCACACCAAGAGGCATAAAATTCAACAAAAATTAATTTATCTTCTATTTTCGCTACCTCAATTGCTTCTTCTATATCTCCTTTAAAAAAATCGATTCCCTTTTTTAAATTAGAATCATCTGCCTTAAATCCGTAAAGGAAGAATATAAGAATCAATACTTTATTCATAACTAAATTATTCATTTAAACTAAGGATTAATTTTAAGATAGGTGAGTGCTAACCTAATTTGAGCATAGGGAATTTTTCCCTCAAAAAAATCGAAATAGGGTCTTAGCTGCTCTGGATTATTTAAAGCCTGCTTAGCAATTTTTATTTGTTTAATCGTAGTTAAATCAACCCATTGTTTTAAATCTATGGCTTCTCCTTCTTCAAATAGTTTTGCTAAATGCGAAAATACAGTGGTCTGGTTTAAACCACGAGTATTTGCAATTTCTTCAACTGTTTTGCCTTTTTTGTAAAGGGCTAAGGTTTTTTTATAGGTACTTATCTTTTTCTTTCCTTTTTTTTGATCTAGGAAAGTTTTAATTACCTCTATAAATTCAGGTCCATAGACTTCTAATTTGCGCTGACCCACACCGCTAATACTCAATAATTCTTCTTCTGTCTGCGGTCGTTCCCGATCCATTTCTTTTAGCGTTGCATCATTAAAAATAACATATGCCGGTACGTTTTCTTCTTGAGCTATGCGTAATCGCAATGCTTTAAGTAAAGCAAACAAATCTTTGGGTTTGCTTGTTGTTTTTGAAATGACCTTACTCAACTGCTTTTTGTCTTCTTGCGGTTTACTTAATTGTACGGGGTAAGCATCAAACAACACTTTTTTAGAAAGTTGAGTTAACTTTAAATGATTGTTTTGATGGAAAGCAATTTCACAAAATCCTTGATTTATCAATTGAGTTAAATAGTACTGCCATTCTTGCCATGCTATGTCTTTTCCTGTTCCGTAGGTTTTTATTTTATAATAGCCTTTCTCTCGGATAGATTGATTTTGAGATCCTCTTAGTACATTAATCACCGTCGAAGCGGGTTCTTGTTGTTTAAGTCTAGCAATACAAGACAGCATTTTTTGAGCCAGTATTCGTCCATCAAAAAAAACGGGTGGGTTTTTACAATTATCACAATGACCGCAATCTTTCTCTATGTATTCACCAAAATAACTTAATAGAATACGACGCCTGCAATGCGTAGCTTCTGCAAATTCTTTCATTCTATCTAATTTGGCATTTTGCAACTCTTTATTTCCAGCTCCTTCGGTAAATTTACGCAATTGAATAATATCGGCGTAAGTATGAAACAACAACGCGGTTGATGCCAAACCGTCTCTTCCTGCACGCCCTATTTCTTGATAATAGCCTTCTATATTTTTAGGCATATTATAATGAATAACATAGCGTACATTACTTTTATCTATGCCCATCCCAAAAGCTAGGGTAGCACATATAATCTTGGTTTTATCTCGGACAAAATTTTCTTGAATACGGTTGCGCTCTTCAAAATTTAACCCAGCATGATAGGCCTCGGCTTCATAGCCTTTTTGCTCTAATTTAGCAGCTAAACCCTCTGTTCCTTTGCGACTTAAACAATAAATTATTCCGCTTTCGCCGGATTTATTCTCTATAAAATCAAAAATTTGCTGCACCCGGTTAACTGCAGGTCTCGCCGTCAAAAAAATATTAGGTCTGTCGAATGAATTTAAAAATAAACGAGCTTGTGGTATATTTAGTTGATTGAGAATATCGGTTCGCGTAGCTTTATCGGCTGTAGCGGTTAATGCTAAAATAGGAACTTCTGGAAGTTGATTTTTAAGAAAACCTAATTGTTGGTAACTAGGTCTAAAATCATGCCCCCAAGAAGAAATACAGTGTGCTTCGTCAATCGCTATTCCCGAAATATAATTGGATTTAAGTATTGGTTGTAGGCCCGGCAAACTTTCTGGCGCTACATACAACAATTTTAATTTTTTTTGTGCTACTTGGTTTAAAACCTCTTGTTGGTCTGCTGCAGATTGACTGCTGTTAAAATAAGTTGCCTCTATACCATTCACATTTAAAGCATCAACTTGATCTTTCATCAAAGCAATTAGAGGCGAGATTACCAGCACTAAGCCCTCAAATAATAATGCAGGTAATTGAAAACAAATTGATTTTCCCCCTCCGGTAGGCATAATTACAAGTCCGCCTTGGCCACTTAAAAAATGTTGAATTATCTCTTGCTGGTTTTTACGAAATTGATCATAACCAAAATACTTTTTTAAAGCAGTATTAGCTCTTTCTTCCAAAACACTTGCAGTATGCATCTATAATTATTTTAACTAGCAATATAATAGAATAAATATAAAATATAAAGAAAGCTTGGGCTTTTGTATAAGAGAACTACTTGTATTTACGGGTACATATTTTAAGCTAATTTTAGTGTTTTTTAATCGCCTGTTCTCAGAAAGCCCTCGTACCTTTAGCCTAAATTTTAAGAATATGAAACAACCTATACTAGAACCTTTTGATTTAAATGGCTTGCAATTGGCTAATCGAGTGGTAATGGCACCAATGACCAGAAGTCGAGCTAATAATGACAATTTAATTCCTACAACTGACTTGCATGGTAAATATTACGAACAGAGGGCTAGCGCAGGTCTTATTATTTCTGAAGGGGTTAATGTCTCGCCCCAGGGGGCTGGCTATATTTATGTACCTGGTATTTACAATGAATCTCAAGTAGAAGCCTGGCAAAAAGTCACCCATCAAATTCACGAAGCTAAAGGTGTATTTTTCATGCAATTATGGCACGTAGGGCGTATTTCTCATCCCGATTTTTTAAACGGTGAAAAGCCTTTAGCACCTTCAGCAATTAACCCTAATACCCAATCATTCACACCAGAAGGAATGAAGGATACCGTTACGCCAAAAGCTATGACGCTAGAAGATATAGAACGCACAAAAAACGACTTTGTTCAAGCGGCCAAAAATGCATTTCGTGCTAATTGCGATGGAATAGAAATTCATTCTTCTAATGGTTACCTTTTTCAGCAATTCTTTAATAAATGTTCAAATGTTCGTGACGATCAATATGGGGGAAGTATTGAGAATCGCGCACGATTTTTCTTTGAAGTTTTAGATGCTGTCATTCGAGAAGTGCCCGAAAATCAAGTAGGGGTAAGGTTTAACCCAAGCGCACATAACATTTTTGGAATTGAAATAGATGAAGAAACAATTCCTACCTTTGAATACATCATTAAACGATTAAACAATTATAACCTAGCCTACGTTCATTTATCTGAGCCTTTTACAGATGTTTCTGAAGTACCTTATGCGGTTTCCAATATCGCCGAACATTTTCGCCCTTTATATCAAGGTAATTTAATGATTAACGGAGGTTTTGATCAGCAAAAAGGTAATGAATTTTTAGAAAAAAAATTAGCCGATTTAATTTGTTATGGTAAACCTTTTATTTCTAACCCGGACTTGGTAGAGCGATTTAAAGAAAATCTTCCATCAACCGATTGGGATAAAGAAACTTTTTATACCCAAGGCTCACTAGGATATACCGACTATCCAATTGTGTCAAAAAGTCATTTTCTTAATAAAATCTAACCATTTTGGAAAAATCGGAAAAGAAAATTCATATTATAGGAGC
This sequence comes from uncultured Mesonia sp., assembly GCA_947499595.1. Taxonomy (GTDB): domain Bacteria; phylum Bacteroidota; class Bacteroidia; order Flavobacteriales; family Flavobacteriaceae; genus Mesonia; species Mesonia sediminis. The sequence continues at coordinate 350,947 of CANMOY010000001.1, forward strand.
GGGTCTTAGCGGGTTAGTGGCAGCTATAGTCTTAGAAAGATTTGGCTACCACCCTATAATTATTGAAAGAGATAATCACATCGGGGGGCGTTTACAAACGAAGAAAGTGAAAGGTTACCAGGTGGATGTTGGTTTTCAAGTGTTACTAGAAGCTTATCCAAAATTACAAGAATACGCGAAATTAGATCAGTTGCAATTAAAATCATTTGAGCCCGGAGCAAGTATTTATTTGAATTCTAAATGGGAAGTTTTAGGTGATTTTACACGAAGTCCAAAACTTTTTTTTAGAACGCTTTCTTCATCTGTAGGTAATTTTAAAGACAAGTTAAAAGTTTTTAGTCTCAGTCAATCCTTAAAGAAGAAAAACATTGAAGAGATATTTAATTCACCCGATTCCAAAACCATAGATTACTTAAGAAATTATGGTTTTTCTGAAACTATAATAGATAGTTTTTTTATGCCTTTTTTTGGCGGAATATTTTTAGAAGATGAATTAAAAACAAGCAGTAGGATGTTTGAGTTTATCTATAAAATGTTTTCTGAAGGAAAAGTAAGCATACCTAAAAATGGAATATCAACGCTACCTAAACATTTAGCAGGTCAATTAAAAAATACAGAAATTATATTAAACACTAGTGTTAAGGAAGTAAAAAGCGACACTATTCTTCTTGAAAATAATAAAACGATTAAAACTGATTATACAATTATTGCTACCGAGGCCAGTGATTTGATCCCGAACCTGAAAAACCAAAAAACCAGCTGGCATTCTTGTGATAATTTATATTTTCTTACTTCAGAAAAGAAAGTAGGTGCTAATTTTATTGGCCTGTTACCACAAAAAGACGCGCTTATCAATAATATTGTATTCATAGACAAACGTAAAGCTAGGCAAGAAGGCCGCTACTTGCTATCGGTTACGATTGTAAAAAAACATGATTTTAACCAAGAAGAATTAATTAAAAGAATTAAAAAAGAATTAAAGAGTTATGTAGGAATTCAAGAACTAGAATTTCTCACCCATTTTTATATTTCAAAAGCATTACCCATTTTACAACCAGTAGAATATGATATAATGCCAAGTGAAACTCTATTAAAAGATGGTATTTTCTTGGCAGGGGATCAAATGCTTAATGCTTCTGTAAACGCGGCGATGCTAAGTGGAGAACGGGCAGCAATGGGAATAATCGAATTAGAAAATTTAAATCATTAAATTATGAGTAAAGTAAAAGCTTATGGTGCACAGTCAGAAACCGCAGCATTAGAGTTATTAGAAATTGAAAGAAGAGATTTAAAACGAGACGATGTTAAAATAAAGATTTTATATTGCGGTGTTTGCCATAGCGATATTCATACCGTACGTAATGACTGGAAAGGTTCTAAATACCCTGTGGTTCCAGGACATGAAATTGTAGGAGAAGTGATTGCTATTGGTGAAGATGTAAAAAAGTTTAAGAAAGGTGATAAAGTAGGAGTAGGTTGCATGGTAGATTCATGTCAGAATTGCGAAGCCTGCAATAAAGATTTAGAACAATTCTGCCAAAATGGAATGGTGGGTACTTATAATGGTAAAGATCAAATACTTGGCGGTCATACTTTTGGCGGTTATTCAGAAAAGATTGTGGTCAAAGAAGATTTTGTTTTAAGCATTCCTGAGAATTTAGAATTAAAAGCTGTGGCACCTTTATTATGTGCAGGCATTACTACCTATTCACCACTTAAACATTGGAACGTAAAAAAAGGTGATCGAGTAGGCGTTATTGGTTTAGGGGGCTTAGGACATATGGGTATAAAATTAGCAAAAGCTATGGGTGCACACGTGGTAATGATTACCACTTCACCAAACAAATCACAGGATGCTAAAAGGCTTGGAGCCGATGAAGTCTTAATCTCAAAAGATAAGCAAGCCATGGAAACAATGACCAATAGTTTTGATTTACTACTAAACACTATTCCAGTAAAACACGACATCAATCCGTATCTCAAATTACTAAAAATAGACGCTACTATGGTAATGGTGGGTGCAATTGAACCACTAGAACCCGTTCACGGAGGAAATTTAATAATGGGTAGAAAACGTGTAGCTGGCTCACTTATTGGCGGAATTAAAGAAACACAAGAAATGCTTGATTTTTGCGGAAAACATAACGTGGTTAGTGATATTGAACTAATCGATATGCCCTACATAAATGAAGCCTATGAGCGGGTTATTAATGCCGATGTAAAATATAGATTTGTTATTGATCTCGAGAGCTTAAGAAATTAAAGAGATACATTGACTCAAATTTGTAAAAACACACTGCCAATTTATTTTGTAATTTTGCAGAAAATGTAAAACTATGCATATTCATCATTTACTTGATAAAAACTCCGTACTCAACACCTTTATTTCAGAGCTACGTGACGTAAACATACAAAAGGATAGTTTGCGCTTTAGAAGAAATATTGAGCGAGTAGGTGAAATTCTAGGCTATGAACTCAGTAAGAAACTAAATTATACTCATCAAGAAATTCAAACTCCTTTAGGTTCTAAACAAGTAAATGCTTTAAAAGATAAATTGGTGGTATGTTCAATTTTAAGAGCTGGACTTCCGCTTCATCAAGGTTTATTAAATTATTTTGATAAGGCCGAAAACTCCTTTATATCTGCTTACAGACACCACTTAAATCAAACTGATTTTGAAATACGGGTAGAATATATGGCTTCACCTGCAATTGATCAAAAGACTTTAATTATTGCCGATCCTATGTTAGCTACCGGTCGATCATTTGTTAATGTTTATAATGCCATAAAACAAATGGGTAATCCCAAAGAGATTCATTTAGTAGCAGTAATAGGCGCAAAAGCAGGAGTAGAGCTACTCCAAAAAGAGTTCCCCAACAATACCCATTTATGGATTGCTACAATCGATGAGAAATTGAATGATCAAGGATACATAGTCCCAGGTCTTGGCGATGCAGGCGATTTATGCTATGGGGAAAAAATGCAACATTAATCTATACTCTAAAACTTTTGAAAAAAACATTTGCTTTATTTATTCTCCTTAGCGGATTCAATTGGTTACAAGCACAAAAACTTACAAGAGATCAAATAAATGATTCTATTAGAGAAATATCTTATTTTTCTAATCATTTAGACAATTACTTTATTGTCGGAGGACCCACAAATAGAAACATAAACAGCCAAACATCAAACGCAAAATATCAAGTTAGCTTTAAACAAATATTAACCAAAGAGCCTTTACCGTTTGATACGTATGTTTTATTGACTTATACACAAAAAGCGTTTTGGAATATTTTTGAAGATTCTTTTCCTTTTCGGGATTTGAATTTTCACCCTTCTATAAGCCTAGGAAAATTTGTATTTGATAAAAATGAACAATTACGAGGGGTTGCAAGTATTTCATTAGAGCACGAGTCAAATGGTCGCGATAGTATATATAGCCGTAGTTGGAATAGGCTAAGCGCAGCTTATAGAACACAATTGTCACCTCAAACTAACATAAGTTTAAAAATTTGGCTGCCATTTGCTAGTAAAGAAGGAAATCCAGATCTATTAGATTATGTAGGATTGGGTGAAATAAACCTCGAGCATAAATTAATTTCAAACAAACTTTCTTTAGCTCTGCGCGCTAGAAAAGGACTTGACTTTGAATACGGATCTTTGAGAACAAGAATTTATTTCAATCCGTTCAAACGAAATATTGCTAATCAATTTTTAATGGTAGAATGGTATTTAGGTCAAGCCGAAAGTTTATTAGACTATAGACGCTCTCAAAGCATGATACGCATAGGCTTTGTAATAAAGGGCAATGAATTCAATTGGTTTTAATTCATACGTTATTGTTCTAATTGTTCTAATTTTTTCATAACTTCATTAGCTTGAAAGGTTTTTTCGTCGCTTAACTTCCTATTGGTAGAAGCCAACTTATGTGCTTCGCTCATAAGTTTTTCATATTGCGACTGTAGCTTTTCTTTTTCTGATTTTTTCTTAAATAATCCGAACATATTTTTTTCTATAAATCTAGTAGATTTTCCTCATACTGAAAGATTTCATACTTAAAATTTATGATGGAATTGCTAATTGTTCAAGCTAAAAAAACTTTATAATTTATATTATGTAAAATAGAATATATTTAAGCCACAATTTTATTGCTTAAGTCTTCCCTCATATCCTATAGGATCTCTTAAATTAGAAAATAAATATAAACGAACAGCGCCATTATTAACCACTTCTAGTTTGGCATTCCAGTTTTCGTTATTTTCTTTATCTTCTATCATGAATTCGTAGCGTGTTAGTTTTTTATCCGCTAAATAGCGTTTTACTAAATCTTTCGGTTTACCTGAAAACAGAATTCCGCTTTGCCCTATATGTAATCCTCGTTGAGATTCTCCAAAATATGGTAAATTACTTTCAAAAATAGAATCCTTAAAACTAAGTTTATACTGATCTTGACTCACATCAATTCGATTAGCTGTATGCCCTTGCATCATCATATTAGTTTTAGACATAACCTGCAATAAGTCTTGACTAGCCGTTGGTCTAACGGTTTTAATATGTGCCGTAAAATTGTTAATTTTTACAGGATTAGGAATTTCACTGGGAATAGTATCTAAAGAATTACAGCTCCAAAGAATTATTCCTAAAAAAGGCATAAATACTAAAAATATCTTTATTTTATCTCTATTGCTCATCTTCTTTAACTACCATCATTGTTGCCTTAAAACCCGTGGCTAAATTCCATATATTCTTTGACAATACAACACCTTGATCGTTATACAGTCTAAATTCTGCGGTGTTGGGACCAGATAATCCTTGATTTAAAGCTAAAATATCTATCTTATTAAAACCTGGCTTTAAACTTACGTGTACTTCTGTAAAACTACTTTGTAATGTAATTCGAGGAACTTGAATTTCTCCATTTACAATTATTTGTACTTGATCGCCATCAACCGCCATATGGTCTCTACAAACAATTTTTACAAATTTCCCAGAACTTTTGAATTCTCCAAAATTTTGATTTTTCTTAAACTTCTCTGGAGTTTTACTTCCCTCCTGTTTTGCCAGATATTTTGGATCAAAATTTTGGGTTTGATCTATAAATTGCTCTTGTTTCTCCATGCTAAATTGCGGTGTCTCATCCTGCAACCATTTCTTTCGGGTATTTTTATATAAAGTAATATTAGGATTAGTTAAACTAGGAGAACTTCGACTAAAACCACGTGTATTCAAGCTTTTTGAAGAAGTATTAAGTGATTCGCCAGAACGCACTGTATTTTCGTTATCAAACTGGCCGTAAACCGAAGTTAGACTTAAAAACCACAATACAAAAAAAACCTTCATAAGACTATAATTTAAATTATTCTAAAGATAATCAAAAATTAGTCCAATATTAATTTTATGTTGGCTTTCTTGTTTTAACATAATTATAGCAATTTAAAAATACGTTTCTTTAAACTTGTGGGTTATTTAAGTTATAAAACCAAAAATAAAAGCAATGAAAAAATTATTAAGTTTTACGTATTTAGGTTCAATTCTAATCTTGAGTTCTTGTGTTTCAAAAAAAAAATATACAGCACTCGAAACCGAATTAAATGATACCAAAAGTACTTTAATGCAGACTCGGGTAGATAAAGAGGACTGTGAAAACAAATTTGCCAAAATTGAAGCTAAGGTAAATGGGTATTACGCCAAGATTAATAGCTTGCAAGCAGAAAATGAAGAAAAACTTGATTTTGTTGAAGATTTAACGGTAATGTCTGAAAAGTCAAAACAAAATATGCGTTCTACTTTAAAACAAGTTGATCAAAAAGAATTAGCGCAAGCAAAAACGCTAGAAGATTCTATCAATTTAGCTATATCTCACAACCTTAAAAAGAATTTAGGCGGAGAGGAAGACGATATTGATATTAATGTAGATCAAACGATTGTACAAATAAGTATTTCAGATAAGCTATTATTTAAAAGCGGAAGTTACTGGGTAAACCCTAAGGCCTACCCCCTACTAAAACGCATTGCAAAAGTTGTAAATTCTGAGGAAGCTATGGAAGTTATGGTTGAAGGCCACACTGATTCTCAAACCATAAAAAAAGAATCTTATTTACAAGACAATTGGGATTTAAGCGTAAGAAGATCTACTTCTATTGTGCGTTTACTTCAAGACAAATTTAATGTGGATGGTAAAAAACTAATTGCTGCAGGACGTAGTAGTTATTTACCATTAGCAGATAATTCAACGCGTGATGGTAGAGAGAAAAATAGAAGAACAAGAATTATAATTCTACCAAATTTAGATAAGTTTTTAGCTATGCTTGAAGAATAACAGTATAGTTAAATTAAATTTTAAACAAAAAAAGCTCTTAAAGAGCTTTTTTTGTTTAAAATATCTGTCATAACAACCTGAATTATTGTCATATTCATATATATATTTCTACTATTTTATGCTTGGCATCACTTTTGAACTAATTTGGGCGAGTGGGTAAAATGCTCACCATTAGTAAAACAAGAAAAATTATTTTATGAGTCAAGTTAAACAAAATGACACGGTTAAAGTACATTACACAGGGAAATTAGAAGACGGTCAAATTTTTGACAGTTCGTTAGAGCGTGAGCCAATTGAGTTCACCTTAGGACAAGGTCAAATTATACCTGGTTTTGAAAACGGGTTAATTGACATGAAAGTAAACGAAAAGAAAACCATTAATATTGCACATACAGAGGCTTATGGAGAGGTTCGCGAAGAGCTTTTTCAAGAAGTACCTAAAAACCAGTTACCGCAAGAAATAGAGCCTCAAGTAGGTATGGGATTAGTATCGAAAAATCCTGATGGAACTGAGCGCCAATTAAGAGTGGCCGAAGTAAAAGATGAGTCTATCATTGTAGACGCAAATCATCCATTAGCTGGTAAAAATTTAGTGTTTGACGTGGAAGTAATGGAAATTAAGTAATTACTCCCATAATCAACATTTCTAAATAAAAAAACGCAGCCCAAAGGCTGCGTTTTTTATTCCCTGGATATTCTTACAAAAAAATTTGGAAATATCAAAAAAAAATTGTATAATGTCCTGTTTAATAAATCATTTAATTCGTTTAGCATCATATGAGACAGCTTAAAATTACCAAGCAGGTTACAAATAGGGAGTCAAAATCTTTAGATAAATACTTGCAGGACATTAGTAAAGTAGATTTAATTACGGCCGAAGAAGAAGTAGAATTAGCACAGCGTATTCGTGAAGGTGATCAACGCGCGCTCGAAAAACTAACTAATGCCAATTTACGATTTGTTGTTTCAGTAGCCAAACAATATCAAAATCAAGGTTTAAAACTCCCCGATTTAATTAATGAAGGAAATGTTGGTTTAGTCAAAGCCGCTAAGCGTTTTGATGAAACACGTGGTTTTAAATTCATTTCTTATGCGGTTTGGTGGATTCGTCAATCTATTCTTCAAGCTTTAGCCGAACAATCACGAGTAGTACGCTTACCGCTGAATAAAATTGGAGTAATTAATAAAATAAATAAGGCATTTTCGCATTTAGAACAAAGCTTACAACGACCACCTAGTGCGGAAGAAATAGCGAAAGAGTTAGATATGTCGGTTAGCCAGGTAAAGACCGCCTTAAAAAACTCAGGACGCCATCTTTCGATGGATGCTCCCTTTAAAGATGGTGAAAATGACTCTAATTTATATGATGTTTTAAGCTCTGGAGAATCTCCTAATCCAGATGATACTTTAATGCAGGATTCTTTAAGCATTGAAATTAATCGAGCTTTAGACACTTTATCAACTCGAGAAGCTGATGTAATTCGTCTTAACTATGGAATTGGTAATCAACCAGCGATGACCTTACAAGAAATTGGAGATACCTTTGATTTAAGCCGTGAACGGGTTAGACAAATTAGAGAAAAAGGAATTAGACGATTAAAACATCAATCTAAAAATAAAATTTTGAAAAAATATTTAGGATAATATAAAAAAAGCTGTGCTTATAAGCACAGCTTTTTTTATGCTTTGCTCCAATTATTCAAAATACTCATTTGTTCCTCACTCAATTTAAATGAAATAGCTTCTCTAAACGCCGACAATTGGCTTGTATTGGTAGCACTCGCGATTGGAGCTGAAATGACTGGTCTTTGCATAATCCAGCGCAAAGCTACCGCTGCTAAACTCACTTGATGTTCATTCGCAATATTTTCCATTTGATTTAGAATACTTAAATTTTTATGATTTAAATATTTTTGGGCAAACCGTTTTCTTTCAGCACCTTCAAAATCCATTTCGGTATTATACTTTCCTGTTAAAAATCCGCTGGCAAGCGAAAAATAACTAACAACTCCTAATTTATGTTCCTTGCAAATCGCTTTTATTGATTTTTCAAATTCTTCACGATCAAGCAAGTTATATAACGGTTGAAAAACTTCGTATTTAGGTAAATTTTCTGTCTGACTTACCTCTAAATTTTCTATTAAGCGTTCGGGTGAAAGATTTGAAGCTCCAATATGCCTTACTTTCCCTTCCCTTATCAACTGCTCATAAGCACTTAAAGTTTCTGAAACTGGAGTTTTATAATCATCATAATGGGTGAAATAAAGGTCGATATAATCGGTTTTAAGGCGGCTAAGTGAATCTTCTACCGCTTTTAAAATATATTTTTTTGAGATATTTTTTTCACCGCCAGGCCTCATATTGCTGCCTACTTTAGTAAAAAGGCTGATTTTATCTCTGTTATTATTACGCTGTATCCACTCTCCTATGATAATTTCTGACTCACCACCTTGGTTTCCCGTAGCCCACCTTGAATAAACATCTGCAGTATCTATGGCATTAAAACCCAAGCTTACTAATTCATCTAGTAATTTAAAGCTTTGGGATTTATCTGCTGTCCAACCAAATACATTACCGCCAAACACTATTGGCGGTATTTTTATACTAGTGGTTCCTAAGTTTTTCAACTCCATTTTGCCTTCTACTTTTTAGTTTGTGCTGGTCTTACTTCAATTTTACTTGGTAGAGTTCTTGGGTGCATTTTAAATAAATTAACTACTATCTCACCTAAATCTTCTATTTGTATTTTCCAAGCTTCTTGTTCTTCATTAACATTGGGATTATTCCCGTTAAAATGGGTAGAAACAGAACCAGGCATAATGGTTGATACCTTAATGCCTTTATCGCGTACATCAAGCATCATGGCTTGTGTAAAACCTGTAACTCCAAATTTACTAGCATTGTAAGCCGCCCCTCCTGCAAAAAAATTACATCCGGCTAAACTAGAAATACTTATAAAATATCCTTTTGTTTCACTCAAAGCATCAATACTTGCTTTAGCCGAATAAAATACTCCGCTTAAGTTGGTATCAATAGTTTCTTTCCACTGTTCTTCTGTCAATTCGGAAATAGGCGCAAAATGGCCTAAACCTGCGTTAGCTATTACATAATCTAATTGGCTAAACTGTTTTAAGGTTTGTTGCACAGCCTCCAGTTGTTCTTTAAAGTTACGTGCATCTGCCTTTAGGCCTATTGCTTTTGCTTGATCGAATTTAGCATTTAATTTGGCTGCAGTTTCTTCAGCTTGGCTAAGCGACCTACTGGTTATAGCTACGTTTACGCCTTCCTTAAGTAAAGCTTCGGCTATTCCTAAACCAATTCCTTTTGATCCTCCTGTGATTAAAGCTGTTTTACCTTTTATTTTCATCATTTTTTAGAATTTTATTTTAAATATAAGTTGACTAGTTTGAAAAGCCACAACCAATAGTTGGTTTAGTTTTTTTTTAACGAATTCAAAATCCGTAATGGCTATAGGTAAGGATAAAATATCTGTTGAATATATTCCTGTGTTAAACTCTGCAGAAAATATATGTATATTTAAAAGCTAATCCAGTAATTTGCACTAAAAGACAAGCATGAAAGTTTGGTTGAAAAAAATATTATGGCTCTTTGCTGGCTTAGGCATGGTTTTCCTGGCCTTTTATTTAAGCATATATTGGGGTGCATTTGGAAAAATACCCTCGAAAGAGGAATTAAAAAATTTAAAACAGAGTGTCGCAACCGAAATAGTTGACGATCAAGGCTCTTTATTAGGCAAGGTATATATTTATGACCGGCAGGCTGTGTCTTTTTCAGAATTTCCTCCTCATCTTGTAAATGCTTTAATTGCTACAGAAGATACGCGATTTTATGAGCACGATGGTATTGATGCTAAAAGCTTATTAAGGGTATTTTTTAAAACTATTTTATTATCCGATAAATCTTCTGGTGGCGGTAGCACATTAACCTTGCAATTGGCTAAAAACCTTTACGGAAGAGAGGCATACCCGGTTTTTAGCATTGTAATCAATAAACTTAAAGAAAGTATTGTTGCCCAACGTATTGAAGATTTATATTCAAAAGAAGAAATTATTGAACTGTATTTAAACACAGTTCCTTTCCCAGATAACACTTACGGTGTTGAAAGTGCTGCCTTTAAATTCTTTAATACCCAGACAAAAAATCTAACAGTGGCGCAAGCCGCCACGCTCATAGGAAGTTTAAAGGCAAATCATAGCTATAATCCAAGATTATTTCCAGAACGTTCGCAGTTAAGGCGTGATGTGGTCTTGAAACAAATGAATAAATACAATTATTTAAGTACTACAGAGACAAATCAATTAATTGCCCAAAAAATCAAGTTAGATTACCAATACTTTTCCCCCAACCAAGGTGTAGCGGGTTATTTTAGAGCAAAGGTTAGACAACAAACTGAACAAATAATACAAAAACATAAGCTTAAACAAGCCAATGGCGAACTGTATAATATTTTAACCGATGGTTTGCGAATAGAAACTACTTTGAACAAACCTATGCAATTAGTTGCCGAACGGGCTATGAAAAAACATATGTCGCGTTTACAAAGTCAATTTGAAAAAGGCTATGGTAATAATGCACCTTGGCTTAGGAATAAGGTAGCCTTCAACTGGGCACTGCAACAATTACCTTATTATAAAAAACTAAAAAGTCAAAATTTAAGTTTGACTGAGATTAAAGATTCCTTAAACAGGAAACAAAAAGTTAAGGTTTTTGATTGGAAGAAACCGACCGTCAAAAACCTTAGCATTTTAGATAGTATTGAGCATTTTTCTAAATTTTTAAATATGGGTTTTGTCGCCATAGAACCAAATACTGGAGAAATTAAATCTTATCTTGGAGGTGTCGATTACACTTATTTTAAATACGATCATGTAAGTCAAAGCAAAAGACAAGTAGGATCTTTATTTAAACCGATTGTTTATACAGCTGCTATTGAGAACGGATTAGCCCCCTGCTCCTACTACAACCCTAGTGCGGTAACTTATACCGACATGAAGAATTGGACCCCAAAAAATGCCTCTAAAAAAAATAATGAGTCCGAACATATTAATTATTCTTTAGAAAGAGCTTTAAGCGAGTCTATAAATACTATTGCCGTAAAAGTATTGCAAGAAGTGGGAATTGACAAAACAATTGAACAGGCAAAAAAAATGGGGATTCAACAGGAGTTGCCAAAAGTACCCTCAATTGCATTAGGGGTTACCGATGTGAAACTTTTAGATATGGCTCGGGTTTATTCAACTTTTGTAAATGATGGAATGGCACCAGAACCAGTATTTATAAAAACAATTAAAAATAAAAGAGGGGAAATTATTTGGAGCCAAGAGCAACAAAACAAAACCAATAAAAAGGAGGCTGCATTTTCAAACTTTACTAGACAAGTTATGCTTTCGTTTATGCAATCAACCGTAAACAAAGGAACTGCTAGACGATTGCGAACAACCTACAGATTAAATAATGCCATTGCCGGAAAAACAGGAACCACTCAAAATAATAAGGACGCTTGGTTCGCTGCAATTACACCAAAACTAGTTTGCTTAACTTGGGTAGGAAATGATAATGCAAAAATTAACTTTAGTTCTACCGTTATCGGTCAGGGGGCAAATGCTGCTCTACCAATGTTTGCTGAGTTTTACTCGGCTTTGTCGAAAAATAAAGAATTTGATGCGATAACACAGGCGCAATTTGAACCAATATCAAAAGAAGTTAAAAAGGCCATTGAATGTGATGATGAAAAAAAAGATGGACTTTTTAAACGAATATTTGGAAAAAACAAGGATGAAAAAACCTTCCACGAAGATAAACAGAAAAAGAAAAAGGGAATTTTCTCTTGGTTTAAAAAGAAATAAAGTTTTTATTTCTTTTTGGTAGCCTTTTTGTTCTTTATTTCAACCTGATGAATGGTGGCTGGCTTCCACTCCCCCTCATTAGATAAAAATATTTTACCATCGGGACTAAAGGTTATGCCCTCTGGTTGCGGATGCTGATCAGGATCTAAAACAATCAGTTTTTCTGCTTCCCAGTTACGATTTAAAATCAAGAGCTTTGGAATTTTAGCATCTAACATATAAATATCTTTTGTTTGAGGATGAATGGCAATTTCTGATGTTCTAAAAGTTTTCTTACTACCCACATTTTTAAGTTCTTTAAAAATGGGATTATCAAACTTCAATTTAAATATCGGTTCTTCTATAAACCTTTTCGAAGTTAGATCAAAAGCATAAACACCTTTATATTTTTCATCCTTGTGCCCATTTTGTTTTGCTGCCAGCCATAACTGATTTTTAGCAGGATCATAGGTAAACCCTTCAATATCGTGTTTTGGAGATAATTTAGTTTGGTAAGTATTAATATTAATAGAATCTGATAAATAGCTTTTAATTTCAAATATTTTACCAGCACTAGTTACGGTATAAAGATCATTACCATTAATAGCTATGCCTTCATAATCATCTTGCGGACCAAATTCAATGGTTTGTTCAACCTTACCGGTTACTATATTGTACAAATAAATAAGCCCCATTTCATCTTGTACACAAGCTAATTGTTTTTCGTTGAGATAAACAATTCCCGATACTTCTTCTAACTCTCTTGGTAATTTCCAAGTGTTTTTAATAATTACCTCAGAAGGGTTATCGTAGTCAATTTTATAATGATCTTTAAAATTGAAATAAATAATTCCTACAAAAGCTAAGATACCGATGGTAATAAAAAACGGTGGACTTTTAAAATAAGATCCCATACACTAGCTAATTTTTTTTAGTTTTTCAGAAATCTCGTAAAGCCATTTTATTTGTTCATAAATTAAAATGGCTTCTTGAATTTTTTCTGTTTCGTCTTGTGTCAAAGTTAATTTATTTAAAGAGTAACTTAAATCGTTATAAGCATTTTTTAACGATTCGGTTTCCTTTACACTAGTTAATACAGTTGATTTTCCTTCTAAATTTTCGAGAGTGGTGGTTAAATTATCTGCTACCGAGGAAGCGATGAAATCAAAAGATTCTGACATTTGAGTTGTCTTATGGGTATTTATAAAATTACCTAAGCTTGCTAACGAAGAAATAAAGGTTTGGTTTAAGGCAGTGTATTTGTATAATTTTTGATAAGCGTCTTGTTTAGACTTAGGTTCTTGCGCCATACGCTGTAAGGCTGCGCTAAGATTTCCTTGCGTAATAAAAGCAAATTTTCTTGCTAGTTTATATTCATCGTCAACTTTATTTTTGGTTGAATATAATTTTCTAATTTGATTAAAATAAGCCAAACTACCTTTTATAGCTTCCTTAACCTCCTTTTGATAATTAGCGTGTTCCCAAGTGGGCCACAAAATGAAATTCCCACAAAAAGCTAAAGAAGCACCAATTACAGTATCTAATAACCTATATTGAATTACATTTAAAACATTAGGCTGCAAAAGAGCATAAAGAAAAACAACATTAAGCGTTATAAAAGCGGCGGCCCCTATATAATTTTTTTGAATTAAAGTGAATGCTATCACTAAACAAAGCATACTAAGTACCAAGAACAATATTGGATCATGAAAAAGATACACAATTAAAAAAGCAATAGCACCGCCAAGCAGCGTGCCCAAAATGCGTTTTATAGATCGTTCTTTTGTCAGGCCGAAATTAGGTCTTAAAATAACCAGGGTAGTTAAAACAATCCAATAAGCATTCTGTAGAGCAAACCATTTGCCAACTATGACACCCAATACCATCAAAACAGCCAAACGTAAAGCATGTCTTAATATAATATTTTTAAAACTCAGTTGATTTTTATAAACTTTAAAACTATAGTCTACTGGTGTAAGAAAACGATTTATGCTTTTAGAAGTTAATTTAGCTAACTTGTCTTTGCTTTTAAGGTTCAGTACTATACGTTCAATATAGCTAAGCTTTTCATATATGCTAATTTCCTGATTAAACCATGTCTTAAGTGTCGCTTTTGATTCTATATCACTTTTTAAGGATGAATCACTTTGCAAAACATCTCTCAGTTTACTGATTTTTAAACGAATACCATCTTTTTTATCAAGCTTTACTTCAGATAAGAAATAGGAAGAAAAATGTAATAGTCGTTTAGCTAAATCCGATTGCAATTCTGAAAACAATTTTATAATTTGAGGAGTAGTCTTTTTAAAATCCGTAAGCCAATTATAATCAATTGGGTTGGCTAATGCTACTTCAAAAATATCAATAAGCTCTGTAAAAATTAATAAATTACGCCTATTGGTGTTTGACAGTCCATAAATTTTTCTATTGCTAATTAAGCTCTCGCGTAAACTCTCGTGCAGTTCATTTATTTCTATATGAAGTTGATTTTGCTTTTCTAAATACTTAGTTAGATTTTTTGGCTTTTCAATTATTTTCTGTCGTAGAACCAAAAATTGAGCGGTTGTATTTGCCAGGTTGCCTAGCTGCCTTTTTATATAGCTATGGGGCCTAATGAGAATATAAAGTGTACTAACTAAAATATACCAGCAACACCCTAAACCTAAAAATAGAAGATGCAAACCAAGGCCTGTTTCTTTACTAAAATTGGCATAACTTAAAACGATAGCTAAAAGCCCAGAAAAACTAACCAAAGATGCTCTAAAACCATATACCGCGACACTCGCCGTAAAGAAAACATAGAGAAAAAGACAAATTAAATTTATCGTTAAATTGAACTGGGTTATCTCTCCTAAAAGTGAACCTAAAACAGCCAAAATTGCCGCTGAAACCATACCGTAAAACCGATGTTTCAAATTCCCTTGCACATCACTTGGAGCAATTAAAAACACTCCTAATGCCATGGCTATTCCATATGGCATTGCATCAACCAAATAAAAGAAAAAAACCGGTACAAATAAGGAAAATAGTAACAGCCAGGCTTTTATAAAGTCGGTATCATTGATAATATTTTTAAATCTTTTAAACATTGTTCCTAATCCAAAGAATCATTTTTTCATTGGGTTTAATTGATGTCGCAAACTTATTATAAAATATTGGTTATGTACTTGTTTAGCGTTTAAAGTACTAGTATTTTTACATAAATTTAAAATTTAATGCAGCATAAAGAAACAGCGCGTTGGGCGTACTATTGGTTAAAGGATTACAACTGGACGGACACCATGGCGCAATATGGTAATTTTACGTTCAATCTTATTTTTCTTTTAATTTTAGGTTATCTTTTTAATTTCTTAATCCGTAAAATTCTAATTACAAGTTTTGGTAAACTGGTAAAAAAAACCAAAACCGTTTTTGACGATTTTCTTTTTAAAAACAATGCGCTTACCCACCTCACTCATTTGATTACGTTGTTGTTTTATCGCTCAATGTTGCCTTATCTTTTAATCGATTTCCCTGCATTGAGAGATGAATCAATTATTTTATTAGATCTTGCTAGTATTATCATTAGCATTTGGTTCATACGCAGTGTTTTAAGAAGTTTAAGAGATTTTCTACGAACACTAAATAGTTTTAAAGATAAGCCTATAGAAAGCTACATACAAGTGGTTATGATTTTTATTTGGCTTTTTGGAGGCATAATAATTTTTAGCTTGCTAACAGGAAAATCAGTTTGGCAATTTTTAACCGCCTTAGGAGCATTATCCGCCATAATTTTACTGATTTTCAAGGATACCATTCTAGGATTTGTAGCTAGCATTCAGGTAGCTGTAAATGATACTGTTCGAATTGGTGATTGGATCACTATGGAAAAGTATGGTGCAGATGGAGATGTCATAGAAATAAATTTATCATCTGTTAAAATAAGAAATTTTGATAAAACCATTACCAGTATACCTACATATTACTTGATTTCTGATTCATTTAAAAACTGGCGAGGAATGAGTGTTTCGGGTGGTCGTCGAATTAAGCGTGCCGTAAATATCAAAACAAATTCTATTCGATTTTTGAGTTCTGAAGATATAGCAGATTTAAAAAATATTCAATTAATAGCTCCCTATTTGGATGAAAAATCTAAGGAAATTGAGCAATACAACATACAACACAACATTAATAAATCGCAGATAGTTAATGGACGAAACCTTACCAATATTGGTGTTTTTAGGAGATATATAGAATTATACCTTGCCAACCATCCTAAAATAAATCATGAAATGATAGCAATGGTAAGACAGCTCCCCCCTACGGCACAAGGAACACCCTTAGAAGTATATGCATTTTCGGCAGATAAGGTTTGGTTGAACTATGAAGGTATTGTCTCAGATCTTTTTGACCATATATTAGCAGCATTACCATATTTTAAATTAGAAGTTTACGAATTACCCAGTAGTTCAATTATGAAAAAGAACGAGAAAAACAATTTTGTTCCGCCCCAAAATCAATCTTAAAAATTTTATTTTAACTTGTAGAAGCGCATATTTGAACTTACCTTTGCAACTTTTAATATTTGCCTCAAATAAATGTCAAATAACAAGAATTTTAAGAAAAAGCCCCGTTGGAAATTACTGCACCAGTATTATTCATATACTGGGTTTTACTCGTTTGTAGGAAAATCATTACTTAAGGCGGCTATTCCCATTGCTGTATTTGTGGTCGGACTTATTGCAGTACATTTTTTTGTAATTGATATCAACGATGTATTGGCTTATATCACCGCTAATTTTCCACCCATTGGAGTGTTGAGCGTTTTCTTTTTGTCTGAATCTATATTAGGACTCATCCCGCCTGAAATCTTTATTGCTTGGGCAGGAAAATCACTACATCCTAATTGGTATTTATTTACCTTAGCCTTATTATCTTATTTAGGCGGAATAGTATCTTATTTCGCTGGACGCGGAATTGCAAGTATTCCTTCGGTTTTTGTCTACCTTGAAGTGAAAATGGCTAAGCATATTAAAAATATGCGAAAATGGGGAGGGTTTTTAATTGTGGTAGGAGCTTTACTACCTGTTCCGTTTGCTATTTCAAGTATTGCAGCCGGTATAATTAAATTCCCTTTTGGAAGTTATTTGCTTTTTGGTCTATTGCGATTTTTACGCTTTTTCATTTATGGTGTAATGATTTTTGGCGCCCTAAACTAAATACTAATCACATACAAAACCTTTAAAAACAAAATTAAAAAAAAAACTAGCGGTTAATTCGCTAGTTTTTTTTTCTAAATGATATTATTTGTTAATCGATAAATAATTCATTGATTCTAGAACGCAATTTTCGATTGTAATCCTCGTACAACCAGTCACGGTAATTTTTAGTATTATTAATAATGCAGTAAGAATAGCGCTTCACTCGGTCTCTAATATCATCGGCTAATTCTCTTGCCAAAATTCTAGCGTCAAACACATCTTCACTATTCTCTATACACATTTTGGCATGCTGCTCTATTGAAGCTTCTAAAACCTTTTTTGATTTCTCGCCATTATTCACCGCCTTCTCATATTCTGCTTTAATATCAAACTCAATATCTTCTGAGTTTTTGAACATTTCCCTTATTTCAGCGGGCATCTTGTACTTAAACTCTCTTTCTATCTCCTCATCACCGGTAATATTCTCTAAGAAGTAGTCTGGATTTTTAAATATAAGCTGCCAATCTACTGGTGCATCCCAAAGCCCAAATCGTGCGGCATTATTTCCCAAATCAATAACATTAAATGTGTCTTTCCCTGGTAATTTACGAGAACCACGACCAATCATTTGGTAATAGAGCGTTAACGATTTGGTAGCTCGATTTAAAATAATATTTTCAACAGTAGGCTCGTCAAAACCGGTAGTTAAAATACTCACCGAGGTTAGGATAGCATCGGGTTTATTTTTAAACCACTTAAGAATTTCTTTTCTTTCTTTTTTAGAATGGGTATTGTCTAAGTGTTTGATTTCATACCCAGCATCTTTAAAAGTTTGATAGACGTACCACGAAGTATTTATCCCGTTATTAAAAATTAAGGTCTTTTTACCTTTACAATGCTCCTCATAAGCCTGAACAAGCTTATTTTGCATAGACATATTTGTATAAAGATCTTCAGATGATTTTACCGTGTAATCTCCGTTAATACCTACCTGTAACGAGGTTAAACCTACATCATAGCTATAAGTTTTTGCTCGCGCTAAGAATCCTTGCTGAATTAATGATGGAATTGAGTTACCAACTATTAGTTCTTGGTAGTTGTCTTTCATCGGCAACTTAATGTTAGAACTTAAAGGGGTTGCTGTAACACCTAAAATAAATGAGTCTTCAAAATACTTAAATAATTTTGTGAATGAATTATAATGAGCTTCATCTATAATCACTAAGCCAACATCGGCTACTTCTAATTTATCATCATTCAAGCGGTTATTCAAAGTTTCAACCATTGCAACAAAACATTGATAATCGTCTTGATCGGGAAGCTCTTTTACTTTTGAATTAATTATCTTGTTTTTTACCCCAAATCCTTTCAACATTTTTGAGGTCTGCTTACATAGCTCAATCCTGTGCGTTAAAATAACAACCTTTTTGTCTGTTTGATTTATATAACGCCGAACAATTTCTGAGAATATAACGGTTTTTCCTCCACCTGTTGGTAATTGATATAGCAAATTAAAGTTGTCTGGTGCTTCATCTAGGTAAGAAAATATTTTATTCAAATCTTCTTGTTGGTAGCCATACAATTCTTTTTCGGTATTGCTTTTCTCAATTTTGTCTTTCGTATTCTCCACCATAATATCGGTCATTAAAGAAGTCTTAAATGTTAATCCTGTTAAAAATTTAATCCTGCAAAATTAAGCAGTTTTAAAGGAATTTGTAGCCTATTTTAAAAGAAATTCTAGTTTTAAATTTATCGGTTTGTAAATCAAAACATTAATCTATACCGAAAAAAAATTAGATGATAATTTTAAGTCTAGCTTGAACTTTTTTAGACATAAACTCTTACTTTTGCATTTCTAATAACATTAAAAACTAGCTACATTGAATAATCCAAAAGCACAAAAACTTATAGCCAAAATTTTAGATGAGCTTAATCAAGTAGGAATCATTGCCAATACTCTAGTAGCCGACTTGAAAGAGCTACGTCCATTTGCGGTTGAAGAAAAAAGACCGGTTGTAGCCAAAGCTTTGCGTTTAGCTTATGAGCATATTGAAGAAACTTTTACTTTTGATATTCCTATTCCAGAAGAAGAGCCTATAGAGGTTTTGGAAGAAGGTGAGCTAGAAGAAGAAACCACGGAAGCTAATGAAACGGAGAGTGAATTTGATGCTGATCAAAGCATGATTTATTTCATTAATCTTATTAAAGATAGCGACAACAAATTGAATATAGAAGAAATTAGAGAGTATAATGAAGCTTTACAGAATTACGAATTCTAGTAATTTTTTAAATTTACAAGATAAAGCCCGTTAGTTTAACGGGCTTTATCTTGTAATTATATTTCATTTTTTTCGGCCTCGGCTAATCTTTTTTCCCAAGCCCATGCGCTGGTTAAGGCTTCTTCAAGACTGTGTTTAGCCTTCCATCCTAGTTCTTGGTTTGCTTTTTTAGTATCTGCAAATGCTGCCTCTACATCTCCTGGTCTTCTACTTGTTAAAACATAATTTAAGGCTTGTCCCGTTACTTTTTCAAAAACCCTTATGACCTCCATAACCGAGCTTCCTTTACCTGTACCTATATTAAAAACCTCGTAGTTTTTAGCTTGTTTCCCTTTAATTAATCGTTCTAAAGCTACCATATGCGCTTCGGCTAAATCCATTACGTGAATATAATCTCGAATGGCTGTGCCATCTGCGGTATCGTAATCGTCTCCAAATACAGATAATTTCTCTCGTTTTCCTATAGCTGTTTGTGTTATAAAGGGTACTAAATTTTGTGGCACTCCCATAGGTAACTCTCCAATGCGCGCAGAAGGATGTGCCCCTATTGGATTAAAGTAACGCAAAGCGATAGCTTTAAATTGGTTTTCACTTTTACTAAAGTCTTTTATAATTTCTTCTCCTATCTGTTTGGTATTCCCGTAAGGCGACTCTGCGGTTTTCACAGGAGCATTTTCGCCTATGGGTAATAAATCGGCTTGACCGTAAACGGTACAAGAAGAACTGAATATAAAATTATTAAGGTTTCTTCTTCGCATCTCCTGCAAAAGAAAAACAAGCGTATTGAGGTTGTTTTCATAATACAATAAAGGCTTTTCAACACTTTCGCCCACAGCCTTCGATGCTGCAAAATGAATTACACCCTGAATGTCTGGATGCTCATCAAAAAACTGCTGTACCTTTAAAGGATTTCTTAAATCTAATCTTGAAAATTTCGGAGATTTATTGGTAATACTACAAATTCCTTCTAAGGTTGTAAAGCTAGAATTTGATAAATTATCAATTATTATGACTTCATAGTTGTTTTGAAGCAATTGAACAACCGTATGTGATCCAATGTAACCAAGACCTCCTGTTACTAAAATTTTCATGTTTTTTATTTTAAACAAACATACTAAATTATGTAAGTAATTATTTAGTTTGTTTTACGATTTGTGCATTTTGATTGTTGTATCTTTACATTAAAAAAATTATGGATAAATTTATTCGGGTTTTCAGGTGGATAAGCATTTTAGAGGCTATATCTTTCTTAGTATTACTTTTGATTGCAATGCCTTTAAAATATATGTTTAATAGTCCAGAAATGGTTAGCACTGTAGGTATGGCTCACGGCGTACTCTTTGTTTTATACGTAATGGGTGCATACTGGATGTATGAAAAACTAAACTGGTCATTAAAAACATTAGCTATTGTGATAATTTGCTCTATTTTACCCTTTGGCCCATTTTATGCCGATAAAAAATATTTACCCAATACTAAATAATTATTTTTCTGTTTTAAGCCGATCTCGCACAAACTCAACTTTGCTTTTACCGTGAGGGATTGGCTTTCCATCTTCGCCTAAATTAACCATGATTATCTGATCTACAACCAGAATAGTTTCTCTTGTCATCATGTTTCTGGCTTCGCTTCTTAGGGTTATAGAAGTTTTCCCAAACTTCACGACTTCAATACCTATTTCAATGATGTCTCCTTGTTTGGCAGAACTTTTAAAACTAATCTCGCTCATATAAGCGGTAACTGTTTTAGGGTTTTCTAATTGTACTACTGTATAGAGCGCAGCCTCTTCGTCTATCCAACTTAAAAGTCTTCCGCCAAAAAGGGTGGCATTAGGGTTTAGGTCTTCTGGTTTAACCCATTTACGTGTATGAAATCTCATTTTTTATATTTAATTTTAAAATTGCGTCTTCTATAATTTGCTGGTGATCAAAGGCTAAAGAAAAATCTTGCTTTATGGGTAAGCTCTCCCAGCTTACTTCTTTAGCATCATCGGCTGCTTTTGCGATGGGTCTTTTTGTTAATAGACTAGCAAAAGCGACACTGATAATTCTTTTTCTCGGGTCACGATCCACTTTATCATAAACCCCAATTTGCGTCCAATTTTTGATCTTTAATCCTGTTTCTTCTTTTAGTTCTCGTTCGCAAGCCTTTTTTAGGGTTTCTTCAGGTTCTAAGAAGCCCCCAGGTAATGCCCAGCTGTCTTTAAATGGCTGATTTTTTCTCTTAATTAACAAGACAGATATGCCTGAATTAGATTTGTAAAAAATCACAGCATCGGTTGTAACTAAAATCTCCTCTCTCATATTAATTCAATTGGATTTTTAATTTTAATATGGTATTTCTTGTTTAATTTTTTAATAAAATAAGACAGTAATAGCTCCTTATTATCATTGTCACCTTGATGTATAAAAAAATATAATTTTTTAAGCCCTTTACTATACCAGTTTTCTATTTTATCTAACCACTCATTTATTCTCTCATAATCAATGGCATCATTCATAGCATTAAAACGAATAAACGCAGTGTTTGTGGTTAATCGCATATGTAAAACAGATCTTTCGCCTGGTGTATCGGTTATAACGCTACTTATATTATAGGCCAACAATAAATTATTCAATTGGTCAGCATAATCTTTTTCTCTAAACCATGAGCGATGTCTCAATTCTAATGCTAATGGTAGTTCTAATGGCCAAAGTTTAATAAAATGTGCTAGTCGCAGTAAATTGGCTTCATTTGCTTGAAAATTCTCTGGCATTTGCAAAAACGTTACTCCTAAATTAGCGCTTAAATTGGCTATACCATCGATGAAGTAATTCAGTTCTAATTCACAATTATCAAGTCTTTTATAATGCGAAATTTGCCGAGGTACTTTAGGACAAAATTTAAAATTATCGTCAACTTGTTCTTGCCATTTTTGATATTGATTGGGCGACCAATTTCTATAAAAAGAGGCATTTAGCTCTACAGCATTTAATTTTTCTTGATATTCTGATAGCTTTGTTTTTTTACCATTCGGCTTTAAGTTAGTCCAAGTTGAATCTCCGATTCGAATTTCTTCAAAAAACTTCGGTTTGTGCTTATGCAAAACATTTTGGGTTTGCTTATGATCTTTAGGAAGATATAATTTTTCAATTTCCGATAATTTTATTTTACCAAATTTCATCTCACTTATTCTGGATATTCAATCCTAAGATGGTAAATATTCTTGAGCTTTCGTTTTAAAATCTTCTTAATGTTTTGTATTTCTTTAAAAGTGATGTCGGCATTTAAAAATTGCCCTTGATCCATTTGTTTATTAATGATTTTTTCTACAAAATCATCAATAAGTTGAGCGGTGGGTTCTTTTAAACTCTTGCTGGCAGCTTCAACGCTGTCACTCATCATTAATATAGCCGTTTCTTTACTAAAGGGTTTAGGACCAGGATATTTAAATTGTTCTGCATCTATGTCTTTTAAATTGTTCTCAGCTTCTTTTTTTGCTTGTTGATAAAAATAATAAACCAATGTAGTACCGTGATGCGTTCTGATAAAATCAATTATTCGATCAGGTAAATTATGTTTTTTAGCAATCTCTATTCCGTAAACAACGTGGTTTATAATAATTTCTGCACTTTCATTTGGCGATAGTTCATCGTGTGGGTTTACCGAAGTAGTTTGATTTTCGGTAAACATAGTAGGATTGGTCATTTTTCCTATATCGTGATAAAGTGCTCCTACCCTAACCAATAACGCATTTGCTCCAACTTCATTTGCCGCTGCCTCGGCTAAATTGGCCACATTTAAACTATGGTGAAAAGTACCGGGAGCCTTATTTGAAAGTTCTTTTAGTAAATTACTGTTGGTGTCTGATAATTCTAAAAGTGACATATCTGAAACCAATCCAAAAAATTTCTCGTAAGCGTAAATGAGAGGCTGAACGAATAAAGTAGCTAATCCACTTAATAGGAATACCAATAAAGTTTGGTAATCTATTTTACTTAAATCACCTTCTTGAATAATGGTAAATGCCGAATAAGCAAAAATATATACCGCGGTAATTTGCCCTACAGAAATAAATAAGTTAGCTCTCTTGTATAATTCAGAAATGGTTAGAATAGTTACAATACCAGCGATAATTTGCAAAAACATATACTCGTAACTATTGGGCACAATAAAACCAAGGATTAAAACAGTTATCACGTGAGTAAATAAACCCAACCTGGCATCAAAAAAAGCCTTTAAGGTTAATGGAAGTATACAAAGAGGCACCACATAAATATAGTCTACATTTAAACGCAAGACAGTCACCGTTAGAAAAACACTAATTAAAATATTTATAAAAATAAAGGTGACCTTGGTATTGCTCTCAAATATTTCTTCTCTATATTTTTTAATGAATAAAAATAACATCAATAAAGCTAAGGCCACTAATAAGGTATGGCCGATCAATACGATATAATAACTGGTAGCGCCCCAAAAATTAGATTCATATTCTTGACGTAATGAAACCAGTATCCTAAATTTATCCTGATCAATTACTTCCCCCTTTTCGATAATCTTACTTCCTTTTGAGATACTCCCCCTAGTAAACGATAAAGCCTCTAATTTAGATTGTAAATCATGTTGGGTTAAACTTTCATTTAATCGAACATTGGGTTTAAGTATATTAAAAAATAACTCTTTATAATAAGGGCGGTAAGCTTCTAGTTTAGATTTTTCTAATTGCACATCAAGAAAATCTCCTAAATTCTCTTGTTTTAAAATCTTTTTATATGCCACTTCTTGCGCTTCATTACCTTTTTTTAAATAAATAAGACTATTGCTATTAAATCGGACATTTTGAACAAGTATACCGTATCGATAGATTTTATTTAAAATTTGATTACCAGACTGTTGCAGAAACTTTTTCTTTACATTACCAATTGTATCTGGAAAAACCTTATCGAATTGTTGTGGGAAACTGTTATAAACGCTTTGTGTAGCTATTGAATCATAATCGTAATAAGGAATATGATTATTTCTAATTTCTTCTCTCTCAGTAGCAATCTCATCATCGGTTTTTAAAATTGCAAAATCAAAAGGAGCGTAAAGATTTTCATACTGCCAAGGCTTACCCTTGATTAATTCATATTTAAATTTATTACCCTTAGGAAACAGATATACAATAAGAGAAACCGCAAAGAGGTACAAAAACAATTTATAAATCAGTGCCTGCTTCTTATATATTGTGTCAACTACTTTTTTCATTTTCAATACTTATCTTTCAAAAGTAATAAAAATAAGCTTGTATGCTTAAAAAGCATTGTGTTGTTGAACAGAAAATCGTTAAATTCGTGACTTGAAAATAAAATACAGGAATATGAGTAAAGAAGTTGTTATTGTAAGTGCGGTAAGAACCCCTATAGGTAGTTTTTTAGGAAGCTTGTCAAGCATTCCGGCCACGCAATTAGGAGCGATTGCCATTAAAGGAGCTTTAGAAAAAATAAATTTAGACCCAAAGGAGGTGCAAGAAGTTTTAATGGGAAATGTTGTTCAAGCTGGTAACGGTCAAGCACCAGCTAGACAAGCTGCGTTGGCGGCCGGCATCTCAGAAAATGTACCTTGTACCACAGTGAATAAGGTTTGCGCTAGTGGGATGAAAACTGTTATGCAAGCTGCACAAAGTATCGCCTTAGGTGATGCCGAAGTAATTGTAGCTGGAGGTATGGAAAACATGAGCCAGATACCACATTACTTGCATTTAAGAAAAGGAACTAAATTTGGTCCTGCACAAATGATTGATGGAATGCAAAAAGACGGTTTGGTTGATGCGTACGATCAAAATGCAATGGGAGTTTGTGCCGATTTATGCGCTAACGAATATGAATTTTCTCGAGAGGATCAAGACCAGTTCGCTATAGAATCTTATGAGAGATCTAAAAAAGCTTGGGAAAGCGGAAAGTTTGACAATGAAATTGTACCTGTTGAGGTACCACAGCGCAAAGGCGACCCCGTTGTTGTTAAAGAAGATGAGGAGTACAAAAATGTTAGAATGGATAAAATAGCTGCGCTAAGACCTGCTTTCACCAAAGAAGGAACGGTAACTGCCGCTAATGCTTCAACTATAAATGACGGCGCAGGAGCAGTAATTTTAATGAGTAGAGAAAAAGCCGAAGCATTAGGTTTAAAACCTTTGGCCATCATAAAAGGCTATGCAGATGCCGCACAAGAACCTAAATGGTTTACAACAGCACCCGCTAAGGCGCTACCAAAGGCTTTAGCGAAAGCAGGTGTAAGTCAAGATGAAATTGATTATTTTGAGTTTAATGAAGCTTTTTCTGTTGTTGGTTTGGCCAATATGAAAATTTTAGGTTTACAAAACGAGAAGGTTAATGTAAATGGAGGTGCAGTTTCCCTAGGACATCCTTTAGGCTGCAGCGGTGTAAGAATCCTTATCACTTTAATTAACGTTTTAGAACAAAATAACGCCAAACTTGGTGCAGCTGCGATTTGTAATGGTGGTGGTGGCGCCTCTGCTATGGTAATTGAAAGAAACGCTTAAGAATTAGTAAATGCGTTACGGAATTTGTACTTTAAATAGTGTCGCTGTTAGGCTAGAACCTAGCGAAACCAGTGAAATGGTCACCCAACTTTTGTTTGGTGACCATTTTAAGCTTATTGAAATTAAAAAAAAGTGGGTAAAAATAAGAATTGCCTTTGACGGATATGAGGGATGGCTAGACATACTTCATTTCAATGAAATAAGCCAAGTGCAATTTGAAGAAATTGAAAAACAAAGTCCTGAATTTGCTGCCGACCTGATTGATTATATTCAAGATTCTTTTAAGCAACTGACTCCTATAACATTGGGGGCTAGCATTAAAAACTTACACTGGTTTAAGAGTGAATATGAAGGCCGAAGAATAGCAGGAGTTCAACCAAAGAAAAATCTGCTTTCCACAGCCCTGTTATATTTAAATGCTCCTTATTTATGGGGCGGTAAAACACCTTTCGGGATTGATTGCAGTGGTTTTACACAAATGGTATACAAATTAAATGGGTATACTTTAAAAAGAGATGCCTCTCAACAAGCTAAGCAAGGTGAAGCATTAAGTTTTGTGGAAGAAAGTGAACCTGGAGACCTTGCTTTTTTTGATAATCAAGAGGGTAATATTATACACGTGGGAATTATAATGCCCGATAATTATATTATTCACGCCCATGGAAAAGTACGAATTGACAGAATTGATCACACCGGAATATTTAATGTAAATACCAATAGGTATTCCCATAATCTAAGAGTTATAAAAAAGATTATATAAAAAAATCGGGTTACACAACCCGATTTTTTTATATGATTACTTCACAAATTTATTAGTCTTGTAAAGCTTTAGCTTTTTGGGTTTCCCCTAATAAACTATATATCTGTTTTAAGGTTTGAGTAGCCTGTTGACGTAACCCAGTCCCCTTCTCTTCCTTTTCTAACACCTTTTCTAGATAAGGAACTGCCTTTTTATATAACTCAAGGCGTTGTTCCTGTAATTTATTGTATTTTCTAGTGTCGGCATCAGACATTCCTAATTTATTCATTTCCTCAACAATTGGCTTCTCTTGATCAAGTATCGCTGAAGCAAGATTTACATAGGCATTAGTAAAGTCTGGATCTAACTTAATAGCTTGCTTATAGTAATTAATGGCTTTTTGTGTAGCGCCCATACTCATTGAGCTTACACCAAGATTATAATACAATACCGGATTGTTTGGTTCAATTTCAAGAACTCTTTCTACCGTTTCTGAATATTTATCCATCTTATCCATTTTATGATAAATATCGGCTTCAGATAGTAATAATGCAGTATCATTCGGGCTTTCTTCTTTTGCCTTTGCAATAGCAGTCATAGCTTTTTCTTGATTACCTTGCTCAACATAAATAAGGGCGATGTTTTTAATAATCTCTGGTCGTCTCGATTCAGATTGCTTTGTTTCAGGTTTGATATGAGATCCTGATTTTAAATAAATATCACGTTGATTTTTGTTAGCAAAAGATTCTACTTCATTCGTTTCTTTATTTACGGCTGTATAAATAGTACTAGTACCTTCGTAGCCCATTTCGTCAAGCTGTAGGTAATACTCTAATGCCTTATCATAATCTTTTCCTGCCACAGCTAGACTGGCCGCGTTATACAAGCTCAATGTATCACTTTTGTCTAACTCATATAAAGCAATTAATTTTTTAGAACCTTCACTAAATTTTGAAGCTTTCTGGTCTTCAACAGCAGAATTAATCATTTTAGCTTTAAGTAAAGCTAATTTCTGTTCTGCATCTTTTTCACCTAAGTCAATTGCTTTTTTATACGCCTTGGCAGCCATAACCAATTCTGATGTATTATCTGTAGTGGCCTTAGGATCTCCCATAAAAGCATTTCCTTTTGCTAAGTAAAAATCTGCTTTAACTTTATCTTTTTCTGTTTCTACCATGCTTTCTACAGATTGTAGTAAGTTTTTTGCTTCACTATACTTTCCTGCTTCGGTAGCTTTAAGCGCATTCTTTATCTCTTTTTTCTGAGCAAAAGCGCCCACGGTTAAAAAGGCTAAACCTATAGTAATTATACTCTTTTTCATAATTAATAAATTGCTAATAAATTATTTTTCATCATCCGATTCAATAGTTGTGCCATTTTCATTGGCACTATCTTGAACTTCATTGTTAATCCCAGATTCATTTGGGTTGATTTCTTCTAAAGTTTCTTCTTCCTCTTCATTTGCCACCTTAGCCACGGCAGCAATAGAATCATCGCCTTTTAGGTTAATTAAACGAACCCCTTGCGTGGCTCTACCCATAGTTCTTAAATTTTTAACCTCAATACGAATTGCTAATCCAGATTTATTAATAATCATTAAATCGTCATTATCGGTCACGCTTTTTATGGTAACCAGCTCGCCTGTTTTCTCGGTTATAGAAATGGTTTTAACTCCTTTTCCACCTCTATTGGTAACGCGATAAATATCTTCACCATTCTCAGGATCCTGAATAAATGTTCGTTTACCATATCCGTTCTCTGAAACCACTAAAACAGTTTCTTCGTCAGGATTTTCAATGGTAATCATGCCAACCACTTCATCTTTATCGTGACCTAGGGTAATTCCTCGTACACCAGAGGCATTTCGGCCCATAGGTCTGGTTTTACTTTCTTCGAATCGGATACATTTACCGCTTTTAAGAGCAAGCATTACATGACTGTCTCCATTAGTTAATTTTGCAGAAAGCAACTCATCACCTTCCTTAATGGTTATGGCATTAATACCATTGGCTCGAGGTCTTGAATATTGCTCTAATGATGTTTTCTTAACCTGACCTTTTTTAGTTGCCATTATGACATAATGACCGTTTATGTAGTCTTCGTCTTTAAGGTCTTGAGTACAAATAAAGGCTTTTATTTTATCCTCTGGATCAATATTAATTAAGTTTTGTATCGCTCTACCTTTGGAAGATTTGCTACCTTCTGGTATTTCGTAAACACGCATCCAATAACATTTTCCTTTTTGGGTAAAAAACAACATATATTGATGGTTGGTCCCTACAAATAGATCTTCTAAGAAGTCCTCATTACGCGTAGTACTAGCTTTTGATCCTACACCACCTCTTTTTTGGGTTTTATACTCAGATAAAGAAGTACGTTTAATGTAGCCTGCATGAGAGATGGATATCACCACTTGTTCGTCGGGGATCATATCTTCAATACTTAAATCGCCTCCCGCGAAATTAATCTCAGATCTACGTTCGTCTCCATATTTTTCTTTTACTTCAAGCAACTCTTCTTTAATAATCTCCATTCTCTTTTCCTTGCTAGCTAATATAGCTTTCAATTCCTCAATGGTTTTCATTAAATCTTCATATTCTGCCCTTAGTTTATCTTGCTCTAGACCAGTTAATTGTCTTAATCGCATTTCAACAATAGCCTTTGCTTGGAGTTCACTTAACTCAAAACGATCAATTAACTTTTGTCTCGCTTCCTCGGCATTTGATGAGCTTCTTATTAAAGCAATAACTTCATCAATATTATCTGATGCTATGATTAAGCCTTCTAAAATATGAGCTCTATCTTCGGCCTTCTTTAATTCGAACTCGGTTCTTCTTACCACTACTTCGTGGCGGTGTTCTACGAAATACTGAATCATATCTTTTAAATTCAGCATTTGCGGTCTTCCCTTCACTAATGCGATATTATTCACACTAAAAGTAGACTGTAGGGCCGTATGTTTATATAGTAAATTAAGGACTATATTAGGGATTGCATCACGTTTAAGTATATATACAATACGCATCCCATTTCTATCAGACTCATCTCGAATTAACGAAATACCTTCTATTTTTTTGTCGTTAACCATGTCTGCAGTTTTCTTAATCATATCTGCTTTATTGACTTGGTAAGGAATTTCGGTAACCACTATACACTCACGTCCTTTAACCTCTTCAAACGTAGCTTTAGCTCGCATCACTACGCGCCCTCTTCCAGTTTTAAACGCTTCACGAACTCCATCATACCCATAGATAATACCACCTGTAGGAAAATCAGGAGCCTTTACATGTTCAATAAGCTCGTCTACTTCTATTTCAGGATTATCAATGTAGGCCACGGTCCCATCCACAACTTCGGTTAGGTTATGCGGTGGCATATTTGTAGCCATACCCACGGCAATACCACTTGCCCCATTCACCAATAAATTCGGAATTCGAGTAGGTAATACAGTAGGCTCTTTTAAGGTATCGTCAAAGTTTAAAGAATGATCAACCGTATCTTTATCAATATCGGCCAACATTTCTTCACTAATCTTTCGCATTCTTGCCTCTGTATAACGCATCGCAGCGGGACTATCTCCATCTACAGAACCAAAGTTACCCTGACCATCTACCAACATATAACGTAAACTCCACTCTTGCGCCATACGCACCATAGTATCGTAAACTGAAGTATCTCCGTGAGGGTGATATTTACCTAACACCTCTCCCACAATTCTTGCTGATTTTTTATAGGCTCGGTTTGAGAGTACACCTAATTCATACATTCCAAACAAAACTCTACGGTGTACGGGCTTTAATCCGTCACGCACATCGGGTAAAGCACGGGAAACAATAACCGACATAGAATAATCTATGTAAGCCGATTTCATTTCTTCCTCAATATTAATAGGAATTAACTTTTCTCCTTCAGCCATAAATCTAGTATATTATAGTTTAATTTTTCTAACGTGCCAATGTAAGCAAATTTGGCTTGTTTTTAAAGCCTTTTACATCAAAATTATTAACAAAGTTTTATGGGCTTTCGAATGTAATTTTATATCGTATTTTTTTGATTTCTGCCATTTATTTTGTCTATTAGCATGTAGCCTAAAAAAAGGAATGCTTTTTGAAATAGGTAAATTGAATTTTTGAGAAAAGGAATATTTTGAATTATGGACGATAATTTTTCACCCCGAGTAAAAGATGTAATTACATACAGTAAAGAGGAAGCTCTACGCTTAGGCCACGATTTCATAGGAACAGAGCACCTGGTCCTAGGCTTAATTCGTGATGGAAACGGAAAAGCTATAGATATTTTAGAAGCCTTAGAAATTGATTTGGATTTACTTCGGCGTAAGGTTGAGATTTTGAGTCCGGCAAATCCCGATAACGCATTTATTAGCAACGAGAAAAAAAACCTTCATCTTACAAGGCAAGCAGAACGCGCTTTGAAAACAACTTTTTTAGAAGCCAAACTTTTTCAAAGCTCAACAATTAACACCGCGCATTTATTGCTGTGTATTTTAAGAAATGAAAACGACCCGACCACCAAATTATTGAACAAATTGAAAATTGACTATGATAATGTGAAGGGAGAATTTAAAGCTATGATAACACAAGATAACGATTATATAGACCCCACCCCCACCGCAAATTTCCCGAATGAGGGTGCCAGTGAAGGCGATAGTATGCGTAAAAACCCGTTTGACACAAATAGTGGATCAAAAACAGGTAAAGTAAATAAAAAATCGAAAACACCAGTTCTCGATAATTTTGGTCGCGATTTAACTGCTATGGCAGATGAAGGAAAATTAGACCCCGTAGTAGGTCGTGAAAAAGAAATAGAAAGAGTTTCGCAAATATTAAGTAGACGAAAAAAGAATAATCCGCTACTCATAGGTGAACCAGGAGTGGGTAAAAGTGCCATTGCAGAAGGTTTAGCTTTACGGATTGTACAACGTAAAGTTTCGAGAATTTTGTTTGATAAACGGGTGGTAACCCTAGATTTAGCAAGCTTAGTGGCGGGTACAAAGTACCGTGGTCAATTTGAAGAACGTATGAAAGCAGTGATGAATGAATTAGAAAAAAATGATGATATAATTCTTTTCATTGATGAAATTCATACCATTGTAGGAGCCGGTGGAGCAACAGGCAGTTTAGACGCTAGTAATATGTTTAAACCTGCATTAGCACGTGGTGAATTACAATGCATAGGGGCCACAACTTTAGACGAATACCGACAACACATAGAAAAAGATGGTGCATTAGAACGTAGATTCCAAAAGGTAATCATAGAACCTACTACGGTAGATGAAACCATAGAAATTCTAAATAATATAAAACCAAAGTATGAGTCACATCATAATGTGACCTATACTCCCGAAGCTATTGAGGCTTGTGTCAAATTAACAAATCGTTATATGACTGACAGGTTCTTACCCGATAAAGCCATAGATGCATTAGACGAAGCAGGATCGCGAGTACATATCACCAATATTGAGGTACCTAAACGCATTTTAGATCTCGAACGCCAACTTGAAAAGGTGCGAGAAACTAAAACCTCTGTGGTTAAAAAACAGAAATATGAGGAGGCTGCCAAGCTCCGTGATGACGAAAAAAACTTAGAACAAGAATTACAGGTTGCACAAGAAAAATGGGAAGAAGAAAGTAAAAAACACAGAGAGCTTGTAAATGAAGAAAATGTAGCTGATGTAGTCTCAATGATGACGGGAATACCTGTAAATCGTATAGCTCAAACTGAAAGCAATAAATTAGCCAAATTACCAGACCGAATCAAAGGAAAGGTTATTGGCCAAGATCAAGCAGTATCTAAAGTAGTTAAAGCCATACAACGTAACCGTGCAGGCTTAAAAGACCCTAACAAACCTATTGGATCATTTATCTTTTTAGGACAAACAGGCGTAGGAAAAACGCAGTTAGCGAAAGTCTTAGCAAAAGAACTTTTTGATAATGAGGACACCCTTATTCGAATTGATATGAGTGAATATATGGAGAAATTTGCTATATCACGGCTAGTTGGTGCTCCTCCAGGATATGTTGGCTACGAAGAAGGCGGCCAACTGACCGAAAAAGTACGTAGAAAACCTTATGCCGTTATCTTATTAGATGAAGTTGAAAAAGCACATCCAGATGTATTTAATATGTTGCTTCAAGTTTTGGATGATGGCTATTTAACCGATAGTCTTGGACGAAAAATAGATTTTAGAAATACCATTATCATCATGACGTCAAATATCGGAGCACGTAAATTAAAAGATTTTGGTCAAGGAGTTGGGTTTGGTACTAAAGCTAGAAAAGAGCAAGCCGATGCCAACACAAAAAGTGTAATAGAAAACGCACTAAAGAAAGCCTTTGCTCCAGAATTTTTAAATAGAATTGATGATGTAGTTATTTTTAATGCGCTAGAGCGAAAAGATATTCATAAGATTATAGATATTGAGCTTGCTAAACTATTTACTCGCGTTAAAGATTTAGGTTACAATTTAGAGCTCACAGAGAAAGCCAAAGATTATATTGCCGATAAAGGTTTTGATCAGCAATATGGTGCCAGACCGTTGAAAAGGGCAATTCAAAAATACGTTGAAGATGCCTTAGCGGAAGAAATTATAAATACCAAATTAGAAGAGGGAGACCTTGTTGTTATGGATCTAAATGAAGACAACAAACAACTTGTTGTACAAATCACTAAAAAAGAAACACCAGAACAACAAGAAGACTCTTAGTTTAAGGTATAATTAAATTTAAAAAGCCTCAACTTTTAAAGTTGAGGCTTTTTAAATTTAAACCTTACATAACCAAACTTAATTGGTTTGTTTTTTATGGGTTGTATAATCGGATTCTGTAAGAATAACTGTATTAATTTTATTATATAAAAATTCCTTCAGCTCCTCACCTCGTAAAATCTTAAATTTAATATTTTCTTTTAACCTTAAACTGTCTATATAATTATCAAATTGATAAAATTTATTATTATGATAAATTAGGATTTTAGAATTAACATTTTTTCTGTTCTTCTCTACGAATATCATATTTCCTAAACTAGAGTTATCTATTAAAACCGCATTTTCTACCGATTTATCCAATAGAAAAGATGTCTTGGTTGAGTCTATTTGAGAGAATAAATTGTAACTCACAAACGAAAAACCTAACATTAAAATAATTTTATTTTTCAAAATATATAATTTTACAACTAAGCTCTAAGTTAATGAATATTTTTAACTGCAAAACAACAATTCTTCATCGATTGTAAACTGATTTATAAAGTCTACCGCTTTATGGATCTCATTTGCCATTACCTTATCTTGTTTAACCACGGGAACCTCAGTTCTAAACGCCGTGATTAATTGCTCAACAAACGGTGAAGATTTTAAAGGCTCTCTAAAATACAAGGCCTGAGAGGCGTTAAATAGCTCAATTGCCAGCACTGTAGCTAGATTATCAACCACTTTAATTAACTTTGTAGCTGAGTTAGCCCCCATACTTACGTGATCTTCTTGACCATTTGAAGAAACAATAGAATCTATACTTGCAGGTGTACAAAGTTGTTTATTTTGACTCACAATACTAGCTGCAGTATACTGCGGAATCATAAAACCGTTATTCAATCCTGGGTCATTCACCAAAAACATAGGAAGCTGTCTTAAACCTGATACCAATTGATAAATTCTTCTTTCAGAAATATTGGCTAATTCCGCGCAAGCAATCGCTAAATAATCCATTCCTAATGCTAATGGCTGGCCGTGAAAGTTACCTCCTGAAATAATTTCATCTTCTTCAACAAAAATATTCGGATTATCGGTAACGCTATTTATCTCTGTTTTTACCGTTTTGTATACAAAACGCAAGGTATCTTTACTAGCTCCGTGAACTTGTGGGATACATCGAAAAGAGTAAGGATCTTGTACACTTTCTTTGGCTTGTTGTGCAATTTCACTTCCGCTAAGGAAATCAAGCATACGTTCGGCTGTTTTAATCTGCCCTCGATGCGGTCTCACATAATGAACCAATTCATTAAATGGTGATAAATTACAATCAAAGCCGTCTAGAGAGGCAGCACTTATGGCATCTGCCATATAACTTAACTTATAGGTTTTTATTAAAGCATACACAGCATGTGCACTCATAAACTGAGTTCCGTTTAGCAATGCTAGTCCTTCTTTTGACTGTAAAACCAGTGGTTCAAGATTATGTTTTTTTAAAATTTCTTCACCTGTTAATCGTTCGCCCTTATACCAAGCTTCTCCTTTACCTAAAAGAGGTAGGCATAAATGCGCTAAAGGTGATAAATCTCCAGATGCCCCTAAAGATCCTTGTTCATATACAACGGGTAAGATATCATTATTAAAGAAAAACATCAATCGCTCTACGGTAGACATAGACACACCTGAATGCCCATAGCTTAAAGATTGAATCTTCAGCAAAAGCATAATTTTCACTATTTCAGAATCAATAACAGCACCGGTCCCACACGCATGAGAAACCACTAAATTCTCCTGCAACTGAGCCAATTTTTCTTTTGAAATTTTCACGTTGCAAAGAGAACCAAATCCGGTATTAATTCCGTAAAACGGTCTTTCGCTCTCAGCTAGTTTATCATCTAAGTATTTTCTAGCCTTATTTATAGCACTTTTCGCTTCTTCACTAAGATCTAATTTATAAGACTGGGTTATAATTTGTTGTATTTTAGGTAGGTCTAAAATATCTTTACTAATGTAATGTATTTGTTTCATTATAAATTTTAAAATTAACCCATTATTGGGTTGTAAGATAAATTATTTTGAATTCTTTGCTTCTTGGGGTTTTTCAAACAGATAACGTAGGGCTTTACCTTGATGAGCAATTATGTCTGAGGCCAAAAGCGCATCGGGTATGGTATTTTGTATGGCTAAATCTCCTGCTAAAGCATGGATATAGACACCAAAAACACAACTAATGGCGGGGTCATAACCTTGGGCTAATAAACCGATTAAAATACCCGACAACACATCGCCACTTCCTGCCGTTGCCATGCCAGGGTTACCGTTCGTATTAATATAAACGTGGTCACCACTTACCGTTAAAGTATAAGTTCCTTTAACAATCACACTTACTCTGTATTTTTTTGAAAAAGTTTTTACTTTACGGATTTTATCAAAGTCATCATCCCAGTCTCCAATTAAATTTAACAGCTCCTTAGGGTGCGGGGTTAATATAGATTTTTCTGGAATCAATTTTAATAATTCAGGGGCTTTACCGAGCATATTGATACCATCTGCATCTATTACTATAGGGGTTTTTACTTGATGCAGCAAGGTTGTAAACATTTCGATAGATTTCTCTTCTTGCCCTGCTCCTACACCAAAACAAATCCTATCCTTACTTGAAAACTCAAAATTATCCTCTACAAGATATTCATCGTGCGCTACGGTTTTCACCATTACCTCTGGATTAACGGTTTGCAAGGGTATGTAAGCACAAGTAGGTACTACCGCAGAAACTTTTCCAGCCCCCATTCTTAAGGCTGCTTTTGTGGCTAAAATCACGCTTCCAATCATGCCGTATTTACCACCTATAACATAAGCGTGTCCATAATCTCCTTTATGCGAAAAACGAGACCTAGGCTGATATAAAGCAGCCGCCTGTTCTTTAGTAATCAAGGTTGCTACCGCTTTTTGATTGTGTAAAAATTGTTGATCTAAACCAATATCTATAATTTGAATATTTCCGGCATAGGGTGCAGTTTCGGGTAGAAAGAAAGGTAATTTAGCTGCTTGAAATGTAAGGGTATAATTAGCTCTTAAAATAGGTTGTTTTGAGTTATAACTATCCAACTGCATACCCGATGGCACATCTATAGCAAAGGTGTATGCACCAGCATCATTTATATGAGTTATAACTTTATTTACCCAAGAAGCTAAGGGTCGGTTTAAGCCAATTCCAAAAATAGCATCAATAACCACATCATTGGCTTGAACTGTGGGAAGTTCAGATTCTTCGTTCACCATTACAGGCCATTTATTCAATAACTCTTTAATGGCATTATAATTAGATAAGAATCCTGCTGTTCTTTGTTCAGAATAATTTATGATAAACACCTGTACGGCATAACCCTTTTCAATCAATTTTCTGGCTATGACTAAGCCATCTCCGCCATTATTTCCAACACCACAAAAAACCTTGATTTGTACAGCTGCTTTCCCCAATCGGGCATGGATTTGCTCAAAAGCACTAGTGCCAGCTCTTTCCATTAACTGTATCCCAT
Source organism: uncultured Mesonia sp. (assembly GCA_947499595.1). Lineage (GTDB taxonomy): Bacteria > Bacteroidota > Bacteroidia > Flavobacteriales > Flavobacteriaceae > Mesonia > Mesonia sediminis. Next base: position 388,073 of record CANMOY010000001.1, read on the forward strand.
CAATTTTCTGGTTTTTCTGGGTGATTTCTTCGGCTTGATATAATTGTTTTGCACTAAAAATTTTCATAATCTGGTTTTGTACAAATATACTATTCTTTATAGGAATTCATATTTAATACTAAGCTAATAGGAGGGGCAAATGCCGATTTTCTTAAAGCTAAATACTTGGTCATACTGCTACAAACAACTACCTTTGCTAAAATTTTTAAACCAATGAAAAAAACAGCTTTAAATTCAATACATAAAGGTTTGGGAGCAAAAATGGTTCCTTATGCTGGTTTTGAGATGCCTGTATCTTATGCTGGAGTTAATGAAGAACATCAAAACGTACGCGAAAACTTAGGTGTTTTTGATGTATCCCATATGGGGGAATTTTTAATTAGTGGACCAAACGCTTTAGCCTTAATACAAAATCTTACCACCAATGATGCTTCTAAGCTGGTAGATGGTAAAGCTCAGTACTCTTGCCTGACCAACCACGAGGGCGGTATCATAGATGATTTGATTATTTATAGGTTTAATAGTGAAAAATATCTATTGGTAGTAAACGCTTCTAATATCGAAAAAGACTGGAGCTGGATAGCAGAGAACAACACCGTAGATGCAGATATTAAAGATATCTCTGATGAGTATTCTTTATTGGCTATTCAGGGACCTAAGTCTATCGAAGCTATGCAAGCACTTACCCCTATTGATTTAAGCGCTATTAAGTTTTATAATTTTGAAGTAGGTGAATTTGCCGGCGCAGAAAATGTTATTATTTCGGCAACTGGATACACCGGAAGCGGTGGGTTTGAAATTTATTTTAAAAACGAAGAAGCTCCCGAAATATGGAAACGTGTTTTAGAGGCAGGGAAAGATTTTGGCATTCAGCCAATAGGTCTGGCTGCCCGAGACACTTTAAGATTAGAAATGGGCTTCTGTTTATACGGCAATGATATAGATGAAGAAACAACCCCTATTGAAGCTGGCTTAGGTTGGATTACAAAATTCAATAAATCGTTTAAAGGAGATGAAGTGCTTAAAAAGCAAAAAGAAGAAAAACCAAGTCGTAAATTAATTGGTTTTGTATTATCTGAAAAAGGTATACCACGTAAGGGATATAGTATAGTTAATGACCAAGGTGAAGAAATTGGAGTGGTAACTAGTGGTACCATGTCTCCTTCAACAGGTAAAGCAATAGGGATGGGATATGTAAAACTTGAACACGCCAAAGAAGGTACACCCATAAAAATTCAAATAAGAAAGAAAAGTGTGGCTGCTGAAATAACCAAACCTCCTTTTCACAAAAAATAGTAGGTATTTCATATTACAATCAAAGCTGTTTATTTTTTGTTTATGCCTTTGAGTCTTCAAAGATTACGCAAAGCAGAGATAAACAGCTTTTACATTAAATAGACTTTTTAGTATTAAAAACAACAAGAACATATTAATTTTAGGAGCTAGCGGCTTTATTGGTAGAACGCTTTACAAAGAACTATCCCCTTATTTTAACGTTTACGGTACATATCGAACTCCTCTACGAATCTATAATGAAAATCAGCAATACATACATTGGAATTTTCATTATGATGACCTACAAGATTTGCTCAAGCAAATTCAACCTAAAATAATAATACATTGTTTAAAAGGTGACTTTAAGGCTTTGCACGAAAACTATCAAACTTTGTTGTTTTATCTCCGAAAAAACGAGGCAAAATTCATTCAGTTTTCTACAGCAAATGTATTTGATGCATTTACAAATTATCCTAATTACGAATACGATAAAACCTTTTCTACCAGCATATACGGCAAGTTTCAAATACAAATAGAAAATGCCCTTTTAAGACTGCCTACCTATAAGTATATAATTGCCAGAGTACCTATGCTTTACGGATTAAATTCGCCTAGAATTCAAGAAATACGGAATAATTATAAAAACAAGGAAGCCATTGAAGTTTTCCCAAAGGTTATAATAAATGCGGCCAGCGTGAATAGGCTTAGTCTTCAAATCCATTTTATGATAAACCAGCATTATGGTGGAGTTTACCATTTGGGTAGTAAAAATTTAGTTCACCATGAAGATTTAATTTTAGAAATATGCGAAAAATTAAATTTAGACAATCCGTTACTAAGAAGAATCTACAATTCAAATCAAGATAGGTTTTTAGCCTTATTAACTAAAAACAAATTACCGCAACAATTTCGATATGACTTAGATAAGGTTATAACAGATTCTACCAATAGCATAAAGTTTTAGTACAAATTTAACCTACGCTAATTATTTCCGCTTTAAGCGATAGAAATAAAATTTATGTAAAACTATTTTTACACAAATTAAAATCAATTTACCTATTTATAATGCTCAGCCTTTCTTAATTTTAAGGCAAATAAAAAACCTGAAGCGATGAGAAAACTGAATGAGCAAGAAATAAAAGATAAATTAAAAGATTTAGAGGGTTGGCAACATCAAGAAAATGCGATACAAACCAAGTTTGAATTTGAAAATTTCAAAGAAACATTTTCTATAATGACTCGAATAGCTTTTGAAGCCGAAGCTTTAAATCATCATCCTGATTGGAGCAACGTTTATAACGAATTAAGTATTTCGCTCTCTACACACGATGCTGGCGGAGTGACAGAAAAGGATATTCATTTAGCACAAATTATAGAAGCTATAATAGACACCGAGTAATTTTAAATAAAATTTACCTAGAATTTTTAGATTTTGTTAAATTTGCCGACTAGAACAATGGAAACAAATTATGGGAAGAGCATTTGAATTTCGTAAAGCACGTAAAATGAAAAGATGGGCAGCAATGTCTAAAGCCTTTACACGTATAGGCAAAGATATTGTTATGGCTGTAAAAGAAGGTGGACCCGACCCCGATTCAAATGCCCGCTTGCGGGCTGTTATACAGAATGCAAAATCTGTTAATATGCCCAAAGATAATATTGAGCGAGCAATTAAAAGGGCCAGTGATAAAAATCAAGATGATTATAAAGAAGTATTGTTTGAAGGTTATGCACCGCATGGTATCGCCATTTTGGTTGAAACCGCAACTGATAATAATACAAGAACGGTAGCTAATATTCGATCATACTTTAACAAATGTAACGGGAATTTAGGCACCTCTGGTTCTGTAGAGTTCATGTTTGATCACACTTGCAATTTTAGAATTAAAGGAGACGGGTTAGATCCCGAAGAATTGGAGCTTGAATTTATTGACTTTGGTGCTGAGGAAGTTTTTGAAGATGAAGACGGGATTTTGATCTACGCTCCCTTTGAAAGTTTTGGTGCTATTCAAAAAGAATTAGAAGATCGCAGTATTGAAATTTTGTCTTCTGGTTTTGAGCGAATTCCCACTACAACCAAAAGCCTTAGTTCAGATGAACAAGCGGATGTAGAGAAATTAATAGAAAAAATAGAAGAAGATGATGATGTACAAAATGTATATCACACTATGGAAGAAAGCACCGAAAATTAATTGGTTATTATAAAAAAGGAGTCAAAAATTGACTCCTTTTTTATAACTAAATCTATTTAAAACTATTGTAATTCTTTAAATATAGAGTGCATTAAACGCTTCTTATCATTTAGACTCTCCTCCATTGAAATCATTGTTTCTGTGCGATAAACCCCTTCAATATCATCAATCATAAAAATGATCTTTTTGGCATGTTCTGTATTTTTAGCTCTAATTTTACAGAAAATGTTAAATTTTCCTGTGGTAACGTGTGCCACCGTTACAAATGGTATTTCGTTTATGCGTTCTAATACAAACTTTGTTTGTGATGTTTTTTGTAAAAACACCCCCACATAAGCAATAAAAGAATAACCTAATTTTTTATAATCTAGCGATAAGGACGAACCCGTAATTATACCTGCCTCTTCCATCTTTTTAACTCGTACATGAACCGTACCTGCAGATATATCTAAACGTTTTGCAATATCTGTAAATGCTGTTCTAGAATTATCGATCAAAATATCTAATATTTGGTGATCAATATCGTCTAACTTAAACTTTGCCATAATTTTTCTTTTACGTAATATCTTAAATTTCTTCCATTAAAGAATATGCAAAAATAATACTTTATTTTTGATAAATCATAAAGAAAAATTAAGTTTATGTTAAATTGAGTGAGAATAAACCACTTGTACCGCTTAAGTATTTCAATTCATCACCTACTTTAAGTAACTTTCCATTCAAAACACTTAAGTCGAGCTGTTTAGCGCAAATATACCTTAGACCTTTTCTGCTTAATTTTGATCCTATTTCGGCTATAATAGGTATAAAATGAATCTCCCCCTCCGTTAAACGTTCCTCGTACTGAATACCTATTTGACAAATTTTTGATTCTTGTTCTATGTTTTCAATAATCAAATCATAAAATTGTTTTTCATTTTCAGGAATAGTAAGGTAGTTTTTCTCTGTAAATTTCTTGTAAGCATGGCTATTTATTAAATCTAAGCCTCTCCATAAAGCTTTAAAGACAAATTGGCGCGTTTGTTCACGTTCATAATCATCAGGAAAATGTCCTGCTTCAAATAATATAGTAGAAATTCCCCTATTCATTAAAGTATCTCCTATACAATTTAGGTTAAAGGTGTCATCGTAGCGACCAATACCACCAGGTAAATCTTCACTTAATTCTTTGTATATGCCTGCTATAATTTGCATAGCCTTTAAACGCTGAGAATTCATCTCTCTAGCTTCATTGAATGCAGGTGCCAAAAAAGATAAAGTAGCTGGTTTATTAAATCCTTTTGTACCAAAAATAGTTCTTTGGTCATGTAAATTAAAACAAAAGTCAGGTGCATAATTGATGTATACATTCTTTAGAATTTGACTTTCTACTTGAGTTAAGTTCTGGGCATCTCTATTAAGATCTACCTGATTTGCATTTTGCCGGGTATAGGCTTTCAAACCATCGGGATTTAACACAGGAATAATCAAAATATTCAAGTTCTCAAAAGATGCTGAAAATGTTACTTTTCTTAATTTTTCAAATAGATCAAAAACAGCTTTTGTGGTCGTACTTTCATTTCCATGCATTTGCGACCACATCAATACCTTGGTTGGACCATTTCCAAGTTCAACTTGGTAGATTTTCTCATTTTTTTCAGAATGCCCTATAACCGATACCTTAAAATCTGTAGGTAAGTTTTGAAGGTATCTACTTAAATTGGTATAGGATAAATAACGCCCTTTTATTTTATTGTAATGTTTTAGGCTCATTTTGAAATTGCTTTTTTATTGTTTACAAAAGTAAACATTCTTTTATTTACATTTGTGAACGGGGATAAATTTTAAAAATGTTACAAATGTAAATCTATTCTGCTATTGGTTTCTTAGTTGATTGGAAAGTATCCTAATGAATATTTTTTATTTATTAATTGTTTGGTTTTGAGTTTTTTAATTGTGTTAGGTTAAAGTTTTAGTTTAATTTATATTGAGTTATTACGTTTAGGGTTTGATAGTATTGTATTTATTTATTACATTTGTAAACAATCAATTTTAAGTATATTGTTTACAATGGTGAACGCGGAAAAGTTTACAAAACGACTCGATAAAATTTTAGAATATTACGACTTATCGGCCGCTGCCTTTGCCGAAGAAATTCAAGTAGGTCGTTCTTCCATATCTCATATTTTATCTGGCCGTAACAAACCTAGTTTAGAATTTGTATTAAAAGTAATCAATCGGTTTCCCGAAGTGAATCTGTATTGGCTGCTTAACGGAAAAGGAAATTTTCCAAGTAGTAAAGAATCAGATCCTTCCACTCCCCCAACTTTAGAACAAAAAAATATTCCTGAATTATTCCAAACGAAACAAAATTCAGAAGCAGCAAAAGGGTCAGAATTGAATACCTCTGAAAGCTTTCTAAAAAACAAATCCATCAGTCGGATTGTTATCTTTTATAAAGATGGAACTTTCGAAAGTTTTACTAATTAATTGGCGTTATATTACTTAAATTAGCGGTTAAAAAAGTTCAATGAAAAATACACTTCTTTTACTGATATTTTTAGCTATGGTTTCTTGCTACAGCCCTAGTCGTAATTGCACCGATTTTAAAACGGGTAGTTTTGAGTTTGAAACCTATCTTAATGGAGAGTTGGTTAAAACCCGATTTGTGCGCAATGACAGTATTGAAATTGATTATTTTAAAAATGAAATAGATAGTAGTAGTATAAGATGGATCAATGATTGTGAGTACATACTTAAAAATTTGAATCCGAAAAATATGGCTGAAGAAAAGCCATTACATATGAAAATACTTACCACCAAAGGCAATACCTATACCTTTGAATATTCGATTGTAGGAGAAACCAAAAAGCAAAAAGGAACTGTTATTAAAGTAGATTAAAGGGGATTATTTTCTTTTTATACAAAACGCTAGCGATTATCGTTACTTTTATCTTTTAATAAAGCATTCTGTTCTTGCAAAAGTAATTTTAAATCACTTAACAGCTCTATATTCTTTGGGGTTGATACTTGCTTATTTCGTGTATCCTCTGCATTCTTACGAAGTTTATTAAAAACTCTAATCACTATAAAAACCGTAAATGAAATTATTAAGAAATTAAGTAGAACCGTAAGCAGCTCACCATACCCAATATAGACTTCTTCTTTAATTATTTTGTCTCCCTTTTTAAGGGCATGACGTAATATTATTTTTTTGTCTATAAAATTTATGCCGTCGATAAGTAATGACAAGGGTGGCATAATAACCTTTTTTACCATTACATCAATTACTTGATTAAAAGCGCTTCCTATTATCACACCAACAGCAATGTCAATCATATTGCCTTTTATGGCAAACTCTTTAAACTCCTCTAAAATATTTTTTCCTTTAAAGAGCATGTTTTATTCTTTACTATTTTCTTCCTCATCAAACAAACTGGCTTGTTTCTCTTTTTGTGCTTTAGTTTGTTTCTCTAACGTGCCAATATCTAACTCTTCTTCTTGTAGATCATCCTCTAAAGAAGGATCTGCTTTTGATGAAGGAACAATAGGTTCTATTAATTGCAATTGAGTAACTTTTTCTGTGGTTAACTGGTTTCCTTGGGCTTTTATACCTTTAACCGCAATGAATTCTTCTAGGTTTACGGTATCATTGGGTCTCTGTTCTTTACCCCTTTGTTTCCTATACTTAATTTCCAATACAGGAATTAGATCGGTAGATATTAACTCTAATTGTGATTTGGGATGGTCTGTAATTATTAATTCTTCTTTCTCTTCATTCTCAATAAAAAATCGTTTAACATAGTACCTTTCTTTTTCTCCTTCCCAATAAACTGCAGTCAATGGAATTTCTGGATTCCATTTTTCTAGAACTACATAATTATCATCAAAGCGTGTAATCAATTCGGGTTTAATGGTAGAAACAACTCCCTTTTGAGTAACTAAAAGAATACGATCTTCTCCTTTAAATTCTCCTAACAATTCACCTCTTTCTTCAACATTTAATCGTTTAATAGTTTCATCAAACCAAATTTTTCGTGGTTTTAAAGTAGATACGCCCTCTTCTTTAAGTTCAACTTTTTTAATTGGGTGTTTACTGACTAAATTACCTTTTGCCGTTCTTCCTTTAATTAATTGGTCGGCAAAATCTAATTCGAATCGTAATTTTTTAAGTGCCCCTATTTGTCGAAGATAAATGGCTACCTTTTCAGCCTCCCCATTAGGATTAGCCGAAAAGTAAAGAATTTTTGTTCCGGGTTTACCCTTACCAACACTGTACTCTTTATCTCTAGTTATAGATGTTACCGCAAATCTTTTTACATAAGCGTTGCCACCTGTACCATTACGGTAAATTAAATTGTAAATTGTTCGTTTGTCTTTTTTCTTAAAAACAGCTACATGAATAATATTTTTACCGATGAAGGTTTTGCTATCTACCCTTGTAACCTTCATAATTCCATCTTGTGTAAAGCAAATGATATCATCTATATCACTGCAATCACCTACATACTCATCCTTTTTTAGTGAGGTACCTATAAATCCTTCTTTTCGATTGACGTAAAGTTTTGTGTTTCTGATAACAACTTTTGTAGCTTCAATATCTTCAAAGAGGCGTAATTCTGTTTTACGCTCTTTGTCTTTTCCAAAGTTCTTTTTTAGACGATTAAAATAATCAACAGCATAATCTATAAGGTTCGCTAAATTATGTTTTATTTTTGCTATTTCATCTTCTAATGCTTCTATCTTTTGTTGAGCTTTATCTAGATCAAACTTAGATATACGTTTAATTTTTATTTCGGTTAATCGTATTAAATCCTCTCGAGTCACCGCTCTTTTTAAATGTTGTATATGTGGCTTCAAACCATCATCTATAGCCTGAAGAACCCCTTCCCAGGTGTCTTGATTTTCTATATCGCGATAAATTCTTTTCTCGATAAAAATCCGCTCAAGCGAAGCAAAATGCCATTGTTCTTCGTGCTCATCAAGTTTTATTTCTAAATCTTTTTTAAGTAACTCAAGCGTATGGTTAGTACTTAATCTTAGAATTTCAGAAACACCTAAAAAATGAGGTTTATGGTCAATGATAATACAAGATAATGGTGATATTGAAATTTCGCAATTGGTAAAAGCATAAAGCGCATCGATGGTTTTATCTGGAGAGATACTGTTAGGCAAGTGAATTAAAATTTCAACCTGCTCGGCAGTATTGTCTTCAATATGCTTTACTTTAATTTTACCTTTCTCATTGGCTTTAATGATAGATTCTATTAACGTGCCAGTTGTGGTTCCATAAGGAATCTCATTTATTACTAAAGTATGCTTGTCTAATTGATTTATTTTAGCGCGTATACGCACCTTGCCTCCTCTTAGACCGTCGTTGTAATTGCTAACATCCATAATTCCCGCCGTAGGAAAATCAGGATATAATTTAAAGCGTTTACCTCTAAGGTGTTGAATGCTAGCATCTATCAACTCATTAAAATTATGAGGCAATATTCTGGTACTTAAACCAACTGCAATTCCTTCTGCTCCTTGAGCCAACAGCAAAGGAAACATTACTGGCAAAGCAATAGGTTCTTTTCTTCTACCGTCATAAGAGGCTTGCCAGTTGGTAATTTTAGGATTATAAATTACTTCTAATGCAAATTTTGAGAGTCTGGCTTCAATATATCTTGGTGCTGCCGCCCGATCGCCAGTTAAAATGTTACCCCAGTTACCTTGTGTATCAATGAGCAAATCTTTTTGCCCTATTTGAACTAAAGCATCTGCGATACTAGCGTCGCCGTGAGGGTGGTATTGCATCGTGTGTCCCACAATATTAGCCACTTTATTGTACCTGCCATCATCTAAGTCTTTCATAGATTGCATAATACGTCTATGAACAGGTTTGAATCCATCTTCAAGCGCTGGTACTGCTCTTTCTAGAATTACGTAAGAGGCGTAATCAAGAAACCAGTCTTTATACATACCCGTAACCCGGGTTATTTCTTGATTATTATTGGTCTCAAAATTATTTTCTGGTGACTCTTTTTCGCTCATATTAATTGGCTTCAAATGTTTTGTTCTCTAAAATTCTATGCAGCTCATTCTGCAAGTATCCAATTTTCTTTTTGCTTAAAAAGCTAATATTAAATTGAATAGCTCGCCTGCGTTTAGTTGTTTTTGAACAAATTTGTAATTCTAATATTTTAATAAAAAAATAGTTCTTTATTTTAAAATTATCTAGTTTCTGTTTAGGGAATTCGGCTTTTTTGTTTTTATAATTCCAATACTCCGACAAAAATCCCCCTCTATTGGTAAAACTTAAGGTTGCTCCTAATCCATCATATTCAAAATATTTTAAATTAAAATAGCAATACATAAAGAGCAACAAGAAAAATAAATTTATACTGGTAAACCAATCCGTAAAGAGAAAATTATGTAAACTAAAATAGAGTATGCAAACCGCAATGTACGACACCAGTATTAAAAAGTAAATCACTGGCACGTATTGGGTTAGCTTTAGATTGTTAAAGCGCATATTTTTAGGCGGATTCTTCAATGGGATCTAACTCTACTTTTAAATTTTCAATTATAAAGTTTTGCCTATCGGCTGTGTTTTTACCCATATAAAAACTTAACATTTCTTCTATACCCATATCTTTATCAAGCATCACGGGGTCTAAACGGATATCTTCTCCTATGAAATTTTTAAATTCATCGGGAGAAATTTCACCTAAACCTTTAAACCTAGTTATTTCTGGATTCCCTTTTAATTTAGCAATGGCAGCTTGTTTCTCTTCTTCAGAATAGCAGTAAATAGTTTCTTTTTTATTGCGTACTCTAAACAAAGGAGTTTGTAGAATATACAAGTGACCTTCTTTAATCAATTCTGGAAAGAATTGTAAAAAGAAGGTAATTAACAGTAATCTAATATGCATACCGTCTACATCGGCATCTGTAGCAATTACAATATTATTGTAACGCAAATCTTCCATAGAGTCTTCTATGTTCAAAGCGGCTTGAAGCAGATTAAATTCCTCATTTTCGTAAACAATTTTTTTAGTTAAACCGTAACTGTTTAAAGGTTTACCTTTTAGACTAAAAACGGCTTGTGTATTTACATCTCTAGACTTGGTAATACTACCACTTGCTGAGTCTCCCTCGGTAATAAATAAAGTTGTTTCTAAGTTACGTTCTTTTTTCACATCGCCTAGGTGTATTCTACAGTCACGCAATTTTTTATTATGCAAACTAGCTTTTTTTGCTCTTTCACGAGCTAATTTTCGAATACCCGATAAATCCTTTCGTTCCTTTTCGGCTTGCAAGATTTTCTTGTGTAATTTCTCTGCCGTTTCCGGATTTTTATGCAGATAATTATCAAATTTTCGTTTTACGAAATCTACAATGTAGGTTCTCACCGTTGGCAGGTCACCACCCATTTCTGTACTACCCAATTTAGTCTTGGTCTGGCTCTCAAAAACAGGCTCCATCACCTTAATGCTTACGGCAGAAACGATACTTTTTCTAATATCACTAGCGTCAAAATTTTTATTATAAAACTCACGAATGGTTTTGACTATAGCTTCTCTAAAAGCCGCTAAATGTGTACCTCCTTGCGTGGTATGTTGTCCGTTAACAAAAGAATGATACTCTTCGCTATACTGCGTCTTGTTGTAAGTAATCGCTACCTCAATATCGTTGCCTTTGAGGTGTGCAATAGGAAACAAACGATTTTCTTCATTTATATTCTCTGCTAATAAATCTTTTAATCCATTTTCAGAAAAGTACTTTTCACCATTGAAAACAATGGTTAAACCCGGATTTAAGTAAACATAGTTTTTTAGCATTTTCGACACATATTCGTGTCGATACTTATAATTTTTAAAGATTTGCTCATCAGGTATAAAACTAACTTTCGTACCTTTTCTTCTTGAGGTCTCTTCTAAAAATTCTTGTTCAAGTAATTCTCCTTTCTCAAATTCGGCAGAAGCAGACTTCCCTTCTCGAGTCGATTCTACTCGAAAATAGCTGGAGAGCGCATTTACTGCTTTAGTACCAACACCATTAAGTCCTACAGACTTTTTAAAAGCTTTGGTATCGTATTTACCTCCAGTGTTCATTTTAGAAACTACATCTACCACCTTTCCTAAAGGTATACCTCTACCGTAATCTCGTACAATTACTCGGGTTCCTTGTATAGAAATTTCTATAGTTTTACCCGCACCCATGACATATTCATCAATAGAGTTGTCTAATACTTCTTTTAAAAGAATATAAATCCCATCATCGGCGCTAGAGCCATCACCAAGCTTACCGATATACATACCAGGACGCATACGAATGTGTTCTTTCCAGTCTAAAGATCTAATATTGTCTTCGGTATACTTTGTTTCCTCCATAATTTACTTGCTTGATGCTAATATAGTAAGCTTTCCCTAAAAATGAAACCGTTTATTGAAGTTTTAAAGCCTTAAAATAGAAGTTTTTTTACAGGTATTTCTGTAGTAAATCGATTAAGGTTTCTTTGTTAAAAGGTTTGATTAGAATATCTGTGATGCCAACTGTATCAGCTAGACTTTGAATTTCTTTTAATTCTGAGGCAGTTACCGCAATAATTGGTATTTCTTGATTAGTTTTTCTTATTTCTCCGGTGATATCAAAACCGTTCATTCCCGGAATGTTAATATCTACCAAGAGTAAATCATATTTATTTTTATGATAAAGCGCTAGACCTTGATTACCTTCTGATGCGATATCTAGTTTAACTTCTTGACTGGATAAAAATTTAGAAACAACCATTTTATTAATCTCGTTATCTTCTATTAATAAAATTCGTTTTTGAGCCAATCTCGAAACTTTTTCAGCTTTATTCTCACTCAAATCGGGTTGTACAACAATTGGCGTTTCTAAATCGAAGTAAAAAGTAGCACCCTTACCTATTTCACTATCGATATTTATCTTAGAGCCCAAAAGCTCCACTAAATTTTTAACAATAGACAAGCCTAAGCCTATCCCCTCTAGGTTTTTCTTCTCTGCAGATACCTGTGTAAATTCTGTAAAAATCTCTTGATGCTTTTCCTCTGGAATACCTGGGCCTTGATCAATAACTTTAAAACGTATTTTGGCCTTATCACTTGTCTTTTCTTGCAGAGAAACTTCTAGTCTAACTTCTTGCTTTTGCTGACTAAATTTAATTGCATTTTCTATAAGATTGACTAAAATTTCAAATAGAACAACTTGATCTAATTTTAACAAATTAGGAACACCTTTTTCTAATTTCCATTTTACATCAACACCTTTTTTATCTCCTATAAAGGATACCGACTGAATTACATTTTCTAAAAATCCTTTTATTTTGGTTTCTCGTGGTCGTACCACAACTTTATTATTGTCAATTTTACTAATTAGCAAAACATTACTTATAAGACCCAATAAGTAGTTACCCGAAAATTTTAAGGATTTTAAAAGCTTTTTATTACTGTTTGAGGTATTTTCATCTTCCAATAACAATGAAGTTATTCCTATTACCCCGTGTAAAGGAGTCCTTATTTCATGGCTTATACTGTTTATGAACTGGGTCTTTATCTTTGCTGCTTGTAAGGCTGCTTCGCGAGCTTCTTTTAATGCCCGGTTATTTTTAGCTAAACCAGAAATCAATTTCTTTTTAGCTATATTTTGCCTGTAAATAATTACTGAAAAGACCAATAATACACTAAACGCAACTGCATAAATCACAATTAATTTTCTTCTACTATCCGCCAAAGAGCTAACCAGTAAATGTTCTCTTTCTGAATTGTTTAAGGCGCGTTCGTATTCTCCTATTTGAAGTTTCACTTTTTCGGCCCGTAAACTTTGAATGGCTTTATTATCTAAGAATAAATTATTATAAGCGATATATTTTTTAAGCTGTTCGTGGGCCTTTTCGTAATTTTCTTGAACTTCGTATAATTTAGTAGTTTGCCAGTAAATATCTCTTAAATGTTCTAAATTTTTAATCTTTTTGGCATACCCAATACTTTTATTAAAATAAATTTCGGCTCGTTCAAAGTTATTTGTTTCTAAATAGTATCGACCCAATATATAACCACTAGTGGCTTGAGTTAAAGTTTCTTCACCATCTTGAGGAGGCGACTTTAAATAGTTATTTAGTTTTGAAAGATAAGGTTTTACCTGATTTGTTTTTTGTTGATCTAGAAAATTCCAACAAAGATTAATCGTTAAAGTTGTTATGAAAGGTGAGTTAATCTGTTCTGCAAAACTTAAAGCCTCTGTATAATAGTTTTCAGCTTTTTGGTAATTGCCATCTTTTAATGCCGCTATAGAACCCAAACCATTGTATAGGTCAATAATAAAAAGCGTGTCCTTATTTTGGGTAGTAATTTCAAGAGCTTTTAGGTATTTTGTTTCGGCACCTTGATAGTCACGGGAGGTCTCATCGATTAGTCCTAGAAAATAATAAGCCTCCGCAATATATTCTTCAGATTCTTTTTCACGCGCTCGCTCTAAAAGCAAATTTGCTTGCTTAACCCCATCTAAATAACGGTTTTCTTCAAGGTGCTCATAACAAGTCTCTAATTGTTTCCGTAATGCTGCATTACCAACTTCATTTTGAGCTACTGCGGCACATATCAAAAAAAGAGTAGTAAAAAGAGTGAATGTTATTTTTTTTAACATCAAAAAAATTTAATCAGAAACCTTAATTTAGCCTGGTAAATATAGTAGTTTTAAACCTTTAATCGCAGTTCTTTTTAGAAATTGTACAAAAAAAGCTCAAATTAGAATAAAATTGAGCTTTTTTTACAGATTTATTTCGCTCTTTAAACATTAAACCTGAAGTGCATTACGTCACCATCTTGTACAATATACTCCTTGCCTTCTACTTTTAATTTACCGGCTTCTTTTATTTTAGCCTCGCTACCATAGGTTACATAATCATCATAAGCAATAACTTCTGCTCTAATAAAGCCTTTTTCAAAATCTGTATGTATAACTCCTGCAGCTTGAGGTGCTGTAGCTCCTACTGGTATAGTCCAGGCTCTGACTTCTTTAACTCCAGCAGTAAAATAGGTTTGTTGATTTAACAGTTTATAGGCTGCTCGAATTAATTTGGCAGAACCCGCTTCATCTAGACCAATATCGCTTAAAAACATTTGCCTCTCTTCATAATCATCCAACTCGGTAATATCTGCTTCAATTCCCACAGCTAAGATCAAAACTTCGGCATTTTCGTCTTTCACAGCCTCCTTTACTTGATCTACATACTTATTACCCGATACAGCCGAAGATTCATCAACATTACATACATACAAAACAGGTTTATCAGTAATCAACTGTAAAGGCGTCACAAAATCCTGACGATCATCTTCATTTATTTGTATGCCTCTTACCGATTTGCCCTCCTCTAATCCACTTTTAAGCTGCAATAAGGCATCTTGTTCTTTTATGGCTTCTTTATTCCCTGTTTTTGCGGCGCGCTTAACTTTTTCTAATTTTTTCTCAACCGTTTCTAAATCTTTTAATTGCAACTCGATATCAATGGTTTCCTTATCTCTAATAGGATTTACATTTCCGTCTACATGCACTACGTTTTCATCATCAAAGCAACGTAGTACGTGCAAAATAGCATCGGTTTCTCTAATATTACCCAAAAATTGATTTCCTAGTCCTTCACCTTTACTAGCCCCTTTCACTAACCCCGCAATATCAACTATTTCTACTGTAGCGGGCAAAACACGTTCTGGATTAACCAATGATTCTAATTTCTCTAAACGGTGGTCGGGAACATTTACCACTCCTATATTTGGCTCGATAGTACAAAAAGGAAAATTCGCACTCTGGGCTTTGGCATTGGATAAACAATTAAACAATGTCGACTTACCTACATTGGGTAAACCTACTATACCTGCTTTCATCTTTTAAAATTTTGAGTTGCAAATATATTAAATGATTTAAACATAAGCTTTAAAATAACCTTAGGCTTTACTTATTAATTATTAACATTTCTAAGTTGTATTTTTGACTAAACAAAATAAAAATGTTATGAAAAAGATTTTAATTACAGCTTTATGTTTATGTTTTTCTTTGGGAATGATGGCCCAACAAGACCGATTAGAAAAAACGGTTACCACTAAAACAAAAGTTAAAACTAATAAAGGCGAAGAAGTAGCTATTAAAAAGCAAAAGGTAAGTGAAAATAGAGACCTAAAACTCTCTGAAACTGGTGCAACCAACCAGATGCTTATGCGAGGTGATAAAGTAATCCAATCATCTACTTTATTTATTGAAAACGATATCAACTTTAGTATAGAACCAGATGACAAAGGCTATGTTATAAAAAAGCAAACCGATGGTAAGATGGTAAACTATGGAGTTATTAGAAAATTACCGAATAAAGACCTTTATTTATTACACACACCAAAATTTGACGCAGTAGGATATTTTGATTTATCGGGGAATTTTGTTGTGGGTAGTTACGATGACAATACCGATGCGGTTGTTCTTAAAAAATACAAACTAAAACGATAACTAAAAAGATTGAGAGAAAAAGAAAATTGAAAAAAACGGATAGTACTTTACTATCCGTTTTTTATGATATACAATTTAGCTCCCATGCATAAAACTCTGTTTTTCTAAAAGCTTTTCTTCACTTTCTACGTGATCTTCATCAGGAACACAACAATCTACGGGACAAACAGCGGCACATTGTGGTTCATCGTGAAACCCTTTACATTCTGTACATTTATCGGGTACAATATAATAGAATTCATCACTTATAGGTTCTTGGGTTTCTTCGGCATTAGCCTCTTTACCATCAGGTAAAACAATTTCTCCAGACAAGTCGGTTCCATCTGCATAGCGCCAATCATCTGCACCCTCATATATAGCGGTATTGGGACACTCTGGTTCACAGGCCCCACAATTTATGCATTCATCGGTGATTATAATAGCCATAATTAATAGTTTATATTACGTAACTTTGCACAAAAATAAAGCCATTGGCATAGATAACCAAATAAATATGGATTTAGAAACTCGAATAAATTCTTTTGTTGAACTGGGTAAATTTTTAAATGATTACTTAAACGGTAGAGCACAACATAAATTACACGATAAATTAGATCAAACGGTAAGTTCAGCCATTCATCACAACGGCTGGTTTACAGAAGAAAATATAAAATTTGCCTTAAAGAATTGGGCCGACTTGTTAACGCAGGAAAAATTGAAACAATGGATTGATTCTTACCAGTTAAATACTCCTACCCAACCTAAAACCATAGCGGTGATTATGGCAGGGAACATTCCGTTGGTTGGCTTTCATGATTTTTTGTGTGTGCTATTAAGTGGAAATAACATTTTAGTAAAGCAATCAAGTAACGACCAAACATTACTTCCGGTTTTGTCTGAATATCTTATTTCAAATAATGATAATTGGAGTTCTAAAATTGAGTTCACAAGGGAGAAACTAGAATTTTTTGACGCCGTTATTGCCACAGGTAGTAACAATACAGCAAGATATTTTGAATACTATTTCTCTAAAAAACCAAATATCATACGTAAAAACCGAAACAGTGTAGCCTTAATTTCTCGGGATGACACCAAAGAAGACCTTAAAAAACTGGGAGAAGACATTTTTAGATATTACGGTTTAGGCTGTAGAAATGTTTCTAAAATTTATATTCCTCACGATTTTAAAATTGATAAGTTTTATGAGGCTATTTTTTCTTGGCAAAATTTGTTAGACAATCATAAATACGCCAATAATTACGATTACAATAAAGCGATTTACCTGATGAGTGAATTTTCAATTTTTGATAACGGCTTTTTATTGTTAAAAGAAGATACTAACTTTTCTTCACCTATAGGTACACTGTTTTTTGAGCGTTACAATCAGCTTGAACAAGTAAAGGATTTATTAAACGAACATCAAGAAAAACTTCAATGCATCGTATCTAATCAGCTAGAAAAAAACCACATAGCTTATGGCCAAACACAAAGGCCATCGCTAAGAGACTATGCTGATAATGTAGATACACTTAATTTTCTAAAACAACTATAATGATGTCTAAGCATAACTTTTGTGCAGGTCCCGCCAAGCTACCAGATGTTGTTTTTCAACAAGCTGGTAAAGCTGTGGTAAACTATAACGAAAGCGGTTTATCTATTTTAGAAATATCGCACCGAAGTAATGCCTTTACAGCCATTATTGAAGAAGCCAGAGCATTGGTGCTCGAACTTTTAGGGCTAAATACTAAAGATTATGTTGCCTTATTTTTACACGGTGGCGCCAGCGCACAGTTTCACCAAATCCCATTTAATTTTCTAAGCAAACGAGCAGGTTATTTAAATACGGGCGTATGGTCGCAAAAAGCCATTCACGAAGCTCGTTTCTTTGGTGAAGTAGTTGATATAGGCAGTTCAAATTACCAGGCCTTTTCCTATATTCCTGAAAATACTATTCAAAATAGAAGTGATCTAGACTATATTCACTACACGAGCAATAACACCATTTACGGAACACAAATTAAAAATTTCCCTGAACAAAAAGTACCGGTAGTGGTCGATATGAGTAGCGATATTTTTTCTAGATCTTTAGATTTTTCGCAGTTTCAACTCATTTATGCCGGAGCGCAAAAAAATATAGGCGCAGCGGGCACAACCCTAGTAATAATCAATAGAAAGGCCTTTTCTCAAGCAAATCGAAAAATACCAAGCCTGCTAAACTACGACTATTTAATACAGAAAGAAAGTTTAGCTAACACGCCAACCGTTTTCTCCATTTATGTTTCTTTACTTAATTTACGTTGGCTTAAAGCTCAAGGCGGAATTAAATCCGTTGAAAAACGTAACGAAATAAAAGCAAATTTACTGTATAATTATCTCGATGCCTCAAATCTATTCACCCCTTTAGTTAAGAAAAACTCGCGATCAAATATGAATATTACTTTCGCTTTAAATAAGCCTGATTTAACTTCTGATTTTGATAGATTTTTAGAGCATCATAATATCATTGGACTAAAAGGACATCGCAGTGTGGGTGATTATCGCGCTTCACTTTATAATGCCTTAGAATTAGATAGCGTTAAAGTTTTAGTGTCTTGCTTGCAACAATTTGAAGAAAACTATGAAAATATTAAATCTTAAGGTTTTACAAGAAAACCAAGAACGCTCACTACAATCTTTAGGTATTGAAGTGGTGACCAAAACTGTTTCCCATAATCAAATCGTGAATTATTGTGCCAATCATGATTTTGACGGCTTATTGGTTGACGCAAATTATAAGATTACTACTACACTACTCGACCAACTGAATTCTTTAAAATTTATTATCGTAGTGGGTAAAAGTTTAGCGCATATCCCTTTTGAATATGCAAAAAAACTAGGTATACAAATTTATACTACCGAGCAAGCCTATATTCAAACCGAGGCAGAGCTTATTATTGCTCACAGCCTTAGTTGTTTAAGGAATTTAAAAGACTGTAATAGAGAAATGCCTTTAGAAGGAGATATTCGATTTAATCAAATGCATAAACTATTTAGTCAGGGAGACTCGTTATGGGGTCAAACTTGGGGCTTTTTAGGTTTTGATGCGGTGGCAGAACGCGTAGTACAATTATTACAAAACTGGGGAGTAAAATTTATGGTCGCAGGCGAAGCTAAACCTTATACTACAAACAATTCTCAAGGGCAGAATAAAGAATCTTCTATCGAGCCTAAATCTTGTTCTGAAGAAACGCTTTACCGTGAAGCGGATATTATAAGTGTTCACAAATATGATGATGACGAATATTTGATTGATGCATCGAGTTTAAATCTAATGAAAAAGACTGCAGGTATAATTAATACCTATCATCCTAGAGTTATTGATGAAGTTGCTCTGATCGATGCCTTAAATGATGAAAAAATTGGATTTGCCGCGCTCGATGTTTTTGAAAATCAACCTAAACCCGAAATCCAGTTACTTATGCAACCTAGAATATCGCTAAGTCCTAATATAGCTAATCATTCTAAACAAGCAGATTACTTGGCTTCAAAAATGGCTACCCAACAAATTATTAATATATTTGAGAATTTAAAAAAGTAAAAATGAATAGAGTTTTAATTTTACTAGGTTTTTTGTTATTTGGCTTAAACAGTTTCGCACAAGTACAAACGGGAAAAGCTTCTTTTTATGCCGATAAATTTGAAGGAAGACGAACGGCCAACGGCGAAAAGTACACCCATACCAAAGCCACTGCTGCACATAGAAATTTACCCTTCGGCACACATTTAAAGGTAACTAATCTCGCCAATAATATGGCAATTGTTGTTAGAGTTAATGATAGAGGGCCTTTTGTTAAAGATAGAATTATAGATTTATCTAAGTCTGCAGCAACACAGTTGGGTTTTATAGATGAAGGTGTGACTGATGTAGCAATTGAGGTAATTGATCAACAAGATGCCAGGGTTACAGCGCCTATTGTTGCGAGTAATGATGAGCCTGTGAAAATGGAAGAGATTGAAAGTGCAGTTACAAATACTTCTAAAGTGATTGACACCTCAGATAAGGTAGAGGCCCTAGAATTTTATGAGCTATCCATAAAAAGGGTACAACCCGATTGGTATGGTGTACAAATCGGAAGTTTTCAAGAATTAGCCAATCTGATAAGATTAGCCGAGAACTTAAAAGCTAGTTATCAAAAAAATGTGGTCGTACAGGTAAAAACTATACAAGAAGTAAAGGTGTACACTTTGGTATTAGGCGAATTTTCGCAAAGAGATAAGGCTGAGCGATTTAGAGATAAAGTGCAGAAAAAGTATCCTGGAAGTTTTATTGTAGATTTTAAAGCTTTTAACTAATGCGTAGATTGGTTTTTGGTTTGAAGTTTTTGCTTTCTTTATCTTTATTTGCTTGTACATCATTAAATAAGCCAACCCAAGATCCTCAGTCAGTCAATCAAGATTTTAGTTATGAAGTTGTCATTAACGATTCCGAATTCAAGAAATGGATGCAGACGCAAACAAACTTTCAAAATATGGAAGTGTCTAATATGAGAAATGAGCTTCTGAAGAAATTATCTAATTATAGAATTTGGGTCAAATCAAATCTTGAAAAACCACAAAACATAAATTATTTCAAAAACAAAACGTACAGTCAAGAGGTAGATTCTGTGATCTATCTATACTTGATTTATTTTGAAAAGAAGCATAACATTACATTATGAGAAAGCTGAAAGAGCATTGGGGAATTACTTCAAATTTTCAATTGGTAATTATTTTTATTGTTTTTGGACTTACAGGTTCAACTGCTGTATATGTGGCCAAACCCATTTTAGATTTCTTAAACTTAAGCAGAGAGAATTTTCCAGACAATTTTATTTGGGGTGGATTACTTTATTATACCTTACGTATTTTACTAATTTTCCCAGTTTATCAAGTATTGTTAGTTGTTCTGGGCAGCCTATTCGGACAATTTAAGTTCTTTTGGGCTTTCGAGAAAAAAATGCTAAAGCGTTTGGGACTCGGCTTTTTATTTGAGAAAGAATAAAAAAAACATCCCGAAAACTCGGGATGTTTTTTTATTGTCAATTCTGTTAATTAAGCGTGTTGAAGATCATGTTTTCCTTCTTTAATCTCTTCAATCACCTTAGCGTTGAAGGCTTCTAAATCTCCTGGATTTCTAGAAGTTACGAGTGCTTCATCTACAACAACCTCTTGATCAACCCAAAGGGCACCTGCATTTTCTAAATCTTTTTTAATTGACTTGTAAGAGGTCATTGTTCTACCTTCAACCACATCTGCATTAATTAAAGGCCAAGCTCCGTGGCAGATAGCAGCGACAGGCTTGCTCTGTTTAAAGAAGTCTCGAATAAAGATAAGAGCATCCTCCTCTACTCTCAACAAATCTGGATTAATAACTCCACCTGGTAAAACCAAGGCGTGATAATCTTTTGCACTAACATTCTTTAACGATTTGTCTACATCAAAAGATTTGCCCCAATTTCCATCTTTCCAACTTTTGATGCTCCCTTCCTCTAAGCTTACAATTTCCACATTAAAGCCCTCATTTTTCATGGCATTTAAAGGAGATTCCAACTCGCTTTCTTCAAACCCGTTTGTTGCTAAAATAGCTACTTTCTTTTCCATAATAATTTTTCTTTTTTTTGATTCACCACTAAATTAGAGAATATGTATGGAAAAGGCTATTAAAGCTATTTTAAAAAACAATCCAAAGAAGTTAAATACTATTAAAATAAGTTTTTAAGTGCTCGAATCAGACAATACATCTAAATCTTTTTTGTTTTGTTCAATGATTCGCTTCTTTTCCTTCAATTCTTCAATTTCTTGGTAATAGGCAGGTTCAGCAAATTTATTTGGCTGTATGGTATCGTTTTTAAACAAAGCGTATTGTACGGTAAATTCAGCTCCGAAAAATAAGATTAAGCAAGAATAATAAATCCACAACAATATGAGCACTACCGAAGAAGCGCCTCCATAAATAGATGCAGGATTAGATTGACCAAAATAATAGCCTAATGCGTATTTACCTAGTAAAAACAACAAGGTAGTGAGTGAAGCGCCTATGAAAGTAGTTCGCCATTTAATTATTATATCTGGCAATAATCTAAATATACTCGCAAATAAAAATCCGATAAAGGCATAACTCAATAAAAAATTTAAAACCTCTACTGTATAACTTGTCAATTGCGGTGCAAACTGCCCCAGATACTCACTTAAATATGAAATTGCAGAACTAAGTATAAGAGATATTAAAAGTAAAAAAGCAATAAAAAACACCATACCCAATGAAATTACTCGATCTAAAATAATTCCTTTTAGATTATCGTTTTTAGTGCGAACACTCCAAATATTATTCATCGCTCTTTTAAGTTGAAAAAAAGCACCTGTAGCACCAAAAAACAGCAATCCTAAACTAATAATAATCATCAAGGTCTTATCTTGACTCAATTGTGCTTTTTCAATCATATCCGCTATAGCTTCCGCAGTATCGGATCCTATAAAATTGGCGATTTCGTTTAAAATTTTTTCTTCTGCACTTTCTCTATTAAAAAAGTAACCAGTAATACTTATAACAATTACCAGCAAGGAGGGTAATGAAAATAACGCATAATAAGCGATAACCGCACTTTGTTCGAAGGGGTTATTACCCATCCAACGCTGATAGGTTTGTTTTAACAAGGCTAATCTTTTCATTACCGTTACCTTCATAATACGCTATTTTACACGTTTAACAAAATTACCTTCTCGACGATGTTTTTCTTCCATAAGTAAAGCATACTCCCTTCCCGTTTGACCGGCTACAGAGGTGTTCTCCTCTGCTCTTCTAATTAAATAAGGTATAACTTCTCGAATAGGTCCATAAGGCACTAGTTTGACCGTATTGTATCCGTTTAGTGCCAAATTATAGGAAATATGGTCGCTCATACCGTACAATTGAGCAAACCAAATTCGCGGATCGTTTTTTTCTATTCCGCGTTCTTCCATTAAACGCATGGCAGAGTAGGTACTTACCTCATTATGCGTACCTATATATAAACTAATTTCATCTAGATTTTGAATACCATAATAAAGTGCGGCATTAAAATTAACATCTGTAGCTTCTTTATCTTCGCATATTGGCGTGGGGTAATTCATTTTTGATGCTCTTATATTTTCTTTTTCCATATAAGCACCACGCACTAATTTAGCGCCAACCTTAAAACCTTTATTTTGAGCTCGCACGTGAAGATCTTTAATGTACTGTAACCTGTCCCAACGATAACATTGTAGGGTATTAAATACGATGGCTTTTTCTTTGTTATATTTAGCCATCATTTCCTCCATCAAATCATCCGCTGCATCTTGCATCCAAGACTCTTCGGCATCAGCCAATATCACAACATCTAATTCGTGTGCTAAAGCACAAATTTTATCTACTCTATTCTTTATACGCTCCCACTCTTTTTGTTCTTCTTGTGAGAGCTGCTCATTGGCCGAAACTTTTTCCCAAATTGCAAACCTCCCAATGCCAGTAGGTTTAAAAACGGCAAAAGGAAGTTCATCATTTTCTTTAGTAAAGGCTATAAGGTCTTTTTTAATTTCTAAATCCTTATCAAATTCGGCTTCTTCATCTTTACCTTCGCTTGAATAATCTAAAATACTAAAAACATTCTTTTCATGCATTTTACGTATGGTAGGCAAGCAGTCTTCCTTGGTTATTCCTCCACAAAATTGCTCAAAAATAGTTTTCTTAATCAATCCCTCAATGGGTAAATGCAAAGCAAGTCCTAGTTTAGTTAATTTTGTGCCTACACTAACTAAGGCGGGTTGATTCATTAATTTAAAAATAAAGAGCGCTTTCTTTAAGTCTTTGTCACTTTTTAATGCAAAAGCCCTCTTGGTATTATTGAAGATTTTTGTAACCATTACAGATATTTAATTTTTGCAAATATAGCTTTCGATTTAGGAATAATATATTTTTCTCATTAATTTCGAACCATAATTAACATGCATTTATAATGAAAGCCATTCCCTCGGTAAATAACACAGTTTATTTTGTTGAAGAAGCCTATCAAAAACTAAACGATTGTCTAGCGACAAATTGCTTTTCTAAGGTTTTTATATTGGTGGATACACAAACCCAGATAAATTGTTTACCCCAATTTTTGCCTCTACTACAAACCAATATCACCATTGAAGTGATTGAAATTGACAGTGGTGAACAAAATAAAAATTTGCAAACCTGTAAAGGAGTTTGGGAAGCTTTAGCCGATTTAGGGGCAGATCGAAAGTCTATATTAATAAATTTAGGTGGCGGTGTAGTAACCGACCTTGGCGGATTTGTTGCTTCTACTTATCAGCGCGGTATAGCATATATTAATATACCAACTAGCTTATTAGCAATGGTTGATGCTTCTATAGGCGGTAAAACCGGAATTGATTTGGGAAATTTAAAAAATCAAATCGGGGTGATAAATGATGCTAAAATGGTGTTGATCGATCCTAAATTTCTAGCCACCCTGCCCGCCAACCAGATGCGTAGCGGTCTTGCCGAAATGCTAAAACACGGACTCATTGCTGATAAAAATTATTGGAAAAAAATGACCGATTTGTCTCAATTAAATCTAACACATTTAAATGAGCTAATTTACAGAAGCATTGAAATAAAAAATAAAATTATAACTGAAGATTTATTTGAAGATGGAATTCGAAAAACATTAAATTTTGGGCATACTCTCGGGCACGCGATTGAAGCTCATTATTTAAATCAACCTAATGAAAATGTTTTACATGGTGAAGCCGTTGCCGCAGGTATGATAATGGCTGCTTTTTTATCGCATAAGCTTACACAATTCCCAAAAGAAGATTTAGAAGAGTTGAGTAAAGTGATTAAGAAATACTATGGCACTCTTTCAATTAAAGAGGAAGACGTGCCAGAAATCCTAGACCTTTTAAAACACGATAAAAAAAACAGCCACGGAAAGGTACTTTTTGTTTTATTAAGCCAAATTGCACAACCTCAAATAGATTGTAAAATTCCTAAAAACTTATTAAAAGAAGCTTTCACCTTTTATCTGCAAGTTTAATTACAGAATCTGTGCTGCGTGATCTTTGGTTTTCACCTTCTCTATGATGTTCTCTATAACTCCGTTCTCATCGATTATAAAAGTTTTTCGGTGAATACCGTCATATTCTTTCCCCATAAATTTTTTTGGTCCCCATACACCAAAAGCATTAATTAAACTTTTGTCTTCATCTGCAATAAGAGGAAATGGCAACTCATGTTTCTGTTTGAAATTCTCTTGACGTTTGGCCGAATCGGCACTCACGCCCAATAAAGCGTAATTTTTATTTGTAAAATCTTCAAAGTTATCACGTAAATTACAAACCTCATTGGTACAACCTGGTGTACTTGCTTTTGGATAAAAGAATACCACTAGTTTTTTACCGCTATAATCTTTTAATTCGTGGAGATTACCACTTTGATCTTTAACTTTAAAATCTGGAGCCTTATCTCCTACTTTTAATGTATTCATATTTGTTATTTTTGCTTAAAAATAGATAAAATGAATAAGCAAGAGAAGGTTGAATTTGTTATAAATACGTTAAAGCAACTCTATCCAAACATTCCGGTTCCTTTAGATCATAAAGATCCTTACACCTTATTGATAGCGGTACTTCTTTCTGCGCAAAGCACCGATAAGAAAGTTAATGAAATAACCCCCCAACTATTTGCCTATGCAGATAACCCTTATGATATGGTACGCTTATCGGTAGAACAAATTAGAGAAATTATTAAACCTGTAGGACTTTCTCCTATGAAGGCAAAAGGCATATTTGGATTATCAAAAATTTTAATTGATGAATATCACGGAAAGGTACCAAAAAGCATTGAAGCTTTAGAAAAATTGCCTGCAGTGGGCCATAAAACGGCTAGTGTAGTAGTGGCTCAGGCATTTGGAATTCCTGCATTTCCTGTAGATACACACATTCACCGGCTCATGTACAGGTGGAATCTGAGCACGGGAAAAAATGTTGTACAAACCGAACGTGATGCAAAACGCTTATTTCCTAAATCTTTATGGAATGATCTACATTTGCAAATTATTTGGTATGGTCGGGAATATTCTCCCGCACGCGGGTGGAAACTTGAAAAAGATATTATTACTAAAACGATAGGAAGAAAAAGTGTTATCCAGGATTATTATAAAAAGAGCAGTAAAAAATAAATTTACTGCTCTTAATTTAATATAAACTCATACTTTTTATCTTCTTTATCTAAAACCCGTAAGGCCTTAGAATAATTCAATAAAAAAGCTATTGTTTCTTTTTTTGGCTTACGTGAGCCAGTATTTTCGTTATTTTTTTTTGGATTATTGAGGTAAAGCTGCGCCATTTATCTTATTGGTTTTGTTCTAGATAAAAACGGCAATATTATCTCTTTATTGTATTAGTTGGTCAAAATAATATTATGGGCTTCTATAACCTTCCTCAGATTAATTAAAGCATAACGCATTCTTCCTAGTGCTGTATTTATGCTAACATCAGTTTTTAAAGCAATTTCTTTAAAACTCATATCCTTGTAAATTCGCATAAGTAAAACCTCTTTTTGATCCTCAGGTAATTCAGCTATCAAATCAGTAACATCTCTTTCTATTTGATCTTTGATTAGTGCATTCTCAACATCTAAACTTGAATCTTTTAAAACGTCAAAAATATCAAAATCTCCCGTTCCTTCAAACTTAGGCATTCGTTTGTTTTTCCTAAAATGATCTATAACTAAGTTGTGAGCAATACGCATAACCCAGGGTAAGAACTTCCCTTCTTCATTGTATTTACCTCGTTTTAGGGTGCGAATTACCTTAATAAAGGTATCTTGAAAAATATCCTCGGTTAAATCACGATCAAAAACTTTAGAGAAAATAAAATTGTAAATTCTAACTTGATGCCTTTCAATTAAATGAGACAAAGCCGTCTCATCGCCATTAATATACTCCTTTACCAAAACAGCATCACTGGTAGTATTATTCCTTTTCATACGTGTTACTTTAGTTATAAGCCATCAGAAGAAAGCTTATTTTGATTATTAAGTTATTTTAGTTGTAAGTAACAGTATGCTATAGGCAGATATTATTGGTTTTTACTTGTGTAAATATATAAAAGAATTTTAATCCCACCCATAAAAGTTAATCTTTTTAACACTTTTTGAATGGAGTGCTTGCTTTTTTTCTCGTTTAGGTTTAATTAACTTTGACCCTTTATTCAAATACTGCATGAGAAAATCAAACCAAGAAATAGACCTAAAGAAAAATATCATCATTAAAGGAGCCAAACTACATAATCTAAAAAATATAGATGTTGTAATTCCTAGAAACAAACTGGTGGTTATCACCGGTCTTTCTGGCTCTGGTAAATCAAGTTTGGCTTTTGACACCCTTTATGCCGAAGGTCAAAGAAGATATGTAGAGAGCTTATCTTCTTACGCGAGGCAATTTTTAGGCCGCTTAGATAAACCCAAAGTAGATGACATAAAGGGGATAGCACCCGCCATTGCAATAGAACAAAAGGTAAATGCTACCAACCCTCGTTCTACCGTAGGTACATCTACAGAAATTTACGATTACCTCAAACTGCTTTATGCTAGAATAGGCAAAACCTACTCTCCTATCTCTGGAAATGAAGTTAAAAAAGATTCGGTGGCTGATGTAGTTGAATACATAAAAAGTTTACAAGAACGCGAAAAATTGCTGCTTTTAAGTCCGGTTTTTGTCGAAGAAGGTAGAAGCATTCAAGAGAAATTAAAAATTCTTCTGCAACAAGGTTTTAGCCGAGTGAAAATAGATCAAGACGTATTGCGAATAGATGAAGTTGAGAATCTAAATTCAAAGACCAAAGTTGAATTGGTTGTAGACCGTGTGGTAAAAAAGGATAATGAAGATTTTTACAATCGACTAGCAGATGCGATTCAAACAGCATTTTATGAAGGAAAAGGAGAACTATTTGTAGAGCATGTCAAATCGAACAAGCGTAGACAATTTAGCAATCGATTTGAGTTAGATGGGAAAACCTTTCTAGAGCCGAATATACACCTATTTAGTTTCAATAATCCATTCGGTGCCTGCCCTACTTGTGAAGGTTACGGTGATGTAATAGGTATAGATGAAGATTTAGTTATACCCAACACCTCCTTATCTATTTATGACAATGCAATTTTCCCGTGGCGTGGAGATAGTTTAAGCTGGTATAGAGACCAACTGGTAAATAACGCAAGCAAGTTTGATTTCCCTATTCACAAACCATATTTTGAACTGTCAGATAAGCATAAAAAGTTGATTTGGGAGGGTAATAAATACTTTGAGGGCCTAAATGATTTTTTTGCCCATTTAGAAGCGAAAGCTTATAAAATTCAAAACAGGGTTTTATTGTCTCGCTATCGCGGAAAAACAAAATGCAAAACCTGCAATGGATTGCGTTTAAGACCAGAGGCTAATTATGTAAAGGTTAGCCACACTCCTATTTCGGAACTGGTTGAACTTCCTTTAAACGAATTACGCGAATTTTTTGAAAATTTAAACCTTAGTATTAACGATAAGAAAATTGCCAAGCGCCTTCTAAAAGAGATTCAAAACCGATTAAATTTTTTATGTGATGTCGGGTTGAGTTATTTAACCTTAAATCGAAAATCAAATAGTCTTTCTGGGGGTGAATCGCAGCGAATCAATTTAGCCACCTCATTAGGAAGCAGCCTAGTAGGATCTATGTATATATTAGATGAACCCTCTATTGGTTTACACGCCAAAGACACCGAGCGTTTAATTGGTGTGTTACAAAAGCTACGCGATCTGGGTAACACCGTAATTGTTGTCGAACACGATGAAGATATTATGAAGGCTGCCGACGAAATTATCGATATTGGTCCAGAGGCTGGAACCCATGGCGGACAAGTGGTGGCAACCGGTAATTTTAAAAGCATTCTCAAAAGTGATTCGCTAACAGGTAAATATTTAAGTCAAAGACTACAAATTGAAATTCCAGGAAACCGGCGTAGCTATAAAAATTATATCGATTTAAAAGGATGTAGGCATAATAACCTAAAAAATATAGATGTGCGCTTTCCATTAGGGGTTTTCACCTGCGTTACCGGAGTATCGGGCAGCGGAAAAAGTACCTTGGTTAAAAATTTACTATACCCAGCTATTTTAAAAGAAACCGGAGGATATGGAGCGAAAATTGGACAATTAACCGAGGTTTCGGGAAAATTTGAAAACATTAAAAATGTAGAATTTATTGACCAAAACCCTATTGGTCGTTCTTCTCGTTCAAATCCTGTAACCTATGTAAAAGCCTATGACGCCATTAGAAGTCTATTTGCAGATCTTCCTTTAGCTAAAGCAAGAAATCTTAAAACCAAACATTTCAGTTTTAATGTTGACGGAGGTCGATGCGAAACCTGTAAGGGAGAAGGCGAAGTTACCATTGAAATGCAATTCATGGCAGATGTTCAATTAGAATGTGAAACTTGTAAAGGAAAACGGTTTAAAAGAGAAATTTTAGAAATTAAATTCGAGCAACAAAATATTGACGATATACTCAATATGACCATTGATGATGCGATTGATTTTTTCACTGCAAAAAAACAAAGCAAAATCGCTAAAAAATTAAAACCTTTACAAGATGTAGGATTGGGGTATGTCCGTCTAGGACAAAGTTCATCCACTTTATCGGGTGGAGAAGCACAACGAATAAAACTAGCCTCATTTTTGGGAAAAGCTACGAGTAAAGATAAAGTGCTATTTATATTTGATGAGCCCACCACAGGATTACATTTTCACGATATTAAAAAATTACTCAAGTCTTTTCAAGCATTGATTGAAAAGGGACACAGCATAGTGGTTATAGAGCATAATATAGATCTCATAAAATGTGCAGATTACATTATTGATCTAGGCCCAGAAGGGGGAAAACATGGAGGCTACTTATTGGCAGCAGGTACACCCGAAGAAATAATTAGAAACAAAGAAGGATTTACCACTAAGTATTTAAAAGACAAACTAGTAATGGCATAGAAATTGTGTTTTATAAATTATATTTTCATAATATTTTATTTAGTTGGTTATAGAAAACAAGTGTAATTTCAAGTGAAATCTGCACTTGTTTTTTTATCTTATGCACCCTATTGTTAAAATTTTGGCACGTTAATTGGTTTTCTGCTAATGAATCATAAAACTACAAGCCATGAAAACACTTATTAAATTTACAATAGCATTTTTATTACCCATAGGCTTGGCTTTTGCTACAAACAAAGTTCATCCTAATTTCTATCACAATCAAGGTCCAATTATTTTTATCGAAAACAACATCGAATTTGCGGTGTTTCAAGATGGGCAATTTGATTTTAATTACTTACCAAATAAAAGAAGATACAGCTATTTTAACCAGCACATTAATATAACTTACAACGGAGGCTATAACTACATTCCACATATTCGGGTTAACCGTTACGGAAGTATAATTCAAATTAGAAACACTCCTATTTTCTACGATTTCTATGGTCGAGTAACCCAAATTGGGCAGATAAATTTAAAATATAATCGTTTCGGTTATTTAAAACGAATTGGCAATATGCACATTCGTTATAATAGGCATTTTAATCGTTATTACCTTAACGGATTTATAAATAGGTATAACAAAAGCTATACTTATAGACCTTGGCATCGAAACTTTAGAAGACCAAAGTATGCTCATCATCCTGATTATAGATTACCAATTAGTGATCCTAGAGCTAAGCATCCTAAATACAGAAAACCGAGAATAAAGGGAAATAAAGGGAGAATTACCAACCGGAACAATTATAGAGCAGAAAAACAGAAAGACCTTAGACGTGATGCTCAAACTAATAGAAAGCCATTGAATCGTCGCAAGGCACCAACTAAAAATTTCCGCAAAGAAATAGATAATAAACCCAATACCGTACGGAAAAGAAGCTACCATCAAAAAAGACCTTTAGGTGCTAGCACTAGAAGTAATCGCTAAAAAAAAGCTCCATTTAGGAGCTTTTTTTATTTTGAAAATGTTTTAATTTATATTTAATCCCTTTAAGAAATAAGCTCAGTTCTTCTGATGGCTTTAAAAATAAAATTCCTATAAAATAAACTATAGCCAAACTTATAGATTGAATAATAAGATTTATAAAAGGATTAAAGGGTAACGTTAAAAACCTTGAAATAAACAATAGTTTAAAGATAAACACAATAACATAAAATGTTTTCCTGCTAAAGGGATGAAGCTTGTAAAATTTATAAACCATAAAAATTTTTGCTAAATCGTACATCAAAAAAACAATGAGTGATGCGACTGCTGCTCCAATTAAACCAAAGCGCGGAATAAGATAAATATTAAGTCCAATAGCTAATAAAATTACAAAGACCCCTGTGATTAAAAGCAATTTATAAAACCGAGAATTTAAAATGATGCTGTTAGAAATGCCTAAAAGATTATCTAATAATTTAATACTACTAAGCATACATAAAATCTCGAAAGCTAAGGTATAAACCGGTGGTAGTAACCGATATATTTCGCTTGCGTTCACCAAAATCAATAAAAAAATAAAACCACTTATAACCAATAAATTTATACTGCTTTTAGTATACAAGCTTTTTAAATTTTCATTTTGATTTTCGTTTAAGTACTTTGCCGTAAGCGGTAAAGTAATTTGATGCATCGCTCGAGAAGGTACGGCGATCACTGAGGCCATATATACACCAATTCCATAAATAGAAACTTGCTCAATAGGCATAAAATGTTCTATCATTACCTTATCCAAATCCAATAAGGCAGAAGCCACAAAACTAGCTAAAAGCATCAAAGCCGAATAGGTGAAAATTTTCTTATGATTTTTGGGTAAACGCAAATCAATTTTTGGAGGTAGCAGGTAAAAAGCGTATAACTTAATTATTAGGGTGCGCAGCAAATAGACGATTGTTAAGGCATATAAAAACTGCGTAACATTGAGTAATTTAATATATACCATATACAATAAAACACTGATTAAAACACGATGAAAAACCTCCTTCATAAAATTACCGAAAACGCTTTTTAATTTGAGCTTGCTCCAAGCAAAAAACAACTCAAAATAAGCGATAGCAAAAGCAATTAAAAAAATTAACCAGAAATAAGGTTTTATCCAGTCTTCGGTAATTAAAAGTATAAATTGATCCTTGAAAATAGCAGTAGTAATCCCTAATATTAGGGCTACTCCTAAAGGATAAAACAATACCATACTTAACAATTGGTTTTGCTCATCACGCTTTTTAAAGGAAGAGTAAAATCGAATTATAGTATTGTTTAAACCAAACCCTAGAAAGGGCCATAACAAAGTTCCGGCCGATAGCAAAAAAGTAACCAATCCGTAGTATTGAGGGCTTAGAATTTTCGGATATAAAATTAATACATTAAAAGCCCCAATACCAAAGCCAAAATAAGTTACAAGGGTGTTCTGTAAAGATTGTTTTAAAACCACTCCCATCACTCTTGTTCATTTAAAAAACAAGCTAAATTTCGGGTAAGATTTCTGCGATGAAAATCTTCTATTTTATTGGTAGAGTTAAAATCGGTTTTGCCTTGTAAAAAACAATTAAATTGATTGCGAATATAAGCTTTAATTTTAGCCTTCTCTGTGTATTCAAAGGCTGGCTCATACCCTAATTGTTCAAATATTTTATTAACATCCCAGTTCTGAGGTCCTATTGCCAAAATAGGTCGTTGGGCTTTTAAATAAGCAAATAATTTGCCTGGAATAATACTAGCATGTTGGGGAGAGTTAATTTCAATCAAACTTAACAAGTGTGCTTCACTCATAAATCTAAATGCTTTT
Source organism: uncultured Mesonia sp. (assembly GCA_947499595.1). Taxonomy (GTDB): domain Bacteria; phylum Bacteroidota; class Bacteroidia; order Flavobacteriales; family Flavobacteriaceae; genus Mesonia; species Mesonia sediminis. The sequence continues at coordinate 420,851 of CANMOY010000001.1, forward strand.
TTTACAGACACATAACCCTCGTTAATTAAACAATCGCTTAAACCTGATTCAACTATAGATTTTACTACTTCTTCACTTACTTTACCACTTAATTGAAGTTCAAAATATTCTAAAAATTTATCGTTTTCTTGCCTCAATTCGGCTAAAGCCTGCCAAAGATTTTGAGGATTACGATTGGTTAAGAGGGACCCTACGTGGGCCAAAATAAATTTATCTTTTTTAAGCGGCATCTGTTTTTTTATATCCCCATCATAACCATTAGTAATGACCCGAATAGGACGACTGCTTTTGTTTTTAAATTCTTCCGCAGTCCCATAACTCGTAGTAATAATAGCATCGGCCTGCTGCAATACAGTTGTTTCTAATCTTTGGTGTCTTTTTTGAGATGCGGGTAATAAAAATAAGTCCTTATGATACCCTATATGCGTCCAAGGATCTCTAAAATCGGCCAACCAGGTTATATTCAATTTACGCTTTAAAGCTAAACCAATTAGGTGCAAACTATGCGGCGGACCTGTAGTAATAATTTTTGTAATGTTATTTTCCTTTAGATAAGACTCGAGAAATTTGGTTGCTGGCTTCACCCAACCTACTCGTGCATCTGGAATAAAAATATTTCCACGGATGAATAGTAACAATTTTTCTATGAATCCCTGTTTATCCTTTTCTGAAATAATACCACTACTAATGGTTTGCGTTTTGTCCTTATTAAATATTTTAGCATAGGCATAAGGCTCACGAATAGGATATTTAACCACCTGTACATCATTAGAAACCTCTTTTAGTAACTCAACATCTTCCAAAGGATAAAAAGGATTTTCTGGTGCAAAAACAATAGGTTCATACCCAAAATCTGGCAGGTATTTTACAAACTTCAACCAACGTTGAACACCCGGACCTCCAGCAGGTGGCCAATAATATAATACAATGAGAACCTTAGTCAATTGAAGCGCTTTTTTTCTTCATCCATTTAAAATAAATTCCACCTAAGAGTAGAAGTAAAAACAATACGCCACTAATTAAAGTATAGGTACTACCTTTTTGAATAACTTCTGGTTCAAATTTGAAAATAAGTTCATGTTCACCTGCAGGAAGCTCTGCTGCTCTCAACGTATAATTTGCTCTAAAATGTGGTACTAACCTTCCATCTAAATAAGCGTTCCATCCGTAAGGATAGTAAATTTCAGAAAATACTGCCAATTGATCTTTATTGGTTTTATATTCATAAATCAACTCATTGGCTTTATAGCTTTTTAAATAAATTGTATCTTGTGTGGAGGGCTTAAATGAATTTTTCTTCAATTGTGCTGCAAATTCCTTGTGAATCACAGCTGTATTTTTAGTATTCAGCGTGTCGAGCATCCTTATCACAGCATCCGCATCTTGAGCCACAACTACCTCCTTAATGAACCATGCATTACCGTTTGCATCCGGATTTAGTTGTGCTAAATCTTCTCCTTGGTTATTCATTAAAATATATTTGGTGTTTAGCATATTCAATACCTCCTGATTTCCTTTACTAATGTGATATTCAAATAAATCTTGCATTCTTTGAGGCTTGGCTGCATGGTATCCGCCAATAGAATGATGAAAATAAGAAGCTACCGAGGAGTTGAATGGACTATTAGCAAGATCTAAAACACGGTAGTGTGTTTCATCTTGCAAAACTTGTTGATTAGCGGAGTTAGGTTGGAATGGTTGCTCCATAAATCGCTTTGAAACAAAAGCATCATTATTTACATATCGCCTATCTACAACTACTAAATCAAATACAATTATAATCCCGAGTATCAAAATACTTGTATTTCTTTGCAATTTTTGCTTCAAAAACAACCATATTGTTCCGGCAACGGCCAGAACTAAAATTAAGCTTCTTAAGCTGTCTTCATTAAAAATACGCTTGCGATCTTCCTTTAAAGAACGAACAAAATCTGGTCCAAATTGTTCTAAAAAAATTCTATCTTGAGCACCAGAAAAGTCAAAAAACAAGCCTTTGAGCAGTAAAAACCCTAAGGCTATACCAGCTGTAATAAAAGTTGACTTTTTAAGAGCTTCAAGCATTTCTGTTCGACGGCCTTTTTGTTTAAATAAAACCGAAAGTCCTATAATTCCCAATACGGGGACACATAATTCAAGAATCACTTGAATACTCGAAACGGCACGAAATTTATTGTACAAGGGTACATTATTTACAAAAAACTTTGTAAGCAAAGCCAAGTTATCACCCCAAGAAAGCAATAATGCTAAAATACTACCTCCTAACAGCCACCATTTTAATCTACCTTTCACTAAATATAGGGCGAAAACGAATAGAAAAAGTACGCTAGCACCAATATAGGCTGGTGCGCCGATATAAGTTTGATCTCCCCAATAGGTTGGTGCTCGTTTTACAAATTCTTTTGCTTGGGCAGGTGAAGCTCCCATCTGTAATAAACTATTGTAGGTAGCCGAATCATTACTGAGCTTTTCGGCACTAGCACCGCCCATAAAACGCGGAATAAACAAATTAAAACTCTCAAGAATTCCGTAACTATATTCAGTAATATAATCGTAATCTAAGCCTGAATTTTCTTTTTCACTACCATCAGGATTTAAAGTTAACACAGATGGGCCTCGCGTACTAAAATCTGTATACTCTTTAGTGGCTAGCAAATTAGTGGCATTAGCTCCTATTGCCAGTAAAACAGGTACAATCATTATTCCCACCCGACTAAAGAAAGATTTAAGTTTATTTTTTTTATAAAAATCAATAAGGTAGGCCACTCCTAAAATTAAGGTCAAGGCTAACAAATAGTATGTCATTTGAAAGTGATTGGCGTTAATTTCCAGGGCCATACCGGCAAACAAAAGTAAACTACCCCAAAAATACTTTTCCCTAAAGACTAGTATAATCCCGGCAAGCACCCAAGGCATATAAGCAATAGCATGTGCCTTGGCGTTATGCCCAACACCCAAAATAATAATCATATAAGTACTAAAACCGAAAGCAAGAGCACCTAAAATAGCCAATTTATAATCTATTTTTAACGCTAATAATAAAATATACAGCCCTATAAAGTATAAAAATAGATAATCGGCAGGTCGAGGTAAAAATCGAACGAGACGGTCTACTTGCTTTACATAATTATAAGGATAATTAGCTCCAAGTTGGTAGGTTGGCATACCGCCAAATGCAGAATCTGTCCAGTAAGGCTCTTCATCAAAAGATTTGATGTGATCTTTCTGCTGCTTAGCCATCCCAATATATTGCACAATATCACTTTGCTGAATAACCTTACCTTGTAAAACTGGGTTAAAATAGGCCAAGGCCAATATTATAAACAGAGCCAAGGCACTTAAATGGGGTAAAAACCGCTTCAATGCTAAATTCATAAACTAGTATTTTGGAGCTCACAAGCTAATCAATTTCTTCGTAATCGATATACTCTCCTACTTTCTTTTCAGACTTTTCTAAATTTTCCTTTTTTGCTTGTTGTGGTCGATTAAAATCTGCTTGTTGTTTAAACTGATCCTGCATTTTCTGATTTACTTTGTTCAGTATATACTTCAGTAAAAACGGTTTAAGCCACTTAAAAATTATTTTAAGTCCAAAATAAACCAATAAAATAATTAATACAGTCTTCAATAAGCCCATAAATGATGCGTAAGCCATTTTTTTTAGTGCAAAATTAGGGATTGTTCTATTAAAGCCTATTTATTTAATTAAAAATTACCAAAAATATATACCTTTGGGTGTTTAACAAAATACTATGAAGCAACTATTTTTAACGATTAGCTTGAGCCTGTTATGTTTTCACGGATTTGCTCAGTATACAGAAACCATAAACTCAAACCGACCTGGAGCCTCTCAAGGAGCATTTTCTGTAGGTCACAAGGTCATACAGTTCGAAATGGGTGGCCTATATGAACAAAACCAACACGATTTAACGCAGATTGATGCAACACAATGGGGTGTAGATTACGAATTCCGTTTCGGGATCATAATGGAGCAACTTGAACTCAATTTAAAAGGTAGATACTTAAGCACAACCGAAGAATATATTCAAGGTGGCCAGAATATAGAAAACAGTTATAGCAACTTTCAATCGAACACCTTGGCGATAAAGTATTTGGTCTATGACCCTTATAAAAAACGAGCTTTTGAAAAACCTAATATTTACAGCTGGAAAGCTAACAATAGCTTTCAATGGCGTGATTTAATTCCTGCGGTTTCAATTTATGCAGGTGCCAATATACTTTTAGGAAAAAACAATCCTTATTTAGCGCCTGGTGTGGGCAAACTTACCCCTACCGCCGCTTTAGTTACGCAAAACAATTGGGGAAAATGGGTATTTGTTATGAACTTTATTGCGGATAGATTTACTAGCGATGATCCTTATTATTCAGGAATTTTCACAATGACGCATACCCTTAACGCTCAGTTCTCTGTATTTGCTGAGTACCAGGCTATAAAAAACGATTTCTACGCAGATGATTTAGTACGCTTGGGTGGCGCCTATTTATTTTCTAAGGATTTGCAGCTAGACCTTTACGGATTAACTAATTTTAAAGACACTCCTGCTCGTTGGCAAGTAGGTTTAGGTCTTTCTTACCGTTTGGATAGTAAGCATGAAGATGAAATAATAATGGAAAAGAAACAACCTAAGCAAAAGAAAAATAAAAAGGTAAAAAACAGTGAATTAGTTGATCCAGAAAACGACCTAGATTAAATATTGAATAAAAAAAAATCCGCTTTAAGCGGATTTTTTTTCTTAATGAAATTCTGTTTATATTAATTACCCATTGCAGCAGCAACTCCTGCAGATAATCTTTTATAAGTACCATTTTCTAAACGCTCACGAATAGATGAAAAGGCTTCTAAAGTTTCTTCGATATCTTTCATAGTATGTGAAGCTGTAGGTATCATTCTAAGTAGTATTAAACCTTTTGGAATTACAGGGTATACTACAATACTGCAGAATACACCGTGATTTTCGCGCAAATCCTTAACCAAGGCCATTGCTTCGGGTATACTTCCCTTTAAATAAACTGGAGTTACACAACTTTGCGTTGTACCAATATCAAAACCTCTTTCTTTAAGTCCGTTTTGCAAGGCATTTACATTTTCCCAAAGTTTCTCTTTCAATTCAGGCATGCTTCGCAGCATATCCAAACGCTTAAGCGCCCCTACTACTAATTGCATTTGCAAAGATTTTGCAAACATTTGCGATCTTAAGTTATATTTCAAATAATCTATTACCTCTTGATCACCAGCTATAAATGCCCCTGTGCTTGCCATAGATTTTGCAAAAGTAGCAAAGTAAACGTCAATTTGATCTTGTACTCCTTGCTCTTCACCAGCACCAGCACCAGTCTTACCTAAGGTACCAAAACCGTGCGCATCATCTACAAATAATCTAAAGTTGTACTTTTCTTTTAAGGCAACAATTTCTTTTAGTTTTCCTTGTTCTCCACGCATACCGAATACACCTTCAGAAATCAGTAAAATTCCGCCTCCGGTTTGTTGTGCAATTTTTTCGGCTCTTTGTAAGTTTTTCTCAATACTTGCTACATCATTGTGTTTGTAGGTAAAACGTTTACCCATATGTAAGCGTACCCCATCAATAATACAGGCGTGCGCATCTACATCATAAACAATTACATCATCTTTCCCCACCAAAGCATCAATGGTACTTACCATACCCTGATAACCAAAATTTAACAAATAAGCCGCTTCCTTATTAACAAATTCGGCTAACTCATTTTGAAGTTGTTCATGCAAATTGGTATGACCACTCATCATTCTTGCTCCCATAGGATAAGCAGAACCATATTGTTTGGCTGCCTCGGCATCTACTTTTCTAACTTCAGGGTGATTAGCCAGGCCTAAATAATCATTCACACTCCAAGTAATTACTTCTTTACCTTGAAATTTCATTCGGTTACCTATTTCTCCTTCTAGTTTAGGGAATACAAAATAACCTTCAGCTTGGTCTGCCCATTTTCCTAATGGCCCCTTATCTTTATATATTTTATCAAATAAATCTTTCATAGAATAATTTTTATAAAACAGAATGCAAAAATAATCAAATAAATATCAATTTGATTATTTAAAAAGCAATTCGTGGATTTAACTGTATAGAATAAATTTAAAAGCACCCGATAAGGATGCTTTTAAATTACTTAATATATTGAATTTTTTCAGCATCAACTAAGTTTTCAGAATCTGAGAAACCTTGTTCTTGCATCCAATCATCACTGTAGATTTTGCTCATATAGCGAGAGCCATGATCGGGAAAGATAATAACTACTTTGCTATTAGCATCAAAAATTCCTTCATCGGCCAATTGCTTAACTCCTTGAAAAGCGGCACCACTTGTGTACCCTACAAAAAGACCCTCGGTCTTAGAAATCATTCTGGCTGTGTGGGCGCTCTCTTCGTCAGAAACCTTTACAAAACGATCTATAACATCAAAATCTGTCGCTGTCGGAATCAAATTTTTACCTAAACCTTCAATACGGTACGGATAAATTTCATTTTCATCAAACTCACGCGTTTCGTGGTACTTTTTTAATACCGATCCGTAGGCATCTATACCTATAATTTGAATATTGGGATTTTGCTCTTTTAAAAATCTTGCGGTTCCAGAAATGGTTCCTCCTGTCCCACTACACGCCACCAAATGGGTTATTTCTCCTTCAGTTTGTTTCCATATTTCAGGACCAGTGGTGTTGTAATGCGCATCAATATTTAATTCATTAAAATATTGATTGATATAAACAGAACCTTTAATTTCTTGATGTAACCTTTTTGCTACCTCATAATACGATCTTGGGTCATCGGCACTTACGTGAGCTGGACAAACATATACTTTAGCTCCTAAGCTTTTAAGCATATCTATTTTATCTGCAGATGATTTTGAACTAACCGCTAAAATGCACTCGTACCCTTTGATCACCGAAACCATTGCAATACTAAATCCTGTATTACCCGATGTGGTTTCAATAATGGTATCTCCTGGTTTTAATATCCCTTTGCGCTCAGCTTCTTCGATAATATAAAGGGCTATTCTGTCTTTTGTTGAGTGACCGGGATTAAATGCTTCTACTTTGGCATAAAAATCTCCAGTTAAATCTTTAGTTATTCGGTTTAATTTAATGAGTGGTGTATTTCCTACTAGCTGTAAAGCGTCATTATAAACCTTTAAGTCTTCTTTCATAAAATGTGAAGTTCTTATTAACTTTCCTTTCGTGTTTTGATTCCAAAAAATTAAGGAATTCGCAAAACAAGGCAAATTTACATGTTTTTTTTTAATTATTGGTTAATTCCTTCCAAGTCTAATAAAAATGCATAGTCTTCGGCTAGCTCTTTTAAGCTTTCAAATCGCCCTGAAGCACCGCCGTGGCCTGTATCCATATTGGTGTTTAAAAATAATTTGGTCGCATTACGTTTATGGGTTCTTAACTTAGCAACCCATTTAGCGGGTTCCCAATATTGCACCTGAGAATCATGGTAACCTGTAGTGATCAACATATGCGGATAGTCCTGTTCTTTCACATTATCATAGGGTGAATAGTTTTTCATATAATCATAATACTCCTTTTTATTAGGGTTTCCCCACTCATCATACTCGCCAGTTGTTAATGGTATACTATCATCGAGCATTGTGGTTAACACATCTACAAAGGGTACCGCTGCAATAATACCGTGATACAATTTTGGAGCCATATTGGCCACCCCACCCATTAACATACCTCCTGCCGATCCGCCGTAAGCATAAAGGTGTTTTTCTGAAGTGTATTTATTGGCGATTAAGTGTTTTGAAACCGAAATAAAATCGGTAAAGGTATTCATTTTATGAAGTAACTTACCATTTTCATACCAATTACGCCCCATATACTCCCCGCCTCTTACATGGGCGATAGCATATACAAAACCACGATTTAATAAGCTTAAACGATTACTAGAAAAATAAGGGTCTGTGGTATGTCCATAACTTCCGTAAGCATATTGAAGTAATGGTGCACTGCCATCCCTTTTTAATCCTTTTTTATAAACTAAAGATATCGGAATTTTAGTCTCGTCATCGGCAATGGCCCAAATACGTTCTTCTATATAATTATCTTTATTAAAACTTTTATCCAAAACAGCTTGCTCTTTCATTAAAGTAGTTGTCTTTGCTTGCATGTTAAAATCAAAAACAGCCGCTGGTGAGGTCAAACTCGAATAACTATATCGAAGTACCGGGGTGTCAAAGTCTGGATTTGCTCCAGTATTTGCAGTGTATGTTTCTCCTTTTAAGGGCACATAAAAATCTTCCTGCTCGTCCCATCGCATCACTCTCAATTTGTTTAATCCTTGAAAACGCTCGGTTACCACTAAGTAATCTTTGAAAATATCTACATCTTCAAGCAAAACTTCTTCACGATGAGCAATAACTTCTTCCCAATAATCGTAACCTGTTTGTGTAATGGGTGTTCGCATTAATTTAAAATTGTAAGCCTCATCTTTATTGGTTAACAAATAAAAATGATCTCCAAAATGAGCCAAACCATATTCTACACCCCGTTTTCTTGGTGCGAATAGTTTAAATGAATCATTAGGGGTGTCGGCATTTAAAATACGGTACTCATCGCTTAAAGTGCTGCTACTCCCAATAACCAGATAGGCTTGTGATTTTGTTTTATAGATATAGGTGTTAAAAGTTTCATCGTCTTCTTGATAAACCAAAGCATCGTAATTTGGCGATGTACCTAATTCATGCTTGAAAATCTGATTTGATCGTAATGTTTTCTCATCTTTTCGGGTATAGTAAAGGGTTTTGTTGTCGTTGGCCCAAATTGATCCTCCGGTGGTAGATTCTATTTGACTGGGATAAACTTCTCCTGTAACTAAATCTTTCACGTATAGGGTGTATTTACGTCGGCTTACAGTGTCTACTCCATAAGCCACCAAATTGTTATTCGGACTTACATTTATGCCGGTCAAATGAAAATAACTATTCCCTTTTGCCATTTCATTGCAATTAAACAGCACTTCTTCATCTGCATCTAACTCGCCTAGCTTACGACAATATATAGGGTAATCACCTCCCTTCTCAAAGCGTACATAATACCAATATCCATTTTTTTTATACGGCACAGAAGCATCATCCTCTTTAATACGCGATTTCATTTCCTGAAATAACTTTTCTTGAAACGATGAAGTATGCTCAGTTTGCGTTTTATAGTACTCATTTTCGGCTTCAAGATAAGCTAACACATCTGGATGATCACGTTCATTCATCCAAAAATAATTATCAATACGTTCGTTCCCATGAATACTTAAAGTTTTAGCTATCTGTTTCGCTCGTGGCGGATTTATTTTCGTAGAGATCATATGCTATTTTTTAAACGCCGCAAAATTAAACTATCCCACGTATTTTATTAAATTCTTAATCATATTATTAGGTTAAATTTATTAATTTGCACCACATAAAAAAAGTAAGTTATGTTTGGAGATATGATGAATAAACTGCAGGAAACGCAGAAAAAAGTTGAAGAGACCAAGGAGCGTCTTAAAAATGTTAGTTTACAAGAGTCTACTACAGATGATTTGTTAAAGGTAACCATCTCTGCAGCTAGAGAAATTAAACAAATCGAAATTGCTGATGAATTAGTTGAAGACAAGGAGCAATTAGAAGATTATCTTATTCTTACGCTTAACAAGGCAATTCAAAAAGCAAACGATATGCACGAGGCCGAGATTGCTGCAGTAGCCAAACAAGGTATGCCTAATATTCCAGGAATGGATATGTTCAAATAATAAACTAGAAAACAAAAAAAGAGGCGCTTAGCGCCTCTTTTTCTTATTAAACCCTTGTATTCAAACTTTCGAGTTCTTGCAGAACAAACTCGTGCATCTCCTGGGTATAATCTAGGTGCGTTACTAAACGGAGTTTACCTTGGCCCATGGAACTAAGACCTATTTCTTTTTCTCTCATGGCTTGCAAAAAGGTTTGTTCAGGCATTGAGTTTTTTAGGTAAAAGATAACAATATTGGTTTCTACCGGTTCAACTCTAGCTACATAGCTAGCTTTTAACAGCAAAGCACCCAACTCTTTGGCTCGCCTATGGTCTTCTGCAAGTCGAGCTACGTGATGGTCTAATGCATAAGTTCCTGCAGCCGCCATATAACCTACCTGGCGCATACCTCCGCCTAAAACTTTACGTACTCGAATAGCATTTTTCATCCATTTTACATCGCCAACCAAAACCGAACCCATAGGCGCACCTAATCCTTTTGACAAACAAATTGAAATGGTGTCGAACAATTTCCCATACTCGGTTGGCTGTTGACCAGTGGCTACTAAGGCATTGAACAAGCGAGCGCCATCTAAGTGTAAACCTAATTGATGTTGATCGCAAACTTTTCTAATTTTTTTTATTTCATCTAGATCATAACAAGCACCTCCCCCTTTATTGGTAGTGTTTTCAAGACAGACCAAAGCGCTAAGTGGACTGTGATAAAAATCGGGTGGATTTATGCTTTCTTCTACTTGCTTGGCAGTGATCATTCCGCGATCGCCACCTATTAATTTACACGAAACTCCACTATTGAAAGCAACCCCTCCTCCTTCATAATTAAAAACATGGGCCCATTTATCACAAATAAGCTGTTCACCAGGTTGGGTATGTAATTTTATTGCGGCTTGATTGGCCATAGTGCCACTAGGAAAAAATAGAGCACAATCTTTATCAAAAAGTGCCGCCACTTTTTCTTCTAACTCATTTACGCTGTAATCTTCTTTATATACATCGTCTCCTACCCGAGCATTGAGCATGTATTCTAACATGTTAGGCGTTGGTCGGGTAACCGTGTCGCTTTTCAAATCTATTCGCATCGTTATTTTTAGTTAAAAGTAAGAATTGTGATGAAAACATTTTTAAAAAGCTTGGTAAATTTTAAATTTGAAAAAAAATAAATCCGTAAAGTCATGCAAATTACCCAAGACAACATAAAAGAACTCAATACACGTGTAACCGCCTTAAACCAATATCTTTGACTTAGATGCCAAAAGAATTGAAATAAGCAACCAAGAAGAAAAAACCTTTGCACCAGATTTTTGGGACAAACCCCAAGAAGCTCAAAAAGTGGTTCGAGCTTTAAATCAAGAAAAAAAATGGGTTCAAGATTTTGAAGAAATAAAAGAATTAACCGAAGAGTTAGAAATTTTATTTGAGTTCTATAAAGAAGGAGAAGCAAACCAAGATGAGTTACTTAAAAAATATGAGTTGAGTCTTGATAAAATTGAAACCTTAGAATTTAAAAATATGCTTTCTGATGAAGGCGATGATCTCACCGCTATATTGCAAATAACAGCAGGAGCAGGCGGAACAGAGAGTTGCGACTGGGCTTCAATGCTTATGCGGATGTATATAATGTGGGCAGAAAAGCACGGGTACAAAATTAAAGAGCTGAACCATCAAGATGGTGATGTAGCCGGAATAAAAACCGTTACTCTAGAAATTGAAGGCGACTTTGCCTTTGGTTGGCTCAAGGGTGAGAATGGTGTACATCGTTTAGTTCGTATTTCTCCCTTTGATAGTAATGCGAAAAGACATACTTCTTTTGCATCGGTTTACGTTTATCCGTTGGTAGATGATTCTATTGAAATTACCATTAATCCCGCCGATATTGAAATTACAACTGCACGTTCTAGTGGAGCAGGCGGACAAAATGTAAATAAGGTAGAAACCAAGGTGCAGCTGGTTCATCACCCCACGGGAATACAGATAAGTTGCTCAGAAACACGATCGCAACATGATAACCGTGAAAGAGCAATGCAAATGCTGAAATCACAATTGTATGAGCTTGAACTACAAAAACAGTTAGAGCAAAGAGAAGGTATTGAGGCTAGCAAGAAAAAAATTGAATGGGGTTCGCAGATTCGTAATTATGTAATGCACCCTTACAAACTGGTGAAAGATGTGCGAACGGGAGAGGAAACCGGAAATGTTGATGCGGTGATGAACGGTGACCTAGATGCCTTTCTAAAAGCATATCTTATGCTTATGGGGCAAAAAGAGAAATTGTAATAAAGCAAAATTCTTATTATATTCCCCCTATCAGACTTATATAATTTTTATAAAAAAAATAAAATGATTAAAATTTACCATAACCCTAGATGCAGTAAATCTCGAGAAGGCTTAGCCATTTTACAGGAATCTGGTCAAGATTTTCAAATTGTAAAATACCTAAACCAACCCCTTCGTGAAGAAGAAATTAAAGATCTTTTACAAGCTCTAGGTTGTGATCCTATCGACCTAATACGAACAAACGAAAAAATCTGGAAAGAAGAATTTAAAGGTAAAGAATTAAGTAAAGATCAAATTATCAAAGCAATGCATGATAACCCGAAACTAATTCAACGACCAATTGTTATGCAAAAAGACAAAGCGATAATTGCTAGACCACCAGAAAAAATAAAAGAATTTTTATAATTGTTTTAGTAAATTTTATGGACAAAACTTGTTAGCTTTAAGCGTTTAATATTTAAAATGTTTATGATGAAAAAGTATGCATTTTTTCTATTCTTCGGTTTATTAAGTCTTGGCTTACAAGCTCAGCATCATCTTTTATTAATGGAGGCTACTCCTAAGATAAAAAAAAAGGCCGATGCTGAGTCTAAAAAAATTGCTAAGCTCTTAGCTTTAGGTCCAGATGAACGCCTAATGGTTCGCAATGCTTTAATGGTACACGAAGTACAGAAGCAAAAAATTGAAAAAACTACTTGGAGTGCTGCACGAAAAAAAGCCATGTATGATAGGATTGACGCAACCCTGACGGGCGAATTTGCCAATATTCTCACGCGATATCAATTTAATTTTTTCATGCGCTATCAAGAAGATCAACGCCAAAAACTGCGCCAACAGCAAGGAGTTGAAAATGCCGATAAAATAAGAACCCAGGGACAAATGAATAAACTTTGACCAATGGAATTAACGGAGTTTTAACGAGCTAAGCGCCTGTATTTTATTAAATTACCATAAAAATTTAAATTATGAAAAATATTATTAGTTTATTACTAATTGGGTTTTTGGCATTTAATATGCAAGCGCAGCAAGTATTGGCAAGTGAAGTAACACCACAAATTGAGCAACAAGTTGAAAAGGAAGTACAAATCTTGAAAAACAAATTGGCGCTAACTGGGAAACAAGAAAGCCTCATAACTTTAAAACTTAAAAATTTTGGAGTTAGAGAACAAGAAATTATTAAGAGTTCAATTAGTCCAGAAGAAAAGAAAAAAGCCATATTGGCTTTAAAACAAAATGAAGTACTCGAAATGCGTAATATTCTAACCGATGCTCAGTACAACCAATATGTATCAATGATATTAGAAAAAAATAAAAAGTAAATTACTTAAATAGTTCATTTGCAAAATCATAAAGCCACTTCGAGTGGCTTTATGATTTTTTTATGAAAGTATAATTAAACCTTTCAATGCTTAAAAGGTCTTACACACATAAACAAAACAATAAACAGCTAATTGTAACTTCATGAAACTTCAAAAAAAATTACTAACCTTATTTGCTATAATAGCTTGTAGCTTAGGTTATGCACAAAAAAATTATCAGATTTCAGGAAAGGTAGTCGATAAGGATGCCGGGATACCACTAGAATATGCTACTATTACTCTTAAAGATACAAAAGGGAACCTACCCCCCCAAGGTGGTGTAACCGATTATGATGGTAATTTTAAGTTTGAGGTTAAAGAAGGTACTTATGATATAGTGGTTGAGTATATTTCTTTTGAACCCAAAAAATATAACAACCGTACCATTGATAAAGATACAAAAATGGGTACGGTAAGTTTAGGCCTTAAATCAGATTCGCTCGATGAGGTAGTCGTTCGCGCCGAGACTACCCAAGTAGATATTCGGTTAGATAAAAAAATATACAATATAGGTAAAGATCTTACTACCCAGGGAGCTACTGTAAGCGATGCATTAAATAACGTTCCTTCTGTATCTGTAGATGTTGAAGGGGGTATCAGCTTACGCGGAAATGAAAACGTTCGAATCTTAATTAATGGTAAACCATCGGCTATGGCCGGATTTGGAAATACCGATGTTTTTCAGCAACTACCTGCAGATGCGATTGAGCGTGTTGAGGTAACTACAAGCCCCTCTGCCCGCTACGATGCCGAAGGAAGTGCAGGTATTCTAAATATTATTTTGAAGAAAGAAAAAACCCTAGGTTTTAATGGATCAATCACAGCAAACGTAGGTTATCCAACAAATAGTAACCTATCGGCCAACGTAAACCTAAGAACCGATAAGTTTAATGTGTTTAATACCACGGGAGTTTACTATAGAGAATCACCAGGAAACGCCAACTTTAATAACCGATATTTTGGCGATGATGTAAGCGTAGATAACACACTAGAAGATAGAGAGTATGACCGTAGAAGAAAAGGAATCAATACCAATATTGGTATGGAATATTTTCTTACCGAAAGTTCATCTATAACTGGTAGCGCTTTTATGCGTTGGGGCGACGACAAAGACATTAGCACCAATAAAACTTCACGATTTTTCGAAAACAATTTAGTGAATAGAACCGAACGAAAAGAAATTGAAAAGGAAGAAGATGCTAGTTACCAGTTCTCATTAAATTATCAGAATAAATTTGATGATAAGGGCCATAAATTAACCGCCGATTTTCAATATTCTTTTGACAATGAAGATAAACCTACAAGTATTATAGAAAATATCTTAGAACCCAATGAAGATATTCTAGACCAAGAGAGAATCTTTGAAAACGAAAAACAAAATCAATTCTTAGCTCAAGTAGATTATGTGCTCCCTATGGGGGAAGCACAATTTGAAGCGGGTTACCGAGGAACTTTTGAAAACACCGATACAGATTATAATTTAGAGCGTTTTAATTTTGACACCAATCAATTCGAAATTGACAAAGGATTAACCAACTTATTCAAATATACCGAGAATGTAAACGCCATTTACACACAATACGGAAATAAATTTGGTGACTTTTCATTCTTGCTTGGCTTGCGTTTAGAGCATACCTTATTAAAAGGAGAAGTTTTTTCTGAGTTTGGCGACGAACAAGCCTTAGAAGAAGCGCTAGGAATAAACGTAGATACCAATTTTGAAAAAGATTATCTAGAGTTATTCCCTACCATTAATCTTATTTATGAATTAGGGGAAAATGAAAACATATCTTTAGGTTATAACCGTAGGATTAACAGACCGCGCGGTTGGTTTATCAACCCCTTCCCTTCTCGTTCTAGTAGAACCAATATTTTTCAAGGTAATCCTGATTTAGATCCAGCTTTTTCAGATGCTTTCGATTTAGGTTACCTTAAGCAATGGGATAAACTTACGTTAACTTCTTCTGTATATTACCAACGCGAAACTGGAGCATTCAACAGAATTCAGGAAGAAACGGGCGAAACTACTCAAGACGGAGTAAAAATTATTCGAACACTACCAATTAATCTATCAACCGAACAGCGCTTTGGTGGAGAGTTAGGCGTAATATACAATCCAGAAAGATGGTTGAGATTAAATGGAAGTTTTAATTTATTTGCATCCGATACAAAAGGAGATTTTAATGGAGTAAATTATGATGCCAAAAACACCAGCTGGTTTGCGCGTTTTAGCTCTAAAGTTACCTTACCTGCGAATATAGAATGGCAAACTACAGGGTTTTATTTTGGTCCCAGAGAAACAGCAATTATCGAAACCGATGGTATCTTTAGTCTAAATTTGGCCTTTAGTAAAGAAATCATCAAAGACAAAGCTACACTTTCTTTAAATGTTAGCGATTTACTCAATAGTCGCAAAAGAAGGTCTTTCACCAACACCCAAGAAAATAGTTTAGATACAAATTATTTCACATCTGATTCTGAATTTCAATGGAGGGAAAGACAAATTACCTTAGGTTTAATTTACCGATTCAATCAGCCTAAAAACGGGCGCAGAAACGGTCAACGTAACTCAGGTGGAATGGATATGGACGAGGAGGGCGGATTTTAAGTTTCCAACTTTCTAAAAAACATAAAACCCCTTAGCAAAACTAAGGGGTTTATTATTTTCATTGGTATTTCATCACGTACCATAAAAAAAGCTTGTCTTTTTAAAAGACAAGCTCATTGATATAAAATAAAGATTTTTAGAGCGATTTACTCCTCAATCATTTCTCTGTTTTTCCTTGCTTCTTTTTTCTCTTTAAAACGCTCTAGAAGAGAACCTCCTATCCAATAAGGTACTACAAAAGTTAATAAAAATAGCATTAACCAAAAACCGATTAAACCAATAACCGCAAACGCTAAAAAACCTAACCACTGGTCGAATTCGAACATCATAATTTCTAAATTTCAAGAATTTTTTCAAAGATACATATAATTACAAATTATTTCCAACAAAAAGTTAAAAAATAAATAGACCTGCTAATTTTGGCATCAACCCAAATATAGTAGGTTTGATTATCCACAAAATGAGTCTAATTATATTGAGCAAAACTGGTTCAATTATAAAAGTTTAAGCATTCTACAAAACTTTGTCTATTTGTCAAGCTTAAAGGCTTTATTTAAAAAAACAAAGGTAAATCAAGTCTGAATTGATTAAATTTGTGCTGCAAAATTCAAAATACTTCCAAATGAAATACAGAATCGAAAAAGACACGATGGGCGAAGTGCAAGTACCCGCAGATAAACTTTGGGGAGCACAAACAGAGCGCTCAAGAAATAATTTTAAAATTGGCGCACCTGCATCAATGCCATTAGAAATTATATATGGTTTTGCTTATCTAAAAAAAGCCGCTGCCTACACCAACGCAGAAGCTGGTGTTTTATCAGAAGAAAAAAGAGATTTAATTGCTCAAGTATGTGATGAAATTTTAGCAGGAAAACACGACAATCAATTCCCTTTAGTTATTTGGCAAACTGGATCGGGAACGCAAAGCAACATGAATGTAAACGAGGTAATTGCTAATAGAGCACATCAATTGGCCGGTAAAACTATAGGTGAAGGTGAGAAAACACTGCAGCCAAATGATGATGTTAACAAATCTCAATCTTCGAATGATACCTTCCCCACAGGGATGCATATTGCCGCTTATAAAAAAATTATAGAGGTAACCCTACCTGGTATCAAACAATTACGCGACACTTTAAATGCAAAAGCAGAAGAGTTTAAAAAAGTTGTAAAGATTGGTAGAACTCATTTTATGGATGCTACCCCCCTAACACTAGGGCAAGAATTTAGCGGTTACGTTTCTCAACTGGACCATGGTTTAAAAGCATTGAATAATAGCCTGTCACATTTAGGTGAATTAGCTTTAGGTGGTACTGCGGTTGGTACCGGATTAAATACACCTAAAAACTATGCTGAAAAGGTAGCTCAATACATCGCCGATTTTACCGAATTACCGTTTACTTCGGCTGAAAATAAATTTGAGGCCTTAGCAGCTCATGATGCATTCGTAGAAACACACGGTGCATTAAGACAATTGGCCGTTTCATTAAACAAAATTGGCAACGATATTAGAATGTTAGCTTCGGGACCTCGAAGTGGAATTGGCGAGATCAATATCCCAGCTAATGAGCCAGGTTCTTCAATCATGCCAGGCAAAGTAAACCCTACCCAATGTGAGGCGTTAACAATGGTATGTTCTCAAGTAATTGGTAACGATGTGGCAATGAGCGTTGGCGGTATGCAAGGTCAATTTGAGCTGAATGTCTTTAAACCTGTTATGGCGACTAACTTGTTAGAAAGCGCTCAATTATTGGGAGATGCTTGTGTTTCTTTTGAAGAACATTGCGTTAGTGGCATCACGCCAAACCAAGCAAGAATAGATGAGCTATTACAAAATAGCTTAATGCTGGTAACAGCCCTTAATACAAAAATTGGTTACTATAAAGCTGCAGAAATTGCCAATACCGCCCACAAAAATGGCACAACACTTAAAGAAGAAGCCATTAATTTAGGATATACCACAGCCGAAGAGTTTGACGCTTGGGTAAAACCGGAAGATATGGTTGGAGAAATATAATCCAATAGTGAGCAGGACTTTTTCACTTTTGGAAAAAGTATTTATTAGCTAAACTAATAAAAAATACCGCTGAAATTTTCAGCGGTATTTTTTATTAAAGTTAAGTGTTTGAGACATATTTAAGTCCAACAATGGAAAGCACTAGCGTACTAATAAAAAAGATACGCCAAAAATCTATAGGCTCTTTAAAATAAAAAATTCCTACAAATACCGTCCCAACAGCGCCTATACCTGTCCAAACTGCATAGGCAGTACCTATTGGTAATTCTTGTGTTGCTTTTATTAATAATAGCATGCTTAAGCACAAGCAAATAACAAAACTTCCATACCAATATATGGCCTCGTTACCACTACTTTGTTGTGCCTTGCCTAAAGACGAAGCAAAACCCACCTCGAACAAGCCACCTAGAATTAAAAATATCCAACTCACTTATTGATATTATTTTTTATAGAACTTTTTATACTTCCGGTAAGCAAAATGGCCTAAAATGAGCCAAGCTACGAAAGCACCAATTATAAATTGATAACTAATAATTTGATCTCCGCTGGCATAAGAATGTAATCCTGTAAGATAAAAATTAACACCAAAATAAGTCATTAAAATAGAACCGAACGCGAGTACAGCCACCCAGTTAAATATAAATCTACCGCGCAAACCAGGAACCAAGCGCATATGTATTACAAAGGCGTAAACCATAATACTTATCAAAGCCCAAGTCTCCTTAGGATCCCAACCCCAATATCTACCCCAGCTTTCATTGGCCCATTGACCACCTAAAAAGTTACCAATGGTCAATAATACTAAGCCTACGGTAAGTGCTAACTCATTAATAATCGTTATTTCCTCTATATTTATGCCTAATTTCTTACGGTTGTTTTCGTTGGTAAAAATCATTAACAAGAGGGCCACCAAACCTAAAATCATACCCAAGGTAAATGGACCGTAACTGGCGACAATTACCGCCACGTGAATCATCAACCAATAAGAATCTAATACAGGTTGTAAATTAGCTATACTTGGGTCTAACCAGTTTAAATTGGCGACCATTAAAATCATTGCAGTAACAAATGTCGTTGAAGCAGTAGTTAAATCGCTCTTTCGGCCCCAAGCCAAGCCAAAAAACATGGTTGCCCAGGCTACATAAATTATACTCTCATAAGCATCAGACCACGGAGCATGACCCGAAACGTACCAACGGGCTATTAAGCCAGCGGTATGAAGCAAAAACAATAAAACAATTACAACTTTAGATACGGTTATGAGTACTGGTAAAGCCTTATGTTTTTTGAAAATTGCAATTACCACAAATAGAAACATCGCCATACCTGCAATCATATACATCCAGAACAAGTTCCTAAATACATCATATTTATTATAAAGTACCTCTGCTTTAATTTTATTTTCGGAGGGTAATACCTCTGATCCGAATTTTTTCTGAAACCCTACTAAACTCTCTAAAACTTCATTAGCTTTGGAGTAATCTTTGGTTTTCTTAGCCACTTGAATGGTTTGCATATAAAGGGGCAATATATTGGTAACATACAAGCTATCTACCCCAGTAAACATGCCTTCACCTTTAATAGCCTCTGGGTAAGAAACCCATTTATTATTTTCTGCATTGGGTATCGGAAAAATACGTAATATCCTGCCTTCTAAGGCACTATATAATAAATTTACTTTTTCATCGGCAGCGATGTAATCTTTTTGAAATTGGTTTTTAACGCTAGCGCGATAGGCTTCTTCTAAAAAAGGAGCTAATTTATAGTTACCTCTTGCATCAAAAAATTGTGCTAAACGTACATGAGAGGCACCTTCTTCTATTCCTATTACGTGATGCAAGCTATCGTTTTTGGCTTTTATAGCTATTAGAGGAACATTATACCATAAAGCTGGGTTCTCGGTCATGGAGAAAAACACTTGATCTGGATTTAGACCTTCATAATTGTTGCTTTTACTGAGTTTCCTAAGCAATTCTGAAGAAAAAGTGTTTACAGGTTTCATCCTACCACCCGCATCCTGAATTACTAAATGCCCGAATTTATCGGCGTGCTCTTTAGAAACTTGTGTAGCTTTTAAGATAGAGTCAATTCGCTTTTTAGGCATCATAGCTTCTAACATATCCATATGGCTATGTTCTTCGTTGGGCGGTGTAGCCTCAGCAGCTGCTTGTGCTATACTATCTAAATCTGCCTCGTGGTGCGTATGATTTTCTTGTGCCCATGAGGTTAAACCAAATAGCAAAGCGATTATGGTTATTTTAGCCTTTTTGGCTTTTAACTTCTCTAATCTTTTAGTTAACTCTCCAAAACGAGATCCTGGTTCAAACAATAAAATCATCATGGCTAAATAAAGCAGGAAGTAACCGATATAGGTAATCCAAGTTCCCCACCAATCATGGTTCACTGACAAAATGGTGCCTTTTTCATCTGGATTAAATGAAGCTTGGAAAAAGCGATACCCTTCATAGTCGAGCACATGGTTCATATAAATATCATAATCAAATCTTTCGTCCTCACCTATCACTTCTACCTTACTTTTAAAAGAAGCATAACTAGGAGTTGGATTATCCTCAGTACCCGGATGTTTTTCAGCAATAAAATCATTCAGCTTAAGCGAAAAAGGCAACTGATATTCTTTGCTTCCATAACGCAAATAAACCTCTAAATCACCAATTTCTAGTTTTTTATAATCGTTCAGGTAACCCTTACCCCCTAATAACTTAATCTCTTTGGTTTCACCTTGGGTACTTACATTTAAAACCACACCATCTTGTTGGTTATCTACTCTTTTTTCTGAGGCTTTAACATCATACTTTCCTTTTACCATGGGATCCGGAAAAACAAACTGCATTCCCGCCATCTGGTATAATGAACGCATCATAAGCGGCTGTACAGAATCTACTACAACTTTTCCTTGCTTCTGGTCGGCCATGCGCATATAAGTCCCCTCAAAAGGAGTTGAGATGCTTTGTTGTTGATCATTGATAATGATGTTAATGGCTCCGTCGGTAGGCTTGTTCAACGTAAAAAGTACATTATGAATTGAGGTAATTTCGCCCTCTTCTAAATAATGATCGTGTCGATCGCCACCTCCAGCTTCAACTATTTTTAAGTAATTCTTACCATTTTCATCCTCAATGAGCCCTTCTTCGGCACCGTGAATGAAATCTGTCACTGCAAACTCAATATGCTGACCTTTAAAATCGGTACTCAATGTTTGCTTATTATCTACCTTCGGGGCTAAAGTCAAAGGTAAATTAACGGTTCGTCTAAGATGCTCTCCTTCTACCTCACCATCTACTAAGACAGAAAGATAGGTTTTTTCAGATAACATTATATTACTTGTCTCGCCTTCACGAATGGGCATTACACCTTCATAACCAATATACCTTGTTACCCCGGCTCCAATTATTATCAAAATAAAAGAGAGGTGTAGCAGTAGCGTATTTAATTTTTCTTTTCGTAGCAAGCGATAACGCTTAATATTACCGATAAAATTCAAGGCAAAAATCAGCATCATAGCTTCAAACCACCAAGCATTGTAAATCCATGCTCGAGCTGTAGCAGTAGAATATGAATTTTCAACAAAAGTACCTACAGCCATGGCTACAGAAAATGCGATAAAGAGGAAGGCCATTGTACGTGTAGAAAAAAGAATTTTGGCCAGTTTATTTTGCATAGCAGTCATTTTTTTATAAACACTGCAAATTTACCACCTTTAAAGTTATTTTTACTGCTTTTTTCATAACTTATTGTAGGCATTATTTTAATTTTTTAATGCAAGAAACTTTTAATATTTTAGCCCCATGCTTGAAATTTGCATCATAGGAACGGGAAGAGTTGGAAGTCAACTTGTTAGGGTTTTATCGCACACAAATAGCGTAAAAATCACGCAGATTTACAACCGAACAAAAACAAAACTAAAGGCTTTTGAATCTATTGCTCCTACCACTTCTGAAATTAGCGATTTAAAAAGTGCCGATTTAGCCTTAATAGCGGTAAAAGACGATGCCATTGCTCCACTTATTTCTAGTATTGCCTCTATTTTTCCTACCATCGCACATACATCGGGTAGCTTAGGGTTGCAAAAGCACGGGCAAAATAATGCTGTATTCTATCCGCTGCAAAGTTTTAGTCAAAAAGAAATCGACTTTAATCAAGTACCACTATGTTTAGAAGCTGATAATCGTGAAACTTTTGATACCATTGAAAATCTGGCAAAAAAAATAAGCACCCAGGTTTATAGCGTAACAACAGAGCAACGTAAATATTTGCATCTAGCGGCTGTTTTTGCCAATAATTTCACGAATCAAATGTATGCTATGGCTCAAAAAATTTGCCAGGCGAATAATTTAGATTTCGAAATATTGCATCCGTTAATTCAAGAAACAGCGACAAAGATTAAAACTACGCCTGCTATAGAAGCACAAACCGGACCTGCTCTTAGACAAGATACTCAAACCATGCAAAGACACTTAAAACTTTTAAGCACACCAGAAGAAAAAGAAATTTATAGCCTGCTTTCACGGGCCATTCAAAACACGCATAAATTATGAACTACAAAGAAATTTTAAATCATATTCAAGCCTTTATTTTAGACGTAGATGGCGTACTTACCAATGGTACTGTACATATTGCTCACGACGGTGAATTGCTAAGGAGCATGAATATAAAAGACGGTTATGCATTAAAGAGAGCAATAGATGCCGGTTATCAAGTTTGTATAATTTCTGGTGGTAAAAATGAGGCAGTTAAGAAAAGGCTAAATGGTTTGGGCATTAAACAAGTTTATCTAGGAATTGAGAATAAAGTAGAGGTGTTAGAACAATTAGCAAAAGAATATAAACTGAACTTAAATCAAATGGCTTATATGGGCGATGACATACCCGATGTATCTCCTATGCAACGCGTAGGCTTACCAACTTGCCCACAAGATGCAGTACCCGAGGTAAAATCCATTGCAAAATATATTTCTCATAAAAATGGCGGCCAAGGATGCGTACGCGACTTAATTGAACAGGTAATGAAGGTACAAAACAAATGGATTAAAATTGACCAACATGCCAATTAAAGCTTTTTTCAACCTCATTCGTTGGCCCAATTTATTGTTAATTGCCTCGTGTTTATTTATTATTAAGTTCAGCTTATTTTCTATAGAAGCATACCCTGTAGCTATTACGCTAAATTGGTTCGGATATAGCCTTTTAATCGCTTCTTCCGTATTTATTGCTGCGGCCGGTAATATAATTAATGATATACAAGATGTTGTTGCCGATAAAGTAAATAAACCCAAACACGTAATCGTGGGGCGTTTAATTTCTGAGAAAACCGCATTCAATTGGTTTCTGCTTTTTAATGTTCTCGGGATTCTGTTAGGATTTTATTTAGCTAATCTTATTGGCAAACCCATATTTACCATGCTCTTTATTGGTAGTTCGGGCTTGCTTTACTTATATGCCACTACGTTAAAATCGTATTTGTTAATTGGCAATATCTTAATAAGCGCCCTGGTAGCTCTGGTCTTTATTTTACCGGCTATTTTCGATTTAATGCCGGCTATAACTCCTCAAAACCAAAGTTTACAAAAATTTTTCTTCTCTATATTAACAGATTACGCAGTCTTTGCTTTTGTCGTTAACCTAATCAGAGAAATCGTAAAAGACCAAGAAGACATAGCAGGTGATCATAAAATGAAGTTTAAAACTTTACCTTTGGTATTGGGCAAACAACGAACCAATATAATATTGTTTGCATTGGGATGTCTCGCAGTAGTTGGTTTGGTATATTATGTGCTAACTTATTTTTATGAAAATACACTTGTTTTAACCTACAGCCTTATTGGCCTAGTTTTGCCGCTTTTACTTTTTGTAGTTAAGGTTCCTTCTGCCAACTCAAAAAAGGATTTTAGACAACTGAGTTTACTGCTCAAAATAACCATGGGCTTAGGTGTTTTATCTTTATTACTTTACGGATTTATACACAACAGCTAATGGCTAATTTAAGTTTACAACAAAAACTAAAAGATAGGCAAATAATATTGGCCTCGGGATCACCACGCCGACAAGCGCTTTTAACCGATTTAGGTCTACCTTACCGGATTGAATTAAAACCCGTAGAAGAGATATTTCCAGATCATCTTCCACCAAAAGAGGCTGCAGAATACTTAGCAAAATTAAAAGCAAATGCTTTTGACCATTTAAAAGATTCAGAGATCCTAATTACTGGAGATACTGTAGTAGCCATCGATCAGTTAATATTAGGAAAACCCAAAGATAAAGAAGAGGCTATCAAAATGTTAGAATTACTTTCGGGTCGTAAACATCAAGTTATTTCTTCTGTTTTTCTTAAATCAAACCAAAAATCATGCTGTTTTTCTGCCATGACACAGGTAAATTTTAAATCGCTTACGTCCGTAGAAATTGAATTTTACGTGAATACTTTTAAACCTTTTGATAAAGCGGGAGCATACGGTATTCAAGAATGGATAGGACAAATAGGTATTACAGGTATAGAAGGCTCTTATTATACTGTTTTAGGTTTACCGGTACATTTACTTTATAAAAACTTGTTGCAATTTTAATTGTTAGCGAAGTATTAATTCTATTTTGTAGTTGAACTGAATGCAATACCTTTGGTTAAATGATTAACGGCATGCACAACTATATTAACACCTACCAAAGAGAGCTTTTTATAACCCTTGGTATTCTTATCTTTTTAGGAATATTAAAATACTTATTCAACAAGGCTACGCATAAAATTTACCAAAAAGAGGCGATCCATCAGGCTCGTTTTAGACTTATTATTCGCTATATCAATGTGTTCATTGTTTTTTTAGCCATCTTCTTATTGATGGTTGCTTGGGGTGTTAAGATCCAAGAGATTTCGTTGTTGTTCTCGTCTATTTTTGCAGTTATTGGTATTGCGCTTTTTGCTATTTGGTCTATTTTAAGCAATATCACTTCGGGTATAATTATGTTTTTCTCCTTTCCTTACCGCATTGGTGATCGCATCAAAATTCACGATAAAGATTTTATTGCTGAACCCGCAATTATTGAAGATATAAAAGCTTTTCATCTTTACCTAAGACTCGAGAACGGCGAATTGATTACGTATCCAAATAACTTGATTTTACAAAAACCGGTTTCGCTCATTCAAAAAGACGCGTTACTCGATAAAAACAATTCCGATTTTGTGGATTAACCAGCTACACCCAAGGTTTTTTGGTAAAACTGAAACATAGCTTCCATATCGGGTCTTCCCTTCATTCGGCCTAAACGCCCACCAAAGTATAAAACCACCCAAAAGAATACGATGAGTATCATTAAAAAAACCTGCCAAAAATAAGAGTTACCTAGATTGTACTGGGTGTAAGCCCATACTAATAAACCCAAAAAGGCGGTAGCCAGTATGAGATGAGCAAACATAAAAAGTGTCCAAACCGAAGGATTGGGACCAAAAAAACCGTGAATTGAGGTTTTTTCTTCATCTTTATTAAGTTCTAAATGCAATTGCGGTGACCAAAAATGCTGTTCTTTTTTAGGTAATTTAATAAAAACATGTTCATCAAAATACACAATTTTATAACGAGATTGTTTAGTTTTTTGCTCAACAAACCGTTTAATCACCTCCTCCAGCGGTAATTTTATCGTCTCTTTAAATCGAGGACGTAAAACAATTTGGTTGTTTAACTCCATAGGCTTCTGTAATAAAAGCGAAAAAATAGTATATTCGAGCAAAAAAAACGCTATGAAACAAGGCAAACTTTGTTTATTGGTCTTTTTACTATTGCTAAGTAAAAGCTTTGCGCAATACCAATCTGCTTTAAATTCGTCCGAAATATATCAAAAAATACAACAACTTAACGTATTAGGCAGTGTTTTATACATTGCAGCACATCCCGATGATGAAAATACCGCTTTAATAAGTTATTTTGCTAATCATAAAAAAGTGCAAACGGCATACCTATCGCTCACTCGAGGTGACGGTGGGCAAAACTTGATTGGTCCTGAACTTCGAGAAAAATTAGGCTTAATTCGTACCCAAGAATTAATTGCTGCGCGTTCCATTGATGGCGGACAGCAGTTTTTCTCAAGGGCAAATGATTTTGGTTATTCAAAAACACCCGAAGAAACTTTTTCCTTTTGGAACAAACCCGAAATTTTACACGATGTGGTATTAGCCATTAGAAGGTTTAAACCCGATATTATTATCAATCGTTTTGACCACCGTACATCAGGCACCACTCACGGTCACCATACGGCCTCGGCAATTTTGAGTTTAGAAGCGGTAAAAAAAGCTGCAGACCCACACTATAAATTAAAATCTAGTTTTAATTTTCCGACTTGGCATGTGAAACGCGTATTTTTTAATACTTCTTGGTGGTTTTATGGAAGCCAAGAAAAATTTGATGCAGCTGATAAATCGAATATGATTAAACTTGATAAAGGATTATATTCATCCATTACAGGGAAATCTAATACAGAGATTGCATCACAAAGCCGAAGTCAGCACAAATCTCAAGGATTTGGAAACACACCTATTCGAGGTCAGCAACCCGAATACCTTGAACTGGTTTATGGTAAGCCCTTGCAGTCAAACGATATTTTTGAGGATATAAATACGCATTGGTCAGGTTTAGAAAATGGGAAATCGGTTCAAAAACAACTCGATAAAATCATTCAAAATTATGATTTCACCGCCCCTGAAAAAAGTATTGAAGCATTAATAGACCTAAGAAAAAAAATTAAAACGGTAAAAAACAAACATTGGAAAGATATAAAATTAAAAGCTTTAGATAATATTATTGCCGCTTGTGCAGGGCTATATTTAGAGAATGTAACCCAAAAGGCATTGGCTACACCACAAGACAAACTTAATTTACGATTTGAGGTTACACAACGAAGCGGTTCTCCGCTTACCCTTGAAAAGTTTTGGATTAAAGGTTTGGGGGTAAATCAAACCTTAAATCATCAACTAAGCACCAACCAACCCTTTCATACTACGGTAAGCGCCAAGATACCCGCAAAAACGGCCTATAGTAACCCTTATTGGCTAAATAAAAAGCCATCCCTTGGGTTGTATAAAGTTCCGAATGACTCTTTAATCGGTTTACCCGAAACAAATGCAGCTTTTGAAGTGACTTATCAATTTAAAATTAAACAGGAGACAATTCAATACAAAGTTCCTGTACTTTATAAATACAATGATCCAATTGCAGGCGAAGTTTTTGAACCTTTTTATGTTGTGCCGCCTATTAGTATAGGCTTACCTAATAAACAGCTTATTTTTGCCGAAAATACACCTAAGGACATACAAGTTGAATTAAAGGCTTTTCGCAAAGATATAACGGGCGAACTTATCTTTGATTTACCCGAAAACTGGAAATATACCAGCGAAAATAAAAATCTTCATTTTAAAGAAAAGGGTGAAATCAAAACCGTAAAACTACGCGTATTTCCTCCAAAGCATTCCGCGCAAGCGCAATTAAAGATATCATTTAAGCACCAAAATAAAAATTATCCCTACACGGTTTCGTTTATCGATTATCCGCATATTCCTAAACAAGTCTTGTTAGAACCAGCCGAATTGAAGCTTAATCGTTTAGATTTAAAAACAAAAGCTGAAAAAATAGCCTATCTTGTTGGTGCTGGCGATGCCGTACCCGAAGCTTTAAAAGTAATGAATTATAAGGTTGATCTGTTACATTTAGATCAGCTTACAAGCGCGCAAAAACTTGAGCAATATGATGCTATTCTATTGGGGATTAGAGCATTTAATGTTTTACCCGAATTAAAATTTAAAAATTATTGGTTATTTGATTATGTAAAAAACGGTGGTAACTTAATTGTGCAATACAACACTAGCCGCGGATTAGTGACCGAGGAATTAGCACCTTATCCGCTGCAATTAAGTAGAGATCGAGTAACCGATGAAAATGCCAAAGTAACTTTTATCGATAAAAACCATCCGGTTTTAAATACCCCCAATGTCTTAGAAAAAAGTGATTTTGACAACTGGGTACAAGAACGCGGATTATACTTCCCCAATACTTGGTCTGATCGTTTTACGCCAATTCTTAGTATGGGAGACCCCAACGAGTCGCAAACACAGGGTGCTTTATTGGTAGCACCTTATGGTAAGGGCTATTATATTTATACCGGTTTGAGTTTATTTAGAGAACTGCCTGCTGGAGTGCCCGGTGCCTACAGATTATTAGCTAATTTAATTGCCTTAGAAAATGAAGAAAACTAAACCTAAATATGTTTGGAAACAAAAATATAGTTTATTGCTGCTTGCAAATTTGCTATACGTAATCCTATTTTATGTTTTTATGAAATCTTTTAGTTAGTATGCATCCATTAGATATAACCGTACTGGTAGGTACTTTAGCTTTTATCGTACTTTTTGGTTATTTTAAAACCAAAGGCAGTAAAAATGTAAATGATTATCTAAAGGGAGGAAATCAAGCACGCTGGTGGACGGTAGGCCTTTCGGTGATGGCAACACAAGCCAGTGCCATAACTTTTTTGTCTACTCCTGGTCAAGCTTTTCACAGCGGGATGGGTTTTGTGCAGTTCTATTTGGGTTTACCCCTTGCCATGGTAATTATAAGTATGGTTTTCGTGCCACTTTACCATCGTTTAAAGGTGTATACCGCCTATGAATTTTTAGAAAGTAGATTCGATTTAAAAACACGTAGCCTTACCGCAGGCCTGTTTTTAATTCAGCGCAGTCTGGCTGCAGGTATCACCATTTATGCCCCATCTATTGTATTGTCTGCTGTAATGGGTTGGGATTTATATACCCTTAACATCATTATTGGTATTTTGGTAATTCTATATACAGTTTCTGGTGGAACCAAAGCAGTTTCGGTAACCCAAAAACAACAAATGGGAGTGATTTTTATTGGTATGTTCACTGCTTTCTTTTTACTGATAGATTATTTACCAAATGCTGTTGGATTTTCACAAGCCCTTGATATTGCTGGAGCTGCTGGAAAACTTGAGGTGCTCGACTTTTCTTTTGATTTTGAAAACCGGTACACCTTATGGTCGGGCCTTATTGGTGGAACCTTCTTGGCACTATCCTATTTTGGAACAGATCAAAGCCAAGTACAACGCTACCTAACGGCTAATTCTGTAAAACAGAGTCAAATGGGACTTATTTTTAATGGGTTTTTAAAAGTACCTATGCAGTTTTTCATTTTGTTGGTAGGTGTTTTTGTTTTTGTGTTCTATCAATTCAACCCTACCCCTTTAAACTTTAATCCAGCTGCCGAAGAAGCGGTATTGCAATCAAGTCAAGGTCCACAATATAATCAGTTAAAAGCAGAGCTAAAAGCTATAGAACAAGAAAAAGCCCAAGTAGCCCTTGCCCTTTCGCAGGATGAAAAGCATTTTGGTCAGAATAAATTGGTTTTTAATGAATTGCTTAGCGAGGAAAAAGACATACGCCAACGTGCTAATGCTTTAATAAAAGCTAGTGACGAAAAATTACAAACCAACGATAAAGATTATGTTTTCATACATTTTATTCTTCATAACCTCCCCAAAGGCTTAATTGGCCTGCTACTGGCCGTTATTTTATCGGCTGCCATGTCTTCTACGGCGTCTGAGCTAAATGCTTTGGCCTCTACCACGGTAATCGACTTATACAAACGCAACATAAAAACAGAAAAAAGCGATAAGCATTACCTCCTAGCCTCAAAATTATTTACATTATTTTGGGGGATTTTTGCTATAAGTGTAGCTTGCACAGCCGATTTGTTTGATAACTTAATTCAATTGGTCAATATTATCGGATCTATTTTTTATGGAAACGTATTGGGAATATTTCTATTGGCTTTCTTTGTTAATTATGTGCAGAGTAAAGCAACCTTTATCGCTGCAATCATAACCCAAATTATAGTGTTGATTGGCTGGTACCTCGATTGGATGCCTTATTTATGGCTCAACCTATTTGGAGCGGCGCTAGTAGTAGGATTGGCCATTCTTTTACAAACCACCATAAAACAAAAAACAAACTAAGTTAAAGAACTTAGTTTGTTTTTATTATTTCAGGAAGGCTTATCCTTACATAGCTCCCCATTCTTTTAAAGAATCGGTATTCATCTTTATATAATCGGCATTACCTGCTTTTCTAGCACCCGCTAAAGAAGCTTTGGCTGATTCGATTGCTTGCTCTTTAAGGCCCGCTTTGGCTTCAATTAAAGATTTCTTGCGTAAAACCCAAAAAGGAGCTTTTCCGTTTTGCATTTCTACAGATTTAC
Organism: uncultured Mesonia sp.; assembly: GCA_947499595.1. Taxonomy (GTDB): domain Bacteria; phylum Bacteroidota; class Bacteroidia; order Flavobacteriales; family Flavobacteriaceae; genus Mesonia; species Mesonia sediminis. Next base: position 451,159 of record CANMOY010000001.1, read on the forward strand.
CAATCCAAGTAAGAGCTTGTTTGATATCATTACCCGACTCATAATAGTAATTCGCAGCTGCATAATAATCATTAGCCGTAGGTCCGTTTAAGGTCTTCTCTATGTTTTTCATGGTTAATTCTTGGGTAGGAAGTTGCACAGGTAATTTTACCATTGTGTTTTCCCAATGCATCACCAAGTTTCCTCCATCATTGTGCAAGTCGCTAAAGTAAATTGTAAAAGTTTCTTGTGTGTTGGCTGTTTTGTGTGTTTCGGCTTTTAAGCTTGCCACCACCTTGCTCTCATCCCAATTTTGTGGTAACCCCCAATTACTGGTATCGTTGTACAGATAGATTTCCCAATATTTTTTATGTGGAGTTACATAGATAGCATAACTACCCGGTTTTAATTCGGTACCGTTAAAGTTGACCATAGTGTTAAAGCTAATGACCGTATTTTGATTAGCTCCAGCTCGCCACATCTTACCATAAGGCACTAAATTTCCAAATACCTCTCTATCGCGCATCGAGGGTCTTGAGTAATCAATATTAAATTCGGTTAAACCTACATTTTGTTTTAGGCTACTCTTTGGGCTTGGCTGAGGGGTTTGCAACTGGGCATGACCTTGAAAACTAAGCAAAATAGCGGTTGCTAGTAAAAATAATTTTTTCATCTTTTTTATTTTTTAGTTATAACTACAATAATACTCAAATCAGCGCTTTTTTTTGATTATTTTTTAATGATATCTTATCAAAATTGTCTTAAAATTTAGTATACTCGCCTTACAATTCACTACTACCATGAACAACGAAGCTAACTTTATACAAGAAATACAAGAAGGATATAACTGCAAAGGAGATTCAATTTTTTTAGGTGCCGGTATGCTAAATGAAAAACCCATAGCCGATGCTGTGGTTAAAATCCCCCTTAAAACCCTCAACAGACACGGATTAATTGCGGGTGCCACCGGTACTGGAAAAACTAAAACCTTACAAATTTTGGCTGAAAATATGAGTCAAAAAGGGATTCCGGTTTTGCTAATGGACTTAAAAGGTGACCTTAGTGGTTTGGCACAAGCTTCGCCTATAGCCGATAAATTAAAAGGACGTCACGAACAAATCGACTACCCTTTTACCCCAAAATCGTCTCCTGTAGAATTATTATCACTATCGGGTGAAAAGGGCGTTAAGTTACGTGCGACGGTTAGCGAATTCGGACCGGTTTTATTGTCTCGCATTTTAAACCTTAGCGATACCCAAACGGGTATTTTGGCTATTATTTTTAAATATTGTGATGACCATAAAATGCCATTGCTGGATTTAGAAGACCTTAAAAAAATGCTTCGCTTTATTACCGAAGAAGGAAAAACCGAATTTGAAGAAATTTATGGTAGTGTTTCTAAAGCATCAACAGGTGCCATGCTTAGAAAAATTGTTGCCCTAGAGCAACAGGGAGCTGACCTTTTCTTTGGCGAACCTTCTTTTGATGTAAATGACTTAATGCGCTTTAACAGTAAAGGAGAAGCTTATATCAACATAATACGACTCACCGACATACAAGATAAACCGGCATTGTTTTCAACTTTTATGCTAAGTCTTTTAGCCGAAGTATATTCTACTTTTCCCGAACAAGGTGATGCAGACAAACCTAAATTGGCCATCTTTATCGATGAGGCGCATCTGGTTTTTAAAGAAGCTAGTGATGCACTAATGGGGCAAATTGAGAGCATCATTAAACTCATCCGTTCTAAAGGAGTAGGTGTGTTTTTTGTAACCCAAAACCCAACCGATGTACCCAAAGAAATTTTAAGTCAACTAGGGCTTAAGGTTCAACATGCTTTGCGTGCCTTTACCGCACGTGATCGTAAAGCCATTAAATTGACGGCAGAGAATTACCCTATTTCTTCTTTTTATAAAACCGAAGAGACCCTTACACAATTGGGAATTGGTGAAGCTTTTATTAGTGCACTCGATGAAAAGGGTAAACCCACTCCCCTAGCGGCTACTATGTTACGTGCCCCTATGAGCCGAATGGATGTGTTACAAGAAAACGAAATTGAACAATTAGTAAAAAGCTCTAGTTTGGTGGCCAAATACAACCAGTCAATTAATCGAGAAAGTGCATATGAGATTTTAAATCAAAAAATAGAAAAAGCAAGCCAACAAGAACAACTTGAAAAAGCACAAGAGCAACGCAAAGAAGTGGCTAAAAAGCAAACTCGAAAAACCGGCGAATCGGCTACTACAAAAGCAGTATTAAAAGTGCTAACAAGCGCCACCTTTATTCGTGGGGTAATGAGTATACTCAATAAAGCTTTTAAATAATGCATCGACATTTTAAGTTATACAAACCCTACGGTTATTTAAGTCAGTTTATCACCAATCAGCCTAAAGCTAAAAAGAAAAAGATGCTAGGTGAACTCTTTGATTTCCCAGAAAATACCATGGCGATTGGTCGTTTAGATTTAGATTCTGAAGGCTTACTCTTATTAACAACCGATGGTAAAATGAGTTTTGCTGTTTTGTCTAAAAACGTAGAAAAAGAATACTATGTTCAGGTTGATGGCCTCATTACCCCCACCGCATTAGAGCAACTTAAAAACGGCGTGCGTATTAGTATTCAGGGAAAGCCGTACGATACCTTACCTTGTAAAGCATATAAATTGGAGCAAATACCAAATTTCCCACCTCGTGCAAAAAAAATAAGAGATGAACGCCACGGCCCTACAAGCTGGGTGTCAATTTGTATCAATGAAGGAAAGTTTAGACAGGTAAAAAAAATGACAGCTGCCGTTGGTTTTCCCACTCTACGCCTCGTAAGGGTACGGGTAGGAAATACCAAATTAGAGCAGATGGATGCCGGTGAGGTGCAAGAAATCACTTCTTCGCTTGAAGCGGAATTTGCTTCCCGCTAAGGTTATAATTTAATGTACTACAATTTTATATCTTAAGCTTTTATCGGCACTTTCTAGTTGCAGGAAATATATGCCGCTTGGCAAATCAAGCTTAATTTCTCCTTGGGTATTCCCTTGTTGAACAAGCCTACCTAAGCTGGAGTATAGTGTAAATTCGCGACGCTGTTGTAAACCTTTTATAAAAAGTGCCTTATGCGCCGGATTAGGATAAATCTGTATCACCGAATTAGAGACTTTGGTATTTGATAACGGGTTGTTCCAAGTTTGCCCCTGCTTATCACCCCATATGTACTCAATTAAATCGGGATGATCTATAAACGGATTTCTGTTTTTTTGCCAAGTATAAATGATATTATTTCGGTTCATCTCAAAATCATCGGGCGGATCGTTTCTATGCCAATTCAATAAAATGTCTAAATCACCTAATTCACCCGTAATTTGGCTGTAGCCAGAAACAATAGATAAACCATTGTAGCGCAATGCCAAAAAGAAAACACTACGAGCCACATCACCTTTAAAACTCCCTTGGTTATTGATAGGCCCAGTATACTGTCCATAATGTTTATTTCCACGGGCGGAGTTCTCAGGGCCATCTACTGCTCGCAATCCGTGTGCATCAGAGTTGGCGTGACGTAAAGAATCGGCATTGGTTGTCCAATACACCGATATGCCATCGGCTGTTTCATCTTCTTCTATGCTAAAAAATCCGCCTCTAGAGCGAGGAAAAGTGTGCTCCCTATTCCAAGTTCCAGTGTTGATAGAGCTGGTCTGAAAATCTATTTTTTGTTTTACGCTCTCGGTGTACACTTGCCAAATTTGATTGTTATTTTCAGGATTTTCATCGGCTTGTTTTAAAATATCAATCACATCGCTATAGGTATGCGCTCGTACCAGGTTAGGGTCGGCAACAATCGCCTGCAAAGCATCTCTTAGTGAATTTCCTGCCAGTTGATTGATACTCGAATAATATCCCGAAGGCGCGGTACTGCTTACCGTATTATAAGTCGGATTTAAAGGAGTTCCCCAAGGAGATATGCTGAAATCATTATCGATAACACGCAAATCGATAAAATTATTTAATGCCAACAACTCAGGAGGTAAATTTACAAAGCGAACACGAGCAATTTCATCGCCTTCATCTAAATTGTCATCTATTATTTGTAAAGTTGTGCTCGTGGTATTGCTCCCTGCCGGTATGTTAAGCTGGATATTCCCTGTGAAATCGGCACTTGAAAATCCCCCTTGATCTAATTGTATACCAAAACTAGTAGTTTGCGTAACATTTTGTTCTGTAGTAAATTGTATTTGAATGCTTTCTCCTTCTTGAAATTCAGTTTTACTAAAACTCATTTGTATTCCGTTGAGTAGAATGCCACTGCCATCATTCAGTTGTCTCGGTGTAGGTGTTTTAACATCATAACCACCTTGATTGTTTAACTGAATGGATTCGTTGTCTTTATTGCCATTTGCATTTTCATCTATTTGCGTAGTTTCGCCCAACAGATTAAGCAAACTGGTGGCCGTTGGGTCGCTTGTACCATACACCAAAGCGTCGATCAAATTGGTAGTTGTAGCTAGGGTCCCGTCGGGAAAATCGGTGGGAGCGGCTTGGTAAATAGCCACTGCGTCTGCTCCATTTTGTATAAGATTGGGTGCAATAATGTATTGTGGAACTGGTGAAACTGTACTGCTTCCTATTAATAAAATGCCATTTACATCGGTCGTATAGCCGCTTAAATCTAGCGTGAGATAACTTGTATTTCCTCCAGAGGTAGACCCGTTGAAGAAGACTAAAACAAAACCTGTTAAATCAAAATTAGGCGTATTCGACTTTAACTCTACAAACTCCTGGTCATCTATACTGGGGGTATCACAATCTAGCTCATTAATTGTCAATTGAGCGTTAACCCAAGGAGAAAAAAGTAATAGAGAAATACCAAATATTAAATTGCGCATATTTATATTTTTTACAAAGGTAAGCCACTTTTTACCTAAAAACGCTGAATAATCAGACTTAATCTAGATTTTTAGATTAATTAATGTTTTAATAGCCCTATAGATTTTATAAATCACCAAAGGTTTCTTGATTGCCTTTATCTTTGTAATTTAGCCTTATTTGAAAATTAGAACTTATGAACGTATTATCAAGCTTGAATTGGCGGTATGCAACTAAAAAATTTGATACCGAAAAGCAGGTGAAAGACGATAAAATAAACTTACTTAAGAATGCTTTTAACCTAACGGCAACCTCCTATGGTTTGCAACCAGTAAAGATGCTCATTGTAAAAAATAAGGATTTGCAAGAAAAAATGATGCCGGCGTGTTTTAATCAAAAACAAGTAAATACGGCGTCGCATATTTTGATTTTAGGTATACCTGGAACCATAGATGAGCAATTTGTACGCAATTATTTTGATTTGGTAAAAAGCATACGACAAACTCCTGATGCCGTCTTAAAACCATTTCAAGACTTTTTAGTAGACGATTTTAAGAAGTCAACTACAGAAAAGATTGAGCGTTGGGCTACTAACCAGGTATATTTAGCGCTAGGTAATTTACTTACGGTGTGTGCCATTGAGTCAATTGATTCGTGCCCAATGGAAGGTTTTAATCCAGAAATACTAAGCGAAGTACTTTCGTTAAAAGACTATGATTTAAAACCCAAATTGCTTTTACCCATTGGTTACCGGGCCGATGATGATGCTTTTTCTCAGATGGCCAAAGTGAGAAAACCACTCGAAGAAACAATTATCGAGTTGTAAGTTATAGCAATCATTTAAAAAAAAAGCTTGTCTTATTCGACAAGCTTTTTTTATTTTTTGAATAAAATCTACTAATAGTTTACATATTCGGTTATTTCTAAACCATAACCAATAATTCCAACTCTTTTGGTTTGCTCGGTATTTGAGAGTAATTTGATTTTATGTATACCTAAATCGTGTAGAATTTGCGCTCCGATACCAAAATCTTTATGGTCCATTTCTAGTTTAGGTGCTTTCATAATACCGCGCTGTTGCTGCTCTTTGAGTTCTTCTAATCGATGTAATAAATTCAGCGTAGACTGCTCTTGATTGATGAATACAATTACCCCCGATCGTGCTTTTTCAATTGCTTTAAACATATCATCGAGTTTCTCATCGGCATTATTGGTAAGTGTGCCTAATATATCATTATTCACTAGGGTAGAATTTACCCGTACTAATACCGGTTCTTCTTCTTGCCAGTCTCCTTTGGTTAACGCCAAATGAACTTGATCGTTAGTGGTTTGTTTATATGCCCTTAGGCGGTACGTTCCAAAGCGAGTATTGATAGTAAAATCTTCTTTTTTCTCGATAAGCGAATCATGACGCATACGGTATGCCACCAAATCTTCGATAGAGATAAGTTTTAAATCAAATTTTTTGGCCACCTCTACCAATTGAGGTAAGCGAGCCATGGTACCATCTTCGTTTAAAATTTCTACCAAGATTCCAGCCGATTTAAATCCGGCCAAACGTGCTAAATCAACAGCAGCTTCTGTATGCCCAGTTCTTCTTAATACACCTCCATTTTTTGCTTTTAAAGGAAAAATATGGCCAGGTCTTCCTAATTCGTGTGGTTGGGTTTTTTCATCGACTAAGGCTTTTATGGTTTTGGCTCTATCGTGCACAGAAATACCTGTAGTACAACCATGCCCTATCAAATCTACAGATACGGTAAATTGGGTATGGTGCAATACGGTATTATTACTTACCATCATTTCAAGATTAAGCTCTTCACAGCGATCTTCTGTTAACGGCGCACAAATAAGTCCGCGCCCGTGTTTCGCCATAAAGTTTATCATCTCTGGGGTTACCGCTTCGGCAGCAGCGATAAAATCGCCTTCGTTTTCACGGTCTTCATCATCTACTACAATAACCATTTTACCCTGCTTAATAGCTTCTATAGCTTCGGGAATGGTATCGAGTTGAATTTTCTTTTTATTCTCTTTAGTCATAGCTTTTTTTTCAAATTTACTATTTCTTTGGTTTACGCGTAAGACCTAACTTTGCCGATAGGCGCTTAATCGGTAAAACAATAGCATCTGTATTTATAAATCCTTGGTCTGTAGTCGCTCGATAAGTTAAATAAATGCTCAAAGGCATCATTATAAATGTAGATAACCAACTGGCTAAAAACGGACTAATAGCTCCGTTCTCGGCACTATTGGTGGCAAAAATACCAATAAAATGATAGGTTAAAAACAGTAAAATTGCCACTACCATAGGTAACCCAAGTCCACCTTTACGGATAATGGCTCCTAGTGGTGCGCCTACAAAAAACAAAATAAAACACGAAACGGCCAAGGCAAATTTACTATGCAATTGGATTTCGGTTTTATTGATGCGGGTTGACTTGCGTCTTAGAATATTTTTCTTCCCTTTAATACTAGACAATGAACCGCGTGCAGTACCTATGGCGATATTTAAAATTTGTTGAGTTTCGGTGGGATTATAACTCGCATATAGATCTTCTAAACTATCAATTTGATAAGACAAGGTATCGGTTTGCTTTACTTCTAGACCCTTGGTATTTTTTAAAGTACTGGCGGTTGTTTTTCTTACCCCAAAATTATCGCTATATGCCTGTACACCACTTCGGTTTATGATATTGGTATTAAAGTTTATTTTCTCTTGATTGTAATCCGCCGAAAGCGAATCTAAAGCCACTCGAAGTTCTTGACTGTCTAGCATCTTGTAGCTGTAATTGTATTTCTCTTCGTTTAAATCGACGTCATTAAAATTTGATAAGTCGATATTTATGGTGTAGGTGTCAAAATAACTTTTTACAAATGGTTTGCGCTGCCGCTCTTTAAAGTCGTTAGGTTGAATTTCATCATAATAATTACCTTCAAACAATATCAGCGACAAAAAGTCTGAATCTTCACTACTGGCTAGTTCTCCTCTTTTGGCTTTTATTACGGTAAAGTTACCCCTGTTTTTTTGATTTTTTTTGTGGATTATTACATCTCGTAAATACTGATCGTTATCGCCAGATTTTTCGGTAACCTTAATATTTACATCTCCTATATCATTAAAGGCCCCCTCAACAATAGCCATTGCGGGCTTAAGCTTAGATATATTTTTTCGCAGGTTAATCGACTTAAATTCGGCCCAAGGAATTACATTGTTCGCAAAGAAAAAAGCAATTATACTTAGTAAACCGATAAAGTAAATCAAACTACGCATTGCCCTTTGCAGCGAAATGCCCGATGATTTCATAGCAGCAAACTCATAATTCTCGGCAAAACTACCAAAGGTCATTATAGAGGTAACCAAAATAGTTAACGGCAAGACCAGCGGTATTACTTTAGGCATAATGTAAAACAAAAACCTGCCAATCACAAAATAGTCTAGGTCTTTACCCGCCAGTTCTGATATATGTAGCCAAATACCTTGTAGCACAAAAATAAACATCAAGACTACAAAAACCGCAAAAAAGGTTTGTACAAAACTGGTAAAAATATACCGATCTAGAATTTTCAAGAAAAAAGGCTTTAGCTTGTTTTACAACTGGTTGATATAATACCCGTTATATTTGTTTTTGTCAAAGGTAAACAAAGACTGCGACAAGGGCTCGTTGGTATTAAATTGATTTACTTTAATGGTTACTTTAGTGCCGTTATCTTGAATTTGAATTAATTTATAGATGTGTTTGGTTTGTTTATCAACACCCAATAGAATCTCTTTTACTTCCGCTTGACTGTCAATAGGCGTTAACTTAATAAACTGTATTGTTCTACCCTTTATATTCTGAGTAATATCCCATTTGTAGGTATAACCCTCTTCATAAAAACTTAACATTTTTGATGGGGTAATACCTTCATCTTGGTTAGGATTATAATTTGAGATGGTAACCTCCTCATCCTCTGGCACAATAGTATATAATTTTTTACCATCAAAAAGGCGAGTAATCCCCATTAAATTTAAACGATAAAGTTCATTTTTTAAACTTACCTCACCACGGGTTTCTTGTTTAATATTTTCATTGGTGTTTTCTAAAATATAGTCGAAGTGAATCACCATATTGTCATAAGCTTTCACTTTGGCCGATACTTCATTTAGTAATTGCTCTGCTTTCGCTGAATTTTGAGCGTTAACACTAAATATAGCTAGCAATGCTAGACTAAAAACCATTAATTTTTTCATGCTGTTAACTTTTTTATGCTTCATTTAAAAATTCTTCCAATGCGTTTAAGTCGGTTATCAAAACTTGTCTGGCTTTACTACCTTCAAAAGGACCCACAATACCCGCAGCCTCCATTTGGTCAATAATTCTACCGGCACGATTGTACCCTATCTTTAACTTACGTTGCAATAAAGAGGCAGACCCTTGCTGTGCGGTAACCAATACTTCGGCGGCTTGATTAAACAGACTATCGCGCTCGCTCACATCTATATCAAGACCTGTGCCATTTTCTTCTCCTTCATATTCTGGCAAAATGTGCGCATCGGGATAAGCTTTTTGCGCACCAATAAAATCGGTTATTTTTTCAACCTCGGGTGTATCCACAAAGGCACATTGCAAACGAATCAAATTATTACCTTGGGTATACAGCATATCTCCTTTTCCTATCAATTGATCGGCACCTCCTGTATCTAGTATGGTGCGCGAATCTATCTTACTGGTCACTCTAAAAGCAATACGTGCGGGGAAGTTTGCTTTTATCATACCCGTTATTACGTTAACCGATGGTCTTTGGGTGGCTATTATCAGGTGTATTCCTATTGCTCGCGCCAATTGAGCTAGTCGCGCAATAGGAATTTCAACCTCTTTACCCGCCGTCATAATTAAATCGGCAAATTCATCTACCACCAAAACGATATAAGGCAAAAATTTATGTCCGTTTTCCGGATTTAATTTTCTTGCTTTAAATTTCTCGTTGTATTCTTTAATGTTACGCACCATAGCGTCTTTTAACAGCTCATAGCGACTATCCATTTCAATACAAAGCGAGTTAAGCGTATGAATTACTTTGGTATTATCGGTAATAATAGCCTCTTCGGCATTAGGTAATTTTGCCAAATAGTGGCGCTCGATTTTGTTAAACAAAGTAAGCTCAACCTTTTTTGGATCTACCAAAACAAATTTCACTTCGGCCGGGTGTTTTTGATAAAGCAATGAAGTAAGTATAGCGTTTAATCCAACCGATTTACCCTGACCCGTTGCCCCGGCCATTAGAAGGTGAGGCATTTTTGCCAAATCGGCAACAAAAGTCTCGTTTGAGATATTTTTTCCTAAAGCAATAGGCAATTGCATCTCGGCATTTTGAAATTTAGTCGAGCCGATTACCGAACGCATACTTACAATACTCGGATTTTTATTAGGCACCTCTATACCGATCGTCCCCTTCCCTGGTATGGGTGCTATAATACGAATTCCTAGAGCCGATAAAGATAAAGCGATATCATCTTCTAGGTTTTTAATTTTAGAAATACGCACGCCTGCTTCGGGAACAATCTCATATAAAGTCACGGTAGGCCCTACTGTAGCTTTGATTTGCGCAATTTCAATTTTATAGTTTTTAAGGGTATTAACAATATTGTTTTTGTTATTCTCTAGCTCCTCTTGGTTTATGGTAATTCCGCCTTTACCCGAGCTGTGGTCTACCAACAATTCAAGGGTAGGAAACTTAAAATTTTTCAATTCTAGAGTTGGGTCAAACTCGCCAAAATCTTTGACCAATTTGTTGCTCAAATTGCCCTCATCTACCTCTTCTTCTGCTGCTTGCTCTACTTCCATCGCCACATCATCGGTTTGATTACCAATGATAATTTTAGCGGGTTCAGCCTTGTCATCCGCTTTAGCTGAAACCTTCTCCGGTTGAGTATTTTCAAAAGTTATCGAAGAACCAAGGGTTTTCTCCTTTTCTTCGCCATTTTTATCTAGATTATTATCTTCTGCAGCTTGAGCTTCGGCTTCAGCTTTTGCTTTTTCTTGTTCAAGAAAGGCGTCTATTTCAGCTTGTTCTACATCTTTAGCCTCATCAAAATCGGCTTTCACCTGAGCTCGAGTCGTTTTAAAATATTGCCCCAAGACGTCTGGTGTTAAATTATAACGGATGATCAAATAGGCTAAAAAAAGAAAACTCAACACAAGTATGGTACCTGCAAAGCCTAAATAATCTTGCAGATAATCGTTGAGTTCATAACCTACAATACCGCTTAATATGGCTTGTTCGGGTGCAAAGAAACCTAAAACCGTACACAACCATAACATCAAAAGTAAGCCCCAAAACCAGTAAGATTTTATTTTTGCCGCAGGCTTTCTAAAGAACCAATAAAATCCTGTAACGCTCAACAAAAAAGCAATTTGATAGGCCGCGATACCAAATCCTTTAAACATAAAGAAATGACTGATTCCCGCCCCAAATTTATTCATCACATTATTTGCCTGCACACTCCTATCGGCGAGTGCGGCTAGCGTATCTTGATCGGCTTTCCAGTGAAACAAATAAGAGGTAAAAGCCAATAGCAAACCTAGTCCCAAGAAAAATAAAAATAGCCCTGCTAGTACCTGTTGCTTTTTGCTTGGCACCCAATTTATTTTCTTAACTACACGTTTTTTGGTCTTTACCGATTTTTTAGATGTTTTTTTCTTAGCCATTCACATTAATTGATTCGCAGACAAAAGTACAAATATGATTAATTAAACCACAGACGCCAGCATTTTAAATTTAGAAATTTATATAGGGGCAATAAATTAAAAGGCCAATAATTACTGCAACGCAAGCGCCTATGAAAACCGCTCCCGCTGCCAAATCTTTTATCTTTCCTATTTTCTCATGAAAGTCTGGATGTATAAAATCGGCTATTTCTTCAATGGCCGAATTAGCTCCTTCTAATCCCATCACTAAACCTATGGCAAAAAGTTGCATCATCCATTCTGTTCTGGAAATGCCGACAAACCACCCCAGTAAACAAACGCAAACGCCAATAAAGAATTGTGCTTGTATGCTATGTTCATACCGCAAAAGCAAATAGGCTCCTTTAATAGCATACAAGCCACCTTTAAGCCTACCGCGTATAAATTTTTTCATGTGTATAAAAATCCGTTTAGGTAAATATAGAGTTTAAGCCTTTACCCTCAAAATTTGTTTTGTAATTATACACAATAGAGTAACTATTAAAAAGGTTTAACCTGATTCATCAAGACCTAGTAATCTTAAAAGCTGAAAGCTTGTCTAAATATGGGTTATAGCTGCTTATTATAAAAACTTAGGCTAATCTTAGTATTATGTTACTATTGAATCTTGACATTCAACGGGCCCACCCAAGCCGTTTTGGATCCATCTAAACATACAGTGCGCACATAAAAATCGTAATTAACATTAGGTGAAATTTGGGTGTATGTAATTTGTGTTCCATAATCTGATCGTGACTCAATGGCCGATGATTCAGGAGATTTATGTTTTCCCACTAAATTAAACTCGTAGGTTTTGTTGTTGCCATCGTCTTTCCAACTTATACTAGCCCCAACAGGATCACCAAAGAAATTATATTCGGTATAATACGACAGGTTGTAAGGTTCTAAACATACATTTTGATTCTGTTCTGCAAAATAGGAAACAGGACCCACCCAGGCACTATGTCCTAGATCAATATTACAATAGGCCCGCACATAAGCATCATACACTTTGTTCTTTTCTAAACTTAAATCAAAAATCGTTTCGCTATTGGAACTTAGCTTTTGGCCTTGCCCCACTTCAAAGCCTTGTGCACCATACTCTACCTCGTAAAACGAAGCATCATTTTCATTATCGTAATAATTCCACGCTAAATATCCGTTAAATTCTAATGCATAAGGATTTTCACAAAAAGAAGAAATATTTATCGTTTCTGGACCAAACCAATCGGTTTTTTTACCGTTTTCTTGAACACCGCGAATCCAGAAATGATATACCACATCGCTAGCAAAAATCAAATCTCTAATTGGTTTTTCAACCCGTTGCTGATTAGAGGTAGTAAAAAAATCGGCCCATTCAGCTTGAACTTCATAGCCCGCTTCCGCGAAAGCGATTTCGACATAATCAAATTCGCCACGAATGCCATAATAAAAGTCTAATGAACTACCGTTTTGAGACACCTCAAAATAATCGATTTGATTCTGGGAAGCACTGCCTTCATCATCTTTAGAGCATCCCCATAAAAGGCCGAGAACCAAAACTAAATAAGCCTGCATTCTTAACTTCGCTATATCAGCAACCACTTTTCTTAGAACTAACATTTCCTTAAATTTTGCGGATCAATATACGCTAATTTTTCATTATTTTTAATAATTTTAGCACAACAGAGATTTTAAACCATCAACTTCTATCGTTTAATAAATTCTATCAATTGAAAAAAGTAAACAAAACCAATCGCTTTTTAATTTTAATACCAACTTTATTGGTAACACTCCTCAATTTTTCGTGCAAAGAAAATGTAGAATCGGCAAATGGAAAACAAAGTGAATTATTGACTAAGATTGAGGCCGTACAAGAACAAATAATGGCGCAAGGTGATATCACGAAAACAGAAGAACAGGCTCTTAAAAGTCTCTGCCAAATAATTGCTCGTAATGATGGCTTAGCTCGTTATACCTCTGAAAATAGCATACTATTAAAGAATGTACAAACGCCACCTGTATTTCCTGGTTGTGAGAATCAAAAAAAAGAAGACATTACCGCCTGTTTTTATGAGAAAATAACCACCTACATTGAAAAAGAATTTAATACACAAATAATTAAGGACCTTAATCTATCACAACCTAAACAACTGGCCGCCTTTTTTATTATAGACGAAACGGGAAACAGTACAGGTTTAAAGGTAAGAAATGCCGAAATTACGGTACAGGCCGAAGTTTTGTCGGTACTAAGAAAACTACCCGTTATGCAACCTGCTAAGCATCACAATGAAAAAGTTTCGGTGCTATGCTCTATTCTAATTACTTATAAAGAAAATATAAAAGTAAAGCTTACCTACCTACCAGAAAGACCAGAATAATTTTGATTTTCGCATATTTTCTAACCAACTTTTCCGCACCAAAGTTTAAATAGCAATTACTATAATAGCTAAATTTATAGATATAAAAAACCCGATATACTTTTGTCGGAGGTGAATATTAAATTCAATCACCTCATAATCTACAAATTTTTATAGCTTTGAGAATAGCTTTTATTTGATCATCCTAATTTCTATCAGCCAAATTTACAAACCTATTTAAATCGACCAATGTAGCCTAAATAAGCAGCTGAATTAATTATGGAGAATTAGCGCATCCCCTATAAACACTATTAACGTACTTCATACCTCCTGTAACTTTCTACGTCTAAAACAAGTATTCTTACTACTTAGCAAGATAAGTTAAAATCCTAAGATACTTCATAGCTCCCTCGAAGTTAGCTCGATACTCCTTCGATAAAACTTCGATAAACCCTTATATTTCGAGGGGTCAACGAAGAAGTATCGAAGGAGTTACGAAGCAGCTATGCTTTTACCCTCCTTATTGCTGGGGAATTTTCTTACGTGAATTTTAAGCAACTAGACCTATATCAAGACATGTACTCTACCAATATTTTGGTCAGGCCTCATAAAAATTCAATTCTCAATACGAAAAACAACAGCTATAAAATATTTGTTCAATTCGGTTGAAACCGATATAATATCGAGTAGGTTTTAATTTGGTTGTTGTATATACACGTCTGGAAATCAAACGGACTTTTCATTCCCCGTGCCTTGTTTTAAATAACGCTGGTTCAACTACTTTTAAGAATAAAAGAACTAAGCAAAGATTTTGAGTTGTACAGGAAAGAAAATTACCATTAAAATAGCCGACCAGGCAACGTTTCACATTGCTAAAAATTGCCAAGAAAAACTACCCACTCACTAGGCCTTGTTCTAAGAAAATAACTAAACAATTAAACGTAAATTGTCGTGCGGAGAAAATCACAATAAAGAAGTTTATTTAAATGGAGATATGGAGTTGTGATGCAAATCACAAAATCCGTTTTCAGCCAACAAAACTCCAGAGCCAATTTTGAAAATCGTAACCTTTAAGTTACATTTATAGTGATAGAGAAAATTAGAAAGGTAATAGCTTATAAAAACTATTTTCAAGATTTTCTGACTAAACAACCAATAAAAGTTCAGGATAAGATTTTTAAAGTAACCGAAGCAATAGAAACATTTGAACAAATTGCTCAAAACTTAAAATCTTCACTATCTTTAATGAGGTTACAAATTATTTTTAAGGATAGAATGACCAATATGACGAATTTACCTTAAAAAACAAAATGACTAAACCTAAAAAAATAAAGCAGATTGTGAAATCAGTGTTACTGATTGGAACCTTTATTTCTTTATTTTTTGTGCCCTGGGTTTTGGTAAAGGCTTGGATTTTACCATTACCAGATAGCCTTCAAGAACAAGTAGATGAAGCATTAGGATATGGTTTTGACGGAATGATTGTTTACGTAGATCAAGCAGGAAAAGATCCTCAATTCTATACAGGAGGATGGAAAGAAAGAGAAAAGCAAATACCCGCCGAGCCACAATCATTATTCAAAATTGCCAGTATCAGCAAATTATATACCGCTGTAGCAGCCACAAAATTGGTAAAAGAAAAGCGCTTGTCTTTTGACCGCACTTTAACCGATTACCTTCCCCAACTACGATACCGAATAGAAAATGCCGATGAAATCACCTTAAAAATGATGATTCAACATCGCTCTGGAATTCCGAACTATACAGACAATCCATCGTTTTGGGAAAACGAAGAAAAAAATTACAAAACTCCCCTAAAATTTGCTTTAGACTTGCCGGCCAGTTTTAAACCAGGTAAAGATTATGAATATTCAAATACCAATTATATATTGTTACGGCAGATAATGGATAAGGTTTTAGCATACAATCACCACGAATATATAAAAGAAAAAATTTTAATACCCTTAAACCTTAAAAACACCTACTTTACAATTGACGAAGTAGATATAAATGATTTAATGAGTGGGTATTACGTGGGAATTGAAAAAGATTTCAAATTCAGAGACAATGGAATGATAGCAACGGCAGAAGATGTGGGAATATTTATTAGAGCCTTGAATGATGGTTCCGTATTTCAAAAAGGAGAACAAGAAATCTATCCCTATAAATATGAACATGGCGGTTTAGCAGTAGGCTACCAAAGCTTGGCAGAATACCATGAAGATATTGATACGGTGGTGGTTCAATTTATCAATACAACCAATTTTGAAGGTTATGAGTATAATTTGTCTGAAATAATAATCAATCGAATGGTGAAAATCATAAAAAAGAGGAGTTAGGTAAAATCACATTTATATTCATCGCTTTCGCGGAATTAAATAAAACAGATCTAGTTGAATTTTTCTTTTAAAAAATGGTTTTTCTCAGTAACCAACGTAAGATTTATGTCAATAACCAATAATTCTACTTATAGTGGATAAAATACTACTAGAAACCATTATATTTGAGTGGGGATAATGAGTTGCCAGTAATTATGACCAACACTAGGAATGAAAGAAATCTACGAGCCTAAATTTGTTGAAAAGCTATTTGATAAAATGAGTAGTTCGTATGCAAAAATGAATTACATAACCTCATTTGGATTTAGTGAAAGATGGAGAAGACAGTGTGTCAAGCAAATTGAAATCGAAAAAGGAAAAATAGTTGTCGATTTAATGACTGGCATGGGAGAATGTTGGAAACACATTTTAAAAGATTCAGACAAAAACTCAAAACTAATTGCAATGGACTTCTCTACTGAGATGATAAATCGTGCGGAGAAAAATAAATCGAAATTCAAAAAATTTAAAATTGAGATACTTAAAGAAAATGTTTTTGACAATTCAATTCCGAACGAATCTGCTGATTATGTAATTTCAGGTTTTGGGTTAAAGACATTTAATGATGATCAACTTGGAAAATTATCAAACGAAATTTATCGAATTTTAAAACCAAACGGAAAGTTTTCCTTAATCGACGTTTCTGTTCCAAAAAGTAAAATAATAAATCCCTTTTATATGTTTTACTTGAAAAATATTATTCCTATTTTAGGAAAAGTATTTCTTGGAAGTCCAGAGACTTATAAAATGTTAGGAGTTTATACAGAAGAGTTTGGAAACTCAAAAAATACATTTCGAATTTTTAACGGTCATGAATTTGAAGTTGAATATGTAGAATATTTTTTCGGTTGTGCAAGTGGAATAAAAGGAAGAAAAATAAAATAGCTGACACTAATAATTATGCATTAGAAAATGCTTTACCACACATACTTAAATTATCGCTTTCGCGGAATTAAATAAAATAGATCTATGTGAATTTTTCGTTTAAAAATGATTTTTCTCAGTAATCAACGTAAGATTTATGTCAATAACCAATGATTCTGGTTTTATTGGATAAAATACAACCACAAACCAGTATATTTGAGTGGGGATATTATATGCCCTAAAAAGCTCAAAACTTCCTCAAAATGGAACAAATAAAAATAATACTCTTTGCCTTAGCTTCTTTCTTTGGTATTGAAAATGGTAGAATAGCTGCTGAGAAGACCGACATCACAATCTATCCAGAGAATAAAAAAATTGAAGTTGTTCAAGAAAAATTGTTTAGTATTCTTCAATCAAAAACAGATAGTACATTGGTAGTAGAGCAATGGAATAAAATTCTTGATCTGAAAAGAGATGAAGAAGCCTGGTCAGAAGAGTTAAATGAATTTCCAATCAAAAACTTTGAGCTTTTCACGAATAACAATACAATTCAACCACACTTAATACTTCATTATACAGAAGAAATTAACTTAAAAGCATTGGGAATATGGTATAACAAAGAAAAAAATGAATTTTCAATTAATAACATTCCTCAACACAATCTAAAAACCGATGATGGAAAATTAGTAGGGAATTATTGGTTTTTTAAAGCTAAGGATACCATCGCCTTTAGTATAGAACCATTTCTTCAACTGCCAAATGCCTATGAAAAATTAAAAACGCCATTAGAAAAATTAGTAAAAACAGATAATTAATACCATCTGCTGGCCAATTGATTTTTCAATAAGATCTAAAGGATTCAAAATTAGATGAAATTTCATACTTTCCCTATTTCGCGTCCAAGGTCGTTAATGGGTAGAAAGAAAAAAAATAAACCTAAATCTAATCCGCTAAGGAAAGTAACTAAACATAAAAATCACCAAATAAATATCGAAATATGAAAAATTTAATAAAGCTATTCTCTGTAATCATGAGTTTATTATTCATCGCTGCTGCTTGTAAATCTGACCCACAACAAAGCGATATCAACCTTAATAATGGTGAAAAATGGCAAGTAAATGCCGAAATGAAACCCCACATTAAAAAAGGAAATGAATTACTGACCGATTTTATGGCTGCAAAGAATAAAGACTACAAAAAATTAGCCGAGAATTTAAAGACACAAAACAACCGCTTGATTAAAAGTTGTACCATGAAAGGAGAAAGTCATGACGAATTGCATAAATGGCTCCACCCCCATATCGAACTTATTGAAAAGCTCTCAATAGCCGAAAATAATGAAGAGGCAGAAGCCATTATTTTCAAGCTCCAAAAGTCTTTTGAAAACTATGAACACTATTTTCAATAAGCCTTAAAAAATCTTTTGGTAAAATTTTATTACAAGAACTTACAATTTAAATTTAACGGTCATAGCACGGTCAGAGTGCATTTAGAGCGGTTGTAGCAAATAATATACCCTATAGACATTTTCTCTAACCAGTAAAAGCAGTAATAAGTACCCTTTTCTAGTGAAGAAGACTTATATACCCCCCTCGGTTTAAATAAAAATAGTAAAATAAACCAAGAAGCAACCTAGTAAATACCTACACTTCTCACCTTTGTAAACCGATTATTGGGTATATTTGATTTGTGGTTTACAGTATTACGAGATTCTTTTGGCAATTGAACGATTTAAAGGAAATAACAATAAAAACAACCCATACTAAAATCGATAATACACACTGAATAAATACAATAATAACGGTTTATCATAACCGTTTTTTTATCATAAGAATAATGGAACATACCTAATACATACACGGAATGAGCTGTAACGGTTGTCGTACTCACGTTGAAGAAACCCTTGATAAAGTAAAAGGTGTTTCTAAAGCAACGGTAAATTTAGATGAGGCAGCGGCTATAATTGAAACCGAAGAAAATATTCCTATTGAAAAATTTCAAGCAGCCTTAGAAAAAGCTGGGGGTAATTATAGTATTCATCATCCTGGCGAACAGCCTAAAAATAAAGAAGATAAAAAGAAAAAAACCGCTAAAGGTAAAGGCACGGGTACCTTCTATTGCCCTATGCATTGCGAAGGTGATAAAACCTATGATAAACCTGGCGATTGCCCTGTTTGCGGAATGGATTTAGTCGAAGAACAAAACCTGTTTACGGCATCTTCAGAACAATGGACATGCCCTATGCATCCAGAAATAATTGAGGATGAGGCAGGCTCGTGTCCCATCTGTGGAATGGATTTAGTGCCCAAACAAGCAAATTTATCTTCAGAAGAAAAAACCTATAAAAGCTTACTAAAGAAATTTTGGTTAGCGATGATATTCACGCTGCCTATCTTTATCATTGCTATGAGCGAAATGATCCATAATAACCCATTGTATGACATTATGGAACAGCGATATTGGAATTGGGTACAGTTCGCGTTATCTATTCCTGTTGTATTTTATGCCGCTTGGATGTTTTTTGAACGGGCTTATAAAAGCATCAAAACCTGGAACCTCAATATGTTTACCCTTATCGGAATTGGTGCAGGAGTGGCATGGGTATTTAGCCTAATAGGAATGTTATTTCCAGCCGTATTCCCCGAACAATTTTTGTCTGAATCTGGCGCAGTACACGTGTATTTTGAAGCTGCAACCGTCATATTAACATTGGTTCTTTTAGGTCAGTTACTTGAAGCGCGTGCGCACAGCAAAACCAATTCGGCAGTAAAAGAATTACTCAAATTAGCGCCCAATAAAGTGATTAAAATTGTAAATGAAGAAGAAGTTGAAGTCAGTATCGATGAAATACAAATAAATGATATTTTAAAAGTAAAACCAGGCGATAAAATTCCTGTAGATGGTGTCATTACAGAGGGTGAAACGGCTGTCGATGAATCTATGATTACGGGCGAACCTATTCCTGTGCGTAAAACTAAAGATGATAAAGTAAGCAGTGGTACTATAAACGGAAACCAATCATTTTTGATGAAAGCCGAGAAAGTAGGAAGCGACACCTTACTTTCGCAAATTATTCAGATGGTAAATGACGCCAGTCGTAGTCGCGCACCTATTCAAAATTTAGCCGATAAAGTTTCGGGGTACTTTGTCCCTATTGTAGTCATTATATCGATAATTACATTTATAGTTTGGTCCATTTGGGGGCCAGCACCAGCTTATGTTTATGCACTGGTCAATGCGATTGCGGTGCTCATTATAGCCTGTCCCTGCGCTTTAGGTTTGGCCACTCCCATGTCTGTAATGGTTGGTGTGGGTAAAGGTGCCCAAAATGGGGTGTTAATTAAAAATGCCGAGGCCCTTGAAAAAATGGATCAAGTAGATACTTTGATCGTTGACAAAACGGGTACTATAACCGAAGGAAAACCTACCGTAGAAAAAATAGGCTCTTTTACCGATGCGTTTAGTGAAAAAGAGATCTTACAATACATTCTTGCTTTAAATACCAATAGTGAACATCCCTTGGCAGAAGCCACGGTTAACTACGCAAAAGAACAAAATACTAAACTATTAAAATCTAAAGATTTCAGCGCCCTAAATGGAAAAGGGGTTGAAGCTATCATAACGGATAAAAAAGTGGCCCTGGGTAATCCTAAAATGATGGATTATGCTAAAGCAAGCCTTACGGCTCATATGCAAAAAGAAGCCGAAACCTATCAAAAGCAGGGTAAAACGGTTTCCTTTTTAGCCATAGCAAATACCGTTGTGGGTTATGTAGTTATCGGCGATAAGATTAAGGAAACTAGTGCCAAAGCGATTAAAACCCTACAAAAAAAAGGCATTGATGTTATCATGCTTACAGGCGATAATCACAATACCGCCCAGGCTGTTGCAAAAGAATTAAAATTAGCCGATTTTAACGCCGATATGTTACCTGAAGATAAACTCCATAAAGTTGAAGAATTACAGGAAAGCGGCAAAGTGGTAGCCATGGCAGGCGATGGTATTAACGATGCTCCAGCCTTAGCCAAAAGTGATGTAGGAATTGCCATGGGAACCGGTACCGATGTCGCCATAGAAAGTGCGATGATAACATTGGTAAAAGGCGATTTACACGGAATTGTAAAAGCAAAAAACTTGAGCCATGCCGTAATGAAAAACATTAAGCAAAATTTATTTTTTGCGCTTGTTTATAACACCTTGGGGGTACCCATAGCTGCTGGTGTTTTATTTCCATTTTTCGGGATATTGCTCTCCCCTATGATCGCTGCATTAGCAATGAGCTTTAGTTCGGTTTCTGTAATCGGTAATGCGCTCCGATTACGTACAAAAAAAATAGAATAAAATGCTAGGCGAAACAAAATCCTATGCAAAAGACATAATTCAATTGACAGCTTGGCACAAACCATAACAAATGTATTATATCAGCTTAGACTGGATGTGTATTTTTCTGTAACTTCTTGATTTAAATGGGGTAAATATAAAAATTTTCTTACTTATGAAAATGAGCAAACTAAATAGAAAGACTATTAAACACGGGTTTTATAGTGGCTTTTTTTATGCCTCTGCTATGGCTTTATTTGATTATTTGGGGCACAAGGACTTTAATTTATGGAAGTTTATTTTCTGTTTTTTATTTTTCGGTTTTTTTTCGGGATTACTCTTTAGACCAACCTTAAAAAAAAAACAGCAAAGTAAAAAGAAAGATTGAAATGGTTTTTTATTTATAAAGATATAAGGCTAATTTCTCTTAGGATTTAGAAGATTAATTATTTTTTAAACGAGAAATTTTATTGTATTTAAGCTTAATCTAACTATTTGTTTCATCTTGACGGGCAATTATGTACAATTCCAATTAAAGCCATAAAATTTCATTATTTAACTCAAAAACTATCACCCCCTTTACTATGAAAAAATCAGTTTTATTACTTTTCTTAGCACTAACTAGTATAAGCTTTGGCCAGGCCAACCTGACAAGAGATTTCTCAAAAATTTTTAACAAGGCCAACAAAGATGAAATTAATCGAATTGCCCATAAATTAAACTATAAGCCAAATGAGGAAATAAGAGTTTTTGTTTTTTTCAAAATTAATGAAAAAGGAAAATTTTATGATATAAATGCGCGTAGCGAACACCGCAGGATTGAAAAAGAAGTAATTAAACTTTTTAAAGAATTTACAGCAGATAAAACTACCTACGTTGAAGTAGAGAAAATCGGAAAAAAACTGGCACTACCAGTTGTATTTAAAACAGAAACCCAACGAGCAAGGAAACGTAGACTAAAAAAGGAAAAGAAACTTAAAAGCAAACGCGAAGACTAAAAGCGCATATCTCTTAAAAATTTTTTTATGCAAGTTCAATAATCACTACAAATTTGACAACTAAAAGCTTTTCTCAGCTTTTGAAAATATCGCTTGGGTGGTACTGACTTTAATTGCTTGGGCTTGCTATTTGCCGTATCTTGTGTTTCGCGTGAATGTAAGGCTCTCTTAATAAACACTTCAATTCGCATTACTGCATTAAATTTTAAAATAAAAAAACCAGCAAACATCAAGTCTGCTGGTTTAACCTAAAATTTGGGATAACTACTGATCGATTGAACCCAATACTTTTTTAGCAAATGCATTGGCTGCATCGCGTTCAGATTGGCCATCTGCAATCATCTGTTTAACCTCAATGGCGCCACAAAGATTGGTAATCAATTCACCTATTACATCTAAATCGGTTTCTGTTGCCGAACGATGCTCCGAAAAAGACTCCAATACCTCAATCGTGTGTTCGAGTGCCTCTTCAGAATGATTTTTCTGGAAATGTCTAATTACTGGTAACTTCATCTACTAATGCTTTTAAAGGTTCTAATTTATTGGTCTGTACTTGATTTACAAACTCCCCATCTTTAAAGGTTGCAAATGTGGGTAAATTGTCCACTTTTGCTAACTTTCTAGACTCAGGAAACTTCTCTGCATTTACCAAAATAAACGTAGTATCTTCGTGTTCTTGAGCTAGTTTTTTAAACTTTGGCTTCATCAAACGGCAGTTACCGCACCAGCCAGCCATATATTGTACCACAACGCGATTGTTGCTGTTCACAATCTCTTGTAAATTATCTTGATCTAACTCTTTCATAGCAATTTTTCTTTAATTAGTAATTTTGCATTTTGTAGGCTTTCAAGCTTGTTTTAAATCAAATTGCAAACCTTTTCGCCTACAAAATGCAGTGTAATTTTCTTCCTTTTCTTAGTTTGAAGACAAATAAGAAGCTACTCCCTTGCTATTCGCTTGCATAGCATCTTTACCTTCTTCCCAGTTTGCAGGGCAAACCTCACCATTTTTCTGTACGTGGGTATAAGCATCAATCATACGTAAGAATTCAGACACGTTTCTTCCTAATGGCATATCGTTTACTCCTTCGTGAAAGATTTTTCCTTCTTCATCAATAAGGTAAGTTGCACGATAAGTCACGTTATCTCCTTCTACAGTATATGCACCAGTTTCCTCATCGTAGTGCTCGTTTTCGATATCTAAAATACCTAAACGTGAACTTAAGTTACGATTTGAGTCAGCTAAAATTGGATAGGTTACTCCTTCAATTCCACCATCGTCTTTTGGGGTGTTTAACCAAGCAAAATGAACTTCTGCTGTATCACAAGATGCACCAATTACCATTGTATTTTTAGCTTCAAAATCAGCTAAAGCTTCTTGAAAAGCGTGCAACTCAGTTGGGCATACATAAGTGAAATCTTTTGGGTACCAGAACAATAATACTTTTTTATTATTTTTCTTAGCCTCTTCTAAAACATTGATTTTAAAGGTTTCGCCCATTTCATTCATTGCGTTTACCTCTAAGTTCGGGAATTGTTTTCCTACTAATGACATATTTAAAAATTTTAAAGTTATACTTGTTTTACACCTACAAAAATATAGAATTATTAAGGCAAAAAACAAGTTTCATGCTTGTTCTTTTTTATTACACTATAAGTGTATTCTATAACATTTATTAAAAGTAATAGTTTTTACTTATTTATGTTGATTTCACTAGGCTTAAAGCCGATTGAGAAGCCAACAACAAACCTGTTGGAAACCGCAAATAGTCCAATTTTAAGTTGTTTTATTTTACATGTAGGCAAGGTTGATTATATTTACCCTATGAAAACACTATTTACGCATATCAAAGGTTTGGTACAAGTAAGGGAAGAGACATTTACTTGGTTAGCCGGAGAAGCCATGAGCCAATTACCAGTACTAGAAAATGCTTGGTTATTAATTGAAAACGATAAGATACTCGACTATGGCAGCATGCCCAATTTACCCGATAAAACTTGGGACGAGCAAATTAATTTATCTGGTCAATTTGTGCTACCCGCTTGGGTAGACTCACACACGCACTTGGTCTATGCTGGCAATCGCGAACAAGAGTTTATCGACCGTATTAAAGGCCTAACTTACGAAGAAATCGCAGCTAAAGGCGGAGGCATTGTTAACAGCGCCAAAAATCTACAAACAACCTCAGAAAACGAACTTTACCTTCAAGCCGCTAATCGTTTAGAACAAGTTATGCAAATGGGTACAGGGTCTATCGAAATCAAATCGGGGTATGGCTTAACGCTTGAAGCGGAATTAAAAATGCTAAGCGTTATAAAAAAACTACGCCAACAATATGATTTACCTATAAAAGCTACCTTTCTGGGTGCCCACGCGGTTCCACCAGAATATAAAAACAATCAAAAAGCCTACGTAGATCATCTGATTAACGAAATGTTACCCGCAGTAGCGGAACAGGGAATAGCCGATTATGTTGATGTTTTCTGTGAGAAGAATTATTTTAGCGTTGCCGAAACCGAACGTATCATAGAAGCCGCACAGCAATATGGCTTACCCGCCAAAATTCACGTGAACCAATTTTATGCTATTGGCGGTATAGCGGCCAGTGTAAAACACAACGCCAGGAGTGTTGATCATTTAGAGGTATTAACCGATACCGATTTAAAGGCCTTACAGCATACGCAAACCATGCCAGTTGCTTTGCCTTCGTGTTCTTTCTTTATAGATATTCCCTATACCCCAGCAAGAAAAATTATAGATGCTGGCCTGCCATTGGCCATTGCAACCGACTACAATCCTGGTACCACGCCCAATGGCAATATGAATTTTTGCTTATCGTTAGCGTGTATTAAGATGAAAATGACACCCGAAGAAGCTATTAATGCCGCCACCCTAAACGCGGCGTACGCTTTAGACTTGTTAGACACCCACGGCAGTATTACACCGGGTAAGCAGGCTAATCTCTTGATTACCGAAAAGATACCCTCGTACGGATTTTTACCTTACTCTTTTGGTCAAAACCATATTGAGCAAGTTTATATAAACGGAAAACGCCTTTAATATGAAAAACTTTACTTTTTTTACACCCACTCGTGCTCAAGAACTTACGAAAACCAGAGTTGGAGAAGTTAAAATGGGAGAAAAACTGGCCTTTGTCAATCATTTTGATGATTTAGCCAACCGTCCCGAAGAATTTATTATTATCGGTATTCCAGAAGATATTGGGGTACGTGCCAATTACGGAAAAGCGGGGACCGCAGCCGCTTGGGAAGCATTTTTAAAGGCTTTTTTAAACATCCAAGTTAATCCTTATAACACCACTAAAAATTGCCTAATTCTAGGTGAAATTTTAACCCGTGGCAGTATGCAAGATGCCGAAAAAACCAATGATCCTAAAGAGTTGGGCGAAATTGTTAGCTTTAATGATACCACGGTTACTCAAGTAGTGCAAAAGGTTATTGAGGCCAATAAAACACCAATAGTAATTGGTGGCGGTCATAACAACGCTTATGGTATCATCCGCGGTGTGGCTCTGGGATTAGATCAACCCATTAATGTGCTAAATATAGATGCCCATACCGATTTAAGAAATACCGATTACCGTCATAGCGGAAATGGTTTTAGTTTTGCCAGCAAAGAAGGTTACCTTGATCGGTATGCTATCTTTGGTTTGCATCAAAACTATACACCAGACTATATTTTTGAAGCTATTAAAGCCAACAAACAACAACACTATGTATGTTACGAAGAGATTATGCATCTTACCGCTCTCGACAAATTGGTGAAATTTAAGAAAACAGCAGACTTTGTACGCAATCAATTTGGTCTAGAAATCGATTGTGATGCGGTAGCCAATTTTATTAGTAGTGCAGCAACCCCTACAGGTTTTGATATGCGTGAGTTGCGTAGTTTTGTTAATTTAGCCAAAAAGCAAAAAACCCATTACTTGCACATCTGCGAAGCCATACCTGATGAGAACGGACAAGTTGGTAAAGCACTAAGCTACCTTGTTTCTGATTTTATACGGGACGAATAAAAACTTTTTAAGTAAAAAATACCCCCAATTCGCTAAATACGAATTGGGGGTATTTGATTTAAAAGCTTTGATTTGCCTAAACTGATTATTTCTTTATAAATTTCTGGGTAAACCAATCGTCAAGGTTAGCTATTTTGGGATATATAATCCAATGCCAAATGCTCACTAGCAACACGCTTAGAATTATTTAAATTAGCATGAGAACCTTGTTTCACATTTCAATTCATAAAAAGATATTTTAAAGTATAAAAGCATAAAAAAAGCTGCCTAAGCGGCAGCTTTTATATTTTAAAGCAAATCGATTTTATTCTTGCTTCATCATTAAGTTTTGCAATTTTTGTTGCAATTCTGGATTTTGTTGCAAAGCAGCTCCAATCTGTTGGTAACGCTCGATACTAAGTCCTTTGTCTTGAATGATGCTCATCATATCTTTTTGCAATTGTGGCTGCATTTCTTGCACCTTAGCCACTACTTTTTTGTAGCTCTTCATCTCGGCAGGAGTTGCCTCTACCTCTTGGTTCGGGTTTACAGATGCTTGCTGGATAGCTTGAAAACGTTGTACCTCCATACCTTCTTTCTTCATATAGGCTACCATTTCTTGCTGTAGTTCTCTATTTTCAACCTGCACTGCTTTATAAGCCTCTGCAAATTTTGCCAAATCGGCATCGCTAACTTGAGCTTCTTGAGCAAAAGCATTAGCACTCAACAGCATTACTATAGCAAAAAATACATTTTTAAATCTTCTCATTTCTATTCTTAATTTAGATTATTAAATTTTTTCAATTTTAAGCAAAAAAAATCAACTCGACGAAAAATTTTTATTTTTCTTAGGATTGTTTATGCCTTACTTAACTATTAAACAATTAACAGGCCAAAATTCCTACCTTTTATTAATTTCGCTTAAAGCGGAATGTTTCCGTGCTTGCGTTTTGGTCTTAAAACTTCTTTGTTCTCCAGCATGCTAAAACCTTTGATTAGCTTTCTACGCGTATCCTTTGGTAAAATTACCTCATCGATGAATCCGCGTTTTGCGGCTTCAAAAGGAGTGGCAAAAAGTTCGGCATATTCGGCTTCTTTTTCGGCCAATTTTGCTTCTTGATCTTCGGCCTCCATAATTTCTTTTCTAAAAATAATTTCACTGGCTCCTTTTGCTCCCATAACGGCAATCTCTGCGCCTGGCCAAGCAAAATTTAAATCGGCACCAATGTGTTTAGAGTTCATTACATCATAAGCTCCGCCATAGGCTTTACGTGTAATCACGGTAACTTTAGGAACCGTTGCTTCGCTCAACGCGTATAATAATTTGGCTCCGTTTAAAATAATCCCGTTCCATTCTTGATCGGTACCAGGTAAAAATCCAGGTACATCTACTAGTACTAATAGAGGAATATTAAAAGCATCGCAAAAACGAGTAAAACGAGCCGCCTTTTTAGAGGCATCTACATCTAACACTCCGGCTAAGCTCATAGGTTGATTGGCAACTATACCAATACTTTTTCCGCCTAGACGGGCAAATCCTACAATAATATTATCGGCATAATCTTTATGGATTTCAAAGAAAGAATCTTGATCTATAATTCCATCGATTACCGCGTGCATATCGTAGGGTTTATTTGAACTTTCGGGGACAATATCGGCTAAACCTTCACGCAATTCATCGCCTAAGCTATAGGGTAAATCTGCTGCTTTTTGCTGATTGTTTTGAGGCAAATAGCTGATTAATTTTTTCACATCTTCAAGGCATTCAATATCGTTTACCGCCGTTCTATGCGTTACCCCCGACTTGGTAGCGTGTGTACTGGCACCACCCAATTCTTCTGAGGTCACCTCTTCATTGGTAACCGTTTTAACCACATTTGGACCCGTAACAAACATATAACTGGTATCTTGCACCATAAGAGTGAAGTCGGTCATAGCAGGTGAATAAACCGCTCCCCCAGCACAGGGCCCCATGATGGCCGAAATTTGGGGAATCACACCCGATGATTTAACATTGCGATGAAAAATATCGGCATAACCGCCTAGCGATTTCACTCCTTCTTGAATTCGCGCTCCACCAGAATCATTAAGTCCGATCATTGGAGCACCAACCTTCACCGCCAAATCCATCACCTTACAAATTTTCTCGGCATGGGTTTCAGACAAAGAGCCCCCAAAAACGGTAAAATCTTGTGCAAACACATAAACCAAACGCCCCTCGATGGTACCATAGCCAGTTACCACACCATCGCCATAAAATTTTTGCTTATCCATACCAAATTCGGTGGTTCTGTGAGTAACCAAAATTCCTATTTCCTCAAAAGAACCTTCGTCAAGTAAATAGTCTATACGTTCTCTAGCGGTAAGCTTCTTTTTTTCGTGTTGTTTAGCGATTCGTTTTTCGCCACCCCCCAAATGGGCTTGTTTTATCTTTTCTTCCAGTATCTTTATATTCTTACTCATAATTCTCTCAAGTCTTTATTTTATGCGCGGTAATCTAAGCTGTTTTTGATCGGTTAAATATTGGCGAAGAGCCACCAAGGCTGCCAATCGCGCTTCTTTTTTGTTGGCTTCTTCTAATAAGCTAGCCGAATAGTATTGTTTCACAAAATGAGTGTCAAAATTCCCTTGACGGAAGGCCTCGTGCTCCATTACAAATTTACCAAAGCTTAAAGTAGTCTCTACCCCTATAACCCTATACCTATCAATAGCCTCAATCATTTTTTGAATAGCTTCTTCTCGGGTTTTTCCGTAAGTAATCAACTTAGACAACATCGGGTCATAATAAATAGGTACCTCCATACCTTCTTCAAAACCATTGTCTACACGAATGCCTTCACCATGCGGCACTTGATAAGTAGATAGCGTTCCTACGCTTGGTAAGAAATCGTCTAACGGATTTTCTGCATAAACGCGCAGCTCCATGGCGTGCCCGTTGATATTTAAATCTTCTTGTTTAAATCGCAAAGCTTTTCCGCGGGCAATATTTATTTGCTCTTCAACCAAGTCTATACCTGTAATCCATTCGGTTACGGGATGCTCCACCTGCAAACGCGTATTCATTTCTAAGAAATAAAAATTACGCTGTTCATCAAATAAAAACTCAACTGTTCCCGCTCCGACGTAATCGCAAGATTTGGCCACTTTAACAGCTGCTTCACCCATTTTTTGACGTAAAGTTTCGTCTAGCACTACCGATGGTGCTTCTTCCACTACTTTTTGGTGCCTTCGTTGAACGCTGCATTCGCGTTCAAATAAATGCACGACATTTCCGTGGCTATCGGCTAAAATTTGAATTTCGATATGCCGTGGTGAAGCAACGTACTTTTCAATGAAAACAGCACCGTCTCCAAAAGCCGATTCAGCTTCGCTAATGGCGCGGTTCATTTGTTCTTCAACATCGGCTTCCTGCTCTACAACACGCATTCCCTTACCTCCACCACCAGCAGAAGCTTTAATTAAAATAGGAAAGCCAATTTCTTTGGCAATTGCTTTTGCTTTGTCAATATCGGTAATGGCTTCATCTATTCCAGGAACCATAGGTATGTCATAGGCTTTCACCGTTTCTTTTGCAGCGAGTTTACTTCCCATGACTTCTATAGCCTTTGAACCCGGACCAATCCAAGTAATGCCGTTTTCTTCTACGGCTTGTGCAAATTGAGCATTCTCACTTAAAAATCCATATCCAGGATGAATACCATCTACTTTCAGTTTTTTAGCTTCGGCAATAATTACCTCTCCTTTAAGATACGATTGATTTGAGGGTGCTGGCCCTAGACAAATGGCTTCATCAGCAAATTTTACGTGCGGTGCATTGCGGTCTGCTTCAGAATAAACGGCTACCGTTTTTATACCCATTTTCTGGGCGGTCTTCATAATCCGTAAAGCGATTTCTCCTCGGTTGGCAACTAATATTTTCTTCATAATGATTTTGTACTATTATAATAAACCACTCGGGCCATTACTCCATTTCAATAAGCAATTGATTTTTCTCTACGGTCTCTCCTTTATTAATCGCAATGTGCTTTATTTTGGCATCGCGTGGTGCAGTAAGCGCATTTTCCATTTTCATCGCCTCGAGTACCATAAGGTAATCGCCCTCTTTAACCTCATCGCCAGGTTTTACATTTACTTCGATAATAAGTCCGGGCATTGGAGCTTTGATTTCATTCACCATAGCACCTGCATTCAACTCTAATCCCATTTCTGAAATTAAACGATCTAAATCGGTTTGTATGGCTACCGTATACGGATTGGCGTTGATGCTTACATTATAGACTTTATCGATAAAATTATGCTGGGTAATCGCCGCTTTAAAAGATTTATTCTCCTCTAGACCGTGAAACGAATGGTTAGGAAGGTTTTGTAAATCGAATTGACGGATTTCTTCTTCGCTAAAATCAAAATCCCACTGCTCATTTACTTTTACGTGGTACCGCTTACTCATAGTGGTTATATTTACTAAATTTATTGTGCTGCGTAAAGATATAAAATTGACAAAAAGCAACCGAAGCTTTGCTGAAATAATTGTTTTTTTTGCCTTGCCCGCCGAGTAAATTAAAATAAGGCCAAGAAAAAAAGAATTATTTGTATATTCGAAAAAAATAAAACAACTATGATTTCAATTAAAACAACAAAAACTTTTGTTATGGCTTTGGCTTTAGCAGGCGGACTAATAAGTTTCTCTTGTGAAGACCAAGCGAAAAAAGAAAAGGAAACGGCAACAGATGAACCCACTACAGAGACCACTAATACAGAGGCTGCTGCCAATAACCAAACCACCAATGCGCAGGACATCCCTAGTGGAGATGATCCTAACCCACCGCACGGGCAACCGGGACACCGATGCGACCTTAAAGTAGGTGCGCCACTTAATTCAAAACCAAATCAGATTCAGAACACCGTTACTCCGGTGAACGGAAACCCTGTTGAAGCTGCAACCAACACCAGTAATCTAAAGGTGAATCCGCCACACGGGCAGCCAGGTCACCGTTGCGATATTGCAGTTGGGGCTTCTTTAGAATAAAACCAATTACAATTTTTAAAATAAAAAAACTGCTTGCTCAATAAGCAGTTTTTTTTTATACCTATATTTTAAACAGTATAAAATTCAATCATTTCTATACCAAAAACACAGACAAATAATTAACTTTATAGGCTGACATTAGCTAGCCTTTAAGCTAAGCTACTAAAACTACGGAATGAATATTACCATTGAAAACATTGTCTTAATCGGTTCTATTTTACTACTTATTAGTATTCTGGTGGGTAAAACTTCTTATAAATTTGGGGTTCCCACTTTGTTGCTCTTTTTGAGTATCGGAATGCTAGCAGGATCAGATGGTATTGGTGGCATTTATTTTGACAACCCTAAAATTGCTCAATTTATTGGTATTGTTTCGCTTAACTTTATCCTTTTCTCGGGAGGTTTAGATACCAAATGGCAATCGGTAAAACCCATTCTTAAAGAAGGTATTGCTCTCTCTACCTTAGGGGTGTTGCTTACGGCAGTTTCATTGGGTTTATTTGTTTATTCGATTACCGATTTTACCCTGTATGAAAGTTTATTGCTGGGCGCTATCGTATCTTCTACCGATGCTGCTGCGGTTTTTTCTATTCTAAGGTCAAAAAGCTTAGCGCTTAAAACCAACTTAAGACCCACACTCGAATTAGAAAGCGGTAGTAACGACCCTATGGCCTATGTATTAACCATCGCTTTTTTATCTTTGGTAGTAAATCAAGATCAAAGTTTTTGGAGTATCATACCGCTCTTTTTACAGCAAATGATTCTGGGCGGCGTATTAGGAATAGCTTTTGGATATTTAAGTAAGTTAGCTATTAACAACATCAGACTTGATTTTGAAGGGCTTTACCCGGTTTTGGTAATTGCACTTATGTTTATCACCTTTTCGGCAACCGACTTTCTGGGCGGAAACGGTTTTTTAGCCATTTATATTTGTGCGGTATATCTAGGCAATCAAGAGCTTATCCATAAAAAAACCATACTGCAGATGTTTGATGGACTGGCGTGGTTGATGCAAATAGTTCTTTTCTTAACCCTAGGTTTACTGGTTTTCCCATCGCAAATCATTCCGTATCTTGGTATAGGACTGGTGGTTTCATTATTTTTAATCTTTATAGCACGCCCAGTTGGTGTATTTTTAAGCTTAATCTTTTTTAAAATGAAACTTCGTAGGCGTTTTTATATTTCTTGGGTAGGACTACGAGGAGCCGTACCCATTGTGTTTGCCACCTATCCTCTACTGGCGGGTATTGATAAAGCACCGATGATTTTTAGTATTGTATTTTTTGTTTCGGTTTCATCGGTCTTATTACAAGGAACCACGCTTTCTATTGTAGCAAAATGGTTAAATGTAGGCTTACCCGAAAAAGACAAACCACTGGCTCCCAACGATAGGTATATTTTAAATCTGCCCAAATCGGTAATGGAAGAAGTGCAGGTTAACGCCCAAGATTATGCTGTAGGAAAGCGAATCGTAGATTTGCATTTTCCCGATTCGGCCTTTATTAGTATGATAAAAAGGAAAGATAATTTTGTAAGACCGGGAGGTTCTACAATTATTGAAGCGCATGATATACTGGTGGTGCTCTTAGACCACGAAGACAGTATACAAGAAGTAAAACGGGTTCTACAAGTAGGCTTTGTTTAGTGCGGTTTAGGAAAACTTTTTGGACTTTTAAGGCTATAATTTCAAGCTTGATTTAATTTAAATTCTTTTTCGCTTCCGCGGAAGCGAAAAACCAACTCAATTAAAAATTGTAAAGATTAGTAAACTATTTAATTTAAAAAATAATTACATTTACTTTATCACAAATTGCGCAATACCAAGCGCTAATAACAATTCAAGTTAATTTGCCTAATTGTAAGCACTGTAAACCAGATAAAGCGGCCCAATTTTGTTCTTCTTGCGGCGCCCACTTAAAACCCAAGCGTATCGACGCGGGTTATGTAGTGCAAGAATTAAAAAGCATACTCTATTTAGAATTTGGTATCTTTTATACCATTAAAGAATTAGCTTTAAGACCAGGCAAAACCACAAAACGATATCTATGGGGAGAGCGTAAAAGGTTTATCAAACCCATTTTATTTTTAATTGTCTGCTCTTTGGTGTATACCTTAGGACAGCGGCTCTTTGATTATGAGATATTGACCATTAGCTTTAGCGAAGAAACTAAAAAAAGTCGACCTCTAGCATTTGAACTCTTAAGTTGGTTTACCGACAATTATGGCTACTTAAATGTATGGATGGCTTTATTCATTGCTGCATTTTATCGTTTATTTTTTAGACGCCTTAATTATAATTACTTTGAGATCTTTGTGTTTCTTTGCTATATTCTAGGGCTATTTATGTTGTTTTATTTTGTCTTAGGCTTAGTAGATAACCTTGTTGGCCTTCCCTTTCTTCAAATTGGTTTACCGCTAAGTTGGATTTACCTAATGTGGGCGGTCAAACAGTTTTATCTAGACAATAGAAAACGTGTCTATATAAAAGCATTTTTAGGCTATAGCTTAGGAACATTTACCAGCCTTTTGTTATTTGTAGCAATAAGCATGGGATTAGATCTTTTATTGGGTAACTAAGCAAACAATATTTAAGCTAGTGATCTCAAAATAACTTTTAATTTATTCAATGAAAACCGACTATTATTACGACCAGGAGTTTACACGAATCGGTTGTTTAGCGCCAGGCGAATATGAGCAATGCCGTTTTGAACATTGCGATTTTTTTGAAAAAGACCTTTCTAAAATGCAATTTATAGACTGCCATTTTGAACACTGTAACTTTAGTATGGCGAGACTAAACAAGACCTTGTTTCGTGAAGCATTTTTCAAGCATTGTAAAATGCTCGGACTTCAATTTAATACCTGTGAACCTTTTGGCTTATCGGTTAGTTTTGCTCATTGCCAACTTGACCATAGTTCGTTTTATCAAAGCAAGCTCAAGCAAACTATTTTTGACCACTGCAACTTATCGGCTGTTGATTTTAAAGAAGCCGACCTGACTCAAGCTGTTTTTGCACACTGCGATTTGAGTCAGGCTCGATTTGAGCGCAGTCAATTAAGTCAAGCTGATTTTAGAACAGCTCAACACTATCAAATAAACCCTAATTTAAATACCCTAAAAAAAGCTAAATTCTCATTAGATGGCGTTGCAGGCTTATTAGCCGAATGGGAAATTGTATTAGCGCCATAACCTAAATATTCTTAGAGACCTTGGCGGCAACGAAAGTTGGTATAGTTATTCTAAAAAGCTTTGCCGCTACCCTATTATAATATCAAAAGCTTTCACAACTAAGTAAAAATCTTGTTTTTAACAAAAATTAACGTATATTCATCGGCTGAAATGTAAAATATCAATCTTAAATACATGAGCTACGGATCAGGCCACATTATGGATATGATAAGTAGGATGAAACAAAACCGTAAACTTCGTCCTAGTAATCGCAATAAATTCAAAGAGAACAACAGGCAATCGATCCATTCTACTGCAGGTGGACAAGCAAAACCAACTTTTAAAAAAATAGCCCCCGACAAACTAAAACAGATTAAAGCACAAATTCAATTTAAAGCCAAGCGTCAACGTAAAAAAGAACGCTTGATTTATGGTGTTTTCTATATTTGTTTTGCTTTGGCGTTAATACGACTATTAGTTTGGTTGCATTAAAAGCAAGTTTTTTTTGATTGTCTTGTTTACTACACTTTTTGTCTTTCGAGTTTGTTCTTCGAGTTTGTTCTTTAAGGCATGTTTTCAATTAGCGTGGCGTTCTTAGAAATCTTGTATACCGCTTAAAATAAATCAATCACCGTAATTAAAAACACCTACTAGCGCGCGATTGCATCGTGTTCGCCTCACCCCATTTCCATCAATGGCCCAAATATTCAATTCTTCATTCAAGGATAAAACTAAAGTTCACAATATAAAAACCTACTGAAGCACGAAACTTATAATTAGGGCTCATATTTTGAAAGTAGTAATTTTTTTATGAACCTGCTAATGGATAGAAAGCCACAAGTTACAAGCCTGCGGGAGCGGGAGGCACGGGCGAGACATTCGCGCCAGCGAGGTCGACTAGGGGTTGCTATTCAATTTCATTTATTTTTAATACCTTAGGCTAAAGTTTGTTCACTAAGCACTCATAATTTCTATTAGTGACTAACTATTGCCCCTTACAGTAACTTTTAAATTATCCTAAAAGCCTTCCTCAATGGCAGAAAAAGTAAAAACTTACCAAAATGTGAATGCTCAGGCCGAAGAACTGAGTTTTGGTATTTCTAAAATGCAAGCCATTTATGCCAAACGCCAAGGTAAAGTCGACAAGCCCCATCGGCATAATTTTTTTACCGTACTCTTGTTTAAAAACGCAAAGGGCAAACACAAAATAGACTTTAATACCTATACCCTTGGCAAACAACAAATCTATTTTGTTGCCCCAGGCCAGGTACATCAGGTTATCGAGGAAAAAGCCTCCACCGGCTATTCAATGGTGTTTTCGTACCAGTTTTTGGTAGAGAATGCTATTCCGCTTAGCTTCATTGAGCGATTAAATCTTTTTCAAAACTATGGCGATACTCCTCCCTTAAAAACAACAACGCAACAATTCGAAAAGATAATAAACTATGCCGAGCAGATTTTTGATAGCTTTCATCAAAACACCCCCTATAAATTTATGGCCATTGGGGCGCTGCTCAAACTGCTTTTGATTGCCTGCAACAATAGCTGTACGTTAGATAGAGAAGCTACTGATGCTGAACAAGCGGGAGAAAACCTCATTAGGGCGTTTAAAACCAGTGTTGAGCAAAATTATAAAAGCCAACACACCACAGCGTTTTATGCCGAAGCGCTTCACATTACCCCAGATCACTTAAACCGGACATTAAAAGTAAAAATGGGGAAAACGGCTAAAGATTACCTCACCACCCGATTGATTACCGAGGCCAAACGCCTACTCTATTTTAGCGATTTGTCAAATAAAGAAATTGCTTACCACCTAGGTTTCAATCAGCCAGGGAATTTTAGTGCCTTTTTTAAAAACTATACTAAAGTTTCGCCAAGCGGCTTTAGAAAAACAATTCTTCAAAACTAGAGCTACACCTATAAAACAATATGCTATGTCAAATATTAACTTAATCATACCCGAACGTGCTGCTAATATCGGTAATTTTTTAGTCGGTAGACTATTGCCTTTCCGACAAAAGCGTATGCTGGGTCCATTTATTTTTATTGATCATATGGGACCGGTGCAACTGAGTAAACGCGAGCATTTTGATGTCCTGCCGCACCCGCATATTGGGCTCTCTACCCTAACCTATTTATTTGAGGGCAGCATTATGCATCGTGATTCTATTGGTAACGCCGTAGAAATTAAACCAGGTGCTGTAAATTGGATGACCGCCGGTAAAGGGGTGGTACATTCTGAGCGTACACCAGATTACCTACGCAAGACTAATCAAGAACTGCATGGTTTGCAAATTTGGGTGGCTTTACCCAAAGAAAAGGAGTTAATTGAACCTAGTTTTACGCATATTAATGAAAACGAGTTGCCTACTTGGCAAGACAAAAACATCCATTACAAATTAATCGCAGGCGAAGCTTTTGGTAAGCAATCACCAGTACCCGTGCATAGTAAACTCTATATGTTAGAACTTAAATGCTCTAATAACCAGGAAGTTGCACTAGGCGAACAGCTTTACGGAGAAGTGGGATTATACATACTACAAGGCGGCATTAAAACTGAAAACCAACATTTTGGAGAAAAGCAATTGCTTATCGCTAAAGATACGAAGCTCTGCTCGTTCATTATGGAAGCCGATTCTGTGGTTTACCTATTTGGTGGTGAAGCTTTTCTTGAAGAGCGTTATATCGATTGGAATTTTGTTTCAAGCAGTAAATCCCGTATTGAGGAGGCTATAAAAAAGTGGAAAGCACAAGATTTCCCAAAAATTGAGGGCGAAACAGAATTTGTACCCTACCCAGATAGAAAACTGTAATCCTTAAACGGCTTGCTTTTAGCTATTACTATGGGCAAAAGGCTATCAATTTTCTTAGCAACAAGCATTGCATTGTTACCGGCACTCTTTTTTTTTTGGTACTAGTTGGTAGTTACAACCACAACCCAAAGCAGGCAAAATGCCAAATGTCGGATTTTAATATGTTTCGCCCCAGTTTTCATATGGTACAAGCGGTAAAATCTTATCATCTTTGTAGCACAAAACAACAGTAGTGGTTTTAATCGGCTACCAACATATATTTTAAGAGGAGTTTTTTTTCGCTTAAAGCGGATTAAATCGACAAAAAAGACTAACATCACTACAAAAAAAAGAAAAGCCTTGCAGTATATTATTCACCCTTCAGCGTCTAGAGGCCAAGCCAATCACGGTTGGCTAAAATCAAGACACAGTTTTAGTTTTGCCCACTATTTTAATCCCGAAAGGATGCACTTTGGTGTACTACGCGTTTTAAACGATGATCAAGTAGCGGGAGGTATGGGTTTTGGTACGCATCCGCATGATAATATGGAGATTATATCTATCCCTTTAAAGGGAGATTTAGAGCACCAAGACAGTATGGGCAATGTGGCGGTAATCAAAGAGGGAGATGTGCAGGTGTTGAGCGCTGGTACGGGCATCACGCATTCAGAAAAAAACAAAAACCAAGACCAAGAAGCTCATTTTCTTCAAATTTGGTTATTTCCTAGACAACAAAATGTAAAACCGCGCTACGATCAAATTTCGGTTAAAGATATAGCGGTCAAAGATGAATTTTATCAAATTCTTTCTCCAAATAAAGAAGATCAAGGCGTATGGATTCATCAAGATGCTTGGTTTCATATGGGCGATTTTAGTCAGGGAATCGAAAAAGAGTATCTGCTTAAACAAAAAGAAAACGGCGTGTATGTTTTTGTACTGGAGGGTAGCCTTGAAGTAGAGGAACAGCAATTGAACCCTCGAGACGGAATGGGTATTTGGGAAACTAACAGCCTACAGGTTAAAGCACTAAGCGAAGCACGGGTACTTTTAATGGAAGTCCCTATGCAATTGGCATAATAACAAGGACTAAGTCATCGCATAAAATCTAAACATAAAATAAAAGTATAAGCATTAGCCGGTTTAGCGCTTTTAAAAGTCAACTGCATTAGTTGATTCAGTCTTCCTATGCTTTAAGGCGAAGGCGCATTACTTATAAATATTTAAACTATTTATTAATCCTAAAAAACAAAACATGATGAAGGAAAAAACAATTTGGAAAATCGATCCTGCACACGCAGAAGTAGCTTTTAAGGTAAAGCACATGATGATTTCAACGGTGAAAGGAAATTTTGACGATTTTGAAGCACAAGTGACCACCGAAAACGATGACTTTAAACAAGCCGACTTCCGTTTTTCGGCTAAAACGGCTTCGATAAACACCAAGAATGAAGATAGGGACACACATTTAAAATCGGATGACTTCTTTAATGCCGAGCAATACCCCGAACTTACCTTTACTTCTAAATCGTTTGACGGCCAAACTTTGGTGGGCGATTTAAGCATCAGAGACGTGACCAAGGAAGTTCAATTAGACGTTGATTTTAACGGCGTGGCGGTTGATCCCTACGGTCAAACCAAAGCTGGGTTTGAAATCAGAGGTAAAATAAACCGCAAAGATTTTAATTTAACTTGGAGTGCCCTTACCGAAGCAGGAAATATGGTCGTATCAGACCAAGTTAAACTGGTTATTGATGCTCAATTCATCAAACAAGGTGCTTAATAAATTAATATAAATATTTTCACAACAAGCAGTAGTACGGCTGCTTGTTGAGTTTAGATTAAGATGTAGAAAACTAATAAATTGCTCTTGAACTAAAATAGCACCCTAACTTGCCTGAATTAATGCAGTTGGAGCGGTCAATAATCTTCATACATTGAAGTATAAATCTGAGCGCAGAAAATGACACTCCCCTCCTATTTTTTAAATAATTAGGTTATCGTATTTTTAGAAGTTTAAGTTTTAAAAGGCAGATTTTGATTCATTAAATATGGAGCATACGCGTTGCCAAGATTGGATTTTTAAAGCATTTTATCGAAAAATACAAGCACTTAATCTATTAACACACCTCAAATAATTCTATTTTACCATAAATTTTATTTGATTTCAGAGGTGATAATCGCCCAATTTGAGTATATTTGTTACACATAAGTATTACTTATGCTACGTTAAAAACCTTTATTTAGCAAGCTCAAAAAAGATCGCAAGTTTCTAGCCGCCAGTACTTTTTGAGCTTTTTTTGTGTCTTTTTGGGTCGGTTTTTAAGGCATCGGCAAAAAGCTCTGCGACTTATTTTACAAACTGCTGTGCTTACAACCACAAGCTGCTGGGTTTATCATGATAAACTGCGGTGTTTATGATTTTAAACTGCTGGGTTTGTGAAAGAGAAGTGGAAAGAATTTTCAAGAAAGGAAGTTTGCGAGGTAAACATTTATCCGACGCACAAAAAAAAAGGCCTCGTTTTTTCAAACGAAACCTTTATTTAATCAACTTAAATAAATCGCAAGTTTCTAGCCGCCGATTAATTTAAAGTCCATTGTCTCGAGTGCTTTACGCACACGTTTACCGGGTCTGTAATTTAAGCGTATTTGCTTGACATTACTAATGTTTACCTCCTCGGGAGTGGCACTCGGTTCTGAGCTTACCCCTACTTGAAAGTTTCCTAAACTACCCAGTTGCACTACACGTCCTTGTGAAAGTTCATCGGTCATATTATGTACCAAGGCACTTAATACCGCTAAACAATCCGGTTCACGAACGGTAGATTGGTTCGAAATTAAATAAGCCAAACGATTTAGGTCGGTTAAACCTGTTTTTACCGCTTGCGCATAAAACTGCTGTGGTGCTGTTACATCTTGTGGGTTTTTCTTACCCACGGTTTTTAAATTAATCATTTTAATGTAAAATTAAATTATTGTACAGCATTTTAAATACATTTTATTAGAGGTCAGCTACCTGGTAGCTTGGTTCTGGATGCTGTAAAAAAAAACCAGAAAAAACCTCAAGGTACGTTTTTAACACTATGCCATAGGCGTTGCTTTAACATTTTTGTCTATTCAAAAATCATTTAACAGATTAAAATTAGAGTTATTTATAGTGATTAGAAAATTTATTGGAAATTTTTATCAAAAAAGATTTTAACAGGCTAATGTTAAATAAATCTTAAGTCGCTCACAAACAGGTTCTTAAGTATTATTAACCTAGCTTTAACCATAACTAAAAACCCAAAGATAAACCTACACGAGAGTTTAGATCCAATTACCTCTATTAATTGATCGCAATTTATTTTACCAAAATTTTTATATTTCTGACAAAAATAGATTCAAACTAAAACTTACCAGCAGCAGTAAAAACATCTGTAAACTTTTGAGAATACCAAAAAAATAAATTACTACACGAGTCTTTTTTATGGCAGCATTAAAAACAGTAGCATTCTACCGCTGTTTTGATGGGTAGATAAGCAAGTACTTTCAATTTGAGATTTAAGACCCTATAGTTTGGATAGGAAAACATTATGAAAAAAATTTTTATTACTTGGTAAGGATTTTGTCATACACTCAACCTATTTATCAGAAAAACTTTGGTTTGAGTAATTGGATTTACTAGGTTATGTATTACTGGAAACACGAGAATAATTGAAGTATAAACAGGAAAACGCTGTGATATCGAATGAGAAGCATAATTAAAGAAAAGATATCAAGATGAAAATCAACTAACATGGTCAAAGGTAGCTTTATCAATTCACGAAAAAAACCTATTCTTATTACTCCACCTACTAAGGATATAAATAAAGCTAATTTAGAATCTCATACTTCGAAAGGTTAATATAGGGTGTACTCTGTATAGCGGTCTTGATTATGATTTCGTTACGTGGGTTAGCACTTAACTTTGCAAGTACACACCAAGCTGAAAATCTGAGAGTCCCGACGCTTCGGAATTTCCAAAGTAGGCGAGAATAAGCAATTACTTATAGCCATTGTTGTGTAGCAGATTTTATTCAATTGCAAATTTTATATTCACTTCGCTTTCTACTTTGATTGGTTTAAATTCAATCGCTGGTGGCACATATTCTTGTTTTCTTTTACTAGAATATCCCATAACGACAACCTCCTGTAATTCTCCATTAAAACTATTATAACCTCCGTATGATTTATCGGTTATATGAATTGCTCTAGTTACTTGTTGATTTAAAGGTTTTAACAAAAAATCGGCTTGAATTTTAGCTTTTTTGACAGCTTTGGACTTTAAATCAAGTTTTAATTCTTTCATTTTCGAGTATTCGGTTCTGTCTAAATTGACATTCGAAATTCCAATTTCTTCAAGGCCAACAATTATTTTGCCTGCTGTTTGAGAATTGAAAACTTTTAGTTCATAAGCCTTATCTTTCATTATGTCTTTTTGTTTCAAGAAGTACTTTTTGAAATTACTAGCCAAATCAGAAAGTGTCAATTGGTTCTTCGTATCAATTCCCAAAGATTTTAATTTCTGAATCATTTTTTCTTCCATTTCCTCAACTGAAATTCTATTTCGTTCGTCTTTTTCACGGATTAGAATGTCCAAATAGATTATATCTGGTTTAATTAGCGTGTCAACTTTGGCTATTGTTTCAAGGAAGGGTTGGTCAATAAAATTTTTAGTCTGTCCATTTACGACTTGACTAGTTAAAATTATACCTAAAATTATTAATGCCTTATTCATTTGGTGTTTTTGTTTTTATATGCGTTAATTTTCGGTTTTGTACAGACCTTAGCAATTCCGAGTGGATTCGGACGTAGTCGAATCCGCCGTAATTGCGGTTATACAATGTTGTAAAACGTATTATTTTTCAATTCGTATTCTCAATTTGTTAATTTTACTAATCATCTGTTCAAA
This sequence comes from uncultured Mesonia sp., assembly GCA_947499595.1. Classification (GTDB taxonomy): domain Bacteria; phylum Bacteroidota; class Bacteroidia; order Flavobacteriales; family Flavobacteriaceae; genus Mesonia; species Mesonia sediminis. The sequence continues at coordinate 493,530 of CANMOY010000001.1, forward strand.
AGAACCGTTCTTCATTTCAACTTTATTTACTTTGACAGGTAAAAATTTCTTACTCTTTTCTACAAAAAATATAACATCATTTATTAAAATACATTTAGTCAATTGAGATAAAAAAATTACTTTTTTCCGCCCGTATTGGTTTAGCTCAATAAATGTCGGTTCAATTATCAAGTTCATTTTTCCGAATGACACTTGACTTATTCCTTTTTTTAAATTGTTTTTAACAGTCAGTAAATCAAATGTTTTGAAGAAAATAAAGGTGGTAATTAAAACAATCAATCCAACCAAAATACTTTCAAGTACTTTCCAGTCAGCGAGTTCTCTAATCAATAGAAAAATTACAATTGAAATAACTAATCCGCCAATTAATTTTTTTAACGCCTCTCTAAATTTATTTTTCAAATATGATGCGTAGTCTTTCGCAAAGTTTTCTTTTTTATAGTCAATTATAAAATTTGAAATTTCCTCCAATTTTTTTATATGTTGCACAAATCGTTATATCAACCCAAATATACACTTTTAAACAATTTTTTTATTGGATTATGTGCAACTAAGTTATTGAGGAATGAATATGGTAGAGTCAATTTTAAACTGTTGACTTGGTTAAAAAGGCAAGAAAAACGCGATGCAATCGCGCAGCAGCGGGGGGTGCTTTCAACGCTTGTAGGCACAATAAGGGTTGTAGGGAAATCTATGAGCGAATCGTGGCAAAGGGTAAAAGCAAGAAACTGGCGTTGATTGCAGTGGTCAATAAGCTTTTAAAACAAGCCTTCGCTATTGCTAAATCAGGATTGCCTTATGATGAAAATTATGTATCTATTCTAGCAAAAGGATAGATATAAAATAGAAGTAAATATTACAGCTAAGATCTATTTGAATAGATCTTAGTACAGGCTAATAATGTCTCAAATTTATGATAGAAAAAAGTTGGTTTTTACCTCAGTTTGTTGGCAGCTGGTTTTTTATTTTCAGGTTCTATATGTGTTGTTATATGCGAAATTTCGGGTAATTTATTTTGCAACTTATCTTGTAATTTATGTGCTAAAAAATGCCCCTCTTCTACGGTTATTTTTGCGTTTACAATGACGTGAAGCTCTACCAAATATTTCATTCCTGCTTTGCGTACAAAACATTTTTCTGTACCTTTTATTCCATCTACAGTCATCGAAATTTCACGAATATCCTTTACTAAATCATCATAGAGATGCTCGTCCATAATTTCTCCAAGTGCAGGTCTAAAAATCAGGTAAGCGTTGTATAAAATGAAAGCAGAAGCAAATAACGCTGCCCAATCATCGGCTGTTTCATAGCCCTTGCCAAAAACAAGAGCAATGGAAATTCCAATAAAAGCAGTTACCGAAGTTATCGCATCGCTTCTGTGATGCCAAGCATCTGCCTTTAGTGAAGAGCTGTTTATTTTTCTGCTTTTGCTTAACACATATCTGTATGAAGCTTCCTTCCAAAGAATAATTACCGCCAAAACAATCAATGTCCACGCTTCGGGGATTTTGTGAGGCGTACTGATATTTATAATACTTTCATAAGCAATAACGGTGGCAGAAGTCACCAAAAAAGCAACTACTAAAAAAGTAATCAAAGGTTCTATACGAGAATGTCCATAAGGGTGGTTTTCATCGGGCGGTCGTTGGGCATACTTAAAACCGAGTAGTACAAAAAAAGATGAAAATATATCTGCTGTGGATTCAATTCCATCTGCTACTAAGGCATACGAGTTACCAAGAAATCCCGATATCAGTTTTATGGCAGCCAATAATGTATTTCCAACAATGCTAAAATAGGTGGCTTTTATCGCAGAGGACTCGTTTGATGCTTCCATCTTTACTTAACAAATTCAGAACAGTCCGCAGAAGGCTTATACGTTCCCGCACCTTGTTGATAAACTAATGAAGCACCTAAATGACCTGTGTAAAAAAGACCGAAAAGAGCCACGATTAAAAAAATCCGGTTTACAGACTTGATTAAATTGGAAAATTTGGTTTCAATGAATTTTAAACTTATTTGAAGTAAGAAAACCGCTGAATACACGATTAAAGTAGCATAAGCCCACCATTGGTGTTCTTGCAAAACTTTTGGGTCGCAAATTTTTCTTACTTCAATATTGTAAGCCAATTCACCTGTATAAATGGCAATCCAACCGCTCAACACACCAATCGTCAACATTACAAATGTGGTCTGTTTTAGAAACAAATTTTGGACTTCGTTTTTTATTACCAAACCTATAATAGCAGCTAATGAAGCCAATAGCAATGTAACGATTGGTAAATGAACAGATAGCGGATGCCAAACTTCTTCTCTCCAAAAAGAAGGAATTTCAGCAATCATTTATTATTTAAGAATTTTTACAGAAACAGGCACGTTTTTGTTTCCTTGCTTTTCAACGGTTATTTCAACTTTACCATTTTCCTTTAAGGCATCGAAAGTGGTAGTTTGCCCGTCACTGGTCATTAGTTTAGTTTCCTCTGTAAAATAAAGTTCAACTAATTTGTCATCAGCGGTTCTTACATAAATTTCTTTTTCATCTACTTCAACTTCTTCAGCAATGCCTTGATAGGTTCCCGAATCTACAACATCAGTGTTTTTGTTTTCTCCACAAGAGTTTAATAAAAATGCTCCGCCTAATAATAATCCTAAAATTAATTTTTTCATTGTTTTTATTTTTTATTATTTTTCAAAGTTATAAAATATATCTCGTCTTATTGTCCTAGCTTGTTTTTTAACTTGCTGCCAACGTCAGTCAGTCTCAAAACTACCAATTAATGCTCTTAAAAATACTATTTTTCTGATTTTGATGAAATTTATCGAGGAGTC
>CANMOY010000002.1 GCA_947499595.1 uncultured Mesonia sp.
ATATCAGCAATAATGTCTTGCTGAAAGTCTTTCTGAAACTCCAGTTCCTCAATCTTTTCCTTTAACTTTTTAATTTCATCGTTTTTACTCATACCATTACTTTGTTGTACTAAGGTACTGTATTTTCTTAACCAATAGGTAATAGTTGTTCTAGGAACATCATATTTTTTGGAAGCTTGCGTGCTAGAGATGTGTCCGGTTAGAATTTGGTCAACGACTAAAAGTTTGGTTTCTAGATTGACTTTTTGATAGCTTTTTTTTCGCCAGTGGTCTTTTTTTATTTTCATAAGTGACTATAATTAAGGGTTTAATTTTTAGTCAACCTATTTCAGGAAAGTTCAAAATGGAAAAGTGATACAACGAAGCCAGTTCACGCAGAATATTCAAAACAATGCGCAACGCGTTTATAAAAACGAGCGCCTTTATAAAAAACGACAGGCCTTGGTAGAACATCCTTATGGCACATTAAAAAGGCAATGGGGATTTGACCATATTATGACCAAAAAAGGAATAAAGGCAGCCAGTGCAGATTTAGGGCTAATGATGTTAGCTTATAACTTGAAAAGGATCTTGAAGTTAATTAAGCAGAAGAAATTGTGCTTCACCAATGTCAAAACCACTATTTATCACCTAGAAATGCAACTAGCACTCATTTTAAACTGTTTTTACGCCCCTAAAAATCATTTTCAAAAAATATTGACTCCTCGATAAATTTCATAAAAATCAGAAAAATAGTATTTTTAAGAGCATTAATTGGTAGTTTTGAGACTGACTGCCGTTATGATATATAAAAAAGCATTTTTTCTACTAGCCGCAATTATTATCATTACAAGTTGCGGAACCTCTAAGCCAAAATCCTATCCTGACTATGTTTTAGGAGTTGAAGAAAATACCAAGACAAAAAAATTTTATAGAGATAGTTTAAATGTAGTTACTCCTTCTATTGAAATATACATAAGAGTAAATAAAACAAGTCACCCAAAATATGATGATCGGGAATTGGTGAAAAATTTTGTAATTGAAACACTAAAATTAGAATTACCTAAAAGCGAATATTATGAGTTGAATTTGATGTCAAAAGATTATTCAACCGTAAATAAAGCATTAGAAATTATCCTATCTAAGAAACACAAAAACCCAGAATGGATTGTTGCAGCACCCAATGAAATTTTAATTTCTGAAAGTAAATACACCCTACTAATATCCATTACCGGTAGTTATGGTGATTCATATCGTGGCGTATTATTTTGCTCTGTAATTAATAATAAGGATAAAATTATTGAGTATGTAGAAAGATATACTCTTAATGGAAGTCCGTTAAATAAAAACAAAATTCAGAAAAGAATTAAAAAAGCAATAGCAGAAATAGTATATAAGCAACAGTATAAATTACGGCTTAAACTTCAACTCAAAACTTAAAGTTTCACTCGTTTTTTTAGAGCTGATCTTTTTTCCTTTGGATATAGAAGAATAGTCAAAAAGAGGCACTTCTAAAGATCTTTTTTTCGCTGCTGCGGAATAATATTTATCTCTAGAAGGATGAATTGGATAAACACCATGAAAAATTCCAGAAGTTGACTTTTCAACCAATCGAATTAACAATCTTATTGCATCATTTTGCTCTATAAGATTTACCGGAGCATCAGGATTCTTCATATTTTCTCTTCCTGCCAAATATTTTACAGGGTGCCTATCTTCTCCTACCAAACCTCCAAAACGAACAACTGCCGTTATAAAATTCTCGCTGCTTTGCCAAAGATTTTCCACTTCTATCAACTGTTGAGCGGTAGAAGAGGTTGCGTTAGGAATATCATTTTCTTTGTAAGTTGGAAAATTTTCTTCCTCTTCAAAAATCGAAGTCGAACTTACATAAATTACGTGCTTTACCTCACTCTTTTCTACTTCCGTAAAAAGGTGATTCATTTTTTTTACAAAATTTTCTTTTGGGTTTTTTCGCAAGCCTGGAGGCACATCTATAATTAGACAATTAATGTCCTGTAAAAACTCATCTACCTCGCCTATAATTGAATCTTCAGTAAGTTTCACAACGTGAGCTGAAATACCAATATCTCGCAGCTTATTTATTTTACTTTTTCGAGTAGTTGTACCTTTTACTCGATAACCCAATCGCAAAAGTTCTTTAGCCAAGGGAAGGCCTAACCAGCCACAACCTAATATTCCTATTACCGGTTTTTCTTTCATTTTTGTTTATTTTTAAACTCTAAATACTCTTTGTCTTTGCGTTTAAAATCAAAAAAAGCTACCAAACAACCAAAAAGGCTATGCGTTAGCAAAAAAAAGAACCAACGCAATGCATTGAGTTCACTCATTTGAAAATTGGCATTTACCAATTCAATAAAAGTGGATACTGGAAGGGCAAAGATCAAAAATCCGTAAAGAAAAACATAGTATCTGGGCGACTGTCGCTTTTTCTCCCATTGCGCTATTCGTTTCTTAAAATCCTTTGACATAAGTTTATTTTAATTCTATAATTTGTTGGGTTATGATGGCATCATTTAAAATAAAAGGCTTTGGCATTTGGTCTGTGCTTCGTGGTTTAATCGTAAATTTTTGCTGACTTAATAGGTTGTTACTTGCTTCAAACAGCGTTAATTGAGCCGGCTTGTCTTTGGGTAATTCAATTTCTATTCTCAACGTATCATTATCCACCACATAGTAGGTTAATAAAGACTCTCGTTTATTTTTATAGTACGCTAAAGCGGAATTTTTAATCGTTTTTTCATTTATCTTAAGACTTAAAACCTCAAGATCTTTAGGCTTAGTAATCTCAATTCGATTAAGGTCACGCTGAGGTGTAATAGTTAGTTTATATCTTGTACTGATTGAATTTGAATCTTTACTTTTTATGCTTACTTGGGCGGGTTTAAATGGGAGAATGGGCGCTTGTTTTTCAAAAGTAAAAGGCATTTGGTATTTACTATCAAACAAACTGGCTTTTTGTATGCGATCTTGAGCATCAAAAATTTGCTGAGTAAAACTATCAAGATGCTCGTCATAACTGTACCAGTTAGCCTGATTTTCATTTACATCAAAAACATAAAGCAAACTATTGGGTTTAGGTCGTAGTTCATTAAAGTCACTTTTTAAATGAATAACAATTAAAGCCAACAATCCGATAAAAATAAAAGCAAAACCTACCGGTTTTTTATACTCTAATTCTAACCACGAAGCTTGCCACCCGACAAAGATAAAATATATAAGTAAGGCACTTACAGGCAGCACATTTAACCCTAATCCGACTGGAAAAAATTGAACTAAAGGCGCAAAAATTAAAAGTGAAGGAAGGCCAAAAAGAGCTAAGAGAAATAGGTTTTTAATTTGAAAAAGACGCAAACCGAAGGCTGCCAAAGCAAAGTAAAATGCAAAAATAAAATAAAACGCTCCGGGTAATATAAAAGCTATTAAAGTACAAATCAATAAAATCAACACAATTCCTGGTAAAAGTGTGCTGGTGCGCTGATTAAAATTTGAGCTTTTTTTAGGATAAGATAAAAAATGAGCTAAAGCCAAACTCAGGGCACTAATAGCCAAAATATACCAATGTCCATTATAAGTAAAACCGTTTAAATTTTCTTGAACACTGGGGTAAATTAGTTTAGAAACAAACCATATGAGCCAAGAAAAACCTAGACCTAATATCAAGAAAAGTAGTAAGCTCTTGAATGATTTTGCTACCTCTGCAAAAGAAATTAATTTTTGCCTAAATCCGTAAAGGCATAAGGCGATTAATACTATCCAACCCAAAATTAATAAGGGTAAAATATAAGCAAATGGAAAGTAAACCATATCAACAACAGGAAGATCAAAGTAAACCATATCTTCCTCACTTGGTAATGTCGCCAAGTCAATCTCTGCAAAGTGCGGTAAAAGTTGTTCCAAATAACTAGCTTGATGCAACAAAGAAGTATCATCTAAATTCTTTGCCGTGTCATTTGCCGTGTGATAATCAAAATGATCATCAATAAAAGCAAAGAAAAAACTAGGTATATCTTTTTGTTCTCTAAAAACAGTTGCATCAGTATCGTTGGGTAGTTTTTTATAAACACTATACATTAGTGAGTTGGCTAATGGGTATTTTGTTTTAGCCTTTGAGAACTCACTTATTAAAGTTTTGTTACCACTATTACTTTCTATTATAGTATTTGAGGGACCCCCGCTTCCTCTAGCTTCAAAATTGAGCACTAGCCCAATCTCATCTGCCCAAGGATGATCATCAACAAATAGGGCAGCTCCGTTTAAGCCTACCTCTTCTGCATCGGTAAATAAAATAATGATATCATTTTTAGGCTTATTTTCTTGAGCCAAAAAATTCCTCAAAACCTCTAAAATTGTTGCTACTCCAGATGCGGCATCACTAGCGCCAAATGAAGAGTGCACGGCACTATCATAGTGCGTCATAACTAGAAGAGCCTTTCTATCTGGTTCACTACCCTCTATTCGAGTAATTATATTTTCTGGAGCAGTAAATTGACCCACTTCATTTAAGACATAATCTTTTTGTGTATGAACACTTAGACCTAAAGATTGTAATTGCTCTACTATATATTTTTTTACTTGACCGTGGTAAGAAGTTCCGATACTATGCGGCTCTTTAGCAATTATCTTTATATGTTGTTTAGCCTTCTCTAAATCGAAATGCTCTAGCTGACTATCATTTTTTGGAGTAAGGCTATAAAAACTATAAAAACAAACTCCAACAAAGAGTAAGTATACCAACAGGCTGCTGATTTTTTTTTTCATATCAAGAGTTGTTTTTTACCAAAGCAAAATAATCGTTTTCAAGAGGCAAATAACCTTGATCATAGACAAAATAATAAACCGTTCCTTTCTTTGTGGTGTAAATACTGGTAAAATAAGTAAAATCAAAACCTAAGTTTTCTAGTTTGTGCTTAGTAGTTTTAGATTTCTTTTCGGGATTTAAGCGCTGCAGTATACGGTAGTTCTTGCGCAATCTATTGTTCACATTACGCATAAGGTTATTAGCGTCTTTATTAAGTCGGTTATTATAGGCGTTTCTGCAGTAATCACCACAAAATTTTTTATCTGCGCGGCCGCGCATGGCCTCACCACACTCTACACATTGTTTTTGCATAGTTTAAATATACTAATTTTTAAAGCAAAAACAACGCATAAAAAAAGCACCATAAAAATGGTGCTTTAAGAAAACTTAAAATAATAAATATTATTCAATCACGCGAACTTCTGTCGCAGTCATTCCTTTTCTTCCTTCACTTTCAACGTACTCTACACGGTCCCCTTCGTTCAAAGAGTCACCTTCTAAACCAGTTACGTGCACAAAGATATCTCTACCTGTATCTTCGTTTGTAATAAAACCATAACCTTTTGATTCGTTGAAAAATTTAACTGTACCTTCCATTGTAAAAATAAAATAATTAATAATGCACAAAAGTACAATATAAATTGACAAACCAATTTTTTTAATCCAAATTATTTTCTTTTTTTTTATAGAATTTTAAATCATCAACCCTTTTTTCTTTCATTTTTTTAATATTTTCAGGGGTTAGCATATAATCTTTTAGACTCCTACTTTTTGATCTTTGGTACAAAAAAAGTGGCATTACAATAAATATTCCTAAAACTAGCGAAGAACCTATTAGAACATTTGCCAATTTTTCATTTATTTCATTTTGCTGCATAATTAAGCCTGCTGCTAAGCCCGAAACCATTAAAATAAATAAGAGTTTAATTGCTGTTTTCATTGGATTATTAATAAGTGATTAATTTTCGGCGGTAAGCCGTTAAAAGTTTAGATTTAGAAACAAAACCTACATATTTTCCCTGTTTAAGAACAGGGAGATTCCACGCAGCACTGTTTTGAAATTTCAACATAATTTGTTGCATATGATCTTGCTCATAGTCTATAAAATCTGGCGGGTCGTGCATCAAAAACTCAACTAAAACAGATTCATATTTGTCTTGGTCAAACATAATATCTCTAATATCATCTAATGTAATTACACCTATCAATTTCTCATCCTCATCGACCACTGGATACAAGTTTCTTTTTGACTTTACCACGGCCTTAAATAGCATATCTTTTAAAGTCATCCCAGGTTTTAAGATAATGAAATTAGTTTCTATAATCGAATCCAAATTCAATAAAGTTAAAACCGATTGATCTTTATCTAAAGTTAGCAGTGCGTTCTTTTCTTTTAGTTCTTTAGTGTAAATATTACTTTCTTGATAAGATTTTGAAATCATAAAGGCGGTACCCACAACAAGCATCAAGGGTATAAATAATTGATAACCGCCAGTGACTTCGGCTATTAAAAACATTGCTGTTAAGGGTGCTTGCAAGACCCCTGCCATAAGTCCGGCCATACCCAACATAGCAAAATTATTGCTAGGTAAGATAAAACCTAATTGTTTGCAGAAATTAACGTAAAAACTACCCAAAACCGTTCCTAAAAACAATACGGGAGCAAAGACTCCTCCTACCCCTCCACCACTTAAGGTTACGGCGGTTGCTAATGGTTTTAAGAATATCAAACCTGCCATTAAACTTAATACCACCCAAGTAGACTGTTGGTCTGGAAAAAGAAAGCTGTCTAAAGCCGTTTCATAATCCTGACTAATGATATTATTCATAAACTCAAAACCTTCACCATATAAAGGTGGAACCAAATAGGTTAAAACGCCCAAAATTATACCGGCTAGGATAACGCGAAATATTGGTTTTTGTACTTTACGGAATTGATTCTCGGTTTTAAAATAAACCATTGTAAAATAGATGGAAACCATTCCGGCAAAAAGGCCTAAAAAAATATAAAAAAGTAAGTTACTTATTTCAAAATTTTGAATCTCATTGAGGTTTACGATATACTGCTCTCCTATGAGTAACAATCTTGTAAGAACCGCCGAAACCGATGCAATGAGTAAGGGTAACATAGAAGTAAAGGTCAATTCTAGACTAAAAACTTCTAAAGCAAATAGAATAGCCGCAATAGGCGCCTTAAAAATAGCTGAAAGCGATCCAGCTGCGGCACACACCAACAAAAGTTTTCTGGTTTGAGCTTTCATATGAAAAAGGTCACTTATGCCAGAACCAAAAGCAGCTCCCGTTGCAACAGATGGACCTTCTAACCCAACAGAACCACCAAAACCTACTGTTAACGGTGCGGTAATTAAAGAAGTAAATAAATTAGATCGATTTACTTTACCCTCCTTTTTGCTCATAGCAAACAAAGCCATGGGTATTCCGTGCGCTACTTTGGTCTTGATTACTATTTTTTTTACTAAAAAGGTAAGTAAAAGACCTATCAAAGGAAAAATAAAATACCAATAACGATGGTAACTAGCCACTACTCCATCTTCAAAGATTGCAGATATAAAATGCGTTAAATTCTTAAGTATTACAGCAGAAAACCCTGCCGCCAAACCAATCAGTATAGCCAAGAAGTTGATAAAATTCTTATCTGAAATATTTTTATATCGCCATTTTAAAAAGCGCTTAAAGAATTTCTTATTACTTGGCATGGTTTAAACAATTTAACGGCCTTACCTAAAATAGCAAAAAAAACCTGCTTTCGCAGGATTTTTTTTATAGGGTTACTTTTAGGTTTAACTCTTTTAGTTGTTCTTCATCTAAGGGCGCCGGGGCATCTATCATTACATCTCGACCGGCATTGTTTTTAGGAAAAGCAATAAAGTCTCTTATACTTTCTTGCCCACCTAGAATTGCCACCAATCTATCTAAGCCAAAAGCTAAACCACCGTGCGGTGGGGCTCCATATTGAAAAGCCTCCATTAAGAATCCAAATTGTGCCTGAGCTTCTTCAGGGGTAAAGCCTAAATAGTCAAACATTTTAGATTGTGTTTCTTTATCGAAAATTCGTATTGAACCTCCTCCTATTTCATTCCCGTTGAGCACCAGATCATAGGCATTGGCTTTTACGGCTCCTGGGTCTGTTGCTAATAAAGCTAATTGGCCCGGTTTTGGGGCTGTGAAAGGATGGTGCATGGCGTGGTAACGTTTGGTTTCTTCATCCCATTCAAGCAAAGGAAAATCGATTACCCATAGCGGTGCAAATTCATCGGGTTTTCTAAGACCTAAGCGTTCGGCCATTTCCATACGTAAGGCACTGAGTTGCGCACGTACTTTTGCTGTTTCTCCAGACAATATACATATTAGATCGCCTGGTTTAGCCTGCGTTTTCTTGGCCCAAGCTTCTAAATCCGATGCATCGTAAAACTTATCTACAGAAGACTTAAAACTACCATCTTTATTATATTTTACGTAAACCATTCCTTGTGCTCCTAATTGTGGCCTTTGCACCCATTTAATCAATTTGTCAATTTCTTTGCGACTATAATCGGCGGCACCTGGTACAGCAATACCCACTACTAATTCGGCATCATTAAATACTTTAAACGCTTTATGTTTAGCTACGTCATTCAATTCGCCAAACTGCATTCCAAACCGAATATCTGGCTTATCATTACCATATAAGCGCATGGCTTCATCATAGGTGATTCTAGGAAATTTCTCAACGTCTACCCCGTTGATTTCTTTTAACAGGTGCTTAGTAAGCGATTCGAATATATTAAGAACATCCTCCTGCTCTACAAAAGCCATTTCACAATCAATTTGTGTAAATTCTGGCTGCCGATCTGCGCGCAAGTCTTCGTCCCTAAAACATTTTACGATTTGAAAATATTTGTCTAAGCCACCCACCATTAGCAGTTGCTTAAAAGTTTGCGGACTTTGTGGTAGTGCGTAAAATTCACCTTCATTCATACGACTGGGCACTACAAAATCTCTGGCGCCTTCTGGTGTTGACTTAATTAAATAAGGTGTTTCTACCTCGATAAAACCTTGGTTTGCCAGAAAGTTTCTAACTGCCATACTTACTTGGTGACGAAAAACTAGCTTATTTTTAACAGGATTTCGTCTAATATCAAGGTATCGAAATTTCATGCGTAAGTCTTCCCCGCCATCGGTTTCATCTTCAATGGTAAAAGGTGGTGTTTTTGCGGCATTTAACACCTCTAACTCCTGCACGAGAATCTCTATTTCTCCGGTTGGCAGGTTTGGGTTTTTAGATTCTCGCTCAATTACTTGACCTTTAATTTGAACTACAAATTCACGCCCTAAGGTTTTAGCCAAATCCATTACAGATTCTGGAGTGCGTTCTTCGTCAAAGATTAGCTGGGTAATTCCGTAGCGATCTCGCAAATCAACCCATATCATAAATCCTTTATCTCTTACTTTTTGCACCCAACCAGATAGTGTAACCTGTTGACCTTTATCTTGAATCCGTAAAGACTCGTTTGTATGTGTTCTGTACATTTTTTGCCGAAATTTTTGACAAAAATAAGAAGTAACTTAATCTCATGCTACCAATTTAGAAAATAAAAATGTATGTAGATTAAAATAACATAAAAGTTCAACCTTATGAATTACAGCATTTTAAACACCCAATGTTAAGTTTATGTTACCAAATGGTTTATTTATTGTAAATTATGATTATCTTAGATAATAAGTTATAAAAGAAATACAGATGAAAAATTTAATTTTAGGTACGTTTCTCTTGGCAGGAACAACACTTTTTGCGCAAAAAATATCTCCAGATTTCGAACAAGAGGATACCGTGATAAAAGGTACATTTTATTATGAAGATGGAGCAGTAAAACAAGAAGGGACTTATAAAAATGGAAAACTACATGGGCAATGGGTTATGTATGCGCCAGATGGATCTAAAATGGCGATCGCCCATTATGAAAAAGGCAAGAAAGTTGGGCAATGGTTTTACTATCAAGACCAGAGTTTAACACAAATAAATTATACCGACAATAGGATTGCAGAAGTGAGCCAGTGGAAAGATAGAAAAATCGTCTACATTCCATCTAAAGAATAAATAATTTAAGGCTGCCAATATTGGTAGCTTTTTTTTAGGCACGGTCTTTTCTAATTTAAAACAAAAGGTATAGGCCAATGCATCCTTACGCACTATGAAAACGGTATAGACGTGTATTGTGAAGAAAATTAATGATTGGAAGCTGGCTTTTTGTATTTTTGAATTAAGAAAATAGATTTATGTTAGAAAAAGAAAATATTGAATATGAAAAATCTGTGCTTATTGGGATTATTACGCAGCATCAAGACGAAGAAAAATCCCGAGAGTATCTTGATGAATTAGAGTTTTTGACTTACACGGCTGGCGGAGAAGTATTAAAACGCTTTACCCAAAAATTAGATGTTCCTAATCCAAAAACGTTTATTGGGACCGGCAAGATGGAAGAAGTAAAACAATTTGTAGATGCCAATGATATAGGAACAGCTATTTTTGATGATGAATTGAGCCCAGCTCAACAGAAAAACATTGAGAAAATTTTAAAATGTAAGGTGGTCGATCGTACTTATCTTATTCTTGATATTTTTGCCCAACGTGCGAAAACCAGTTATGCCCGTACGCAGGTAGAATTGGCACAATATGAATATTTGTTGCCTCGACTAGCGGGATTGTGGACACACTTAGAAAGACAGCGAGGAGGTATTGGAATGCGCGGACCCGGTGAAACCGAAATAGAGACCGATAGACGTATAGTGCGCGATAAAATATCGCAATTAAAAGACAAGCTTAAGACCATAGACAAACAGATGTCTGTGCAACGTGGCAATCGTGGACAGCTGGTTCGTGCTGCTTTAGTTGGGTATACCAATGTAGGCAAATCAACATTAATGAATGTAATTAGCAAAAGTGATGTTTTCGCAGAGAACAAATTGTTTGCAACTTTAGATACTACGGTACGTAAAGTAGTAATACGCAATCTTCCTTTCTTATTAACCGATACTGTTGGATTTATAAGAAAACTACCCACCCAATTGGTTGAATCTTTTAAGTCTACTCTAGACGAAGTGCGTGAGGCAGATTTGTTATTGCATGTTGTCGATATATCGCATCCTAACTTTGAGGATCATATTGAATCGGTAAATCAAATTTTAAGTGAGATTGAAGGCAAAGACAAACCTACTATTATGGTCTTTAATAAGATTGATGCCTATGAACCAGAAACCATTGATGAAGATGATTTAATAACCGAAAAAACTAAGGCTCATTATTCTCTTGCAGAATGGAAACGAACATGGATGAATAAAGTGGGTGATGATGTACTCTTTATTTCAGCTATAAATAAAGAAAATATAGAGGAGTTTAGAAAAAAGGTCTACGAGGCTGTTCGTGAAATTCATATCACTCGATTCCCATATAACAATTTCTTGTATCCTGAATATGATGCGTATACCGGAGAAGAGCAATAAAAAAAGCGGCCAAATGGCCGCTTTTTTTTACCTACTTGTAGCAATTTTAATTATTCAAAATCTACCGTAATGTTGTTTAGCTCGTATGTCCCATCTTGAGCTTGTTGAGTGCTTCCAATATATTTGAAGGCAATATAGGCTTTCCCTTCTATACAAGAAAGATCAACAACTCCAGAACTCACTACATTTTTGTAAAATTCACCATCATCAACAACTGTGGCCGCAGACAATTCGCCCCAATCGGCGTCATTAATAGTATTTACGTCGCCATCCCAGTTAGTAGACAACACCACTCTTAGGTTACTATCGTCTGAAAAACTATTTGAAGTATCAAACATAAGCGTTTCGTTGTCTTGTGTATCGAAGTCTATTTGTGGTGTAATTAACCATGCAATATTGCTTTGGTCACCTGAGTTAAATGCTTGCATTCTAACAGCTTTACCCATTGAAGGTACATTTTCGCTATCGGTAAAAACCTCCCAAGAACGCGAACCTGCTTCTGCATAGTTTACCCATCCACTTATATTTGCAGGACCGTTTGCCTGAGCTTCAAAATCTTCATTTAAAATATTTTGACTTCCTTGAGTAGCTGCGATACCACAATCATAAGTAAGCGGATCGCAACGTTCTGCATTCATATTATAATCGGCCGGTGAATTTATAGCGATAATATATTTTTCATCGCGATAATCCCTAGATAACACTCCGTTTAAGGTACCACTGCCCTTAGGTAATTTTAAGCCTTTAAAATCGGCAAAAGTACTTGTACTTAAAGTGGTTGTAGCATCAGCTGTACAACTCTCTAGAATACGCTCGCCATCAAAACTATCTTCAGATTCAGAAGCAAAACTTAAATTTGCATCTATTTGTGCTTTGGTAAACTGCACATTATCCAATTGGATGAATAAGTTCTCATAAGCATCAGAAAACTGATTTATACTGATAGGTAACGGAACTATTTCGGCTATTTCTGTACTTCTTATGATTTGCTTTTCAAACTGAGCAGGTGCTTCATCAATAAAATTACCATCGGGCACTCCTAAGGTTACCACACCGTTAGAAACCCCTATAGTAAATCCGTCAAGGCCAACATAAATCTTTTGTCCTACTTGATAACGGGTAAATAAAGAGTTTACAAATAAAGCAACTTTAATACCCGCTGTTGGGTTTTCTGGTTTGTTCTGTAAAATAATCTCTCTAAAAAAGTTACCTGCTTCGTCTGAAGAAATCACGTAACCTTCTAAATATTGGTTGGTTTCTGAAAAAGTAAATTGCTCGCTATCGTTTTGAGCAAACTCACCTAGAACAGACTCAATAGAAACGATTGTACCAGGAATCTCAATATCTTTAACATCTGTATTAGGCACATCGTAATCATCATCTTGCACACAAGAAGTGGCAAATCCTGCTAAAATTAGCGAAAGGAATAAGAATTTTGTGAATGGTATGGTTTTCATAATCGTGTTGTATTTTCTAATTAAAATCTTAAGTATAAATTTAAATAATAGGTTGTTCCGTAACCAAAGAAGTAGCGGTTACCAAAAATTGGTCCGTTTTCACGGCCTTTATCTTCGGCTAAATTGGTAAAGTTAGAATTTCTAGATTGCTCAAAACCACCCGTTTTATATTCTGTATCAAAAACGTTATTTATGGTCGCAAAGAAACCAACAAAATATTGATTTATTTTCCAAGATTTACCACCAACGATGTTTACTAAAGTGTAATCGCCAAAGTTTTCTTGGGCTAGCAATTGTTTTGCTTTGGCAGGATCATAGTCATTTCTAGGTAAGCCGTCATAATCTAAATCGAAGTTAGCCGATCTGTTCAATGAAGAGATGTCAATGTAAGCATCGTCAAAGTAATTTGCCGTTACACCAATCCACCAGTAGTCTGGATCTCTATATTCAAAACCTACTTGAAAAGCTTTTTCTGGTCCTCCAGCAACGTGATAGTCTTTTAAATTTGTCTTGCCATCACCAAAGCGAACTTCACCTTTTTCGTTTACATTTGGCATAGCAGGATTAAAGTCATCACTGGTTAAATATAGATCTGGATTATTAGTATAGACATATTGACCGTATGATCCCGCAGCCTTAAGCTTAATGGTAGGGGTAACTTGGGCTTCTATACCAAACTCTGCTCCCATATTTCTTCTATCAATACCGGTAACCACTTCTTGCACAAAAGCGTCTCCTTCATCTATACCAAAACCAGAAAGATCTTGCGTAAAGTAGAAACCAATATCTGTACCGTCTTGAAAACCAGTATAAAAACCAGTTAATCTTGCTTTCACTTTTGGAGTTCTATAAATATAACTCAAGTCTGCTGAAGTAATTTTCTCTGATTCTAGCCCGGTTACAACATTATTATTTTGTCTAGCATTACTAAAAGAGTTTCTTATACTAGGAGCTGTGGTGTAATATCCTGTATTAGCGCTAACTAAATGACGACCTGAAACTTTATAAGTAGCTCCGGCTTTTGCGCCAAAATTAGTGAAATCTAATTTCTCACTTTTACCAAAACTATTATCTAAAAAGTAACCGTTTTTATACTTACCATCCCGTTGGTAAGTTGTATTTGAAACGTTTCCGGCGATATAGCCATCTACCCTTTTGTACTTGAACTGGGCTTGTGCAAATGCAGTAGCAACATTAGCTCTAATATCATAATTGTATTTATAGCGGTCTCCTTCTCTAGCAATTCTATTAGGATTGTTGACATCACTTTGCGCCAAATCATTGATTCCTGAAGTTTCGATATTTTGAGGCTCTTCGGCAAAGAAGTCAACATCTAAATAGCCAGTACCTCCCAATAAATCTTTAACTTCGGCATAGTTCTCACTGAGTAAACCTCTGTAATTTAAAGAGGCGTTTAAAGTAATATTCTGGTTCACGTCTGAGGTAAAAATGGTATTTGCCGTAAACTGGGTATCATCTTGTCTGTCGTTTTGGATAATATAAATAGAATTTCCACCCTTTGCCCTAGCTATAGCATTGGCCTCATATAAGCGGTTCCAATTAAGCTGTCCGTCATTTACAAAGGCCTCTCTAGCTAAGTATGCAGCTTGATAATCTTTTGCTTCTGGGTTAGGAAAACGCAAATGATAACTGGGTAGATTTTGGTAATATTCTGGTGTAGGGTTATTGCTTCCGCCAACATAGCTTATTTGCCCATCGCTACTTTCGACGATACGCGTACCTCCGTTATCAATTCTCGAGTTGGCAATTTTACCGGTTTGAAAAGCCACGTTGGTATTTAATCTAGATTTATCTGAAATGTCCCAAAAGTGATTTAACATAACAACGGGCTCTTCTATTTCTTTAACTCTAGAATTTCTAATTTCTCCATCTTGATTTCCCCATAAAGGATTGTATTCAATACCTTTTAGGTCTTTAACCTCTTGCGTAATAGCCGTTGCTTTTCCTCGTCTATTAGGCGTAAAAAAAGCAGTTAAATTTAGGCTATGATTGGGATTAATTTGTTTTTCAACTGCAGCAAAAAATGAATTAGCGTCATAAAGTGTACCGTCTTTAAAGCCTTCCTCACCAAATCGGCGTGAAGCTAAAAAAGTATAAGACCAACCATTATTTAAAAGACCAGAGCTGTAGCTTGCCATCACTCTGCCTTGGTAGGAACGGTTTGAAGCAGCATAAGAAACACGTCCTCCTTTTCTGTATTGTGAAGCGCGCATAATCATATTGGTTGTACCAGCAACACCACCAAAAGTATATTCATTAGCCTCTAGGCCCATGGTGAAAATTTGGTTTCGCTGTACATCATTCAATCCGCCCCAGCTAGACCATTGCGGTCTACCGTCAAATTGCTTGTTCATTTCGATACCATTTATTAGTACTTTACCATTTTCATTATCAAAACCTCTAGGTCTAAAAAAGGTTGCACTAAAATCAAAAGCAGCAGCATTAAGATAAGTATCTCGAGAAGCTTGTAAAAGTCCCGATAAGTTTGAAGCTGAACTTTCGTCTTCATCTAACTCACTTGCGCTAAGTGAAATTACACCTATTTGCAAATTTTCCTCATTTACATCTACCTTTAAACTTATGGTTTCAAGATCTAAGGTAGCGTTTTCATTAATGATTACGGGAAAACGTTTACTGATGTAGCCCTCTTTTACAAAAGAGATAACCTGCTCGCCCAAGGGCAAATCAAAACGGTCAAAAATAAATTCTCCCTTTGCATTGGTTTTTAAACTAAGTGTGGTTTCTTCAACACTTACTTCTACATCGGGTAATTCTTCATTGGTAATTGCGTCAACAACTTTCCCCTTAACTATGGTTTGCGCCCATAGACTAGAAGAAATAATCATTAAAGCAAAAAGAAATAATCCTTTTTTCATTTTCTTAATGTAGTTTTCTTAATTATTAAACTATTTGTGCCTAATTTAGCAAATGCAAATTTACATTAAATACTTGCATAACCTACGTAACACGTAAAATTTAAATATTTGTTAAAATACGAAAAATTATGAAAAAGCAGTTTCTTTTATTGGTTTTAGGTCTCTTTCTTATCAGTTGCGGGCCCACTGCAACCACCACAAACACTAGCAATACCAAGAAAAGCTATCAAGTAAATACCATTGCATTTTATAATCTAGAAAACCTTTTTGATGCAGAAGACGACCCTAGTAAAAATGATGAATACTCTCCTATTATGGAGATGGATGAAGGGCTTCGCCAATCTGTTTATGAAAAAAAATTAAAAAATATGGCTTCTGTTATCAAGCAAATTGGTAGCGATGTAGCTCAGAACGCACCAGCCGTAGTTGGAGTTTGTGAGATCGAAAACAAAAAGGTGCTAATAGACTTACTTAATGAGCCCGATTTATTACCTTACAATTACCAAATTGTACATTATGAGTCGCCAGATCGTCGTGGGATTGACGTGGGATTGATTTATCAGAAAGACCTTTTTCAAGTTTCTAATAGCGTTTCACACGAACTAAAAGTTTTTAGAAGTGACAACCCCGATAAAAAAGTGTATACCAGAGACCAGCTTGTAGTGAGTGGTTTTTTGAATGGAGACAAAATGCATTTTATTGTAAATCATTGGCCATCACGAAGCGGTGGCGAAGCACGAAGCAGTTATTTAAGAGAGGCTGCAGCCGATTTAAACAGAAAAATAGCCGATTCTTTACTAGCCATAGACCCATATGCAAAAATTATTACTATGGGTGATTTTAACGACGGGCCTTACAATAAAAGTATAAAAGAGAATTTTGGCGCTAAACCGGAAAAAGAATCTACTAAGCTAAAAGAGTTCTACAATCCATTTGAGAATATGCAAAAATCTGGAATAGGAACAATTGCTTATCGAGATAGCTGGGATCTATTCGACCAAATGTTACTAAGTCACGGATTTTTAGATAAAGATTATAGCACTTATAAATATTACAAAGCGGGGGTTTTTAATCCTCCTTTTCTAGCTACCCCGCGCGGTAAATATAAAGGATACCCCTTTAGAAGTTTTTCAAACGGAGGTTTCTCTGGTGGTTATAGCGATCACTTTCCTGTATTCGTTTACCTAATCAAAGAAATAGATACTTCTCTTTAATTAGAAATTTAAGTAAAAAAAAAATCCGGTTAAACCGGATTTTTTTATTTTAAAACCATTGATTCCACGGAATCATCAGTAAAATAGCTATCAAAGCTAACGTATAAAATATCGCTAATGTTTTTAATTTCGGTGTAGATGACAACTTCTTTTTATGTTTTGAGTAACCCATGGTAATTAATACAACGGCAATAATCATAAGCGTAGGATGCTCTACATTATATAGACGCAATAAAGGATCTTTCATTATTGTGCCCACGTCTAAGTTATCTTGAAACCATAGTATTTTGGGTGATTTAAAAAACAAAACAATACCTAAGAGTAATTGAATGTGCGAGGCAATAAGCGCAAATAAAGAAATTCTAAAATCATTGGGCGAATAGCTGCGTTTTGTAAAATAGCCAGCTAGCGCGTTTATCGTTGCCAAACCGACTACGAGTAATACCAAATAAGCCCAAAAAGAGTGAAAATGAAATAAACCTGTGTACATTGTTTTTGTTGTAAATATACGGAATAATTTTAGGCAAAAAAGAATCGGTTCTTTTATTGCTAAAAGAACCGATTTAAAAAAATAGGCTAAATCAATTTAGGTTTACTCTTGTAAAACCCAAGCGCCATTTTCTTTGATTACATACATAGTATCTACACCAGAGCTACCATTGTAGTATGCATAAGAAACTGCGTATTTTTGACCTTCTTCGGCGTCGGGATTAATGTCATTTAAAACAACATTTATCGCCTCTAAAAGCATATCATTGGTCCAGAAGTTTTTATTACCCTCTCTTAAGTCAAAGTTTTTATATCTTCCTGCACTGCTAGCCGGATCTGGGTATTTATCGGCTAACTCGCTTTCTATGGTTATGTAATCAGCCTCAGTAAGCGTGTAATTAATGGTATTATCGGGTACCCAAGTACCATCTTCAAATCCAAACTGTAAGCTTACCTCTTGTACACTTTCGTGGCGGTTCCACATACCCATTTCATAGTAATAGTAATCACCGCGCGTTTGTGTTTCATCGCCATTATAGTAGTTATATACCAAGAATATAGCATCTCCTTCTTGAACGTATGGGAACATTTTATTCAAGAAAGCCGGAAGGTAATTTTCTGGTTTGTCTGAGCTACTAAAGTTATTATAACGTCCTGGGCTGCCCATTTCATCATAATCTGCCGCTTGTAAATAATAGGCCGCATCATCTTTTACCCACTCGCTACCATCAAACATATAAAAATGCTTGTAAGTATTGCTTTCGCCTGTAATTCCAATGGTTTTAAGAGCAACAGTTTTAACTCTCCAACGAGCTGCATCTGATGCAGTAGACTCATACTTTAATGCGATGTTGATGGTCTCACCTTCATAAGCAGAAAAGTCATAATTTTCACTTAAAATAAAGTCATTACTCGAACCTGTTGGGGTGGTTGCCAAGTTAATTTCTGTCCAAGTCGCAGTATCTACATCATTTGTATAATCTGTAGCTACTAAAATCTTAAGTAAAGACATATCTGTTGCATAATTGATAGCTTGATCAATTTGGAAACGCAAATCAGTTTCATTGGTTAAATCAATGCTTGGCGATACCAACCAGTCAATGTTAGCCTGAGGTCCAGAATTAAATCCGTTTCCTTGAACATAATCTGTTCTAGACTCCCAACCTTCTGCTCCTAATTTATCTTCAATAGTCCATCCTTCTAAACTATTGGCGAAATTGTAGCTAATAAAATCGGCAAAACCAATAACAGGGTCCTCAGTATATTGATCATACTCTACCAATAACACGTCTCCTTCTTGAGCATTTGGCATTTGTGCACTTAATACTTGGTCTATACCTTGCTCAATATTCGCTTCTGGGTAAAATCCATTAGCGTCGCTACCGGTTAAAGCATAATCTGCTTTCGTAAGCTCATAATCCATAGCTCCTGTGTAGTCGCTTAATCCGTCTTTTCTACCTACATACAAGTTATAATTAACCATTACTGTAGATCCAGCACCCCAATATGGGTATTGGTTTTCTAAAACGGTAGGAATAAGTTGTTTTGCTTCGTCTTCAGAACTAAAGCTAGTAAAATCTAACTCTAAAAGATCTGTATAATCATCTTCGGTTAAGGTGTAGTTGGCCTCTCCTTTAACCGCTTCTTCTTGCGCATCTATTTCATCATGGATATCCTCCATCGGCTCACATCCCATAAAAAGGACACCAAGCAGCGCTGCGTATAAAAATTTTATATTTTTCATAAGTCTATGTGGTTTTAAAATTTAATTTTAGCCCCTAGGGTATAGGTTCTTCCAAAGCCGTACCATACTAAAGCATCTTGGTAACTTGAAGTTCTTCCATCACGGGCATCTGCGATATATTCGGTATCAAGTAAGTTGTTTACGTTACCAATTATCGTTGCATCTAAGCTTCCTAGCTTAAAGTTATGAACTAATCCTAAATCTACCAAACCGTAAGATGGTGCTTCCCAAGCTTGTTTACTATTAGCATTTGTACGGTTATTCGGATCGAAATCTGCGAAATAATCATCGTAGAAATTATAGTCTAAACGTAAGGTTGTGCTAGGTAAAACATCGTAGTCAACACCTAAACCAAGTGTAGTTTGAGCGGCATCTCCCACTTTCAGGTCTTCGATATAAATGTCTATGGTATTTACTAGATTTTGCTCATCGTCAAAAATCTCTACTCCTTTTACATCATCTTGCCATTTCCAGTCACCAATAGAAGCCATTGCTCTAAGGGTTAAATTATCAAATGGTCTGTAATCTACATCTAATTCGATTCCTTGGTGAATTGCATTAATTCCTAAAATATTTGCACTACCAAAAGAACCATCTGGGTTATTAAAAGATCTAGTTAAAGTTCTATCTTTCCAATTGGTTCTATATAAGTTTAAATTCACGCGTAGGTTGTTAGCTCTATAACCGTAACCTAACTCGGCACTAAAAATCTTCTGATTTTCTGCATCTTCGTTGATGTCATTTTGAAAGTTTAAGAAAACCGCTCTAAAGAAAGGAGCTCTTTCAAAATATCCTACGTTAGCGAATACATTGTGGTGGTTATCAATGTTATAGTTTGCTCCACCTTTTGCGCTATAACCAAAGAAGTTTTGAAAATCTGTTTCTTGCTCTGGATCTGAATCTAAATAGTTGAAATAATCTATTCTTTTGTAAGAAGTATTAGAAGCAGCTAAAGATACAAAAGCAGACAAATCATTTTTAGAATACTCCGCTTGTGCGAAAACACCTTCCCAAAGTACAATACCATCGTTATAGTAACTTATCTTATCATCAACTTTAGCATTATTCACAGGATTGTTTACATTGCTGTCATCATTAAAAAACTGACCTCCTAATAAATCTTTAACACTCTGAAAGTGCTCTCCCTTATAATATCTTAAATCTACACCAGCCATTAAGTCGATATCATCTGTAAGTTCTGTGCTTAAAGTAGAAAGCGCACCGTACCAAGAATGGTTGTTGTTTGAATCTCTAATTATGGTCTCTGACCCTAAGGCGCCACGATCAACGTTTTCTTGTACAATTAGATCTAAATTTACAGGTTGTAAGTCTCCGTTTCTATAAGGCGAGTTATCTATACCAAATTTGTTGGTTCCAGAGTATCCACTACCTCCTCCTGTACCGAAAGAAGCATAAACAGCGGTAGATAAATCTGTTTTATCACTGATATTCCAAAAGTGATTTAAAGAGATTTGTGGCTTGTGATAGAAGTTATCTTCTACATTATATTCTTGACCATTTTTATACCCCCAATCTCTATTAAAACGAATTCCGCGTTCGCTGCGTTGAAAGGTTTCGATAAGCTCGCGGTTTTGGCGTTGCCCGTGTCTTTGTGGTGCACCAAAAGCCGTGAATGAAAGCTGGTGATCTTCTCCTATTTCTTGTGCTAAGTTCACAAAATAAGAATAACCTTCAAATTTTGTGCCGTCTACAAATCCGTTCCCAGATGTTTTTGAAGCTGAGATAGTTGCTGCAAAACCACTATCTAATCTTCCTGTAGAAACGGTTGCTCCAAATTTTTGATAACCATCGTTACCTGTTGTAGCAAAAAAGCTACCTCCTTTTTTAACATCGGTTGTTTTTGTAATAATGTTTACAGTACCACCAATAGAAGGAACAGCTACCTTTGAAGCTCCTAATCCTCTTTGCACCTGCATAGAACGTGTTACGTCTGCAAGACCTGCCCAGTTACTCCAGTATACTCTACCGTTTTCCATATCGTTAACGGGTACTCCATTAATCATTACGGCAATGTTCTCTGAGTTAAATCCGCGTAAGCGAAGTTCTGAATCTCCAAAACCTCCACCACCTTTGGTGGCATATACACCAGGAGTAGATTTTAAAATTTCTGGAAATTCTTGATTTCCTAATTTAGTCTCGATATCCTGTGCCTTAATTGTTGAAACCGCAACGGGTGTTTTTCTATCTATTGCCAAAGAATACGTTGTAATTAGAATTTCATCTAATGCGCTGTTGTCTGCCTCAAGGCTAATTGCCCCTAGATCTAAAGTTTGACCGTTTGTTAGGGTAAACGGAATTTCTTTTTTCTTAAACCCTACGTAAGAAACAACAAGTTTTCCCTTAGATTTGTCCGCTTTAAGCGAAAAGTTACCATCAAAATCTGTTGTTGCCCCTGTGTTGGTACCAAATACCATTACGTTGGCTCCAGGAAGTGGCGTGTTCATTTCTGAGTCGGTTACGGTACCTTTAATTGTACCTTGTGCCATCAAGAAAGATGTTACCAAGAACATCCCAACCAAAATTAAGTTTTTCATTTTAAAGACTAA
Source organism: uncultured Mesonia sp. (assembly GCA_947499595.1). Classification (GTDB taxonomy): domain Bacteria; phylum Bacteroidota; class Bacteroidia; order Flavobacteriales; family Flavobacteriaceae; genus Mesonia; species Mesonia sediminis. The sequence continues at coordinate 21,671 of CANMOY010000002.1, forward strand.
TTTTATTTATTTTGTCGCTGCAAAAGTAATCAAAAAAAGTCTTTTCCTTTTAGGAATTCTTAACAATAATATTAATTTAAGGTTAACGAATGTGAATTCTATAAATTTAGGTCGTCTAACTTGGCTGTTTTAATGTTGTCGAGTTCTTTCTTGATAGGTTCAATAGCCAAGAAATATTCTGGTTTTAGGCTTTCTTTTAAAGGTTCTGAACTGGGTAAGTTTTGTTTGTAAGGGTCAACTTGTTTACCATAAACCCAAAACCTGTAACATACGTGAGGGCCCGTTGCCAAGCCTGTACTACCTACAAAACCAATCACATCACCTTGTTTTACACGTTGGCCTACTTTCACGTTGCGTTTAGACATGTGCAAATATTGCGTGGTATACTTCTCATTATGCCTTACTTTTACATAATTACCATTACCACTGGTATAGCTTGATTTGATTACTACTCCATCTGCGGTTGACCAGATTGGCGTACCGTGAGGAGCAGCATAATCGGTTCCTTTATGAGCTTTCCATCTTTTTTGTACTGGGTGAAATCTTCTTTTGGTAAATCGTGAAGAAATTCTAGAAAATTGCAAAGGTGCTTTTAAAAAGAAGCTTTGCAAGGAGTTGGCTTCGTCATCATAAAATTTAGAAAAACCTGTAATGCTATCTTTTCCAAATTTAAAAGCGTAATAGGGATTGTCGTAATGGGTTAAAACAGCAGCTTCAATTCCGGCTAGACCGGCATAAATAGTGTCATTAATGTATTTTTCTTTGTAAATCACTTTAAAATGATCTCCTTTTTGAAGTTTAAAGAAATCTACCTTCCATTGGTACATACCCGATAGTTGATCGGCTAAAGCTAGGCTTAATCCTTCACGATCCATAGCAGCCGATAAAGAAGATGCGATTACCCCGCTAGCTTTTCTTCTTTTTATAGTGACTGGTTTTTTGCCTTTTACGGCATAGATGCTATCTCTTAAGAAAATAGTGGTGTAATTAATACGGTCATGCTCATAGACCAAGGCCTCAATTTGGCTGGTAGTGTCTTTTGCTTGTAAGACGGTAAAAGGTTTACCCGCATTAATACGGGCGACATTAAAAACATCTTTAATTTTATCTGCGATGATAAAAACTTCTGCGGGAGCCACTCCGTATTGATCTAAAATAGCGCCAAAGCTATCACCGGGTTTTATAGTATCCCGTTTGACATTATAATTGTTTAGCACCAAATTGTACTCTTTTATAACTTTAGGCTTCGCAACCTTTTTTTCAACAGGAACTTGTTCTTTTTTGTCGGATTCGCATTGAACACCTAAAAACGGAGCACTAAATAATAAGATGTAAAAGAGATATTTGGGCAAGATTTCTATTTTTTTACTGAATAGGTTAAGAAATTTCAAAAATATTTAATCCGTAGCTGAAATACAAAAACTAGTAGCTATTTTTACCGCTTCTGAAATCGAATGGGATGCTTAAGGTTTTTGTAGTCTTCTAAATCTGCTTCAAGAGAACCAACCGCCAATTTTGCTTTTATTTTTATAGGGGCTTTATTTTCATCATCACTCACCCAAAAAGTTAAACTTTCTTCTTCTTCAAACACTCGACCAGCCTGAACATAAGGTCTAAATTTAAGGGCTTGAACGTATCCGAATTTTGTTTTTACCCGGTCTCTACCTAGAAATACAGTCTTAAAAAGGTAATTTTCATTATCAAAAAATAAATTTAATTTGAAATCATCTCCTTCTTTTAAAGTTGATCTATCAATTTTCTCTCTTAAATAATAAAACACCGAGAGCATATCTTGAACATCGGGCTTGATAGCAAAATTTTCTTTTTTATTGTATTTTTTATCGTGCACGAGCACGGTTTTTTGATCGTGGTTAAAAAATAGTTCTTTGTTTTTGGTATGACCACCTTCGTTGATTTTGCGAATGAACCGCACTGGTTTTTTGCTTTGTTTATCTATAAAGGTTTGATAATCATCATCAACCTCAAAAAACAGGTGTAGCAAACCAGTTGACTTTCCTCGCCCTTGAACATGGTACACCTCTTTTCCTTCATATATTTGATCTTTTACACTTAGTGTGGCGTAGCTCGCATTAAACCAACCATAATGAATACGGAATTTAAAGTATTCACCACTTTCAAAGGCATTGAAATCTTGAGCTTGAGCTTTGAAAGAGAATATTATTACCCCTAAAAAGATAATTATTTTAAGTTTATTTATCATGAAACAAATTTTAAACTAAGTTTACAAGTACTGTTCCAAATTTAGGAAAACAAAAAACCCCACCAAATACATGATGGGGTTTTCCGCTTATTAACCAACTAAAACTTAAATTTATGAAAAAAATTCTTCAAAAATTACCTTCTAAGGAACCACCCTCAAAAGGCTCGGCAAAAGTACGACTATTTTGCAATGCTGCAAGCTCTTAAATGCACTTTAACCTTTTTTTAATATAGTTAACAATTTATTAACAATGCAAATAAATATAAATGCCTTAATTAGCTTTTATCTAATGTACCTCTTAAAGCTTGTTCACGTTCAATAGACTCAAATAAGGCTTTAAAATTACCTGCTCCAAAGCCTTTTGCTCCCATTCGTTGTATAATTTCAAAAAACAAAGTAGGTCTGTCTTGTACGGGCTTGGTGAAAATTTGCAATAAATAACCTTCTTCATCGGCATCAACCATAATCCCTAGGCTTTTTAGGCGCTCTAAATCTTCACGCAACTCATGGCTGAACTCCTCTAGTCTTCCCGGCACTGCTCTATAATATTCATCTGGTGGAACAGACAAAAACTCTACTCCTCGCGCACGCAAATCGGATACTGTTTTTATAATATCATCTGTGCTTACTGCGATATGTTGTACACCCGGACCTTCATAAAAATCTAAATACTCTTCGATTTGCGATTTTTTTACGCCTTCTGCGGGCTCATTGATAGGGAATTTTATACGACCGTTACCATTACTCATTACTTTACTCATTAAGGCAGAATATTCGGTATGTATCTGTTTGTCATCAAAAGACAAGAAATTTACAAATCCCATTACGTCTTCATACCACTTTACCCAAGTATTCATTTCATTCCATCCTACATTACCAACCATATGGTCAATAAACTTAAGTCCAACAGGTTCTGGTTTAAAGTCTGATTCCCAAATTTTATAACCGGGCAAGAAAGTACCCTTAAAATTTTTACGTTCTACAAACATATGTACGGTTTCACCATAGGTATAAATACCAGCCTTCACCACTTCACCGTTTTCATCTTTTTCTACTGTTGGTTCGAGAAAAGACTTTGCTCCTCTTTTTGTGGTTTCCTCATAAGCCGCACGTGCATCTTCTACCCAAAGAGCAATCACTTTTACCCCGTCACCATGTTTAACAATGTGATCGTTTACTTTGCTTTTTGAATTTAAGGGTGAAGTCAAAACCAACCTGATTTTATCCTGTACTAACACATAAGAAACCGTGTCTTTACTCCCGGTTTCTAGACCTTTGTAGGCTAAGGATTGAAAACCAAAAGCCGATTTGTAAAAATGGGCCGCTTGTTTGGCATTTCCTACATACAATTCAACATAATCTGTTCCTAAAAGCGGCAAAAAATCTTGCGCGCCATCAAAAATCTTTTCCAATCCGTAATTTACAGATTCTATTTTTTTACTCATTGCAATTTAATTTTGTCTGTTGTTTAATTATTTATGCTAACCAAGATTTAAAATAATCTTCATCGGCAATTTTCATAGCTTCCTCTGTTACTTGCAGCGGCTTAAAAGTATCTACCATTACCGCTAATTCTTCGGTTTTAACCTGACCTATACTTCTCTCTACCGCCCCGGGGTGCGGACCGTGAGGAATTCCTGCAGGGTGAAGTGAAATATGCCCCGCTTCAATATCGTTTCTGCTCATAAAATCACCATCTACATAGTAAAGCACCTCATCGCTATCTATATTAGAATGGCTGTAGGGAGCAGGAATTGCTTGCGGATGATAATCGTATAATCTAGGGCAGAAAGAACAAACCACAAAAGCATCTGTTTCAAAGGTTTGGTGAACCGGTGGCGGCTGATGAATACGCCCTGTTATGGGTTCAAAATCGTGAATTGAAAACGCATAAGGATAGTTGTACCCGTCATATCCTACCACATCAAAGGGATGAGTGGCATAGGTCATATCAAAAATTTCTCCCTGCTTTTTTACCTTTATAAGAAAGTCTCCTTCTTCATCATAAGTTTCTAATTCATATGGCTGCCTAATGTCTCGTTCACAAAATGGACTATGCTCTAATAATTGCCCAAAATGATTGCGGTACCGCTTAGGCGTGTACATAGGCCGACTAGACTCTACAATAAGCAAGCGGTTTACCTCATCATCAAAATCTATTTTATAAATAGTTCCTCGTGGTATAAGTAAATAATCTCCGTACTTAAAATCAAGGTTACCCAATTGGGTTCTTAATTTACCCGAGCCTTGATGTATAAAAATCATTTCATCCTCATCGGCATTTTTATAAAAATACTCATTTGTACTTTGTTGAGGTGCCGCTAAGACAATACTACAGTCTGAGTTGGTTAAAACAGTTTTTCTACTCTTTAAAAAATCGGGTTCTGGTCGCGTTTGAAATCCGCGAAAGCGATAAGATTTAATATTGTTTTTAATGGCCACTTTTGGCTTCACGCTGTAAGGGTCTTTAACCGCCTTAACTTGAGTGGGTCTGTGCTCGTGGTACATATTTGAAGACATACCATCAAAACCTATAGTACCAAACAACTGCTCGTAATACAATTTACCATTGGGTTTTTTGAAAATAGTATGTCGCTTGGGCGGAATTTTTCCTAATTTATGATAGAAAGGCATAGGGCAAATTTTTAGTTTTAAGTTTGTTAAAATAAAGCTAATTTTACAAATATCGGTATTTTTATGGAATATATAAACCGAATTACAAACAGAGCAATGCTTAAATTTTTTTCACGGATTTAGATATTCAACTATAAAGGTTTAATTACTTAAAACGCATAGCCTAAACTAAAAAACCACTCGCTTTTATTACGTTCGGGCGACTGGGTATACCTTATTTCAATAGGACCTAAAATTGTTTCAAGGCCGTAACCAATAGAAAATCCTGTATAGTCTGGCAAGCTGAGCCAATTGCCGGTTTCAAACAAATCATTTTCTACATTAGCCATCGCATAGCCTAGGGTAAAATGATTTTTTGGCAAAAATTCTATATCAGCGTCTATTTGAGCCTTGATATAACTATCTGCCGATAGGCTTACAAAATCATAACCATAAAAGGGTACAAAATTATTTATGGGTTGTGCGCCATACCCTCCTATTACAAAATCGAGGGCATCCATTCTGTTTTTACCGATCCTAAAACCAGCCTCAGAATCTACCTTAAATCGCAACCAAGGATTTACCGAAAATGTATAGCCCAAATAACCACTAGCGATTGAAAACTCAGAAAACGCATAGGTTTCATTTTGCGCGAATAAATACAAGTTAAAATCGGCTTTAAATTTAAAGCCTCGGGTAGGAAAATGAGCATCGTCAAAAGTATCATAGTACAAATAGCCAAGTGCACTGTAAACGTTACTCTCCTCTAAAATAGCAAAAGGTAACGATTGTTGATTTTCTTCACCAAAAATAGTTTCGGTTTCAATTCTTGTATATTTATGCTCTGCCCCTACACCAAATTTAAAATGTTTTGATAAGAAAGTTTCGGCGTAGAATTGATTGGTAAAATCAAAATAATGCACATCTACCATATTTACATCGAGATTGGGTATTTCTATATTCTCACTTATAGTTTTAAAGGCAACGTTTTTATTGAATTGATTTAGTCGGGAATTTAAACCTAAGCTCCAGTAAACTCCTTTATCAAGATAATATTGAAAATCATACCTAAAATTATCTCCGGCAATGCCATCAAATGAGAGAATATCATTTGAAAAAAGCAAGCTTTTATGTGTGAAATTAACCAATGCAGCACTGCGATAAAGTTCATCAAAATGCAGTCCAAATCGCAAAAAAGTATCGGTCTTATTCTCGGTCACTTCTAGTATTAAATCAAATTTATTATCTGGCTGGGGTAATAACCTATAGGTGATTCGCTTAAAATTCCCTGAAGCCGAAATATTTTGCAATCCCTCGTTGAGTTGGGTATATGCTATTTGTTGGTTTTCATCAATTTTCAATCGACCCTTAATATAGTTTCTAGGGTATTTACTACTTCCCATAATAGCAATATTCTGTATAAATAGGGAGTCTTTAGGTTGTAAAGCTATATGCCTGCTAGCTGATTGTTTTTGTTTTTTTGCAATTTCTTGAAAGATGGATCTATATTCTGCCGCAACTTTTTCCCCTTCTTTTATAATCCGCTTTCCTTTATCAAAAGACAAAACAGTATAAGAACTTATATCTGGTTTTATATAAACATCTGTCTCTTGACGTTTCTCTTTCATGTCATAGATAGTCCTAAAATTGTTGATTTGAGTAAGAATTTCTAAAGCAGATTGCAACTTGTCTCTACTTACCAAACTATCTTGTACATCTACACCTATTACGTAATCCAAATTTTTTGCACGCAACAAGCGCACAGGGTAATTATTGGTTACCCCACCATCTATAAGTAATTTACCATCAATCTCTACCGGGCTAAATAAGGTTGGAAGCGCACCACTAGCACTTACAGCTTCGGGCAAACCGCCTTTATCTAGCACCACTTCTTTTCCTGTCTCAACATCGGTTGCTATGCAAAAAAAAGGTATGGGTAGTTTTGAAAAGTCTTTAACCTCTCTTACTGGGTGCATCAATTGGGCTAATAAATTATAAAAATTTTGTCCTTTCGAGAGGCTAGAAGGTAAACTCAATTTAAATTGATTAAACGGTAGGGTCAAGGCATAGCGCTCGGCATCATTCTTCTCGTAAAAAGACTTTGCATTTCTAGGAACTTGATCTTGTAGAAGTTGTTCAAAATTAACCGAATTAAAAATTGAATCAAGTTGGTGGGCCGTATAGCCTGTTGCGTATAAAGAACCTACTATAGCACCCATACTTGTACCAGCAATATAATCTACCCGCATACCCGATTCTTCAATAGCTTTTAATACACCTATATGAGCCAGTCCCTTTGCTCCGCCTCCACTTAATACTAAACCAACCCTTGGGTTTTCTGGTATAGGTTTATGCTTTTGAGCCATTAATTGTACCACCCAAAAACAACATAATAAGTATACAAGTAAGGGTTTAATCATGATTTTCATAAAATTGATATATCAGCTGGGCTTTTGCTAGCCCAACAACTTCTTGAAGCTCCTCAAGACTAGCTTGTTTTACTTTAGAAACCGAGCGGAAATGTTTGAGTAAACTTACTGCCGTTTTTTCACCAATACCTGGTATTTCTTCTAAGGCAGTACCTAGAGCAGCTTTACTACGCTTGTCTCGATGAAAAGTAATGCCAAACCGATGAGCCTCATTTCGTAATTGCTGTATAATTTTTAAAGTTTCTGATTTTTTATCTAAATATAAGGGATATTTATCACCCGGGTAAAACAATTCTTCCAATCGCTTAGCTATTCCTATTATGGCAATCTTACCGCGTAAACCTAAATCATTTAAAGCTTTTAGAGCCGAATTCAATTGCCCTTTACCCCCATCTATTATAATGAGTTGAGGCAAGGGCTGCTCTTCTTGGAGTAGCCGTTTGTATCGCCTGAATACGACCTCTTCCATCGAGGCAAAATCATCTGGACCTTCTACCGTTTTAATATTAAATTTACGGTAATCTTTTTTACTAGGCTTCCCGTTTTTAAATACCACGCAAGCGGCTACAGGATTTGTTCCTTGAATGTTCGAGTTATCAAAACATTCTATATGCCTAGGTTCTTCATTGAGTCGTAGGTCTTTTTTCATTTGTGCCATTAGCCGATTGGTATGCCTATCTGGATCTACCATTTTCATTTGCTTAAATCGCTCTTGTCTAAAGTATTTTGCATTCCGTAAAGAAAGATCTACAATAGCTTTTTTATCGCCCAACTTAGGTACGCTAACTTTTACTCCTTGTACGGTTTTTACAGGGAAAGGTACATAAATTTCTCGCGACATGGAGTTAAATCGTTGTCTGATTTCGGTAATGGCCAGCTCAAGCAATTCTTCATCGGTTTCATCGAGTTTTTTCTTGAGCTCAATAGTATGCGAACGTATGATACTCCCGTGCGCAATCTGTAAAAAATTCACATAACCATAACCTTCATCCGAAATGATCGAGAAAACATCTACATTGGTAATTTTAGGATTTACTACTGTGCTTTTAGCCTGATATTTTTCAAGTACCTCGATTTTCTCTTTGATGCGCTGGGCCTCTTCAAACTGCATATTCTCTGCATAGGCCTGCATCTGACTTTTAAACTGCTGTAGCGAATCTTTAAAATCTCCCTTTACAATTTGCCGTATATGCTCTATATTTTTACGGTATTCCGTTTCAGATTGTAGGTCTTCGCAAGGCCCTTTACAGTTTCCTAAATGGTACTCTAAGCACACCTTATACTTGCCTTGTTCTATCTTTTGCTTGGATAAATCAAAATTACAGGTTCGCAATTGGTAAAGCCCTCGAATAAGTTCTAATAACGTGTTTACCGTCTTAAAACTGGTATAAGGCCCGTAATATTCGCTGCCATCTTTTATTAATCTACGCGTAGGAAAAACGCGAGGAAAACGTTCGTTTTTAATGCAAATCCAAGGATAGGTTTTGTCATCCTTTAACATTACATTAAATCGGGGCTGGTATTTTTTTATAAGGTTATTCTCTAGCAACAATGCATCGGTTTCAGAGTTCACCACAATGTGTTTTATGGTTTTTATCTTCTTCACCATCACCGCAATGCGGTGGCTATCGTGCTTTTTATTAAAGTAAGAACTTACTCTCTTTTTTAAGTTTTTGGCTTTACCAACATACAAAATCTTCCCGGCCTTGTCGTAATATTGATATACACCAGGGCTGCTGGGTAATGTTTTTACTTGTATCGCTAAATCTGGCTGCTCCATAGCCCAAATATACTGTATTTTCTTACTAACAAATAAATGTGATGGACTCAATTAAAAAGAATTTGAAATATCAAATTTTCGAGTATTTTTGACAAAAAATAAAAGTATACGCTAGACGCTTCCGCGGAAAGCAATCTGCAAATTTTTATAAGCTTTAAATTTTAAGTACCTTTTCCTTTTTAATTTTATTTTGCCCATGAAAACCACCTCTTCGCCAATTATCATAGGAAGATGTGATGTAGCCGATTTCCCTTTGTTAGCAATTAAAGACATTGCTATTAAAATTGATACAGGCGCTTATACCTCATCTATACACTGCAAAGACATTCAGGTTAAGGAGAACAAATTGCATTGCGTATTTTTAGACCCTGAACATCCCGAATATAACGGCAAATCTTTTGTTTTTGATCAATTTAAACAAAAGAAGGTAAAAAGTAGTAACGGGCAGGTGCAACTGCGTTATTTAATAAAAACGCGTATTCGTTTATTTGAACAAGAATACCCAATAGAATTAACCTTAAGCGACCGTGAAGAAATGAATTTCCCTATCTTAATTGGTCGTAAATTTTTAACGCATCGCTTTATAGTTGATGTTAGCAAAGAAAACCTATCAAAATTGAATAAACCTCACTAATGATATGAATATTAAAATTCTCTCTAGAAACCCAAATTTATACTCTACTCAGCGTTTGGTTGAAGCAGCCAAAAAAAGAAAACATGAGGTAGAGATTATAGACCCCTTAAAATGCGATATTGTCATTGAAAAACGCAAACCCAATATTTATTATAAGGGTAAATACCTAGAACACGTAGATGCGGTAATTCCTAGAATCGGTGCTTCGGTTACTTTTTATGGAACTGCTGTAGTTAGACAATTTGAAATGATGAACGCTTTTACCACGACGGGATCTGAAGCATTACTGCGTAGTCGTGATAAATTGAGAAGTTTGCAGTTGCTGTCTAAAGCAAAAATTGGTTTACCAAAGACCGTTTTTACCAATTATTCTAGAGACGTTGAAGGGGTTATTAATCAAGTGGGCGGCACCCCATTGGTGATTAAATTATTAGAGGGCACCCAAGGATTAGGAGTTGTTCTAGCCGAAACTAAAAATGCAGCCAGATCTGTAATTGAAGCTTTTAACGGCTTGCAAGCTCGTGTAATTGTTCAAGAATTTATCAAAGAAGCTAAAGGTGCCGATATTCGGGCTTTCGTGGTAGATGGGCACGTAGTAGGTGCGATGAAACGACAAGGAAAAGAGGGTGAGTTTAGATCTAATTTGCACCGTGGCGGTTCTGCAGAAATTATAGAACTTTCTGATGAAGAAGAAGTAGCCGCCGTTAGAGCCGCAAAAGCTATGGGACTTGGCGTAGCTGGAGTTGACTTGCTGCAAAGCTCTCGAGGGCCGTTGATTTTAGAGGTCAATTCTTCTCCAGGTTTAGAAGGTATAGAGAAAGCTACCAACAAAGATATCGCTAAAAGCATCATTAGATTTATTGAAAAAAATGCATAAATTTTGGGTGAGATAGATCAAAATAATGCACTGCACCTGTTAGGGCAAACAATTCAGCCCGGTGAAAGTGCACGTCTCAATTTTAACTCGGCCAAACTATTTACCGCTAGCCCTGTAGAAGTACCTGTAATTATTGAACGATCAAAAAAGCCAGGGCCCATTGTCTTATTCACCGCTGGTGTTCACGGCGATGAAATAAACGGAATAGAGGTAGTGCGCCAGCTTATTTCGAGAAAAATAAACAGGCCTAAAATAGGAACCATAATTTGTATTCCTGTTTTTAACGTTTTTGGTTTTTTAAATTTGCAAAGGGAGTTTCCTGATGGAAGAGATCTAAACCGAGTTTTCCCGGGCTCAAAAAAAGGTCCGCTTGCCTCGCGATTTGCCTATCAATTTACCCAAGAAATTTTACCAGTAGTAGATTATTGTGTAGACTTTCATACTGGTGGAGCTAGTCGATTCAATGCTCCGCAAATACGTATTAGAGAGAATGATGAGCCTTTATTAGAATTGGCCCATATTTTTAATGCTCCTTTTATAGTTTACTCGAGTACCATTAGCAAATCTTATCGCGCATCTTGCTACCAAGCCAATATTCCTACCTTGTTATTTGAAGGAGGAAAATCTCTAGATAACAATAAACAAATCACCCAAATTGGGGTGCAAGGTTGCCTACGTTTATTAGGTCACTTAGGTATGTTAAAAGGTTCATTTGATTTAAAACCTGCCAGTAAACCTCCCATTTTGGTAAGCCAAAGTAAATGGATACGCGCCGCACATAGTGGTTTACTGCATTTAAAGGTGGCTTGTGGAAAAAAAGTAGATCAAGGTGAGGTACTTGCCCAGATTACAGATCCATACGGATCGTTTAGATATACGGTAAAAGCTAGGTCATCGGGTTATATAATAAACGTAAATGAATCACCTATTGTCTACCAGGGCGACGCTTTGTTTCATTTATCTATTTCTTAATATATGACAAACAAGAATCAAATCCGTAAAGTATACAAAAAAAAGCGCCAGGCGCTAACTAAGGAATTATTGGAAGAAATGAGCTTAGCCATAGCGAATAAGGCGGCCCAATTGCCTATATGGGATTTTTCTTTTTACCATATTTTTTTACCCATTGCCAAAAAAAATGAGGTGGATACAGAGTTTATGTTGCACCTGTTGCAGGGTAAAGATAAAAATATAGTGCTGGCTAAAAGTGATTTTAAAAATTTTACTTTACAGCATTTTTTGCTTACGGATACGACTAAAATAAAAGTTAATGCCTATGGTATACCAGAACCTGTTGCTGGTATTGCAATTCACCCTCGACAGATTGAGGTGGTGTTTATGCCGCTTTTAGCTTTTGACCTTAACGGAAATAGAGTTGGTTATGGAAAAGGATTTTACGATAGGTTTTTAAATGAATGCCAACCCAACACAATTAAAATTGGACTCTCTTTTTTTGAGGCAGAAGAAAAAATAGATTCCGATGGATTTGATGTACCCCTAGATTATTGCATTACGCCTAGCAAAACCTATCGTTTTAAGCATTAAAAAAGCCAACCGAAAGGCTGGCTTTTAATTGGTGAACTTTAATTTAAAAACTGTATCCAATACGTATATGCAAGTCTAAAAACACATCGTCTTTATCTACCTTGTATAAGTATTTATCTTCATCTATAAAAGCGCGCACATAACCAACCCCTAAGCCTAACTCGTAGTTAAAATGTTTACCTATGCTGCGTCTAATTCCCCATTTGGGTACGATTCTTATCTGATCGATAACCTCGAGATTATCTACATTAGACACTACAAACCAATCAGGATTATAAGCTGTTTGAATAGCCAAAAAGTTTCCGCTATTTTTAGATGTTTTACGTTTTTTTACCGCTCTTTTCTTAAGGTTATAATACCATCTTGGCTCCGCCGATATCACCGGCGCTAAAGCATAATTTACCCGGTTGTTTTCTTGGTAAATACTACCACCAAAAGCGGCCATATCGAGGCCAACTTCTGTTCTTAACGCCAAAGTGTTACTCAAACCAAATTCGTATTGCCCCCAAACCCCTAAAAAGCCCGTTTGAACACTAAAAAAACCGTCTTCTACTTGACCTTCATTGTTATTTGTTTGAGCGTATAAAGCATTTTGGGTATACAGCAAGGACAATACCCCAAGGACAAATAATTTAGTTTTCATGATCTATTTTTATATAGGTGTTAATTAAGTTAGACTCAAGACTTTCGTCATAAGTTTCTAAAACTAGTGTTTTTTTGTCAATTACCTCAAATTTCACTTGCTGTTTCATTTCTGAAGTACTGCCGTCAACTTTAACTTCACCCGAGATAAAAATTTGATTCTCACTCAACTCAACCCAATTGACATTTGCATTGAAAAGCACCTCACAATCATTTGCTGAAGAATTATTTTTGTATAAAACAATTTCTAGTGCACCATCTGATTTAAAGTGAAAAGTAGATTGTTTTTCACAAATCGTTAGAGAGCGCCAATCTGTTGATTCCCATTGCCAAGTACCTATTATTGAATTTGTTTCTAAGGATAAATCCTGTTCGGATTGAGCATCGTCATCACCCTCGCAAGAAACAAGTAAAAAAACTAAGAGCGTCAAATTTAAAAATTTTAACATAATAATACTTTTTAATTTTTATCAAAGAGCTTGAATTTCGCAATTGCCACTGTACTTCCTAAAAATGGCAGTAAAAAAACTAATAGGATCCATAAAATTTTAGAAAGTCCTCTGTTATCTTCTTTAGAAGATTTTAGTATTAAAAAAAAACTATAAGCAATATACAATATTAGAAGACTAAATAAAATATAAGCAAAGGTTGAATTATAAAATACCATAACAATTTAATTATTTGAGAATTAGCTATATTAGTTTTTTTTTAAATTTTTTACTCATTTGGCCAAGCACGAAGGCAAAAAAAAAAAAAAAATAAAACAAACAAGTTTTATATATTAAAAGAAAACATTTTATCAGATTATTTTTAATTTCATTTAATAAAATTTAAAAATCCTGTTTTATCTTAACTAAATTAATAACCGAATCAATTCTTCTCAATAGTAGTCAGTTTTACTATAAGCAGTTTATAAAAAATACATATACTTAATCGAGAATATTGACTAAACCAAGTTTGGATTTTTTTGAAATTACAGCGTGCAGCCGTATAATTGAGATGGGTAAAGTACTAAAATGCCTAGTTGTCTTCTTTAGGAAATGCTTTTTTATTAAAAAGAATCAATAAAATAACCCCTACGGTAATAGCGGAGTCTGCGATATTAAATACCGGCTCAAAGAACGTAAAATAATCGCCGCCCCAGAAAGGAATCCATTCGGGTAACACCCCGCTCCATAATGGAAAATAAAGCATATCTACCACTTTTCCGTGAAATAGCGTGGCATAGCCTCCATTTTCAGGCATAAAGCTGGCCAATTGATTTATGCTATGGTCAAAGATAATTCCATAAAAAACAGAATCGATAATATTACCCAGGGCTCCCGCGAAAATAAAAGCGATACATATAATTAATATTTTTGAGGCTTGTTTTTTTACCGAGTCATACAACCAATAGCCAATGCCCGCAATGGCCACCAATCTAAAAAGGGTCAAAAACAATTTACCATATTCTCCTGGTATTTGAGCCCCCCAAGCCATTCCATTATTCTCAACAAACAGAATTCTAAACCAATTAAATACAAAAATTTCTTCACCCAAAACAAAATGAGTTTTGATATAAATTTTTGAAACCTGATCAATCAGTAATATAATAAAAATAAGAAGTCCCGCTTTTTTAAGTGACATGGTGTGCAGTTTTGTTGCCGTAAAAATACAAGATTATTTATAAATCTTATACTCAGATGTTAATTCTAGTAAATTTAAAACGTGATATAGCCATAAATAAAAAGGTTTCGTTTAAAATGAATTCAAACGAAACCTCTTATAGAATTTTCTGTTATTTATTTTTGCATATTTTTTGCCTCAATACTTAAAGTAGCATGGGGCACGAGTAATAATCGTTCTTTTTTAATCAATTTGCCTGTTACCCTGCAAATACCATAGGTTTTATTCTCTATACGAATCAAAGCGTTTTTTAAGTCACGAATGAATTTCTCTTGTCGAATAGCCAATTGTGAGTTGGCTTCTTTACTCATTACCTCGCTTCCTTCATCAAAAGCTTTAAAAGTAGGTGAAGTATCATCTGTACCATTAGAACTATCGTTCATATAGGCACTTTTATACAGTTCTAACTGCGCTGAAGCCTTTTCAATTTTCTCTAAAATGATGGCTTTAAATTCTTCTAAATCGGCATCACTATACCTTTCTTTAATCTCTGTATTCATAGTTTTATTTTTTTATAGCAAGACGGGTGTTTACATCGTCAAAACTCACTTCTAGCCCATCTTTTAACTCATCAACAAGTTCGAGTTTTGCTGTGAGTGTTTCGTTTTTAATATAAGATTCATTGGCCAAGACAGCCTGCTCGACCAGTCCGTCTTTTTGTATTTTTACTTCAATTTTATCGGTAACCTCAAATCCAGAATCTTTTCTCAAGTTTTGAATTCTGTTCACCAGCTCTCTGGCGATTCCTTCTTGTTTAAGTTCTGGACTAATATGCGCATCTAGCGCTACGGTTAAACCGGATTGCGTAGCAACCAACCAGCCCTCTATATCTTCTGAGGTGATTTCTACGTCATTCAGCTGCAAAATAGTTAATTTCCCATTAACTTCTAAATTAATTTCACCTTCCTTTTCTAATTTGGCAATTTTATCCGCCTCAAGGCTACTAATAGCAGCCACAACAGCCTTCATTTCTTTTCCAAATTTAGGTCCAAGGGTTTTAAAATTAGGTTTAATTTTTTTAACCAATATTCCCGAAGTGTCATCAATCAATTCAATCTCTTTTACATTTACCTCAGATTTGATTAGGTCTTGTACCGCCAATATTTCTTCTCTAACGCTCTCGTCTAATACAGGAATCATCACGCGTTGAAGTGGCTGCCTTACCTTTATCATTTCTTTCTTTCTTAATGATAACACCAAACTAGAAATTACTTGTGCCTTTTTCATTCTATTTTCAAGTGCCTGATTAATCATAGTCGCATCAGACGCTGGAAATGTGCTTAAATGTACACTTTCTGGCGTATCTGCTAGTGAAACCGCTGTTAAATCTTTGTAAAGTCTGTCCATATAAAATGGCGCTATCGGTGCCGCTATTTGGGCCACTTTTAATAAACAAGTATATAAGGTTTGGTAAGCCGATATTTTATCTTCTTGGTATTCACCTTTCCAGAATCTTCTTCGGCATAGACGCACGTACCAGTTACTTAAATTTTCTTGTACAAAATCTGAAATTGCGCGAGCAGCCTTGGTAGGCTCGTAGCTAGCGTAATAAGTATCTACTTCTTTGATTAAGCTATTTAGCTCAGACAATATCCAACGATCAATTTCGGGTCTTTTGGCTAGAGGAACCTCCTGTTCTTTATAGGTAAACCCGTCTATATTCGCATAAAGCGCGAAAAAAGAATAGGTGTTGTACAAAGTTCCAAAAAACTTACGACGTACCTCTGCAATACCTTCGAGGTCAAATTTTAAATTATCCCATGGGTTGGCATTGCTTATCATATACCATCGCGTGGCATCTGGACCATAGGTAGATAAAGTTTCAAAGGGGTCGGCAGCATTGCCTAATCGCTTAGACATTTTTTGTCCGTGTTTATCTAATACCAAGCCGTTTGACACTACATTTTTATAGGCTACATCATCAAAAACCATGGTAGCGATTGCGTGTAAGGTATAAAACCAACCTCGGGTTTGATCTACCCCTTCGGCAATAAAATCGGCTTTTCTTAGTGTTGCTTCGGTGGCTTGCTTATTTTCGAACGGATAATGCCATTGGGCATAAGGCATAGCTCCAGAGTCAAACCAAACATCTATCAGGTCGGCTTCGCGTTTCATTGGCTTACCACTAGCCGAAACCAGTACAATTTTATCGACCACATTTTTATGTAAATCGACTTGATCGTAATTAGCATCGCTCATATCGCCTACCACAAAATCTTCAAAGACATCTTTTTCCATAAAACCAGCTTCTACCGAGCGTTTCATTTCGGCTTTCAACTCTTCTATAGAACCAATAATAATCTCCTCTCTTTTATCTTCTGTACGCCAAATAGGTAGCGGAATACCCCAATATCTCGAGCGCGATAAGTTCCAGTCATTGGCATTGGCTAACCAATTACCAAACCTACCCTCACCGGTCGAAGCGGGCTTCCAATTTATGGTAGTATTTAATTGGTGCATACGATCTTTTACCTCGGTTACTTTTATAAACCAAGAATCTAGAGGGTAATATAATATAGGTTTGTCTGTACGCCAGCAATTTGGGTAACTGTGCACATACTTCTCTACCTTAAATGCTTTATTTTCTTCTTTAAGCTTAATGGCTATTTCAACATCAACCGACTTATCTGGGGCTTCTTCGGGGGCATAGTATTCATTTTTTACATACTTCCCGGCCAATTCTCCCATCTCGGGTCTAAATTTACCTTGCAAATCTACTAAAGGCACTAAATTCTCTTGCTCATCTAGCACCAACATAGGAGGCACAGGCGGATTAGCTTGTTTAGCGACCAGCGCATCATCTGCTCCAAAAGTGGGCGCGGTATGCACAATACCTGTACCGTCTTCTGTGGTCACAAAATCACCTGCAATAATTCTAAAGGCATTTTCTGGAGTTTCATAAGGTTGTGCGTAGGGTAGCAATTGCTCATAACGAATACCTACTAAATCTTTACCTAGAAAAGTGTTGGTCACCAAATAAGGTATTTTTTTATCTCCTTGTTGAAAATTAGCCAAAGCTTCCTCATCTTCAACGCCAACATATTTTTTATCAAATTGCTTATTCACCAAATTCTTAGCAACTACTAAACTAACTGGCTCAAAGGTGTATTGATTATAGGTTTTAACCACCACATACTCAATTTTTGGACCTACTGTAAGTGCGGTGTTACTTGGGAGTGTCCAAGGAGTGGTAGTCCAAGCTATAAAGTGCAGGTTTTCAAAGTTGGCTAAATCGGCAGGAAGACTGGTCGCTATAGCTTTAAACTGTGCCGTTACCGTAGTGTCGGTAACATCTTGATAAGTACCAGGCTGATTTAGCTCGTGTGAGCTTAAGCCTGTTCCTGCTTTTGGTGAGTAAGGCTGAATGGTATAGCCTTTATATATAAGTCCTTTTTTGTAAATTTCAGACAGTAACCACCAAACGGTTTCCATGTATTTAGGCTTATAAGTAATATAAGGATCATCCATATTTACCCAATAGCCCATTTCTTCGGTAAGTTTTGACCAAACATCGGTATAGCGCATTACGGCATTTTTACAAGCTTGGTTATATTCTTCTACAGAAATTTTAGTGCCGATATCTTCTTTGGTGATACCCAACTCTTTTTCTACCCCCAACTCTACGGGCAAACCGTGGGTATCCCAGCCGGCTTTACGGTTTACCTGAAAACCTTTTTGTGTTTTATATCGGCAAAATATATCTTTAATACTTCGCGCCATAACATGATGAATCCCTGGTAAACCATTGGCAGAGGGCGGACCTTCAAAAAAAACAAAAGGCCGATTACCTTCTCTGATACTTACACTCTTTTCAAAAATTTGATTTTCTTTCCAATAGCTCAGTATCTCTTGTGCTACTACTGGTAAATCCAGTTGCTTGTATTCGGTAAAATTGTTACTCATGGCGCTGTCTTTCAAAATAAATTGCGAAATTAAGGATTTTTGTTTAACCTGATAATGAACAAGCTAAAAATATAAAGTAGCTTGACTATAAGATTGTATGGCTTTTACTTTATTGAGATAATTTAATCCGTCAAGGAGAAAATGCCTAAACCAACTAAAATAAGCTTGAATTGAGCATTAAAGTTATGGCGATATTATACTATATTTGTAGTCTAAATTGTAACAAACTATGTCATTTTCAGATTTATTCGATTCAGGTTCACATAGCAGAAACATTAGCCATTTTGCTTCTATTGTACGTTTAGCCGCTGTAGACGGTGAAATAAATGATGAAGAAAAAGCGGTTTTAGAGCGTTTGGCTAGAAAACTTGATATAAACGAAGAAGAATATAAGCTTATCTTAAAAAACCCTGAAAACATCCCATTTACAGCACCTAATACCAAGGTTAAACGTTTAGAACGTTTGTACGATTTACTCACCTTGGTTTTTGCTGATCATGAAATGGATGAACAAGAAGCTTTTATGATGAAACGCTATGGTATTGCCTTAGGTTTTTCTTCAGAAGACTCCAAAGCCATCATCAAGCGATCTATCGCTATTTTAGGGGGCAAGTTATCTTTTGATGATTACCTATACCTATTAGAAAAAGAATAAAGTAGGTTAACCTACTTTATTCTGCTTTTTGCATAAATTCTTCTGCTTTATTCACCATTTCTTCGCTTCCACAAAAGAAAGGTACTCTTTCGTGCAAACTCTCTGGCTGTATATCTAAGATTCGCGTAAAGCCATCACTTGCCTTACCTCCTGCTTGTTCGGCTATAAAAGCCATGGGGTTACACTCATATAGCAATCTTAATTTACCCTTTGTTGCCTTTTTGCTTTTAGGGTAAATATAAATACCACCCTTAATCATATTCCGATGAAAATCTGAGACCAAAGAGCCTATGTAACGAGCAGTATAAGGCCTATCTCCTTCTTCTGCTTGACAGTACTTTATATAATCTTTTACCCCTTGAGGAAACTGTGCATAATTCCCCTCATTCACCGAGTAAATATTTCCTGTTTTAGGAAAACGCATATTAGGATGCGACAAATAATAAGTACCTATAGCCGGATTCAAAGTAAAGCCATTTACCCCGTGCCCCGTGGTGTACACAAGCATTGTAGAAGTGCCATAAACAATATATCCTGCAGCTACTTGTTGATTACCTGGTTGTAAAAAATCTTCTTTGGTTACCGGTTGACCCATTGGGGTTACCCTACGGTACACAGAAAATATGGTTCCTACAGATACGTTCACATCAATATTTGAACTTCCGTCAAGCGGATCCATTAACAACACATATTTATTATTGTTGTCTTTATTCTGACCTTGAATGGTAATAAAATCATCGTTTTCTTCAGATGCAATACCACAAACTATCTCCCTATTGGTAATGGTTTGTATAAATTTTTCGTTGGCATAAACATCTAGTTTTTGCTGTTGCTCACCCTGAATATTGGTTTCACCCGCTGCCCCAGTAATGTCTACCAGACCCGCTTTATTCACCTCGTGATTAACCACTTTTGCAGCTAGACGAATTGCATTTATTAATCGAGATAATTCTCCCGATGAGTACTTGAACTCAGCCTGGTTTTCAATTATGAACTCCCCCAGGGTTTGGTTTTTTCTTACCATTTTGTCGACTTTATGTCGCAAAAATAGAAAAAAGACTTTGTAATCGCTATTTTTGTGTAAATCAAAATAAAAACTATGGAAACAAGCATAAGAAGAGCAACTAAAGAAGATATGGGAAGTGTACTGCGATTAATCAATGAATTAGCGGCTCACGAAAAGAAACCAAATGCAGTAATTTTGACCGAAGAGCAATTAAAGAAGGATGGTTTTGGCGACCAAAAAATGTTTACCTGTTTTTTAGCTGAGGCGGATGACCAAGTGGTTGGTATGGCTTTAGTGTACTATAGATACTCTACCTGGAAAGGAAAAACCGTACACCTAGAAGATCTTATAGTAAATGAAAATTATCGTGGTAAAGGTATTGGTATGCTCTTGTATAAACAAGTGATGCGTTTTGCACTAGACCAAGGTGTAAAACGAGTAGAATGGGTTGTGGGCGATTACAACACCAATGCGCTTGAATTTTACAAAAGTACAGGAGCTAGCATAATGACCGAATGGAATACGGTGCAGTTTGACGAAAAATCTATAAAAAACTTCTTAGCCAAATGATCATATTTAAGTTTGGCGGCGCCTCTGTAAAAGAGGCGGCTGGCGTCAAGAATATGGTTGAAATACTCAAAAAAACCGGCACCAAGGATAAACTGATTGTGGTTTCGGCAATGGGTAAAACTACTAATGCTTTAGAATTGGTAATTCAAAACTATTTTGAGTTCAATAAAATCGATTTAACTGAGGTTAAAAATTTTCATGCTCAGATTGCTCAGAATTTGTTTACCGATACCAATCATCCAATTTTTGTTACCTTAAACCAATATTGGAAAGAGTTAACCAGTTTTCTCGAGCAAAATTCATCTCAAGGTTACGATTTTGTTTATGATCAAGTTATTGGTTTTGGTGAGTTAATAAGTACAGCCATAATAAGCGCTTACCTTAATTCAGAAGAAATAAAAAACACTTGGATAGACGCACGAAAACTTATTAAAACCGATACTACCTATCGCGACGCTCAGGTGAATTGGGAAATCACACAAAAAAATATCAACCATCACATCAAACCCAACGAGTTATTTATAACTCAGGGGTTTATCGCATCGACTACCAATAATTGTACTACCACCTTGGGCCGAGAAGGAAGTGATTATTCTGCTGCCATTTTTGCTTATTGCCTAAATGCTAAAGAGGTAAGTATTTGGAAAGATGTTAGCGGTGTTTACAATGCAGATCCTCGTATTTTTAAAGACAGCATACAATTAAACCAAATCAATTACAACGAAGCTATAGAGTTAGCTTTTTACGGGGCTTCTGTGATACACCCTAAAACTATCCAGCCGCTTCAAAGAAAAGAGATTCCTTTAGTGGTGCGCTCATTTTATGATTTAACTTTACCAGGAACAAAGGTTAGTAACGGTCCTAAAATTGTACCTCAAGTACCATGTTTTATTGTAAAAGATGATCTCATATTACTATCCATTGCTACCAAAGACTTTTCATTCTTTGTAGAGCAAAATATGAGTGAGGTCTTTGCTCTGTTTCATGCTTTTCAAACCAAGGTAGATCTTATTCAAAATTCAGCCATAAGCTTTTCTGTAGTTATAGATAACAAATTCAAAAAATTTGATTTATTAATCGAAAATTTACAAAAACGATTCAGGGTAAGTTTTAATAAAGGTGTTAAATTATATACCTTGCGCCACGCTACGCCAGAGGCAATAAAAGCAACCGAAAAAGATAAGGTGGTTCTTCTAAAACAAGTGACGCGAGAAACGGCACAATTGGTTGTTCACGAAAATTTATAACTTAGCAAGTGATTATTCATTTATATTTGCTTTAAACTTATAGCACATGGGATTTGTTACCGCAAAAGAAGTTGCCAATGGCCTTAATCTAAAAAGATTTGGCGTTTTAGGTACAGCTATAGGGGCTGGGGTAATGAAAATTACCAAAATAAATAAGCTAAATAAAATTTACGACGATCGTTCGCATCTCGACGGGTTTGACTTTTTAGATTCTAGCCTAAAACATCTAGAAATCGATTTTGAAATTCCTGAAAAGGATTTAAAAAGAATCCCAAAAACAGGTCCGTTTATAAGCATTTCAAATCACCCACTTGGCGGTATAGATGGTATGATTTTGCTACATACCTTTATACAAAAGCGAGACGACTATAAGGTTATTGCTAATTTTTTATTGCATCGATTAAAGCCTTTAAAATCTTACATTATGCCTGTAAATCCTTTTGAAACGCGCAAAGACATCAAATCAAGTCTTAGCGGTTTAAAGGAAGCCATACAGCATTTAAAAGACGGTAACTGTCTAGGTATTTTTCCCGCTGGTGAGGTAAGCACTCAAAAAGAAGAAAACTCTATAGTAGACAGAGAATGGCTACCAGAGGCAATGAAATTAATTCAGAAATCTGGTGTACCTGTAGTTCCTGTTTATTTTCATGCCAAAAACAGTGCAAGTTTTTACCGCCTATCTAAATTAAACGATAGCCTTAGAACAGCAAAATTACCAGGTGAAATGCTGAGTCAAAAACACCGAAAAATAAAAGTTCGCATTGGCAACCCTATTAGTGTAGAACAACAACAAGCCTACCCTAACCTAGAAGATTTCACCCTCTTTTTGCGCAAGAAAACCTACATGCTTTCCAGTGCGTTTGATGACAAAAGGAGTTTATTAAAAAACATCCCTAAACAAATAAAATTTCCTGCCCGAGCTCCCAAAGCAATCGCTAAAGAAACCTCAGAGGTGTTAATGCAAAAAGAAATTAACTTTTGCCAAGAAAACGAAAAGCGTTTGCTAATTAGTAAAAATTATGAAGTATTTCTTGCCGAAAGAAAAGACATTCCCAATATCGTAAAAGAAATTGGACGCTTACGCGAAATCACATTTAGAGCCATTGGCGAAGGCACAAATAAATCTACAGATTTAGATGAGTTTGACGACTATTACCATCATCTTTTCTTGTATGACAACGAAACCCATAAAATTGTAGGCGCTTATAGAATGGGTTTTGGTGCTCAAATTTTCCCTAAGCATGGAATAAATGGCTTTTATCTGCAGCAACTTTTTCGCTTTGAGCCAGAACTACATAAAATGATGAGCGAATCTATAGAGATGGGCCGCGCTTTTATCGTCAAAGAGTACCAACAAAAACCTATGCCGCTTTTCTTACTTTGGAAAGGAATAGTGCACTGTACACTACGATTCCCCGAACACAAATACTTAATTGGTGGCGTAAGTATCAGTAATAAATTTTCGGACTTCTCAAAATCGATGATGATTGAGTTTATGAAATCACACTATTATGATCCCTATGTGGCCCAATATATTCGTCCTAAGAAGGAGTATAAAGTGAAATTAAAAGACGCCGATAAAGACTTTGTTTTTGATGCCAGTCAAGCTGATTTAAATAAATTTGACAAGCTAATTGATGAACTCGAACCCGATAGTTTACGTATGCCGGTACTCATAAAAAAATACATCAAACAGAATGCACGTGTTGCCGCTTTTAACGTTGATCCTTTATTCAATAATTCGGTAGATGGGCTGATGTACATTCGTATTGCCGATTTACCAGAGAGCACCGTAAAACCAGTGATGGAAGAATTGCAACTAGAACTTGAACAAAAAATAAATAAAGATCAAAATGAGCCTATTTAATAAATTGCTTGGCAATGCCAGTGAGATAGATGCCAATACTCTAACAGCAAAATACCAACAATTACTAGTTGGCAATGAAGTGGTTGAACTAGGCTTCAAACTTGTGCGTGACACTTTTATATTTACAGATAAGCGCTTAATTTTAATAGATATTCAAGGTTTAACCGGTAACAAAAGAGAATATTTAAGTATCCCCTACAAAAGCATTTCTCGGTTTTCGATTGAAACAGCGGGTACTTTCGATTTGGATGCAGAACTCAAAATCTGGATTTCTAGCGAGCAACAAGCTTCTATTAGTAAACAATTCAACAAGAAAATAGATATTTATAAGGTGCAGCAGTTTTTGGCAAGCAAAGTTTTTTAACATGCTTTAGCTTCTTTGTTAAAGCCTTGTTATTTAAATAAAAATTAATACAATTACGTGCGTTTCTTGTTACATTTAAATAAAAAAAAGAAATGAAACAAGAAAAAGTTTTAGTAGCAGGAGCTAACGGAAAAACAGGCAGAGAGATAGTTGCTTTATTAAAAAATCATGAAGATTATTCGCCCATTGCATTAATAAGAAAGCAAGAGCAACAAGCATTTTTTGATGGTATGCAAGTGGAAACCCGTTTAGGAGATTTAGAAGGCGATCTAGAACCAGCCGTACAAGAAATAGATCGGGTTATTTTTGCAGCCGGTTCTGGAAGCAAAACAGGAAAAGATAAGACAACAGCAGTAGATCAAAATGGCGCCATAAATCTTATCGATAGAGCTAAAGCTGCAGGAGTAAGAAAATTTGTGATGTTAAGCTCTATGGGTGCCGATGATCCAGGACAAAACAAAGAGCTAGAGCATTATCTTAATGCAAAGCAAAAAGCTGATGAGCACCTACAAGCTAGCTTTTTAGAATATACTATTGTAAGACCAGGAGCACTTACCGACGATGAAAAAACCAATAAGATTAAGGCGAAAAAGAAATTAAACCAATACGGTGAAATTTCACGAAAAGACGTCGCGCAAGTTTTAGTGGACAGCTTGCCTCCTAATATGCTTAAAAACAAAACCTTTGAAATTCTAAACGGAGAGTT
Source organism: uncultured Mesonia sp. (assembly GCA_947499595.1). Lineage (GTDB taxonomy): Bacteria > Bacteroidota > Bacteroidia > Flavobacteriales > Flavobacteriaceae > Mesonia > Mesonia sediminis. Next base: position 46,395 of record CANMOY010000002.1, read on the forward strand.
AGCGACACCATTAGCCTTAGAACAAGTTGATTACGCTTAAAAAAATAAGTTCAAAATTATGGTAAAAGCAGTCTTAAACTAGACTGCTTTTACTTTTTTATATTTTGTTCGTATAGTGCTATCCACTCGTTCACTGTCATTTTTTGTGCCAACTCAGCAATTAAACCAAATGGAATCTGCTTTAGGTTTTTAAATCGTATGCAACTTTTACCTATATCTAGTTTGGTTTTTACATACTTGCCATACTCACCAACAAACCAATCTTTTAATGATTCTTTTGCATAAATCCCAGAATGATAAAGGCTTATGGAGTTTTTTTGTGAAGCGAAACTTAGAAAAGGGAGCGGTTCTTTTGGGTTACAATGGTAACCATCTGGATAAATGCTGTGTGGCACGTAATATCCAATCATACCATACTGCATACCTTCCTCAAAGCCTTCTAAATTATCAAGAATTACCTGCCGAAGTTTTTTTAAGGCTTCTTGCCTCTCTTCCAGGGCTTTTTTTATATAAGCCTCTGGTGTTTCTGCATTAGTGCCCATAATTATCTATTATAAATTTTCACCGTAATCCTTTTGTTAAAAATTGGCTTTTATTTTATTTGCTATAACTTGTGCTAGTTTAAGTTTACTTTCTAATGTCCAGCCTGCGATATGCGGGCTCAATAATACTTGATCTGCTTGGATAAGGTATTGAAAAGATTCGGGCAGCTGTTCCTCTTCATTGAAAAAATTTTCGAAAGAGGATTTTTCATATTCCAATACATCTAAGCCTGCTCCTAAAATTTTTCCCGATTTTAAGGCCTCGACTAAATCTTCTGTAACTACAGACTTACCCCTTGCGGTGTTTATCAACCAAAACGAATTTTGAAATTTCTGAATAAATGCAGCATCAACCATATTTTTTGTACTAGCGGTTAACGGGGTGTGCAAACTTAGAACCTGAGCTTTACTTTGCAATTCCTCTAAACTAACCTCAGCCGCAAAATCGTCTGATAAACCAGATTGGATATCGTGAAAAATCACCTCACAATCAAAACCGCTTAGCTTTTTAGCGAAAGCCTTTCCCATATTTCCGTAACCAATTATACCCACTGTTTTCCCTTCTAACTCGATTCCTCTATTAGCTTCTCGTTGCCATATTCCTTGCCGCACTTGAGCGTCTACTCTATTTAAATGATTGAATAAGCTCAACAACATACCTAACGCGTGCTCTCCCACCGCGTTTCGATTTCCTTCAGGTGCCGAAAACAATTTAATGCCTTTCTTTTCAGCGTAAGCTACATCTATATTTTCTAGGCCTGCTCCTAATCTTCCTATAAATTTTAAATTTTCAGCTTTTTCTAAAAATGCTTTATCTAGACTGAATCTGCTACGAATAATAATTCCATCATATTGTGCAATACTTTCTTGAATACTCTGCTTTGGCGAATCATAATCTTCATGATTTGTAAAACCATGGGCTTTTAATTCTTTAATCAATAAAGGGTGGTTGCGGTCTAAGTGTAAAACTTTATACATAATTAATCAAAAAAAGGTTGAGTTATACTTTCTATTATGCGTTGTGGTTTTTGTTTCTTTAAATCTATAAGGCACCAGAGGGTTTTGGCTTGGGCCAATAAAACCATATCTTTTTTAGCATAAATTTCTGTGCGCCTTTCACTTTTTACACCCTCATAATTGGCTATCCAAGTTTTTAGGTAGATCTCCTCTCCTAAGAAGGCAGGTTTTTTATATTCTATATAATGATTAAGCACTACCCAACCGTAATGTTCTTGAATACGCTTGGGTGCCGTAGCCTTCCAATGTTTTTCACCAACATCTTGCACCCATTGAAGATAGGCCACATTATTTACATGGTTCAAACTGTCTATCACATCACTTTTTACAAGTAAAGTATCAAAAAATGGAATAGGTTTCATAATATCGATTCGCTTAAATAGTTTTTTAGAGCAATATTAAATCCGTAAAGGAAATATTTAAAAGCCTAATATAAGTTTAGCAATACTAAAGTAAATTAAAATACCACAGATGTCATTGCTTGTAGTTATAAAAGGACCGGTTGCCATAGCTGGATCTATACCTTGTTTTTCTAAGATAATGGGGACAAAGGTACCTATTAAAGAAGCTGTAATAATCACCGAGACCAGAGAGACGCCCACTGTGAGTCCGAACTCAAAATTCAAACCAAGTAGTAGCATTCCGCCACCAATTAGTAAAATGGCTAAAACTGCACCATTTAATAAACTTAAACCAATTTCTTTTAAAAGCCTGTTCAACAATGAACCTCTTAGACTATTATTGGCCAAGCCTTGCAAAACAATGGCAGATGATTGTACTCCCACGTTACCTGCCATAGCGGCAATTAAGGGCACAAAAAAGAATAACTCTCCATGCTTTTCCATGGCGCTATCAAAGGTACCTAACACTTCTACACTTATAAATCCGCCTGCCAAGGCTAAAATAAGCCAGGGCAATCGTGCGCGGGTGAGTTGCCAGATGCTACTGCTAGACTCTACATCTTCGGAGATACCAGCCGCCATTTGGTAATCTCGCTCGGCCTCTTCTTTAATAAAATCAACCATATCATCAATGGTGATGCGACCTACTAGTTTTCCCATTTCATTTACCACAGGTATAGCTTCTAAGTCATATTTTTGCATAATTCTAGCCACTTCATCACCAGGGGTATGCACACTAACAAAATCTACTTTATCAATATAAACATCACTTATTTGAGCGTCACTAGGTGCGGTTAAAAGATCTTTTAAAGACAGCCTACCTTTTAAACGATCTTTGTTATCAACCACATAAATGGAGTGTACCCGGGTTACATACTCAGCCTGTTCTCGCATTTCGCTCATACAGCCCGTAACACTCCAGTTTTCGTTTACTTTTACTAACTCTTTGGCCATGAGTCCTCCGGCAGAGTCCTCATCATAGCGTAAAAGCTCTACAATATTATCGGCGTGTTCTTCGTCTTGGATATGACCAATAACCTCTTCTTTTAGGTTTTGGTCCAGTTCGGCTACAATATCTGCAGCGTCATCGGTATCCATTTCTTCGAGCTCGCCAGCAATCTCTTTAGCCGTAAGATTATTTAGAATTTTTTCTCGATCGTCTTCATCGAGTTCCATTAAAACTTCGGCTGTTTTATCAGTATTTAGAATTTTAATCACATAAGTAGCGTCATCTAGATCTAACTCTTCTAGTATCTCTGCGATATCTGCGTGATGAAGCTCTTCTAGATACAAGCGCAGCTCGGCGCTGTTTTGCGCCTGCACCCACTCTTCTATCTTTGCGATTAATTCTTTACTGATTTGAAACTGCATCTATAGCTATTTTTTGCGTTAATTCTATAAACTCTGTATAATGTAATTGTTCTGGTCTTTTATTAAAGATAGCTTCTTCACGTAAAGTATCTGACAACTGAAAGTTTTTTAGGCTGTTACGCAAGGTTTTTCTTCTCTGCTGGAAGGCTTGCTTTACCACTTTGAACAATAAACTTTCACTAACTGGTAATTCTTGCTTTTCTTTTCGACGCATATGAATGACGCCGCTATCTACTTTGGGTGGCGGATTAAATACACCTGGAGGCACGGTAAACAAGTATTGCGTCTCATAAAACACTTGTGTTAAAACCGATAAAATACCATACACCTTGCTACCGGGTTTTGCACAAATGCGTTGTGCAACTTCTTTCTGAAACATACCTGAAAATTCGGGTACAAATTGGCGTTGCTCTAATACCTTAAAAACGATTTGGGTAGATATGTTATAGGGGAAATTGCCTGTTATGCCCATTTCCTTGCCCTGATTCAAGGTGGCTAAATCGGCTTTTAAAAAGTCTTGCTCGCTAACTTTAAAATTTTGAAGTGGTAAATTGGGGTGATTTAAACCAAAGCCCGCTTCTAAGTAAGCTATAGACTCCCGGTCAATTTCTAATGCTAACACTTTTAAGTTGCGCTCTAGTAAATGTTTGGTTAAGACCCCTGTTCCTGGTCCAATCTCTACAACTAGATCATAATTTGCAGCTTCAAGCGTTTGAGCAATCTTTAGGGCTGTTTCTTCACTTTTGAGAAAGTGTTGTCCCAAATGTTTTTTGGCTTTTACCCCCGCGTGTTGCGCACGTGATTGCCCTTTTTTTCTATTTGGCTGCTTTTTTTTCATTGTTCATCGATTATGTGGAGCTCGGTGGTAAAGTACACAAATTTATCTTTAAATGGCATTGGGGTTTCGCCAAACGGATTTCTGTTTTTAACACGAAATGATTCTAGTTTTGTTTTGTTTGGTGCGGTATACTGAATTGAGTAGGTATAACCTCCCATCTCTTCTTCTACTAAAACTCGCGTCATTACCGCTTTAGAGAACGTGTCTAAGCTCAGCATCCGCGGCATATAAGTATGCTTAACCCAGTCTACCCAGGCTTCTTGAATATCTTCTTGTATATTAACGGTAATATTGAATATAAACATAGTATTAAAATTATTTAATCAAATCGCCTCTTAATTTTCTATATTTTTGTCTGGCCTCGTTAAAATATATACTATTTTCATGCTCAAACAACAGTTTTTCATAATAAGCTTTGGCCTTATTTTTATCTTTTAACTCCAGCTCATAAATTCTTGCTAGCGCATAAAGACTTTCATCTATATAAATACTCTTCTCCGTTAGGTTTAGGATACTTTTATACGTTGCTATGGCCTTTTCATATTTTGACAAATCCTCAAGCAAGCTGGCTTTTTTAAATAACGCATCATCTTCTATTTCTTCACCCACGTGTTCTTGCAAAATCTTTGCTAAAAGCGCTAAGGCTTCATTTGGTTTTTCTTGAAACGCTAATAAATCGGCTTTAGCGAAATGCTTTAAAGCTGTAAAAGTGGTGTCTAATACTGCATTGCTATTGGTGTTAATCAAAACACTTAATTGCAATGCGTCATTGGCAATAAACTTTGAAGTAGCTGTTTTTAAAACGTTTAGTTGCCTACTGGCCCATTCAAAATCACCTTGATAAAAACTGGTTTTAGCAATTTTAAATGTAGCTTCTTCTGCCAAAGCACTGTTGGGTAAGTCAAGCTGTACTTGTGAATAATAAATCAAGGCTTGGTTAAAATTATCGGTTTTAACCGCTACATCACCCAAACGCATTTTCACATGCCCCGCCGCAAATTTGTCTAAATTTAATTGGTTCAAGTTATCTAATTTCGCCTTAGCTTCTGCATAGGCTTTTGTTTTCAATAAGAAATCAGTGTAAAGCAAATGAATATCAAACCAGTCTTGTAACGGAAGGCTTTGGTACTTTTCAAACACTTGGTTAAAGAGCTGAGCTGTGACCTCAGACTCTGCGCGATTCATACTAAGGTCTAGTTTTAAATATTCTGCTTGTAAGATGCGGTAAATTTGATCTTCTTGCGCTATAACATAATTTAATATTTCTTGCGAGGTGGCATAGGCTGAATCTTTGGCTTGCTGAGCCAGGTTTAAAAAGCCTTGAATATTATCTTTTTGACTACGCAAATAGAGCGCTTTTTCTTGCGCAAAGGCTTTTTGAAAATCATTTTGTTGCACATAAAGCCAGCTTAACAGCTCGTTAAAAACCAGCATAGGTTTTTCTTGGTTTTTTGCTAGTATAGCCTGTTGTAGTTTTTTGTTGGCAGGGTTGTTGGCGTCTTCACTAATAAAATCTGAAAAGTTGCGCTTAACAGCAAACAAATAGTTGGGTTGATCTACGAGCAAATCTAGGTAGCTGCTAAACATTTTATCTAGATTTCCCTTCTCTCCATAAATTCTTGCCAACTCTATAGTAAACGAGCTGTTTGCACGTTGTTTTAGGGCCTCTTCATAGGTTTTTATAGCCCAATCTAGTAAAGCATATTGCTGAAACATTCTGCCAACGCTATAAGCATAACCCTGATTTTTTGAAACGCTTTCAATTGCCGATTGAAAGGCTTCTTGCGCCGCTTCATTATTATCTTGCAATTGATAATTGTGCCCGAGACTAACCAATAAATTAGGGTAAATTACCTTTGGTTTGTTTTGCCGTAACAACAAGTCTTCTGCCAGCTTATACTTTTCTAGTTCTTGATAAGTAGCTACTAATTTTTGAACGCTGCGCAGGTCTCTGCTGTTTTGGGCCACAAGCTTTTCAAAAACCGCTTGGGCTTTTTCAAATTCACCTTGATCAAAATAGTTTTCGCCCAATTGGTAAGATTGAGACCAAAGGGTAAATCCAAATAAAAATGCTATTATACTTGAAAATAGGCGCATACTGCTAAAATAGAAAATTGCCTGCAACTACGTTGTATATTTAGCAGTTTTTGTAGCGAATTATAACAAGCCCCAAGATTACAGCAAACAAGACTTGTTTTAAAATTCAGGTTATGCTACGCAATAGTGCTACCGTTGCTAACTTGAGCCTCATCTGGATTTACAAAAACCAATTCGCCCTGTGCGTTTTCGGTCATTAAAATCATTCCCTCGCTCAGCGTACCGCGTAATTTTCTAGGCGCTAGATTTACCAAAACCGTTACTTGTTTTCCTACTACCTCTTCTGGAGAGAAATGTTCTGCAATACCAGAAACAATGGTGCGGGTATCAAGACCAGTGTCTACCTTTAAAACCAATAGCTTTTTAGTTTTTGGCATTTTCTCTGCGCTCACAATGGTTCCCACTCGTAGATCTATTTTTGTGAAATCTTCAAAGGTAGCCGTTTCTTTTTGCTCCTCTACACTTTTTTGCTCGGCTTGGTTCATTCTTTTGGTATTCTCTAATTTCTCTAATTGTTTAGCTATGGCGTCGTCTTCAATTTTCTCAAATAAAAGACTAGCTTTACCAATAACATGTTGGGGCGCTAGTAACGCTTCCGCGGAAGCGATTTGCGGCCAAGAAATATTCTTTTTTAAATTTAAAATGGTCGAGAGCTTTTTGGCGGTAAATGGTAAAAATGGCTGACAAATACTAGAAAGGGCTGCAGCGACCTGCAATGCTACATACATTACCGTTTTTGTTCTAGCCTCATCGGTTTTAATGGTTTTCCAAGGTTCTTCATCTGCCAGATATTTATTTCCTAAACGAGCCACATTCATCATTTCGGCTTGAGCTTCTCTAAATCTATATTTCTCTATAGAGCTCGCAATAACGGCAGGATAAGCGCGTAACTCGGCCAGTATATTTTCATCGGTTTCATTTAGTTGCCCAGGCTGAGGCACCTCTGCATCATAATACTTATGGGTTAACACCACTACCCGGTTGATGAAATTACCTAAAATAGCTACCAATTCACTGTTATTGCGCTGCTGAAAATCTTTCCAAGTAAAATCGTTATCTTTGGTTTCTGGCGCATTAGCTGTGAGCACATAGCGCAAAACATCTTCTTTACCCGGAAAATCTTCTAGGTATTCATGCAACCACACTGCCCAATTTTTAGAGGTAGAAAGCTTGTTGCCTTCTAGGTTTAAAAATTCATTAGCAGGAACGTTATCGGGAAGTATATAACTTCCTTCGGCTTTAAGCATGCTTGGAAATATAATACAGTGAAAAACAATATTGTCTTTTCCTATAAAATGAACCAGCTTGGTATCTTGATCTTTCCAGTAAGGCTCCCAGTCTTTGTTTTCTCTGGCCGCCCATTCTTTTGTAGCCGAAATGTAACCAATAGGAGCATCAAACCATACATACAGTACTTTTCCTTCTCCTCCGGCAACGGGAACAGGAATTCCCCAATCTAAATCTCGGGTAACCGCTCTTGGTCGAAGACCATCGTCTATCCAAGACTTACACTGCCCATAAACATTGGGTTTCCAGTCTTTTTTATGACTATCTAGAATCCATTCTTTTAGCCAAGGCTCGTATTGATCTAGTGGTAAAAACCAATGTTTGGTTTCTTTAAGCACAGGGACATTACCGGTAATGGCCGATTTAGGATTGATTAAATCGGTTGCGTTGTGTGAAGTTCCGCATTTCTCACACTGGTCGCCATAACTTTCTTCGTTTCCACATTTAGGGCAGGTTCCTATGACAAAACGATCGGCTAAAAATTGTTTAGCCTCATCATCATACAATTGTTGGGTAACTTCCTCGATAAACTTTCCTTCTTTATAAAGTTTTTCAAAAAAAGCAGCGGCGGTTTCGTGATGTATTTTGGCCGAGGTACGGGAATAATTATCAAATGCAATTCCAAAATCTTGAAAAGATTTTCTTATGATGCCATCGTATTTATCGACCACGTCTTGCGGACTTACGCCTTCTTTTTTGGCTTTTATGGTAATGGGCACACCGTGTTCATCGCTACCACAAACAAACACCACGTCTTTACCCTGCATTTTAAGGTAACGCGCATAAATGTCTGCGGGAACATAAACGCCAGCCAAATGACCTATATGAATAGGACCGTTGGTGTAGGGCAAAGCTGCGGTAATGGTGTATCTTTTTGGTGTGCTCATAGTCTACTTAAATTTAGCTGCAAAGGTACATAAAGCGAATTGTATTCTAAATTACATTGTTTATAAAATAAAAAAAACTATGAAGAATATTTTAAAAAGTATATATTTATGCGAATAAGTTATATATTTACGCCATTAATAATAACTTAATAGAATTATGAAAAAAATTAATTTTTTACTGTTAATTTTCTGCGTTAGCTTTGGTCTAATTTCGTGTAGTAGCGATGATGACGGGGCTTCTACAAGCGACCGTATGATTGTTGACGGCACCTCTTACGAATTAGAAAGTGCCATTATTTCAAATTATGGTAGCTTTGATGGGGTAAGTAATTTTGACCTCGCACTTGTGTCTTCAGATGTTATAAAAGCTGGCAATGTTTATCTTCCAGAACAAGAAAAAGTATCTGCGCTTTATTTTGAGCTATACACCGAAGTTGCAGACCAGCTGCCTTTGGGCACGTACACCTTTGATGATAACGAAACAGCGGGTACTTTCTCTGCTAATTCAATGTTATTAATCACTAATAATTGGGCCAATGAAGATGATGCAGAATATATAGGTTCTTTAGCCTCAGGAACTATTGAAGTTTTAAAAAACGGGCCAACTGAATATGAGTTCACTTTTGACGTGACCACTACAGATGGTAAAAAAGTTACCGGGTATTTTAAAGATAATGATGTTTACCTAGAGGATGATTCTTGGGATAGACCTTCGGCAGAAAAACAAAAAGGATTTTTCAACTAGATTTAAATGAAATTGGTAGCCATTTGAACACCGAATAGCGCAATTTAAAGAGCATCCGACTTTCGGAAATTGAAAGAAAAATAGTAAATTGACTCTCTGAAAGTGAAGAATGAAAACCAGCAGGTCTAAAGTGGATAGCCCACGACCTAAACTATAATGACCTTAAACTTATAGCGTTTAGATTTTTAAGCAATAAATACAAAAGAGATGAAAAATGTGTTTTTTGCACTAGCGTTTATGCTAGTAGGAACGTTTGCTTTTGCAAATACAGAAGTCACTTCAGAAAATGATTTATTATTTTCTAGATGTTGCGAAATAACATTAGTTGATATTGCTACTTGTGACTCAGTTACAGTAACTGCCTGTAGAACAACAATTACTGAAGCCTGTGATGCAGCTTACACCAAAGCCAAAGCAGCAGTTTCTACAATTGGCGATTAATTTAAAAGAAAAAGGTATGGGTCAAGACCCATACCTTTTTACAAACAAAATGTATATTATGAAAAAACTATTTTTTGCCCTTATATTTTTACCTTTAATAATTAATTCGCAAAATTTTAAAATCAAATATGAATATGAAGTTCCTAATGGCGCAAGAATTTATTATGAGCTTAAGACAAATGGCGAATACTCTGAATTTAGTAATTTGATGGCAACGGAAAGTGATAAACAAAATGTCACTCTTTACTCTAATGATAAAAAGTTTTTTGTTTTAAAAGATTTGAAGGATAATCTATTGATTTCAACTGATTTTTTGGGTAGGAAAAGAATTATAATCAAAGACTCTTTAAATATATTAAATTGGCAATTAGTAAACAACTCAAATAAAACCATACTAGGAATTGAATGCGAAATGGCTAAAGCTAGTTTTAGAGGTAGAAATTATATAGCTTATTATAATCCGAATATAAAGATTCAAGATGGACCTTGGAAATTTCAAGGTCTACCCGGTTTGATTTTGGAAATTTACTCAGAAGATGATGAATATCGTTATCAAGCAATCGAAATTAGTAAAATACCAACCTTTCCTGTGCAAAAAATAAATTATCCAAAAGATAATTTATATAGCTGGTCTAGCTTCAAGCAATTATATATTAATTATGTAGACAACTTAATTAGTTATTTTAAAACCGAAAAAAAAGAAACAGGATTTACCGATTACTATAAAATAAATAAACCTGAAATAATACACGAAAAGGCACAAACAGGTAATGGTATTGAATATTAAAAAATTTATTTTTGGGCTACTCTTTATATTTAGTTATGCAATTAGTTATTCACAAACCTTAACGGGATTTGTAAGAGATGCTAAAACTAATTCCCCACTTACATCATATATTATTATAAGTGAATCTAATAAAAACCGCTCTCAATCTGAATTCATTAACGTTAGAAATGAAACCTTCAATTATACATTAAAAAACATATATGGTAATTTTTCAATTATAGCAAGTAGTAATGGTTATATTTCAGACACTATCTACATAAATAATACAATAAAACAAAAAAAATATAAATTAGAATTCTACCTAAAAAAAAATATATTAAATGAATTAGATGAAGTTATTGTAATCGCAAAAAGAAAGCTTTATTCTGTAAGTAAAGATACAATCTCTTTTAGTGTTTCTCGATATGCTGATGGTAGTGAACGTAAAATTGAAGAAGTCATAAAAAAATTGCCTGGCGTAGAAGTCAATGAACAATCAGGAGAAATAAAATACAGAGGAAAGTCTATTCAAACGGTTACTTTAGACGGTGATAACCTATTTGATTTTAATTATACATTGGGTACTAAGAACATCAATGTAGATATGGTAGAACAAGTAGAAGCCATAGATAATTATGCAGAAAACCCGCTTTTAAAAGGTATAGAACAAGGGGGTAAAGTTTCTCTAAATTTAAAATTAAAAAAAGGGAAAGTAGATGTTTCGGGCAACTTAGATTTTGGTAGTGGTTGGTTTAATGGTGGAGACCAAGCTTATAATATTTCTTCAAATATTTTAGGTATAACTAAAACCTATAAATCTTTTGCTACCTTATCTTACAATAATGTTGGTGTTAATCAAACACCTTTCGACTATTTTGGGTTTAGTTTTAATGTTGAACAGCAGAAAGAACAAAACTATTTCGCAGAAAAAATAATACCCGAAACTCGTTTTTCAAATTTATTAGAAGATAGAAGGGCCAATATTAACCATCAGTTTTTTGGGAATTACAATGCTATTTTTAAAATTAACCCTAAGTTGAGTGTTAAAACAAATTTGTATTATTTGCAAGATAGAATTACGACAAACCAACTTTTTCAAAATGATTTTCAGATAAATAATGATGTATTTACAACAACAGATAATACTTTTATAACTAAAAAGCCACAACAATATCGTGGGGATTTAGAGATAAAATACAATACCTCTAAAACTTCTTTATTAGAATATAATTTAAGACTACGTCAAGAAAATATAGAAACGCCAACTCGGGTAATTCAAAACCAAACTGATGAGTTTTCTACATTTTTAAATACCGAAGATTTTTATTTTAAGCAGGATTTATTATGGACAAAAAAGCTTTCTGATAAAAAAGCCTTACAAGTTTCATTATTTCATTCATTTAATGATTTGCCACAAACCTTTAGCATAACACCATCGCTTTTTGATGAAGATGCTTTAATGGATACACAAGATAGTGAGTTTAAAAGGACATTTTTAGAAGGAAAAGCAACTTATCTGGGGTCAGGAAAAAGAGATAAATATACCTTTACTTTAGGGGCAAATTTAAATTACTCACCATTTCTTTCAAGACTCTATAATTCAGAAGAAATCATTTCAGAAAATAACTTTGATTACACTCAAAATAACATTTTCAATACAGGCGTATATAATTTTAATCGGGGAAAATGGCAAATTTCGCCGTCTTATTCTTTGAGAGTTTTAAATCAAAATTTAGAACAAAATCTTCAAAATAACGAACAAAGCCAAAATGATTTCATTATTGAACCTGCTTTAAACTTAAAATACAAATTAAATTCTGTTTCCTTTTTGTCTGGTAATTTAGGTTATAATCAGAATACGAATGCAGAGCAGTTTTTTTTCTTAAACCAAGTATTGATTAACAATAGGACAACTATTAGCAATTTACCAAGTTTAGAATTACAAAATAGTCAGAGATACAGTTTGCTGTATTTTAATAATGATTTGTATAATCAGTTTCAGCTCAACGCTAATATCAGTTACCAAAAATCAACGGGTAACTTTTTCACCAATCAAAACATCACAGCAACTACTACCCAAATAGAATATTTCTTTTTACCTCAAGACAACAGCAGTTGGAATATAAATATGCAAGTTTCAAAATATATTCCATTTATTGAGTCTACACTTAAATTGAAAAGTAATTATATCTTATCTAACTTTAGAAATATTGTAAATAATTCAGATTTACGACAAAATGAAAACCAATTTCTAAGCAACTCATTTTTTTGGAAAACCGCTTTTGAAATCCCTTTGAATTTTGAAAATACTTTTAGTTATCGATATTCTAATTCAAAAAGTGAAAATCAATCGGCTTTCATTAATAAATCTTGGCAAAATACTTTCAAAATAATATTAAAACCCAATAGAAAATGGTTTGTAATATTGTCATCGGATTATTATTTACCTAACACCAAACAATCTGATGAGCAATTTTTCTTTTTAGATGCTACATTAAGGCATAGACCTAAAAGCAAAAAATGGGATGCGAGTTTTACGATGCGAAATATTACCAATGAGAATAATTTTGAACAGGTGCAAACATCAGATATCTCAACAACAATATTTAGAAGTAACTTATTGCCCCGCTATTTTTTATTGAATCTATCGTGGAATTTTTAATTGAATAAAAAGCACACACAATCCCTTAGCTTGCCAAGTTAAGGGATTTTTTTATCTTACAACTCCAATTAATTTTATATTATGAAGATTCCTAAGGCTTTAAAAAAAGGAGACCGCGTTGCCATAATTGCTACTGCTAGAAAAGTTAATCCAGAAGACTTAAATCCCGCTTTACGTTTATTAGAATCTTGGGAGCTCGTTCCAGTTTTAGGCAGCAGTATCGGGTTATCAAGTCACCAATTTGCTGGTACAGATGAGCAACGTGCTCAAGATCTTCAAAAACAACTTAACGATCCAAAAGTACGAGCTATCTGGTGCGCCAAAGGCGGTTATGGTACTGTCCGTATTTTAGATTTAGTAGATTTTACAGCTTTTCAGCAAGATCCTAAATGGCTGATAGGTTATAGCGATATAACTGCATTACATAGCCATTTAAATAAACTTAAGGTTGCGAGCCTTCACGCTCAAATTTGTCTTGGCATAGAAACAAAAACACCTAATACCCAAGCCTCTTTAAAGCAATTGCTTTTCGCAAAAAATTGGTGCTACACATTTAAAGGTCATAGCCAGAATAAACCAGGTACGGCAAAGGGTATTTTGGTAGGCGGTAATCTTTCGGTTTTGTTTTCGCTAATAGGCAGTCGCAGCGACTTAGATTTACAGCATAAGATTTTGTTTATCGAGGACTTAGATGAGTATTTGTACCATATTGACAGGATGCTACAAAATTTAAAACGCAACGGGTGGTTCAACAAAATTAGCGGCCTCATTGTAGGAGGTATGAGCGATATGAATGACAATACAATTCCTTTTGGTCAAAATGCTTTAGAAATTATTCAAGAAGCCGTAGCCCCTTATGATTTTCCTGTGGCTTACAATTTTCCTGCAGGGCACCTTGAAGAAAATCAAGCTATAGCCTTGGGTAAAAAAGTGCAACTCGATGTTTCACGTCACCAAAGTGAACTAAAATACATTTGAAACAATAGGGAAAAACTGATAATTATCAAACTTTAGCCATTGTATATAGAAAAGCTGGGGAATAATCAATTGAAAACTGTATTTTAGAAACTTCTAATTGTCTCAGTATGCTTGGGTTTTCCTCTACCATCTCTAGAAAATACTTAATGGCCATTACTGGTCTTTTTCTTTGTCTATTTCTGGTAATTCATTTACTAGGAAATTTTCAGCTTTTGCTTCCTGAAGATGAAGCTCAATTACAATATAATGCATACAGTGCCTTTTTATCGGGAAATATCCTGGTTAAAATAATCGCTTACGTACTTTACATCAGTATCATACTGCATAGCATCGACGCTATTTATCTTAGTTTTAAATCCCGAAAAAGTAAAAAGACTAGGTACCGTTATGATGCTCGTAAAAGAGCCAGTAAGTGGTATTCAAGGCAAATGATGCTTTTAGGAGTAATATTATTTGCTTTTTTAGTCATTCATTTTTATGACTTTTGGTATCCGTTTAAATTTGGTGAACTGACGCTTGACCAACAGGGCAACAAAGATTTGTACCAATTGGTTATAGCATCCTTTCAGAACATAGGCTATGTAGCTTGGTATAGCGTGGCTATTCTAGCCTTGTTTTTTCACCTTTTGCATGGTTTCTTTAGCGCTTTTCGCAGCCTAGGGCTTTACCATCCTTATTATGCGCAAATAATAAAGCTAATTGGAGTAATTTTTTCTTTACTGATTTGTATAGGGTATCTAGGCATACCGATTTATATTTTTATCTCTCGTTGATATGGCAAAATTTATAGCAGCAAAAATACCGGAAGGACCATTGGAAAAAAAATGGCAAAACTATAAAGATCAAGCCAAATTGGTGAGTCCAAACAACCGAAAGAAATTAGAGGTTATTGTAATAGGCACAGGGCTTTCAGGCGCTTCAGCCGCAGCTTCTTTAGCCGAAATGGGTTATCAAGTTAAAAGCTTTTGTTTTCAAGATTCTCCTCGTAGGGCGCACTCTGTTGCCGCTCAAGGCGGAGTAAATGCCATGAAAAATTATAAAAATGATGGAGATAGCGTACAACGTATGTTTTTTGACACCCTAAAAGGAGGGGACTTTAGAGCACGAGAGGCCAACACCTATAGATTGGCACAATGCTCTGCAGCGCTTATCGATCAAGCAGTAGCACAGGGAGTTCCTTTTGCTCGGGAGTATAGCGGTTATCTAAGTAACCGGTCTTTTGGTGGTGTGCAAGTATCGCGTACCTTCTATGCTCGAGGACAAACAGGTCAGCAACTGCTTTTAGGTGCCTATCAAGCTTTACTAAGACAACAAGCAAAAGGAAAAGTGAAAATCTTTAATCGGCACGAAATGTTAGAGCTGGTTTGTGAGAACAATACAGCAAAAGGTATAATCACTAGAAATTTAGTTTCGGGTAAGATCGAAAGACAGGCGGCTCACGCTGTGGTTATTGCCAGTGGCGGTTTTGGGAAAATATATTATTTATCCACTTTGGCTATGGGTTGCAATGCATCGGCTATTTGGCGTGCCCATAAGAAAGGTGCGCTAATGGCAAATCCTAGTTGGACTCAATTTCACCCCACCAGTTTACCTCAAAGCGGAAGCTACCAGTCTAAACTTACCTTGATGTCGGAGTCCTTGCGCAATGATGGCCGAATTTGGGTTCCTAAAAATAAAAAAGACGCCCGAAATCCTAATGAAATTCCTGAATCGGATAGAGATTATTACCTAGAACGCAAGTATCCTTCTTACGGTAACTTGGCTCCGCGTGATATTGCCTCAAGAGCCGCTAAAGAACAAATAGATAATGGGTTTGGGGTTGGTGAATTAAAAAATGCCGTTTACTTAGATTTCGCCAAAGCGATTAAAGATTTAGGTAAAACCACCATTCAAAAACGCTACGGTAATTTATTTGATATGTATGAAAAAATTACAGGGATAAATGCTTTTAAAGAACCTATGAAAATATCTCCTTCTGCTCATTTTTCTATGGGCGGTCTTTGGGTAGATTATGATTTACAAACAAGCATTGCTGGGTTGTTTGCCATAGGAGAAGCCAATTTTTCAGACCACGGTGCAAATCGTTTAGGAGCCAATTCGTTATTACAAGCTTGTGTAGATGGTTACTATATTTTACCCTACACATTACAAAATTATCTCGCTACACAAATTGATAAGCCTAAACCAGCTGCGCATAACCAAGCGTTTGTCGATGCTGAAGAGCGGGTAAAAAAGCAGCTTCAAACTTACCTCAACACCAACGGCACTAAAACACCAGATGAGTACCACAAAGAACTTGGTAAATTGTTGTATGATTATTGCGGGTTGTCTCGATCTCGCAAGGGCTTAACTTATGTTATAAAAGAAATACAGAAGCTTCGAGAAGAATTTAAAACCAATCTTCTTGTTCTTGGTGATACCTATCAAATTAACAGTGAGTTGGAAAAAGCGGGCCGTGTAGCAGACTATTTTGAGCTCGCCGAATTAATGTGCTTAGACGCGCTTAATAGAGAAGAGTCTTGCGGGGCTCATTTTAGAGAAGAATACCAGAGTGACGAAGGTGAGGCGGTAAGAAATGATGATGATTATGCCTATACTGCTGCTTGGGAATGGACAGGAAATCCTAGCCAACCCGAATTGCATAAAGAAAAATTAGTGTTCAAAAACGTGTCTTTAAGTACACGATCCTACAAATAATGCCTATGAAACTTCAATTGAAAATATGGCGACAAAAAAATTCTGATGATCTCGGAAAGTTTAACACTTATGAGCTTAAAGATTTAAATCCTGCGATGTCTTTTTTAGAAATGTTAGACACGCTAAACTTACAATTAATAAAAAACAAAGAAGAACCTGTAGAATTTGACCACGATTGCCGCGAAGGTATTTGTGGCCAATGTGGCGTAATGATTAATGGTATAGCGCATGGTAAACCTAAGAATATTACCACTTGCCAGTTACATTTGCGAGAATTTAAAGACGGTGATACTATCGTTATTGAACCTTTTAGGGCCAAGGCCTTTCCTGTTTTAAAAGACCTTAAAGTTGATCGTAGTGCTTTTGACACCCTTATTGCGTCTGGCGGATATATTGGTGTTGAAACAGGGCAAGCTCCCGAAGCGAATACCACTCCAATACCTCAAGAAATAGCAGAGCAGGCTTTTGATGCAGCCGCTTGCATTGGCTGTGGCGCTTGCGTGGCCACTTGCAAAAATGAAAGTGCAGCACTATTTGTTGGCGCCAAAATAAGCCATTTGGCTGCTTTACCCCAAGGAAAAGCAGAGCGAGAAAAAAGAGTGCTAAATATGGTGAACCGTATGGATGAACTTAAATTTGGTCATTGCACCAATACAGGAGCTTGTCAAGTAGAATGCCCTCAAGATATCAGCGTACTGCATATAGCGAAGCTCAATTACGAATACCTAAGAGCCAAATTAAAAAAGTAAATTAAAAAAAGCTGCTCTTCCGAGCAGCTTTTTTTAATTTTATAAGGTCTCTTTTAACCAATTGAAAAATTCGTGTTGCCAAACCAATGCGTTTTGCGGATTTAGCACCCAATGATTTTCTTCTGGTAGATACAATAATTTACTCTTTACCCCCAACAATTGCGCCGCTTGGTAGGCGCTTAATCCTTGTTCAATGGGCACACGGTAATCTTTTCCTCCTTGAATAATAAAAATGGGGGTATTCCAATTTTTAACGTGAGTAATTGGGTTAAAATCGTGGTAAGCGCGCTGTGCATCCTTATTTTCAGTTTCCCAGTAAGCGCCACCAAAATCGTGATTTACAAAAAATAGCTCTTCTGTAGTACCGTACATACTTCGGGTATCAAAAACACCATCATGCGCAATAAAAGTCTTATACTTATTTTCGTGCATTCCAGCCAAATAAAAGACAGAATAACCCCCAAAACTAGCTCCTACTGCCGCTATTCGCTCTTCATCTATATAGGGTTCTTTTGCCAAAGCATCTGTAGCACTTATATAATCATTGATAACTTGTCCGCCCCAATCTTTACTGATGTCTTCATTCCATTTAACACCATGGCCAGGCATTCCTCTACGATTAGGCGCGATTACTACATAACCTTGAGACGCCATTAGTTGAAAATTCCATCGAAACGAATAGAATTGTGAGAGCGGAGATTGGGGGCCGCCTTGAGCATAAAGCAACGCAGGATATTTCTTGTTTTCATCAAAATTAGGCGGTAAAATTACCCACACCAACATTTTTTTACCATCAGAAGCGGTCACATAGCGTTTTTGAATTTCGGGCATAGCAATTTGAGCATACACCTCATCGTTAATATGAGTCAACTGCTCAAAAGATTCCTTTTTCAAATCAAAAGCAAAAATCTCAGCGGCGTGATTCATATCTGTCCTCGTCACGTAAAGCTTATTATCTTTTTCTAAAATAATACTTTTTATATCAAAAATTCCTGAAGTTAATTGCGTCACCACTGGCATCTTTCTTTTTTTACCAGGAAAATCAACCTCAAATAATTGTATGGTTCCACCAATGGGTGCAGTAAAATAAATTCTTTTTCCATCGTTTGCCCATTTATAGCTTGCCACAGTACCATCCCACTGGGCGGTTAAGTTTTGCTTTACGCCATTTGACAGTATAATCAAGTCATTTTTATCGGCTTCATAGCCGTCTTTTTTCATTTGCAAATAAGCCAAATCTCCATTTTTTGAAAATTGAGGCTGGGTATCGTATCCTTTATTATCTTGAGTGATATTTACCGTTTCTTTGGTCTCAATAGAATACCTATAAATAGCTGTATTGGTGCTTTGCGCATAACTTTTACCCTTTAGTTTTTTGCTTACATAGTAAATATACTTTCCCTCTGGACCCCAGATATAATCTTCGGCGCCACCAAAAGGCTTTTGAGGTGAGTGGTAAGGTTCTTCTGCCATTATATCTATGCCATTAGCATCGCTATAGCCCTTAACTTTATAAAACACGTGATTAAAACTACCGTCTGACCAGGTGTCCCAGTGCCTAATATCTAAATCCGTGTAAACGTAAGCATTAGCTTTGGGTAGCTCCTCATATTTGTCTTTTGCCTTTATTTTTTCAATCGCTACGGGTTGATGAAAAAGCTCGTACTTACCATCAGGTGAGATTTTCTTCCCGATTAACTCTGCTCTATTTTCACTGATGCGTATAGGGTTTTTTCCGTCAAGCGGAATTTTATAATACTCCGAATCAAAGTTGTCATTTTCAATATTAGGTATGCTCAACTTGTAATAAATGTAATTTTGGGCTTGATCTACCCCTATTACACTCAAACGCTTTAAACTCCATAAAGTTTCTGGGGTCATTTTTTCCTGACTCATCACAAGGTTTCCACTAATCATTAGGCTTAAAAAAATTAAAATTTTCTTCATAATCAACACTATTAATGTTTAAAAAGGATTTCAAAGATAATCATTTTAGCAGCGGAAAAACCATGCTAGATTATGTTAAAATGTGTATCTTGTTAGTTCAATAATCGACTACTAATTAGTGGTTTACAAATCCGTAAAGAAAAATTACTATGGCTACACATAATGATTTAGGTAAAAAAGGGGAAGCACTTGCCTTAGAGCACTTGCTCAATGAAGGCTATACCATTTTAGCAAAAAATTACCGCTACTTAAAAGCAGAGGTAGATATTATTGCCCAAAAAGAGCAGAACCTTTGTGTTATAGAGGTAAAAACACGTAGCACACCTGATTTTGGAAATCCACAGGATTTTGTAAAACCCAAGCAAATTCAGCTTTTAGTTACCGCTGTAGATCATTTTATAACTACCAATCAATTAGATTTAGAAGTACGCTTTGACATTATTGCGATTATTATGAATAAACAAGGTACACGTTTAGAGCATTTAAAAGATGCTTTTTATATTTTTTAGCTCCCAAGGGGTTTTAATACTTCGTAAGCTGCTTTAACCGATTTAATTTTATCAAAACTTAAAAGTAAACGCAAGCCGTTACGGGTCTGTTTTTCTTTCATCTTACACAAATGAGCATGGGTTTGCACGTACTGCAATACCTTTGAGAAGGTTTTCGTCTGGTAAAATGAAGACTGTTGATCGGCAATAAAATAACCCACCATTTTTTCTTTCTTAAGAATTATTTTTTCGAGCCCTATTTTAGAAGCAATCCATTTTATACGCACACTATCTAATAAATCTTGAGCTTCCTCGGGTAAAGGTCCAAAACGATCTGTAAGTTCCTTTTCAAAATTTAGAAGTTGTTCTTCGCTGGTTAGCTCATTTAATTTGGTATATAAATTTAAACGTTCTGTAATGTTATTGATATAGTCATCGGGGAATAAGATTTCGAAATCGGTATCTATTTGGGTGTCTTTTACAAATATTTTATCCTCGGTTTCGTTTTCGTGCGCATACAAGTCTTTAAACTCGTTTTCTTTTAATTCTTCAATGGCCTCATTTAAAATCTTTTGATAGGTATCAAAACCTATTTCATTAATGAAACCACTTTGTTCGCCACCCAACAAATCACCTGCCCCACGTATTTCTAAATCTTTCATGGCAATATTAAAGCCGCTACCCAGTTCAGAAAACTGTTCGAGTGCACTAATACGTTTTCGCGCATCATCGGTCATAGCCGAATAGGGTGGTGTGATAAAATAACAAAAGGCTTTTTTATTACTACGTCCCACCCGACCACGCATTTGGTGTAAATCTGATAGACCAAAATTATTGGCATTGTTTATAAAAATAGTATTGGCATTACTTACATCTAATCCGCTTTCTATAATGGTAGTAGAAACGAGCACATCAAACTCTCCATTCATAAAACTTAGCATAAGCTTTTCTAGCTTTTTACCCTCCATTTGGCCGTGGCCCACCCCTATCTTAGCATCGGGAACTAGACGTTGCAACATACCGGCTACTTCTTTAATATTCTCTATTCTATTGTGAATAAAAAACACTTGTCCGCCACGTTGTATTTCATACGCCACCGCATCCCGTATAACCTCTTCAGAGAAACGAATCACATGGCTTTCTATTGGGTATCTATTGGGAGGGGGTGTAGTAATAGTGCTCAAATCTCGAGCGGCCATCAAGCTAAATTGTAGCGTACGCGGTATAGGCGTAGCGGTTAGTGTAAGGGTGTCTACGTTTTCTTTGATGGTTTTAAGTTTATCTTTTACTGCTACTCCAAACTTCTGTTCTTCATCAACGATTAACAAACCAAGATCTTTAAACTTAACATTTTTATTCACCAATTGATGCGTACCAATAACAATGTCTATTTTCCCGTTTTCTAAGTCTTCTAAAACTTGCTTTTTTTCTTTAGCAGTTCTAAACCTATTCAGGTAATCTACACTAACGGGGAAATCTTTGAGTCTTTCGCTAAAAGTTTGGTGGTGTTGAAAGGCCAAAATTGTGGTGGGTACTAAAACAGCTACTTGCTTACCGTTATCTACTGCTTTAAAAGCCGCCCGAATAGCTACCTCTGTTTTACCAAAGCCTACATCACCACACACTAGACGATCCATTGGTTGCTCACTCTCCATATCTTCTTTAACAGCTTGTGTTGCGGTACTTTGATCTGGGGTGTCTTCATAAATAAAAGAAGCCTCTAACTCATGCTGTAAGTAAGAGTCTGGCGCATAGGCATGCCCTTTTTCAAGGCGGCGTTTAGCGTATAATTCGATTAAATTATAAGCAATATGCTTTACGCGAGCCTTGGTTTTTTTCTTTAGGTTTTTCCATGCCTTACTTCCTAGTTTGTAGATTTTAGGAGCTTTGCCATCTTTACCGTTATACTTAGAAATTTTATGCAGCGAATGAATACTTACGTACAAAATATCGCGTTCGCCGTAAATCAATTTAATGGCCTCTTGTTTTTTACCTTCAACATCTATTTTTTGTAAGCCTCCAAACTTTCCAATTCCGTGATCGATATGAGTAACATAGTCTCCCACTTCTAGATTGGTGAGTTCTTTAAGGGTTATGGCTTGTTTTTTAGCATATCCATTTTTTAAATGGAATTTATGATAACGCTCAAATATTTGATGGTCGGTATAGCAGACTTGTTTTGTATCTTGATTGATAAACCCCTGAAATAACGGCAAAACAACGGTTTGGTAATGCACCTGTTGATCTTGGTTGATATCATCTGATTCAAATATATCGTGAAAACGTTTGGCTTGCTGCTCACTGCCGCAAAAAATAAAATTTGTAAAACCCGCTTCATGATTCTTATTGAGATTCTCTACCAATAAATCGAAATTTTTATTAAATGCAGGTTGCGGTCTTGTATTAAATTGAATAAGCTGTTGCGGATTTAAATAAGCTTGTGTTCCCACTTCTACAACAGAAAATCCTAAGAGTTGTTTTTTAAAGGTCTTCGCATCGCAAAACAATTCTTGCGGAGCTTGGTGTTTTATTTCTTCAGATAGATTTTTAAAAGCCTCTTCTGCTTTACCAAAAAGCTTGTCTAATTGGGCAGACAGTAAGTCTATATTTTTAACAAAAACAAGAGTCTTTTGCGCGATATAATCTAGAAAGCTAGCCCGTACTTCTTGTAGTTTTTTATTTTCTACATTGGGCATTATGGCTATTTTCTTTACTCGATCTGTAGATAATTGAGTTTCTACGTCAAAGCTTCGGATGCTATCTACTTCATCGCCAAAAAACTCAATACGATAAGGTTCATCATTGCTAAAGGAAAACACATCAATTATACCTCCTCGTACAGAGAAATCTCCAGGCTCGGTAACAAAATCTACTCGTTTAAATTTATACTCAAAAAGCACCTCATTTACAAAATCTATTGAAAGTTGATCTCCCAAACTAATTTTTAAAGTACTGCGGTCTAATTCTTTACGTGTAACTACTTTTTCAAAAAGCGCATCTGGATAGGTAACTATGACTGCCGGTTTTTTACGAGAGTTGATTCTGTTAAGCACTTCTGCTCGCAACAGCACATTAGCGTTATCGGTTTCTTCTAATTGGTAAGGTCTGCGATAACTACCAGGATAAAATAAAACGTTTTTATCACCTATGAGCTGCTCTAGATCGTTCAAGTAATAAGCCGCTTCTTCTTTATCATTAAATATCAGTAAAAATGGCCTATCAAATTGCTTAAATGTATTCGCAATAACAAAAGATAAGGCTGATCCTACCAATCCTTTGGCATGTATTTTAGCAAATAATTCCTCTGGCTGTTCTAAAGCATTTTGCAGATCGCTCATCTGCGAAAGCCCATTGAATTTTTGGGTAATTACAGGTACACTCATGCCCACAAAGATAAATGCTTGGGCCAAAGTAGGCAATAGCTGGTTTTTATTTAACGTGCTTTTAAACTATAACAATTTATCATTTTTCTAACAGCTCACTATACTAAAACCTTGTATCTTTTGTCAAAAAAGATGGGTATAAAAGAGTATGACGTATTTGTCATAGGTACGGGCACAGCAGGAAAAATGGTTGCAAAGGCTTGTGCTCAAGCAGGAAAAAACGTTGCTATAGCTGACAACAAAGCCTTTGGAGGTACTTGTGCCCTTCGCGGTTGTGACCCTAAAAAGGTTTTGCTAGGATTGAGTGAAATACTTGATCGCTGTAAACAAATGCAAGGAAAAGGAGTTAAAAGTTTACCTGCCATTAACTGGGAAGATTTGCAGTCTTTTAAAGAAACTTTTGTCGATGCTGTACCTATGGCGACAGAAAAAGACCTTCGTGCGCTTGGGATTAGCTTGTATCATCAATCTCCCTATTTTTTAGACGAAAATAGCCTTTCGGTAGAAGGAAAAACCATAAAAGCCAATAAAGTTGTAATTGCCACAGGAAACAAACCTATTCAGATAGATATTACTGGATGGGATTTAACTCTAAACAGCGATGAATTCTTAAATTTAGAAAAACTACCCGAAAGTATGCTATTTGTAGGGGCTGGTTATATTGGGATGGAGTTTGCCCATTTAGCTGCCAGCCTTGGTGTAAAGGTGACTTTAATAGAGGGAGCTGAAAGGCCTTTAAGTCGTTTTGACGAAGATCTTGTCGCCTCTCTTGTCAAAGCTATGGAAGCCAATGGAGTACGTTTCATTTTTAATGCTGATGTGTATAAAATTGAAAAATTACGAAAATATTTCCGCGTAAGCGCCAACCAAAACGATAAGGAAATAGAGGAGAAAACTGAAATGGTAATCAATACGGCAGGAAGAATTCCCGCTATTGACGAACTAAATTTAGATCAAGGAAACGTGGCACACTCTAAAAAGGGTATCACAGTAAATACCCATCTGCAAAATACAGGGAATAAAAATGTTTATGCTTGCGGCGATGTAGCCGATTCTAGCGGTCTGCCTCTTACTCCGCTTTCTTCTTTTGAAGCTGAACTGGTGATTGATCAACTTTTAAAAGGTGAAAAACCTAACGAAGTAGATTATCCTAATCAACCCTCTGTGGTTTTTACCCATCCGCAAATTGCTATGGTAGGTCTAACAGAAGAGGAGGCCAAGCAGAAAAACTTGTCTTTTAAGGTTAAATGTAAAACACAATTGGATTGGTACAATGCCAAACGTGAAAATCACGCTTTTTATGGTTTTAAAACGCTGGTAGATAAAAAAACAAATCAAATTTTGGGAGCGCACATTATTGCTCCTCAGGCCGCCGAAATGATCAATCTTTTTACTTTAGCAATGAATCTCAAGTTAGACACCCAAGCCCTTAAAAAAATGGTATTTAGTTATCCCAGTTGGGGGAATGACATCAAAAGTATGATTTAGTTATTCAAAATACGATATAAGGGATTAGTTTTTCTATTTTTAAATCCGTGGTATGCCGCATATAAAGCAATTACAATTGCCCCTATGAGAGCCGTATAAGCAATGCTGTCTTGGTTATCGATTTGTTTGAAATAAATTGCCACCAGCGCCCAAATACCCACCGCTGCAAATTCTCGCATATTTCTATAAAAAATCATTGCTAAATTGATAATAGTTGCTACAATTATCATCATCAAAGTATACTGCACCTCATTAAATATAAAAGGTTGCCAATCTATCTTCACTAGAAAAGCAGCGGTATTGGCAATAGAAGCAACGCTTAACCAACCGGCATACAAACATATGGGCCACCAATTAAAAGCAATAATAGGCAGGGGCGCATCCCAAACCTCCATACGTGTAGTAACCACTATGCGTAAAAGTGCCACTAGAGCAATAAACATTAAAACTACAGAAATAGCGGTATATTCATACAACCACGCCACCACCCATGCCGAAGTCGCTAAATTAGCAAGAATCAACTTACCTCCAGTTTGTAATAAAAAATTTTCTATTTTGTCTTGTTTAAAAACGCGTATTAGGTGATACACAGTAAAAGCCAACAGACTTAAATAGATGAGGCCCCAAATGGCGAAAGCGTAACCTGCTGGTGTAAATAAGTTAGCATATTCAGGTTGTTTACTAAGGCTACCAATCGTGTTTCCATTTAATTTAAATGCTTGGGTAAAATAGCTTGTTGCAATAGCAATTAACACCGAAATAAAGTTAAAAACGGCCAGTAATTTAGGTTTCATAGTTATGATTTTATTAAAGATAAAAACAATGCGCTTATAAGCGCGATAGTAAAGCGTTAAAATTTACTGCACTTTAATCACTTCATTTTGAGTACAAACATAAACCGATTCATTTGGCATGGATTTCACCAAATACAAACCGGTAAATGTTCCAAAAGCAGGTAAAATCATTTGGTTCTCTGTTTGATAAAAACAAGGTAGTCTTAATTTTTGCCTCCCTAATCCGCGTAAAGCGTAACCCGGATGAAGATGACCGCATAACGTAAAAAAATTAGGTTTATGCTCAGGCTTGTGTGAAAGATAAAAATCACCGATTATTAAGTGCGGCAGTACCTCTAAATTGGCTTTTTTAAAAAAGGACGGGTGCACAATATCGTGATTCCCCTTAATTAGGAGAATGCTACAATTTTGTTGTTTGACCCAGTGCTCAAATAATTTAAACTCTTGATTATAATCACTATGAAATAAATCTCCTAAAAAAATAAGCTTTCGCGGATTGTACTTTTTAATTGCCTCATCTAGCTTTTTAAAATTGACAGTTATAGCTGAAGAAGGCACAGCACTGCCGTATTTTCTAAAGTGTGCAATTTTACCAAAATGCACATCGGCAACAAGTAAAATTTCCTTATTTTCCCAAAATAAAACACCCGAAGCATCGGGTGTAAAGTGTTGGTCTTTTATTGTAATCAAGTTTATTTTTGTTTTACAAAACGAACAGGCTTATCTCTTTTTGGAAGTTTAGCGACGTAGTAAGGCTGTGTCATTACAGTACTCGCTACGCCTTCTGGACGATGCATGGTATAATTTATAATTATTTCTTCATCCTTTTCTTCAACTCCTAAAACATCTATAGCATAGCCTCCAGTAGTTTTTATATCGCTAAAAATGGCCAAAACCATCTCATTCTCAAAGTTTACAGGAAGACCTTTAAAAGAACTGGTTGTGGCATTTATGGCATCCATCTTACGTTTAACTTGTTCCCACTCGGCACTTTGCCGAATAACTGTAGTTTTAGGTTCTAAATTTTCTTCGCCATTACCATATAAGTTTCCTGTTCCTACTAGGGCTAAAGAATCTTGAGTAATGTGTGTGCGCTGCATGGTGTTACAACTGATTAAAGAAAATGCCAAAATAAAGATACCCAAAGTTGCTTTCATATTATTTTTTGATGCAATATAAATAGTTTCAATCTGAATCTAAATTTATTAACAGAATTTTGAATATCCTAGCCACTTAAGTAAAAGCTTTTACCATTCGTTTGATACGATCTTCTAATTTTTCTGAAGAAAGTTTCTCTCGAAGCCTGTCGGTAATGATAGGAAATGAGAACGGAGTTGGTTTTTCGCATTTTTTCCATACTATTTGTTGTTGCTCTATTCTTCTTAACGCCAATCGTAATCTTTCTTCTTGTAATTGGTGCTCAAAGGTTTCTGTGAAGGCTTGCAGAAACAATAGATTTTCTGCCTCGTAATCTCTAAAAACATCAAATAATAATTGTGCACTAGACTGCAAATGTTTGGTTTTGATTAACTGGCTGGGGTAGCCGGTAAAAACTAAACCAGCTATTACGGCAATATCCCGAAACTTTCTTCGAGCCATCTCGGTAGCATTTAAGCTTTTATACAAATCATCCATTAAAAATTCACTCGTAAATAGCTCATTATCTAAAATTTGCTGTACGTCTATTTCTTGATCAGATAATAGTTCAAAACCATAATCATTAAAAGCTATACTTAATGATATTGGCGTAAGTAAACTTAACCTATAAGCGATTAAACTTGCCAGTGGTTCGTGAACAAAGCGTCCTTCAAAGGGATAAAAAACCGCATGGTAGCCCTCTCGTGTTTTAAAAGTTTCTATTAAAAACTGATGTGGTCTTGGTATAATCGATTCTTGTACTTGTCTTTTAAAAATCGGTTTTAAAGCTTTTAACTCAAGGGTTAATTTTTGTCTCGGCCCATCACTATCCGGAAACGTTGAACTTGCCGCATACATTTCTTCCCTTAACAACTCACTCATTTGCGAAGAAAAACTCATTCTGCCTCCTGCCCAACTGGGCACCTTTGCTGTCTTCTTTTTAGATTTTCTTACGTGTACATTCATGCCTTTTATCCGTACAAATTCAAGATTTCTACCCGCAAACGTAAAAACATCGCCAGGAGTTAGTTTAGAAACAAAAAACTCTTCAATATTGCCAATAAATCCTCCCTTTACATACTTTACAGCCAACACCGCATCGCTTACAATTGTACCAATTTGCAACCGATGTCGCATAGCTACGCCACGATCATTTACTTTAAACAAGCCGTCTTCTAGAATTTCAACCTTACGGTATTCATCGTATGTTTTTAAGCTTTCTCCACCATAGCTGATAAAGTTCAAACACCATTGCCATTCTTTTTCACTAATGCTTTGATAACAGAAGGTTTGTTTTATCTCGTTAAAAATGCTTTCAGGATAAAAACCATCAGAAACCGCTAAGGTGATAAGGTATTGAATTAAAACGTCATAACTTAAAAAATAAGGATTGCGATTTTCTACCGCCTGATTCTTCACTGCCTTTTTTAGGGCTGAAGCTTCTATTAACTCTATTCCGTGAGTTGGTAGAAAATGAATGATACTAGTTTCACGCGGCTGATGACCACTTCTACCGGCTCGTTGTAAAAATCTTGCAACCCCTTTTGGTCCTCCAATTTGAATGATGGTCTCTACAGGTGCAAAATCGACTCCTAAATCTAAACTTGAAGTACAGACAACAGCTTTTAAGGTTTCTTGACGAATGGCCTGTTCTACCCACAAACGGGTTTCTTTACTTATGCTACCGTGATGCATCGCTAATTCTCCCGCAAACTCAGGGTATCGCTCCAATAGTTTCTGAAACCACAATTCGCACTGCGAGCGGGTATTGGTGAAAATTAAAGTAGTTTTTGAATGACGAATTATGCCCACCACCTCATCGAGCAAATGTAAACCTAAATGACCTCGCCATGGAAACTTTTCCATGCTTTTAGGAATAATAGATTGTACCTTAATCTTCTTTTTAAGCCTAGCTTTAATGAGTACAGCATTTTTTAACTGATTTGATTGAGGCCCTAATAAAACCTCACGCGCTTGTTCTAAATTACCAATAGTGGCAGATATACCCCAAATTTTTAAGGAAGAGCTCAGTGTTTTTAATCGGCTTAAAGCCAGTTCCATTTGCACGCCACGTTTACTTCCTAGTAATTCGTGCCATTCATCTACCACCACGGCATTAAGACTCGCAAAAATTTGATTGTATTTTTTTGAGGCCAAAAGCAGTTGTAAACTCTCGGGCGTAGTAATGAGCAAATCTGGCATCTTTCTCTTTTGTGCTGCTCTTACTTTTTGAGGAGTGTCACCCGTGCGAATACCCACCGTAATTTCTGGAAATACCTCCTGAATAAATCGTAAAGTGGCTTGTTCTATTTCGCTTGAAAGCGCCCTTAACGGCGTTACCCAAAGCGCCTTAACCCCCTTTTTTAGTTTACCTTCTTTAGCTTTATTGTGTAGTAATTCGAGTACAATAGGCACCCACAAAGCATAAGTCTTGCCGCTTCCGGTAGGCGCATTTAAGAGTCCGTTTTTGCCTTGCTCGTAAGCCTTCCAAGTATCTTTTTGAAATTTAAACGGTTTCCAGTTTTGCTTTGTAAACCAATCTTGTACTATGGCTAAAGATTCTTTTTTATTCATTAAGCTTACCTTTCCAGATTAGATTATTAAATTTTTGAGATCCTCTAGGGTGTTGGCCTCTTCAATCTTTTTATCCTGTCTCCAGCGTAAAATGCGCGGAAACCTTGTTGCCACACCACTTTTATGCCGATTTGATTGAGCGATACCTTCAAAAGCAATTTCAAAAACATGATAAGGTTTTACACTGCGTACCGGACCAAAACGTTCTAGCGTATTTTTTTTAATCCAAGCGTCAACCTTTTTAAATTCTGCATCGGTAAGACCCGAATAGGCTTTTGCAAAGGTTACAAGTTCTTTTTTTTCTTTATCCCATAATCCAAAAGTGTAATCGGTAAATAAGTTACTTCTTCGTCCGTGGCCGCGCATAGCATAGGTTAAAACCGCATCTATTGTAAATGGGTCGACTTTCCATTTCCACCAATCTCCTTTTTTTCGACCAACTAAGTAGGGAGAATCCCATCGTTTAAGCATTAACCCTTCAGATTTTACTGTTCTACTCCGTTCTCGTTCTTTTGCTGCTGCTTGCCAACTCTCAAACCGCATATTGTTTGAAAGCTGCAAAGGGATATTGGTAGAATCAGTTTGATTTATTAACCGCTCAAGCAGGTCTCTTCTCTTTTGGTAAGACTGCTCCCTTATATCTATACCTCCCCATTCTAATAAATCATAGGCCTTAAGTATAACCGGTGTTTTCTCTAGCAATTTTTTGCTTAGTGTTTTACGTCCTATACGGGTTTGTAAATCTTTAAAACTAGCGATTTCATTGTTGTTATAGGCTAATATTTCGCCATCGATAACCGTACCATCTGGTATTACTGATGTAAATTCTTCAAACTCGGGAAATTTATCGGTTACTAGCTCTTCTCCTCTACTCCACACAAACAACTCATTTTCTCGAACAATAATTTGAGCGCGAATACCATCCCATTTATGTTCGGCGGCCCAATGCTTAATATCACCTAAGTCTTGGGGTTCATTTTCTATGGCATAGGCCAAATAAAATGGATAAGGTTTAGAGAGGTAATCTGATTTGTTCTCTTCTAAAATTAATCGTCTAAAGCTGGTTGTACTAGGGTCCCAATTTCCCATTAATTTGTAAGCCAAGATGTCTTCATCAATATCAGTAGCCTTTGCCAATGCGCGGGTCATTAATTTTTGACTTACTCCTATACGAAAACTACCTGTAAACAGTTTTGTAAAAACAAAGCGTTCGTAGTAATCTAAGCTTAACCAATTTTCTTTTAAATAGGCTTCTTTTTCTTGTTCGCTTTGCTTTTTAAGAGCAATCATTTCAGTTAAAAATTGATGTAAGCCTTTTTCTGATTTTTCCTGTGCTGCAGGTATTACCAGTGCAATAGTTTCGGCAAGATCGCCAACAATGTGATACGATTCTTCAAATAGCCAGAGCGGTATTTGGGCAAGTTCTGCCGCCCATTGCCGCATTAGTTTGGTATTCACAGGTCGAGTAGGTCTGCGGTGAGATAAGATGGCAATTGTCCATACCTTATCTTTATCTTCGGCCTCTTTAAAGTAATTGGCTAAAGCTTTGACCTTTACTGTTGTTTTATTGGTACTATCTAAAGTTTTTATGAGTTGAGCAAATGCTTTCATAGTCTTTCTAGTTTGCTCGCGCCCGATTTTAATTCTTCTGCCGTTTCTTCTTCAAATTGGGTTTGTTCTGTGCGGGCATCAAAACCTTGCTCGTTTAAGAACCTTGAGAAAATATCGGTATACCCATGTGTACATATTATTTTTTCTGCTCCGGTAGCTTTTATGGCACTTAACAAGCTTGACCAATCGCAGTGGTCTGAAAGTACAAAGCCTTTATCTATTGCTCGTCTTCTTCTAGCGCCTCTAAAGGTCATCCAACCGCTTGCCGACGCCGTCACATACGGTACCATTTTCCTAATCCAAGGTGAACCGTGAGCACTAGGTGGTGCCAGCACTAAATTACCTTTTATTTCTTCTTTTTTGGTATCTTTTGTTATGCGCTTGGTTTGTGGTAAGCTAGCAATGTTGCGTACCACATCATTCATATTTTCAATGGCTGCGTGGGTATAAATTTCTCCAATGCTTGCATCTATATTTTTAAGTAATCGCTGCGCCTTACCCAATGAGTAAGCAAATAATACAGAGGTATTACCCTCTTCTCTGTTTTCTTGCCACCACTGATTAATTTCTTGAAAAACTTCTTTTTGTGGTTGCCATTTAAACGCGGGTAAGCCAAAAGTGCACTCGGTAATAAAACTATGGCACTTAACTGGTTCATAAGGAGTTGCGATACCATCATCTTCTAGTTTATAGTCGCCTGTAAATACCCACACCTCACCTTTATACTCTACCCGAACTTGCGAAGAACCAATTATATGGCCTGCGGGGTGCAAAGAAAATTTTACTCCGTTTACCATAAACGTTTCTCCCCAATTTACTCCTGCCACTTGTATATCTCCCAAACGGTGTTTGATGATAGGTACATTGGTATGATGGGTAATGTACTGCAGATGCCCCCAACGCGAATGGTCTGCGTGACCGTGAGTAATGATAGCCTTTTTTACTGGTTTCCAAGGATCTAAATACACATCGGCTTGTTGGCAGTAGATCCCTTTGGCGTTAAAATGAAGTAAAGGCTTTTTCATAAGCTTGAAGATACTTAAAATAACGTGCCGGTATTTTTCTTTATGGAAATCTTAGCGGAATTTTAAGAGATTTAAAAGATTCTCATAAATAAGCTATAGCTAATCGAACTTCGCGTGAGGGATTGAATGGCCTGTTTGAGCTCTTGCCAAACTTTAGTTTAGGCAAAGCGAGTAATGAAAGCCCGACCCGTTTTGGTAAACGGGGCACGCCCGTCTAAAACAATTGATTGAGCACCTCTAGAGATTTAGGTTTTCTAAAACCTGACAAATGCAATTGGTAGTATAAAAGCATCATTTGTATAAATTCTTGCCTACGGTTTTGGTTGAGATTGAACTGCT
The DNA here is from genome assembly GCA_947499595.1 of uncultured Mesonia sp. GTDB lineage: Bacteria > Bacteroidota > Bacteroidia > Flavobacteriales > Flavobacteriaceae > Mesonia > Mesonia sediminis. The sequence goes on from CANMOY010000002.1 coordinate 78,659, forward strand.
GGGTTGCTTCCCTATTTTCTTGTAGCAGTTGTTGAAGCAATTTGGTATTGTCATTCTGCAAGCAATAATTGTTGGTCTCTGTAGCTTGAAATTGCCCCTCTTCTAAATTAAAATAAGCTTCTTGAAGGTTCCCCTTTTGAGGTAGAAAGCCTAAGTATTTGGTAAAATCGACCATAAATTTGAGATGAAAATTGACAAATTGGTCGCTTTGGTCTAAGGCTATAAATTGTTCTTCTAAAAAGTGATAAAGCGATGGATTTTGTTCTTCTTCTTGTATACAAATACCAATTAACTCGGCTAGGAATAAGGCTATAGAAGATTTAAATATATTGGTAGGAATACTTTTGTATGGGAAATCTATTTTAGCTTCTCTAAAGTAAGAGAGTTTTCTGCCTTCTTTGTACTGTATAACGGCATCGATAATGTGGAGAGGTTGAAATAGACTGCTTTTTAATTTTCCTTTCTTACTTTTTAGCACGCCCTTTAATAAAAAGGAAAGGCTGCCTTTTTCTTTAGTAAAACAACGCACAATTAAATCGGCTTCGCCAAAACGCAGACTATGTAAAACAATAAGTTTTGTTTTGATAAGCATTAGCGAATAATCATTATTTTTGCCAATTTGGTTTCTAGTTGGTCTGCCGAGGTGAGCATTACAATATAAACTCCACTGGCTACCGCGTGCTTGCCAAAGGCACGCGTATCCCATTGCACACTTCCGCCTTGAGCGGTAGTCTCAAAAACCAAATTGCCACTTATATCGGTTATTTTTACGTTTGCCCCAGCCATTAATCCGTCTATGGTAACAGGGCCTTTATAATGAGGCCTTACAGGATTGGGATAAGCCCGTACTTGCTCAAAATTTTCTTGACTTTTTGTGGCTGTTCCTCTAAAAGCGACGAGCCCGCTGCGGGTGCCTATATAAACCTTAGCTGTTTCTGGATCTATAGCGATGCTGGTTACCGAATTTGAAGGTAGTGGCGAATTGTCTGTGGTAAAATGATAAATGGTTTCCTGCCCGTTTGCCGAAACATAAAATACGCCGGCCTCGGTGGCGATCCATTTATTATTGTTACCGTCTACCGCGATGTCTTGTATACTGTTTTCTGCTAAGAGCTCTTGAGCCACACCATCTTCATCTAATATAATAATTTGACTGGTGCTCGTGTCTGGATTGGTAAACATGCTTGAAGGATTAAAAAGAACCCGAAGACCCAAGGTAGTCCCTATCCAGAGTTGGTTATTGTTGTCTAAAGCTAAAGTTTTAACCGAGTTACCTTCGGGTAAATTCCCTGCGTTTTCTTGACCCGTTACCTTAGTAAATTGTCCCGTAGATGGATTAAAACCAATAAGCCCATTGGCATAGCTACCAAAATAAATGAGGTTAGATTGATCTATAACTAAATCGCTCAAACCTAGTTCACCAGAGAAGTAATTTGGAATAATTTCGGATATATCAAAAAAATCAAGCCTACCCGAACTTGGTGTTAGTTTAAAAAGTCCGTTTTTCACCAAACTTATCGTACCCCAGAGGTTACCCGATGAGTCAAAATCTAAACCGTTTACCCGTACATCGCCCATCACGGTATTGCCGTTAGGATCTAGGGTTTCGGGTAGATTTGCGGTATTTTCATCATATTTAAAAACAATTTCATTGTTCACCAATTCTAAAAATCCGTCTACGTAGCTGCTTATAAATACTTGGTTGGTTTGTTTGGGGTTTATGATGGGTCTTACCAATACGCGAGTATCTTGCAAATCATCATAGGTTATGTTGATCCAGCGTTCATCTTTTAAATGGCTTACCCCGCGCTGGTTTAATGGGTAGGGGTCTAAGGCGCCTGTATATTCGCCATATACCGCCCATAATTCGTTGGCTACGGCATCTAACCCAAACACATCATTTCTTATGGGTCCCAACGGACTTAAATATTTTGGTTCATCAAACGCATTAATAAACGAAAGCAAACCTAAATTGAAATCGCCAGTATAGAATCTTGCGTTATAGTAAAGTGTGCAAGTGAATTGCGGAGAGAAAGTGGAAAAATTATTTAAGTTCTGAAGTTCACTTAAATTTTGATTATAGATTTTAATGGTTTGGCTACCGGTTAATATAATCTGCTCCTCACTAACACGAAAATCAACCACATTAAAATTTACATTTACCTGCTGGGAAACATTGTTATTTTGCACCTTTTGTAGGGCATTATTTGCAGTAAGTGCAAGCAATTGGTTATCAACCAAGGCTACGCCTTTGTATTCTGTACTATTTATGACATTCCACGCATTAAAATCTATAAGATTAGGATTGTTCTTATCTGCATAGCGCAATCCGGCCTGGGTAGCCGCGTATAGGTTATCGTTTTGTATTGTCAGTTGATTGACCTGTAAATTTGCACCAGCATTACCGATAAAGTAGGTGTCACCAAATTTAAGTTCATTTAATCTAAAAACGGTTATACCGTAGTTGGTGGCGAGGTATAATTTATCTCCATCTTCTAGCATATCGTTAATTCTACGCTCAGATGGCGGTATACCAGTTTTATTAGGAATATCAACCAGCTTGAAAACATTTTTAGTTTGTAAATTATAAACATCAATCAATCCGGTTTCATAGCCTATAAACAATAAATTATAAGAGGCACTAAAATGAATCTTACTAATGTTTTGACTCGATAATCCCTGAATAGATGATATTTTCTCGATATTACCAGTAGCTTGATTGTAGATAAAAACAGTATTCTGGGCGCCTACAAAAAATGTACTCCCCGATCTGGCTATATCTTGAATTTGATAATAAGAAAAATGATCTTCCCAATCTAAATCGCTTTGCGCATTACTTAGGGTAAAGATGAAAAGACTAAGTATAATTGTTAATAATCTATACACGTTAGTAATTTTAAGGTTGTTAACTTTATTTTTCTGATTTTTAGTATAAAAGGATAAAAATAAATTACCTTATACCCCACGCAAGCTTTATACAATACGTTTATGGCCTGTTTTGCCACTTACCAGTTTAGCATTACTTGTACAAATATATTTGTTTATTACTATCTTCTTAAATGAATTGTATATTTTCGGGGTTTGTATTTAGAAGGTTTTTATATATTTGTTTATCTAACAAGATAATACCTAATGAAATTACACTATATCTTACTTCTGCTTTTAGGTTTCTTTTGGGCGCCTCAAACCCTAGAGGCACAATCTTTTTCACAAGAAATAGGTATTACCACAGGCCCTGTTTTCTTTAAATCAGATTATGGTTTACGAAAAAACAGAGAGACCAATTTTGGAAATGTAGGATTAGGCGTAGGTCTCGTACACTATATTAATTTTGCTTATAGCGCCGATTGTCAATGTTACCATAGTGTTAGGTATTTTAATAATCACTTTAAAGTAAGAACCGAACTAACATATACAGAAACCAATCTAAATCACTTTGGTAAAGAAGCCGATAAAAATACCCTTGGCGGATTGCAATTGCGATCTATGCACGGTAAAGCAACTACATTAGAAATAGGTCCTAGCTTAGAGTGGTACCCCTTTCTTATTAGAATTTCTGAACGTGCCAGAGACCGGAAAATTGCGCCTTATCTAAATCTAGGGATTAACTTAGTGCTATATAATCCCGAAGTAGCAACCGATTTGCCTGGCCGTATAGGGGCCATCAACAATACCTTTAATGAATTTTTGGCTCCTTTTGGAGAAGAGTCGTATATAGACCCGAGCTCTGGAACCACTTATGCTTTAAAAGGAGGGGCCGGTGCCCGCTATAATATTACTAAAAGAAGTAGTGTGTTAATCGATTTACGCTGGACGTACTATGGTAATGATTTTATTGATGGTCTAGACCACGATAATCCGCAAAATAAATACAATGATTGGGCATTTTGGATAAATGTAGGTTACGTTTTCTACCTTAATATGTAGTACCAATACTTTAAATCATTCTTTTAACTACCAACATTATCTAAGGCTTGTTTTAAATCGAGTATAAGGTCTTCTTGATCTTCTATGCCTAAGCTTAATCGAATTAAAGTATCCACTACTCCCATTTTTTCTCGCTCTTCTTTTGGGATTGAAGCATGAGTCATACTTGCAGGATGTCCCACTAAAGATTCTACTCCGCCTAATGATTCCGCCAAGGAGAAAATTTTTAAGTTTTCAAGTACCTGTAGGGCTTTTTCCTTTTGATTACCTACTATGGTAAAAGCAATCATGCCTCCATAATCTGTCATTTGTTTTTCTGCGATATGGTGGTTGGGGTGCGACTTAAATCCAGGCCAGTAAACTTGGCCTACTGCTGGATGCTGTTTTAGAAACAATGCTATGGCTTTTGCATTCTCACAATGCCTTTGCATACGCAAATGCAGCGTTTTTATGCCTCTTAAAACCAAAAAACAATCCTGCGGACCCGGTATAGCTCCACTGGCTTTTTGAATAAAATATAGTTTTTCGGCTAGATCTGACTCATTTACCACTAGTGCTCCCAAAATCACATCGCTGTGGCCTCCTAAATATTTAGTTGCACTGTGCATAACAATATCTGCACCCAAAGCCAAAGGTTGCTGTAAATAAGGGGTAGCAAATGTATTATCTACCGCCAATAGTATACTATGCTTTTTAGCTATTTGAGCCACAGCTTGTATATCGATAAGATGTAATAACGGATTTGTAGGTGTTTCTATCCAAATCAATTTTGTGTTTTGATTGATAAACCTTTCCATATTCCGGGCTTCTTGCATAGATATAAATGTGAATTTTATACCTAGATCTGCATAAATCTGGGTAAATAACCGATGTGTGCCACCGTAAATATCTGTAGAAGTGAGCACCTCGTCACCAGGTTTGAGCAACTTCATTACTGCATCAATGGCGGCAACTCCAGAGCCAAACCCCATTCCATATTTACCATTTTCTAGGCTTGCAATAGCTTTTTCTAATGCTGTCCTTGTAGGGTTAGCGCTTCTGGCATAAGCAAAACCCTTATGATCACCCGGACTTGATTGAACAAAGGTTGAAGTTTGGTAAATGGGAGGCATCACTGCATTATATGCCGGATCAACATTTTTTTGCCCACCGTGCACAACTTTGGTATTGAATTTCATTGGTATTGATTTAGCTCTATCAAAGTTAAGCTGAGCAACATAAAGAAGCAAAAAGAATAAGCGATAAAAGAGCGATAATTAAAATTTAATATGTATCAAAATTAGGCAGAGGCTTTCTCTTTACCAGCCTTAATTACTATCTTAGCGTGAAAAAATTACTATGAAAAAAGTTTTTTATTTATCGAGTTGTAGTACGTGTAAGCGTATTTTAAAAGAATTAGATTTGCCCTCAGAATTTGTACTGCAAGACATAAAAAAACAGCCGCTCGATGAAGAAGATTTAGATGTGCTTTATCAAGGCACCAAAAGTTATGAGAAGTTGTTTAATAAACGAGCCCAATTATATAAATCGAGAGAGCTTAAAAACAAGCAACTAACCGAAGCTGATTACGCCGAACTTTTACTCGAACATTACACTTTTTTAAAGCGTCCGGTATTTATAATTAATGATGATATTTTCGTGGGTAATCACAAAAATACAATAGCTCAAGTTAAGGCGACATTATAAAAAAGCGCTACCTAAAGCGAGCGCTTTTTTACATGATCATATACTTATATCGCCGTGCTAGGATTATTCACGGGTCGCTTACCAAATTTTCGAGTATCTTCTTGAGTTAATACTTTAAAATCTTCGGTTTTTTCTAATTGATGAATGCCTTTGATTAAATCATCTGGTAAAGCGGTAATTTTACGCGTTTTTAAGTCTATCCAAGAACCCAAAATTTCGCAATGTGCTGCATGTTCTCCTCTGGCATTGTAGATATTGTGGGTGAATTCAAAGTACTTACCATCATCAGACAAGCCTTTTAAAGCCATTGTTACCGTTACGGGTTCATTAGAAAATACTTCTTTAAAATAGTAGATATGCTCATAAAAAACCACCGGGCCTACATTATAACGCGCCAGATCGTTTTGACCTAAGCCGTGCTCTAACATAAAACTCATTCGGGTATGACTCATAAAGTTTAAGTAGGCTGAGTTAGCCAAATGCCTATTAGCATCAATATCACTCCATCTAATTTCAAATTGCTTGGTATACATTCTTTTTTTGTTTCAAAAATAAAGCTTGTTATTATGCAAGCATACTAATTTGTGTTTTTTTTAAGCCTTTTTGAAAGATGGCTAGTATACGCTATGTTTTTCTTAACTTTGCGCAACTTTATAAAAAAAGCCTAGATGATACAATCTATGACCGGGTTTGGGAAACATGTTGTTAACCTGCCAAACAAGAAAATAAACATCGAGATTAAATCGCTTAATAGTAAAAATCTTGATATCAACGCTCGTATGCCTTCACAGTACCGTGAAAAAGAGTTAAGCTTACGCGGAATAATAGGAAAGACTCTAACCCGCGGAAAGATTGATTTTTCTATGTATGTAGAAAACACAGGAAATGAAACCGCTTCTAGCATTAATCCGGCCGTGGTAAAAACCTATATGAATTCTCTAAAGTCGATCATTAGCCTAGGTGAATCGAAACCCCAGGAGGAACTTGCCTATTTGCAAATAGCTATGCGTCTTCCCGATGCTTTAAAAACCGAAAAAGAAGAGATTGACGAGCAAGAATATCAAATTATAGAGCAGGCTGTAAATCAAGCTTTAGCCGAATTATTACAGTTTAGAAAAGATGAGGGTTTGGCACTAGAAAAAGATTTTAAGCAACGCATTAAAACCCTTAACCAACTACTAGATGAGGTGCTGCGTATAGATCCCGAAAGAGTTCAAGCGGTAAAAGATCGCTTACAAAAAGGCATATCTGAATTAAAAGAGCAAGTCGACGAGAACCGTTTTGAACAAGAGCTGGTTTATTATATCGAAAAATATGATATAACCGAAGAAAAAATCAGGCTCGAAAATCATCTTGAATATTTCACCAAAACTTTAGCCAGCCCAGAATCTAATGGGAAAAAATTAGGTTTTATCACACAAGAAATTGGTCGAGAGATAAATACTATTGGCAGTAAATCTAATTATGCCCCAATGCAAAAGTTGGTAGTTCAAATGAAAGATGAATTGGAAAAAATTAAAGAGCAACTTTTAAACGTATTGTAATGGTAGAAGGAAAACTTATAGTATTTTCTGCACCTTCAGGTTCTGGAAAAACCACAATTGTTCAGCATTTACTAAAGCAAAAAGATTTAAATCTAGATTTTTCAATATCGGCTACCTCTCGCGCTCCCAGACCAAATGAAGTTGATGGCAAAGATTATTATTTTATGTCATTAAAGGAGTTTAAGCATCATATCAAAAACGATGACTTTTTAGAATGGGAAGAGGTTTACCGAGACAATTTTTACGGCACACTTAAAAGCGAGGTAGAACGCATTTGGGCAAAAGGAAAACATGTAGTTTTTGATATTGATGTTGTAGGCGGTCTAGACATCAAACGTATTTACCCAGAAAGAACCTTAGCCGTTTTTGTACAACCTCCAAGCATCGAAGAACTAAAAATAAGATTAAAAAAGCGTAAAACAGAAACCGAAGAACGCATAAGTATGCGCGTTGCAAAGGCTTCAATAGAGATGGCCACCGCTCCGCAATTTGATTTTATCATCATAAATAACAACCTTAAAGAAGCGCTAGAGGAATCTTATCAATTGGTTAAATCATTTATTCAAAACACATAATTTTGAAAAAGAGTATAGGTTTATTTTTTGGCACCTTTAATCCAATACATTTGGGTCACTTGGCCATTGCTAATCACATCGCTGAGTTTGGGCCTGTAGATGAAGTTTGGATGGTAGTTACCCCACATAATCCGCATAAAAAGAAAAAGACTTTATTGCCTGATTATGATCGATTAGAAATGGTTGAATTGGCTACCGCCAATTACGATAAAATTAAACCCAGTGCTATTGAATTTGGGCTACCCCAACCCAATTATACTATTAACACCTTAGTACATCTAGAAGAGAAACACGAGCACTATGATTTTCATCTTATAATGGGCGAAGATAATTTACAGAGTTTTCCTAAATGGAAAAATAGTGAAGTGATTTTAGAGCGATTTAATATATTGGTTTACCCACGAATCTATGATTTAAAAAAGGAGGCAAAGCTAAAAGATCACCCCAAGGTTACTTTTATCAAAGCTCCTATAATGGAAATATCCTCAACATTTATTCGTCAGTGTTTAAAAGAAGAAAAAGAAATAAGGCCGCTATTGGCCCCAGAGGTTTTTAATTATATAGATAAGCTAGGTTTGTATCAATAGCACAACGTATAAAAAAAGTCACTCAAACCTTACAAAAGGAAGAATGACTTTTCTCAACTAAATAACCAACTAAAATAATCTACTTCAATAACGCAGTCATCTGCCTTAGATTGCACTGCAAGCCTTATAAAAATGTTAAAAGTGCAAGTTGTTGCTTGAGAGATTTAAAAAATATTATTTTGTACTTTAGCTAAAGAATGAAGCAAATGAGTAAAGAAATACAATTTGCCGTTATTGGCGGTGGTAGCTGGGCAACAGCCCTAGTTAAAATGCTATGTGAAAACGTAACCCGTTTAAATTGGTATATGCGAAATGATGATGCAATAGCCCACATTAAAAAAGAACAACACAATCCCAACTATTTAAGTTCTGTAGAGTTTAACACTCAACAATTAAATTTGACCAGCGATATCAATGAAGCGGTAAAAGATGCAGATTATGTCATTTTTGCTATTCCATCGGCATTTTTAAAATCTAGCTTAGATACACTCAAGGTTTCCTTAACCGACAAAACAATTTTTAGTGCTATAAAAGGCATTGTTCCCGAATCGAGTCTTATTGTCGGCGAACATTTTAATCAATATCACAATATACCTTTTGAGCAAATTGGTGTGATCACAGGGCCTTGTCACGCAGAAGAAGTAGCGTTAGAACGTCTATCTTATCTTACTATTGCTTGCGCGGATGAGGATAGAGCTAAAATTATGGCCAATCACTTGAGCAACCATTATATCACCTGTAAAACTACAGAAGATGTAATTGGAACAGAATATGCCGCAGTACTAAAGAATATTTATGCTATCGCGGCGGGAATAGCACATGGCCTTGGTTACGGAGACAATTTTCAGAGTGTTTTAATGAGTAATGCCATACGTGAAATGAAGCGTTTCATTAAAAAACGATATAAAATGAAACGTAATATTAACGATTCAGCTTATTTGGGCGATTTATTGGTTACTGGTTATTCTGTATTTAGCAGAAATAGAATGTTTGGTAATATGATAGGAAAAGGTTACACCGTTAAAAGCGCTCAAATGGAAATGAGTATGATTGCCGAAGGGTACTACGCTGCAAAAAGCGCTTACCTAATTAACAAACAAAGTGAGAAGAAAGCACGAACGCCAATTATCAATGCGGTTTATGCTATTCTTTACGAAAATAAAAATCCTAAAAAGGTATTTTTGAAATTAGTCGATAAATTAGACTAATTTTCTACAATTTTTAAAATTAATATCCAGTGAATAACAATGTATTAAAGGGAGGCCTATTGGTAGCATTAGGCGCTTCTAGTTATGGTGTGCTTACCACATTTGTCAAAATGGCTTATGAAAAAGGATTTACTACCTACGAGGTTACCTTTGCTCAACTACTTTTAGGAGTTTTGGGATTAACCTTACTTTCTAGTATCTATAAAGGTAAAAAACAGAAAAAAGAAGGAGGAACTTCAAAATTCAAATTATTGCTGGCGGGTACTTCTTTAGGCTTAACCAGTATTTTTTACTATTTAGCAGTGCAATACATTAGCGTATCTATGGGTATTGTATTATTGATGCAAAGTGTGTGGATTGGTGTTATTCTAGACAGTATTTTAACCAAAAGCAAACCCAGCCCAATGAAAATTATTGCGGTTTTGGTCATTTTAACTGGAACTTTATTAGCAACCAACCTAATTTTTCAGGATATAACTTTTGATTTACGTGGCATTGGGTACGGATTATTAGCTGCTTGCTCCTACACAGTAACCATCTATACCTCCAACACGGTCTCATTGGGTTTACCAGCATTAGAACGCAGTAAATACATGGTTATCGGCGGGTTATTGATAGTAAGTTTAATCACCTTGCCTTCTTTTATTGTAAATAATAATTTTAATGTCGAAGTATTCTATTTTTGGGGACCTATCTTAGCCTTATTTGGTACCATTCTCCCGCCTTTATTCCTGACTACCGGCATGCCTAAACTAAATGTGGGTCTTGGGGTTATAATTACGAGTATTGAATTACCCGTAGCGGTGTTAATGGCGAAGTTTTTATTAGATGAGAGCGTAAATGCATGGCAATGGCTAGGCATTGTATTTATTTTAACCGCCATTGTGTTAATGAACTTAAGAAAACTTAATAAATAGCCGTTATTCAGCTAAAACTCCCTTCTTATTGATAACGGGGAGCTTTGCAATCTTTGAAGGTTGTGCCGAATTTTTTCTCAATATAAAATTTTTGTGCATAAAATCATTTGCATCAAAAAAAGACACTGAAAATAAGTTATCTATTTGAAGTACTTCGGGTTGAATCAGTTCTATTTTAGCATAAGATTTTGCCGGCAACACCTTTAAACTTCTTCTAAAAACCGAAGTTTTTACTTTTTCGTCCTTCCCTTCAGAAACGATGAGAATGGTTTCAATGGCGTGATCTAAGGTATTGATTAAATAGATGTTCCAATCGTCTGTATGGTATTCTGGATGCTTTTCATATACCGCAGCTATATGCACACCTTTAACCTGATTTACCTTTATATCTTTTTTCATTTTAAATTCTTTATTCTCGTCTTAAATTAAAGTAGCTTTCACAAAAGCACAAGTAGCTAAAAAAGGTCTTTCAAAAAAGATTACACTAGTCTTGTGAAGTAACATTTAAAATGTGTACCCGCCAATTAAAAAGAGAGCTTAGATTAGTCTAAACTACCTATAAGACCGACTTAAACTGCTTTAAAAAGCGAACATCGTTTTCATAAAACAAGCGAATATCATCTATTTGATGCAGCAGCATGGCAATACGCTCAATACCCATACCAAAAGCAAAGCCAGAGTATTCTTGCGGATCAATATTGCAATTGCGTAATACATTCGGGTCAACCATACCACAGCCCATAATCTCAAGCCAGCCGGTCCCTTTTGTGATTCTATAATCGGTCTCTGTTTCTAAGCCCCAATAAATATCTACTTCTGCACTGGGTTCTGTAAAGGGGAAATAAGAAGGTCTAAGACGAATTTTTGATTTTCCAAAAAGTTGCTTTGTAAAGTAAAGCAAGGTTTGCTTTAAATCTGCAAAACTTACGTCTTTGTCTATATACAAGCCTTCTACCTGATGAAAAATACAATGCGAGCGTGCAGAAATGGCTTCGTTTCTAAAAACCCTACCTGGTGAAATGGTTCTAATGGGAGGCTTTTGATCTTCCATATACCTTACTTGAACGCTTGAAGTATGGGTTCTCAACAGGATTTCTTCGGGATTGGTTTGAATAAAAAAGGTATCCTGCATATCTCGTGCAGGATGATATTCTGGTAGATTCAAAGCAGAAAAGTTATGCCAATCGTCCTCTATTTCTGGACCCTCAGAAACGTTAAAACCTATATTAGAAAAAATCTCAATAATTTGATTTTTGACCAAAGATATTGGATGTCTACTCCCTATGCTAAGTTTTTCGCCTGGGCGTGTTAAATCACCATAAACTCCTCGCTCCTCTAGCTTACTCTCCAATTCTTGCTTTAAGGCTGCTACCTTTTCTTGTGCGGCATTTTTTAATTCATTTATCGTTTGGCCAAAAGCTTTTTTCTGCTCGTTAGGGACATTTTTAAATTCGGCGAAAAATCCATTTAAAATTCCTTTTTTACCTAAAAACTTAATACGAAACTTCTCTATCTCTTCGGTCGAGTCTGATTTGAAGTCCTCTACCTCAACAATATATTCCTTAATTTTATCAATCATAGCTATAGCTTAATGCAGCCGCAAATTTAAGAAAAAAGATTCCGTAAAGAATATTTTTTAAAATTATTAAATTCTACATCTGCAGGGTTTAGCTTAAAACCCAAGGTTTAACGTATGTACTCCTTTTCTAAAAAATAATTAACCAGCGCCTCTTTCATCATTAGACTTTGTTCTCCAGGCTTTAAATGGGGCAAACTTTCGAGTGCCGTATAATGCGGCCATCCCTCTTCATCAATATAATCAAAAGCATAAAAACCATAGGGCTCTAAAAGCCTGCAAATAGCAATGTGCATTAAATCTATCTTGTGATCTTTCTTAAATCTTCTATGCAGTTGCCCTAATTCTTGAACTCCTACTAGATAAATAATAGCATCAAGTTCTAGGGTTTCCCCATCACCAAATTGGGCAGCCAATTGTTTTTGTAATTGTTGCCAACGCTCTTTTAAAATTTCATCATTTACCATACCGCAAAGATAATAAGATGTGAACACTTTTAATCACTGGTATCTGATTCATTTTTTTATATTTGATTTATGGAAATTATAGACATCATTTTAATCCTATTTTTAGGTTTTGGTCTTATTCGTGGTTTGATGAAGGGCTTTATTAGAGAATTAGCCGCATTAGCTGCATTAATTTTAGGGCTTTATGGCGCTGTTTATTTTAGTCATTTTGCCTATACCTTTATCGAAGAGCAATTTAACTTATCGCCTGCATATTGCCAGTGGTTGGCATATGCCGCTACTTTTTTACTTATTGCTGTGGGTATTCTTTTGGTTGGTAAACTGCTTACTAAGTTTGCGAGTGCATTAGCACTAGGTTTGCTAAATCGTATACTTGGCGGAATTTTTGGACTTTTGAAAGCCGCATTTATTCTAAGTGCTATAATATATTTTTTCAATCAAGCCGTGCTACCTAATGAAAAAATTTTGTTTGATGCAAAGCAAAGTGTGCTTTACCCTAAAATAAAAATGTTGGCTCCTGCTATTTTACCAGATTTAGCCACTTGGGTGATAGATGCTGATTAGACCATTTAAAAATTAAGTCTATAGATTTCATCTAAGTCGTTATTACTACTTAGGTTTACATCAAGATCTTTAACTATACCAGTGCCTACCCCATAAGCCCAACCGTGTAGCGTTAGTTGTTGTCCGTTCTTCCAGGCATTTTGCACAATTGAAGTTTCGGCTAAATCGGTTACTTGCTCTTTTACGTTTAATTCTACAAAAGTATCCCAGCGTTCTTGAAAATCTGTAATACTTTCAAGCTGCTTCTTATGCATTCTATAAACATCTTTGATGTGTCTGATCCAATTATCAATTAAACCAATTGAGTTGTTCTGCATCGCTGCTTTTACCCCTCCGCAACCGTAGTGCCCACAAACAATAATGTGTTCTATTTTTAACGCATTAACCGAGTAATCTAAAACGCTTAGCATATTCATATCGGTATGCACCACTACATTGGCAATATTTCTATGTACAAAAACCTCACCGGGTTGAGCTCCAATAATTTGGTTGGCTGGTACACGGCTATCGGCACAACCTATCCAAAGCAGAGGTGGTTGCTGTCCGTTTTCTAGTCTTTTGAAAAAGTCCTTATCTTCGGTTAGTTTTTGTTCAACCCACTTCTTATTGTTTTCTAATATCTTTTTGTAATAGGCCTTTCCCATGGAGGTTTATTATTAGCTAATTATTTTTAACGAAAGTATAAAATTATTAGCTTCATCTATTTAACTTTCTCGAAAACAAATCAAAGATTTTTTAAATCTTCTTGAGAAAGCCAACCCTGTTGATCATTGGGTAATTCAATTTTTACATAAGAATTAAAAGAATCCAGCACCTTAACCTTTGTCCCCGCGTGTAGCTGAATACTCGAGGCCGAATTCTTATTTGGCTCTGCAAGCAAAGCGGTTTTTTCGGCAAAAATAACCGCATATTCATTATCACTTATTTCCGCATACCGCAAGTGCGCAAACCAAAATAGAATTAAGCTTACCAATACAAAGGGAACACCAAAACTAAAACTTAGACGCTTCACACTACTTTTGCTGTTAAAAAAATAAAACACTCCACACAAAACTACCAGCAATGCCGAAATTATACTTAGCCAAGCCCAGAAGGAAAGCGAGAACTTATTTATAGTTCTTTGCTTTATTTTTTCCATTCCAGTTAAATCGGCTTCCTGAATAACATCAATTCGCATCTGCTCTGCATATTCTAAATTATGTAGAACGTCTTGATCATTAGGAGCCAATTGCAAAGCTTTTTCATAGTAATAAATACTCTCGGCTACATTTTCTAGTTTATAATGGGCATTAGCCAAATTGTAATATACACTCACCGATTCTATTTCCTGATCTAAAATAGATTCATACAATTTTATAGCTTGTTTGTAATCTTCTTGGCTGTAAGCGGTTGCCGCTTGTTTAAAAAGCGCTGTAGGCTCTTGAGCCAAACCAATATAACTAAAGCCAATCACCCATACCAAAATACTTAAGAACCTCTTCATAATTATAATTTTTTATCCAAGTGGGTAACAATGCGTTTTGCCTCTTCAAAATCGTGATCAACATTAGCCTGAGCTAACGGAGTATAACGTGCCATTTCACAATTTTTAAGCAAGGTTATAAATTGTTCAATAATTTTATCCTCTACCTTATGCTGCTCTAGCACTTGAATCACTTTTTCCTTGTTTAAATCGCTATTGGCAATCTTTAATTTTGTTCTTATAAATCCGTAAAGCGCTCGTTCTAGATGAACATAAAAAGAATCAGGACGCTTTTTATGCTGGTGTGCTTCATTTAAATACTTCCTCACCAATTTACTTGCGTTTCCTTCGCCAGCGTTAAGGCTAGAGTTGGCTCTTTTCTTTTTAAGAAAAACCAGTAAAGGTAAAATATAAAATGGCGTTAGAAATAGCAACCAATACCCTAAAGATCTAAAGAAGCGATTAGCATTTGCCTCTTGAAAAGCTGGATTTAATTTAAGAAATCGAAAAGGCTCTCGGCTTTGGGTAATGTTATTTTTTTGAAACCCTATATTTTGATTGGTTGTTACCGATGTTTGTGATGTCATTCCAACTCCGCCTTCTACTTCGATTAAAGTTTCTTGGGCAGTCAAAGTTTTATAGGTGCGCTGTTGCGGATCAAAATACGAAAAAGAAAGCGCTGGAATAGGATATTTACCTTTTGTTTGTGGCACCAAAGTATAATTATCAAAGATTTTACCTTGCATTCCGTTTTGAGTTGTTCTCACTTCCTCAATATGCTCTGGTTCATAAACCTCTAAGGAAGAAGGAGTCACTAGTTTAGGCAGTTGAAAAAGTTTTAAATTACCACTACCGGATACTTGCACTTTCGCCTCTAGAGACTCGCCTACTTGCAGATTTTTCTTATTTACTAAAACATTAAATTTAAAATCGCCCACGGCTCCGTTAAAATTAGTCGGTCTATTTTCTGTAGGAAGCGGCTTAACTTTAATCGTTCTGGTCTTGGCCGATACACGCTGATCAATGGTCTCATATAACCTTCTACCAAAAAAATCTCTTCGATCAGATAGAACGTCTACAGAAAGCGATAAAGTGAGCGGTTCAATGCTTAAATCTCCTGTCTTTTGAGGATAAAGAACGGTTTTCCTTAAAGTTACATAACGATATGGCTCTCCTAAATAAGTCCCCTCTTTTACTTCTAAACGTTTAATATCTATATTCTGACTCCAAAAATCGGCAAATTTAGGGTTGTCAATTGGTCGCCAATTGCTAATATTTACCGACGGACTGATATACAGTACATATTCTACACTTATACCTTCATTTAGGTAGGGTTGCTCATTAGATATGCGCGTAACCAAGTGTATGCCTTGACTAGCGCGTTTGTTGGCGGTATTTTCTTGGTTAGGCTGATCTACTGCTGCCGAAACAGTTATGGTTACTGGCGAAGTTTTATAGGTTTGCCCGTTTATTAAAACTTCGGCTTGACCGATTTCTAATTTCCCACGGCTGTTAGGTTCTAAATAATAACCATACGACTTTTTAAAGCTGCGCTTACCATTGATATAGCTGTTGCTGATTGATTGGTACGGCCCCCCTACTACGGTAAAATTCTTAAAAGCTGGTGGTTTGAAATTATCACCCTCTTGATTCATGACAAAATCTACTCGTAAACGCTCGTTAAGGCCTAAAGAATTTCTACTTACCTCGGCTTCAAACTTAACTTGAGACCAAGCTACCGATATAAAAAGGAACTGAAATATAAATAAAACTAATTTTGCTCTCATCTACCAATCTTTATCTGTTTGAACTTTTTTACCTTTTACTTTTTTGGCATTTATTTTATCTTGAATTTCTTTTTCTTGATTCTCCATAGCCTCTAATAAGTTTTTAATTTGCTGAGGAGAAAGTTTTCCTTCGCTAGGCTGTGGCTCTTTTTGTCCATCGCCTTCTTTGGGCTTTGCCGGGTCATCTTTCTGCTCTTGATCTTTGGGTTGTTGGCTATCTTGTTTTTTATCTCCTTCGTCTTGAGGCTTGTCTTTATTCTTAGAATCGTCCTGATCTTGACTGTTTTGATTGTTTTGGTTGTTTTGATCTTGATTATCTTTACTCTGATTATCCTTATTCTCTTGATTATCTTTTTTATCCTGGTTGTCTTGATCGTCTTGATTGTCTTGGTTCTGTTGCTCTTTTTCTTGCATTTTTTTAGCCAAAGCTAAGTTATATCGGGTTTGGTCATCGTTAGGGTTATTGCGTAAAGCTTGCTTATAGGCCTCGACTGCAGCAGCATAATTTTTTTGACTCATAAACATATTGCCTTGGTTATGAAATGCTTTATGCTTTAAATTTTTTGCACTGGCTTTTTGACCTGCTTCAAAAAAGCGCGTACTGGCTTCTTTTGGTTTTGAATTATTAGAATACAGATTCCCTATATTATATCGTGCTTCGGCCAGATCTGGATCTTTGGCAATGGCTTTGCGATAAGCGGCTTCGGCTGCAGGGAAATCTTCTTCTTCAATGGCTTGCTGCGCTTCAGAAAGATAAGACTGGGCTTGTTTTTGATTTTCAGATAAGCGTTCTTGTCCTTGGACGGATACAAACCCGAAAAGGAATAAAAGCAATAAGCTAAAATATACTTTATTTATTACCATGCCTATTTTCTTTGTCATTAAACAAATTTAAACGTTTCACCCAAGCTGTTTTTTTATCGAACACCAAAAGCTCAAGGATAACCAAAAGTAGCGCTAGGCCTACAAACCATTGAAATTGATCTTTGTAACTGGCGTATTGCTTGGTTTCAAATTCTGTTTTTTCAATTTTACTCAAGGCTTCACTCACTTGGTTTATCACTTCTTGAGTACTTGTACCATCAATGTATGTGCCATTTGTAGCTGACGCAATTTGTTTTAAAGTACTAGGATCTAGACGTGTAATAACCGTTTCACCATTCTTATCTTTTTTATATTGCTTTACTCTACCGTTCTCTTTTATAGGGATAGTGCTTCCTTTAAGCGTCCCCACTCCAATGGTAATAACCGTTAATTCATTTTCTTTAGCATCTGCGAGAATTTCAGATATTTGATGGTCGTGGTTTTCCCCATCGCTTAAAATAATTAATACCTTACTGGTTTTACTGTTTTCTGGATAATAGCTTTGAGCCAATTGTATAGCCTCCCCAATAGCGGTTCCTTGGCTAGAGACCATATTGGTGTTTAAGGCCTGTAAAAACAACTTAGCCGAACTATAATCTGTGGTTATAGGCAATTGTGGGAAAGCGCTCCCGGCGTAAGCAATAATCCCAATACGATCACTGGCCAAGCTGTTGATGATTTGGTTTACAATTTGCTTGCTTTTATCCAATCGGTTGGGTGCTATATCTTCGGCCAACATGGATTTTGAAACGTCCATGGCAAAAACTATATCTACTCCTTCTCTTTTTATGGTTTCGGTTTTTGATCCTATTTTAAGATTGACTAAGGCGAAGGCAATGGCGCCAAAAATAAAACACCACAATATTAATTTTATAGTAGGTTTTATTACACTTTTATCTGGACTTAATTTTTGCAGAAATTGTTTTTCGGCAAATAGATTTTGCTTGCGTTTACGCCACCACAGATTGAGCAAAAAAACCATTATAAGAATGGGGATTAATGCCAATAACCAAAAATATATTTTCTCTTCTAATACAAACATTTACACAAAGCTTCTTAATAAGGTATTCTTAATCAATACTTCTAACAGCAATAAGAAAGCCGCTATAAGCACCAAAACACGGTACTTTTCGTCGTAATTGTAAAACTTAAACTCTTCTATCTCTGTTGTTTCTAACTTATTTATTTCTTCATAAATTTTTTCGAGTTTATCATTATCTGTTGCTCTAAAGTACTGCCCACCTGTTTTATTAGCAATCTCCTTTAGCAAGGTTTCATCGATTTCAACAGGCACGCGACCGTAATTAAAATTACCTTGACGGTCAATTGATACCGGCCCAAGAGCCATACCGTTACTACCTAGGCCTATGGTATAGGTTTTTATATCGTACTCCAAAGCTAACTCGGTAGCTATTTTTGGGTCTATAAAGCCAGCGTTATTTACCCCATCGGTTAAAAGTATAATTACTTTGCTTTTTGCTTCACTATCTTTTAATCGGTTAACCGAGGTAGCCAATCCCATACCAATTGCGGTTCCGCTTTCTATTAGCGTGTTGTATTCAATATCATTGAGGGCATTGAGCACAATGCGTTTATCACTAGTAATAGGGGTTTTGGTAAAACTCTCACCGGCATAAACCACAAGTCCAATTCGATCTGTTGGTCGCGCTTGAACAAAATCTGAAGCTACTTCTTTTAAAGCTTCCAAGCGATTTGGTTTTAAATCTCTTGCCAACATACTGGCCGAAACATCTATGGCCATTACAATATCAACTCCTTGGGTAGTATTGGTCTGGGTAGAAACATCAACTGTACGTGGTCGAGCCATGGCCGTGATTAATAAAGCTATAGCCAGGAGTCTAAAAACCATTAAAATTGGTTTGAGTTTTGAAAGCCAACCTTGATCGCCCGAAAATCCAGATAGGCTCGATAGTTTCACCGTTGCATTTTGCTTGTTATAGGTGTAAAATTGCCAAGCCATTATAAACGGGAAAATCAAAAATAGCCAAAACCACTGTGGGTGCTCAAATGTAATATCGTTTAATGCTGTAATCATTTTTTGGCCGTATTTAATTCAACAGAATTAACAATGCGCGAGGTAATCTCCTGTGCATAGCTATCTTGGTCTGGATAAATTAATATAATTTGTTGGAAAGCTCCTTGATAACCAAAATTTAAAATCTGATAGCTTTTTCTTATCGTTTGCT
The DNA here is from genome assembly GCA_947499595.1 of uncultured Mesonia sp. GTDB lineage: Bacteria > Bacteroidota > Bacteroidia > Flavobacteriales > Flavobacteriaceae > Mesonia > Mesonia sediminis. Next base: position 98,030 of record CANMOY010000002.1, read on the forward strand.
CCTTCTCTTCTGGTAAATAGCTAAAGCTCCCAAAAACTTTTTTGCCCTTTATGCCATCTATAGTTGTGAAATCTTCATCTTTTACAAGAATATTTTTAGCGCCTATTTTTTCTAAATCCTTTTGAATAGCAGCAATGCTTTGATCCAGGTTGAATTGAGTTTTTTCAGGATAAACCATGGTACGTACTACAATATGGTAAGGTGCGCTCATAGTTCCATAATAAAACTCTTCTACGCTTCCGCCTTGAGGTACGTCTGTCTTGTTGATTTGGTCCTGGAGTCTACGGATGAGCACCTGAGGCGTGATGATCTTAACTTCAGGGTATCCGTAATTACTGCTGATCCATTCTTGGTTAAGAAGCTCTTTATTAGCGTCATAAACCAACAGCTCGCGTACAAAATCGGTGTCTTTAAAGGCCGTAAACGCAGCTCCGCTGGCAATCGCCACACCCAAAACAATTATACCTGCATAAATTATCTTTCTTTTTTTCTGTTTCTTTCTTTGGGCTGCAAGGTAGGCTTCGTCTTGTTGGAGTTCTTCTAAGGTAGGCGCTGGTATAGCAGTCTTTAAATCTTGTAAATATTTTTCTATTCTTTTTCGATCTTCTTTAGCGGCTAGCTTACCTTGTTTAAATCCGGCAAACTTTACTAGATCTGCTCGCTTTAGAAAAAGCTCAAATTCATCTATTAGCTCATTTTCGAGCAGCAATTTACCTTGGTTTTTTTTGGCTTTTAATAAGGCGATAAACTCTGAAGTGGTACTTTCTAAAGCTCGCGCATCGATCTCTTCGTCTACATATCCCTTTAATGCTTCGGTTAAGACCGTGTAAAATCTTTTTTCTTCTCCTTGAGCTAACAAATCTTGCTGGTCGAGTTCTTTTAATCTCAACAAAGCTTGCTCAAAAGGCGGTAATTTGGCTTTTTGACTACTTTTTTTCTTCCGTAAATAAATAGCTAAAACTAGCAATATCAAAACCAGTACTAAAGTACCTACAAGAATCCAATAGTTAAAAGATAATGGGGGTTCATAGTAAACGGATTCTTTAACCGGATATAGTTTTTGTTTGGTAGTATCTACCTCAACGTCCAAGACCTTAACAGCTGAAGAATCGGTGTAAAAATTATAGTTATTAATGCTCACCGTCTGGCCTGGCAACATATATTCACCAGCATCAAAAGAAGTAATAGTATAATTTTTTATAAATTTTAATTTCTCTTTTGTTTTTAAAGTGTCTAAGCTAGTTTCTACCATCTCTAGAGGTAAAAAACTTTGGCCTTCTGTGAATTTAATTTGGGCAGAGCTATCGGCAACCACTTCGATTTTATAATTAATTTGCTCGCCAATTTTTATTTGATTGGTATCTAAGCTTGCGCGGATTTCTTGCGCGACGGAGTCATGGTTAACACAAAATAGACTAAGCGCAAGAATGAACAAAGCCTTACTATTAAAAAAACTGAATGCTTTATAATTACCCATATTAGCCTCTCTGTTTAAAATAACCCAACAATTTTCTCACATAACTCTCGTCTACGCGTGTTTGTAAAACACCAGCCCCACTTGCTTTAAATGCTTTTTTAAAATAATCTACTTGTTTAAGGTAATGCGCCTTGTAGGATTTTCGTACTCTAGCAGAACCTGTATTCACCAGTTTTATATTATTGGTTTCGGCATCTTGCATTTGCACCAAACCTACATTTGGCATTTCAGATTCACGTTCGTCGTACACTCGGATTCCCGTTACATCGTGCTTCTTGCTTAATATTTTTAGCGGTTTTTCGTAGCTATCGCTCATAAAATCCGATAAGATGAAAAGAATAGCGCTTTTACGTAACATATTTTGTAAATACTGTAAAGCCTGATTGATATCTGTTTGGTTATTCTGGGGTTCAAATTCTATTAATTCCCGAATGATACGCAATACATGTGAGCGTCCTTTTTTGGGCGGAATATACAACTCAACCTTATCTGTAAAGAGCAATAATCCTATTTTATCATTGTTTTGGGTAGCCGAAAAGGCCAAGGTAGCCGCAATTTCTGTTAGTATATCGCGTTTAAATGCGGCTCGTGTACCAAAGTTTGCCGAAGAAGAAACATCAACCGCTAGCATCATAGTAAGTTCGCGCTCTTCTTCAAAGACCTTTACAAAAGGTTCATTGTAACGGGCTGTTACATTCCAATCTATAGCCCTTACATCATCTCCAAATTGATATTGCCTTACCTCGCTAAAAGTCATTCCCCTGCCTTTAAAAGCAGAGTGGTATTCCCCGCCAAAGAGATGATTACTCAGCCGGCGAGTTTTAATTTCAATTTTTCTAACTTTTTTTAGTAATTCCTTTGTTTCCATACAATAAATTCAGCTCACACAATACCTCTTCTGCCTACCGCTACGATTTAAGGTACTTCAATAACATTCACAATTTTATGAATAATATCTTCAGAGGTAATATTTTCGGCTTCAGCTTCATAGGTTATACCTATTCGGTGTCGCAACACGTCGAGGACAACCGCCCGAACATCCTCGGGAATCACATAACCACGGCGCTTAATAAAAGCGTAACATTTGGCTGCGGTTGCCAAGTTAATACTCCCCCTTGGAGAGGCACCAAATGAAATAAGCGGTTTAAGGCTATCTAACTTATATTTTTCTGGATAACGAGTAGCGAAAATAATGTCTAGAATGTATTTTTCAATTTTTTCATCCATATACACCTCGCGTACCGTTTGCTGGGCCTGTAAAATTTGCTGAGTGCTAATTACCGGATTTACCTTTGCAAAACTACCTTTTAGATTAGCGCGTACCACTTTTTGCTCATCTTCAAGACTCGGATAGTCTATAACCGTTTTTAGCATAAAACGGTCAACTTGAGCTTCGGGAAGCGGATAAGTACCTTCTTGCTCAACTGGGTTTTGAGTGGCCATAACCAAGAAAGGCTTATCAAGTATAAAAGTCTCATCGCCAATGGTAACTTGTTTTTCTTGCATCGCCTCAAGCAGGGCAGACTGCACTTTTGCTGGTGCACGGTTAATCTCATCGGCTAAAACAAAATTGGCAAATATGGGACCCTTTTTTATGCTAAAATCATTGATCTTCATATTATAAATCATGGTACCTATTACATCTGCCGGTAGTAAATCTGGTGTAAATTGTATACGACTAAAACTGGCTTGAATTGCCTTAGACAAGGTATTTATGGCTAGGGTTTTTGCCAATCCGGGTACCCCCTCTAATAAAATATGGCCTTGACCTAACAATCCAATAAGCAGACGCTCTACCATATGCTTCTGGCCAACTATAACCTTATCCATCTCGGCCATTAAAACACTCACAAAAGCACTTTCGCGTTCTATTTTTTCATTGATGCTCGCTATATCTATTGTTTGATTTTCTTGCTCCATATTTTATTATTTTAAATCGTAAAATTAGCTTTTTAAATAACATCGCAAAATCATAAAATTATTCATGAATCCTTGTTAAGAATTGGTTAAAAGCCTTATGATTTCGCATACCGTTTAGGGCTTTATTACTTAGACGAAAAATAATAGCGGTTGTTGCAGTAATCTACATTTTTAAAGCCGAATTAACTTTTGTTTTTAAAAATTCGGCTAACTTTAATAAAAATTAAAATATGCAAGACAAAACAGTACTCATCACAGGTGCCTCTAGTGGTATTGGTAGAGCCACAGCCATTTGCTTAAGCAAAGAATATGCTCGTTTAATTTTATGTGGACGAAATCATGAAGCCTTGATAAAATTGCAAAAAGAATTAACCGGTTGTAAAACGCATGTATTAATTTTTGATGTACGTAACCGTGAAGCCGTAAATGCATCCGTAAAGCAACTTCCGAAGCGTTTTTCTAATATAGATATTTTAATAAACAATGCTGGAAATGCACACGGTTTAGATTTTTTGCAAGATGGCGATCCTGAGGATTGGGATGCTATGCTTGATATAAATGTTAAAGGTTTACTTTATGTAACCCAAGCGGTATTACCTCAAATGGTTGAGAGAAAATCGGGGCATATTATCAACGTAGGATCTACCGCAGCCAAGGAAGTCTACCCAAAAGGAAATGTGTATTGTGCCAGTAAGCACGCGGTAGATGCGCTAAATCACGGCATGCGTTTAGATTTGAACGGTACAGGAGTTAAAGTGGGAGCCGTGCACCCCGGATTGGTAGCCACTAACTTTAGCGAAGTGCGATTTAAAAATGATACCGAAAGGGCAAAACAAGTATATACAGGATACAAAGCCCTAGAAGCTGAGGACATAGCCCGTACTATTTTATATATGCTACAACAACCCGAACATGTTAATATTACCGAATTGGTAGTAATGCCAAGCGCTCAAGCGAGCTCGACTATTATTCATAAACATGATTAATAAACGCTTACTCATAAAAAACTTATTGGCCCATAGCTCTGAGAATAGCTTTTATGACAAAAAATTAAAACTAAATCTTAATCAGCGCGAGGGTAAAGCTAAATTGCTAAAGCATATTTGTGCCATGGCAAATGCTAACCCGCATAATACAAGCTATATTGTGGTAGGGGTAGATGACCAAAACAACCAATTGGTAGGTGTAGATTTTTATGACGATAGTAAAATACAAAACCTCATCAACGCTTATCTCAAGCATCCGCCCTTTGTGATTTATGAAAACATTCCTTTTGCTCACCTTAAACGTGGAAAAGTTATTGGGTTGATAAGCATTAAAGCTCAAAAAGATAAAGTTTGTTCTTTTAAACGAACTATTTGGAAATATAAAAAGACAAGTGTTTTTATACGAGAAGGCAGCATTAGTAAGCCACAACATGAAATTAAGAGCATTGTAGACAATAAAGACGTATTAGAAAGTATTGAGAAACAAGCACAAAACAACATTAAACTCACGCTAGATGGTGTTTTTGATTTTTATGAAAGCAACAATTTATACAACCCTAATTATTTGGTATTTAGAGAGTACTTTGTGTTGTGCTGGGCAGGAAAGAAAAAGGTAAATAACCGCGGTACATTTTACTCTAGAGTGAATATCGAACTTATCAACGAACAGGTAAAGTTGTTTTATTCTGATTTAGATGAAGTAACCATAGCGCATAGTGAGCAAGGCTTTAAAATAACCGAGTTTGTTCATCTAGGTCTTAATAAAAATTATCGTTACTACCCTCTTGAAGAAGTGCATATTGTCTTTTCTCCCAATATGACCTATACCATAAACCGTAAAATGCTTTTTGAACCACCGCAATACGACCAATCTAATTTAATTCATATTTTAAATAGTCAATATGTTTTGATAAAGAAAATTAAAGCACAAGATAAATTAACTTTAACCGAGCAAGAAAACTTAAAGCGTTTACCCGTCACCGCTCTTTTGTGCTATTTTAATCATTTACCCCAGGCCATTGATCAATTGGAAGCGATAAGACTCCTTTTAAAAGAAAATTATCCCGATATTTATGCGCGATACAAAGACAGCATGCGCATTTTAAGAAAAGTAAATTACAGTAACACATGAGTCAACGAATTTTTGCCATAGGAGATATTCATGGCGGCTTAAAAGCACTTCAACAAATTTTAAAAAAAGCAGCTATCACCCCAGATGACTTACTAATATTTTTGGGCGATTATGTAGATGGCTGGAGCGATTCTGCCCATGTAGTTAGTTATTTAATCGAACTAGAAAAAAAGCAGCCCTGTGTTTTTATTCGAGGTAACCATGACGATTTGGTTCACCAATGGCTTATCACTCAAGAAATGAACAATCAATGGTTACAACACGGGGGTGAATCTACCATAAAATCATATGCCGAGCTTTCCGAAAAGGAAATCAGTACACATATTGCTTTTTATGAACGCATGAAAAATTACTATATCTTAAACGAGGAGATTTTATTTTTGCACGCTGGTTTCACCAATATGCATGGGCCTTATAATGAGTACGAAGCTTATATGTGCTATTGGGACAGAACTCTTTGGGAAACCGCTTTATCGCTCGATCCTAATTTACCTCAAGATCATATTTACTACCCCAAAAGATTAAAGCTTTTTAAAGAAATTTATATTGGGCATACACCGGTTACCCGGATTAATAAAGAGAAACCTCACCAAGCCGCCAATGTAATAAATGTAGATACCGGTGCCGCATTTAAAGGTAAACTCTCCATGATCGAAATAAACACTAAAGAAGTGTATCAAAGTGAGCCCGTTTACCAAATCTATAAAGACGAAAAAGGCAGAAATTAATGTATATTTGCTAGAAATAAATAATTATGAAAAAAATTCTTACCGCCGGTTTGGCTTTATTTATAAGTCTAAGTGCTTGGGCACAAGAAGAAGACTTTAAACATAGCGAAGTAAAGCTAAATATTGCAAACACCATCGCCATTGCTTCTGTAGAAGTTGGTTACGAGTATTTTTTTGGTTATGATCAAGCCATAGATGTAGAAGTGCTTATCAATGATAGAATAAATTACCATAGCGAGAAAGGCTCAAGAGATTTTAATACCAATAGCTTAAAACTAGGTTATGTGTATTACTTTGGTTTAGAAATGCCTGGATCTGGTGTTTATATCAATCCGTTTTTAAAATACCGTTTTGGCGAATTTGAAGAGAAAGTTACCAAAGCCGTAGAAGGAAACGATGTACGAGTTAAACAAGTTACCGATATGGATAGCTTTATGATTGGTATTGGTGCTGGTTATAAATGGAATTTTAATGATCGCTTTGTAATTGGACCCTATGCCAATATAGCTAGAAATTTTAGCGACGAAGTAAAAGACCGCTTCTCTTCTATTGAGTTTAATGCAGGTCTAAGCATTGGCTATCGTTTTTAATATCTTTTTTAAGCCTTTACGGATTTCAATATCTTGAAGAAAATCAATGAAAATCTAAAATAAAACCCTCACATTTACGTGAGGGTTTTTAATTTTAAAGTCATTAAAGGCTCAATCCGATTAAAATTAGCTTAAACCTTAAATATATACCTTTACCTTATAGGTCAAATTTAATTCCTTGTGCCCCTGCATCCGACGAGTGAGGCACGAACGAGAGAAATGCACTAATTTCAATTTATAAGTCGAATTTAATTCCTTGTGCCAAAGGCAACTCGGTGGTATAGTTTATCGTGTTGGTTTGACGACGCATATAGATTTTCCAAGCATCAGAACCCGATTCGCGACCTCCACCAGTTTCTTTCTCTCCACCAAAGGCGCCACCAATTTCGGCTCCAGAAGTACCAATATTTACGTTGGCAATTCCGCAATCAGATCCTTCTACAGACAAGAAGCGCTCTGCTTCACGCAAGTTGTTGGTCATTATAGCAGAAGACAAACCTTGACGCACGCCATTTTGTAACTCTAAAGCATTGGCAACATCTCCTTTATACTTCATCAAATACAGTACAGGTGCAAAAGTTTCGTGTTGTACGATTTCAAAATGATTTTCGGCTTCGGCGATAGCTGGTTTTACATAGCATCCGCTCTCATAACCTTCACCTTCAAGAACACCACCTTCAACCAAAATATTTCCGCCTTCTTCAACTACTTTATCCAAGGCATTTTGGTAATTTTTTACCGCATCTTTATCAATTAACGGCCCCACGTGATTATTCTCATCTAAAGGATTACCAATTTTGATTTGTTTGTAGGCGTCTACAATAGCATTTTTTACTTTGTCATACACCTCTTCGTGCACAATTAATCTTCTAGTAGAAGTACAACGCTGTCCGCAAGTACCTACTGCTCCAAATACAGCACCAATTACGGTATTTTTAATATTGGCATCTGGCGTTACAATAATAGCATTGTTACCTCCTAGCTCCAATAGGGTTTTTCCTAAACGTCCTGCAACTTCTTTGGCTACAATTTTTCCCATTCTGGTAGATCCTGTTGCCGAGATTAAAGGAATTCGCTCATCTTTAGTCATGAATTCACCAACTTTGTAGTCTCCTGTAATTAAACAAGAAATACCAGCCGGTACATTATTACTAGCAAATACGCGTGCAGCAATGTTTTGACAAGCAACAGAAGTTAATGGTGTTTTTTCTGAACCTTTCCAGATACAAGCATCACCACATACCCAAGCTAGTGCGGTATTCCAAGACCAAACAGCTACCGGGAAGTTAAACGCAGAGATAATACCTACCACGCCAAGTGGATGGTACTGTTCATACATTCTGTGACCAGGACGCTCAGAGTGCATGGTTAAACCGTGCAACTGTCGCGAAAGACCAACCGCAAAGTCGCAGATATCTATCATTTCCTGCACTTCACCTAATCCTTCTTGATAGGATTTACCCATCTCATAAGAAACCAATTTCCCTAAAGGCTCTTTTAATCTTCGTAGTTCATCATTAAACTGTCTTACTATTTCACCACGTTGTGGTGCAGGCATTGTGCGCCATTCTTTAAAGCCAGCTGTCGCAGCCGCTATAACTTTGTCATAATCTTCTTTTGTAGTAGCGCGCACCTTACCAATTAAAGCGCCATCTACCGGTGAGTATGACTCGATAACCTCACCGCTACTAAAAAAATCTTCGCCAGTAGAAGTACCGTTATTAATATCTTGATTTAAGCCCAATTCTTCCAAGGCTTTGTCGATTCCAAATTCTTTTGCAATTTGACTCATAATAAAATTTCTGTTTAGATTATTTATTTTTAGGCAAAACTTGCCTCCCCAATTTAATTCGCCTAAAATAAGATTTTAAAGAGAAAATTTAGCCTAAAAACCGGTGAAAATTGATTTAGATAAGAAAACTAGTCGATAAAAGCTTAGCTACCAGAAACAATTTTATGTAATTTGATGCAACTTTCTAGCACTAATAATAAAATTGGCTAAGATTATGATGAAGTTTGTTTAAAGAAATTCTTTCGCTGATTGAAAAGACTTAACTACTCTTCACCAACAAAACGCTCATCTACTGGCATCACTTCGCCGCAGTTGTTACAAGTGCGCAGTTCTTTGCTAGTATAAAAATGTTTAAAATGTTTTAAAAAATCTTTTTCTATATCCTCTAAGGGGAAGTACACCTCATATAATTTATGGTTACAGTTATCGCAAAACCACAGCAAGCCATCTTTGCCTGTTAAATCTTTACGTTTGCGTTCGATTACCAAACCAATCGAGTTTTCAGCTCTCGCCGGCGAGTGCGGCACCTTTGCCGGATGCAGATACATATCTCCTGGTCCTAATTGCATTGTCTTTTTTTCTCCATTTTCTTGAATATGTACTTCGATATTTCCTTCTAATTGATAAAACAATTCTTCGGTTTCATTATAATGATAATCTTTACGAGCGTTTGGCCCTGCAACAATCATTACAATATAATCGCCAGATTCTTTATATAGATTTTTATTGCCTACGGGAGGTTTTAAAAATGCGCGATTTTCTGTAATCCATTTCTGTAAATTAAAGGGTTTTGCAATAGCCATAGGTCATAGTTTTATCGGTTTAAATTTAGTAATTTCAAATCATTTACCCTAAATATTTTTTTTAGGGCGCTTTTTGGTTGTTCAAACCAAAACCGCACTATTGGCTACAACTCCGTTTGTGCTTCTTTTTTGCACCTATAATTTCTTCCGTCAAGGTAAACCTTGTATTAAACTTTATTCCAACTTAAAAGGCACAAGCCGGGGTTTTAAATACAGATTTATAAACTCAATTCTAAGGTATATTTAGTTTTACTATGGTCAAATACTAGTTTTGTTTTTTTGCCGCTGTTAAGTCAGTTTGTTAAATTGTAGTACATTTGCTAACGCTATGAAGAGTATTAAAATACCTCCTAATAAAAAAGTTTATTTTACCAGTGACCATCACTTGGGAGCGCCTACCGAAGAGCAAAGTAGGCCACGCGAATTGCACCTGCTTAAATGGTTGACTACTATTCAAAAAGATGCTGCTGCTCTCTTTGTACTGGGCGATTTATTTGACTTTTGGTTTGAGTATAAACAGGTAGTTCCTAAAGGCTTTGTTCGTATTCTAGGAAAGTTAGCCGAGTTTACCGACCAGGGTATACCGGTTTATTTTTTTGTAGGTAATCACGATTTATGGATGAATGATTATTTTCAAAAAGAATTGAATATACCAGTTTATCACGAGCCACAGGTTTTTCAACTGGGAAATGAAAAGTTTTTTATTGGTCACGGCGATGGTTTGGGTCCGGGCGACTTAGGGTATAAACGTATGAAAAAAGTATTTGTGCATCCGTTATCAAAATGGTTTTACCGGTGGTTGCACCCCGATATTGGTGTGCGTTTAGCCAAGCATTTATCGGTTAAAAATAAGCTGATCTCGGGAGATGAAGATGCCCAATATTTAGGCGAAGAAAAGGAATGGTTGGTGCAATATGCCAAACGAAAATTAGCTCAAGAGCATTATGATTATTTTATTTTTGGGCATAGACATTTGCCATTAGATATCGCTTTAAGCGAATCAAGCCGATATGTAAATTTAGGCGACTGGATACAGTACTATACTTATGCTAGTTATGACGGAGAAAAATTGTTGCTTAACGAATTCCCTATATCTTAATCATTCATTTTTATAAGCTTTACAGCGTGTAAGGTTTCGAAGCCTAAATAAAAAAGGTAGGGCACAAAAAAGGAGAATACGCTTGCCATTACATTTACATCATCTTCTTTATAAAGCATTATAGGTACTAGAAAAGCAACGGCAATAAACATTTTTAGCATTCCTAATCCCATAAAAGTAAAGCCAGCCTTATCGGGAAAGTTGTTTGCAATCCATAATACACAGACATAGACGATTAAAGTAAGTAGGCTTAAAAAAAGGTACATTACCGGTATGCTATAATACAAATCGAATTGTAAAACTGTAAATGCTAATAAGTAATGTAATCCTCCTAAAATTAAGGTGAACAACAATAACTTTTTAAGGAACACCCTTAACGATTGTCCAAAATTTTCTTTCATCTATTTATCTTTTAAGCTGGAGTAAACTTGATACAAGGCAATGAAAACGCCTAATAATGAACAGGCAATAGTAAAGCCCGAAAACTTATTAGGAAACTGTTCATCCAACCAAATACCACCAAAAACACCGATACCAATAACTACCCCCATTTGAAAGGCCAGTCCAGTATAAACCACCCATTGGTTAAGCGGTTTTTCCTTCTTTGGTTTGTTTTTTGTCATTATGCATAGATTTTACGGCTCCTTTCATAGTACAAGTGGCGTTAAAATCGGCACCTGGTTCAATAGCTAATTTGCCTGTAATCACTTCGCCCTCAACCACAGCACTCGATTTCAAAGTCAGCGTGTTATTTACTTCAAGATTGCCTTTTACCAACCCTTCTAAATCTGCATTCTCACAGGTTACCTCGCCTTCAATCACGCCGTTTTTACCCAATACGATCTTACCAGCGGTTTTAATGGTACCAATAATCTTTCCATCAATTCTAAAACTGCCTTGACCTTCTAAATCTCCTTTAATAGTAGTTCCCTCTGCAATTTTATTCTGCTCTTTACTCAGGTGATTCATTTCTTTTTTCGATTTTTTATCTCTTTTATTTTCTGAAAACATCTTATTTTAATTTTTCTAGGTATATATCAAAATTCTTCTTCATCTGTATAAGCTTATAGTTCTTAGCAGCCACACTATAAGGTTGACGATCATAAGTCAGGTCTGTTTCTTTTTTCAATTTTTCTAAAAACCCAAGTGCTCCTTGTTCACTTTTTAAACCATGCACCACTAAAAATTGCTGACCTGGGATATAAAGATCTTCAGACACACTTAAATCACTGGCTTGCACGTGGTCTATACCGGCAAGCAGCTGTTCTTTTAATGTAGTTAATGCTTGCTCTTCTTGCGTATTAAACACAAAAACAATTTTATAATGTGTATCTGCTCGCTTAAAATCGAATTGCTTTTGCTCTAAAGCTGGTATGGCCGTTTGTAGTAAATTTTCGGCGGTTTTACCTTCTTCGCTTTGCGGATAGGTTAAAGCTAAATAATTCAAAGCTTTTTTATAAGCTGCAAGCCCGTTAACTCGTGCCTGTACATAAGCTTTTAAAAGTTCTAATTTGGGTACAATATCATTTCCTGTAAAAAGCTCAATTTCTTGCTGTATTTGCGCAATCAAGCCGTCAAACTCTTCATTTTGATAGGCCAGATAAAGTTGTTTATACACGGCTTGCGGACTGTTTTGATCGCCTATTAATCCTTGTGGATTACGCAAAATGGTAGCATATCTAGAGTCGGGGTGATTAGCAAGAATATTTTCTTTCCAAAACCTTTGTCGTTGAGCATTGCCCGTAATCTCATAAATCTTATATAAGTTGTATTTAGAAGGTAATATCAATCGATCTTCCGGATTGTTTTTCAATAAAGCTTCTAGCTTATTGGCTGCCAATTGATATTCTTTAAATTTTTCTTTGTAGATAACACCAAGTTGATAGTAGGCAAAATTGCGGTCTTTAGCCAAGCTATCTAAAACCACCTGATCTTTGGGAATCTGACTGATATAGGTTTCTGGTTTATAAATAGGATCTTCTTCAATGGCTTCAAAAATGGCTTCTTCTTGCTGTTTTTTGCTGTCTTTCTTGGCTTGTTTTACATCTTCATAGCGCCAATTATCTACCAAAGGAATATCTCCCCATTGCTTTTTAAATTTCTGGATTCCTTTTTGCACTTGGTTATTATCATAAAAATAAAAGCTAGCTCCACCTCCTAATCCACGTCGGTTAGACACCATACTGGCCTGCGTTTTAAATAAGTCTTGGGGTTGTGCATTTTTTTCTTTTAATTGCTGTTTTGCTTGAGCAATAGCTTTCTCTTTTTGCTGCAGCGTAAAATCTGTAAAAAAAGTGAGTTGCTCTTGGTCTGACATATCGGCTATGCGCAGAATACTATCGTTTTTTACCGCAATATCTTCGTACAAAATGACATCATCTAAGTTTTCTCTTTTCTTTAAAATGCTACGGTACTCGCGAGTGCTTTTATCTAATTGCACCAAGGTAGAGTCATAGTATTTACCAGCAGTTTTATATTGTGCCGCATCAAAATTGATCACCGCCAAATTCAGATAATTTCGAGAAACTAAATACTTATCTCTAGAGTCTTCGCGCAAAGACTTGTTATAGAAATCTACTGCCGCTGGGAGTGTATCTTTTTGCTTGTAAACCTCGGCAAATTGATAATAAATTCGATCTAGATAAGGCCTGTTCTCTCTGTTTTCGGCTAGTTCATTTAGCAGCTCCATTGTAGCTAGCGTATCCTGTTGGGTGAAATCAAGGTTTTGAATTTGCTGCATATACGCATTGATCATATATTCACGAGGCGATTTGCGGTTTAGGGCAATTACCCGATCAAAAGTGGCATTGGCCGAATCTATCTGATTTAGCGATTTATGCAACTGCCCTTTGATGAACAAGTACCTGCCTTGGTCTGCGTGCGACTTAGCATAAGCGGCAGCATTTTCAATGGCCGCTAGCGCCTGTTCTTCTTGATCTAAATTTAAGTAAGCTTGCGCTAAGGTAGCATAAGCATGCGTATAATCTTCTTCTGAAAAGGCTATTCCCGAACTTAAAAGGGCTTCTATATTTTTAATAGCCGTTTCGTGATTCCCCATTCGCATATTGGTCTTTTCTCGCCAAATGCGCGCGGTTGCCAGTTGATCGCTTTCGGGGTAGTCTGTTATGATGTAATTAAAGGCCTCTAATGCAGGGAAAAAACGCTGATCGTAATACCGGGCTTTACCCAATAAAATGAAGGCTTTATCCATTTGCGGATTATATTCGGTGCCCGCAATATGCATATTGTGTTTTTGTATGGCTTTGGCAGCCTTTTCCTCGGCACGTTCAAAATGCTGGTTCTTGGCTTGCTCGTCTTTTTCAGATGCCTCGATAATCTCAAGCCGTTCTACGGGTAAAATTTTCCAATAATCATCTACATAAGTTTGTGCAATTTCTTGCTTACCCTCCTCTAATGCAAGGTTACCGTTGTATATAATATTGTAGTAGGCACCCATTGCGTGAAAGTTGCGGTTGAGCCACTTGTTCTTTTTACGAGAACAAGAAACCAAACTTAAACCTACTAGCAACAAGGTGATTAGTTGAACGCTTTTGTGTTTATTCATAAATTGTTTACCTCCTCTAAAAATAACTCCGTAAAGGTATTTTTAGTATCATTGGCAGTAAAAATACGGTCTTTTTTTCATTAAAAAAACCTGCACCCTAAAAAGCACAGGTTTGTAGTTATATATTTGTTTTAAAACTCATATGGTAATTAGGAAAGCTAAATTATAATAGCTTTTTTTAAGAAAGATAGACTACTTATTAAAATAGGCTTCTAATTCTTCTAAAGTAGCTTGACTGGTTTGAATGTCTTTTACCGGTTCTCCTTTGTCTAAAACCACAATGCGCTCACAAACTTCGGTTACATGAATCAAATCGTGACTCGAAATTAAAATGGTGGTTTCGGTGTTTTCATCTAAATCTTTTATAATCTTCTTTAAGCGTATTTGTGTAGTGGGATCTAAATTGGCAAAAGGTTCATCTAAAATCACCACATCTGGTTGACCGATAAGTGCAGCGATGATGCCAACTTTCTTCTGGTTCCCTTTTGATAGGTCGCGCAAATATTTCTTTTTTTGTAGAATTTCATCCTGAAAAAAATCTTCAAACTGAGCTAATAGCACATCTACCGCCGTTTTACTTTGGCCGCGCAACTCCCCTATAAAATAAAAGTATTCTTCAGCGGTTAGGTAGCCTATTAAAAAAGACTCGTCTATAAAAGCAGCAGTAAAGGGTTTCCAATCTTCACTGGCGTCTATGCGTATCGTATTGCTTACAATATGCCCGGTGGTAGGTTGTATCAAATCGAGCAAAAGGCTAAAAAAAGTGGTTTTACCGGCTCCATTATTTCCTACTAAACCAAAGCTTTGACCTTTAGGAATTTCTAGATGTTCAATATGCAACACCTCATCTTGATTGTATTTTTTGGATAAGTTTTCTACGCGAATCATAGTTTATTTTTTTTCATTAAAAGCCGCAATGGTTTTGTATTTTCCTTTTTGGTATATGGATTCTATTTTGTTTAAGAAAAATGATTTAAGCATCAAGCCAATCAATCCGCTTAAAGCTAAAGCCAATAAACCTGCATTAAAATTTATCAGTTTATAAGGTATGTAAAAAATAAGCATTGGGCCAAGCATTTTAGGCAGTGCGATAAGCAACTGAGTAGGGTTAAAGCCTTGTGTATTGCTAAAGGCTTTTGCTTTAACATTTAGCTCTACGGGTACTCGGTTTAGAGCACCTCCAAAAAGCGTAATAAACGAATTTAAACCAATATTAAAAAGCGCTCCTGCTGCTATCATCGCATAAATATCCCAGCCAAAATAAATGTACGGCGTAGCAAGAATAAATGAAATAATTACAGCCACCAGCATAAGGTACCATTTAGACTCGAGGTATTGACGGTAAGGTATATTTTGACTCATAAGTAGCTTATAATATTCGCTATCCCAAGAAGGAACCAATTGGCCGTAAGAGAGTAAAAAGCCACCCGTAATAAATACGGAAGCAAATACTAAAAAGGCGGGGCTATCGCTATATGTTTCTTGGGTGTAAAAGATAAGACCATAAAACAAGAATAGAAAAGACATAAACAAAACTTGCTTTGGTCGTGCGTTACGAAGAATGAGTTTGAGGTCGTTTTTTAAAAATGGTGCCATTTTTCCAAACCGATTTAAAAAGGAGAATTCTTGGGTTCTTACCAATTTCTTTTCTTTACGGATAGCATCATCTAAATAAAAACTCTTTCGTACAAATGCATAGTTTCTGCGGTATAAGAGCACCAACAACAGTAAAGGAATAAGAAAGGCATACCATAGACTGTACATTTTATTAAAAAACTCTCCTGCCAAAACCGTGATGTCATAAATATTAAAATAACGCAGCGCAGCAAAACTGAAGATAAGACTCACTAAGCCATAAAAATAAGTGTTGTTTTTATTGATGAGAAAGTTTAAATAATTCAGCGAAAGCGTGAAAAGAATCATAGCTACCAACCAGCCCATCACTTGTATTAGCGGGTAAGCTTCGACTAGCAAAATTATGGCAAAAGGAATAAAAAAGAAGAGCGGCAACCAATTAAAAAATGACCAACTGGTTTTGGCCAATAAATAATGTATTATGGTAGACCTTTTAACCGGAACAAGCATAAAGGGTTTAATATTCATTACCGGTAATTGTTGTAGAAAAAAGCGATAGGTTAAATCTAATAAAAACCAAAAAATTAGATAATTGTTTACAACGACTATAGGGTCTAACTGAGGAAATGATTTTTGTATTAAATAATAAGCAACCAATCCTAAACCGGTAAAAGCAGCTATAAAATAAAGGGCTGCTAGAAGGAGTACTATTTTAATACCAATGCCTTTTTGAAAAGAAGACGAGCGTTTAAACTGCTTCCATTCAAAAAATAAAAATTGTGAATACCGCATAGTGAATGATTTACAGTATTAGTATAAAATTTGTGATAATGTTACAATTTTCTAAACCATTTCTGGATAAACTTCGCGTAAGATTTTATTTTTCTGCTTAGGGATTACCACCAAAACAATATAATGCAATAAGGATACAAGACTTATAATTAGCGATGTGGCCAGAGCTACATATAAATTAGAGAAAACCTGAGCATCTACAATTAGAAATTGATAAAACCATATGTAACTAAAAGACCCTATTTGTCCGCTTCTATTAATAATCACCTCTAGAAGCAATGGTTGCTTAGCGGATTGATTTTTCTTTAATTGACGTGAGCGTTTTCCTAGCAGAAAAACATATAAAAAGAATTCTAAGGCTAAAAAGGTGGCTACCCCGTAGAAACCATAAGGCAATCGAAAAAGCATGGTGAATATAAAGAGGAATAACGCCATACTAACCCAAACCTTTGGAATTTTACAAAATTGATAAACTTCATTCCTGATCAATTTCCAATATCGTTTGCTCATTTGTTTTTCGCGTTCTTCTACCACCTCTAGAAAGCCAAAAACCCCAAATTTCTTAAACTCTATATCTAAAGCCTGCTCGAAATCTAAGTCAGGATTTGCTGTCCATTGCGCTTCTATGCCATTGGCCAAATGATCAACGAGCTCGGTTTGCACATCGTAATAGTCGACAAAATGTGCTCGGGTAAACGCATAAAGCTGCTCGATATGTGCTGCACTTAGCTTTTTCATACCTTTTTCAAATTTAAAAGCGAACTAAGTTCAAGCGCATGTTTATTCGCTAATTTATACCAGTAAAAATGACGATAATACAACCAAAAAAAGAGCTGTATACTAACAATCCACCCTAATTGGGTCATCCATAGGCCAGAGAAAAAATTATAAGCCCCTATAATTCCAAATAACAAACTATGCAACCAACTGAATGCGCTTACACGATGGGTTAAAAGCACTTGTAAGCAAGCTGATTTATCTTGTTGCTTAACCAGTTTTTTATGTTGAAAGATTTTATTTTGATTGTATAAAAACCCCAAAAAAGTAAACAATAGTACTATAGGCACTAGCATTAATAACAATATATAATCTAACCAGTGTATAAAAATAAAAGCAAAACCACTCAGCATAATGTTAAGCAGTAGTACGACCTTAATTTGCATAAATTTTAAAAAACCTTGTTGCTGTAGTTTATTGAATTTTTGGGTATAATGATTCTGGGTTTCCTGCACAATTTCGGCAAAACCCATCACCCCAAATTTCTTAAACTCTATATCTAAAGCCTGCTCAAAATCTAAGTCAGGGTTTGCTGCCCATTGCGTTTCTATGCCATTGGCCAAATGATCAACGAGCTCGGTTTGCACATCGTAATAATCGACAAAATGTGTTCGGGTAAACGCATAAAGCTGTTCGATATGTGTGGCACTTAGCTTTTTCATGATACGCTTTCTATAAATTTCATACGTTGCGTTTGTTGGTAGTAGAGATATAATCCTGAAACATTAAACCAAATATAAAAACCCAATAAGTAAAGGTTCCAATTGCTGGCATTAGGGTTGAAAAATTGAAGCGAAAAATAATCAAAAGCGAAGATAAGCATCATTAACTTATACTGATACAATGTTTTTTTACCGATGTTTTTTCTACCCCAGACCATCCAAAAAACAGAAAATATAGCCAACAGTAATATCGGGAGAATCAGATACTGTTTAATGGTGTAATGTATCCCAAAATAACTAAATGCATAAACTACTGCGCTCACGAAAATGACCCTTACGTTAAATGCCTTTTTTAATAACTGGCTTAAGATTAACCAAAATGCACGGGTTTCAGATTTTTCGTAACGCTTAAGCAAATCAGTTTTATGTTTGATCATGTAATTTTTAAAGTGGTTATAAAAATCGAATGAATCGCTTTCTTCTTCCGCTTCAAGCGCACTGGAAATATGATCTACAAACTCTGCACGCACATCATCATAAAGCATCCCAGAATTCCTGAGATAGCGGTCTATAAATTGTATTTGCTCTAAATTTAAAGGCATTAAGAACTCAATTTGGTTTTGGGCAATAGTAAAGCCTGCATGGTTGATAAGTATCGTTCTAATTCGGCTAATTTGCCAATACTTTCTTGAGTTCCTTTTTCGGTGAGTTTATAGTATTTTCGCAAACGATTATCCACCTTTTTCACCTCTATATCAAGTAAACCATCTGCTTCCAACTTATGCAAAGCCGGGTAAAGCGCTCCTTCTTTAATTTGCAATTCATCTTGTGTAAGTTGTTTTACTTTTTGAGTAATTTCATACCCATACATCTTGCCTTCATCGGCTAAGAGCTTTAAAATGATGGTTGACAAACTGCCTTTATATAGCTTAGAGTTACTCATAAAACCAATTAACTTGAATTACAAAAATATAAAATTATTACATACCTAAGTTACTTAGGTATAAAATTTTGATTGCTTTAGGTTTATTAAGCCAATGTATATTGTATTTTTACGGAAAAAATAGAATACCGTGAAAAACTTTCATTCGCTACCTGTAAAAGAAATCATTAGAGAAACACCCCGAGCCGTGAGTCTTGTTTTTGAGATTCCTGAAGCCTTAAAAAATGTTTTTTACTTTGAATCGGGGCAATACATCACCATAAAAAAAGAGTTTGATGGACAAGAAATAAGAAGGTCCTACTCTATTGCCTCTGTGCCCGGGAGAGATTATATTAAGGTGAGTGTTAAAGAAGTAGCCGGCGGTTTATTTTCTACCTATGCCAACAGAGAACTTCAAGAAGGTGATGTGTTAGATGTTTTTCCGCCAGAAGGTAAATTTGTATACCACCCTCCTACCGATGATAAACCAAACGAGTATGCTGCTTTTGTCGCTGGAAGCGGAATTACTCCCGTTATTTCTATTTTAAAGAGTGTACTTAAAAAAGAAGCTCACAGTAAGTTTGTGTTGGTTTACGGGAATAAAACCCCGCAAGAAACCATCTATTTTAAAGAGTTATTGGCCATTCAGCAAGAATTCCCCGATCGGGTTTTTATCGAGTTTGTTTACAGTCAAGCCAAAGACAAAGATTCATTTTTTGGCCGAATAGAACGCAGTACCGTAAATTTCGTGCTGAATAACAAATTTAAAAACCACCAGTTTAAAGATATTTATTTGTGCGGTCCCGAGCCCATGATCGATTTGGTCAAAGGCGTATTGCTAGAGCATGAAATTGAAGAAGAAAGCATTCATTTTGAACTCTTTACCTCCAGCCAAACCGGAGAAATTGAAGCCAACTTAGAAGGTAAAACCAAAATAAAGGTTATTGTAGATGATGAGGAGTTTGAGTTTGAAATGGACCAAAAAGAAAGTATTCTCGATGCCGCTTTAGATGAAGATATCGATGCGCCTTATTCTTGCCAAGGTGGAATTTGTAGTAGTTGCATCGCACGAATAAAAGAAGGAAAGGCAGAAATGATGAAAAATCAAATTCTCACCGATGAAGAAATCGAAGAAGGCCTTACCTTAACTTGTCAAGCCCACCCTACCACAGCCAAAATCATTATAGATTTTGATGATGTTTAATAGTGGTAATTAAATCATAAAAAATAGGCTACCTTCTTTTAGGTAGCCTATTTTTTATGATTCAAATTGGTGTTCGGTGTTCATCTTACCGCTTATACGCTTCAAGGGGTTTAGCCTTCTTATTTAAAGCCATATTACCAAAATAAATAAGGCTTCCTAAAACAGGAAACATCAGCGCCACCAAAACCCAAAGTACTTTAGCAATACTATTCTTTTCGTTTTTAAGAATAAAAAATAAACTAACTCCAAGACAGAGTACATAGAAAAGTAAAAAAAGTGAAATTGTTGTTGAAGAAATTATATTCATCATTGTTTATTTTAAAATATCAACATACATTATTAGAGTAAAACACGATAAAATTTCGCAATTACATAGAGAACAAATACTACGCTTATGATGGCCAAGCGTCGTTTTTGATTGGCATCTAATTCTTTATAACGCCAAAGATTAAAGGCGATATAAAGTACAGAAATGCCAAGTATTAGATAGGTTAAAATCGGGTTTGAAAAATCCATTAGTTTAGCTTTACCACTTGTTGCAGTGTTTTAATTAATTGGTTTTGATCAATATCGTGCATGACTTGCTCATAGCCCGGCAATATTTTATTTCCGTAAATAGATGTAGGCAAGAGCGGATACTTTTTTAAGCTAGGGGTAAACTGGAGTTGCTCAGTTTGTCTAAATGGTGCAAATCCTGCGAAAGGATGAGTAGCGCCCCAAAGCGTGATTACTGGCACTTGATAGAGCGCCGCTAAATGACCATTACCACTATCCATCGCAAGCATAGCATCTAAATGCGCTATAATAGCCAACTCCTCGGTAAAAGAATGTTTTCCAGCTAAGTTAATCGTGTTTGGTATTTCTTTTTCCCATTGGTCTAGTTGCTCAATTTCCTTTTTACCTCCTCCAAAAAGCAAAAGGCTAAACCGATTGGTTTTTGCTATTTTAAGCAATAATTCACGCATTAAATGTATAGGGTACATCTTGGCCTCGTGAGCTGCAAAGGGAGCCACACCAATCACCTTTTTATCGCTTTCGCTGAAATATTCTTGTGCAGCAGCAGATAGACTTGGTTTTATTACTTTTAAATCGGTATTTAAGTCGATAGGGAAACCCAAATCAGCAAATACATCGGCATAACGCTGATGCGTTGTTTTTAGGGGCTTAATCTGTTTTTCTTGGTGTTGGGTTAGCTTTTTCTTCTCTGCCCTGCCTTTGTCAATTCTAGCTACTTTTATTCCGTAAGTTTTTAAAAAAAAACCTATAATCTGCGTTCGCAATACTTGGTGTAAATCGGCTACAGCATAAGGCTTAAGCTCTTTTAACTGCTTAGCCAAACGCCTCAAACCTAAAATTCCTTTGTGCTCTTGCTTAACTTTTGCCGCAATAACTTGTGTACGCGGCAACTGATTAAAAATTGGGGCAAAAAAGCTTTTAGTAACCACGCTAAGTCTTACCTCTGGGTACTGCTGCAGCAATCTACCCAAAACCGGCACGCTCATAGCAACATCTCCCATGGCCGACAGCCGCAAAACCAATATGTGCTTTTTATTGCTCAAAATATTTTTTGTGGAACTGATTAAATCCGTGAAAACGGCATTGCAGGCTTACTTTTTACCGCGCAAGACTGGATTTAACTCCTCGTCATTGTACATTTTCATTTGCTTGTATACTTTCATATACTTGTCGCCTTTTTCAATATCAGACAAAAGTTGGTTAATGGCTGTAGACAAATCTACGCGTTGCTCTAAAAGCACATCTAATTTTGCCTTACAAGCCATTTGATGCTCTTGTGAAGCGTCTGTACGATTGGCTTCCTCATTCATATGATAAATTTTTAAGGCTAAAATAGACAAGCGATCTACACCCCAAGCCGGACTCTCGGTATTAATCGTGGCATCTTGTTTAGGGGTTACTTCCTTGTATTTTTCTAAGAAGTAAGAATCGATATACTCTACCATATCGGTACGATCTTGGTTAGAGGCATCTATTTGTCTTTTTAGTTTTAAGGCAGAAACGGGGTCAATTTCCGGATCGCGAATAATGTCTTCATAATGCCACTGTACCGTATCTATCCAACATTTGCGGTATAACAAGTGCGCTAGCAAATCCTCTTTTTCATCATATGGGTTGGCAAATGGTTGATCTACAGTATTTATCTCGTGGTATTTCTCTATAACTTCCTGAAAAATAGCGTTGGCTTTGTCTGAAAACATATTCTAAGTTTTTACTTTAATTAAAAGCGCAAAAATACGCAATATTTAACAAACCTACTGCTATTTTAATGAAAAGCCCCTACCGCCAATTTATCAGGATTTATTTTATCAAAATATGCAGGTATTCTTCTGTTGCGGTAGCTTTATGATTTCTGTTTTGCGTTTTATCGGCTTTAAAGCGTTGGTATTGTTTAGCTACCAAACGATAGGTCCCGTACTTTTGCATAATCTCTTTTACCTGATCGCTGGGCATAAGGCCTTCATTATTATAACTTAAAAAGATGTAGTTGAAGTTGGCTTGTGCTATTAAGGCTTCAAACTCTTCCGCTACCTTTGATTTCTTACAGTAGTTCGATTTGTAGTATTCTCGTAGCCCGGTCTTGCCTTTCGGCTCAAAGCGATCATAGCGAGCAATGGTGTTAAGCAAGTGGTAATTGGCCCCATATTGCCGCGCATTATAAGGCGGATCTAAATACAAAATATCGCCAGAAATTCGCTTAATCAAAACATTGGCATCTTCTTGAAATACCTGATGTTGCCAGGTTGTTTTATCAAAATCTGCTGGTTCTAAAACCAAAGGCTTGGCAGCCGATTTTTTAATTTTTTTGAGAAAAGCACCATACACCGATGCCGTATTGGCTACTTTATCTGCACTTTCTAGCAAACTCGCTAGTAAAAAGAAATAGGTAGAAGCATCTAATTGCGACTCTAATTGCTGAAGTTGCAGCCGCATACCATCTATTTTTTGTGCGTTTGACTGCGTAAAAAACAACCGATTACCCGAACCACTTTCTCCATATTCTTCGGCAATAAATCCATTTACTGGAGTCGCCTGCTGTAAGCTTTCAATTAGTTCACGCTTTCGCGGAATTTCTTGATGGTTGCCAATATAATTTTGCAACAAAACATAGCTGTAATATTCTACATCATTGGCAATAATTTGTTTTACCAAAGGTTTAAAGCTACGTCCTACCCTTCCTGTACCCGCAAACAAATCGCAGAGTATCATATCATCTATTGGACCTTCAACTGTATTTTTGACCTGCTCTACTATCCAAGCAGAGAGTCTATTTTTAGAACCGATGTAATTCACGCATCAAAAATTTAAATGCAAAAATACCCGATCAATTCTAAAACTTGGGTTTAAACCAAAATTTGTTTTGTTTAATCTTAATGCCCAACCTAGTTCAAATTCGGAATCTTATTATATACCTATTGTAGCCGAACTATTTTCTTCAAATAGAATTTTTACCATTTATTGTTTGAGGAAACTGCTTGAATTACCAAATAATGGTATGGTTGCTATTTTGCTGGATATTTAAAGCCAGCAGACAACATATCAACCACTAAGAAAACCCGTACTGAGTCCACAGTGAGTCCACAGTGAGTCTACCATGAGTCCACTAAATAGTGGAGAAAGGTACATTCACCATAGATTCAATATAGAATGAGCCTTGAGCCAGTACGGCTTTAGTATTGGTTTGACTGGGAGTATGTATATTTAAACACTAAAGTAGTAATACAGATGCTTCAGATATTTTTTTGCTAGTAAGAAAACAGCATTACTATGGTAAGGGTTGGCAGGTTACTCGCTGTAAAACTAAATTCGGTAAGCGCTACAATCTACCTATTTGGCTCTACCCTATGGGATAGTTTATTCCGTAACCCAAATAATATCTGACCAAGCTGTATGGTTTTCCAGGTCTACCAATACTAAGTTCTCTTTTGAAAATGTACTTAAGTACTTAAAAACTGCTTTTTTAAGTTTAGGTAAATCAGCTTTGAGTTTCCAGTGTTCACCATCTTGATTATGCACTACTATAAACAATCGGTTGGCAAGATGTTTTCGCTGCTGCTGACTTTGATTTTGGTACAGCCAATAAATTAAATCTGCTTTATGCTTTTGGGCGTAATACAAGGTAGGTTTGTATTTTTTAGGGAAAATACTGGTTTTGTGGTCAAAATCTATTCCGTAAAGGCTAAAATCGACCAATCTGTTTTTGTGATTTAATGCTGGAACTACAAATTCTGATTGGCAAAATAAGCGTTCTACTAGCATTGCACTCCAGAAATTATACCAACGATTAGCGGCGTAGTAAAACAACTCGCGCTTATCCACCTCATAAGCGTCTACACTAAGCTTTATAAGCTCTATAAGCTCCTGCCAAACTGGTGTTTTATAAATAAAATTGGTCATGGCGTCCCACTGGTCATTTTGTTTTCGTAACCACTGGTAGGGGTAATCCCATCGATTTTTTAACTGCTCAGCAACGAAAGCCTCGTCGATCATATAAAGAAATTATAAGCCAAGCCTAATATAGTTAAAAAAAGGAGCACACTTTCACTTTTCCACTTGGTTTTTGTTTGGGTAACCCAAATTGATGCCATTAAAACCAAGGGTAAAAACAAGTAGATAAAATTCTGGATAAGAAATTGCTCTTGGAAAACCGCTATAAATCCACCAAACATCAAAAGCAATAAGACCAATCGATAATATATTTTTTGGCTACTCTGACTCTTCTGTATGGCAGCCAGCAGACCAAAAAATCCTAGCAATAGTAAAAAACCCATCAAACCTAGTGGAAAGATAAAGTTTAAATCATTATTCCAATCAAAATTGATGGTCCATTCCGGCCACAATAGCAATCGGGTATCATCATACCCCAACAAAGAAATGGCCAATACAATTAGCCAGACCGCTAAGCAAGCCAAGATTGGAATAAAATAATGGGTAATTTGATTCGGACTAAAAAACAGAATACTCAAATAAGCAAAAAGTAAATAAACATAAAGCTGTGGATTAAAAGTTGCCGCAATAACTAGAAAAAATGAAAGGTCAAATAGCTTTTTACCAAAATGCTGCACATCTTGCATACCAAATAAAATACGTAAAGCAATCATCCAAAAACCATAAGCTATCAAAGCTTGATGATCGTTAAAGATGGGGTAAAAACAGATTATACCAAGTACAAAAATAAGCACGGCGTAGGTGTTCTTTTGTGCAAATGCTTTGGTTTTCACCACTGCATTCAGGTATAAAAAAGCAACTACCAACCCTAAAAAACCAACTACTGGCAATAAATAGTTCAGCCAGGTTTGGCTACCCTCTACTTCAATTTTTTGAACTGCCAAATATTGCACCAAAAGCAACACCAATAAAACCAGAAAGTTTATAGGTTTAGAATTTTTAAAAAAGCTTGTTAACATGGCTAATTTTAGTACTTTTGTATAAAGTAATACAACAATTTTTACGATGAAAGATTTTTTTCAATTTATAGCTTCTTTATTTGAAGACGTATTGTTTCTTCCTTTTTATGCTTTAGCCGATTTAGAATTAGAAAATTGGTTTTTAGCGAATGGAGTAAACTGGTTATTTATGCTTATAGCCGCCGTGGCCTTTGGTTACTGGATGATGCAATTAAAGAAATTTAACCAAAATGATACCGAAGACCGCAGCGTTAAAGCGCATTCTTTTTTAGGAAAAGACGCTCAATATTAATTGAGGTCTTTCCCTAAATCTTTTCTATAATACATCTTATCAAAGTGTAGTTTTTGTGCACTTTGGTAAGATTTTTTTAGTGCTGCATTAAAGTTCTCTCCAAATGAAGTTAAAGCGATCACGCGGCCACCATTGGTTTGCAGTTCATCTTTGCTCATTTTAGTGCCGGCGTGAAATACAATTGATTCCTTTACCTCATCAATTCCTGTAATTACTTTTCCTTTTTCATAAGCTTCGGGATACCCACCTGAAACCAGCATAACCGTAGCTGCTGTATCTGGGTTCACCTCTAATTCAATATCTTTTAATTCTTGCTTAGCGGCAGCTTGCAGCAACTCAACAAGATCTGTGTTTATTCGGGGGAGTACCACTTCGGTTTCGGGGTCACCCATACGTACATTATATTCAATTACATAAGGCTCATCTCCTACTTTTATTAGTCCTATAAAAATAAAACCTGTATAGGCTATGTTTTCTTTCTTAATACCTTCTACGGTTGGTTTAACAATACGCTCTTCTATTTTTTGCATAAAAGCATCATCGGCAAAAGGAACAGGAGAAATAGCTCCCATGCCCCCGGTATTAAGACCAGTATCTCCTTCTCCAATACGCTTATAATCTTTTGCAGTAGGCAATATTTTATAATCTTTACCATCTGTCAAAACAAACACACTTAACTCTATTCCCGACAGAAATTCTTCGATAACCACGGTTTCACTAGCTTGCCCAAACTTACCACTTAACATATTCTCTAGTTCATCTTGAGCGTCTTGCAAATCGTCTAAAATCAACACTCCCTTACCAGCCGCTAATCCATCTGCTTTTAAAACATAGGGCGCATCTAATTCGGTTAAAAACTGCTTCCCTGCTTCCAGGCTTTCACTTGTAAAGCTTTGGTAAGCTGCGGTGGGTATATTATGCATAGCCATAAACTCTTTGGCTCGTTCTTTACTCCCCTCCAATAGAGCTCCTTTTTTTGACGGCCCCACAAAAAGAATATCGCGCAAAGCCGTATCTTCTTTAAAGAAGTCATAAATACCATTCACCAACGGGTCTTCTGGTCCAACAACGACCAACTGAATGTCTTTACTTAAAACCAAATCTTTAACCGCCTCAAAATCATTTACATTTAAGGCAACATTGGTAGCAATTTCGGCTGTTCCGGCGTTTCCTGGTGCCACGTATAGTTTATCGCATAATTTGCTTTTTGCTATTTGATATGCAAACGCGTGCTCTCTTCCTCCAGAACCAATTATTAAAATATTCATTTTGTTTGTTTTTGTGTGTGGCATCAAAAATAATTGTTTGTAAATTGACGCCCTAATGTTTTTCTAAAAAATAAGTAGTTTGAACTGGTTTGACGCCATATTAAAAGTTAAAGGATTTCCAATTGAGCAGGCTCAAAAACACTTAAATTATATTCAGTCTATACCAGAAGAAAATTACGAATCATTTCTTGAAAAGCAAAAACAAGCTATTTTAAAGTATCATCTACAACATACTCCTTTTTATCAAGAACACACTGCTCAGCACAAAATAAATCAATGGGAAGACATACCTATTTTAACCAAAGCCGATTTACAGCGCCCACTAAAAGAGCGACTTAGTACAGCTTATACCACTAAAAACGTGTATATCAATAAAACCTCAGGATCTAGTGGTCATCCCTTTGTTTTTGCTAAAGATAAATTTTGTCATGCTATGACATGGGCAGTGATTTTTAATCGTTTTGGTTGGTTTGGCCTAGATTTTAATACATCGTTACAAGCCCGTTTTTACGGCATTCCTTTGGAGAAAATGGGATATTATAAAGAACGGATTAAAGACAAGTTCGCCAATCGCTACCGCTTTCCTATTTTCGATTTAAACGATGAAAAGCTTGCTGAATTTCTTGCAAAGTTTTATAGCAAAGCATTTGATTATATTAACGGTTATACCAGCTCTATCGAGCTTTTTGCAAAATACCTAGCAAAAAAAAATATCGTATTAAAAAAGGTTTGTCCCAGTTTAAAAGTGTGCATTGTTACCAGTGAAATGCTTTTTCCCGAAACCAAGCAATTACTGGAGAATCAATTTGGTGTACCCGTAGTGAACGAATATGGTGCTAGCGAACTCGATTTAATAGCTTTTCAAAACCAGGAGACACAATGGGTGTTAAACACCGAAACCCTGTATGTTGAAATTGTAGATGAAAATGGTGCCATTTTACCTCCAGGCCAAGAAGGTCGCATTATCGTAAGTTCATTATTCAATAAGGCCCATCCGTTCATCAGGTACGATTTAGGCGATATTGGTGTGCTTTCACCAAATAGCAATGCTAAAAAAGCTTATTTAGAACGTCTTGTAGGACGAACAAATGATATTGCCCGTTTGCCAAGTGGTAAAGTGGTACCCGGACTCACATTTTATTATGTAACCAAAAGTATAATTGAAGACGATACCAATGTAAAGGAATTTGTTATACAGCAAACCCAGCCCGATACCTTTGAAATTACCTATGCCGCTGTTGCGGATATTTCTATTGAGAAACAAAATCAAATCAAGCAAGCCGTCGAAAAATACTTGGAAAAAGGACTCCGCCTTAATTTAAAACGCGTAAAATTCTTAAAACGAAAAAAAAGCGGCAAATTAAAGCAATTTGAATCTTTGGTATGAAAGCAATAACCCTTATCACCAATTATTTTCCGCCAGAAACTGGTGCGGCTTCCAATCGGATAGCTCAACTGGCTCTCGGGCTTCAGCAAAGGGGCTATTCTGTACGAGTTATTTGTCCGCTTCCTAATTATCCAAAAGGTAGAATCTTTGCAGGTTATAGAGGAAAATTAATGCACACCGAGCATTATGAAGGTATACACGTTACCCGATTGTATATTTTCCCGAGCAATTCCAATCAAAAGTTTAAACGGCTTTTCGCTATGCTTTCTTTTTCATTTAGCTTAGGAGTTTATAGGTTTCTACATTCAGGAAAGTTTGCTCAAAAAATTATTATTCAAAGTCCGCCGCTGATTCTATCGGCATCGGCATTGTTTTTCTTTAACCGGAACAAACGCAAATTGATTTTAAATGTTTCTGATCTCTGGCCTAGTGCAGGTCTAGAATTGGATGCTCTACAAAAAGGCCGAATGTATACATTACTAGAGCGTTTAGAGCGCTATATTTACAAGAAAGCGCACCTGGTTTTAGGGCAATCGAAAGAAATTATTGCGCGAGTGCTTGAGGTAAACCCCAAACAGCAAACCTTTTTATACCGCAATTTACCACAAGCTAGTCGGTTGAATTTTGATAGCGATGAATCAGATGTCGAACAACCCATAAAACTTGTTTACGCAGGATTGCTGGGGATTGCACAAGGGATTGTAAAACTTTGCAAAAATATTGAGCTGGGTAATCACGAATTGCATATTTATGGTGCCGGTGCAGAGCAGCAGGCTTTGCAAGATTATTTAATAAATAGCGACAAACCTATCTTTTATCACGGTGAGGTATCTCGCCAGCTTTTGTTAGAAAAACTTGGCACTTTTGATTTAGCTATTGTACCGCTTACCCGTGCCATTTATGGTTCTACACCTAGCAAAATTTATGAAATGGCCTTAGGCGGTCTACCTATGCTTTATTTTGCAGGTGGCGAAGGAGAGCAAGTAGTGCAGGACTATCAATTGGGATATGTGGTTGAGCCAGGAAACTTTGAAACTTTAAATCGTTTGCTTGTAGATTTAAAAAAAGATGAGCTTAAACAAATGAGTGAAAAAATCCGCGAAAGCGCCGCTCAACATTTTAACCTAGACCTTCAACTGGATGCGCTAGTTCAACTATTATAAGCTTATTTAGTAGGCTTTATCTTCCCCCCGAATAGCGTTATATACCGTTTGAAAAATGATTTTAAGATCTAATAAAAGCGACCAATTTTCTAGATAAAAAATATCATATCGCACACGGTTAATGATATCGTTCTCGGTTTCTACTTCACCTCTAAAACCACTGGTTTGGGCCAAGCCCGTTATTCCTGGCTTTATAAAGTGTCTCACCATAAACTTGTCTATTCGTTCTGCATACATATGCGTATGGCTCACCATGTGAGGACGTGGTCCCACTACAGACATATCGCCTAAAAGCACATTGTAAAACTGAGGCAATTCATCCATACTGGTTTTTCGTAAAAACTTACCCATTTTCGTAATGCGTTTATCACCGCGTTTTACCTGATGTAAATCGGCTTGCGGATTTTCACGCATCGACCTGAATTTATAACAGTTAAACTCTTTATAGTTAAGTCCGTTACGTTTTTGCCTAAAAAACACTGGCCCTTTTGAGCCTAACTTGATAAAAATGGCTAAAATAGGGGTTAACCAAGACAGTAAAAAAACGATTACGAAAAGAGAAAAAACAATATCGAAAATACGTTTTAAAAGCTGGTTAAAGGGTTCTTGTAATGGAATGTCCCGTAATGACAGGATGGGCAAATACCCATAATAATCCATTTTTAATTGACGGGTATAAACGTCTTTATTATCGGGTAAAAATTTTAGCTGTTTTAAATTGTTATCGGCAAAATCTATCAACTCATTGATTTGTTGATTACTTAAAGAGGTTACCGAACAGTAAATCTCATCGATCTTATTGTCGATAATAAATTTTAAACATTCTTCAAACGAGTTGTCTTTTTCTTGAATAGCTAGCAGCCCTTTACAATGGTAGCCATAAGAAGGATTGGATGTAAAGAATTTCTTTAAGGCTTGTGTATGCTTATTTTTACCAAGAATTACAGTGGTTCTATAATTGCCACCTAAAAATTTTCGGTAACGTTTAAGCAAGTAAAAAACCAGTAATTTTACGCTTATGATACTTATATATAAGCAAGCTAGATACTCAAAAATTATCATTCTTGGTCTGGAAAGGTCTTCAAAAAAACCAAAAAAGGAAAAAACAATTAGAGAAAATAAACCAATTTGCACCAATGATTTGGAGAGTATTCGAAAACCCTTTGTAAAACGGTAGACTTCATAAAAACCTGTATTTACAGATAATAGCAGCCACCCCACCGAAACAAAAAGCGTAAAGTTTAAAAAATCAATCGCTTGAAATTTAAAAATCAAGGCAAAGACCAAAATAAGCCCTATATCGATAATATAGGTTAGCGGCCTTAAATAAGGTGAATATCTGCCTTGCTTTTTATGCATTTTCTATGCTTTTATTTACGAATATGTTTAGCAAAATCTTTGTGTTCTTTTTTAGTGAGTTCATCTTGAGACAAGCCTTTAAAGAAATCATAGGTAATCTTCATTCCTTCGGCTCGGTTTACCTGTGGTTCCCAACCTAATATTTTCTTCGCACAGCTTATATCGGGTTGGCGTTGCATGGGATCATCTTGAGGTAATTCTTTATAAATTACCTTTTGTTTAGTGCCTGTGAGTTTTATAATCTCTTCGGCAAAATCTTTAATGCTTATTTCGTGCGGGTTACCAATATTAACCGGATACACATAATCGCTTAGCAACAACCTATAAATTCCTTCTATTTGATCGCTTACATAGCAAAAAGAACGCGTTTGCGAACCATCGCCAAAAACAGTGAGATCTTCTCCTCGTAGGGCTTGACCAATAAAAGCAGGAATTACTCTACCATCGTTGAGTCGCATTCGCGGACCATAGGTATTAAATATTCTTACAATACGCGTTTCTAATCCGTGAAAACGGTGATAAGCCATTGTGATTGACTCTTGAAAACGCTTGGCTTCATCATACACCCCGCGCGGACCAATGGTGCTAACATTACCATAATATGACTCGTTTTGCGGATGTACCAACGGGTCGCCATAAACTTCTGAGGTACTGGCAATTAATATTCTTGCTTTTTTCTCTTTGGCTAAGCCTAATAAATTATGCGTACCCAAAGAACCTACTTTAAGGGTTTGTATGGGAATTTTAAGGTAATCTATGGGGCTAGCCGGACTAGCAAAGTGTAAAATATAATCTAAGTTTCCTGGAACGTGCACAAACTTGGTAACATCGTGATGATAAAACTCAAATTGCTCTAAATGAAACAGGTGTTCTATATTCTTTAGATCGCCAGTAATCAAGTTATCCATTGCTATGACGTGAAAGTCTTCTTGGATAAATTTATCGCATAAATGCGAACCTAAAAATCCAGCTGCACCGGTAATTAATACTCTTTGCTTTGGCATAATTGTTTGCTTAAAAGTCTATTTTATAATTGTTTCGCGCTACTCCCTATCTGGTAGCATACAAAACCAATTTTTTCTAATTCTTCAAGGTTTAAAATTCCTCTACCGTCAAATACAAAAGCAGGTTTTTGCATTTGGTCATAAATTTTTTGCCAATCGTATGTTTTAAATTCGTCCCACTCGGTTAAAATAGCAATAGCATGGGCGTCTTTACAAGCCTCATACGGATTTTGATGAACTGTTAAACCGGCTTGATTAGCGGCACTAGGTCTTGTATTTAAGTAATCTAAATCGGTATACATTTGCTGGGCTTGCACCTTGGGGTCGTACACTGCTATTTGTGCTTGCTCATTAAGAAGCTCATCGGCTACATAGATGGCGGCAGACTCTCTAGTATCGTTGGTATCTTTTTTAAACGCCCAGCCCAAAAAAGCTATCTTTTTACCTGATACCGTATTGAATAATGTACTGATGATATTGTGGGCAAACCTTCTTTTTTGATGATCGTTCATAAGAATTACTTGCTCCCAGTAATCGGCTACTTCGTTTAAGCCGTAGGTTTTTGCAATATAAACCAAGTTTAAAATATCTTTTTGAAAGCAAGACCCGCCAAAACCTACTGAGGCTTTTAAGAATTTTGCACCAATACGAGAATCCATACCAATGGCACGTGCCACTTCATTAACATCGGCTTCGGTCTTTTCGCAAAGCTCAGACATGGCATTGATAGAAGAAACGCGTTGCGCCAAGAATGCATTGGCGGTAAGTTTAGAAAGCTCAGACGACCATACGTTGGTGGTTAAGATGCGCTCTTGAGGCACCCACTGCCCGTAAACGCCAACCAAAGCTTCGATGGCTTCTTTACCCGCATCGGTGGTATTGTCTCCCCCAATGAGCACACGATCTGGGTTTAATAAATCGCTTACAGCGGTACCTTCGGCTAAAAATTCTGGGTTGGATAAAATTTGAAACTTAACCGAGCTACCGTTACCTGTATTATCTAAGATACTTTTTATAGCCGATGCTGTTCTCACCGGTAAGGTTGATTTTTCTACCACAATTTTATCTGATGTAGCTACGCGAGCAATTTGGCGTGCACAAAGCTCGATATACTTTAAATCGGCTGCCATACCTTTACCTTTACCATAAGTTTTGGTAGGGGTATTTACCGAAATAAAAATCATATCCGCGGCAGCGATGGCCTCATCTACCTGAGTAGAAAAAAAGAGGTTTTTGCCTCTAGCTTGGGCTACAATTTCATCTAATCCTGGCTCGTATACCGGCAATTTGCTCAAGTCTTCATCATTCCAAGCGGCTATTCTTTGTTCATTAATATCTACTACGGTAACCTTTATAGCTGGACATTTTTGTGCGATTACGGCCATAGTTGGACCTCCTACATAACCCGCACCTATACAGCAAATATTTTTGATCTTCATATCTTAAGAATTCTTTTTATTAAAGTTAAATTTAGCCTTTACCACCAGGCCAATAAATTTAGAATTGCCAATTAAATAGCGTTTCCACATACGTTTAGGTTCTTGCAAAAACCTGTAAAACCACTCTAAACCGCTTTTTTGCATCCATTTAGGAGCTCTTTTGGTTTTACCGGCCAATACATCAAAACTACCGCCTACCCCCATAATAAAGGGAATTTGTTTTAAAGCCTCACGATGGGTATGCAAAAATATCTCTTTTTTGGGAGAGCTAATGGCAACAAACAGCATTTTTGCTTTAGTGCTAACGATATCTTCTACAATTTGTTTTTCTTGCTCTTGAGAAAAATAGCCATTTCTATATCCCGCAATCACGTTTGCATTGTAGGTTTGTTTAAATTTTTCGCTTAAAGCGGATACCACCTCTTCTTGAGCGCCCAATAAGTAAACACTATAATTCTTTTGGTGTGCCATTTTAACCAAATTATCAAACAAATCTATGCCAGCCACCCGTTCTTTTAACGGCTGGTTTAAAAGTTTTGCTGCCCAGATAACCGCTTGACCATCGGCATTGATGAGATCGGCTTCGTTTACGCTTTTTCGCAGCTGCTCATTCTTTTGCATGGCCACAATTTTCCCTGCATTTACCACCGTGTGATGCAGGGGATTATTATGTGCGATAGCCAACTCTATACGTTGCAAGGTTTCTGCCATGCTTAAGTTGTCTATCTTGGTGTTGAGTATTTGAATGCGTTGGGCCATAGGGTATATGCAAATAAAAGCGTCAAAATTAGGGCTTATCTCCAGTAATCGAAAATTTATCGGGTGTTTTTAAATAAGCTAATTTGATTAACAACAAATATATAGGTACAGAGGCATTATAGAAAAAATTACCTGTTATTAAAGGAACCGCTAAAAGCACCGCAAACCATAATTTATCTTGGTGGGCTAGTTTAAAATTGAAGTAATACCTTAAAAAGAGATACAAATACAAGGGCGCTCCTAGAATACCAAAATACAGCCATAAGTCTATCAATTCTAATTGTGGTCGCAGCAACGGATTAGAAAGTCCGCCAATAAAATAATGAAGGCTTCGCCAGTTTTCTTGAATGTACGGAATGGTTTCTGTAAGTAATAAATCATCTCTATAAGAAAGTACTGCCGTTAACCAGCCCTCTTCTTTGCTGATTTCGGCAAACAGACTATAATTGAATAAAACGTATACTCCAACCAAAAAAAGCAAACTGATAAGACTTAAACTCCCCAAAACCCATTTTTTGCTAATCTTTGCGTTTATCAATAGCACCAAACTGAATAAAAATACGGCCAAGTAAACCGATTTGGTGCCAATTAACAAAGAAGCGATCAAAGTAAACCAAAACAGAGGTTGGTAATAAAAATTCTTTTTATAGTAAAACACAAAGTAAAGCAAAGCGCTTAAATACAGGTAGGTTGAATTTGCCGAAGCCCAAACCAAACCATTGTAGCCCCAGCGCTCGCCTTCATAAGATTTAAACCATTCTAATTGAAAAAGAGCCCCTAGTACTATAAGACTGTTGTTCAGCCATAAAAAGAACTCCCAGAAGCTTGTTATTTTTCGGGTTTTATGTTTATCAAAAGACCTTAAATCTTTAAAATAGAGCAATAAAATCAAGAAAAACAAATAGCGAGCAAAACCAATTATAGCCATTGTAGTGAAAGCTTGAGGTAAAAAATATTGCCCCAAAACAAACCATAGCACCAGTAAAAATATACCCAAAAGTTGTTGGGTACGGGTAAA
The DNA here is from genome assembly GCA_947499595.1 of uncultured Mesonia sp. Lineage (GTDB taxonomy): Bacteria > Bacteroidota > Bacteroidia > Flavobacteriales > Flavobacteriaceae > Mesonia > Mesonia sediminis. Next base: position 133,166 of record CANMOY010000002.1, read on the forward strand.
TAATAAACTCGTAAACATAAAAGCAAAAGCCAATAACTTGACCAGCTTCTGAAGATAAAACTCAGCCTCGATAATATGATAATACAATTTGTTTAGTGCCTCAATTCCTAAAAAAAGTAAGAGGAACCAAAAAAAGACTTGGCTTTTATCTGGGTTAAGCCACTTTTTCATGCGTTTCTTTTTTATCGGCTTTAGCCAAAAATTCTGCATAGAAGAGTGTCCCGAAAAGGGCGACAAAATTAATACCCATATTTCTATCTAAAATATTTTCGACCATAAAGCACCAAAATAGTATGGTGAGAAAGCATAAAAATAAAAGGTTTTGGTGTTTAAAAGCAGATACACCGTTTTTAAAGAAATATAAAAGCAATAAAAGCACACTAAAAATTCCAAAACGCAATACATAGCCTATGTATTGATTGTGAGCGTTGTAACCTCGCTCTAAAGAATTACTCATATTGTATTGGGTGTATTGCTCTATTAAAACTTCATTTTCTGTACCCCCACCATATCCCAAAATTGGTTTATCTTGTATAAGCTCTAGGGCGACCTTCCATCTAGAAAAACGAGAATCTACCTTGTAAGTGTTATCCGTATTGTAGGTGCCAATATTATCTTGAAGTTCCCAGAAAGTTCCGTCAACTGTTTTATGATAGATGTAGGTTTTTTGCAGTAAGCTAAAGCTAAAAGCTAACAAAATAACAGCTGCTGTAATAAGCGCAGCAAAGGTTTTAAAAGAAAGATTATGAATAAGATACAAAAGAATTAGCAGGGCATATACACCATAAATAATACGCGAAGCCAAAAAAACTATACACAAACTAAAAACCAAAAAGCCTAAAAATTTGAGTAAGCGCGGTATTTTGATTTTAGAAAAAAGTAAGATACTTAGGGCCATAGCCATATACATACCCATATAAATAGGATGCATATCAGGAAGAGGTTTGGTAAAATTGAAGTTGGTAAATGTATGGTTGAGCAACCAGTGTAAAGGGTAATCTGACTGACTGTAATGATATATATTAATCGCTATTAAAGCTAAAGCTGATATAAATGCACCGGCAAGTAAACCATAAGCCGCAAAATTTCGGAATAATTTTGGGGGTATATCTTTTCTAAACAAAAACAATGGCGTTAGGCCTAAGAATATATATTTGCTTATTTCCTGAAAAGCTTCTTGTTTTAACGGACTATAAGTTACTCCCCATAAAAGCGGTATAAAAAATACCATAGGAGAAAACAAGAAGAAATAGATCAACTTGCCCTTTAACTGAAAGCCATGCAATACAAACGACAATAAGGTGGTGACCACCAAACCAATTAAACCAATATTACTTATAGAGGTTTTAATAGGTAGAAAAAATGTGGCTACGACGATACAGATTAATGTTAAGTCTTTTAATATTTTATTTTTGTCTTGCTTCATTATTATTTTAGTCTTCGAGAGCGGTGTAAAAGTAAGCTAATTTTTTACCGATATCATTTAAAGCTTCTTGGTTGTAATGCACCATATCTTTTAACCAGCCCCTTTCTGGAAAAAATTCGGTTTCATTATAACCAATATAGACGTGTTCCATTTCTAACGCAACTTCTCTCTGTGCTTCTCTTACTTTTTTATATCCTTCATCTTTGGCATTATTCCCATTAAATCTACCCGTTTCTATAAATACAAAGGGTATCTCTCCAAATTGATTGTGGTATCTATTAATTAACTCAATTAAAGCTTTCTTATAATATTTTTTAGTAATGCTATTTTGGTAGACAGCTTGAGCATCATTCTCTCCCTGACACCAAAAAATAGCATGAATATTACTCTGCTTTAACACCTGTAAAGCTTTTTGAGTTTTATAAATGCTAGAAGAAAATAATTTACCACTTTCACTCCAATTGCCCCAATTGTTCACCTCTGCTTCAACGGTTAAAGAAGAACCACCTTTTGCCGCTTGAACAACACATACTTTTTGATTGCTTATTTCATTATACGTATAGGCTAGGGCTGGAATAAAACTTCCTGTTTGAGCCGCTTGAAAATTAAGGTGATATTGGCCTACAGGATCTTTCAGTATTTTGATGGTATCTTTTACCGAATCATATTCATATACCTCTTTATTAGGTTGAAAAATAGAGATATCTTTATCTCCGACACCAGCTGCGTTACTTTGCCCTGCGACAAGAAATATCTTCTGATTTTCATCGTAGAATGGTTTATCATTATTACTAGAACAAGCTGTAAATAAACAAATTGCAAAAAGAAAAATTATACAAAAGTGGCTTTTCATGAAAAATAATTTTCTAGTTTAAAAGTTTATTGTTTTCTCGTTTTAATCAATTTTGCTGGTACACCACCTACCACCGTAAAAGCTTTCACATCTTTGGTTACTACCGCTCCTGCACCTACTATGGCGCCCTCTCCAACCTCAACACCAGGCATAATAACTACATTTCGGCCTAACCAAGCTCCCTTTCTTATAGTTGGTGGTTGAGGCTTGGTATCTCCTTGATTTACAATACTTATATCGATTCTTTGGTGTTGATGTGAAGTACTTAGTATAGCCACATGTGGAGCAATTAAGACCTCATCTTCAATAATCGCTTGCTGTATGAAAACATGTTCGTTAATTCTGCAATTCACCCCTATTCGAGTACCTAAGGTGTTTGAAAGATAAACATTGGGCTCTAATTTAGTTCTGCTATCGTATGGCATAAGCTTTAGTATTTTGGCAACGTAAGCTACCCTAATTTTATTACACAAGCCTATCAACCTAGAATGAGGTAAATGCTGTATAAAAGCGTAATAAAAAAATAGCTTTAATTTATGAAGCATACGTAAATAATAGTAAACTTAATTGTTTAAATAAACTTAGATTGTAAATTAGCATTTTGCACAAAATTACTAATATAGTTTAGTTTAAAATATCAAAATACAGCCTTATATGAAAATCTTTTTAATTTCAAATATGTATCCTTCCTCTAAGGATCCATTATTTGGTGTCTTTGTGAAAAATTTTAAAGATGAATTAGAAAAAAATAGTGTTATATTTCAACCTATTTCTCTTATTCAGGGCTTGACGAGAAACCCTATTAAGAAAGTTCTCAATTATGGTATTCACTATTTTAATATTCTTATCGGGATCTTTAAAAAGTTTGATTTGGTATATGTACACTATGTGAGTCACCATATTCCAATTCTTTTTTTCCTTTTACCTTTTAAAAGAAAACCCTGGGTATTGAACGTTCACGGAACGGATATAATAGATTTACAAAAGAATGAATATCTTAATTTTTTTGCTAAAAAAGTTTTAAAAAAAATCGATTTACTTGTTGTACCTACCAACTATTTTAAAACAAAAGTTCTTCAAGGCTACCCTTTTTTAAAAGAGCAAGATGTTTTTGTATCGCCTTCTGGCGGAATTGATTCTACTAAATTTTTCATTAAAGATAAAGATGAAAAAAAATCCAAATTGCATTTAGGTTTTGTTTCTCGTTTTATTGAAGAAAAAGGCTGGAAAACATTTCTAGATGCTCTTTTAAAACTTAAAGAAAAACGAATTCCTTTTGTAGCTTCCATAGCTGGGAAAGGTCCTGATGAGGGAAAAATTCTAAATACCATAAAGCAGAATGGTTTAGAAGAAGATGTGCAATTTTTGGGACTAATACCACAAGAGAAATTAGTTGACATCTATAATAAAATAGATTTATATATATTCCCGACCTATCGAGAAGCAGAAAGTTTAGGTCTAACAGGTTTAGAGGCTATGGCGTGTGGCACACCTGTCATCGCTTGTAATATTGCTGGACCTGCTACATATGTTGAATCACATAAAAATGGATTTTTATTTGAACCAAAAAATTCAGAAGCTTTAACTGATTATATCCTACAATATCATCTTCTTCAACCCGAACAAAAAAATAAATTTAAGTTGGAAGCATTTAACACTTCAAAAAACTTTAGAAAAGATATTGTAGCTCAAAAGCTTTTAAAGCGCTTAAAAGCTTTATTTGATTAAATTATTCTGGTATTTTATAGTTAATATTATATACTATAAATTTCAAAAAGAAAAGTGAAGCAATAATCAAAAAGAAAGGAACATCTACATAACCTGTATGAATACATTTCAATAAAGCAACTGCTACGATTCCGTAAAGAGTGATTATAAAGGGATTTTTTCGCTTAATAATTAACTTTCTTAAAGTTTCCATTAATAATGCAGCTAATAAAAACCCAATTCCAACAAAAATATAACCTCCATCTACAAATAATGCACCTTGTAATGTAGGTGTTATACTCCAGGGTACTCCATCTGGTCTTTTTCTAGCGCCAGTAATATCTCCTATAATATTTCTCGCTGCCCACTGGGTTCCTGGTAACAGGGTTAATACATTTGCAGCAGCCAAACCTAAGTACATGGGATCTCCTTCTTTTTCCTCAATCAAAATTTTAACAACTTGTTGATCATACCTAAAAAGAGCCATGGTGGGAGCTATTGGGGTTAGATAACTATGTTTATCTAATACATCTTTATTTATATTTTTGTAATATTGACCGACATCATATTTTCTACTCACTCTAAAGGTAGCAATAGATGACATTAATGCTAAAAAAAGGAATACTGCGAGAAAAATTTTAAAAGAAAATATTCTCTTAAAGCTATTTTGATAATCATTTCTAACGGTGTAAAAAACTATAAAAAAACCTCCCAATAAACTTACTAAAGGAGATCTAAATCCTAATGATAAAAATAGAATTGCTTGAAAACCTAAAAAAAGAAAATATCTTTTTTTTAATTTTTTATTTTCTAATAGAATACTAGCATAATAAGCAAGGGTAATTACAATGGATAGATAAACGAATAACCCAGTAATAACAGTCGGATTAAAACGAGCATCTTCAGAAAAAATTATGATTTGACCATTTCGGATATTAGTAATGATGATAGAAAAGACAGTGATAATATTAATGATAATAAATAAAAACTTTATGATTTTATGTTTACCAAAATTTAAGTCTTTTTCTGAAATTTTAAATTTTAGAACTCTAAAAAATATAGCTGATAAAACAAAGGACACTAAACCTATTAAAAATAAATATGTTACCTTAACTTCATCTAAATCATCGTTATAAAGGGGTAAATTAATAATCCCTACTAAATTGATAAATAAAAAAACAGCCAAGAAAACCCGAACAATTGGGAATGGTGATATGGAGATTTTATTGTTTTTGAGAATCATTATCTTTTATTTATGGAAATGTAATTTTATAGCTAGTAAAACAGTAATTACAGCAAACTTATTACGATATTCAAAAATATCATCATTATAAATCTCATTTAAATCTGCTTTAAGCTCCTTGTTATCAATAATTACAATATTCTCTTCAAAGATGCGGTTAAATTGTTTTAGAAGATTAGGGTTAGTTTTAAACCAATTGGTAATAGGGTTCATACTATCGTAATTAAGCCCAAAATATTTTTTCCCTCCATTCACATATTTCTTAATTAACCTACCGTAATTAATGTTAAAATCTGAATTAGGTTTTAATCCTATTTTTTCCCATTTATAATCAAGCGTTTTAGGATGCTTTGCCTTTAACCAATCAAAATAAATCTTTTGATTAAATTTAAATTTGTTGGGAATACTGGAGCAGTAATCTAATAACTGAGTATTGTAGAATGGTGAAGCTTGATCTATAAAGTTATTAAAGACCTTATCCCCCATTAAAGTACCGTGTACCTGTCGTTGCTCAAAGGTATATACTTCGTAGTCAGATTGGTCATAATAGGTCGTTAGATCATCTAAAAAGTCCATTTTCTCAAGCATTGTCTTGTTCTTCACAAAACCTGTTAATCCGATAGAAGCTTTATTTGTTTTAAAATCATAATTAGGCTTTAAAAAAGAGCCGAATAAAACATCTCCTATCTGTCCTGAATGAATCAATCCAAAATTACGTCTTTCTATTTTACTCAACGCATTGTAAATAATTGCGTTCGCGGTAAAGTGGGTTAAACCATCGGTAGCTTTTACGTAATTATCTAGTACGTTTTCAACTAAAAAATCTCCTTTATGAATATTAAATTGTAAATGAGAATAAAAGTTTTTTTCGGCGATATGATTGGCGTATTTAACGTCGCTGGAGTTGGGATTCCCGTAGGTATATGTATTGATTTTATTAAACCCAAGTTCTTGAGCAATCATAGCATTAATCCTAGAGTCCATTCCTCCACTCAATAAACTTAAATGTTGTTGGTAATTATTACTTCTATCTTTTTGCCATTCTTCTTCAATGGCATTTACCATAAACTTCTCTATAGATTCTATTACATCATTTAAAGATTGAGGGGTTTCTTTTTTTGAGATTTTGTAATATTGCTGGGTCTTTATCGAACTTTCAGAAATATTGAAAGTTAAAGTGGAGCCATAATTTAATTTTTTTATCTCTTTAACTAAGGTAAAGTCATTGAACATTTGTCCGTAAAGAGCTAAAGAATATATTCCATCATAATCGTAACTAATTGAAATGTGGTTCTCACGAAGCAATTTAGATAATACGTGCATTTCAGAAGAGAAAGCAAAACCTAATTCTTTATCGTAAAAATAAAATAGGCTCTTTGTAGATAAAGGATCATTGAACATGATTAATTTTTCTTCTTTTTTTGAAAAAATAAATCCAGAAAAAGTTCCTTTTAATAACGAGATAAAATCGCTTCCCTTCTCTACATAGGCTTTAATTATTTTTTGTGGAGTATTAATCGTAGAATAATTGATTCCTTCAAAACAAATGATATAGTTATCATCTTCAAATAGAAAACGATCATCTTTAAATTTATCTAATACAGATCTACCAAAACAAAAATCATTGCTAACAATTTCTTCCTGAATAGAGTTTTCAAATTTACTGTTGTAAAAATTGTTATATATTTTTCTTTGCTGATTTTTCTTTAATAAAACCCCGTAAATCCCTGCCATAGATTAAAATTATAAGTAAGTTCTAATGTTTTCTTTACGCTTAAGGTATACCGTTCCGGCAATATTCCAGAAAGATAGACTTATTGCGGTTGCTGCTGCTGCCCCTTCAATGCCGTATAACGGAATTAAAGCAAAATTTAATATTAGATTTAGGCCTAAGGCAATGAGCGCTATATTTTGGTATTGCTTTTGTCTGCCAATCATTTGCATTATAATGCCTACCGAGCCTGTGGTACTATTTAATAAATGAATACTACATAATATAATTAGTACATATTTTCCTACTAGAAACTCTTCGCCAAATATGCCTAAAAAAAACTGATTAAAGATCAGCAAAACAGCTACTATCCCAGCAGTAGCTACAAAATTGATTCGGGTAGAAAATTTCACTAAACTCTTAAATTTTTCGTGTGCCTGTTCGGCAAAGGCATTCGCTATTTTTGGTGCTAGGCTAGAGTTGATGGCTTCAATAGAAAAATTGGTAACCAGCGCCAATTTTAATGCTGCATTGTAAATACCAATATTTTCATCGGTTTCATAAATACCTAATATAAAAGTATCTAACCAACCCAAAAATACCATAATGGTTGAGGAGAGTAACATAGGGAAAGATTCCCGTAAAAAACGCCATGAGTTGGTTCCCGATTTTAATGTTAATTGCTTTAACTCCTTACTTACTACATAAAATGCAATGAGTGACAATAGCACTAGTGCCCAAAAATGAATTTGAATAAGCATAACGGGAGCTACGGTACTAAAAAGATAAACCACAGCTAAAAGTAGAATAGTAAGTAAAAAACGGCCTGTATTATTGAAAAATGCAAACCAGTTATTTAATCCTTTGGCTCGCAAAGCTCCTGCACAAAGCATGGTGATGGTCCAAAAAGGGATTCCTAAAACACTCCAAAAATAATAGGGTGCTAATTGGTCCTTTTTAAAAATATGCAAAATAAAAAAGTCTTGTGCCCACAGAAGCAACCCCATAAGTACCAAGCTTACTAAAAAAGACTTGCTTACCACGCGGTAAAATAATCCAGGGTCTTCTTTCCAGTTTTCTGGCTTGGCATAAAAGCGCAAAAAATTAACGTCAATACCCAACCTGCCTATAATACTAGCAAACATAAAAACACTAAAGCTCAAGCTTATGAGTCCGTTTATTTTAGCTCCAAAAACATTGGTAATATAGAGCGTAAAAAGATAACCGGCTATGATACCCACGCCTCTAAATATCAAAAAATAGAAACCTTTCTTAAGTACATCTTTTTGATCGGGATTGGTGTTTTTAAGCTTTTTGATGAGTTGCTTTTTCAAAATACTATTGTAGATGTTTTTACCCAGCAAATGTACTTAAAGTTAGCCAAATGTAGGACCAACTAGTTTTTTATATTCGGTATTAACGGTTTTGGAAAATAGTTTTAATGGAGCTTTTTTATCGCTCTACCAAAAAATTAGGGTTGCACAAATTTTCTTTGTTATAGCGTAGGGGTTGTTTATCTTCTAAACTTATCACCTCTAGATCTAAACCTCTTAAAATTGCATGTGCAGCCGCGGTATCCCACTCCATTGTTGGTGAAAACCTCGGATAAATATCAGCTTTACTTTCGGCAATCAACATAAACTTTAAAGAACTTCCCATACTCAGGATTTCGACATCTTTATATTCAGCTATAAAATCTTTAGTCTCTTGGTTGGTATGCGAACGTGAAGCCACAATTTTAATAGTTCCGCTCTCATTGGTAATCAATTCCAATTCGGTTTCGGGGTCTGTGTTTTCAGATTTATAGGCTCCTATATGCTCCCCACCAAAGTACAATTGGTCTGATACTGGTGCATATACCACGCCCAGCACAGGTTTCTGCCGATGTATGAGTGCAATATTGACTGTAAATTCACCGTTTTTTTTGATGAATTCTTTGGTACCGTCTAACGGATCTACCATCCAGAAATATTCCCAATTTTTTCTGGTTTCATAAGGAATTTCGGCACCTTCTTCAGACAAAATAGGAAAATCAGTTGTTTCTAACGCCGTTACAATTGCTTTATGCGCTCTTTGGTCTGCCAAGGTTATCGGACTTAAATCTTCTTTTTCTTGGATCTGAAAATCTTTTCCGTTGTAAACTTCTAATATCTGTATCCCGGCATCTCGCGCCGCATCGATCATTAAGGGGAGGTATTCTTTTAATTCCATTTTAAAATTGTAAGTAAGGGTTAATCCATAAACAAAAGACTTTTGCACACCTTTTTACTTATGTTTTGTCTAAAATAGCAGAAAAAGACCTTCTCTAGCGTTACATTCTTGTTAATACCTAGCCAAGAAAACCTTAAGGTAGAGCGCAAAAATTAGTTTAAGGTAAGAATACACTTTTATTTTTAGTGAATTCTACTTGCAATTTTAATCCTCGTTATTTATTAAATTTGTAAGACTCGCTTCCCATTGAGGTATTGTTAAATCAAAAGTTTTAATGATTTTACCTTTATCTAAACAACTATTTACTGGTCTTTTTGCTTTTGTTTTATAGGCATTTGAAGCTTGCACTATTATCTTTTTATCTTGCCTATCTACAATAGCTTTTGCAAAATCATACCAAGTGGCCTCGCCCAAGTTACTGTAATGATAAATACCATAGTTTTTCTTTTGCGATAGGATTATTTGAAGGACCGCTGCCGCCAAATCATTAGCATTGGTAGGATTTCCTTTTTGCTGAGTGGTAATTTTTAGGCTTTCGCCTGATGCTGCTTTTTGTGAAATGGTTTTAAAAAAATTATGTCCAAATTGTGAGTACAACCAAGAGGTTCTCACAATATAATATTCTTTTAATATTTCTTGAATGTACTGCTCTCCCTTTAATTTAGAAGCGCCATAAACGTTTATTGGATATACCTGATCTTCTTCGGTGTAAGCCGATTTTTTTTCACCGTCAAAAACATAATCTGTAGAAATATGAATCAGTTTAGTTTGGTGCTTTTGGCAGGCTTCGGCCAAGTGCTTTACCCCTTCTGCATTGATTAAAAAGGCTTTATTTTGATCGGTTTCTGCTTGCTCAACATTGGTATAAGCCGCTGCGTTTATGCAGTAATCAAAGTTGTGCTTTTCAAAATAGCTTTGAATCGCTTCCGCGGAAGCGATATTCAATTCATTTGAGTCGGTAAAACAAAAATTTAGAGCCGTATATTTTTTGGCTGCAACCTGAAGACATTGCCCCAATTGCCCAGCTGACCCGGTAACTAAAATTTTCATAACCAGTTGGCTTTTTTAAGTGTAGGTAATATTTGATCTTTAGAAGAAAGTAAAAGCTTTTCTGCAGGTAATTGCCAATTTATATTTAAAGTGGGGTCATTATAAATAATACCGGCTTCTGATGCTTTATGGTAGTAGGCATCACATTTATAGGCAAAAATAGCTTGCTTAGATAAGGTTACAAATCCGTGGCCAAATCCTTTAGGGATGAATAACTGATAATTGTTTTTGTGGTTGAGCTTTACTTGATAGGATTTTCCAAAGCTTGGCGAGTCTTTTCTTAGGTCTACTGCCACATCGAGTACTTCGCCTTGAATAACCCGTACGAGTTTTGCTTGACTATGGTCTCCTGTTTGCAAATGAATTCCGCGTAAAGCGCCATATTTAGAAATAGATTGATTGTCTTGTACAAAATTGACGTTTAAGCCAGTGGTTTGCTCAAAAACCTGTTGATTAAAGGTTTCAAAAAAACTACCACGTTCATCTTCAAAAACACGGGGTTTTAAAAGAAAGCATCCGTCTAAATTGGTTTTTTCTATCTGCATTTATTGTAAATTTTTGCTGTAACCGCTTTTTGTTAAAGGCTGGAGTAACTTTTTATATTGCGATTGGGTGATATATCCCATATTATAGGCCGCTTCTTCTAGTGCTCCCACTTTTAATCCTTGTCGTTCTTCTATTGCCTCTACAAAATTAGAAGCCTGCATGAGTGACTTAAAGGTGCCGGTGTCTAACCAGGCGGTGCCTTTGTCTAAAATACCCACTTGTAATTTACCCTTTTTAAGGTAGGCGTTGTTTACATCGGTAATTTCTAATTCGCCACGTGCGCTGGGTTGAATAGATTTGGCGATTTGCACTACTTCGTTATCGTAAAAATAAATTCCTGGTACGGCATATTTAGACTTGGGTTGACTGGGTTTTTCCTCTATAGAAATCACTTTGCCATTTTCATCAAACTCTACCACTCCATAGCGTTCAGGGTCATGTACATGGTAGGCATATACCACCCCACCATCTGGATTGTTATTTTGTTTGAGTAAATTTTCTAGTCCAGAGCCATAAAAAATATTGTCCCCTAGTATTAAAGCTACTTTATCTTTACCTATAAACTCTTCACCAATGATAAAAGCTTCTGCCAAGCCATTGGGTTGCTCTTGTACTTTGTACTCAAATCGGCAGCCCAACTGTTTGCCATCGCCTAAAAGCTTTTTAAACAAAGGCAAATCGTGTGGTGTACTTATAATCAAGATTTCTCGGATACCCGCTAACATCAAAGTAGAAAGCGGATAATAAATCATGGGTTTATCGTACACCGGCAACAATTGCTTGCTTACGGCAAGGGTTAAGGGGTGCAAACGCGTTCCTGAACCTCCGGCTAGAATAATTCCTTTCATTGTAAATATTTTTTTAAGTACCAGTTTATGGTTTTCTCTATTCCTGTTTCAAAATTTTCTTGGGCTTGCCAACCTAGTTCTTTTTCTATTTTTTGAGCATCTATGGCATATCTAAAATCGTGTCCAGGTCTGTCTTTAACAAAGGTGATAAGTTCTAGATAGGAATCTTTAGCGACCCGTGGGTGCTGCTGATCTAGGATTTTACAGATGTATTGAGCGATATATAAATTTTGTCGTTCATTTTTACCACCAATGTTATAGGTTTCGCCTAATTTTCCGCTTTCTAAGGCTTTCTGAATCCCTTTACAGTGATCTTCTACATATAACCAATCTCTGATATTGGTTCCTTGACCATAAATAGGAATCGGCTCTCCTTTTAAAGCTTTACGAATTATAGTTGGAATTAATTTTTCATCGTGTTGATAAGGGCCATAATTATTGGAGCAATTGGTGGTTACCACAGGCATACCATAGGTATGAAAGTAACTTCTTACCAACATATCTGAAGCTGCTTTTGAAGCGCTGTAAGGGCTGTTGGGTGCGTAAGGCGTCTCTTCTGTAAATAAACCTTCTTCTCCCAAAGTGCCGTAAACCTCATCGGTAGAAACGTGCAAAAATCGGGCTTTTGCAAAAGTAGTTTTATGCTCGAAGGGAGCAGTCATCCATAATTTATAAGCAGCTTGTAAGAGGTTAAAGGTTCCGTTTACATTGGTTTCTACAAATACAGCAGGATTGGCAATTGAATTATCTACGTGAGATTCGGCGGCAAAGTGAACCACTTCTTGAAATTGATATTCCTCAAAAAGATTATTCACCAATTGCGCATCGCAAATATCACCTTTAACGAATTGATAATTGGGATGATTTGGCTGTTCAATATTATCTAAATTGGCCGCATAGGTGAGCTTATCTAAATTTACAACCCGAATTTCTTTCTTGGCTCTAAGAATATAATTGATATAATTAGACCCAATAAACCCAGCTCCTCCTGTTACTAATATTGTTTTCATGATTTAGGTTTCAAAGATTTAGCTTGCGCAATAATTTTGAAGAAAAGATAGCCTAAAAACAAGATTACCAGCAAAATTATAGGGGTAAGCAGCATTTTGTTTTTTTGTAAGATTGACTTCTGCTTTAATGGTTGAGGCAAGCTCAAATCAATAATTCTTAAAAACTCTTCTTGTTGTATTTTCTCTTTAATTAAGTTTTGAGTTTCTAATTGTAGCTCCGTTCGCTGCGAAATAAGTCCGTTAAAGTCAAAATTCGCGCCATTTACTACTATCTTGGCATCGTTAGACGCTTCTTTAGATTTAGCGTAATTGGCTATTAAACGATCTAGAGAAGCGATAAACTCTTTATTGGCTTGCACTTGATCGGCTAAAAAGCTAGACTTTTCTTGGTATAACTTTTTGAAGTAAGCATTATCTTTTAGCTGATTTATTATTTTCTCTAAAAGCAAACTACCTTCTTTATCTGCCGGATGTTTTAAGATTACTTTATGCACACGTATTTTATTCTGCAAAAGTTCTTTTTTCTGTTCCTCTTCTAGTAATTTAGATTCCTCTATATAATCTAAATAATTTTCTTCTTCGTTAGATAGCAATTGGGTAAGGTACACCGGTTTAACTTCAAGAGATAGGCCTTTTAATTCTTCATCTCCTAGAAGCGCTGCCCATTTGGTATTGCCTTTTTGTAATAAAAAATTAACCTCATCAATTTTATTATACAAATAATCGGTTCCTTCTTCATTAACGCTAAGTGTAGCTTGAGTTTGGTGGTATTCTTGACTAGAGGTTTTCCAAAAGTACCCCAAAACGATACCAATAACGACCACTGCCAGTATAAGCAGGGCGTTACTTAGTAAAAAGCGAACCAAAAGCAAAAAACGATGATAAATGTTTTTAAAAGCATTTTTTATTAAGCGAAATAAATCAAAAATATCTATTTCCTCATTTTGCTTTTGGCTGTCTAAATTATCTTTATTCATTATTTAAAAATTTGTTCAATAATTTTCTCGGTGATTAAATAAGTAGGCTTAACTCCAGTAGTGCCTAATCCGCCAGAAGCTAAAGTACTTCCTGTTTCTAAGGGGTTATCGCTGGCATAATAAGCATACCGCACTTTTACCTCTTCACTAATATTACCCCTCAACTTAGAAGCGGCTTGAATGGCTTTTTGGTAATGTGCTCCTTCCATTTCTAGTCCTACCACATTCCAAGTAGAATCATAAAAGAACTTTAAGATATCTTTATTCTGTAAAGAAGTACCTAGAACGGTGATCATAGCTCCATCTACTATAGCAATATCATTTCCTTCTAAATCGGAGCGGGTTAGCTCATTTTGAAATGGATAGTTATCGGCTGTGCCCTCAAATAAATGAGCTTTAGGAATCATTATATCGCCTTTACCCCCTTCAAGTATACCAGCCTTACCCATAATGGATATAGATTTCACAGGCATATATTGCAAAGAATCTTCCTTTTTAAAGGGCTTTAAAAGCTCATCCATAGTTTCATAAGCCTGTTCACCAAAGGCGTAATCCATAACGATAATCACTGGTGCATGGTCTTTATTTGCCGATATTTTACTGTTGATGTCTTGTATTTTTGCCGTATCAAAAATCTGAACATCAATATTGGTTCCGCTTTCATCGGGTAAAAATAGCATGCCATTTTCCAAGGCGGTTTGCTCTACTTTTGCTCGAAGGGCTTTATTTTTGGTATCACTAAGCTCTTCATACACTTTAAACATCCTTTTCTCTTTGCAAGCATCGGCTAAAGCTACAGGAGCATATAAGGTATTCATAACGCTATGCATATTTGCACTTATTATATGCAAGTCTCTGTGGTATAGATTATGTTCAATCAGACAAGTTTTAATGCGATTGGCCCAAATTTCACCGTGGATGTGATGTCCTAAACGCTCGCGTAAAACCGGACTAAAAGTTACTATACGCTTGTTATTGTTTACTGCCTCATCTATGGCTAGTTTACCTAAGAAGTAAATAATTTGAAAAAAGCGGTTAGGGTGAGATGCGGTACTAAATAATGGATGAACCCGGCGAACCTCATCAAAAGTACGTCCTAAAATATTGGCGGTATGACTTAAGGCTACTTCGATTTCTGTTTGGTCTAAATCTGATTTTTTGATGGCGGCTTCTAGCTTTTTCCAATCGCGATTTACACTCCCGTCTTCATTGATAACCACCCGTTTCATAATCTTATGCGACTCGATAAATAAGAAAGTAAGGTGCGTAAGAATATCATAAATTTCAGACCTCCCGCGAGTTACCTCTATATTCATTTGCTCTTCGTCTATGCGGTAACAATTTCTTCTTCGCTTAGGTGGAACAATAGGTTTGAAATGAGAATTGGCATAACCTTCATCGCTGGTAAGGTTTATAAAACGGCACTCCTCTATACCAACTGGCAAACGATCCATCACATACATAAGTCCGTTTAACTCTACCTTTTCTGAAGCTATAGTACCATAAATCTCAGGTCTAAGAGTTAGCAATGCCTCTCGTAGCGTTTCTCCCGAGACCCCCATAGGTTTATAAAAACCTCGGTTAAACAAATGCCGCATGGTAATATATAGCCTTTCAATTGCATTAGAGCTTTCTTGAGCTCTAGACCTTCCTTGCGATTTGATTTTATTCATCATTTGATTCTACTAGTTTTAATTCATATAATTTATCTGCCAATTGACGATCATTGGTAAGTCTGGGGAGTTTATTTTGTCCTCCTAATTTACCTATGGCTTTCATATACCTTTGAAATCCGTTCTCGACTATTGGGCTAATGACCAATGTTTTCAAAATCTTACCTTGAATTAAATCTTGGTAATAGCTGTTTTGATTTTGCAATGCCTCATCAATGCTTTGCGCAAAGGTAGTCAAATTATCAGGTTGTTTGTTAAACTCAATAAACCATTCGTGATAGGGTAAGCCCGTTTCCGGATTTGTTTGCGGCGCCACACTAAACTCGCTTACCTCCACTCTATGCTTTGCTACCGCTTGCTGCAGTGCCTCTTCAACCTCTTTGGCAATTACGTGTTCACCAAAAGCCGAAGTAAAGTGTTTAATTCTTCCTGAAACCAAAACGCGGTAGGGTTTTAAACTGGTAAAAATCACTGTATCGCCCAGATTATATGCCCATAATCCAGCATTGGTCGATATTATCATAACATAATTAACGCCTAAAGCAACATCTGCAATACCAATACGCTCGGGATTTTCTTCAAAAAAAGAATCGGCGTCAATAAACTCATAGTAAATTCCCGCGTCTAAACGCAATAACATCCCTTTTTCTTTTTGACTGTCTTGGTAGGCAAAAAAACCTTCTGATGCAGGGAAAAGTTCTATGCTGTTTATAGGTTTACCAATAAGCGACTCAAATTTGGGTCGGTAGGGTTCAAAATTTACGCCACCATAAATCAGTAAATTAAAATTAGGGAAAATCTCAGTTATGGTTTTACCAGTACGTTCTTGCAAGCGTTCAAAGTACATTTGTAACCAAGACGGTATTCCGCTAAAGACGCGCATATCTGCGCTAATGGTTTCATTGATGATAGCTTCTACTTTGGTTTCCCAATCTTCAATACAATTTACCTCCCAACTGGGCATTCGGTTTTTTTGCAGGTAGCGGGGTACAAAATGAGCAACTATACCCGATAGTCTACCTACTTTTATACCGTTTTCTTCATGGAGCACCGGGCTACCTTGTAGAAAGATCATTTTACCATTTACAAAATCGCTGTTGCCAGTTTCATTGATGTAGCTTAATATAGCATTACGCGCTCCCTTGATGTGACTGGGCATAGATTCTTTAGTAATGGGAATATATTTTGCACCACTGGTGGTACCCGATGTTTTAGCAAAATAAATGGGCCTGCCTGGCCATAGGATATCCTGCTCACCTTGTTTTACGCGTTCTATGTAAGGTTTTAAGGCTTCGTAGTCTTTTACGGGAACCAAATTGGAAAAATCTTGCTGATTTTTAATTTTTGAAAACTGATGATCTTGACCAAATTGAGTATGCTGAGCTTGTTTAATCAATTGATTAAACACTTTTTCTTGAGCTTTCACCGGATTGTTGGCCCAGCTATCAATCTGTGCCTTCACCACTTTAGCAAATATTTTAGCTGCAAATGATTTAATGGACATAGCTTAGGTTTAAAATTCTATAAATTCTTGTGGATTTACCGGGTAACCGTTACTCCAAAGTTCAAAATGCAAGTGGGGTCCTGTGGTTAATTCACCTGTATTACCCACCTTAGCAATGACCTCTCCTGCCACCACCATTTCGCCTTGTGCCTTGGTTAAAGATTTATTGTGTTTATAAACCGATAACAGACCGTGGTTATGTTCTAAAATAATCACATAACCAGTAGCAGCACTCCATTCTGCAAAAATCACCGTACCGTCTGCAATGCTCTTTACAGGCGTATTCTCTTGAGCTACCACATCAACTGCATAATGTTTTGTTTGCGGATTAAAGCTTTCTGAAATTTCACCTTTGAGCGGTGAAAACAATGAAAATTCTACTTTAGAATCCAATTGTTTTTGAATATTAAAGCGTTCCTCTTCGGCCACCTCTTTACGCAATAGCGAGTCGGTTTCTGAGGCATTGAAATTTACTGTATCTGCAACAATTTGATTGACGGTGTCTAAATTTTCTTCTTCAAAATCTAACGGACTCGCCTCTCCCGCCAACACACGCCGAATGCTTTCTAAATACCTGTTTTTTTGATCGAGTGCAATTTGTAATGAATCGGTTTTGTATGCCAGGCTTGTTGCTTGTTTACGCAATTTTGTACTGGCATAACCGGGTATGTATTCCCGCAAGGGTGTAAAAGCGATTAAAACCGTAGTAAAGGCTATGATTAAAATAGTAGAAATACCAACGCCTACAAAGATGTTTAACCTGTTTAATCGCAGAGCAAATTGCTCTTCAAAGGTATCTTCGTTGAGAACAACTAGCCGGTACTTATAAAGTAATTTTTTTTTTATTCTTTTACTCTTCTTGGGTTTACTCATAGGGCGCCAATTTACTATACAAATATAAAATATTATTACAGGTTTATCTTGAATAAATCAAGCTATCGATTTTGAATTCAATTTTAATTCGTATTTTTGTATTATCTTAAAAAATTAAAGTTATGTTGGCAAACCATTTTTTAGCCATAGGTACACCGCAAATCATCTTAATTGTCGTGGTTGTATTATTGATATTCGGCGGTAAGAAAATACCCGAATTAATGAAAGGATTGGGCAGTGGTATAAAAGAATTCAAAGATGCTTCAAAAGAAGAGAATTCAAAAACTGACACTCAGCAAACAGAAAAGTAAAGTTTATTTTACTTAAAACTTATATTAAATGCGCATTCTTTGCTAGAATGCGCATTTTTAGTTTAATTTATTTTTGCCGATCTTAAAATTGCTTCTAGTTCAAAAACATGATCCCGCTTATTGGTTGAGGGCCTAAATACAAAACCTTCTAAAATAACATAGCGTTTGTTTTTTTCATCTCTTACCGCAAAATTGATAAATGGGCCAGCCATAAAAGCATTTTTTACTTCCCAAACCCCTCTACTTTCGTAGGCAAACTTACCGTCTATTTGTGTATCGAATAAATACGGAGCATAGGCATCTTCGGTAACAAGATAACTTCCTTCTCTGGGGCCTGGTATATGTTTCTTACCTATACTATCACGCATTTTAATAATATTGCCTACTATATTGGTATCTTTTTCGATAGTATGAAAAGGAACCTCGTAAAGCAAAATCTCCATAGTGCCTTTTGGAATGTCTTTACGGATCCAGAAAAAATTGTCTTCCTGTTTAGCATAACGATAGGCCGTAGGGAAATTTAAGGAAACCCCTAACTTTTCACGAATCACTTGGTCTGGTTTTAAAGATTTAGCAATTCGGTTTTGCTGTTCCTTTAGCTCGGTTTTTTTAAACGAAGAAACAATAGCATCTTTGTTATTATCTAACAATTCAATTAACTCCTCTTGTGTAGGCGCATAAACAAATACTCCAGTTTGTGGCCTAGCAAAAGTATCTTGCACTATTTCTAAATACGCTTGTGCCGATTTACCTATTTTTAAAAAAGTACGGTTACTACGTACAAAGCCATCAAAAGCGCTTGGCGGTATTTGATTCATGGTAAAAAGAGGCTCTTGGTGGGTTAAGCCATCTACAGTTGCTGCCAAAACAGAGCGTATTTCCTCTCCTATTTTGCCTTCCCATAGCGCGTGATCTATTACTACCGATACATTATTAATGCGACCATTTGAATCGGGTAAATTAGCTTTAGCATCTTTGGGTTGCTCCTCACAACCTAAAACTAAAAAACTAGCTAACAATAGCCCGAAAATCTTATTTATCATAATCTACAAGAGTTTAGCCATTTGAAATTTTTAATTTCATTCCTGGTTTTAAACGACTACCGCTAATATCGTTCCATTTTTGAATTTCTTGTACGCTAACTCCAGGAAACTTACGCGATATACTCCATAAAGAATCTCCTTGTCTTACAATATAATGTTTGGTTGTGTTTGATTTTGAACGACTTGCATAAGAACTTTTAGGGAAAATACTTAAGTATTGCCCTATGCGTAAATTATTGCTGCGTAAATTATTCCATTGTTTAATTTGACTAACACGCACCCCATATCGAGCTGCTATTTTACCCAAAAAATCTCCACTTCTTACTCTATACCGAACGGGTTCAAGAAGTTCTTCTTTTGTGGGCATATTCGCTTCTTTGTGTTTTTGCGCTACATATTTATAAATTAGATCTTCATTTGCCACAAACAAACCAGCCTCTTTTCTAGGTAATCTTAAATGGTATTGCTTACCCTCTATTTGCGGTATAACCCCTAATTTAAAACTTGGATTTAAAAATTCAAGCAAATCTTGATCAACTCCAGTTATATCTTCAATCATCTCAAAGTTAAGCGCTTGTTTAACTTGAATAGTATCGGTTTCAAAATAAGTGATTTGTGGTTTAGCAGAATTAAATCCGTGCTCAGACGCATATTCAAACAAGTACATGGTAGCGATAAAAGAAGGCACATAGCCAGCTGTTTCTCTAGGGAGATAGTTGCGTAATTTCCAATAGTCGGTTTGACCGCCACTTCTTCTTATTGCCTTAGCAACATTTCCTGGGCCCGAATTATAAGCTGCAAGAGCTAAATCCCAATCATTAAACATACCGTATAAGGTAGATAAGTATTGAGCTGCAGCCTCTGTTGAGCGTTCTGGACTCATTCTAGCATCTACGTAACTCGTCACTTCTAAACCGTGCATTTTACCTGTTGGGTACATAAATTGCCATAATCCTGTTGCGCCCACTCGAGATTTTGCACGCGGATTTAATGCCGATTCTACAATAGCCAAGTATTTCATCTCAAGCGGTATATTGTACTGATCTAATTTCTCTTCAAATAAAGGAAAATAGTAATGACTTAAACTCATTAAGCGTTGCACACTTTCTTTACGCCATTTTAAATAGTAATTAATTACTTTTTCTAATGAGGTATTATAACTTATTTTAAATGGAGTTTTGGCATTTAACCGATCAAGACGTGCAATTAAAGTATCCCGATTTATTTGCCTAGGCACATTTTCTAATGATTCGCCTTCTTGAATGGCTTGATTCATTTCTGCATACAAGTCTGAGTTCATTAATTCCTGTTGCCAGATCGAATCGACTTGCTTGAGCTCTTTATAATCTTTTAAATAAGTTAAAACAGCTTTTTCAAGCATGTTGTGCAACTCTTTTGCACTGGCTTCTTTGCTTAAACTATCTGTTACCGGTTGATCGGCTATGTTTGCACTATCTTGAGCTACACCAAAGAAGCTCACACTACAAAAACAGAATAATGCAATAAGTTTAAATTTCATGTGATAGGTTTAAATTAATCTTTGTTTATGGCTGCTATTCCTGGCAATTCTTTGCCTTCTAACATTTCGAGCATTGCACCACCTCCAGTGGAAACATAGCTAACTTGGTCGGCTAAACCAAATTGTTTCACGGCGGCTACGCTATCTCCTCCTCCTACTAACGAGAAAGCTCCTTCTTTTGTTGCTTTTGCAATTGCGTTTCCTAAATTTAAAGTTCCTTTAGCGAAAGAAGACATTTCAAAAACCCCTACAGGTCCATTCCATAAAATAATCTGGCTTTGTTGAATTATTTGCTCAAAAAGCTTGCTGGTCTCTGGCCCTACGTCTAACCCCATCCAATTTTCAGGTATATTATCAATCGCACTCAGTTTAATTTTTGCATCATCTTTAAAAGCATCGGCTATGACCGCATCTACCGGTAAATGTACTTGTACTTTTTTAGCTTTAGCTTCTTCTAAAATCTGTAAGGCTAAAGCTAATTTATCATCTTCTACTAAAGAACTACCTACCTCACCACCTAATGCTTTTATAAAAGTGAAGGTCATTCCCCCACCAATTATTAAATGATCTATTTTATCTAAAATATGACTGATTACAGTTATTTTTGAAGACACTTTTGCTCCGCCTAATATAGCAGTCACCGGTTTTTCTTTGGCTTGAAAAACCTTATTGATACTCTCAATTTCTTTGGCTAGAAGATATCCGAAGCATTTATGCTCAAAAAATTGAGCCACTACCGTTGTTGATGCGTGTGCACGGTGAGCCGTACCAAAAGCATCATTCACATAAATATCTCCCAAACTAGCTAATGCTTTTGCGAACTCAGAATCACCTTGTTTTTCTTCTTTATGATAGCGTAAGTTCTCGAGTAATAATACTTCACCGGCTTTAAGCTGATTTGCAGCTTCTTCGGCTTTACTGCCTACACAATTTTCTACAAACTTAACTTCAACTCCCAAAATTTCAGATAATGTTGGTACAATATGCTTTAAAGAATATTTTTGTTCTTGGTTTTCGGGTCTACCTAGGTGAGACATTAGAATGGCAGCTCCTCCTTGGTTGAGTATTTTATCTATACTTGGTTTTGCTGCTAATATTCGAGTGGTATCGGTAACCTCAAAATCCTCGTTTAAGGGTACATTAAAATCAACTCTAATAAGTGCCTTTTTATCTTTAAAGTTAAACTGATCTATAGTCTTCATCGCATTCTATTTTAGCATTAATTTAAGTTCGTAAAAATATAAAAACAGCCCAAAGTCTTAACACTTGTGGCAATTTTTAAATCGGGATGAAATTACAAAAATTTATGTACTTTCGCTTTATGGATTTTTCTTCTATAATCGGCTTAGATCATATTAAAAATCACTTGCAAAAAACCGCAAGTAAGCATGTTATTCCCCACGCTCAACTCTTTGTGGGTTCAACAGGATTTGGTACCCTACCAATGGCTTTAGCTTATGCACAGTACATTTTAAGCGAATGTGGTCCCGAGAAGAACAAATCACAAGCCAAACAATATGTAAATGATTTATCGCACCCCGATTTACATTTTGTTTTTCCTTCTGTTTTAAGAAAAGCCAATAAAAAGCAATCTAGCAAGGATTACCAAAGCGAATGGAAAAATTTCATACAGGAAAATCTTTATGCAGACGAATATGCGTGGAACCAATACCTTGATGAGGAGAAAAAGCAAGGGATTATCAACGTTAGGGATGCCGAAAATATCTTAAAAGACGCGTCGTTAAAATCTTTTTCTGGCGGATATAAAGTCTTTATTATTTGGGGAGCAGACAAAATGAATAACGATTGTGCGAACAAGCTATTAAAATTGGTAGAAGAGCCGCCTTCAAAAACCGTATTGCTTTTACTTACTGCTCACGAAGACCGAATTATATCAACCATCAAATCTAGGTGTCAAGTTTTGCATTTTCCTCCTTTAGGAGAAGCGGTTTTAAGTGAGGCTTTAATTGAAAAGCAAATCGAGCCCAATTTAGCATTGCAAATTGCACAACAAGCCGAGGGTGATTTTCAAAAGGCATTAAAATTAATCAACCAATCTGAAACCGAAGAACTATTTGAAAAATGGTTTATCACCTGGGTACGTGCTGCCTTTAGAGCTAAAGGTAATAAAACGGCTATAAAAGATCTCATTAATTGGAGTACAGAGGTCGCTCAAACCGGTCGAGAAACCCAAAAGCAATTTTTATTATATTGTTTAAACTTTTTTAGACAAGCCTTATTGCTTAATTATTCGGCAAACGATTTGGTACATCTTCAACCCAAAACTGCTGGTTTTAAATTAAAAAATTTCGCCCCTTTTATTCACGGGGGTAACATAATACCTATTCAAATAGAAATAGAAAAAGCGCTTTACCATATTGAGCGTAATGGAAATGATAAATTAATTTTGACCGATTTATCCATTCAACTTACGCGACTAATTCACAAGAAAGAACAAGAACTAAAAAAGGCTGCCGATTAGGCAACCTTTTTATAAAATTATGCAATAATAGGTTTATTTTACTGACTCATTCAGGGCCTTTAAAACTTCTTGCGTAATATCTTTACCCTCTTTGGCATACATAATATTTGCCGATTCATTAGACCCGAAGATATAGGTATAATTATTTTTCTCTCCGTAGGTAGCTACAAAGTCTTTTACCTTGGTGATGAGAGAATCAATTACTTCATCGCTTTCTTGTCTTAAAGCTTGGCTTTGCATTTGCTGACTCTGTTGCAATTGCTGTTGTTTTTGCATCAAAGCCGCCTCTTGTTCTTGTCTAGCTTGCGCGGATAGTGATTGCATTTTGTTTTGATAAGATTCAACTTCTTGTCTAAAAGCCATCGCGGTAGAATCTAGCGTACGTTTTAGTTTTTCAGATTTTTTATTGAAACGTTTTTCGGTTTCTTTCATCTGTGAAAAATCTTGAATTAGCACAGTGTTATCTACATAAGCTGTTTTTTCTTGATTACAAGATACCAGTGCGAAAACCCCAATGACAGCAAAAACTATTTTCTTCATATTTAATTTTATTTTTAGCAAATGTAATAAGTATTTACTTGTCATAATAAAAAAATTGAACAATAATAAAATCTTATTTATAAACTTTCTCCTATAATATATCTCTATAAAAATAAGCTTAATTTAAAGCGATTTAAGCGGATTAAATTCAAAATATAAGGTAGTAGATGTATTTAACAAAAAGTACTCTTAAATTAGCTTATATAGGTTAATTATAAATTTATATACTTTCGAAGATATATACCAGACTTGAATAGGCGTTAGTTCGTTTTGCCTGATAATTACTTTTAGTAGCTACCCAAAATGCTTTAAAAGGATTCTTGGTCGTTCTATTTTTTTCAGAAAGCCAACTTAC
This sequence comes from uncultured Mesonia sp., assembly GCA_947499595.1. GTDB lineage: Bacteria > Bacteroidota > Bacteroidia > Flavobacteriales > Flavobacteriaceae > Mesonia > Mesonia sediminis. Next base: position 157,048 of record CANMOY010000002.1, read on the forward strand.
ATAATAAGCGTCAAATTTCAAAGGATGAGTTTTTACCAACTTTAGATCAAATTGTTTTAGAAGGGAAATTAATCCCTCTGGCGAGAAATGCCACAAGTGTCTTGGTACGTCATAAGCCGCCCAAAAAGATTGGTAGTATTGGGCATCATAACTGGTATAATTAGGTACAGCAATTATCAGTTTTCCATCTTGACGTAACAAATTTTTCATCTGCTCAATTTGAGCGGGTAATTTTGGTAAATGCTCCAATACGTGCCATAAACTTATTACGTCAAATTGCCCTTTTACTGCCGACAAATCTTTCTGTAACTTTATGCCTTTATCTTTTGACAAGACTCTTGCTTTATGATTCGGTTCTACCCCATTGGTATCCCAACCACGAGTACTCATAAATTGTAAAAAAGATCCTGTACCTGCGCCAATATCTAATATCCGGTTTCCCGATAGATTTAGATTTTCAATCCACTTAGCTTTCTTTTTGAGCATATGACGTTTTACCATCTGGTAAATTTTATCAAAAACACTAAAAGATGCATCGGTGTGAGAAATATAGTCTTCGCTACTATAATAGTTGGGTAATTTATCTAAAGCAGGTTGGGGTTGGGTAACTAAGATATTCTCGGTGGAATTAGCATACAATTCAAATGTTTCATTAGAAACGGTAAAATCTTTGGTTTCAAAAATTTTTCTTTGAGGCTCTAACAAGTTCATAATTTTATCGGCTTAATTTTTTCCGCAATCGATCTAAATTTTTGATTGCTATTTCTTTAGTTAGATCCTCTTGACCTAAAACATCATTCCCATTGGCATCCATCAAATAAATGCTCATATAATAATGGGTATTGTTTGCTCGAGCCCGTTTTCTTCTTCTGTCTACTTGCCTTTGATAATCTTGTTCTTTTTCCCATGTATCTCTATTATCATCATACAATAATTTATCTACCACTGGATTTAATAAATTAACCCTGGCATCATAGTCTGTTGTATAATGTAAGTATACGTTTATCGATTGATCTGGAACAATCCTGTTAGTTGTAAAATAATTTAAATTATCGGTTGCACTTTTTCCGAAATGATTGGCAATTTGCTGTCTTTGATTTTGAAGATTGCTATTGGTTTCAAAAACGTATCCGGTTAAATTAAAAACGCTTTTCTCTGGAGATTCTAACTCATAAAATTCTATTTCCCGAGCTTTTTTTAGATTAAAACAAGCACTTAAATTTAGCGATAAAAACAGTAAAATTATTAGTCTTTTCATAACATTGCCTTAATTGTTCCACGTGAAACAATAGAGTTTATCTTCCCATATAAACCAATAAAACCGAAATATCTGCGGGACTAACGCCACTCACCCTAGAAGCTTGAGAAACCGTTGTAGGTTTGATCTCCGATAGTTTCTGCCTTGCCTCCATCGACATGGATTGCAACTTAAAGTAATCAAAATTTTCTGGAATTTTTAAGTTTTCTAGCCGATTCAATTTATCTGCATTGTTTTTTTCTTTCTCGATGTAACCCGAATATTTAACCTGTATCTCTACTTGCTCTAAAATTTCGTCATCAAGTTGGTGCGCCTCTATGTAATCTTCAACTACTTTTACCGAACGCATAGTCTCTAAAGTCATTTTAGGTCTTGCGAAGATTTTAAACATCTTACCGGCTTGCTTCACAGGTGCAGAATTGTGCGCTTCTAAAATAGGATTCATCTCTTTTGGTGCAACGCTAGTATCTTTAAAAAACTGAACCATTTTATCAGCTTCTTCCTGCTTGTAATTCATCCGCTTTAAGCGAGCTTCACTAGCCAATCCTATGTCAAAACTTTTTTGAGTAAGCCTAAAATCGGCATTATCTTGACGTAGAAGCGTTCTATATTCGGCTCTACTGGTGAACATTCTATAAGGCTCTTCTGTACCTTTAGTTATTAAATCATCTATTAAAACACCAATATAAGCTTCATCTCTCTTTAAAATAAACTCTTCTCTTTCTTGGATTTTAAGCGCTGCATTAATTCCTGCCATTAATCCTTGACTCGCAGCTTCTTCATAACCTGTAGTACCATTTATTTGCCCAGCGAAATACAGGTGATCAACCAACTTGGTTTCCAGAGTATGCTTTAGTTGTGTTGGCGGAAAATAATCATATTCAATTGCGTATCCGGGTCTGAAAAATTTTACGTTTTCAAATCCTTTTACTGATTTAAGTGCGTTGTATTGTACCTCTTCTGGCAAGGAAGTAGAGAAGCCATTTACATAATATTCAACAGTTTTCCAGCCCTCTGGTTCTACAAAAAGTTGGTGCCGATCCTTATCTGCAAAACGGTTTATTTTATCCTCGATACTTGGACAATAACGTGGACCGACACTTTCAATACGTCCGTTAAACATAGGCGAACGATCAAAACCTTCGCGTAGCAGATCGTGAACCAAATTAGAAGTATAAGTCATATGACAACTACGCTGGTTTTTTAAAGGTTGTGTTACATCTAAATAAGAGAATTTAGCCGGATTCTCATCACCAGGTTGTTCAACCATTTTAGAAAAATCTAAAGAACGTCCATCCACTCTCGGAGGTGTACCGGTTTTCATTCTACCGGCTTCGAACCCCAATTCAATTAAGTCTGAAGTAATGCCAGTAGCAGCTCTTTCTCCTGCTCTTCCTCCCCCAAAGTTTTTTTCCCCGATATGAATAAGACCGTTTAGGAAAGTTCCGTTGGTTAAGATAACCGATTTGGCTTTTATTTTTAATCCTAATCCTGTTTTAACTCCTTTTAATTTATCTTTTTCTAACCAAATCCCTTCTACCATATCTTGATAAAAATCTAGATTTGGTGTTTGTTCTAGCATAAGCCGCCAATCTTCTGCAAAACGCATTCTATCACTTTGCACTCGGGGACTCCACATCGCTGGACCCTTGCTTTTATTAAGCATTTTAAATTGTATTGCACTGGTATCACTTACAATACCACTATAACCCCCCATTGCATCAATTTCACGTACAATTTGACCTTTAGCTATACCCCCCATTGCCGGATTACACGACATTTGAGCGATATTTTGTAAATTCATGGTAATTAAAAGTGTTTTACATCCCATGTTAGCCGATGCCGCAGCAGCTTCGCTACCTGCATGACCTCCACCTACAACAATAACATCATATTCTTTATCAAACATTCTTAACGCTTTTAATGTTCCACGTGGAACATATCAATTTTTTCATTCTCTTTTTCACGCATTATTCTCTTTTCAGCATCGGTCGCATCACCGTATCCGCATAAATGCAAAATCCCATGTGCCATAACCCGTTTAAGTTCATTTTCAAAACTAACCCCAAATTTTTCGGCATTCTCTTTTACTTGATCGGTAGAAATGTATATATCTGAAAACAACTCCCTACCTACCCTATAATCAAAAGTAATGATATCGGTATAGGTATCATGATTAAGATAGTCCTGATTAATTTTAAGCAAAAAATCATCATCGCAAAAAACATAATTAATTTCGCCTAGACGATGCTTTTCAGATAAGATAATTTGGTTAATCCAGCGTTCATATTTCTGTGGAAAAGGAAGCTGAAAATCGTTTTCGTTATTAAAATGAATCATTGGTATTCTTAAAATAATTACGTACTTTTTCTTCGTATTTTGGTTGCAAAGGTAAGCTTTGTCGATTTAAAATATCATCCATTTGGAAATATTCTTTAGCCTTTAAGGGAAGCCTATCTAGCTCATTCCTAAACTCCTTTTCATTAGTTGTTGCGGTACGTCTATTTTCTTGTTCCTGTTCTAACAAAGCTCCTTTAATTTGTATTAATTGATGTTGAATATCGCGCATTCTCCTTCCCGTCTCTTCGGTATAGCCTTGGGTTAAAATCTTCTTCTCAACTTCTTGCATTTTCCTTAGTAATCGATTCGCCTCTTTATCCATATTAAAGGACTCTAAAACATCTTCTAATTGAAAACGCAGTGCTTGTTGTTGTTTGTAAATTTCGAATATCTCTTTACTCATTTTTTCCGAATCGCCCAATATTCCAGACTTTCCGTCTTTTCCCTGCTCAGAATTAGAGTGTCCAGACTCGCCCTGTGCGCCTGCTCCTTCTTGTTCACCTTTTTGACCCTCTTGTCCTTTCTGCCCCTGCTTACCTTCTTGTTTTGAACCAGGTTTGTTTCCTTCCTTTTTACCCAGTTCTCCCTGTTTTTTAATAATAGTTTCTAATTGAAATTCTCCGTCTTGACCCTTGCCTTGTCCAGGTTTCGGTTTACCTTGACCCGATTTACCCTGACCCATCATTTGCATAGCTGATTGCATTTGATCTAAGCTTTGCGCAAGCATATTAGCCAAATCATTTGCCCCTTTAAAAACATACTGCATATTAGAGCTAGCATAGTTCACCTCATTTTCGGCTAAACGAGATAAAGCTTTATCTACCTTAGAATTTATACTCGTTATAACTTCATCTATTTTAGGTGAAATCATGGGGTTTCTGCTTGCCAATGCAAATAAACTATCGTCTATATGTTTAAAATTTTCCTTTAGCTTTTGTTGAGTTCTAATGCCTTTTAATAAAGCGTTTTGCACTTTAAATTCTTCTGATTGCTGTATTAGATCCTCTTGACTAAAGCTAAACCGTAATAAATTATGCAATAGCCTTTCTAACATTGCCGCATCTTCTTGCATTTGTTCTTGCTCCCCACTCTGCATCATTTGTTGCATTTTCTGGCTCATTTGCTGCATTTTTTGAGCCGCCTGACGTTGCTTCTTTTCGGCTTTACTCTGATTACTATTCTGTTGGGATTGCTCTTGATTTTCTGTATTCTCCTTCTGCTCTTCTAAAATATTCTCTGCCTGTTCTTGATCTTTTTTAATAGATCGTTCTAACACTTCAGAACGTTCTAATTTTAATGGCTTAATCAAGGCATCATTCTCTTTATGCAATTGATCAATGTTTTTCTGCCATTCTTCAAATTCATCATTTAACTCCTTTTGTTCCTCGGCCGTATTCTCCTCTTTTTTATAGCTTAATTCATTTTGTTTATCGGCTAATTCCTTCAAATCGGCAGCTAATTGTTCGGCTTTTTGCTCCACGTAAAACCGCTTGGTTAATTCCAATAACTCCGCTAGCTTTTTTTGTTGAGTCAGGTTGTTTTGACCCAATTTTTCCATCTTTTCATCTAAACGGTCTTTACGGATTTTATCTTGGTATTTTTCTAATTCTTTCAATAAATTATCATCCTTCTCACGGTCTTTATTCACTTCGTTTAAGCGCTCTTTTAAGGCTTCTTTTAGCAAGGAATTTTTTTCATTTTTATTCAATTCTTTTTCAAGTGATTTAGCAAACTTCTCCATCATTTCATTTTGTTGTTTTTCCCTTTCCGCTAAATTCTTTAATCTTTGCTTATCTTGATAGCTTAACTGAGCTTTTTCTCTTTGATCATCTTTTAGATTATTCAAATTAACTTGCTGTTTTTGCATTTCGTCTAAAGACTCACTCATTCCCGATATGGCTTGCTTTTGTTCGGTTAATGACTGTTCTTCCTTCTCTTTCTCAGATTGTACCCTATAGTTATAGACTTCACTCCTTGCTCTTTTAAAACCGTTTACTTCATCGTTATCTTTAACTTCAAAATAAAATTGATAAGCCTTTCCAGGTGCTAAGTCCAGTCCTTTTGGGAAGTCATAATAGAACTCGGCAAAGTTCTCTCCGCTAAAGGCAATAGAAATAGCTTTTTTCTTTTCTCTTTGATTTAAAGGATAAATAACCAACGCCAAATGGGCCAAACCATGATCATCTTGTATACTGCCTTTAAAATACCAATTATCAGTTTCTAAACTGTCTATTTGCCGTTGCATCTTAATCCGCGGAAGCTCATCTTTGACAACCTCAATCTTATAATTCATTCTTTCATATGAATCTATATAGGCATTACTGGTATATACTTCGTAGGATAAGTGCTCTTTAATATTATTCTTGTTAAAATAAAAAAGTCCCGCATCCTTAGTCATTGCTATTAAAGTGTCATTGGTGTTAAGACTAACAGCATCTGTATTCTCAGTGTTTAGCAACCATTTTACATTAGTACCTTCTGGTATTTTAGCATTACCCGTTCCCTTAACCGTTTTGTCCGATCTATTTAAATATGCAGGGTATTGCAATTGCATTTTAAAATCGATTAACTTGGGTACGGGACGTACCAGCAAGTCATAAGTATTTGAATAAAAACCATTGGCACCGAGTTTAAACGATAAATTCTCGGTAAGATTATCAAAATAAAATGTAAAGGTATTTTGATCTATTTTCTTAAGTAATTGTTTACGATCCTTGGTCAATAAGTGAACCGATTCTGGTAAAAGTTTACCATGCACTTTAACCTCTAGAGTAAAACTCTGCTTTTCAAAATGTTGTAACTGATTTTTATCTATGCTAAATTCAAAAGGTGCTGGTGGCGTAAATTCTTGGTTATACTGCACTACCCTGGCATAGCTTTGATTGAATGAATCTAGAGAATCTGTAACATAGATTATTGTAAAAATAAGGGCGGGCAAAATAGCCCACTTAGCGTAACTTAAACTACTTTTAAAACTAATAGCCTGTTGAAAGGGTATTGGCTTGAGTTCAATTGCTTTTTGCTCTATACTAGCAATCAATAACTTAGAGTCCTCTTTGCTTAATTTATTTTGTAACTGCAAAAGATTGAGCAGTTTATCATCTACTTCGGTAAAGTGTTTTCCTATTAATCGAGAAGCCTCTTCGTAGCTAATTCCTTGACGAATCCTAAAGAGTTGAAGTAAAGGAATACCTACTAATTTAAACAATAAAATAGCCTCTACACCTATAAAAATCCAAAATAAAAACTTCCGAACAAAAGGATTTAACCAAAGTGTATATTCTAAAAAAACAACACCCAAAAAATAAAGGATTCCAATACTAAAGAACAATAAAATTCCCTTTATCAATTCATTGGTATAATACCGCCTAATAAATTGAGTAAGTTTCTTTTCAATTACACTGAAGTGCTCCATTGTTACCTATACTTATAACTTATAAAAATATATTTTTTTCATGACATGCACTAGGCTTTTAACGCACAAGTATGCTCGAGCATTTCTTAAAATCAATATAGGTTGTATCTTTGCCAAAAAATAAAAGCTATGTCAAACCACGTAAGAGTAAGATTTGCACCCAGCCCAACAGGCCCTTTACATATTGGCGGCGTGCGAACGGCACTATATAACTATTTATTTGCTAAAAAACACCAAGGTGAATTCATATTACGCATAGAAGATACCGATCAAAATAGATTTGTACCTGGCGCAGAAGACTATATTATTGAGGCATTGAATTGGCTCAACATTCCTTATGACGAAGGGCCTAATAAAGAAAAAAATGTTGGTCCCTACCGACAAAGCGAACGCAAATCGATGTACAAGGAATATGCCGAGATTTTAATACAACAAAATAGGGCGTATTATGCTTTTGATACTGCCGAAGAATTAACAGAAGCGAGAGCTATAGCCGAGTCAAAAAAAGAAACCTTCATTTATAATTGGAGCAATAGACAATCGCTCAAAAATTCGCTTTCTATGCCAGCCGACGAAGTTCAGCAAAAATTAGAAGCGGGCGATCCTTATGTAATTCGATTTAAAACACCAGAGAATGAAACCTTACAGCTAACCGATGAAATTCGCGGAGAGATACAAGTAAATACAAAAGTATTAGACGATAAAGTACTTTTTAAAAGTGATGGCATGCCCACCTACCATCTCGCAAATATTGTAGATGATTATTTAATGCAAATTACCCATGTAATTCGTGGCGAAGAATGGTTACCGTCTTTAGCGCTTCACGTTTTATTATACCGATCTTTTGGTTGGAAAGCTCCTAAATTTGCTCATTTACCTTTAATTTTAAAACCTACAGGTAAGGGGAAATTGAGTAAACGCGATGGAGACAAAATGGGATTCCCCGTATTTCCGTTACGTTGGAAAGACCCTAAAACCGGTGAATATTTTAATGGCTATCGTGAAGATGGGTATTTACCAGAAGCGGTAATCAATATGCTGGCCTTTTTAGGTTGGAATGAAGGTGAAGGTTCTGAAAAAGAATTATACCAATTAGAAGAATTGGTTGAAGCCTTTAGTTTATCTCACGTATCTAAGTCTGGTGCCAAATTTGATCCGGATAAAGCCAAATGGTTTCAGCATCATTACTTACAAACACAAACTACTGAAAAATTAACTGAAGATTTTCAAAGAATACTCTTGCAAAAGGGAATTGAAGCCGATTTATCAGCGATTGAAAATGTAGTCAATGAAATAAAAGAACGCGCTACTTTTGTTCAAGATTTTTGGGACTTAAGTCATTATTATTTTCAGGCTCCAGCCGAATTTAACGCAAAAGCTTCTAAAAAGGCTTGGAAACAAGATACACCAGTTTTGATGCAAGAGCTTATTGAGTTATTAAGAAGTACAGAGGCAGAAAAACAAGAAGAATTGCAGACTGAAATAAAGGCATTTATTACGAATAAAGGTATTGGCTTTGGAAAGATTATGCAACCTTTACGCTTAAGCCTAGTGGGAGATATGATGGGTCCAGATGTATTCCATATTTTGGCTTTTATAGGGAAAAAAGAAGCCATTAATCGCATTCAATTTGCTATTCAACAACTAAAATAAATTCCTCCTACTCTATTCTAATAGCTCTTTTAAAAGACTGAATCAAGTTTTTTAAAGGAGCTATTTAATTAAGGAAAAATACTAAGCCTGCAGTAATAGTACTAGCGTTGGCTTTAAATTCCTTATCGGGGTTTTGTTGGTCTTTGCTTGGAGCCATAAAGTTAGAGAGACCATATTGGTAATTGAGAAACACTTGTATATTTTTTAATCCCATCATAATTCCGCCTTGAGCGATAAAATTAAAACGGTTTACTTCTTTAAATTCTGTAATACTTAAGCTGGGTTGAGCAACCAATTGATGATTTTTGTAACGGTTGTCATAATCTAATTTTGAGTTAAACTGTACTGCTGGACCTGCAAAAATACTTAAGTGGTTGGGTATCAAACTGTAGTTAAAAGAAAAATGTATTTGACCTGCTAAAAATTCATTTTTAACGTTTTCTTTTCTTCCTAAAAGATCAATAGCTTCTACAGAAAAATATTGTTTGAAAATATCAATTCCATAAAGAAATCCTGCATGTTTACTTAGATCAGTTTTAAAAATAAGTCCTACATTAAAGCCGAGCTCGTCTTGGGTTTCAAATTGATTTCCCTGTAAACCAAAGTAATTTAAACCAATTTTAAGTCCTAATTTATCGGTAGATTGGGAGATTGAATCTATTGGTTTTTCTATGTTTTCTTGACTATAAAACACTGCTGAAGAAAACAAGAAAAAGGCAAATAAAAATTTTTTCATAGGTCAAAGTAAAGGAAAATAAACTTATATTTAACTAAATTAAAAAATTATTACAATGGGAACATTTTTACTGGGCTTTTTATTCTTTTTCGGATTAATAATTCTTATTTCCGGAATATTCACCGTAAAACAACAAAGCGCTGCAATTGTTGAGCGTTTTGGTAAATTTTTGAGCGTAAGAAACTCTGGTTTACAAATTAAAATACCTTTAATTGATCGAATTGCAGGAAGAATTAATCTAAAAATACAGCAGCTAGATGTAATTGTAGAAACCAAAACGAAAGATGATGTTTTTGTATTATTAAAAATATCGGTACAATTTCAAGTTATACGCGATAGAGTTTATGATGCCTTCTATAAGTTAGAAAATCCGCAAAATCAAATCACTTCTTATGTTTTTGATGTAGTGCGTGCAGAGGTACCAAAGATGAAGTTAGACGATGTTTTTGAAAGAAAAGATGATATTGCCATTGCTGTAAAAGGTGAATTAAATGATGCTATGGTAGAATATGGTTATGATATCATTAAAACCTTAGTAACCGATATTGATCCTGATGTTAAAGTAAAAGAAGCTATGAACCGTATTAACGCTTCTGAACGCGAAAAGGTAGCAGCTGAGTATGAAGCTGAAGCAGATCGAATTAAAATTGTTGCTAAGGCACGCGCAGAGGCCGAAAGTAAACGTTTACAAGGTCAAGGTATAGCCGATCAAAGAAGAGAGATAGCACGTGGATTAGAGGAGTCTGTAGACGTACTAAATAACGTAGGAATAAATTCGCAAGAAGCTTCGGCTTTGATTGTGGTTACTCAACATTATGACACCTTACAATCAATAGGTGGTGAAACCAATACCAACTTGATTTTATTACCTAATTCACCACAAGCAGGAAGCGATATGCTAAATAATATGATTGCTTCTTTTGTAGCCTCGAACCAAATTGGTGAAAAAATGAAGGAACAGAATAAAGCCAAAGGGATTACCAATAAAAAACGAGATAATAATCAAGCCAACGAAAATTAAATCTCAAAAAAAAAACCGATTGAAAATTTTCAATCGGTTTTTTTTTTACTTTAAAGTCTCAGCCTATCTACCTAAAAGTTTACTAGCCGCCTTTATGATAAAAGCTCTTTTAACTACCGCAGAGAATAAAGAAGTAACCAAGGATACGGGTGAAAGATCTTCTTTAATTTCGTTGACACTGAGCTTAACTTTTTCTTTATCAATTTGTGTCTGTAATTTTAAAATTTTAAGATCTTCGTCTATTTGATTATAATCAGTATAAATTCTCATAGCTCTTTTTCGTTAGTTTGACTCAATTCCTTTTCTAATGCCTGATCAACAGTTTGTTTTAAATTATCGTCATTAAAAAACTCTTTAGATAATTTTTTTAGAATCAATTTATCAAAGAAATTTTTTCCTATGGTTAGAAAATAAAGTACCACTAGGGCATAAAAAGCCGCAACAATAAAATAACCAAGACTAAGAGCACCAATACTTTCTCCAATAAGTATAGCCATAGCCACAGAGAAAAAAGATAAAAAAAGCAGTCCAATACCACCTACCACCAGCAATTTAACCAGCATAGCAGATGTTCTACTCATTTTTTTGAAAATATCTAATTTATAGTAAGCAATCTGGCTCTCTATATAATTCTTAATATTTTCGTTGAGTTCATTAATATGATCAGATAAATGGTTTACCCCCATAATTAGGCGTTAGCTTTTTTACCTCCTGCTTCTTTTTGAAGTTGAGCATTTTTTTTGCGCAATTCTTCTAATTTAGCTTCCATAGCAACCAAAATATCGTCGGCTTTATAACTAGCAGAAGACAATGTTTCTTCTAGGCGGGTTTCAAAATTAGTTTTAGCTTTTTGAGCAGATTCACTTAAATTCTTTGAGGTTTCTTCTAATTGCTTGTCTAGTTTTGCCTTAGCTTTTTTGGCCTCTTTATTAATTTTTTTACGGGTGTTTACACCTTTATCGGGCGCGTAAAGTAAACCTAAGCCTGCTCCTATCGCTGCTCCTGTAATTAATGCTAAAATGGTATTTCCTGTATTTGCCATGATGATTAGATTTAAAATTTATAATTGCTCAAATTTAACAGAAAACCCATCATTTATGTGTTAATGATGGGTTAATAGTTTAAAATTTATTATAAATTATTTATTTATCAATCTTAGCCCAAGAGTCTCGTAAACCTACCGTTTTATTAAAAATCAATTGGTTTTCTGAACTATCTTGATCAACACAAAAATAACCTATACGTTGAAATTGATAATGCTCCAGCTCTTTTGCTTTTTGAAGCGCCGGCTCCACATATCCCGTAATCTTTTCTAAAGATTTAGGATTTATAAATTCTAAAAAGTCTTTTTCTTTATGAGCATCTGGAGTCGCATCGGTAAAAAGTCTATCATACAAACGAATTTCGGCCGGTACTGCATGTTTTATAGAAACCCAGTGCAAGGTACCTTTAACCTTTCGTTTTGATTCTGGAGTACCGCTACCGCTTCTACTTTTTGGATCATACGTACAATGCACCTCTACAATTTCTCCATTCTCGTCTTTAATTGCTTCGTTGGCCTGAATGATGTAAGCACTTTTTAAACGCACTTCTTTACCCAATTTTAACCTAAAGAATTTACGGTTAGCTTCTTCTCTAAAATCTTCTTTTTCGATGTAAATTTCACGAGAAAAAGGTATAGTACGTGTTCCTGCCTGTTCATCTTCTGGGTTATTCTCTGTTTCTAACCATTCTTCTTTCGCTTCATCATAGTTAGTAATAACTAATTTTAAAGGATCTAAAACACCCATTACACGGGTTGCGGTTTTGTTAAGATCTTCTCGAGCGCAAAATTCTAAATGACTCATATCAATTACATTTTCGCGTTTACCTACTCCAATAGTTTCGGAAAATTTTCGAATAGAGTTAGGTGTGTATCCGCGACGACGCAAACCAGAAATAGTAGGCATACGAGGATCATCCCAGGCCGTAACAATACCCTTTTCTACCAATTGGGCTAATTTACGCTTACTTACTACCGTATGACTTAAGTTTCTACGAGCAAATTCTCTTTGCTTTGGAACAAAATCATTGGTTGTACTGATTTGTTGTAAGAACCAATTGTATAATTCTCTGTGCGGAAGAAACTCAAGCGTACAAAAAGAATGCGAAATTTCTTCTATAAAATCGCTTTCACCGTGTGCCCAATCGTACATCGGATAAATCTTCCAAGCATCTCCAGTACGGTGGTGTGGTTTATGTAGTGTTCTATACATAACAGGATCGCGCATAAGCATATTAGGACTAGCCATATCTATTTTGGCGCGTAATACGTGCTCGCCCTCTTTGGTTTCACCATTTTTCATGGCTTCAAAAAGCTCTAAATTCTCTTCTACACTACGCTCTCTGTATGGACTAGAAGTACCCGCTTGGGTTGGGGTTCCTTTTTGTTGCGCCATAGCTTCAGATGTTTGACTATCTACATAAGCTTTACCGGTCTTAATAAGCATTACCGCCCAATCATACAATTGCTGAAAATAGTCTGAGGCATAGCATTCTTTTTCCCATTTAAAACCTAACCACTCTACATCTTTTCTAATGGCATCTACATAAGCGCTTTCTTCTTTAATGGGATTGGTATCATCAAAACGTAGATTTACGGGCGCATTGTAACGTAAACCTAATCCAAAATTTAGATTGATGGATGAGGCATGACCTATGTGAAGATAACCATTTGGCTCAGGTGGAAAACGAAATTTTAACTCCTCCTTTTTATATCCGTTTTGAAGATCTTCTTCTATGATTTGCTCTATGAAATTCAATGATTTTTTTTCTTCTGTCATAATCTTTAAAATGATAAGTAGCAAAGTTATCAAAAATTAAAATGTACTAGATTGTTCTCATGAAAGTATTTTAAAAATTTAGTCTCAAATACTTTCACTTGTTTTAGAGAGATTATATTTTGGAACTAAATTACCTATAGATTACCTATTAGTAGTTAATAGTTTAATTAAACCCTCAAGGATATTGAGGTAAGCTATTCGATTGTTTTAGATCTTTTGTAATAGGCTATTGGATATAGTATTAGTATAAGCATTACAATTGTAAATATTATCCAATCAATGATAAAGAAATTACTTTATTCTTCATCTTTTATAAAAACATATAATCCATTTAAATTAAATGGTGTTATAATTAAATAAAATATAAATGTGAATTTATTAAAAAGTAATTTATCTAACACCTCATTAATTTTCATAAAATGGCTTCTAATTTATTATCCAAAATAATTTAAAATACAAATATTCTAAAAAAAACATCATCCTAGCTGGAAGAACATTCTTTAAAAGAATAAATTCATTTAAAATTAAGTTGAAAAAATAAATGCTTGTATCTTCGTAAAAAAAATATTGTGGGGATTATAAAATTAAATAACATTCGCGTTTACGCACATCACGGGTGTTTAACAGAAGAAGGTAAAATAGGGAGCGATTATAGAGTAGATTTAAAAGTGAAAGCAGATTTAGCTCCATCCGCTTTAAGCGATGAACTTAGCGATACCGTAGATTATGTTCATTTAAACAAAATTGTAAAAGAAGAAATGGCCATTCGTTCTAAATTATTAGAACACGTGGCTCAACGTATTTTAGACCGTATATTTACTGATTTAAAACAAGTTACTAAAGCAGAAGTAAGTGTAGCTAAAGTAAATCCGCCACTCGATGGTGATGTAGCATCGGTAAGTATCACTTTAAAGGCTAAACGATAATTTGTTTTTATAGATTTTTTTTCATTACATTTGCACTGCAATGATAAGGTGCCGTGGCCGAGTGGCTAGGCAGTGGTCTGCAACACCATCTACAGCGGTTCGAATCCGCTCGGCACCTCAAATAAAGCAACAATTTAAATTGTTGCTTTTTTATTTTCATTTAATTATTCTTGCGGTAAAGTATATTCAACATCCTTTTCTAAGCTATTGAGCTCTTCGGGGAAAATACCTCTGCCCACCAGAACCAGCCCAAAAACGATAATGAGTAAACTTATTATTTTTTTAATAGAAATAATTCTTTTTGGGGTTAATTTATGATTCAGTCTTTTGGCTAATAGAATCTTTAACAAATCCACCACAAAATAACTCAATAATACACTGGCAAAGAAAACCAATAATTTATCGGGTTGCATATCTAATTGGGGACCAAAAATTATGATTAATCCCAGCCAAAATCCCAACACGCCAATATTCACAAAGTTGAGTAGAAATCCTTTTGCAAAAAGCCCAGCAATATCACTTTTTTTTAATTGGCGTACCTCATTATCATTATGTGTATTTACTGCTTTTTTGCCTTTTATATAAGTAATTAATCCATAGGTAATAAGAATACCTCCGCCAAAAATAAAAAGAGCAGGATCATCTTTAATACTGTTTAAAAGCTTACTGGTACTAAAGTAGGCAATGCATAAAAAGACAATATCGGCTACAATTACGCCTATATCAAAAGATATAGCCGCTTTAAATCCTTTTAGGGCTGCTGTTTCGAGTAAAACAAAAAAAACGGGACCCAATAAAAAAGCTAAAAAAAAGCCTAAGGGTATCGCTTTTAAAATAATATCTATCATACTTGCAAGCATCTATCTTATACAAAGGTAAGCAACTGATTTATTTTAAGGAGATGCTTCCGCCAAAGCTTGCCTTTTTATTCAGGCTTTTGGGTTTACCATAAATTAAGATATTACCCCCAGTACTGGCTTTTGCATCACAAGCTTCTGTGGCATGCACGTGCGCCAATCCCCCGGCATTAATTTCTACAGTAGTTTTTTTGCTTATTAAACCCTGGCCATCATACTCTCCACCTGTTCTTACTTTAACCATCTGGTCTTCTGCTAAACCCTTGGCAGTTAAAATTCCGCCGGTTACCGCTTTCAACCTTAAGGTTTTTACATCAACATCTACTACTTTGATTTCACTACCTTCTTGTACTTTTAGATGCAGTTCTGACTGATTTATTTTCTCTGTATAGATATAAGCACCTTCATTAGCATCTAAAGTAACAGGATTTTTAGCATAAACCTCTATTTGAATATCTTCATCTTCCCAAAGATTTTTTAAGGTCGATCTAATTTTTAGAACTCCTTCTTCTACAAATATTGAAATATCATCTGGACTTCCAGTTTTTATTTCAACTCGATTGGTTTCTGCTATTTTTACTTGTACGTGAATTTTACTAAAGACCTTTATCTCCTTGAATTCATCTACTTCAAAATTTCTTTGTGCATTTAAAATTTGTGGTTGCAAAATTGCCAACCATAAAATACTAAATATTCCTATTACATTTTTCATACTTATAAAATTAAGATTCGGCATGACCTAATAAGTGAAAATCAAGATGCCTTTTAATTACATCGGCTTCTTTAACTTTTACCAACACATCATCTCCTAATTGATACACCTTTTTAGAATTTCTTCCGACTACAGCAAAATTTTCTGGGTCATAATCGTAGTGGTCATCATTTAAATCGCGTAAACGTACCATACCCTCACATTTATTTTCTTGTACTTCAATATAAATTCCCCACTCGGTTACACCAGAAATAACGCCTAAAAAGGTTTCGTCTTGATGATTCTTCATAAATTTTACTTGCATATACTTGATCGAGTCGCGTTCTGCTTGTGTGGCAAAATTCTCCATGTCGCTACAATGATTGCATCGATCTTCATAAACTTCATCGTCTGGACTTGATTTCTGATCTAAATAATGCTGCAATAAACGATGCGCCATAATATCTGGGTAACGTCTAATAGGGGAGGTAAAGTGACTATATGCGTCAAAAGCTAAGCCGTAGTGACCGATGTTTTTTGTACTATAATAAGCCTTACTCATACTTCGAATGGTAAGCGTATCAACCAGATTTTGTTCTTTTTTACCTTGTACTTCTTCTAGCAATCCGTTTAAGGAATTTGAAATAGCTTTAGGACTACTCAAATTAAGTTTGTAACCAAATTTAGCGACTAAAGTCTCTAAAGAAGTTAATTTTTCATCGTTAGGTTCATCGTGACAGCGGTATATAAAAGTTTTCTTTGGTTCTTGTTTAGCGATAAATTCGGCTACTTTTTTATTTGCCAACAACATGAATTCTTCGATTAATTTATTGGCGTCTTTGGCAGTTTTGAAAAATACACCTAAAGGTTCATTATCTTCATCTAAATTGAATTTAACTTCAACTTTATCAAATGAAATCGCCCCCGATTGCATACGTTTTTTACGTAAAATTTTAGCTAATTTGTCTAGACTCAATATCGCTTCAACGACCTTGGAATCGGCTTCATAGCTTTCGCCTTCAATTGCAATCTCTGCCGGTATCTTACCCTGCTTGGTTTCAATAATATGCTGCGCCTCTTCATAAGCAAAACGGGCGTCGCTATAGGTGACGGTTCTCCCAAACCATTGATTTATAACTTTGGATTGTGCATTGAGTTCAAAAATAGCCGAAAAAGTAAATTTTTCTTCGTGAGGTCGCAAAGAACAAGCTTTATTTGATAAAATTTCTGGTAACATAGGAATTACACGGTCAACTAAATAAATAGAAGTAGCCCTTTCGTATGCTTCATCATCTAAAGGGGTATTGGGTTGTACATAATGCGAAACATCGGCAATATGAATCCCTATTTCTACATTTCCATTATCAAGAGTTCTAAAACTCAAAGCATCATCAAAGTCTTTGGCATCTTTAGGATCTATAGTAAAGGTTAGCACCTCACGTAAATCTCTTCTTTTATTAATTTCTTGCTGGGTGATACTTGTATCTAGCTGTTGCGCAAATGTTTCTACTTCTTCTGGAAATTCGGCCGCAATATCATTGGTTGCCAGAATTCCTTTCATTTCTGTTTCGTGTTCTCCTGGTTTACCCAAAACTTCTATGATTTTCCCTAGTGGTGAATCTCCTTTCTTCTTCCATTCTTGAAGTTCAACCAAAACCAACATTCCATTTTCTGCTTTATCCAGTTGATCTTTCCCTATAAAAATATCGGTATACATTTTCGTATCATTCACCACAACAAAACCAAAATTCTCTTGTTTGGCCAAGGTTCCTACAAATTTTGTTTTATTGCGTTTAACAATTTCAACCACTTCACCTTCGCTTCTTCTATTTCTTCTTTTGTTATAGATATAAATTTTTACCAAATCTCCATCTAAAGCTTTGTTAAGCTGATTATTGGGCACAAAAACATCATTGTCTTCATTTTCGAGCACAATATAAGCATCACCCTTTGAAGTCATGTCAACTACGCCTTGGTAATAATTATGCTGTAAATTGATTTGAAATTTTCCTCGATCAACAGCTAAAATATCTTTTTTACCAGCCAATTGATTGAGTTTCTTTATTATTTGATTTCGGCCTGAAGCATCGTTAACCTTTAATTTGGCAGCTATTTGTTTGTAGTTAAAGCTTTTTTCTTGATGCTCACGCAATATGCTTAAAATCTTTTGAGATAGATTATTTATTTTATTTTGAGAGGATTTTTTCTTTTTTCTTTTTGTCATAGTATCTATTTACTTGGATAAAAGTAAAGTATATAAACGAATGCTAAGAGTATTTTATATAAACTTTTGTATTTAAAATATAAAAAATAGCACAACTTTACTACTTTACATAAAGCTAACCATTAAATAACATTACAATAATGTTAAATAAATGCAAAAATATTGTATTTTTGAGGTATACATTACTAACAATCCATTTTTGATGTCTAAAAGTAAAAAATATCTTTTCTTATTTATTCTCATTTTTATTTTGGGATATCTAAGTATTTTCTTTTCGATTAATGCCATTTTCTAAATAGGTAGTTTTAGTCTATCTATTTTTTTAAGTTTAATTCGGGTTCTTTTTCGCTTTAGCCAACTTATCAACATTCTATAGTATTATTATTTTCTTCTTATTTAAATTAAAAAAAAAATGATGATTATTATTGTTTGTGAATAGCGGTATAATTTTACATATCATTTTTTTGATTTATCATTAAACACAAAACTTAAACTAAATTTCTTGCATTTGTTAATAGTAAAATATTGATTTATATAGTTTTCGATTCACTTATTAACAACTGTTAATAAGTGAATTCACAATAGAATGTTTATTAAAGATTTTGAAAAAACATGTTGATAAGTGTGAGATTACAGCATAAAACTTTTTTTAAAAAATAAATAACTTTACTTGACTTTGATAATTAAACGTTCATATTGAAATAAAAATGGAATAACCAAAAATAAGTTTTAAGAAAATATTAGCACTTATCAACAAAATGAGTGAATTATTAATTGCTTTAAGCTGAAGTGTTTATCATTTTTAATTAACACACCTGTAAATAGTCATTCTGGCTGAAAAACTTCATACCTTTGTCTCTATCAACAACACAAAATTTTATTATGACCATCGCAATTGGAAACGATCATGCCGGTACGGCATACAAAAAAGCCATTATTAATCATCTAGAGAATAAAGGAGTAAAAGTAATTAATCATGGTACAGACCACGAAGAGAGTGTAGATTACCCAGATTTTATTCACCCTGTTGCTCAATCGGTAAGTGAGCAAAAGGTAGATTTAGGAATAATTATTTGCGGAAGCGGTAATGGTGCTGCTATGACCGCTAATAAACATGCAGACGTGAGATGCGCTTTATGTTGGACCAAAGAGATAGTAGCACTAGCACGAGCACATAACGATGCAAATATATTAAGTATTCCTGCTCGTTTTACCAGTCTACCGCAAGCAATTGAAATGGTAGACACTTATTTAAGTACTCAATTTGAAGGGGGAAGACATCAAAACCGGGTAAATAAAATCGCTTGCCAATAATATGAGTCACCACCACGATCATAAACATCCTGTACTTTCAGGTAAGAATTTAAAAATATCTATTTTTTTAAATATACTCATAACCATTTCACAGGTTATAGGAGGCCTTATTAGCGGTAGCCTCGCTTTATTATCTGATGCTTTACATAATTTTACAGACGTGGTGAGTCTTATTATAAGTTTTTGGGCCAACAAAATGGCTTCAAAAAGTGCCTCTTTTAGTAAAACATTCGGGTATAAAAGGGCAGAAATTATTGCAGCATTTGTTAATGCCGCAAGCCTTATGGTTATTTCTGTCCTTTTAATAAAAGAATCCATAGATCGATTTATAAATCCACAAAGCATAGATTCTACTATAGTAATCGTGTTGGCCGCAGTGGCCATTTTAGGTAATGGGTTTAGTGTTTTACTGATGAAAAAAGACAGTAAAGCAAATATGAATATGAAATCGGCATATCTTCATTTATTAACCGATATGTTAGCTTCCGTAGCGGTATTATTAGGAGGTTTATTAATGCGTTTTTACGGATTTTATTGGATAGATAGTTTGCTTACTGCCGGTATTGCTGTTTACTTAATTGTAATGGGTTATGATTTATTAAAATCCTCTTTTAATATTTTGATGCTCTTTACTCCAGAATCTATTCGAACAGAAGAATTAGTAAAAACAGCTTGTAGTTTTCCCGAAATAAAAAATATGCATCACGTGCATATTTGGTCACTCAATGAAACCGAAATTCATCTCGAAGCTCATCTTGATTTTCATCACGATATTTCGCTTTCAAGTTTTAATGAAATATTAGAAGAACTAAAAGTATTACTGAACCAAAAATACGGTATTAATCATTTTAATCTTCAACCAGAATTTAATAAGAAGGATACCAAAGAAATAATTGTACAAGACTAAATATGCCTATTACTTTTTATCAAAAAACTTTCAGTCAACTTTCTTTAAATCAGCTGTATGCGCTTGCAAAACTTCGAGCTGATGTTTTTGTTCTCGAACAAAATTGTTTGTATCCAGATCTAGATAATAAAGATCAACGGGCTTTGCATATACTAGGTTATAAAGATAATGAATTGGTAGCTTACGCTCGTTGTTTTAAACCCGGACTTTATTTTACTGAAGCTAGTATTGGCAGGGTTTTGGTTGCAAAAAATCAACGTAAAAAAGCTTTTGGCCAACAACTTATGCACCAAGCCATAAAGGCAATAGCATCACACTACTCTACCTCTTCAATTCGAATCTCAGCACAGCTTTATTTGTTAGAATTTTATACCTCCTTAGGATTTGTAAAAACAGGAGACTCTTACTTAGAAGATGGGATACCGCATATCAATATGCTTTACTATAAATAGCTTAAGCTATATAGACCCATAAAGTCATCTATTTTTTTTACTTTTGCAAACTATTTTAAAAAACGAGCTTTCAGGTTGATTTTCAAGTGATAAAGCCCATTACCTTATGAAAAAAGTACTCAATTTATTTGACTTTAAGCAAAAAGTAAATTATAGAACAGAAATATTAGCCGGTTTAACCGTAGCTATGACAATGATTCCAGAATCGCTGTCTTTCGCCATTTTAGCAGATTTCCCTCCGCTAGTGGGTTTATATGCGGCTTTTATAATGGGATTAATTACCGCCATTTTTGGAGGTAGACCAGGTATGGTTTCTGGCGGTGCTGGGGCTACCGTAGTGGTATTAATCGCATTAATGCAATCGCATGGTTTAGAATATGTTTTTGGAGCGGTAGCTATTGCAGGAATTATACAAATTTTGGTAGGGCTTTTTAAACTAGGTAAATTCATTCGATTGGTTCCACAACCCGTTATGTTTGGATTTGTAAATGGTTTAGCGGTAATTATTTTTATGTCGCAGCTAGAGCAATTCAAAATTAAAATGAATGGAGAATATACTTGGCTCACAGGAACACCATTTTTAATTATGGCGGGTCTTACCGCACTAACCATAGGTATTATCCTAATTTTACCAAAAATAACAAAAGCTGTTCCTGCTTCTTTAGTAGCTATTTTGGTTGTTTTTATCTTGGTACTAGTCTTCAATATAGATACTAAACAGGTTGTAGATATTGCCTCAGTAAGCGGTAGTTTGCCTCCATTTCATATTCCTGACATTCCATTTACCTTAGAAACGCTTAAGATAATTTTGCCCTATGGTTTAATAATGGCGGCAGTAGGTTTAACCGAAGGACTTCTTACTTTAAACCTTGTAGATGAAATTACCAATACCAAAGGAAATAGCAATAGGGAGTGCTTAGCGCAGGGTGCTGCCAATATTACCAACGGTTTTTTCTTTGGAATGGGAGGTTGCCCTATGATTGCGCAAACTCTAGTAAATCTATCTTCTGGTTCTAGAGCAAGATTATCGGGTATTGTGGCGGCCTTAACCATATTAGTAATAATATTAGTTGGAGCTCCTGTAATAGAATTAATTCCAATGGCGGCTTTAACTGGCGTTATGATTATGGTAGCTTTTGGTACTTTTGAATGGGCAAGTTTTAAGGCACTTTCAAAAATGCCTAAACACGATATATTTGTTATGCTCGTGGTAACTTTTATAACCATTATTTTGCATAATTTAGCCTTAGCTGTACTTATTGGTGTTATTATATCAGCCTTAGTGTTTGCCTGGGAAAGCGCTAAACGAATACGTGCTCGAAAATATGTAGATGAAAAGGGAGTGAAACATTATGAATTGTACGGACCTTTATTTTTTGGTTCGACCACGGCTTTTACGAGTAAATTTGATGTAGAAAATGATCCCGATGAAGTGATTATTGATTTCGCCGAAAGTAGAATTGCAGATATGAGTGCGATCGATGCCGTAAACAAACTAACCGAACGCTATTTAAAACAAGGTAAAAAAATACACCTCAAGCATTTAAGTCCAGACTGTAGAAGACTTTTACATAATGCAGAGAAAATTATACAGGTGAATATTATTGAAGACCCCTCTTATACCGTAATGGGGAGTAGCGAAGTAAGCTAATTTCTAGCCGATAGGCCACCAAACTACAAAAATAAGCTCGATTTGATCGAGCTTATTTTTTACCCATAAGTAAGATGATTTCTTATTTTGAGCAAGAAATTCAACTTCTTCTAATTGTTTGTTGTAATCTACCCAATTCACATCTAAATGAGGAGATATACTCCAGTCTTTTTTAAAGGGAGAATAATACAATTTATCTCTAAAATACGTATCACTTTTGAAGCTATTTAAATCTACGTAAGTACCCGAAATACAGTTAGGATTTAAATATGGTAAAATGGACTTATTATATCCTTTTGGTAAGAAAAGATGCGCTTTAAAGTGAGCATATTGATTCTTAATTTGATTGGGGTTAATCCCCAATTTTTTTAAAAAATACTGAACGCTATGATTTTGTAAAAGCGGAAGCTGATGGTTTTTTAAGTGATCTAATTTCCGTAATAAGGAATCTTTTCGGTTAGCTCCCACCCAAGCTTCAAGCGGATTTTGAATACGGGTATCAAGTAAATAAAATTTATAAACTAGCTCCACGTGCAAAAAATCACCAGTACTTAAATCTTTCAGTAAAAAATCAATCTCGCCTAAGGTTATTTTATCCTCTATTATTTGTAGGTTGCTACCCAACATATCATAGCGGTTAGATAGATTTATTTCAGCCTCAAAAAAGGCTTCAGCGCGCTTACCTAAAACTAATTTATCGGGAAGTGCTGCTAATTCTTCAGCTTGTATAAGGTTTTCTTTAGTGGGAAGTTTAAAAAAATCTATTCCGTAAAAGGAATCTGGTAAAATTAAATGATGAGCTTTTTGATAACCCAAGAATTGTAATTGATTTTTATACCTCTCGCGCATATTTATAAATTAAGCTTTATTTAAAATATCGGCGTAAGCTTTAGTATCATTTAAAATGCGTTTGGCTTCTAAAATTTCGGAATTGTGTTTTGAAAAATATTCATAGGCTCCTTTTTCATAAAAATAATTCGATAATAACTGCTTATTTATCCAGTATAGTATCTCTTCTTTTTGTCTTTCAATAGCTTCGGCTTTTGTGTTTTTAAGCTGAAGTTCTAAATTGCTTAGTGCTTCATTCAGTTTTGTAGCCATTCCTTCTTTTTCGGCTTGTTCTTTAAGCTTTTTTAAATCTTTTTCAGTGTTGGTCTCATAATTAAATTCGACCTTTTTAAGATATTGGTTAAATGCTTTAAAAATAGTAGAGTTTTTAGGATAAGAATTCATATTTACCCCTTTGTTATTAAGGTAATATTGAGTGCTAAAATCAAATATCAAATCTTGGTCTAGTAGCGCCTGGGTGATAGGACTTACTAAAGAAGAAGCTAAACTTACGTCTGGTGTTATACCTCCTGCATCATAAACTATTCTTCCTGCTTTGGTTTTAAATGCCTTGTGCTTCTTATTTTCTTTAGCCTGGCCGTTTTTGCTATAATCTAAGGCTTGAATACATCTTCCGCTAGGGGTGTAATACCGTGAAATGGTTATTTTAACCTGAGAACCATAGCTTAAATTTTTAGGGCGTTGTACCAATCCTTTACCAAAACTTTTGCCTCCAATAATCACTGCCCGATCTAAATCTTGTAAACTACCTGCAACAATTTCGCTCGCAGAGGCACTTTTTGCATTGATAAGTATGGCTAAGGGTATTTGTGTATCTAAAGCTTCATTTTTAGTTTTATAACTCTGATTGTATTTATCAATATTAGACTGGGTATAGGTAATCAAAGTGTTTTTTGGTACAAATAAATTAGCAACATTTACCGCTTCACTTAACAATCCGCCTGGGTTGTTTCGTAAATCTAAAATCAATCTTTTTGCGCCTTGATCTATTAAATCTTTTGCCGCCATTCCTACTTCAAAAGAAGCAGTTCTCGTAAATTCTTTAAGTACAATATACCCGTTCGCTTCTTTATCTAAAATATAAAAAGGTACCGCCTTTTCTTTTCGAGCAGACCTTTTTATTTGAGCCTCATAAATTTTGCCTTGGCGTTTATACGCAATATTCACACTGGTATTAGCCGCCCCATTGAGTAAGTTGATAGCATTATCTGCATACTCACTTATTGCAATATCATTTATTCGTACTAATTCATCGCCGGGTTGTAATCCAGCTTGATCTGCTGGGGCATCTTGGGTTAAGGCTACAACAATTAATTTGTTCTTGTTACTTTTTATACGTGCCCCAATACTGGCCACCTCACCCGATTGATTGATACGTGCTTGTTCAACCTCTTGTTGATTATAATACTGGGTGTAAGGATCTAATTCACGCAACATAGCTGTTAAAGCTGTATCCATTAATTCTGCAGGATTGGTTTCATCTACATAATTCATGGTTATTTCTTTAAAAACAGAAGTAAAAAGTTCTATTTGCTTGGCTATAGCAAAAAAATCATTTTTAAATCCCGATGTAAGTATAAAAATACCTACCAGCGTTATTCCTATTATTCCTTTTTTCATGAATATTTTGCTTTAAAAAGTTGATTGCAGGAGCAAACCTGTCGGGTAAATATAAGCAAATAAAATTCAAGTATAGATTAGATTTTTAGTAGCGCTTAAAGCTAAACTTTTTTATTAAATTCGATTAGAAGCTGCTGCATTGCTTTTGAAATAGTGGTAGAAGTCTGCTTTCTATTACCTAAAAAAATAAACAAGATATGATAGTTTTTATGCAGCTTAATCTGATCTTTTTGTAACCGGTAAGCTTCGCGTATTTGCCTTTTGATACGATTTCTGTCTACAGCAAGTTTAAAGTTGCGCTTAGGAACGCTAACCATTATTTTTGGAGCATCTTGATCTTTTTTTAAAGCAGGCTTATATACCATTCTGAGCGGAAATTTTTTCTGCGTTTCTCCATTTTCAAACAGAGCTTTTATAGCTGTCTTACTTTTTAAACGTTGATCTTTTCCTAAGGTTTTTTTCATACTGTAAATATAACAAGTAAATAAGCTGCCTCGATTAAAATTCAAATTTAAGTTGTTTACCCATAATTGTTGTTGGTTCTTGCTTTACGGATGCATGTCCGGGCTTTTTTAAATTAGTTATTGATATTCCTACTAAACGCACCGAATTTTGCAATTTTTCTTGATACAAAAGTGTCTTTGCATTTTCGAGAATAAGTGCTTTATCTCGAATGTAAAAAGCTAGGGTTTTACTTCTAGTTTGTACACTAAAATCGCCATATTTTATTTTAAGAGTAATGGTTTTGCCTGAGAATTTATTTTTGTCTAGGCGCTGAGCTACTTCTGTAGCAATTTGGCTTAAGCGTTCTTCAAGAAAAATTTCAGAACTAATATTATTTGAAAAAGTGCGCTCGGCACCAACAGATTTACGTATTCGCTCTGGCTTCACTTCACTTAGGTGCACCCCTCTTACAACTTGGTAATATAATTTACCGCTTTTCCCAAAATGATTTTCTAAAAATTCTAGTGATTTTAATTTTAAATCTGAACCCTTAAAAATTCCAAGCTGATACATTTTTTGTGCGGTAACTTTACCAACACCAAAAAACTTTTTTATTTCTAAATCTTCTAAAAATTGTTCAACTTCCTCGGGAGGTACAGTTTTTTGCCCGTTAGGCTTGTTTATATCACTAGCAATTTTAGCTACAAATTTATTAATTGAAATGCCTGCAGAAGCATTAAGCCCAGTTTTCTCTTTTATTTCTGTTCGTATTAACCGGGCAATTTGTGTTGCGCTACCTAAGTCTTTTAAGTTTTCAGTGACGTCTAAATAAGCTTCGTCAAGCGATAAAGGCTCGACTAAAGGCGTATAATTTAAAAAGATGCTGCGTATTTGCGCAGATATTTCTTTATAACGTTCAAATCGTGGTTTTACAAAAATTAAATCCGCGCAAAGCTTACTAGCTAATCTACCACTCATCGCGCTTCGAACCCCAAATTTACGGGCCTCATAGCTGGCGGCGGCCACCACACCTCTTTTACCGCCACCGCCTACTGCAATGGGTTTATCTTGTAAATCTGGATGATCCAGTTGCTCAACAGAGGCGTAAAATGCATCCATATCTATATGTATTATTTTGCGCTCTTTTGTCATGCTACAAAGTTAGAATAAGAAATAATGATTTGCTAACAAAGCATTTAGCAATACCTTTGCTACTATACAATATTTTTTAAACCCGTTCAAACAAATGCGCGAAATAGAACGTAAATTTTTAGTAAAAAACAACCGGTATAAAGCCTTGGCTTTTGAGAAGAAATATACCATTCAAGCCTATTTGAATACAAATCCCGAACGCAGTGTCCGTATTAGAATTCAAGAACAAAAAGCTTGGATAACCGTTAAAGGAAAATCTGATGAAAAAGGTTTGAGTCGGTTTGAATGGGAACAAACTATAGCTGTAGCTGATGCAGAAAAACTTTTGAAAATTTGTGAGCCAGGTGGTATTGAAAAATATCGCTATTACGTGAAATTTGAAAATCAGTTATTTGAGGTAGATGAATTTCTAGGAGAAAATAGCGGATTAGTGGTAGCTGAAGCTGAATTAGAAAATATAAATCAGCCACTTGCTTTACCCGATTGGATAGGAGAAGAAGTGACGGGTAATAAGGCTTATTATAACGCCTCCTTAATGAAATTACCCTATACAAACTGGTAAAAAAAAAGCAAATCGATTTTTTCGATTTGCTTTTTTGCTTGTAATACAATTCTCTCTATTGCCATCCGCCTCCCAAGGCACGGTATAAATCTACAATTGCTTTTAAACGATTGTATTTTGCATCGATCATACCTAATTGAGAATTTAAGGCATTTTCTCTAGCGGTAAGCACTTCTAAATAGTTAGCAAACCCATTATTTAAGAGTTCTTCAGAATAATCTGTAGCCTTTTGGTTAGCGTTAAATTCTTTTTGTTTTAGAATTTGCTTTTTTTCAGCAGCCTGGTAGGCATACATGGCATCTGAAACTTCTTTACTCGCTTGCAAAATAGCTTCCTTAAAACGCAATCTTGCTTGTTCTTGTTGGGCTTGAGCTACTTCATATTGCGTTTTTATTTGGCGTTTATTGAATATAGGTTGGGCCAAGCCAGAAACTACATTTGCGAATAATGAGTTGGCATCAAGCAACTCACTTAAATCTAAACTCTGAAAACCTGTATTGGCGGTTAAAGTTAAAGATGGGTAAAAGTTACTACGAGCAACATTACTAAGCTCAAAAGCATTTCTAAATGCCATCTCGGCAGCAATTACATCGGGTCTATTGCTTAAAAGTTGTGCTGGCACTCCAGTTTTTAATTCGGTTATAATTTGTTGCTCGCTCAAAGCCGATCGAGGAATAAATTGAGGTGCCTCTCCTAAAAGAATAGACATACTGTTTTCTAATAAGCGTACTTGTTTTTGCAAATCTACCAATATGGCCTGAGCGGTATATAATTGCGCTTCGGTTTGTTGAACCCCAACTTCAGTTAAATTCCCAGCTTCTTTTAAGGCGTTGGTAGTTGATAAACTATTTTGCCTGTTTTCTATGGTTTGTTCGGTAATCTTAATCTGTTCATCTAAGGCAAGTAATTGGTAGTAAATATTCGCTACAGAGGCAATTAATCGGGTTTTTACAGCCTTATGTGCGGCCACGCTTTGCAAATAAGAAGCTTCAAATGCTCTTTTTTGGCTCCTAATTTTTCCCCAGATATCGGCTTCCCAAGACAAGCCAGCACTCAGTTCATATTGATCTAAAGCTCCATTAAAAAAACTACCAAATTGACTGTTTCTAGCCAATTCTTGATGGGTCCATTGTGCATTGGCGTTCAAACTAGGTAAATAACCTGCTTTACCCTGTTTTAAATAAGCTTCTGCAGCGATAATTTGCTGCAAGGCCACCCTAATATCGATATTGTTTTTAAGTGCCGTATTGATATGGTCTTGCAAAATACTATCAGTAAATAAATCTTGATAGGATAGCTGAGCCAAAGATGTAGAGTCTTTAGCTATTTGATCTGTTCTATAATGAGTTTCCTCAAGCACTTCTGGCTTTTGATAATCTTTTGCTGCAAAACAGGAAACCAACAAAAAGGGCATACTGGCAATTAGCAAAAGATTGTATATTCTATTTTTTTTCATTATGCATTTTTTTCGTTTAATTCTTGTGCTTCTTTTTCTTTTTCAAGCATGGTTTTACCCACAACTTTTTCTTGTAACCACTGAAAGAAAATATAAAGTATAGGAATAATAAACACCCCTAAAATAGTACCTATTAATAACCCGCCTACTGCACCTGTACCAATAGAACGGTTACCTTCTGCACCTGTACCAGAGGCAAAAACCAAAGGCAATAAACCTATGATAAAAGCCAAGGAGGTCATTAAAATTGGTCTTAATCTTACTTTTGCACCTTCTAAAGCCGCTTCCACAATGGGCATACCATGTTGCCTACGTTGCATAGCAAATTCTACAATCAAAATGGCATTCTTTGCTAATAAACCAACCAGCATAATCAATGCAATTTGAAAATAAATATTGGCTTGCAATCCTGCAAAATAGGTAACCATATAGGCTCCTAATACCCCCACTGGCAATGATAATAGAACCGCAAATGGTATAAAATAACTTTCGTATTGCGCTGCTAAAATAAAATACACAAAAACAATACTTAATAAGAAAATGAAGAAAGCCTGTGATCCTGCATTTACTTCTTCTCTGGTTAAACCAGAATATCCAATTCCATATTTTGTTGAAAGTTGACTAGCTTCTTCTTGCAGGGCTGCAATAGCATCACCAGAAGAGAATCCTGGAGCCGAAGCTCCACTTACGCCCACAGAATTAAATAGGTTAAATCGAGTTACTTGTTGCGGACCATAAACACGTTTTAAATCGATATAAGTAGTAATTGGTGACATTTCACCTGTATTATTTCGTACGTATATAGAGTTTAAATCTTCAATACTGGCTCGATCTTCGGGAAGGCCCTGTAAGAAAACACGATATTGTTTACCGTAGCGCGAAAAATCGGCGGTATAAATACTACCAATATAACCTTGTAGTGTATTAAATATGCTAGCAATTGAAACCCCTGCTTCTTTTGCCTTAGGTACATTTATATTGAGCTCATACTGCGGATAATTAGTGTTAAACGAACTCTGAACATACTGTATTTCTGGACGTTGATTTAGTTTGCTTAAGAAATTTTGAGCAGCTAAGTCTAAATCATTGAAGCTTCCCCCACTTTTATCAAGTAATTTAAACTCAAAACCAGAGGAAACGCCAAATCCAGGTATACTAGGAGGTGCAAAGAATATCATTTTTGCCCCTGGAATTTGAGCACCTATACCAAATAGTTGTCCGGTAATTGCGTCAGATGATAAAGCATCATCTGTTCGCTCATCCCAGGGAGCTAGGCGTACAAAGGCAATTGCGAAGTTACTCCCTTGTCCGCTAATTAAACTAAAACCATTTACAACAGTTACTCCCGTTACTCCAGGAATTTGATTGGCCTTATCTTTTAATTGATTGGTAATCGCTACAGTACGGTCTAAAGAAGCACCTGCTGGCAACTCTATATTAGCAAAAAGCACCCCTCTATCTTCATTAGGAACAAATCCTGTTGGTGTTTTTTCTACTGCAAAGTAAATTCCGGCTACAGCCAAAACCAATATAAATGGGGTAATCCATTTGTGTTTGTAGAGAAAAGATAAACTTTTAACGTAGCGCTGGGTAGTAGCTTCAAAAGCCGTATTGAATTTATGGTAAAAACGCTGTAACCAAGATTTATTTTGGTGCTCTTCGTGGTTGGTCTTTAAAAATAAAGCACACAGCGCCGGACTCAATGTCAAGGCATTTACTGCCGAAATGGCGATAGCTACAATCAAGGTAATACCAAATTGCTCATAAAAAACACCTGTAGGACCCGTTATAAAGGTTACCGGAATAAATACCGCGGCCATTACTAGGGTAATTGAAATAATTGCTCCTGTAATTTCATCCATTGCGGTACGTGTAGCCGATAAAGCTGACTTTGCCCCTTCTTCTAATTTGGCGTGTACAGCCTCAACTACCACAATCGCATCATCTACCACAATACCAATAGCTAAAACCAAAGCAAATAAGGTAAGTAGGTTAATAGAATAACCAAATAAATTTAAAAAGAAGAAGGTACCAATAATAGAAACAGGAACTGCTATGGCAGGAATTAACGTTGATCTAAAGTCTTGTAAAAAGATAAAAACAACGATAAAAACAAGAATAAAAGCTTCAATTAGCGTACTGATAACCTTACTTATGGAAGCTTCTAAAAATTCGTTTGAATCTAAGTTGATGTAAACCTCTAAACCTTCTGGGAAACTTTTCTCAAATTCATCTAATTTTTCGTGTACTTGCTTTATAATCTCTTGTGCATTTGAACCTGGCGTTTGGTAAACTGCCATATTAACTGCTGGGTAACCATTGGTGGTAGCTTGAACATTAAACCCTTCGGCATCTAGCTCAATTTCGGCTACATCGCCAAGTCTGAGATACTCTCCGTTGTCTAAGGCTTTTATTATGATTTCTTTGTATTGCTCTTCAGTTTTATATCTTCCGCTATATTTGATAACGTATTCAAAAGACTCGGCATTGTTTTGACCCAAACTACCTGCAGCTGCTTCGGTGCTTTGCTCGTTAATTGCTGCACGTATGTCTGAAGGCATCAGGTTATAAGCAGCTAATTTTTCAGGTTTTAACCATACTCGCATGGCATAGTTACGTGTTCCAAAAACGGTTACATCTCCTACCCCATCAATTCTTTTTAAAGCGGGTAGAACATTGATATTTAAGTAATTTTGAATGTAAGTAGCATCATAATCTTTATTTTTAGATAAAACAGCCAAGAACATCAATGCACTGGTTTGTTGTTTTTGCGTGATTACACCAGCTTGCACAACTTCTACCGGCAATAAAGGGTTGGCTCTCGCTACCCGGTTTTGTACGTTAACCGCAGCAATGTCTGGATCGTAACCTTGTTTAAAAAATACCTGAATTTCTGCCCTACCTGAATTACTTGCGGTAGAGGTAATATAGTCCATACCTTCTACCCCGTTTACTTGCTCTTCAATAGGAATAATAACACTTTCAAGAACGGTCTCTGCATTGGCTCCTGGATAATTAGCGGTAATCTGTACGGTTGGAGGTGCAATATCTGGATATTGTGAGACAGGAAGGCTTATAATCCCTAAAATTCCTAAAATCACAATTACAATGGAGACTACTGTACTTAATACAGGTCTCTCTATAAATTTCTTTAACATAATGAGCTGAGCTATTAATTATTTAAATATAGTTTCAATAGGCTTGGCAATACTGTCGAATGGCACAAGCATAGGTTTGATAGGCATATTGTTTCTAAGCTGCCCGGTACCTTTTGCTACAAATGAATCACCTTCCTTAATTCCTTTTTTTACCACAATCAAGTTAGATACGCGATCAAGTACTTCAATAGGTTTTTCTACCGCTGAAGTGTCTCCTTGAACGCCAAATACGTAAACCTTCCCTTGTCTTTCAAAACTTGACAATTCAGGTATTACAACCTTGTTTTCATATTTTTGTGGAATTAATATTTTCCCACTGTTACCATTGCTTAAAATTCTATTAGGATTAGGAAACTGGGCTCTAAAACTTACCGTACCTGTTTGTTTATTGATTTGACCCGAAACCGTCTCAATTTTTCCCGATTCGCTATAGATTTCGTCATTGGCTAAACGCAGTTTTACAGGTAAAAAATTATCTATTTTGTCTTGTAAATCTTTTCCTTCCGCATTAGCGATAAAATCTAAATATTGCTTTTCATTCATACTAAAAAAAGCATAAACATTATCGGTTTGTGAAACCGTAGTCAAGACATCGTTTGGTGAAACTAAAGCGCCGTTTCTATAATTGATAGAACCCACATACCCGTTAACCGGACTTTTTATAGTCGCATAACCTATGCTAGCCGATACACTGTTGTAATTGGCTTTTGCTTGTGCTAATTTTGCTTTTGCGGTTTCAAGTTGTACGGCACTAATAATATTTTTTTCAACTAGTGGTTTTAATTTATTTACCTCCACTTGTGCAGCATTTACATTAGCTTTAGCTGCTTGGGCATCTTGTGATAAACTTTCGGTTTCTAACCTAAAAAGTACCTCTCCTGCTTTTACTTGCTGGCCTTCATCAACTTTTACTTGGGTAATATATCCTGTTACTTTTGGTCTAACTTGGCTATTTATTGTGCCTTCTATGCTAACAGGATAAGTTTGATAGCCTGTGAGCGTTTTAGTGATTGCTTTTGTAACTGGAACTTGCTTAGGGCCCATCGTTCCGGGTCCAGCCGATGTATTTTCTTTACAAGAGCCCAGTATAATGGCCATTAATATTGCAAAACCGAAAGGTATTTTATTGTTTTTCATAGTATTATTTTTCTTGACTTAGATTTTAGATATTTTCTTTATAGCTTCTTTCAAATTTTCTTGTTGAGATCTGAGATATTCCTGGTATAACTGCCGTATTTTTCGCTTTTCTGACTGGTCATCTTCATATTTTCTATTGAATTGATCTATACTATCGATTATCTCTAATTCACGATTTACCTTTAAGAGATTCTCATTTAAGTTAATCTCTAAATGATTCTTTGATACTTTAAAATAACGCTTACGATCTCCTGGCTTGGTGGAATAGTCTATATTCTTTAATTGAAGCAGTAAATTTACATTGGTTGAAATAGAACTCTTGCTGGCTCCTGTAATTTGAGTAATTTCATCGAAGGTAAGACCCTCTGATGGAGTTAAAATTAGCAAAGCTAAAATGCGCGCAGCTAAAGGAGTGATGTTTGACTTACGCTCAAAATGAATTCCTAAATGCTCTACTAATTTTTTCTTTTCTTCACTACAGCTAATCATAATAAATAAAATTTAGAGCGCAAAAGTATAATTAGTTCAGTTGATACTGAACTAATTTAATGTTAAATTTTATTTAAATGCTATTTAATTGTATTGAATGACGATTTTCTGCGATAATTGATTGCTCAATTCATCTAAAACTAGTAGTTGGTAATCACCTACTTGAGCAGGAATTTGCATTTCGTGAAAATGCTTCGTTTTACCCATATACTTCTTATTTAAATACCAATACACTTCTTTTTCTGGAAAACGATGGGCTAATTTTAAAACAAGAGGGCTAGGTTTTTCGTTAAATCCTTTGGGAAGTAAGATACTTTCTTGATTTACCGGAAAGATAAAATGCATTATATCTGGCAAGCTTTGAGAACATTCAGGCGAAAATGCTGGTATGTTCTTATAATGCGGATTAAATTGTTTGTAGTAATATGCCCAAAGTGTGGGCAAAACCAACCAGGATTGTTGTCTAATTTTCTGGTTGTCATAGCAATTTAAATTTACTTGGTATTTTAAATTCGAATCTAAATTGATGATTTGATGAAATTTACACGAGCTTGTTTTTTCTCCTTTTTTAGGAATATATGATTCTTCTGTTTCAGGGCATTGCAAACCAGCTAACATACCGCTATGCTTGCAAATATTCTTTTTTATTAGATCATCATAAGGAATGTCAAAATCTTTTGAAACAGGTAATTTTGAAAAAACCTCAAACATAATGGGGGCAGCGGCTTTAACTCCTGTTAAACCGGGTCTTCCTTCTCCATCTGTATTGCCTACCCAAATGCCTACTGCATACTTTGGGGTAACTCCTACAGCCCAAGCATCTTTAAAACCATGGCTAGTTCCTGTTTTCCAGGCAATGGGTTGTGCACTGGAATAAAATTGCCAATTCAATTCAGATTGGGGGCGATTTACTTTTTTAAGCGCCTTAAAGGTATGATAAATTGCACCAGCTCCGAAAACAGGTGATTCCTGCGTTAGTGCTCCAAAATGTTCAGCCTTTTCAGGCAGAATTGTATTTATTTTAAACTCATTAGTTCTATAAGTACTAGAATTTTTTGAATAGAAGTTTAACGTACTGGCCATATTGGCATAGGCATGGGTTACCTCCCATAAACTGCACTCGGCACCACCTAAAGTTAAAGAAAGACCATAGCTCGCAGCAGGCCGATTGACCTTGTGCTGATTCAGCCGTTTTAGTTTCTTATAGAATTTTTCTACTCCATAATCTTGCAAAAGTCGAACGGCAGGAACATTTAAAGACATCGCCAAGGCATCGTTTGCCGGTACGGCACCACGGTATAATTTATCAAAGTTTAAAGGGGAATACCCATTAATATTGGTAGGTATATCGGCCAATAAGGTATTCGGTAAAATATTGCCTTCATCTAATGCCGCGGTAAACAAAAAGGGCTTAAAAATACTCCCCGCACTTCTAGGTTGTTGTATAACATCAACATAAGGATCTTGAGGTGAATCGGGTTGGTTCCCTAAATAAGCGATAACTTTTCGCGTGGGCACATCTAAAACTAAAATGGCTAAATTTTCAATTTGATTATGCGATAAATGTTTAGCGTGTTGTTTAGCAATTTGATTGATTTGTTGCTGTAAAAAGTAATCGATATCGCTGGTTACTGGATTCTTGGGTTGATGCTGTTTTATTCTTTCTACAAAATGAGGAGCCAGATCTGGAAGCGCTAAAGGTTCTTGCGGTAAATCTTCGGCTAAAGCTAGTTGGTAAGTCGCTTGGTCTATAATTTCGTTTTGTAGTAATTTTTTGAGTAAGCGATTTCTTTTCTGCCTTAAAAGCTTTTCATTTTTACCAGGAAAAATAAGTGAGGGCGCATTAGGTAAAACAGCCAAACCAGCTGCTTGTCCCCAACTTAAATCTCTAGCTGATACACCAAAATAACGCCAAGATGCGGTTTCTAGCCCTACTACATTTCCCCCGAAAGGGGCATAACTAGCATAAAAATTTAAAATTTCCTTTTTTGAGTATCTCAATTCTAAGCGCAGTGCCTTTGCAAATTCAATGAGTTTTTCGGTATAGGTTCGTTTAGTCGAGCCTCTAGAAAGCCTTATCACCTGCTGGGTTATGGTACTGGCTCCTCGCCTTTTACCATATGCTAAATTATGATAGGCGGCCTTCGCTATAGCAACTGGATTAAACCCAGGATGCTTATAAAAATAAGCATCTTCAAACTGTAAAATTGCTTTTTCAAATTTGAAAGGAATTTTTTTGCTTGAAGGAAACCTCCATTGGCCATCATTAGCAATACGAGCACCGAGCAAATATCCGTTTTGACTATAAACAACTGTAGAAACAGGTTTATCAAATAATTTCTGCGGTAAGCAAAACCACCAGATTGCTCCTACGCCCAAAAACAGAAGCAAAAGAAAGACTTTATTCTTTAGCGAGTATAAACGTTTATTTTTGAGCAAACCGAAATTTTTAACGTATAACTTCAACCCACTTTCCTTTATTTCTGGCAAAATAATTTCTGTCATACATGGCAGAAACTTGAGTTCCCGGCAAATAGTACTTACCCAAATAAGAAGCGTTTAATTCAATTTCAAAAGTCTGGGTTTCCCCTGGTTTTAAATCAAAATAAATATACACCCTGTCGTCTCGAATATCACGGTAATTAGCAGCAGAACGATCAGTGCCAAAGTTGGTAAAACTGGTATTTATAATTTCCCATCCGCTAGGTAAAAACTGACTAAGGGCAATATGTTCAACCCTATCTATTCCTTGGTTTTGTATGCTTATTTTAGCTTTAAAGCTGGTACCTTGTTTTATTTTAGTTACCGCTATACTTTCATCATTGGTATTTAAAAACTGCAAATTTAATTGTAGATTTCGCTTTTCCTCTAGCTCTTCGCCTATAGGCAAAATGCCTTGTTGATTTAAATTTACAAATACAAGATTTTTTGCCCTATTGGTTATATTAATTTTCGTGCGGTCTTTAGCTTCGGGTAAAGGAACAGCCACCATAGTTTTATTTGTGCTCACCTCTTTAGACTCGCCTTGTATTTCATAAACTATAGAAAAAGGCTCTGTTGCATTGGTAGCGGCCATTTTTGCAAGAGATAATAATGCATAGGCAGTTTCTTGTGTACTAAACCATCGGTCTGACGATAAGTCTTTGGCTATAGACTGTGCAAATTCCATTTGAAGCTCTGTTTTTTCTAGTAACACCAAAGTTTCTAAGGCCATTGCTTTATCTCTAAATTTTGATTGAAAGCTGGAGCTGATTTGGTTTTTACTAGTAAAATTGTCTTGAACTGGTTTTAATAAATCTTCGGCTACCGACTTTTTTCCAAGCACGGCATATGCCGCCGCCAATCGCCAAATTGCAGTATTGCTCATTTCTTCAGACTCTCTAAGTCTATTCATCGCCGCCAGCTCTGCATTACCAGATAAAGCCAAAGCATAAAGTCGGTAAGCTTGCTCTAAACTTGTATTATAAGAGGTTAAACGGTTTTGCCATCTTCTGGCTTCCCGTCTTTGGTAATTCATCCAGTTATCTAGCAAACCTACTGGTATAGCATAACCTTGTCTTTTGGCTTCAATCATAAAATGCCCTACATAGGTAGTTGCCCAATCGTGAGCCTCACTTTGTCCTGGCCAATAGGAGAAACCGCCATTACTTAACTGGTAGTCTTTTAAACGGTTTAAAACACCTTGAACATTACTTTTTAATTCTCCATTACGATGGGCAGGTAAGTCCACCAAATCACTTAAAAATAATTGCGGAAATGCACCCGAAGTAATTTGTTCTAAACATCCGTGAGGATAGTCAATTAAATAATCTAACCTGTTTTCTAAATTGATAGTAGGTAGGCTCGAAAACACCAACTGACTCGAGTTGCTTCCTGATTTGCCAAATGACTTATAGTCTAAACTTAATTCTCCCTTAGGTTGTAAGGTACTACTAGTTGATTTATAACTTACAGGATTGGGGTTAAAAATATCTATTTCGGTTTGGCTATACGCCTTTTCGCCATGTCCTTGAGCAAAAACCTTTATTGCTTGAGGTTTTGAGGTGGAATTACTTTTAAAAGTAAAATATACTATTTGCTCACCTGGTTTTTCGAAAGTTACTTTTTTACGGGTGGTTCCTATAGCTTGCAATGCTTCGTCAAGCTTTAGACTTACTTCAACTTGTTTTATTTTGTTTTCCATTGCAAAAACAGTTACCGGTAAATTTATTTCTTCACCAGGGCTTAGCTTTCGCGGAAGCGAACTGAGTACCATTAATGGCTGAGCCACTCGAACCGATTTTTCGTTCTTACCATAGGCTTCGGTTTTTGGATTACCAGCTACCACCATAACCCGAACTGCCCCTACATAATTAGGCATATATAGCCGATGCTTTGCTTTTTGACCAGCTTTTAATTTAAATGGACCCAAATAAGAAACAACTGGTTTAAAACGATCTGCTTTTCGGTTTTTGGCACCCGCAGCCAATTCGCCACCACCAATTTCATATACGTTATTAACGCTTCCACCATAAGCTCCAATTACTTGGTCATATACATCGTAGGTTTTTACTCCAAGAGCTTCACGAGCGTAAAATGCCTGATGAATATTTGGTGTTTTAAAACCTGTTAAATCGAGCAAACCTTCGTCTATTACTGCCAATGTATAGGTCATTTCTTTTTTGTTTTTTTCGCTTATGCGGATATCATATTGTTGCTCTGGCTTTAATTCTTTCGGCATTTCAATTACAGGATTTAATTGCGTCTTAGAATCTGTTATTTTTAAAGGTATTACCCCATACAATCGAATCGGGAGGTCATTTTTGCTTTGTGCATGGGGTTGTAGCAAAGTGATGTGCGCATAAATATTTGGTGCCATTGCAGAAGTAATTGGTACTTCTAGCTGTGTTTTGCCTTTTTTTGTAGTCACCCAGTGTTGCGAAAGCACTCGGCTACCATTCTCAAGACTTACCAATGCTCTACCTACCTTGCTTGACGGGAAACTAATACGTGCTTTTTCTCCCACTTCATAGCTATCTTGATCTGATTTTAATAGAAGCATTTTCGCGGCATCTGCTGCGGCATTTGATCCTAGAGAGTAATAATCTTTAAAAAAGTAGCTTGTCACTCCTGTAGCATGACCAGAGATAGAATCAACTACCCTAATTAAATAACGACCAGCTTGGTTTTCGGGTACATTTATAAAAAGGCTGCCTTTTCCAGCAGAATCTGTAGTTATGGTTTTTTCTAAAAAAGGGGAGTGTACCTGTGTATTTTCGTAACGTGAAAGGTTTGATCTACCTCTACTCCACCACCAACGCCACTCTATTTTATATACGTATACCTTAAGTTTACGTGATGGGGCAACTTGTCCTTTGGCATTTAAACTAATTATATCAAAAGGAATTTGGGCATCGGTTTTGTGCGCACCAAAAGCCTTTGGTTCAGGAGATTTTATTCCGATGAAGTGTGTATACGGGGCCAATTTTTTAGTTTTCACATCTATAGAAAAATCTCCACCACCCTCATAAACTTTGGTTAAAAAATTCGCCTCCAGCATTCCAGGCGCATTTTTATTTAAGTTAATTTGTTCTTTAAAATTAAGACGTCCATTATGGTCTATTTTATCTTTTATCCAAGGTTTAGTGATGCTTTCAAATTTTCGAACAGGATCCTGAAACGTATAGAATTTATAGTTAGGGAAAGGTATAGCCGCAGGACTAAGTTCTACTTCTATCTCTGCTTCTAAATTTTTGGCTACGGCACCGTGTAGCCATTTAGATTGCAATGAACCTATTAAGGGTTTATTGGTGTTTAAAATCTCAGCTTCAAAATCTAAGTTTATCTTTAATCGATTCGGCTTTACCGTAGCCACTTTTAAAGTTTTTGAAAAACTTGCACCACCTACTTTTATCTGAGCTTGCCAATTACCTGTTACATCTTGTTCTTTGGTGGGTATAGGAAAATAATAAAAATTATTAATGGCTTGTGTGGGATGCGAAAACTCACTCTTATTTTCTTGCAAAACCAATTGGCCTCTTGCATCAAAAACCGATAATTGAACAGGATGTTTTTTAGGTAATGGATTTTCAATATCGTTTAAAACGAAGTTTAAATGTATAGTGTCTCCAGGGCGATGTACGCCTCGCTCTGTATAGATGAAGCCTTTTAATCCGTCTTGAACTTCTTGACCACTTATATCAAATTTACTAAGAGAAAGTGCATTGCCACCGCTTAGCTTGGCGTAAGCATATTGTTTTCCTTTTTGTGCCACTACAAAAGCAGCTTGTTGTTTGGATTTAAGCTTAACTTGCCCGTTTTTATTGGTGTAGGCTTGGCTAAGTAATTGTTTTTGATAGTTGTATAAACTCACCTTGGTTTTACTTTCGGGTTGCGTATTAAGCAAATTATTTGCCGATATGTGGTATGTATTATCTGTACCTTCTTTAACTATTAAACCCAAGTCTGAACCTAAAATATTAATTGTAGCAAAACGATCATCTTCATAATAAGAAAGGCTGCAAGGGTTATTTCTTTCTCTCCAGTTATAGGGTGTTTTTCGCCAATTGTAAAGTTCATTGTTCCAATATTGTTCTTCTCTGTAATTTTCTTCGGGATAACTAACTTCTGCTTGCAAGATGGGCTGTTGGTTTTCTTGTTCACCACAATCATAATTGCTGTATTCTTGTCTAAAACTTATCTCTACGCTATAAAGTGCACCCGGATCTGATTTAAAAAAATCAGATAAATTTAGCGCATGGGCTTTCCAGTTTTTTAAGGCAAATGCAGTCTTGTTTTCAAAAACTATAGTTTTTTGCGCTATTTTTCGCCCCACACGCTTTAAATTGTAGTTAGACCCTAGAGAAGCATCTTGTAAATGATCGAGGATGTTGTTTTTATAAATTTTGATTACCCGAACATCGACCGCGCGTAAATTTACCGTTTCAAAATAAATAGGTGTTTTGGCTGAAGCGGGTAAAATGTTCCCTTTGGAAATTAGGCGTATAGCTGGTTTGAGCTCTTCAAACGAAATATTATTGGTATAGGTGTTTTTTAGTTTGAAACCGGCTGAATTTTTTATACCGGCAAACACTTCTAATAAAACCTCGCCAGCAGGTCGTATATTTGGATAGACGTACAAAACATTACCTTCTACTTCAAATTTTAGGTTATTGCTTTCTGCCAATTTTACCAATCCTTGAAAATTTTGGTTAGGATCAAGTTGGTCAGAAAAATTTAGACTTAATGCAGCTTCGGCTCCAGAATGGGTTTGTATATCTACAATTTTAAAATTATCTTTTCCAGGAATTAAGTATTCATCTTTTCCGCTATAGTCTGCTTGTATCGGAGTACCATCATAAGTAATTTT
Organism: uncultured Mesonia sp.; assembly: GCA_947499595.1. Lineage (GTDB taxonomy): Bacteria > Bacteroidota > Bacteroidia > Flavobacteriales > Flavobacteriaceae > Mesonia > Mesonia sediminis. Next base: position 197,530 of record CANMOY010000002.1, read on the forward strand.
TAGTTGAGAGTCTTCTATATATCGGGTGATATTATCAATTTTAAAACGGAAATACTGACTGCTTTCTAAATTCTCTTCCCAAATTATGGGGAGCTCTTGATCTTTTTGTTTTACTTTGAGAATTTGCTTGACTTGGTCAAGCTGAGCAACATCAGCAGTTTCTATTTGACCCGTTAAATATTGCTGAGAGTCGTTATAAGATTGTAGGTTACCTAAGTTAAGTTTGTAATTCTGCTCCAGAGTTTTAAAACTAAAAGTATAGCTTTTAAGCTCATTCGAAATATCCTTATAAATAAGATCTAAGGGTATAGTTACAAAATAGGTAGTATTCGCTTTTAATTTTTCTTGAGGTTTAAAAATTAGTTTTTTTCCATTTTCAAGATATAGTTTTCCTTTTACGGCAGGAGAAATTTCTAGATATTTTTCTGCTACTTCTTGGTTAAGCTCAACTTCGGGCCAAGGCTTATTAAAGCTAATTAGAATGGGTTCGTTTATAGAGGTTTTTCCGTAAGTATGCGTACTGATGTAAGCCTTATAATTAAATAAGCTATCTACTTCCTGATCTTCTTTTTTGCTGTTACAGCTTACTAATATTAGGGTAAAAAAGAAAAAAAAATTAAAACCGAAGCGCTTACTAAATCTCATAATAGAATAGGTTTATGTTTTAGCCAGATTTAAAAAATTGGCCCTTTTTAAAATTAAGAAAAGATGAATTAGGTTAAAGATAAACAAAGCTTAATTGAAAACAATTTAATTTTTTTAATTTTCGAATATATCGGGCAAAAGTATTTAATTTCAAAACATAAAATGGTATGTTATTGAATGAAGTGTACTGTAATTAAAATGGGTTTAAAAATAAAAGCCTTTACACGCAGGTAAAGGCTTTTATTTCAAGTACTATTATAATTTACTTATTGATCTTGGTATTTCTCATCCATTACAAAATCTTCCATAAATTTGGTGGTGTAATTTCCATCAAGGTAATCAGGATGATCCATTAATTGTCTATGAAAAGGAATCGTTGTTTTAACACCTTCAATAACAAATTCATCCAAAGCGCGTTTCATCTTATGGATGGCTTCTTCTCTTGTTTGAGCCGTAGTAATTAACTTTGCGATCATGGAGTCATAGTTTGGAGGTATAGAATATCCACTATAAACATGTGTGTCTATGCGCACACCGTGTCCTCCAGGAGCGTGTAAATTGGTTATTTTACCAGGTGAAGGTCTAAAGCCATTGTAAGGATCTTCGGCATTGATACGGCATTCTATTGAATGTAGTTTAGGGAAATAATTTTTTCCTGATATTTCTACACCAGCGGCAACCAAAATTTGCTCTCGTATCAAGTCGTAATCAATAACTTGCTCTGTAATTGGATGTTCTACTTGAATACGCGTATTCATTTCCATAAAGTAGAAATTTCTATGCTTATCAACTAAAAATTCTACTGTTCCAGCCCCTTCATATTTAATATATTCGGCGGCTTTAACTGCTGCTTCTCCCATTTTTTCGCGCAATTCATCGGTCATAAAAGGAGAAGGAGTTTCTTCGGTAAGTTTTTGATGTCTTCTTTGCACAGAACAATCTCTTTCAGAGAGATGGCAAGCTTTACCTTTGCTATCACCAACTACTTGTATTTCGATATGTCTAGGCTCTTCGATAAGCTTTTCCATATACATGCCGTTGTTACCAAAAGCGGCACCAGCTTCTTGTCTGGCCGAATCCCAGGCGGCTTCAAGGTCCTCTTCTTTCCATACGGCGCGCATTCCTTTTCCGCCACCTCCAGCAGTTGCCTTAAGCATAACAGGGAATCCCATTTTTTTTGCTGTTTTGAGGCAATCTTTATAATCTTTTAATAAACCATCAGAACCTGGGATACAAGGCACTCCTGCGGCCATCATAGTAGCTCTAGCCGAAGCCTTATCGCCCATTCGCTCAATCATTTCTGGCGATGCACCAATAAATTTAATACCGTGCTCATCACAGATTTTGGAAAATTTTGCATTTTCTGCTAAAAAACCATATCCTGGATGAATGGCATCTGCATTGGTAATCTCTGCCGCCGAAATAATATTGGGTATTTTTAAATAAGACTCGTTGCTTGGAGCTGGACCAATACATACGGCTTCGTCTGCAAATCGCACATGAAGGCTTTCTGCGTCAGCTTTTGAATATACCGCAACAGTTTTGATTCCCATTTCACGGCAGGTTCTAATTACACGTAGTGCAATTTCACCTCTATTGGCAATTAATATTTTTTTAAACATACTGTTTATATTTTTTTGGACACGAAAGACTTTTTATTCTAAATAGATTAAGATGGGTCTACTAAGAATAATGGCTGGTCAAATTCTACTGGAGACGAATCGTCTACCAATACTTTTACAATTTTACCAGATACTTCGCTTTCAATCTCATTAAATAGCTTCATTGCTTCAATAATACAAAGTACATCTCCTTCTTTTATACTATCTCCTACTTCTACAAAAGTAGGTTTGTCTGGTGAAGGCTTGCGGTAGAAAGTTCCTATAATAGGAGATTTTACCGTAATGTATTTTGAGTCATCTTCATTTGAAGCAGTTTCTTGTTTTGCCGGTGTAGCTGTAGTTTCGGCTGGTGTGGCAGGTGCTTGAGCGTGCATTTGCGGCATTTGCATCTGTGGCATTCCTTGCATAGGTACTTGCTGAACGATGGTAGTCTCTTTATCATCTCCAGATGATGTTTTAATGGTAATTTTCACATCATCAGTTTCTAATTTTACCTCGCTAGCACCAGATTTGGCTACAAATTTTATTAGGTTTTGAATTTCTTTTAATTCCATAATATTGTGGTATTAATCGTTATGATTTTAAGAATTATAGGCCCATTTTAAATAAATGGAACCCCAGGTAAAGCCCCCGCCAAAAGAGGCGAAAACTAGGTTATCTCCTTTTTTAAGTTGTTTTTCGTAATCACTTAGCAACAACGGTAGGGTAGCCGAAGTGGTATTACCGTAGCGCTGTATATTCATAAGTACTTTATCTTCACTTAGCCCCATGCGTTTTGCAGTGGCATCGATAATTCGCTTATTGGCTTGATGCGCTACTAACCAGTCAACATCTTTCTCTTCAAGGTGATTGCGTTTCATTATTTTCTCGCTAACATCAGCCATATTGGAAACCGCAAACTTAAATACGGTTTTACCGTCTTGATGAACGTAATGTAATTTATTTTTTACCGTTTCTTCAGAGGCAGGTAATATAGATCCTCCTGCTTCAATCTTTAGAAAATTTCTTCCTATGCCGTCACTACGTAAATATTCATCTTGCAGTCCTAAGCCTTCTTCATTGGGCTCAAAGAGAACAGCGCCTCCACCGTCACCAAAAATAATACAAGTCGCTCGATCTTCATAGTTGATGATAGAAGACATTTTGTCTGCACCAATAAGCAATACTTTTTTGTATCTGCCAGACTCTATATAACTTGCAGCGGTAGACATACCGTAGAGAAAGCTAGAACAGGCCGCCTGTAAATCAAAAGAAAATGCGTTTGTGGCGCCAATTTCACTCGCGGTAAAAGCCGCTGTTGAAGCCACAGGCATATCGGGTGTAGCCGTTGCAAAGAGAACCAAATCAATTTCTTTTGGGTCAAGATTGGCTTTTTTTAATAAATTTTGGGCTGCTTTTATACCTAAATAAGAGGTGCCTTTGTGGGCATCTTTTAATATTCTGCGCTCCTTTATTCCTGTTCTTGTGGTAATCCATTCATCATTGGTATCTACCATTTCTTCTAACATTTTGTTAGACAACACATGCTCAGGAACAAAAGATCCTACAGCGGTTATAGCTGCTTTGATTGTATTCATACAATTGAAATTATTTCAGCAAAATTACCGCTAAATTATATTAAAACTTGATATTGAGTAAATTAATAAAATTTAGCAGATGCAAATTAAGGTGTTTTTGTCAATTTATCAACTTATATAGAAAAACTATTATGCGCTCATAGCATTCTAGAAATAAGATAAAACAAAAAAACTCTCGCACAGCTTCACTGCGGAGAGTCTTATAAAAAAAATTTTAGTGCTTATTAAGCTTCAACTTCTTCTGTATTGTCAATAAGTACTTGCCCTCTGTAATAGAGTTTTCCTTCGTGCCAATGTGCTCTGTGATAAAGATGAGCTTCTCCCGTAGTAGGGTCTGTAGCAATTTGTGGAGCTTTTGCTTTATAATGCGTTCTCCTTTTATCTCTTCTGGTCTTAGATATTTTTCTCTTAGGATGTGCCATAACTAAGTTATTTATTGTCGTTTAACAGGTTTTTTAATTTATTCCAGCGAGGGTCTACCTCATTATTTTCATTTACTTCCTTTTGTACAGGTTGCAATTCTTCTAACTTATCTAATATTTCTGAATTTAATGTACCGTCTTCAATGCCCGGGTGCAATCTTTTGTAGGGTAAAGCCAAAACTATAGCTTCATAGATGTATTGGTGCACCTCAATTTCATAGGCACCATGCGGAAGAATTAATAATTCTTCGTTTTCATCATTGTACTCTTCACCAAATTTTACCACCAAATGCAATTGATGTTCAACAGGTTGATCGTAGGCTTCATTGCTAACATCGCAATTAAGATTTACAGTACCTTCAATACTAAAGTGTAGCTCTAGCATATTGGATTTTTTTTCTAAAAGTAAATCTACCGAAACCTTTACGGAATTAAAATCATCATATTCAAAGAACTCAAAGAATTGATTATCTATTTGATAATCAAAATGATGTTTGCCAACCTTCAATCCTACAAAAGGAATGATATATTCTTTTAGCTTTTTCATTACATCATTGATTTCAAGCGTGCAAATATAAAAAAATAAATTCGATACAAGTATTTATTAACAAGAAATGTTTATAATTTTTTACCTTGCTTTTTTAGCGGATTTTTGGTGAGCTTTTGATATTCTTTTCGGTTTTTAAAAATAGTGATTGCAGCGTGCACCGCTTCTTGAAAAGATTGGTGGTTAGCTTCATTTTTACCCGCAATTTCAAAAGCAGTGCCGTGATCTGGCGAAGTTCTTACACGCGATAAGCCCGCGGTATAGTTTACGCCTGAACCAAAAGACAATGTTTTAAACGGGATTAAACCTTGGTCGTGATAAGCCGCAATAACGGCGTCGAAATTTTCATAATTTTTGGTACCAAAAAAGCTGTCGGCAGCGTAGGGACCAAAGACCAAATGTCCTTGCTCACGTAATTTTTCTAAGGTTGGCTTGAGTATTTTATCATCTTCATCTCCAATTACTCCATTGTCTCCGCTGTGAGGATTGATACCTAGAAAGGCAATTTTTGGTCGCTGTACTTTAAAATCCGCTTTAAGCGAATGGGTAATGAGTTGAAGTTTTTTAGTGATGAGCTTTTCGGTTATAACTTGTGGTACGTTTTTTACAGGAACATGATCGGTTAAAAGGCCTACTTTTAAATTTTCTGAAATCATAAACATAAGACTTTCACCTTCTAAAGCTTGAGCTAAATAGTCGGTATGGCCAGGAAATTTAAACTTTTCAGATTGAATCACTTTTTTATGAATTGGTGCAGTAACCAAAGCATCTATTGTATTTGCTTTTAAAGCTGCTGTAGCGGCTTCAAGCGATTGGAAAGCAAAATCACCTAAGAAGATATCTTCTTTACCAAAATTTATTTTTAAGTGATTTTTCCAGACATTTACCACATTAAATTTTCCTTCAATAGCTTCACTGGCGTCATTAATGCCTTGAATATTTGTGTTTACATCAAAATGCTTTTTGTAAAAAGACATCAGCTTGGTGTTGGCAAATACAATTGGGGTGCAAAACTCAAGCATTCGATTGTCGGCAAATGTTTTTAGGATAATTTCGCTTCCAATTCCGTTTAAATCGCCAATGCTTATGCCTATTTTTATATTCTGTTTTTTCACTTGTGTCGCAGGTTTAATTCATAAAGAAAGACAGGTTAATTTTAGTGACTACTTAAAATTATACCTATTTTTGCACTACAAAGGTAAGTATTTATAACTATGTTTACAGGAATCATCGAAGAAATAGGCGTTGTAAAACGAATTGAAAAGGAAGAAGGTAATTTGCATTTCTTTATTGAGGCAGCGATGACCCCCGAGCTAAAAATAGATCAGAGTGTTGCGCACAATGGTGTTTGTCTTACGGTAGTGGGGATATTTGATGATAACTATCAAGTTACTGCCATTCAAGAAACCATAGCCAAAACTAGTTTAGGTTCTTGGGCAGTAGGAGACGCTGTTAATTTAGAGCGTGGCATGTTGATGTCTCAACGCTTAGATGGTCATATTGTGCAGGGCCACGTTGACCAAACAGCAGTGTGTACGCATATTGAGCCGCAGGAGGGGAGTACATTGTTTACATTTGCCTATGACTCTAAACTGAATAATGTGACTATAGAAAAAGGCTCTATTACTGTTAATGGAATTAGCCTAACGGTTGTAAACAGTCAGTATAACAGTTTTAGCGTGGCTATAATACCTTATACACTAGCGCATACCAATTTAAATCAACTTAAGGTTAACGATACCGTTAATTTGGAGTTTGACGTGATAGGAAAATACGTCAAACGTCTATTAGATTTAAAAAATTAAGCCTTTTGATTTCTTTTACGGAAGTAAATAATTCCTATTCCTCCGGCTGTTAAAAGTAACAACCAAGTCTGGTTGTCTATGTTTAGACCAGGTGGTGGAGGTATTCCTTGAGGATTAGCTCTTGTGGCAGCATCATTTGGTGGTGGCGGTGATTTTGTTGCTGCAGAGTATTGAAAAGCAGAACTATCTATTGCCCATAGTAAAATGGCTACAATGGCGATAAGTTTAAATATTCTTTTCATTCTACACTAGATCTATAGGCGGTAAAATTAAACATTATTTGAACAAAATTCAGCAAAGAATGTTAAAATAAATCAAAAAAATCGATGAGAGGGAAATATTTTCGAGCTTATAGAGAAAAGTGGACCCAGATGGGCTCGAACCATCGACCCCCTGATTATGAGTCAGGTGCTCTAACCAGCTGAGCTATGGGTCCTGATTTTCGGTAGGCAAAACTAAATAATACTTATTTACTGTGCAACAAAAAATCTATTTTTTTATTTCTTGGCATAATTCTACCAATACCCCGTTGGCTGATTTAGGATGCAGAAAAACCACCATTTTATTATCGGCACCTCGTTTTGGGGTTTCGTTAAGCACCACAAATCCTTCTTTTTTTAGACGCTTTAATTCTTCATTTATATCCTCGACAGCGAAGGCAATATGGTGAATTCCCTCGCCTTTTTTGGCGATGAATTTAGCTATTGGGCTGTTTTCATTGGTTGCTGCCAACAGTTCTATTTTGCTTTCTCCTGTTTTAAAGAATGACGTAACCACACCTTCGCTAGCTACGCCCTCTTCTTTGTAGGGTTCTACTCCCAATAAAGCTTGATAGATTTTATTGGCTTCTTTTAAATCTTTGACGGCAATACCCAAATGTTCTATTTTTTGCATCATATCTTTATTATTTTTGTACACAAAAATACAATTCCTTTTAAATAAACTACTTTTGCAGTATGGAAGAAACAAATAGACAGAAGAAAATTGCGGGCGTATTGCAAGAAGACTTGGCTCGTATTTTACAGCAAGAATTAAAAAATGCTGGAATTACACATATTATTATATCGGTATCTAAAGTGCGGGTAACTACAGACTTATCTTTAGCTAAGGCTTATTTGAGTATATTCCCAACTAAAGATGCTGCCGGTTTGTTAGCCGAACTGAATCAGATTAAGCCAAAGATCAAACATCAAATGGCTCAGCTCACTAAAAATCAGTTGCGCAAGATGCCCGATTTGGCTTTTTATTTAGATGACTCGCTTGATTATATTGAAAATATAGATAAAGCAGTGAACGAAAAAGAAAACCCTATTGAAAATAGAGATTTATTAGATCGTCGTAAAAAGTCATAAATGGGGTTTTCCTTATACATCGCAAAGCGCTATTTAGGAACAAGAAGTAAGACCAATGCTATAAATATTATAACCGGTATTGCAGCATTGGGCGTTTTTGCTGGTGCAGCGGCTTTGTTTATTGTATTATCTGGTTTTGCGGGACTCAAAGCCTTTAGTTTATCTTTTACCAATGAGTTTGACCCGGATCTCAAGGTGATTCCGTATGAGGGAAAAACAATAAGGCTTCAGTCATCTCAAATTAATAAACTTCAAAATATACAGGGTATTAGCAAGTACACCCAGGTAGTTGAAGAAAAGGTGTTGCTGCAGTTTAACAACAAACATTTACCGGCTTTTATTAAAGGGGTAGATAAGAATTACTTAAACGTAAATGCCGTAGACAGCAGTTTGATAGGAGGAACTTGGTTGCACCCTAATGAAAATCAAGTGGTAATTGGTAGTGGCATATCCCGTAAATTGGCTTTGGGTTTTGCGGGTTATGGCGATGTATTAAAGCTGATGGTTCCCAAGCCTGGAGTGGGGCAACTTAGTAGTGCGCAAGAAGCTTTTGAAAGTGTTAGTACCTTGGTAATTGGGATATATAGTATAAATGAAGATTTAAACCATAAATATGTTTTTGCGCCAAAAGCTTTGGCTCAAGAATTATTGGGCTATGAGCCGAATGAAATTAGCGGTATCGAATTAAATTTGCAACCCGGCACCGATGAAGAAGGGGTAAAAGAACAGCTTTATGAATTATTCGATTACCCCGTAAAAATTAAAAACCGAATTGAGCTTAATGATAAGTTGTATAAAATGCTGAACACAGAAAATTTGGCGGTTTATATGATTTTTACCTTGGTGCTCATCATCGCTCTATTTAACGTTGGTGGTGCCATTGTCATGTCTATTCTAGATAAACGCCAAAACATCAATACGCTCTATGCTTTGGGCGCCTCATCTAATAAAATTAAGCGCATTTTTTTGTTACAAGGTAGTTTACTTACCTTTTTTGGAGGAATATTGGGTTTATTTTTAGGCTACCTCATTATTGTTTTACAGCAGCAATTTCATTTGATTATGATTACGCCTACCTTAGCTTATCCAGTTGAGATTGAGTGGCAAAACTTGGTCTTGGTTTTGGTAACCATTATGGTTTTAGGAGTTACCGCTTCTTATATTGGCGCCACCCGAATAGGTAAAATTATCAACGGCTAAATTGAAAATCTCCAAATTCGGCTTCGGCTAAATCAAATGCTTTAAAAACATCTACCGCCTCATCACTGGTGACCATACGCGTACGGTGTTCTTTAAAATGAGGAATGCCTTTAAAATAATTGGTGTAATGCCTACGGGTTTCAAAAACACCTAAACGATCTCCTTTCCAATCTATAGCCATTTGCAAATGCCTGCGGGCAGCATTAAGACGCTCTTGCATGGTGGGTGGAGCTAGATGCTCTCCTGTTTTAAAAAAATGCTTTACTTCTCTAAAAAACCAAGGATACCCAATGCTAGCTCTTCCAATCATAGCTCCGTCTAAGCCAAATTCATCTCGCATTTTCACCGCTTTCTCTGGGGTGTCTACATCGCCGTTTCCAAATACAGGAATGTGCATACGCGGATTGTTTTTTACTTCGGCAATGGGGCGCCAGTCGGCTTCTCCTTTGTACATTTGAGCGCGTGTTCTGCCATGAATAGAGATGGCTTTGCAACCCACGTCTTGTAAACGCTCGGCTACTTCTACAATTTTAATTGAGTCATGATCCCAGCCCAATCGGGTTTTTACTGTTATGGGTAAATTGGTATGCTTTACCATTGCCTCGGTTAAGGAAACCATAAGGTCGATATCTTTTAAAATGCCGGCGCCGGCTCCTTTTGAGACTACTTTCTTTACCGGGCAACCAAAATTAATATCGATAATATCTGGACCAGATTTTTCTACAATCTCTACAGATTCTAGCATCGATTCTAAATTGGCGCCAAAAATTTGAATACCTACAGGGCGCTCCTTTTCATAAATATCTAATTTCATGACGCTTTTGGCGGCGTCACGTATCAAACCTTCAGACGAGATAAACTCGGTGTACACTACATCTGCTCCTTGCTCTTTGCACAGGGCTCTAAAGGGTGGGTCGCTCACATCTTCCATTGGTGCTAACAACAACGGAAATTCTCCTACATCTATATCGCCTATTTTTGCCAAAATTGAATTTTAATACGTTTGTGCTGCAAAATTAAGAAATAAGTAGCAATTGTAGGATGCTGTGCTGGTGTAGAATTTTTTAATGCAAAAGGGATAGCAATGAAAATACTTTTTTTGCTTTGATAAATGGCAAAAAAAGATTGTAATGTATAGCCCGGGCCGTAGGCTTTGCCCAAAATATTAAAGTTTATAAGTTAGTTTAAATAATGCTGTTCTGGGCTGCACATAAATATTTCTGTCAGTTACCAGAAACTGGTTAAAAGTGTTTTCTCTTTTATACTGGACATCAAAGATATTGTCTACCGCTAGCTCAAAACCCCACGGGTTGTCTTCTTTGTTGTAGTAAAGGGATAGATTTCCTAGGTTAAACCGATTGATTTGACGGGAATTTTTATTCTCGTAATAACTATAGGTATAATTAGCTTTAAAAATAAAATCGTTTAAAAAATCCCATTCTAAATAGGCAAACGGATTGATTTGGGTAAAGCTATTTTTAAAAGTATTGGATGCAAAATTACTAAAACGCTGTTCCCACCCTAGAGTTAAATTGGGCCATTTTTTATAACGAGTAGAAGCTTCAAAAGTGTATTGGTAATTTTGAGACTGGTAATCGTTTGTATTATCGTTTATAATTCTTGAATAGTTTGATAGGCTAATGTTGGCACGTAGTCTAAAGCTGTATTTAGGTATTTTTTTGTTTATTGCCCCGTTAAGCGTATAGGTATTTTCTGGTAAACTGGTGTAAATAGTAGTGCTTACTTGATCTATACTTTCTAATTATGTGCTGTTTTTTTAAAACCTATAATTCACTTTTAAAAGTAAAAACCTAGGCAAGAGTCTATATTCTGTAGTAGAAGAGCCAATATCGCTTACCGAGTAACTTCTAAACGTTTTTGTATTAAATAAGTTATTTCCTGATATTCCTAGGCTTAGCTTATTCTTAATTAATTTATAGCGTGCATTAAAATCTAAAAAATAATAGGTGTTATTGGTTGTTAGGTTGCCAAAATAATAACGTTCTGATTGAAGTTGAATGTTGAATTTGGTACTGAAAACAAATGATAAGTTTAAAAAACTCATATTGTCTGTGAAAGAGTTGGCAATGGTTGTTCTTATAGCTGTGGTAGTCCATTTTGTTCCTATATGATAGTTGAAAATTCCGTCATATCCAGAGCGTAACGCGATACCATAGTTGTAATTTTTTGAGACTACTTCTCGAAGATTTGAATTGTTTACTACATTTTTAAAATCGCTTTTAGAATAGCTTATATCTAATTTTATATTGGAAGAGATTAAATTTAAATAATAATCTAAAGATGAGTTTACATTAAAATATTCGCGACCTTTTATTAATATTTTTTCGGATTGAGTAAAATTTTGATTGATTAAAGTGTTTGAGGATAAAAAATTATGATTTTTGATGTACACCAAATGAGAATGAGCAAAAAACTTGTCGGTCCAATTGCCTAATTGATAATTTAAATTAAATCGAGATGCATCAAGTTGATTAAAATTACTGCTGCCACTTTCAAACGAACGAAATCCTGTTAAAACGAAATTGCTGTATACGTCTAGAATTTTTGCATTGGTAGTATTATAACTGTAGGCAGTAGCAACCTTATTTTTATCGTTTATTTTCCAATCTAACCCAATGCTCGGGTTTATAAAGAAGGGGTTTTGTGTTGAGGAAAATTGTTTGTTTTCTAATTTATTAAAGAGTTGATGTGTTGCAAATTTTCCGGTTACACCAATATCATTATACTCTAGACGATATTTACCTTTAAAATATAAATCATTAACCAAATAGGTTAAATCATTTTGATAAGCTTTAGGTTGCGCTACTACATCATTATCTTTTAATAGAGAGAAGGTACTTCTTAACACATCTTTTCTGTACTCGTTACCTAATTGAATAACTAACAAGTCATTGCTTTTTTTGCGGTTTAAAAAATTAAGATTTATTCCTGCAAATTGCATTTGATTTTCGCTGCTTTGCGCAACACTACTAGCATCTCTATTTTCGGGAAATAGATCTTGATAAAAGAAACGGTTTATACTATAATTTTGAGGTGCTTTTTCGTCTATAAAACGGCCTGTAAGTACTATTGCTTTTTTATTCTTAAGTTGTTGGGTGTAGCTTATTTTTTGATCAAAAAGCGTTTTAGAATGCTTTAAATCTTGAATAGTTGAAGTAGCGTTGAATTGCAAATTAGAACCATCGTTAAAACGGGCATTATTATATTTGGTAGTAGCTTCTAATAAAGAGGTTTTTGAGCTATTATAAATTAGTTCTAACTTAGCAAAGGCTATTGATTTTTGATTTTTTAATTTATAATTCTCTATATTAGTAAAGCTTGTTCCTTCAGTTTCAATAACATTTACATTGTTTTTAAAAAAATCTAATTCGTCCCAATTAAAAAAGCCTAAGGTTTTAACTTTTAGCTTTTTAGTAGGATTAAAGATTGCATTTAAAGAAGCTAATTCTGCATTATTGATATTGGTTCGATTTTGATTAAAATTCGCAGTGCTTGGCGATAAATTTAAGAGCTGCTTAGCCTCTTGGTTGTTACCGATTTTGGTAGCGTCACTATTCCCAGTTGGGCTTATTAATTGTTGTAAATCTCCTGTGCTATCGTAACCGATATTATTCAAATTGGTTAAAAAATAAAATTTATTCTTTTTACCAAAGTTCATCAGGTTACCTCTAAATTCATAAAAATTATTATTTCCTAAACCGGCTTCAAGGTTGCCAAACCAAACGCGTTTATATTTATCGGCTACCTTTAAATTTAAAGCAACTTTTTTACTCTCTTCAATACCCTTTAAGAGGCTATTATTCGAAAAATTTTTTAAGATTTCAATCTCCTCGATGGTGTAAGCGGGCATATTTTTAGACAATACTTTATAGCCTTTCTTAAAAAAATCATCCCCATCAATCATTAACTTTTCAATTTCTTGATTACCTACCTTTATTGTTCCTTCATTATCAATTTGTAGGCCTGGAATATTTTTAAGTAAATCTTCGACCGTTTCTTCTGTTCCTACTTTAAAAAACTTTGATTTAAACACGATAGTATCATTATTTACTTTTATAGCTTTTTCGGCTTGAATAACCACTTCATCTAATCGCATAGACTTTTCTACAAGTAAGACGTTGGTATTCAATTCCGTTTGCTCCTTTGTAATTGTAATTGGTATAATTTTTTTCTCAAAACCTAATGCAGTAAAAACTAAATTGAACTTACCAATTTTGTCTATTGTAAGCTTGTACTTATTATTATGATCTGTAAAGGTATACGCGATGATCGACTCATTTAGGCTGTCTTTTACTTTTACGGTTACAGGAGTTTCTAAAGTTGATTTACTCGATATTGTACCAACTAATTTTATCTGCGCAGATGATATTGTAGAAATTAAAAGGAGTAAAGTAAACGCTATTTTTCCCATTCATAAACCAATTCAATTCCTAGTCGTCTAATTTTTGTAGATTCAACAGCCGTGTCTTTTGGGGCTCTAGCGTCTAGAACCTTCACTTCGCTCAAATGTTTTTCATCAATAATTCCTACGTATTCTTTTAAAGAGATAGCTTTATCATTAAAATTATTAGGCAATTGCAAATCTATTTTTGCGTTAAACGGCAATACTATTTTTTTTACCTGCCAAGAATAAGTGAGTGTTCCAGAAGTACTTTGAATAAACAATATAAGGCCAGGTAAAGCTTTAAATTTCCAAGGTCCCGCTGGTATGGGTATTTCTTCTGTAAAATAAGCTATATAGTCTCTTCCTCTAAAATTGAGTGTTGCCTTGGTGCAAAGATAGTCACCAATTTTTAGGGTGTCTTTAGGGTGAATCTTCCAATCTAAATCACCTAAAGAATCTTTAACAAAATAGGTTTTTTTCTTAGAAGGCATGATAATGCTATAGGTATTGTTCTTTAAATTTCCGTAAATGGATTTTTTCTTTAAACTGATTTTTTTTTGACCTATTAAATAATTGCCGTCTTCATCTTGGGCAACATTATCTTCGTTTGTTAAATTCAATTCATCATTTGTATAAAGAGTCGTGTTGTTTTTTACAACTAAAGTTTCATCATTATTATAATAGTCGTTTTTAAAATGATATTCAACCAGTAGTTGATTAGCATTTTGGGCATAAGTATTAACGAATAGAAAAATGCTAATAATTTGTAAGATTTGCTTCATAATTTTTAAATGCAAGCTACGCATTCAAAAATGCGTAGCATTTAATAAAACTTATTTTAGGGCGCTTCATTTAAAAAAGCGGCATGTACTTTGGCTATTTCTCTGCAATGCGACTCACTAAAAGCAAAAGTAGTGTACTTTGTTGTGGTTTCTGTAATTCTACCATCTTCATGAATAGTTATTTGCGTAATATAATAAGTGCAAGTGCCATAGCTTTCTTGCAAATTATGGTTTTTTGAATTATTAGCACTATCTGCAAAGGCAAAATTTGCTGCAAAAATCAAGCAAAAAAAGAATAATAATTTTTTCATAATAAAAAATTTAAGTTAATATTAATCAAACCTAAAAAAAAAAACGATTTAACCAAATTTTTAGCATATTAATCGGTTATTTTTAAAAGTAGGTTGTTAAAAGCCGAATTGCGGTTATAAGGCTGCCTCAAAAAAAGAGGTATTATTCACGAGCCAGTAGGCTTATGATATAGCTAAAAGGTAATTTTATTTTTACAACCACTCTTGTTTTTATTAGGAGTAATTCTATCCGCTTTAAGCGAAATTAATCCAGGCGTTCGCGTTCGCTTTGGTCTATGGTTCTTTGGTTGTCTTTAAGTAAAGTATTCCCGAAATTATAAGTAAAGCCAAGTTGTACATATCTATTTTCTGGTAAGGCATAGTAACCGTTATTTTGGTTGAGATAAACCGATTTTAATCGGGACGCATATTGATTAAAGATATCGGCAATTTGAAGCGATAATTCACCTTTATTGTTCCACAAAGACTTGTTCACTCCTAAAGTAAGATTATTTAAATTATCAACTACAAAAGAACCACTTAGGTAATTAGAAATATATAAGAACGACGCATCTGCGCTCCAGGTTTGATCTTTTGATAGGGTAAAACTACTATACAAAGAACTGTAAAAACCGTTCACCTCATTAGTGTATGCGTTTTCTGGGCTCAAAAGTGCAGGAAAACGTTCTTCTTCGTGAAAAACAGATAGTATGGCTTGTGCATACCACCAACCGAAGAGATAACGACCGTGAAAAACATCTAATCCCCATGATTTACTGTCAATTGCATTTAGAGGTATGTTTTGTAACAGACGCAAGCTGTTGTCTTGAAAAGTCAACTGAGTGGTGTTTCTGCCGTTATCACGATAATATAAATCTAGGCTATAATTATTTCCAAAAAGATATTTAAAAGAAAAATTATTGCTTATTGCTGCCAACAGCCTTTCATTACCGGTGCGTAAACTATTTTCATTGATAAAATAAGAAAACGGATTTAATAATTCATAATTGGGCCGATCTATATTACGGGAATAATCAAAGACTAGTTGCTGCTTTTCGTCGATGGCGTAGCTAAGGTTTATTTTAGGAAAAAGACTGGTGTACTCGCGTTTAAAATTGTGAGTGTTGGCAATATTTTCTCCTTTTCTATAGGTGTGTTCTACACGCAGTCCGCCTTGAGCGGTCCATTTTTTAACATTTGTTTTTACGCTGGTATAAGCTGCCCAGATATTTTCTCTATAGTCAAAGGCGTTGAAATTGGGTACATTCTGTACTGCCTGAGCATCACTTTTAATATTGGTATAAGCTAAACTATTTTCAGAATTGATATGCGATAGTTTTATGCCGGCAACAAAGTCTATATTTTTAAAAGAGTTTTCAAAGTCTAACCCCGTAGCATAAATATCAATTTTTTGATTGGCATCTGTGGTAAAGCTATTTTCATTGAGCACACTTAAATCATCTGCTTTATAAATAGTTTGAATGTCTTGATTTATGTTTCGGTCAAAAAAAGTTTGGTGGTAATGAGCTTTAATTAAGCTTTGCTCATTTATTTGGTAATGATACGCCAGATTTAGACCTAAATTTAAGCGCTCTGTATCTAAAAGACTACGGGTGTTAAATAAAGAGTCTCTGGTTTTCTGGCTATTAAATATTTGAGTTTTTCCTCGTATATTGTCTTCTTGAAAAGGGGTGAAATTGGTATTTAAGCTCAACAAAAGCTTTTCTTTGTTACTCAAAATATAATCAATAGCTGTATTTAATTGGTAACTTCTTGCTTGCGTTGTTTTTTCAAAGTCGGTTTGCCAGTTTTCAAAAATCAAGTCTCGATTATCCAAAAAATTGATATAACTTTCATCTTGCTTGAGCCTTTTTTCTGGCGAAAACGATAGGTTGGCAAAAAGATTAAGCTTTTTGGTTTTATAAAAATGGTTGCTATTTAATTGATATTTGGCATATACCCCTTGTTTATATTGCGCGGCAACACTGCCTTTGTAACCAGGCAACCATAAAGAATTGGTTACAATATTTAAAATTACACGTTCGTTAGCATCATAAGCCGCAGAAGGGTTTGTAATTAATTCAATTTTGTCTATAGCCTCACCGCTATAATTTTCGAGCATGTTTTGCACTTCTTCTGTACTTAAATAAACCTTTCTATTGTTTATATACACGCTGGCCTTGGCTCCTTTAACCATTAATTTATCACCTAAATTTACAACTCCAGGAGTATGTTTAGCAATATCCCAAGCACTACTAGATGAGAGGCTTGTGTTGGCTACTTCAAAAATAAGTCGGTCTGCTAGTTGTATTAATTTAGGTTTTCTTAAGGTAATAGCCACCTGCTCTAAAAGCGATTCTTCTTCTTTTAATATAAATGTTTCTAGGTTTACATTTTTATCTAAAATAACTGTTTTGGTTAAAGGTTTGTAACCTATGTAACTAACCTCTATTTTATATTTACCGCTGCTTAAATTATCAAAATGAAAAGCACCAAGGTTGTCGCTACTGGTGCCTTTAACAAAACTAGAATCTTTGGCTTGATACAAAATAATATTGGTAAAAGCTATGGGGTTTTGCTGGTTATTAAAAACCTTCCCTTTTATATGCAGTTGTGCGTTAAGGTTGCTGCTAAACGCCAATAAAAAACAAGTATAAATTAAAAATCTAATCAACTACAAACCAATTACATCGTGCTAGTACGAAATTACTTAATTCTATTTAACTTTTGCAACTTATTTTTGAAAATCAAAATAGTATATTTGCAATTACAAGTAAAAAGTGACTTACAAGTCACCCATTTTTTAGAATATTATTTATGAAGCACATAAGAAACTTTTGTATCATCGCTCATATAGACCACGGTAAGAGTACTTTGGCCGATAGGCTTTTAGATTTCACTGGTTCGGTTACCGAAAGAGAGAAGCAAGCACAACTTCTAGACAGTATGGATCTAGAGCGAGAACGCGGCATTACCATTAAAAGTCATGCCATACAAATGCGTTTTCCTTATCAAGGAGAAGAATATGTGCTTAATTTGATCGATACACCTGGACACGTAGATTTCTCATATGAGGTTTCTCGATCTATTGCTGCCTGCGAAGGAGCTCTGTTGGTGGTAGATGCGGCACAAAGCATACAAGCCCAAACCATATCAAATCTATATTTAGCGCTTGAAAATGACCTAGAAATTATTCCTGTTTTAAACAAGGTAGATTTACCTAGTGCCAACCCCGAGGAGGTGACCGATGATATTGTTGATCTATTGGGTTGCGATGCATCTGAAGTAATTCCTGCAAGTGCAAAAACCGGTATAGGAATAGAAGAGATTTTAACTGCTATTATTGAGCGTATTCCTGCACCTACAGGAAAAGTTGACGCTCCTCTTAGGGCGCTTATTTTTGACTCGGTTTATAATCCTTTTCGTGGTGTAGAAACTTATTTTAGAGTAATTAATGGAAGCATTAAAAAAGGCCAACACATTAAATTTGTGGCGACGGGTAAAGATTATTATGCCGATGAGGTAGGTACTTTGCTGCTAAAACAGAGTCCGCAAAAAGAAATAAAAACGGGAGATGTAGGTTATTTAATCACGGGAATAAAAGATGCGCGTGATGTTAAGGTGGGAGACACAATCACCGATGCTAAAAATCCTACCACCGAGGCCGTTGCCGGATTTGAGGATGTGAAACCAATGGTATTTGCGGGTATTTATCCAGTAGATACAGAAGATTATGAAGAGCTGCGTAACTCTATGGAAAAACTACAGCTAAATGACGCTTCGCTGGTTTTTACTCCCGAAAGTTCTGCCGCTTTAGGTTTTGGTTTTCGATGCGGTTTCTTAGGAATGTTACACCTAGAAATCATACAGGAAAGATTAGAGCGGGAGTTTGATATGACTGTAATCACCACGGTACCTAACGTATCTTATCACGCGTTTACCAATAAAGAACCCGATGAGGTGATTTTGGTTAATAACCCGTCAGATTTGCCCGAACCATCCAAGTTGAATAGGGTAGAAGAGCCATACATCAAGGCAACTATTATCACCAAAGCCGATTTTGTTGGCCCAGTGATGTCTTTATGTATAGAAAAACGAGGCGAAATCGTAAACCAAACTTATTTAACTCCAGAGCGTGTGGAGCTTACTTTTAATATGCCTTTGGCTGAGATTGTATTTGACTTTTATGATCGTCTTAAAACGGTATCTAAAGGTTATGCCTCGTTTGATTATGCCCCAATTGGCCTTAAACCTTCAAAATTGGTAAAGGTAGATGTCTTGCTTAATGGGAATACTGTAGATGCGCTATCGGCTTTACTTCACGTAGATAACGCCTACGATATTGGGAAAAAAATGTGTGAAAAATTGAAAGAATTAATTCCGCGACAGCAATTTGATATTCCTATACAAGCGGCTATAGGAGCAAAAATTATTGCAAGAGAAACGGTTAAAGCGCTGCGTAAAGATGTAACGGCAAAATGTTATGGAGGAGATATTTCTCGTAAGCGTAAACTTTTAGAAAAACAGAAAAAAGGTAAAAAACGAATGCGACAAGTGGGTAATGTAGAGATACCACAAGAAGCATTTATGGCAGTACTTAAATTAAATGACTAACTTTTATGTATAAAACCCCTTTCATAAGGGGTTTTATTTTGAAACTATATTACTTACAGTTCATTCCTGTTTGCTCCATAGTGGAGATATATTCTTGAAAGCTCATTCCCTCCAAATCTACAATAGTCTCGTCACCATCTTCATCTATTTGGGTAATTGTGCCATCTCCATTGTCACAAAATTCACTACTAATAGACATATCACCAAAATCTAAAGAGCAAGTCTGGCAATCGCTTGATGAGCCCCCATCGTCATCACTTGAACAAGAGGTAAATGCAAAAACCCCAGCCGTTAAGGCCATAAAAATAATTTTTTTCATTTTAATATGTTTTGTTAATAAAATGTGAAATTAAAAGTTTTTATTTAAAATGCAAATTATTGTGTCATTTTTATTAAAAAAATACTAAAATTTAATGTAAGCTGCCTCTATTCCGTTAATTACGATATTAAGTAGTCTTACAATTATACCATTTAGAAAAGTAAATAGATAGAATAGTAAACAAGTTAGAGCCTAATATTTCCTTTTAGTTATAATTAGCTTTTTATGGGTTGCTTTTTAAGTTTAAAATAGCTATAATCTATTGTTTTAATTTTTAAATTCACAATTATGGCAGGTCATAGTAAATGGGCCAATATAAAGCATAGAAAAGGAGCGCAGGATAAAAAAAGAGCCAAACAATTTACCCGGGCAATTAAAGAAATAAGTGTGGCAGTTAAAGAAGGTGGAGGGCCAGACCCGGATGCCAACCCAGCCCTGCGCAATGCAATTGCCAATGCCAAAGGGGTTAATATGCCTAAAGACACGATCAACAGGGCCATCAAAAAAGCAAGTGGCGCAGATGCCGATAATTATGAGCTGGTGAGTTTTGAAGGTTATGGACCACACGGCATTGCAATTTTTGTAGAGTGCACTACAGATAATACCAACCGTACCGTTGCCTCTATTCGATCTATATTTTCAAAAAATGGAGGTAATCTAGGCACCAATGGCTCATTAGAATTTTTATTTGATCGCAAAGGGGTTTTTGCGATAGAAAAAGATAAGTTAAGTGTAAATTTTGAAGATATTGAGTTGGCGCTTATTGAGGCTGGGGCCGAAGAATTTGAGCATACCGATAATTTTATTTACATCTATACCAATTTTACCGATTTTGGGAAGATGAATGAAGCCCTTGAGAGATTAAATGTAGAAGTTAAAAACTCAGAATTACAACGCATACCCTTAAACACGACAAGTCTGCCAGTTGCGCAAGCACAAGAAATTCTTGATTTAATCGAAAAATTTGAGGAAGATGATGATGTACAAAACGTGTATCATACCCTCGAAATTACCGAAGAACTTTTAGCCAGCATAACAACCGATTAGCCTACTCGGTTTTTGCCTTTTCTTTGGGTTCTACAGTCTCTTTTAAGTCGGTTTTTTCTTGCTTGGCTTCGGTTTCAAGGGTTTTTCCTAGATACACCAAGATATAATCTTGCTCAATTTCTACCTCTTGACTGTGCGATGGAATAATGTTCAATTCGCCTTGCTTATCTTTTACAAATAGCGGAATGATATCCGGATCTGTTTTTGTGATCTCTATCAAGCCGCTATAATGCTCTTGAGAATTAAGCTTTATTTCTTTTATTTGAGGGTATTTCCTCGCCGTTTCTGTGAGTTTTATAAAATCATCGGTAGGAGAAAACAAGCCTTCTTTTGGATTGTTTTCGGGGTCTGTCATCTCATCTGATGATACCAATCTAAATGAACCATGCTCACCAAAATGGTTTTGAAACTTTTCAATAGCAGTCTGGTTAATTTCAGTATTTCCGGTGAGTGCCATTAGATAACCCACGTCGTTAAGTTCTATATTGTTGGTTAATTCATCTGAATATACACTCACTTCCATCGCTTCTAATCCCAGGTTTTTTGCTTTACGGATGTTGTTTCGGTTGTTGTCTACCAATACAACGTGGCGGTTGTTCTGTTTTAAATAGCTACCAATAAGTCGGGACACCGAAGAGGCACCAACTATTAAAATGCCGCTGCTATGGGTAAGAAATACACCCACCAATTTAGCAAAACTTCTTGCTGTAGTTGCATTGAGTAAAACGGTGCCCAACACAATCATAAACACTAATGGGGTGATGTATTCTGCACCAGCTACCCCTTGACTGGCTAGCTTTAAGCCAAATAAAGAAGCAATACCCGCTGCAACAATACCACGCGGACCCACCCAACTGATAAAGATTTTTTCATTGGTTTTTAAACTTGATTTGATGCTGCTTAGAAATACTCCTAAAGGTCTTACCACAAAAACTACGATAGCAAATAAGATTAAGGCATTCCAGTTATAAACCAAGAGTAAATCTTCCATATTTATATTGGCTGCCAACAAAATAAAGAGGATAGATATAAGCAACACGCTTAGCGACTCTTTAAAATAGAGTATTTCTTTAATATTAGGCAAATTAATATTACCCATTACCAACCCCATAATTACAACCGCCAAAAGTCCGCTTTCGTGGGCAAAAGCATCAGATAATACGAAAACTCCCAAAACGGTAGCTAAGGTAAATACGTTTAGTAAATAGTGCGGTATTATGTTTCTTTTAATTGCAAAAGCAAGGGTATGGGCAAAAGTGAACCCGAAAGTAAATCCGAAAAGAACTATTTTACCAAATTCAATCAATGCGGTTTGCGTAAACTCCTTTCCTTCACCAGCACTTATAAATTCGAAAACCAATACAGCGACAAGAGCACCAATTGGATCTATTAAGATACCTTCCCATTTTAAAATAGCCGAAACATCTTTCTTAAGCGGAATGTTACGTAATATAGGGGTGATAACTGTAGGCCCTGTAACAATAATTAAAGCTGCAAAAAGAAATGATATTTGCCATGAGAGCCCAAAGATTAAGTGGGCCGCTATTCCGGCACCAATAAAAGTGACGACCACGGCCACGGTAATTAATTTTACGATAACCGGTCCTACGTTTAAAATTTCATTCCGCCGCAAGGTTAAACCACCTTCAAAAAGGATAATGCTTATAGCTAGTGAAACAAAATAAAATAAACTCTCACCAGGAAAAAGACCAGAGGTTCCATTCCATATAGGTTCGATTAGTTTACTCCCATCTTCTGTAAATAAAGTAGCAATTGGCCCTACAAATAAACCAATAAGAATGAGTGGTAAGATGGCCGGTATTTTAAATTTCCAAGCTACCCATTGGGCTAATATTCCTAAAATTATAATTCCGGCTAATTCTACCATAGGTTTTATTTTTGAAACGAAAATACTACTTTTTTAAAAAAAGCCTTTGACAATGTTAAAAAAGCTGTGTTAAATATACTTTTAAACCCAATAAAACCTAATGATTTTATTATTTTGCAGCAAAAATAAATTTTATATTTTTTATGAAACTTTATCCTATTGAAGCAGGAAACTTTAAGTTAGATGGTGGAGCCATGTTTGGTGTGGTACCTAAAAGTTTATGGTCTAGAACCAATCCTGCCGATTCTAACAATATGATAGATATCGCAGCGCGCTGTCTTTTGATTGAGGAAGGAGATAAATTGATTTTGATTGATAATGGTTTAGGCGATAAGCAATCTGATAAATTTTTCAGTTACTACTATCGCTGGGGCGATGACTCTTTAGAAAAATCATTAAAAAAAGCAGGTTTTCATCCAGATGATATCACCGATGTTTTTATGACTCACCTACACTTTGATCACTGTGGGGGTTCAATTGCTTGGAATAAAGACCGTACAGGATATGAACCCGCCTTTAAAAATGCAAAATTTTGGACCAATGAGGAGCATTGGAAATGGGCAACCAATCCTAATGATAGAGAAAAAGCATCGTTTTTAAAAGAGAATTTATTACCCATGCAAGAAAGCGGGCAATTAAGTTTTTTACCTCGTAACGGTCAAGATTTCCAACACAACCAAGAATTAAATTTTGGAATAAGATTTGTGAATGGACATACCGAAAAGCAAATGATTCCACATATCAATTATCAAGGTAAAAAACTGGTTTTTATGGCCGATTTGTTGCCTACAGCAGGGCACGTGCCTTTACCTTATGTAATGGGGTACGATACAAGACCTTTGCTAACTTTACAAGAAAAGAAAGCTTTTTTAGAAGAAGCGGCAGCTCAACAATATTATTTGTTCTTAGAGCATGATGCCCATAATGAAATCATCACGCTTAAGCATACAGAAAAAGGAGTGAGAGTAGATAAAATATACACCTTTAACGAAGTTTTTAATAATTAAATAAACCATGAGAAAACCATTTTTGAAATCGGCATTTGCAGCGACAACCGTTGCCCTTATTGCCGCAAGTTGTGGGACAACCAGCCCCGTGATAACTTCTACGCCCATAGAAAACATCGATCAACAACCATTAAAAAATATTGCGCTTACAGATGTTGAGCTTAAAGGTTGGGGAGGAGCAGATTTGGTACAAGATACCATACCGGGTATGAGTGTGCAAAAAGCTTATGATGAAATCATTAAAGACTACCAAGGAAAAACTGTAATAGTAGGGGTAATAGATAGTGGTATCGATATAGAGCACGAAGATCTAAAAAATGTTATCTGGGTAAATGAAGATGAAATTCCAGGCAACGGAATTGACGATGACAAAAACGGTTACATAGACGATATACACGGATGGAATTTCTTAGGTGATGCCATTGCTGAGAATTTAGAGTATGTACGAATAATCAAAAGACTGCAGCCAAAATACGAGGGTAAAACCAAAAATGATGTGGCAGCATCAGATTTAGCTGAGTTTGAAATGTACCAAGCGGCGCAGCAGGAGTTTGAAAAGGAATATAACGAAACCACACAAAACCAAAACTACTACCAACAATTGTTGGCCAGCGTAAACAACTCGTCAAAATTGGTTAGTGAAAAGTTAGGGAAAGAAGATTTTAGCCGTGAAGAATTAATGGCTATGGAAGCTGATACCCCAGAGTTGCAGCAAGCCCAAGCTTTTCTTAATAATATCATGATGAATATTGGTGATTTAGAAGAAGCTAAAGAACAACTGCAGGAGGGTATAGATTATTTTAATACTCGACTAGAGTCTCACTTTAACTTAGAGTTTGACGGTAGAGCTATAGTTGGCGATGACCCTTATGATATTACCGATGTTAACTATGGTAATAATGATGTAGATGGTCCAGATGAGAAAAAGGAAGATGCGAAGCACGGTACCCACGTTGCTGGGATCATCGCTGCCGAGAGAAACAATAACATAGGAATGAATGGAGTTGCTAAAAACGTAAAGATAATGGCTTTACGTGCAGTTCCAGACGGTGATGAGTATGATAAAGATATCGCCTTAGCTATACGTTATGCTGTTGATAACGGAGCTAAAGTAATCAACACCAGTTTTGGTAAATACTTTTCACCAAATCCAGAGTGGGTAACCGATGCTATCAAATATGCGGCTAAGCATGACGTACTTATTGTAAACGCTGCAGGAAATGATGCGACAGATTTAGATACCAAAATGGTTTATCCAAACGACCAAAAGCCAGGAGAAAGCCTGGAGATAAGCGATAATTTCCTTACTGTGGGTGCTTCAAGCTATGCCTATGGAGACAAGCTAGTAGCAAGTTTTTCTAACTACGGTAAACAAAATGTAGATGTTTTTGCACCGGGTACAAAAATTTGGGCCACCACACCTTTAGATCAGTATGAGTACTTACAAGGTACATCTATGGCGGCTCCAGCAGTAGCAGGTGTAGCGGCGTTAATACGTTCTTACTATCCTAAACTTACTGCAGCGCAAGTTAAACAAGTAATTATGCAAAGTGGTTTATCTTCAAGTGCAGATGTAATTGTTGGTGGTAACCCAGAAGACGTTAGACCGTTTAGTGAACTTTCTGTTTCAGGAAAAATGGTTAACTTGTACAATGCCTTTATTTTAGCCGATAAAATGAGCAAATAATATTAATATTAATTTTAATTAAGTGTTCTCTAAAGAGTCGATAATTTTATTTGCTGCTCCTAGAGAACACTTTTTTTTAACCCAATTATAATGATAGCCAAAAAAACTTTTTTAACTTTTTGTATTGCTTGCTTAAGTTACTTTTCTGTTTTCGCTCAAGGCGGAAACGGTTCTTACTGGCAACAACATGTAGATTATAAAATGGAAATCGATGTAGATGTAAAAAATTACACCTACACCGGTAAACAAGAGTTGGTATATACCAATAATTCTCCAGATACCTTAAAACAAGTCTTTTATCATCTTTTCTTCAATGCTTTTCAACCGGGAAGTGAGATGGATGCACGTTTACAAGATATACCAGATCCAGATGGTAGAATGGTAGAAAATCAAGGCACTAAAGAAAACCCTAAACCAGTAAGTCGCATTGCTTTGCTAAATGATAAAGAAATGGGGTATATCAAAGTAAACACCTTATCTCAAGACGGAGTTGCGGTGAAGCATAAAACAATAGGGAGTATTCTGCAAGTTAAGCTGAATCAAGCTTTATTGCCTGGCGCGCAAACCACTTTACAAATGACCTGGAAGGCGCAAATACCAGAACAAATAAGAAGATCGGGACGCAATAGTAAAGAGGGTGTAGCTTTATCTATGGCGCAATGGTACCCTAAATTAGCCGAGTATGATTTTGAAGGCTGGCACGCTAACCCTTATATCGCAAGAGAGTTTCACGGGGTATGGGGTGATTTTGATGTGAAAATCACTATCGATAAAGAATATACATTAGGTGGAACTGGATATTTACAAAATCCACAAGAAATAGGTCATGGCTACGAAGCCGAAGGTACTAGCGTAAAGCACAAAGGAAAAAAGTTAACTTGGCATTTTGTAGCGCCGCAAGTACACGATTTTACCTGGGGAGCAGATCCCGATTTTGTACACGATAAACGCGTTACCAAAGAGGGGGTAACCTTGCACTTTTTATATAAAGATAATCCGGCATATGAGCAAGAAAACAATTTCACCGCCAACTGGAAAAGATTACAACCCGATACAGAAAAGCTATTAGATTTTTTTAATGAGCACATTGGTCCATATCCTTACAAGCAATATTCTGTAATTCAAGGTGGCGATGGCGGAATGGAGTATGGTATGAGCACTTTAATTACTGGAAACCGTACCTATGAAAGCCTATTAGGAGTTACGGCACATGAATTGGCTCATTCTTGGTTTCAATTTGTGTTGGCGACCAATGAGTCTAAACACGAATGGATGGATGAGGGCTTTACCACCTATATTTCTACGCTAGCCGAAGATCATGTATTAGATAAAAACAATGAATTTCCTTTAAAGAACGCTTACCGCGGATATATCTACTTGGCCAATTCGGGTGCAGAACAACCGCAAACTACACACGCCGATAGATATGTCTTAAACCAAGCTTATGGTCTTGCGGCTTATTCGAAAGGTGCCGTTTTCTTATCGCAGTTGGGTTATTTAATAGGGGAAGAAAATTTAGATAAAACTTTAAAGCGTTATTACCAAGACTGGAAATTTAAACACCCTACTCCTAATGATTTTATTCGTGTAGCAGAAAAGGTTAGTGGTGCACAGTTAGGCTGGTATTTAAATGACTGGACAAGAACTACTAATACCATTGATTACGGAATTGAAGCAGTGAATGCTTTACCTACAGAGCGTACTAAAATTACGCTAAAACGCCATGGTTTAATGCCTATGCCCATTGAGCTAAAGGTAACTTTTACCGATGGCAGCAGCAGGATGTTCTACATTCCGTTAGAAATGATGTATTGGCAAAAGCCTTTAGAAGCAGAAAAATTAACTGCCTGGGCTTGGGGCCACCCTACTTATGAAATCATTTTATTTAACGATAAAAACCAGATAGAGAAGATAGAGATTGACCCTTCACAAAAAATGGCCGATGTAAATAGAGAAAACAATATTTACAAGCCATAATAGTATAGAAATAGAAGTCAGCTAAAAAAAAAAGCGGCCTTCAAGGGCCGCTTTTTTTTGTATTATAGCTTGTTTTTTAAAATCTTTAAAATAGCTTCTTTATCCTCGGTAAAAAACAACTGGGCTTTTCTTCTATTTAATTTTAGGTGTATGTTATAGGCGCTATCACCAAAGGGTGTTTGTAGTTCAAGTAAACTTATTTGTTGATAGGGTATGGCCAATTCTTGATTGCCTTGCCAATAAATAAAGTTCCTGTCTGTAAGCCTGATATTGGTTTTTTGTACAGACATATAGGCGGGAATAAAAGCGGTTGTTTCATGTAAAACCTGCTCGTCTGCAGCCAAATTATAAGGTTTAACTTTACGAATTTTACGGATAAGAGCAAAAATAAGCGGTGTAATTACCGCGATAAAAATCACAAAAAATACAGTAGTAAGCAAACTACCTGATAAATCTTCTTGTTTATTGAAGATAAAGTAGTGAATTATAAAGTAAATAACCGCGCCGATAAGCGCCTGCATAGCAATGAATTTAAATATACTCTTTTTCATAGGTTACTTTTGTTTGCGTTAGGGATTAAGCGGTTTGTTTAAGCTCTTTTGCATTTTTTTTGCAAAAAGCGAGTAGCGAAAGCCCGACCCAGTAAGCCTTTGAAAGGGTTACTGGGAAACGCCCAGCATAATTTATTTAATTTCTGATACCCTTAAAGTATTTACCATTCCTTTATTTTCTATAGGCATGGAGGCCAAGTTGATTACAAAATCGCTTGAGGCTACCAGTTTTTTATTTTTTGCAATAAGATTTACATCCTCAACGGTTTTATCGGTACTTTCGAATTTATCATAATAAAAGGCATTAACGCCCCATAATAAACTCAATTGGGTAAGTATGCGCTTATTGCTTGTAAAAGCTAAAATATGAGCGCTAGGACGCCAAGCAGAGATTTGAAAGGCGGTATACCCTGAGTTGGTTAAAGTACAAATGGCTTTGGCGCTAATTTCATTGGCCATAATAGCGGCGTGGTAACAAACAGCTTTGGTAATATACCTGTTGGTGCGAATATGCGGCGGGTCATGGGGTACGCTAATGAGTTTTGAGTTTTCAACACTTTTAACAATCTGGCACATTTTTTCGATAACTTGTACCGGATATTTTCCTACCGAGGTTTCTCCGCTAAGCATAACCGCATCGGCACCATCCATAACAGAGTTGGCCACATCATTAACCTCTGCTCGGGTAGGGGTGAGGCTAGAGATCATGGTTTCCATCATTTGTGTGGCGATAATTACAGGAATACGTGCTTTTTTGGCTTTTAAAACCAATTGTTTTTGAATTAGGGGTACTTCGTGGGCAGGAACCTCAACACCTAAATCGCCACGTGCAACCATTAAACCGTCACAAGCACTAATAATCTTATCGATATTTTTTACTCCTTCTGGTTTTTCAATTTTTGCAATTACCGGTATTTTGTGTTCGCTGTGTTTTTTAATGAGATCGTTGAGTACTTGCAGGTCTTTTTCATTACGAACAAATGAAAGGGCAATCCAATCTACTTCTTGCTCAATGGCAAATTGTGCATCTTTAAAGTCTTTTTCGGTTAAAGCCGGTAACGATATATTAGTATTGGGAAGATTTACCCCTTTTTTTGATCGTAGCGGCCCACCTTGAATAACCTTGGTAATTACTTCATTTTTTAGGTTAGTGTTTACCACTTCAAAAATTAACTTTCCATCGTCGAGCAGAATGCGTTCTTTTGGCTTCACATCTTTAGGAAATTCGCTATAATTCATGAAAACCCGGTCTTTTGTACCTTGAAACTCTTCGCCCGTAGCAAAGGTGATTTGGTCTCCCTTACTCACAACAATTTCTTCTTTCATGATACCCACGCGCAATTTAGGACCTTGTAAATCGGCTAGAATGCCCGCGTTAAACCCATATTTTTCATTGAGTTCGCGAATACTCGCAATTCTTTTTTTTACGTCGTCATAATTGGCGTGTGAAAAGTTTATTCTAAAAATATTCACTCCTTTTTCAAGCATGCTTTTTAAAACGCTTTTATTGCTAGTTGCTGGCCCTAGAGTGGCTACTATTTTTGTTTTTTTTATGTTATTCATTAATTAAAAATTAAATGATGTTTTGATTTTAGTTTTGTCGCATCTATTGTATATGCTGTCAGTACTTGGTTTATTTCTTTAAGCTTGCTCACGAAACCTAAAATTTCATTTTCGTCAGATTCATTTTCTATTTTCAACCAGAAGTCAACTTTAGGATATTCGGGTATCAAGTTGAGGTTTCTAGTATTTGTTGGTAAATCCTGAAACAAAGATCCTGCGGTTGGTTTTTTTTGCGGTAGATAACTGATTTTGTTCTCGACTAAATAGTAATCTACCTCGCGATAGATATCTTGGTGATGAAATAAGGCAAAATAAGCCAATTGTTCATCTGTTTTAAAATCTAAATCGCTTGCACATCGTTTGAATTGTAGTTGCAGGTATTTATTGGCAAAATAAGCTAATCGAATATGCTCTAAAGAAGTGTGAATGCCTATAAGGTAAAAATCATCTTCTAACAATTCATCGACAAGCAATTTATAGGCCATAATTCCTTTTGATTTTTGGTGTGCCAACCAAAATCAAAGATAACAAAATCCCAGCACAAAAACACGTTAACTAATTGTGAAGAATAGTAGATAAATAGTAGCTTATAAAAGTACTAACCAATCTTATTTTGTAAGGCAAAATAGGCTCTTTTCGCTGCTTTTTCTTCTGCTTTTTTCTTGCTGGTGGCTCGTGCTTTAGCACGTACGTTATCATTTAGCCATAATTTGACTGCGAAATGTTTTTGTTCGGCTACTCCAGTATCTTCATAAGACTCAAAATTAAAAGCGATTTTTTGCTTTTGGCACCATTCTATAAGTAAACTTTTGTAACTAATAACGAAGCCTTCTAGCTCCTCAATATCTACATATGGGTCAATTACGCGGCGCTTTACAAACGCTTTACAGCTTTTATACCCTTTATCTAAATAAATAGCACCTACAAGGGATTCAAAAAGATTGCCGTGAATGTTATCGCCAAAATTTTGTTTTGGTAAACTGGTTTTAACTAAACCGATGAGGTTAAGGTCTTTACCTAATTCATTAAGATGTTTACGGCTTACTATTTTTGATCGCATTTTGGTTAGATAGCCTTCATTTCCTTGAGGGGCTTCTTCAAACAAATGGGCGGCTATTATTGCGCTTAACATAGCATCACCCAGAAACTCCAAGCGTTCGTAATTTATATCGTTACCCTGCGGATCTTTTTTATTCATAGATCTATGGGTAAACGCACGTTGGTAAATTTCAATGTTTTTGGGTTTGAACCCGATAATTTTCTGAATAGCCATAAAAAAATTCCCGTTCTTTTTTGAACGGGAATTCCATATGTTTTGAATAATGCTCATATAATTACAAAGGCTTATTCAGTTAATTTCTTAAATAAAATACAAGCATTGTGACCGCCAAAACCAAAAGTGTTGCTCATGGCTACATTTACTTCTCGTTTTTGCGCCTTATTTAACGTAAGGTTTAAACTAGGGTCAATGTTTTCATCGGCTACCTCGTGGTTAATAGTGGGTGGCACTATACTATGCTGCATAGCTAAGATAGAGGCAATGGCTTCTACCGCACCAGCTGCACCCAGCAAATGCCCGGTCATCGATTTGGTGGAGTTGATATTGATATTCTTTGCATGCTCTCCAAATACATTAGAAATAGCTTTGAGTTCGGCTACATCACCAAGTGGCGTAGAGGTACCATGTGTATTAATAGCATCTACATCTTCTGGTTTTAAATTAGCGTTTTTTAAGCAATTTTCCATCACGGCCATTACGCCAATCCCATCAGGATGTGGAGCCGTCATATGATAAGCATCAGAAGACATTCCTCCTCCAACTACTTCGGCATAAATCTTAGCTCCGCGCGCTTTAGCGTGTTCGTATTCTTCGAGAATTAATGCTCCTGCACCTTCACCTAGAACAAATCCGTCTCGTGTTGCATCAAAGGGTTTTGATGCTTTGGTTGGATTGTCGTTGTTGGTTGAGAGTGCGTGCATCGCATTAAAACCACCCATACCTGCTTGGGTAACAGCGGCCTCGCTACCTCCGGTAACAATTACATCGCTATGGCCTAATCTTATGTAATTAAGCGCATCGATCAATGCGTTGGCCGAAGAAGCACAAGCTGAAACTGTCGTGTAATTTGGCCCCATAAATCCATATTTAATTGAGATATGCCCTGGAGCTATATCAGCAATCATTTTAGGGATAAAGAATGGGTTAAACCTTGGAGTACCGTCGCCATTAGCAAAGTTTTTAACTTCTTCTTGAAAAGTTTCTAAACCGCCAATACCTGCACCCCATATTACCCCAACACGGTGTTTATTAATGGTATCAAGATTTAGTTTTGAATCGGCTATTGCTTCATCTGAAGCTACCAAAGCATACTGTGCAAATTTATCAAGACGTCTTAACTCTTTGCGATCAAAATACTCATTAAAAGGGAAGTTTTTAATCTCACAAGCGAACTTCGTCTTAAATTTATCAGTATCAAAATAAGTGATGGGTGCTCCACCACTTCTCCCGCTTACCAAACCATCCCAGTATTCTTGTATATTGTTACCAATGGGGGTAAGGGCACCTAAACCTGTAACTACTACTCGCTTTAACTCCATACTTGAGATGTATTATTTTTTTGCTTCCTCGATATAAGAAATAGCTTGACCTACAGTTGAAATGTTTTCTGCTTGGTCATCTGGAATTTGAATATCGAACTCTTTTTCGAATTCCATAATTAATTCAACGGTGTCCAATGAATCAGCACCTAAATCGTTGGTGAAACTAGCGTCGTTTACTACTTCATTCTCGTCAACTCCTAATTTATCAACGATAATTGCTTTTACTCTTGATGCAATGTCTGACATAATCTTCTAATTTTAAAATTTGATTAAGTGGCAAAAATAAAAAACTTTAGGTTAAAACAAGTTTTCTTGCCAAAAATGTGTGCCCAATTTACATAAATTTATACAAAGTAACTATTTTTACTACCTAATAATTCACCAAAAAAGCTATGTTTTGAAAGATAAATCCCTTCCGCAGACTAAGAAAATAGTGGTATTTGCCTCAGGTAAAGGCTCTAATGCCAAAAAGATTATACAGCACTTTGATAGCCACGCTGAGGTAGAAGTAAGTCACGTTTTCTCTAATAAAAAGACAGCTCCTGTCTTAAAAATGGCCCATGAGCATGGGGTACAAGCCGTACATTTTGACAAAGCAGCTTTGTATGAAAGTAATGAACTTTTGCAAATGTTGCAGCAAATAAAGCCCGACCTTATTGTTCTGGCCGGTTTTTTATGGTTAATGCCTAAAGCGATTATTGAGGCCTTTCCTAATAAAATAATCAACGTTCATCCTGCTTTGTTACCTAAATATGGAGGTAAAGGTATGTACGGTAGTTTTGTACACCGAGCGGTTTTACAAAATAATGACACCGAAACAGGTATAACTTTTCATTATGTGAATGAGAATTATGATGAAGGCGAGCATATAGCGCAATTTAAAGTACCCATTAAACCCGATGAAACCTTAGATTCCTTACAAGAGAAAATTCACGGTTTAGAGCATGAGCATTTTGTTCAAATAATAGAAAACTTATTGCAATAATGGCTAAAAGGCAAAAGTATTATGTTGTTTGGCAAGGAAGAAAAACCGGCATTTTCACCTCCTGGGAAGATTGTAAAGCACAAATCACAGGTTACCAAGGAGCGCAATACAAGAGTTTTTCTAGTTTTACTGAAGCACAAAAAGCTTTTAATAAAGCCTACGATGAGGTAAAGGCAAAGGCGCATAATAAAAATGAGCCCAGTTTAGAACAACTTGAACGCAGAGTTAAAGAAGTAGATTTTAATGCGCTGGCGGTTGATGCCGCTTCAAGCGGAAACCCGGGAAAGGTGGAATACCGGGGTGTTTGGATGAAAAACAACAAGCAAATTTTTCATAAAGGTCCTTTTGAAGAAGGAACCAATAATATTGGTGAATTTCTAGCACTTGTACACGCACTGGCTTTACTTAAAAAAAACCAATATACTCACGCCGTTTATTCCGATTCAAAAATTGCGATTGGCTGGGTGTATAAAAAGAAATGTAATACTAAATTAAAACGAAACCCTAAGAATGCCGCGATTTTTGAATTGATAGATCGTGCCGAAAAATGGCTGGCAACGAATTACTTCACCACCAAAATCATAAAATGGGATACTAAAAACTGGGGAGAAATCCCTGCGGATTTTGGGAGGAAGTAGTATAGCACATCTTTTAATATTAAAAGATGAGCTATATTAGAAGGTATTACTTTTTATAGAATTTTATATAGTATATTATCATAAAAAAACCTGCAAATAGTATTGGTAGAAAATATTTCAAACCAAAAAATAGATATGTGCACATTGCAGCTATTATATATATAGCTATAATTATCGAAATACCTTTATATTTCAATTTCATAGTTACAGATTCTAGCAAATTACCACATATCGAAGATAGCATCCATTATATGTCCAGCTGCTGTCAAACCAGATGTAGTTATCGCTCCTCCAATTATTGCACCTGTATATCCTAATTGTCCAATAGGAGGTGGAGCAAATACATTAACTGCCCATGTAGCTCCCGCAGCAATTACACCACCAGCAACATCCATCGCTCCAATTTCTGCTAGCGCTCTTCCCACGCTTTTAGAACTTGTTGGTTCAACCAAACCTTTATCTATAAACGCTTGTTTCCAATGACTTAAATTTTCAGACCAATAATTTAATGAATACTTTTGTATATTAGAAGCCACATAAATAAAAGATAAATCTTTATTGTTTATTTCTTCATCTTCATATGCATTAATTTCAATTTCTTCAATCCTAGTAATTATCTCATTTAAAGAAGAATCTTCATTTAAAGCTATAAATAATTGATCTAAATAATACCTAGCGTCTTCACTAATTTGGTTTGCATTTGTTATAATTATAAAATTTTAATTTAACTTAAAAAAAATCACATCTTTAAAATCTACTTTTCTTAAAATGATAACACCTAAAAAAATAAAAAATACAGATATGCAACAAACCAAGCTTGTCTCTATAATCAATTGCAAAAACGTAAGATTGTTATTTACAGAAATAGTTATTTTTTCATACTTAACAATAAGGTCATCAATATTAGATACAACATT
Source organism: uncultured Mesonia sp. (assembly GCA_947499595.1). GTDB lineage: Bacteria > Bacteroidota > Bacteroidia > Flavobacteriales > Flavobacteriaceae > Mesonia > Mesonia sediminis. The sequence continues at coordinate 231,971 of CANMOY010000002.1, forward strand.
ATTAATAAAATGAAAAAAAATAAGGACAATCAAAGATTTTGTCTTTAAATATACAGCAGAGTATAGAAAACCTAAAGAAATAGCAAATATTACCTGATATAAAATAGAATATATATCTTGAGTTTTATTAAAAAAATTTATAAAGTGGGGCAACCCAAAAAGTAAGGCACTTTTAATGATGATAATTGATACATTTTTATAATTATGATTAAGTAAAAAACTCAATGTAAAACCTCGAAAAAACAATTCTTCTAGAAATGCTGAAAAAAAAATATTCAAGCTATAAATCAAAATTATACAAAGAGGCAGCTCATAAGAATCTAAATATTTAATATTCGAGAATATATTTGTAAAAATTAGAAGAGCTAAAACTAAAGGCAAAAAATAAATAACATTAGTCTCTTTTATGTTATAAAATGAAATTTTATACTTATATCGCTTCAGTATATAAAAAACGAAACCTAAGCATATAAAGTTTAAAACTAAAAGCTCTAAATAATTAAAAAATATATTTTCTAGATCAAAAGCAATAAAGTTTACAAATAGTAGCCTTAAAGGCAAAGCCTTTATGAGGAGAATGACTATTAAAAAAAATAAAATGTTTAATTCACTGTATTTTTTTAGCAAATTTTTCATATATAAATTTCTTTGGGGCAAGCCTAAGGAGCATTTTAGCGAAACGCATTAATAAACTTTTAAAATTTATTAACGAGACAATTTTTGGGAGCATTTACTCTTTTAGGTAAAACGACCTAGAAAACTAGGCCGTTTCAAATCAGTTAATTACCAACTTAAATTGAAATCAAATGAGAAATCAATATCACCGCAGTTTTCAAAACAGATACAACCAAGTTCATCCCAAATCCAATCAGCGATACAGCCTTCTGAACAAAAATAAACACTTTCACAATGACCGCTAACATGAGCTTTTAGTTCTACTTCAGGTTTCTTTGGCTTGCTCCCCGATGCTGCTTGCAAATCAGCTACGTATTCATAATATAAATCTATTAACTCTTCATTATGCTGAAATTCTTGTGATTTAAAAACATAATCGAGATACGAAACAATTGGATGTTCATCATCATACTCCACATTATCTTCTTCTTTATAAGAGTACTCTTCCAAACTAGTGTATATGCCGTCATTTGCAATTAGATCATTGCCTTCTCCATCATCACTAAATGGATAACCTCCAAGACCAATCTTATTCTTACTCCAACTTTCTTCAGAAAAATTCGCTAAGTAAATCTCTCTAACAAATTTCTCAGAACTTAAAGACCTTACTCTTGCATCAACAACTGCCATATGTTTTCTAAAAAACTTTAAACTTTCTTCTTCAGGAGTCATATCAACACTTAAAGTGCTATTAAAGGTATTACTACTATTCACAGTCTCTTCTTGAACTCCCTCTTTACTACAACCCACAAAAATTAAACTTGCAATGAACATCGCAAAGGGTACTCTAAATAAATTTTCCATTTTTTAAATAAATAGTTAAATTAAATATTAATTTTTGTTGATCAACGGCTGCAAATCAAAAAAAAAAAACGATTAAAACAAATATAACTAGATAAAAATGTTAAATAATATTAACAAGGATACAATTTATTAAGGATTTTTACAGAGAGTAATCTACAAATTAAGCTAATTTTTAATGGTATTTATATTTTAAACCATGGCTTAACCATGCTGGTAGTAGCTCAAAGTTTGATTTTTTAGCATAGCTGGTTGTTTCTAGAAATAAAAATTTTTAAACTCCCATGATTTTTAACAAGTCAATAAAAAAACTTATTATGACGGGAATAATAAAACCTTAATGGCTATCAATACCATGGTATAAACACTTAGAGTATAAATAATTTTGGTGGTAGAAGGTTTTAATTTGTACAGCCGGTAGTTTAAGTAGAAACTAAGTATTAAGGAGGGGATAAACAGCAAAAAAATCTTTACGCTCATTAGTTTTAAACTTATGAGACCTATGAATACTATAGAGGCTATAAATTGTAAAAAAAATAAAATTTTACCGTGTTTAACTGTAACCAATGCTTCATTTTGGTGCTTATATTCTTTCAAAAAATACAATATTGCCAAAAGAAGTAATAATCCGTTTAAGTAAATATCGTTCATAAGTAAAAAAAATAACCCATTAGTCTTATTGCGGTACCGCGAGCTTGTCTTCTATTGTTAGTGTAATACGAAGTTAAGGTTTCAGCATAATCTATACAACATAAATCTGTTAGCCTTAATTTCCCTGTAAAGGCAAATATACAAACATAAAGCATTCAAAATCATAAGCATTATAAATCACTTGGTAGCACTTTTCATTTGTTCTTTAAAATCAAGATCTTTCACATTTTTTACGTGGCTGTAAATCGCTGCTTTTGTTCAAAAATATAATTTTTTTTAATCAGCTTAATTGGGCTTAAATAATTAGAAATTTAAATAGACATCTGTTTCTTACTGCTAAAAATTGTATTAAACACCTTATATTTGCCGAAAATTTAAAAAGCATGAGTAAACTTTTAATTGTGGGAACGGTAGCTTTTGATGCCATTGAGACTCCCTTTGGGAAAACAGATAAGATTTTAGGTGGTGCGGGAACCTACATTGGTTTAGCAGCACAAAAGTTTGGTGTAAATAGCGCTATTGTTTCTGTAGTGGGAGGTGATTTTCCTCAAAAATACATAGATATCTTTCATGAAAAGTCTATCAATATAGATGGGCTAGAGGTAATTCAAGATGGTAAAACTTTTTTTTGGAGCGGTAGATACCATAATGATATGAATACTCGCGACACCCTAGACACGCAATTAAATGTTTTAGAAAATTTTGATCCAGTAGTACCCGATGCTTTTCAAGATGCAGAGGTGGTAATGTTGGGTAATTTACATCCTGCTGTACAAATGGGGGTGATCAATCAGGTTAAGCAACCTAAACTGATAATTCTAGATACCATGAACTTTTGGATGGATCATACGCTATCAGAGCTTAAAGAGGTGATTGCAAAAGTAGATGTTATTACTATAAATGATGAAGAAGCAAGACAACTTTCTGGCGAATATTCACTGGTAAAAGCTGCACGGGCAATCGAAGAAATGGGACCAAAATATGTGGTGATTAAAAAAGGAGAGCACGGAGCTTTATTATTTGATAAAAATGAAATGTTTTTTGCGCCTGCCTTACCCTTAGAAGAGGTTTTTGATCCAACTGGGGCGGGAGATACTTTTGCGGGTGGTTTTGCCGGCTACCTAGCTAAAACACAAGATTATTCGTTTGCCAATATGAAGAAAGCTATAATTTACGGCTCTAACCTAGCATCTTTCTGTGTAGAAAAATTTGGTACCGAGCGCATGCTAAATCTTGAGGATCAAGAAATTGAGGAGCGACTGAAAGTTTTTAAATCCTTAACTCAATTTGAAATAGATTTAAATTAATTTTGTACCCTGCCCGCTTGGCAGGGTTTTTTAATACAACAACACAACACACATTATGAGCGACGCGATTAAACATGAATGCGGAATAGCGCTACTTAGGCTAAGAAAACCTTTAGAATTTTATAAAGAGAAATACGGCACGGCATTTTATGGTGTAAATAAAATGTACCTGATGCTCGAAAAACAACACAATAGAGGTCAAGATGGTGCTGGTTTGGCGAGTATAAAATTAAACACTCAACCTGGCGAGCGCTATATCAGTCGGGTGCGTTCTAACCAGGCCCAACCCATTCAAGATATTTTTGCTCAAATTAACGATCGTATCAATACCAGTTTAAAAGACAACCCAGCTTACGCGGATGATGTTGCAGCACAAAAAAAGAACATACCTTATATAGGAGAGTTGTTTTTGGGGCATGTGCGCTATGGTACTTTTGGTAATAACAGTATAGAGGCGGTACACCCGTTTTTGCGTCAAAACAATTGGATGCATAGAAATCTAATTGTGGCAGGAAACTTTAATATGACTAATGTAAGTACCATGTTTGAAAACTTGGTAGAGCTGGGGCAACACCCCAAAGAAAAAGCCGATACCGTTACGGTAATGGAAAAAATTGGTCATTTTTTAGATTCTGAAGTAGAAAAATTATACAAAAAAGCAAAAAAAGAAGGCTACTCTAAAAAAGAGGCCTCTCCTTATATTGCAAAAAAATTGAACGTCGCTAAAATCTTAAAACGCTCTTCAAAAGATTGGGATGGCGGTTATGCTATGGCTGGTTTAATAGGTCACGGTGATTCTTTTGTACTTAGAGATCCTGCCGGGATAAGACCCGTTTACTATTATATTGATGATGAGGTGGTGGTTACCGCTTCAGAAAGGCCAGTAATACAAACCGCTTTTAATGTTCCTTTTGAATCGGTTAAAGAATTAGAACCAGGTCACGCTTTGATCACTAAAAAAGACGGTAAAACACAGATCAAAAAAATTATTGAGCCTTTAACGCGAAAGGCTTGCTCGTTTGAACGGATTTATTTTTCGAGAGGTAGCGATGCAGAGATTTATCAAGAGCGTAAAAACTTAGGAAAATACATTATGCCCGATGTGCTTAAAGCGATAGATCACGATACGATTAATGCTGTTTTCTCTTTTATACCCAATACAGCCGAAACTTCATTTTACGGAATGGTCGAAGCTGCGCAAGATGAACTCAACCGCCAAAAGAATGAGGCTATCTTAAAGGAAAAAGAAAATCTAACCGATGAACGACTTACCGAAATTCTCTCGCATAGATTACGAACAGAAAAAATAGCCATTAAAGATGCTAAATTACGTACCTTCATTACCGAAGATAGCAGCCGAGACGATTTGGTGGCGCATGTTTATGATGTTACTTATGGGGTAGTAAAGCCTACAGATAACCTAGTCATTATAGATGACTCGATTGTACGGGGAACAACTTTAAAGAAGAGTATTTTAACCATGCTCGATCGTTTAAATCCCAAGAAAATAGTAGTAGTATCGTCGGCTCCCCAAATAAGATACCCCGACTGCTATGGTATAGACATGGCTAGATTAGAAGATTTTGTGGCTTTTCGAGCTGCCTTGGAGCTTTTAAAAGAAAACAATCAATACGCTATTGTAGAACAGGTGTATGAAAAATGCAAAGCCCAAACCGAGCTAGAAGACCATGAGGTGAAAAATTTTGTAAAAGAGATTTATGCGCCATTTAGTGATGAAGAGATTTCAGACAAAATAGGAGAATTATTAAAAAATGATGCAATTACTACAGAGGTAAAGGTAATTTATCAAAAGATTGAGCAATTGCATAAAGCTTGTCCTAAAAATTTAGGCGACTGGTATTTTACTGGAGATTATCCTACCCATGGAGGTAACCGTGTGGTCAATAGAGCATTTATTAACTTTTATGAAGGCAATAAAAGCCGAGCGTATTAAATAAAAGTGCTAATTATTTAATTTTTTAGCTTTTTTATTGATTTTATTTAGGTTTATTGTTTCAAAAAATATATATTTGAGTATCCATAATCTAAGTAGGTTAAGTTTATGGTAAAATTTGGGGCAAAAAGGTGGTGTTTACCACCTTTTTTTTGCATTTTTAAAACGCTAATTCTTTTAGTTTGTTATAAAAAAACTGCCTACATTATTATTTTTTCAAATGCCGAAATGATCGGGATGAAAAAAAAGTTAAAACGTAGGCAGTTAACCAAAGACTTAATGAGGGTTATTTATTTCCCGTCACTGTATCTTTTTGCTACTTCTTCCCAGTTAATTACATTGAAAAAAGCATTCACGTAATCTGGTCTTTTATTTTGGTATTTTAAGTAGTAAGCGTGTTCCCATACATCTAAACCTAAAACGGGGTGTCCTCCGCAACCTACACCTGGCATAAGCGGGTTGTCTTGGTTAGGGGTTGAACAAATCTCTAATCTACCTCCTGGATGTACGCATAACCAAGCCCATCCTGATCCGAATTGACCACCGGCTGCATTAGAAAACTTCTCTTTAAAATCGTCGAAAGAACCAAATGCTTCATCAATAGCTTTGGCTAAATCACCTGTGGGTTTACCACCTCCCTCAGGAGACATAACATCCCAAAATAAGTTGTGATTATAAAAGCCACCTCCATTATTTCGCACAGCCTTATTGTCCATATCTAGATTCTTTAAAATATCTTCTATAGATTTATCGGCTAGATTGGTACCTTCAACTGCATTGTTTAATTTGCTCGTGTAGCCTGCATGGTGTTTCTCATAATGAACCTCCATGGTTGCTTTATCGATATGTGGTTCTAGTGCATCTTTTGCATATGCTAAGTCATTTTGTTTAAAAGCCATATATTTAAGTTTTTTTAATTTATTTCCATCAAAAATAATTATAACAAATCAGTAAAGCAATAATAATATGTTATAAATTACTTAAATGCTTAACACTTTTTTGAATGCTTAAACGCAGTTCAATTTTTACTGTTAATAATTGTATTTTCGCTTAAATTCTTTTCTATGTCTACACAGCAAAAGCAGCCTTCTTTTATCATTTATAATGCTTCGGCCGGATCGGGGAAAACCTTTACCATGGTCAAAGAGTATTTGCAACTGGTTTTACAGGCGCCAAAACCAGATTATTATAAGCATATTTTAGCTATAACCTTTACCAATAAGGCGGTTAGTGAGTTAAAATCTCGAGTGCTTCACGCTTTAATCGATTTTAGTCAAGAGGTGACCCCAGAAAATAGTCGGGCTCTTTTTGATGTTGTAGCTGAATCGGTACACCTAGAACCTCAAGTAATACGTTATAAAAGTAAGGCCGTAGTAAATCATATTTTGCATAATTATGCGGCTTTTGAAATATCAACTATAGATGGATTTACGCATAGATTACTACGCACGTTTGCAAAGGACCTTGACATCAACGTAAATTTTGAAGTAGAGCTAGATAGCGACTTAGTGATTGAAGAAGCGGTAGATCGTGTGATAAACAAAGCGGGTAGCCAGCCTCAAATTACCCAGGCATTAATCAATTTTGTACTTAAAAAAGCAGACGATGATAAGTCTTGGGACATCCGTAGGGATTTAACCAAAATGGCTAAGCTGTTACTGGCAGAAGACAATTTTGCTTATTTAGATTTATTGACAGAATATGAATTGAAGGATTTTGATGTCTTTTATAATCAGTTGAAATCCGCCGAAAGCGAGCTAATCAAGCAAAATAAAAAGCATGCAGAGGTCTTTTTTGAGTTGCTTGAACAAAATCAAATTCCAGAAAAATGTTTTAACAGAGGTTCTGTACCTGGTTTTTTTAGGAAAAATTTAAACGGCGATTTGCCTAAGGTTTCGGGTGCGGTTTGGCAAGAAAAAATAGCCGATAATCCGCTTTATACTAAGGGTAAAACCTCCAGCGAAGAGCAAGCGCAAATAGATGCATTACAGCCCCAAATAGCCGAACTTTTTTATGCGATTAGAGACAATTATTATCAAGTGAAATTTTATGCGGCCTTGGCCAAAAATGTCGATGCACAATCGTTGCTTTTTGCCATTCAAAGTGAAATAGATTTGATTAAGGAAGAACGGGATATGTTGCTGATGGTAGACTTTAACAAAAAAATAAGCGAAGAAGTTAAAAACCAGCCGGCTCCTTTTATTTATGAACGCCTAGGTGAACGTTATCACAATTTTTTTATAGATGAATTTCAAGATACATCGGCTTTACAATGGGAAAATTTGCAGCCCCTAATCAATAACAGCTTAAGCGGATTTAATACCGAAAATAAAACGGGAAATTTATTTTTGGTTGGTGATGCAAAACAATCTATTTATAGGTGGCGCGGCGGTAAAGCCGAGCAATTTATTAATTTATACGAAGGGCACTCCCCATTTTCTATCACGGGGAAAACCCTCAATTTACCGGCAAATTACCGCAGCTACCAAGAAATCATCGATTTTAACAATCAATTTTTTACTTTCTTAAGTGATTATTTTTCATTTGATACTTATCAAAACTTATATGCTCAAGCCGAACAGCAAAAAGTGAAAAGTGCGCAAGGTTATGTTCAGCTTGACTTTATAGAAGGTAAAAACAGCGAAGAACAAAATTTGGCCTATGCAGCAAAAACCGTTAAAATAATACAAGAATTAAAAGAAGAAGGTACTCCCTTAAGCGATATTTGTTTGCTTACGCGGAAAAACAAACATGGCATCTTGTTGGCCAATCATTTGGTTGAAGCGGGCATACCGGTAATCTCATCAGAAGCCTTATTGCTTAGTAAAAGTAAAACGGTAAATTTTGTGCAGCAAATATTTGAATTAAGCCTACAGCCAGAAAACAAAGAAATCAGATATGAATTGCTGTATTTTTTAAGTCAACAAATTACATTTCAAAAAGAAGAACTCGCATTTTATAAGACAAGGTTATCGCTTTCTATAGAATTATTTTTTGATTCTTTACAAGTATACGGATTTCACTTTTCTTTACAGCAGTTCCAAAAATTGCCTTTATATGAAGCTGCCGAGTATGTGATAAGATCATTTAAAATTGTAAAAAAAGCCGATGCTTATCTGCAGTACTATTTAGATTTTGTTTACGAGTTTACCCAAAAAAGCCATGCGGGTTTAATGCAATTGGTTGAGGTGTGGAACAAGAAAAAAGATAAATTGAGTATTGTGGCCGCTCAAGGAATAGAAGCGGTGCAAATTTTAAGCGTTCACAAGTCTAAAGGACTGGAGTTTCCTATAGTAATTTATCCGTTTGCGCAACAAAAGTTAGACGATTTTAGTCGGGATAGTCTCTGGGCATTAATAGATGATTTTGAGCTTCCCTTAGGCTATTTAAGTGTAAACAAAGAAACACCTCATTACAGTAAAAAATTAAAAGAAGATTTTGACGTGTTAGCCCAACATAAGTTACTTGATGAAATAAATGTGTTGTATGTCGCATTAACGCGAGCAAAAGAGCAGTTGTATATCATCAGTAAAATAGAAACTTCTAAAACAGCTCAGCGTGAAGAAAATACTTTTGGTGTGCTATTTCAACGATTTTTAGAAAAACAAAACAAGTGGGAGGCAGATGCTTGGCATTACCATTGGGGACATAAGCCTAAGCCCAATGCAATTGAAGACAAGAAGGTGGTTATGCAGGATTTTAGCTTTATTTCAACGCCGCCAGAAAATCACCAAGCCGCTTTGATGACCAAAAATGCGAGTATGTGGCTTACGTCTCAAGAAGAAGCTATAGCTTATGGAGATATGGTACACGAGATTTTAAGTCAAATCATTACTGTAGAAGATATTCAGCCTGCTTTGGCCAATGCTGTAGAACAAGGTGATTTGAACCAAAAAGAAGCTCTCGAATACGAGCAAAGTTTCACGAAAATGGTAAATCATCCAGAATTAAACAGCTATTTTACTAAAGCTTATACCGTTTATACAGAAAAAGAACTCTTGGTAGATCATGCTTATAAACGTTTAGATCGTCTCTGTCTCAAAAACAAAGAAGCGGTAATAATTGACTATAAAACTGGGTCTTATAGTCCCGATCATAAAATACAACTCAATGAATATGCCGAAGCAATTAAGAAATTAGGATATACTGTGAAGAAAGGTGTATTAATATATTTAGAAAACAGGCAGAACATAAAGATTGTTTATCTTTGATATTTAAAACAAAACACTATGTATAGCAAAGAAATTAAAGCACATTTGCAAGCTCAGTTAGACGAAATTAAAGAAAATGGGCTGTATAAGAAAGAACGCGTAATTACTTCACCACAAGATGCAGTAATTAAGATTGAAACTGGTGAAGAGGTTATTAACTTTTGTGCCAACAACTACTTAGGTTTGTCATCACACCCAGAGGTGATTCAAGCGGCTAAAGACACTTTAGATGAACGCGGATTTGGTATGAGCAGTGTACGTTTTATCTGCGGAACACAAGATATCCACAAAAAACTTGAGCAAAATATAGCAGACTTTTATCAAACCGAAGATACCATTCTTTATGCGGCAGCTTTTGATGCCAATGGAGGGGTTTTTGAGCCTATCTTAACTAAAGAGGATGCCATTATTTCTGACTCGTTAAATCACGCTTCAATTATAGATGGTGTGCGCCTATGTAAGGCGGCTAGATACCGTTATCAAAATAACAATATGGCCGATTTAGAAAAACAACTAAAGCAAGCCAATGAAGACGGGGCACGTTTTAAAATTATAGTTACCGATGGCGTGTTTTCAATGGATGGTCTAGTGGCTCCACTTGATCAAATTTGTGATTTAGCCGACAAATACGATGCTTTGGTTATGATAGACGAGTGCCATGCCACTGGTTTTATTGGAGCCAACGGTATAGGTACACTAGAAGAGAAAGATGTAATGGGTAGAATAGATATCATTACCGGTACTCTAGGTAAGGCTTTGGGTGGCGCTATGGGCGGATATACCACTGGTAAAAAAGAAATTATTGAGTTGTTAAGACAACGATCTCGACCTTATTTGTTTTCAAACTCCTTGGCTCCTGCCATTGTAGGCGCCTCAAACAAAGTATTTGAGATGCTTAATTCAAGCACGCATTTAAGAGATCAAGTGATGGAAAATACTGCTTATTTCAAAAAAGAAATGAAGGCTGCGGGCTTTGATATTATAGACGGCGATTCGGCAATTGTACCAGTTATGTTATACGATGCAAAACTTTCTCAAAAAATGGCCGATAGGTTACTGGAAGAGGGAATTTACGTAATAGGTTTCTTTTATCCTGTAGTGCCTAAAGAGCAAGCAAGAATACGTGTTCAACTCTCTGCAGCACATACAAAAGCTCATTTGGAAAAAGCTGTTGAAGCATTCATAAAAGTGGGTAAAGAATTAGGAGTTATTTAGTCTAATTATTGATGAATAGGCGGTTTTCATTAAGAAAACTTTATTATTTTAATTTTTGTAAATGTTAAAGAACCCTCTATTTTTGCTTCAATAACACTAAAAAAAATATTTGAATATGAAACATCTTGGCAAATTATTATTGGCATCTTTATGCTTGTTAGGAATAACTAGCCTACAAGCACAAGATAAAAACAACCCTTGGGCGGTTGGTATTGGAATCAACGCTGTTGACGCTTATCCTGTAGGTGAAGATGCACCACGTGGGGGTATGTTCAGCGAGTTTTTTAATGTAAAAGATCACTACAACATTTTACCTTCAGTTTCTAAACTAACTATAGGAAGATACATCGGTTCTGGCTTTTCTGCAGAAGTAGCAGGTTCGCTTAACCGTATCGACAAGTTTGGTGACCAAAGCGTAGATGATTTAACTTACTATGCTGTTGATGGTGCTGTACAATACAGCTTTAGAGAGATGATTAACGAAACTGGTTGGTTTGATCCTTATTTAGGAGTGGGAGCAGGGTACAACTGGTTAGATGATGAAGGTTTTGGAACCGCAAATGGATCTTTAGGATTTAATTTTTGGTTTACAGAAAACGTTGCTTTCAACATCCAAAGTACCTATAAAAAAGCTTTTGATGATATGGAAGGACCAGACCATTTCCAACATTCTATGGGAATTAAAATTGCGTTTGGAGGAACCGATACAGATGGTGACGGTGTTTATGATGATAAAGACGAATGTCCGAATGAGCCAGGTTTAGCCGAATTTAACGGATGTCCTGATTCTGACGGAGACGGAATTCCAGATAAAGATGATAAATGTCCTAACGAAGCAGGAAGTGCAGAGTTTATGGGTTGTCCAGATACAGATGGTGATGGCATTGCCGATCCAGAAGATGATTGTCCAAATGAGGCAGGTGTTGCATCATTAAATGGATGTCCTGATGCCGATGGTGACGGAGTTAAAGATGCAGATGACAATTGCCCTAACGAAGCAGGTCCTGCAGAAAACAACGGATGCCCATGGCAAGATAGAGACAATGATGGTGTTTTAGATAAAGACGATCAGTGTCCAGATGTAGCTGGTACTACAGCCAATAATGGTTGCCCAGAGGTTACTGTTGAAATTATCAACGAATTGAATGAATATTCTAAAACGATTCTATTCGATCTTGGTAAATCTTCAATCCGTAAAGAATCATATGAAGCTTTAGAGTCTATCGCTGATATTATGGAAGAGTACCCAAATACTGTTTTCCATATTGAAGGGCATACAGATAGTCAAGGTAGTAATAAACTAAACCTAAGACTTTCAAAAGAACGTGCAGCTTCAGTGAAAGATTACTTAGTAAACCAAGCAAATATTGATAGCAGCAGAATTACTTCTGAAGGTTACGGTGAAGAAAGACCAATAGCTACCAATAAAACTGCTGCAGGTAGACAGCAAAATAGACGTGTTGAGGTTTCTTTAGAGAAAAATAGAGACTAATTAAACCAAAATAATTATATTGAAAACGCCTCTGAAAAGAGGCGTTTTTTTATTTTTAGGCTATGCAAACATTTATAGAAGAGACGGTATCTAAAATTTTGAAACAGGAACCCAGGCTAGAGCATTGTAAATTTATTTTACCCAGCAAGCGAGCAGGGGCATTCCTAAAAGAAATCTTACGCAAAGAAGTAGAGGATACAATTTTTGCTCCAGAAGTATTAAGTATAGAAGAATTTATACAAGAAGTAAGTGGGTTAAGCCAGTTGCCTGCTAACAAGACCTTATTTAAATTCTATGAATCGTATGAGGCCGTAATGCCAAAAGAGAAAAAGGAAGATTTTGAAACATTTTACGGATGGGCACATACGCTTTTGCACGATTTTAATGAAATTGACCGTTACTTAATCGATACCGATAGTTTCTTTAATTACTTGGGCGATATTCAAGATATCAACCATTGGTCAAAGCAAGAAAGAAAAACCAGCCTAATCCAAAATTATTTGGCATTTTGGAATGCTTTGCCAGGCCTTTACCAACATTTTGTAGCCAACTTGCTTAAACAGAAAAAAGCCTATCAAGGATTGATTTATCGCGTTGCAGCCGACCAAATTAAAGACTATATAGAAAATAATAAACAGACCAAGCATTATTTAATTGGTTTTAACGCCTTAAATAATGCAGAGCAAACCTTGTTTCAAGAATTACTAACGGGAGCACAAGCCGAAATATTCTGGGACATCGATCAGTACTTTTTAGATAAAAATTATCATGCCGCAGGGTTATTTATAAGGCGCTATAAAAGCGAATGGTCTTATTACCAAGACAAAAAGTTTCCTGAAATGCCCGAGAATTATTATAATTTTGGCGAAATTCATTGTACTGGTATACCTAAGAATGTAGGACAAGCTAAATACATAGGGAACCTACTTCGTAGTTTCTCAGAAGAGAAAATTCAAAATACCGCTCTGGTATTAAACGATGAAGGCCTATTGCCAGTACTTTTAAATTCTTTGCCAGATAATGTGCACGCTGTAAATATTACCATGGGTTTAAAATTAAGTCAAACCCCATTGGCAAGCTTTTTTGAAACGCTTTTTGCAATTCAACTTTCGGGAGACAAGAAGATTTATTACAAGCAATTTTTAGAAATAGTTAAGCATCCTTTTATGCAACAACTATTAGCTAAAGACGTGGCTAAATTACAGCATTATGTAACCGAAGAAAATAGGGTATATTTTGTATTAGAAGAATTACGCGAGTTATGTAAAGCAGAATCATTTGAGCTGCTTAATCTTTGCTTTACGCAAAAGAAAAAGCCAATAGAGATTTTAGAAAACTTTTTACAGATCATTAAAATTTTTGAAAAATTTTTTACCACCCAAAAAGCTCTGGAGCGGGAGTACATTTATCACTTTCAAAAATTATTCAATCAACTGCAAAACCTACTCGATGAGGTAGATCAAATCAAAAGCATTTCGGCACTTCATCGCTTTTATAGGGATAGTATTAATCAACATCAACTTGATTTTACGGGTGCTCCATTTAAGGGCTTGCAAATTATGGGAATGCTAGAAACACGTGTATTAGATTTTGATACCGTAATTATGGCTGGTGTGAATGAGGGTATCCTACCGGCAGGAAAGAGTAATAATTCTTTTATTCCATATGATTTAAAACACCAGTATGGCTTGCCTACCTTCAAAGAAAAAGACGCTATATATACCTATCACTTTTATAGATTATTACAAAGAGCCGAAGATGTACACTTGTTATTTAACTCTAATTTTGAAGGCTTGAATGCCGGAGAAAAAAGCAGATTTATCGCTCAATTAGAATACGAGCGGCAGCTCAAGGTTACTCATTGGATGCCAGAGGCACGAATCAATAAAGAAACACCTAAATCGAGTAAAAAAACCGCTTTAATGCTTAAGGAGTTGACCAGTATGGCCAAAAAGTTTTCCCCATCGGCACTTTCAAGCTATGTGCGGAATCCTCAAGATTTTTATAAACAATATTTATTAAAAATTAACGATCAAGAAGAAGTCGAAGAAACAGTAGCCTACAATACCCTTGGGAGCATCATTCACGACACACTCGAAAATTTATATGATCCATTTAAGGGGCAATTTTTGAACACAAATAATATTGATCAACTCGATAAAATTTACGAAAAAGAACTGCAAAAACAGTTTGCCAATACTTATGCTAATTCCAAAAACCTATTTGGTCAAAACTTGTTGATATATGCTGTGGCCAAACGATATATAAAACGTTTTTTAGCCCTAGAAAGAAAAGAGTTGAAAGACAATAAAATTGAATTGATCGGACTTGAAGTACCTCTCAAAATCAAATTAAATACCAAAAACGATTATGGAATAGGAGGGAAGATTGATAGAATAGACCGTAAAAATGGGGTTTTGCGTATCATCGACTATAAAACCGGTTTAGTAACTCCTAGCCAGTTGAAAATTAAAGATTTTGATACCATTATCAACGATTACCAATATAGCAAAATTTTACAGGTTTTATGTTATGCTTTAATGGTGCAGCGCACTCAAGGTTTCGATCAAGCTCAAGGCGGAATAATTTCATTTAAAAATTTAAAAAATGGATTTATGCAGGTTAAGCAGGATAAAGAAACTTTTATTGATGCAAAATTATTAGCCGATTTTGAAGCGACTTTACTAAGTTTAATTGAAGAAATACTCAATCCTAAAATAGATTTTGTAGAAAAAGAGGTGTAAAAAGCATTGATTTTTAAGATCTAGTAAAAGGCGAAGAATTCAATAAAAAATGATGTACATTTAAATAAAAAAATTATATTTGTACCCAACAAAGTCAGGGGAATTAGCTCAGCTGGCTAGAGCGCTACGCTGGCAGCGTAGAGGTCATCGGTTCGACTCCGATATTCTCCACTTTTTTTCTTCTTTTATCTACCCCTCAAAAAATAACTTTATTCATCTAAGTATTTCTTAGAAATTGCCACGACGGCTCTTTCTTTAATTTTTAGTGTCCTGTTCAGGCAAGATTGCTAATTCTAGTTAAAATAGAAGATTCTCGTGAGATCACAATATTACAATTTACTTACATCTTATAAATCCATAAAGAAGGATCTAAATAGGTGGTATTTTTAAAAATATAAAAATTTAATGTAGGTCTTTGGGTTGCCGTTGCTTTTCCTACCTGACCTATCATTTGTCCACGCGAAATTTTTTCGCCTACCTCAACCCGAATATCGTTAAGGTTATTATAAACCGATATAAAGTCACCGTGTCTAATCATAACGGCTTTATTAGCGCCTTTTATAGCCTGGATTTTAAATACCTCACCTTTAAAAATGGCATTCACGGGTTCATTCTCATTAGTTTCTATACGAACACCATTATTCATTATCTTAACGGTATGAATGGTTTTTGATGGGTGTTCGCCAAATTTCATAGTAACCACTCCAGATTTTACAGGCCAAGGTAATTTACCCTTATTGGAGGCAAAGTTGGCTGCAAGTTCCTTAGCTTCGGGTGTTAAAGCAAATTTGTTTTTACTAACTTTAGCACCTTTTTTCTTGTTTTCTGCAGCGATGGCTTCACGAATTAGCTTCTGAATTTGCGCATCTATTTCGCTAATTTCTTTTTGTCTCTCTGCAAGTTGGGCTTTAAAGCTGCCTGTTTTTTCTCGTACTTCAGCAATGAGTATTTCTTGCCTTCGTTTATCTTCTTTGAGTTTTTGTTGGGTTTTTCGATTATCGGCTAACAAAGACTCCTTGGCTTTACGCTGTTCGATTAATTCATTGTTTAGCTCTTTTAATTCTTGGGTTTGTTCTTTTATTTCCTCCCCTTGCTGGTGTCTGTAGTCAGCATATTGTTTCATATACTGCAACCGCTTATAGGCCTGCAAAAAGCTTTCTGATGAAAGTAAAAACATCACCCTGCTTTTTTGCGATTTGCTTCGATAAGATTTGCTAATCATTTTTGCATAATCAGCTTTTAGCTGCTCTAGATCTTTACGTAATTTGGTGATTTTACTCAAATTTTCATTTATCTCACGAGTAAGCAAATTAGCTTGTTGGTTGGTCACTTTTATCAGTTGTTGAGTTGAGCTTATTTTACGCTCAATATCTTCAACTTGAACCAGTAGCGACCTACTTTTTTCCTGGTTGTTTTCTAGTAAATTATTGATTTGCGCAATTTCTTTTTTTAATGCGATACGTTTTGCTTCAAGCCGTTCACGAGCCGTGCTTTGTGCTAACACCGGTGTGGTTAGCAGCAGGCATAAGAAAAACATAAAAAAGGTAAAGTGCGTTTTATAAATCATGGTAATTCTATGGCTTTATATCCTTTTGGGATTTCAAATGGGAAGCTTACAGGCTTATTCACTTCTATACTTCTGTAATCGATTTCAATTTGTGTGTTTTCGTTTACTTTGTTTGCTTGTATATTAATTTTCTTGGGAAACCAAAAATCGTTAATTTTTTGATATTCGGGATAATTTATGCGAATACTTTCGGCCTGATCTAATTTATGATAATGTTGAGCATTTAATCGGAAATGAGAAGGATTTATAAGTAAAGTCTGACTCAAAAAAGCACTGAGTTGAGCGGTAAGTTTATATTCTTTTTCTTGATATAATAAGTCATATTTACCTTTTGTAGCGGTAAACATAGCTTGTCCCAACAAAAGATTTTGTACTTGTTCGAAATCAACCGGTAGATTGAGCCATTTACTTAGCAATTCAAAATCACCATCAAAATAGGTTTGGTCTATTTTCTCATAGTATTGTACTCTATTCGGAGTGATATAAACTTTGGCTAAAGGAATAATCCCAGCTAGTTTTGCACTCAACCAAATGGCTTTATCTTTTTCTATGCGAGCGCTAATGGCAATAGATTGTGATTCTTCTTTGCTGGTGTAGCTTCCGCGCAAGCGTACTTGTAAAGTTTTAATATCGGGAAAAGACTTCTCGTGAATCTTGGTAAGTTGCCTAATCGAAACATCTTTTGAAACCTTTCCACTCAGTGGTTTACTGGTTTTACAGCCCAAAAGAATAAGGCTAACCGCAAACAAATAAATTATATTTTTAAGCATGCCACTAGCGATTTTTTAAATTTTGAAGTTGATTTTTGAATGATTGAACTTTTTCTGAATTATTCATTTCTTGATAATAATTGATTAAAGCCCTATAAATATCTGCCTGTAAAGTTTGGTTATTTACTACCAGATTCAAACTCATTAAAAGGTTTTTCTCTGCTGCGTCAAGTTTAAGCGTGTTGAACTGGCCCCAACCTAGGGTATAATAAAAAAGTGCTTGAGACGGGTATACATCAATTGCTTGTTGGCTAACTTCTAAGAGCACCTCATATTTTTTGAGCTTTTGGGCTAAAATAAGCACGTTTTTAAGGGTTTCAAAATGGTAAGGATCTTCTTGTAGTTTAGAGATATAATGATTAAATGCAGCAAGCTGGTTTTCATCGACCATATATTCAGCTACTAGTTCGCTATTTGCTTCACGCTCGATTTCGGTTTCAACCAAAGCCAAAAATTCATCTTTATATTGCGGTTGTTCCTGGACAAATTGTGCAAAATCCTGTAATACCCTCTTCTTTATAGTTAGATTGTCAACATTTTTGATGACTTTATTTATAGATACGATGGCTTGATCAAACTTTTTGTCTTTGAGATATTGCTTATATAGGGCATAATGAGCTGCAGGAGCGTTGGCATTTACTCGTAGTAATTTTTGGGCAACTTGCATCATTTTATCCAACTTATTCTGTTCTTGATAAAACTGCATTAAAACCAGGTAAGCATCTTCTTCTCCCGTATGCCTGTCGATATAATTACGCAGGTAAGTTTCTTTAAGGCTAGCGGGAGCCTTTTTAAATATCTTTTTTTTAAAATTTTCTCTATATTCAGAATAGCCCTCTTGCAAATTTAAATAGTCTAAACTCTCTAATGCGGCTTCATAACTTTGCGTAAGGAAGTATAAATTGGCTAAATCTTCATAAAATAAATTATTTTTTTTGGCAAAATCTATTGCTAGCGGTATGGCCTTTTTGTACTGATTTGTTTCTAAGTAAACTTGAAAAAGTAAGCTTTTAGCTTCGCGCTTTTGCGGATATTTTTCAGTCAAGGGTTTAAGCAAATTTTCGGCTTCTTGATATTTTTTTAAGGCCAAATAATTTTTACCAAGTTCTAAATCTACCGCTTGGCTACGGTCAAATTTTTTGGCTTTTAATAATAAATTTATAGCCTGCTCATGGTTTAAAATAGCTTTTTGCGCCAAGGCGTCAAAAAAAAGTTCTTGAAATTCGTCGTTTACTTGACCCAAGTTAGCTTGAGAAACCGAATCGGAAACAATAGGACTTTTTTGCGCATAAAACTTTTGCTGTACTCCAATAATGGTGAACAGAGAACACATAAAAAGTCCTATTGCATACTGCTTCATCTTAATCTAAACTTGAATAATCGCCAATGCTAATTTTTGTGAATTTACCATCAAATGTAGCGTGATTCCCGATCATAGCCTCATCGAGTTGTGCATTTCTAATGTTGCTATGGGTTTGTATTAAACTGTTTTTTATCTGGCTGTTTTCTATGCTACACCCCTCTCCTATAGAAACATTTGGACCAACCGTAGTGTTCACCAATTTAACGCCTTTACCAATATAACAAGGAGGAATAATGGTTGATTGTTCTAAAATAATATCATCAGAGACAAGTTGCTCCTTTTCTTCTTGATGCAAAAAGTTAAGCATGCGCTTATTGGTTGCTACCGTTACAGTTTTATTGCCGCAGTCCATCCATTCATCTACTTTCCCAGGCTTAAAGACTAAACCTTTTTGCTTCATTTTTTCTATACCATCATTGATTTGATATTCTCCGCCACGCATTAATTTCTCGTCAAGAACCAATTGCAATTGATTTTTAAGTACGCTTACATCTTTAAAGTAATAGATACCGATAACGGCAAGGTCTGATACTTTATCTTTTGGTTTTTCAACCAAATCTGTTATTTCATTTTTATCGTTTAATTTTACCACTCCATAAGCTTCGGGGTTCTCAACTTGTTTTACCCAAATTACACTATCTGCTTCTTTATCTAACGTGAAATCTGCTTTGAATAGTGTATCCGCGTAAGCGATAACTGCGGGACCACTTAAAGAGTCTTGTGCGCACATAATGGCATGACCAGTGCCCAATGGTTGATCTTGAATATAAATACTCGCCTTGGCACCTAAATTCTGGGCAATCTGCTTAAGCTTTTCTTCTATTTCCAGACCAAAATCTTTTCCTATTACAAAGGCTATTTCATCTATTGGCGCATCGAGTACTTGTGCGATATCTTCTACAAGGCGTTGCACAATGGGTTTACCCGCAATAGGTATTAGTGGTTTTGGTACAGTGAGGGTGTGCGGTCTTAAACGCGAGCCTCTGCCCGCCATAGGTACAATAATTCTCATAAGATATTTTTAATGTCGTTTTAACTTATTTTCCGGTGCTACCAAATCCTCCGGCGCCACGTTGGCTTTCCTCGAGAACGCTAACTTCTTTTAGATTGGCTTGCTCGTGTTGGGCAATGACCATTTGTGCGATACGCTCACCATCTTCTATAACAAAAGATTCTTGCGAGAGGTTCACCAAAATAATGCCTATTTCTCCTCGGTAGTCGGCATCGATTGTGCCTGGAGAATTAAGTACAGTAATGCCTTTTTTTAAGGCTAAACCGCTACGAGGTCTTACTTGAGCTTCGTAGCCTATTGGAAGTTCAATATATAAGCCTGTTTTAATTAGGGTGCGCTCTAGCGGACCTAAAATAACTTTATCTTCTAGATTGGCGCGTAAATCCATTCCTGCTGCTCCTTGGGTAGCGTACTGCGGTAATGGATGTTTAGATTTATTAATGATTTTAACGGTCATAGGACTAGTTATAAGAATTGAGCGATAAATTTTCTCTCTTTTATGTAAATGATTCCCAAAAATAAGAAAAGTAACAGGCTTCCTATATATAAATCGCTGTTAAATATGTAGAATGAAGCAAATGAAAAACCAATTCCTAATCCCAAATAAATTAAAATATTGGTCAAATCATAGGGTATGTGGTAGTATTTTCTTCCGTAAAGATAAGATATCACCACCATGATGACATAGGCAGCAAGAGTAGCATAAGCTCCGCCCATAAAACCGATTATAGGAATAAGGCTGTAATTGAGTAAAATGGTAATGCCTGCTCCTAAAACCGAAAAATACATGCCAAAACGGGTTTTATCGGTTAGTTTATACCAGTAGGCTAGATTAAAATAAATACCTAAGAATAAATTAGCCAGTAAGACGACGGGTACAATGTTTATGGCTATCCAATAAGAATCATCTCTTACTATTAATCGTTTAAAAAGATGCAAATAAACGCATACAAACACTAGCATTAAACTACCTAATATCACAAAGTACTTCATAATAACAGCATATGTATGTTTTGCGTTTTTTTGTGCAGCGTGGTTAAAGAAAAATGGCTCGGCGCCGAGACGAAAACCTTGAATAAAAATGGTCATGAAAACCGCAATTTTGTAGCAAGCAGCATAGGCTCCATTTATATCCTTATTTAGCAATTGAGGTATAAGCCATTTATCAAAATTTTCATTGATTACATAGGCTAATCCAGCCACCATTATAGGCCAACCGTATTGTATTAACTGCTTAAAAATTCTCGTATCGAATTGCCATTTTGTTTTAAAAAAATAAGGCGACAACAAAAGTAGAGTGAACAAACTGGCCACTAGATTAGCTATGAAAACATAGGTAACTAGATCGTGAGAATAATCTAGAAAACCCAGAGACCAAGTAGTTTTGGGGATAAACCACAAAAAAAAGTAGTTAAGACCTACATACAACGCGATATTTAAAATTTTAATTACAGAAAATTTTATGGGTTTCCCAGTGGCGCGCAAATAGGCGAAGGGAATTACCACAAGGGTGTCTAAACCAATTACCGCAATGAGTAGATTAAAGTAATCTTGTTTTAAATTAACCCATTGTGCTAAAAACGCACTGTTAAGATAAACGCAGCCTATAAAAGCTAAAGTAGTAAAAGTAAGACTGATAAATGCTGTAGAAAACACCTTTTCTTTTTCTTGATGTTTACTAAAAAACCTAAAAAAGGCAGTTTCCATTCCATAGGTGAGTAAAACATTAAAAAAGGCCGCATAAACATAAAACACGGTGTTGTCTGAGTAATCTTCGTTTTCTAGTGTAACTGTAAGTAAAGGAACCAATAAAAAATTCATTAATCGTGGTAAGACGGTGGCCATACCATAAATTAATGTGTCTTTAAAGAAATTATTTAATGTGTTCAAGGCTCTTTAATTGAGGTTTTAAAAGTAGGTATTTATTAGCAATCTAGCAATGCGGTAAGTTATATACAAGCGGTTTGTATTAAGCTTAAAGCGGATAAAAATAGGGTATAAAAAAAGCCTCGGGAACCGAGGCTTCAATATTTTATTTATATAGACTAACCGTTAAGTGCTTCTGCACCTCCTACAATTTCTAAAATCTCGTTAGTAATCGAAGCTTGTCTAGCTTTGTTATAAGATAATTTTAGAGCGTCTCTTAACTCTGTAGCATTATCTGTTGCTTTGTGCATAGCGGTCATACGAGCACCATGTTCAGAAGCAAATGAATCGCGCAATGCTTTAAACAATTGCATCTTTAACGATTTAGGAATTAGCTCTTCTATAATTTCGGTTTTATTAGGCTCAAACTTATAGTCGGCTAACGTATTTTCCTCTTGCTCTTGATTTAGCGGCTCAATAGGTAAAAACTGCTCTGTTTTTACAATTTGGGTTGCAGCATTTTTAAAAGAATTGTATACTAAAATAACGCGATCGTATTTCTTATCAATGAAATCTTGCATGATTTCTTCAGTAAGAAGAACAACCTGGTCAAATTCTAAATGATCAAAGATAGCGGTATCGTT
The DNA here is from genome assembly GCA_947499595.1 of uncultured Mesonia sp. Lineage (GTDB taxonomy): Bacteria > Bacteroidota > Bacteroidia > Flavobacteriales > Flavobacteriaceae > Mesonia > Mesonia sediminis. The sequence continues at coordinate 254,243 of CANMOY010000002.1, forward strand.
TTTAGCGATAGTAAAATCTTTTTTCAAGATATCATTGGCTTTTTTACCCAGAGTAAGTAAGCTAACTTTTTTATCTTTTAAATCGTTTTGAATTAGATTTTTGGTTCCTTTTACGATGTTTGAGTTAAAAGCACCAGCCAAACCTCTATTTGACGAGATAGCCACGACCAATACATTCTCTACTTCACGTTGTTCAGCAAATTTACTATTTGCACCCTCGTCTAAAGACGCGCTTAAGTTTTGAAGCAATTCTGTCAACTTATCTGCATAGGGACGCATAGCGGTAATGGCATCTTGCGCTTTGCTCAATTTTGCTGCCGATACCATTTTCATGGCACTGGTAATCTGCATTGTTGAAGATACCGAACTAATTCTGCTGCGTAACTCTTTTAAATTTGCCATTATAAAATGATGAATTTAAACTTCAGCAGGACTATTAAGCTAGTACTGCTGAAGTTCATTTTTATTTTTTATATTTTCCAGATAACTCTTTCGCTACTTTTGTCATCACATCTAAAGTCTCATCGGTTAACTTACCGGCTTTTAATGTGTCTAAAACATCTCTATGTTTAGCATCTAAGAATTCCAGGTATTCTTTTTCAAATTCTTTTACGCGATCAACAGGAACTTCTTTTAGCAAGTTTTTAGAACCTGCGTAAACAATTGCAATTTGATTCTCTACTGGGTAAGGGTCGTTTTGAGCTTGTTTTAAGATCTCAACGTTACGCTTACCTTTTTCGATAGTGCTTAAAGTTGAGGCATCAAGATCAGATCCGAATTTAGCAAAAGCTTCTAGCTCTCTAAACTGGGCTTGATCTAATTTTAAAGTACCAGCAACTTTTTTCATCGATTTAATCTGAGCCGAACCTCCTACACGAGAAACCGAGATTCCCACATCAATTGCAGGACGTACACCTGAGTTAAATAAATCTGAAGTTAAGAATATCTGACCGTCAGTAATCGAAATTACGTTTGTTGGAATATAAGCCGAAACGTCACCTGCTTGAGTTTCAATAACAGGCAAAGCAGTTAAAGAACCACCACCTTTTACACGATCTTTTAAAGAATCGGGTAGGTCATTCATGTTTTTTGCGATATCATCATCATTGATAACCTTTGCAGCACGTTCTAATAATCTTGAGTGTAAGTAAAATACATCTCCAGGATAAGCTTCACGTCCCGGTGGTCTTCTTAATAATAATGATACCTCACGGTAAGCAACGGCTTGTTTTGATAAATCATCATAAATAATTAAGGCTGGTCTACCAGTATCTCTAAAATACTCACCAATAGCAGCACCGGCAAATGGAGCATATACCTGCATAGGAGCTGGGTCTGATGCATTTGCAGCTACGATAGTAGTGTAGGCTAGTGCGCCTTTATCTTCTAAAGTTTTAGCAATTCCGGCAACGGTAGAAGCCTTTTGACCTACAGCTACATAAATACAGTAAACAGGTTCTCCTCTATCGTAAAATTCTTTTTGGTTAAGAATAGTATCAATACAAACGGTGGTTTTACCAGTTTGTCTATCTCCAATCACTAATTCACGCTGGCCTCTTCCTACTGGTACCAAAGCATCAATAGACTTGATTCCGGTTTGTAAAGGTTCTGTAACGGGCTCTCTGTAAATTACCCCAGGAGCTTTACGCTCTAACGGCATTTGAACGGTTTCGCCTGAAATAGCCCCTTTACCATCAATAGGTTTTCCAAGTGTATCTACTACTCTACCAACGATACCTTCTCCTACTTGAATAGAAGCAATTTTCTGAGTTCTCTTTACGGTATCCCCTTCTTTAATTGCTTTTGAAGCACCTAAAAGTACTACTCCAACATTATCTTCCTCTAGGTTAAGTACCATTCCTTCTAAACCTCCTTCAAACTCAACGAGTTCTCCGTATTCTGCATTGGTAAGGCCGTAAACATTGGCAATACCATCACCTACGGTAAGTACGGTTCCTACTTCATTTAAGGAAGCTTTTCCCTCAAATCCGGATAATTGTTTTTTTAAAATTGCTGAAACTTCAGCAGGATTTACTTCTGCCATAATTATTTAGTATAAATGAATACGTGCGCGTATCGTTTTTATTTCTGTTAAATATATGCGTTTTGATTAAACTTCTTTTTAAGCGAATTCAATTTTCCTGCTACACTAGCATCATATTGTAAGTCGCCCACACGTAAAATAAAACCTCCTAAAATGCTTTCGTCAATAGCATTGGTTAAGGTAGCTTCACTACCGGTAAGTTGTTTTACTTTATCCAGTAATTTAGTATGCATAGCCGGTGTTAATGCGGTTGCGGTAGTTACGTGAGCTACCTTAATGTTTTGATCTTCATCATACAAACGAATAAATTGCTTTACTACATCTTGTATAAGAGCTATGCGACCATTTTCTATAAGCACAGCAAAGGTGTTTTGGGTGATGGCATCAACGTTTGTAAAAATCTGATTTAAAATTGCTTGTTTATCACTTGCCTTTACCACAGGGCTCTTAAGGATATTAGCTAAATTTTTATTTTCTTTTAGAGTGTTCTCTAGTAAACGAAAATCTGAATTCACCTCTTTTAATACCGCCTTTTCTTTAGCTAATTCTAAAATTGCTTTGGCATAGCGTTGTGCTGCTCTAGTATTGGCCATAGTTTTTGTTAATTTAGCTTCACATCGGCTAGCATATTATCAACTAACTGCATGTGATTTTCTTGGCTGTTTAATTCTTTTTTTACTACTTTTTCTGCGATTTCGATTGACAATTCGGCTACTTGCTGTTTGATTTCGTTCAGTGCAGCTTGTTTTTCTTGTGCAATCGCCTCTTGTGCAGCACTAATCATTTTGCTTGCCTTTAGCTCTGCTTCTGTGCTAGCTTCGTTGATCATTCGTTCTTTAATCGAATGCGCCTCTTTAAGCATTTTATCACGCTCTTCACGTGCTTCCTTTAATAGTTTCTCGTTGTTTGCCTTTAAGTTTTGCATTTCTAAACGTGCTTTTTCTGCAGCGTCTAGGGCATCATTAATAGAGTCTTCTCTTTTCTTTATGGAATCAAGGATAGGTCTCCAAGCAAATTTAGCTAAAAGAAATATTAAAATTAAGGTGACAACCGTTTGCCACACAAATAATCCAAAATCTGGTTTAATTAAATCCATAGGTTTCTATACTATCTAAAATTAATTTAATTTTTTTTTAGAAACACTTCTTTTTAACCAACCGTTAAAAAGAAGTGTTTTTTCAATAGGCTTATTTTAACACCCCTAATAAGGCTGCTACTACACCAAATAACGCCACCCCTTCTACAAGAGCTGCCGCAATAATCATTGCTGTTTGGATTTTGTTTGCTGCTTCTGGTTGACGAGCGATAGCCTCCATTGCGGCTGCACCAATCTTACCAACACCAAATGCTGCTCCAAAAACTGCTAATCCAGCTCCTAAAGCTGCCAATCCTACATATAATAATTCCATAGTAAAAAAAATTAAAAAATTAAAAAATTAAAAAATTAAAATTAATGATGTTCATGTTCTTCAACGGCCACTCCAATAAAAAGGGCCGATAGCATGGTAAAGATAAAAGCTTGTAAAAATGCTACTAATAGCTCTAATACCATTATAAATAAGGCGAATGGAACCGAAATTCCGGCTACACCTACATTTTCTAAAATAAAAATTAAGCCTAATAAACTTAAAATAATAATATGCCCCGCAGTGATATTCGCAAATAGACGTATCATTAAGGCAATTGGTTTAATGAATAATCCAATCAACTCAATTGGTGCTAATAATATTTTAACAGGCACGGGTACACCGGGCATCCAGAAAATATGCGCCCAGTAATCTTTATTACCGTTTATTAAAATCAAAATTAGGGTAAATAATCCTAAAGCAACCGTAACCGAAATATTTCCAGTAACGTTTGCTGCTCCAGGCAAAAGCCCTAATAAATTGGTAATCCAAATAAAGAAAAATACAGTTAGTAAGAATGGCATAAACTTCATATACTTTTTCTTACCTATATTTGGTATGGCAATGTCATCACGTACAAAAAGAACTAAGGCTTCCAAGGCATTATTAAGACCCTTTGGCGCTTTGTCACTTTTTTTATGATGACGCGCTAGGCTAAAAAAGAAAATAAGCATTACTATTACCGTTAAAAACATAGCCGCTACGTTTTTAGTTATCGATAAATCAGTTGGAGCTGTAGCATTATTGGGGTAATGGTCTTCACCAAAACTAAGTTTTTCTTCACCCGCATTAAGTTGATAAATCGTCTCGTGATAATTTACAAAGCGCTTACCGTCTTTCTCTACCACAACTTCACCTTCAATATCGTGATGAAATTCACTAGACATAAAAGAAACCACTCCGTCTTCAGTATAAAGAATTACGGGTAATGGCAAGGTGTATGAATTATCACCACTTCCTAAAAAGTGCCATCCATGCGCATCACCAATATGATGCATTATCATGTCTGTAGGGTTAAACTGCTCTTCAGCTTCAGAATTTGATTCTTTAGCCAATGAGTTAAAAGGGATCGCAGTTAAGGTTATTGCTAGTGCAATTAGAAACTTAAACGATTTAAATGTTGTCATCATAGCTGATCAACTTAATGGATTGCGCTTAAAAAATTTTGTGCAAAGATAGTCTTTTATAACTTATTTAAAAGACTTGTAATTAAATTTTTTATATAGGCTGCCAGACAATGCTAGATGGAGCGTTTTTGCGGTTTAAGCACTTCGTTTTCAGTTAACAAGAATTAAGTGGTGCTACAGGTTGGGCTAATTCTTGAAATCGAAATCTCTTAGCTTAAGTTGCAGGGTGGTTTGGCCGTTCCATTCGTTTTCTTCTAGACTATAAACAGCCGAGCAACTTTTAGCGCGGAGTAGATCTTGTAGATGCTTACCCAAGTTAAATCCTATCCCAGAAAAAATATGCTTACTGCCCCTCTGTTTAAGACTGCATTTAAGGTGATTTTTATCTGCTCCTACTTGTTTAGAAAAGCCGTTTTCTTTCAAATTATCAGTCATAAAGATGGGGGCTGGATTTCCTGGACCGAAAGGCGCAAATTGGCTCAGGATTCTATAAAATTTTGGAGTTATTGATTTGAAGTCTAGTTTTAAATCGATGTTTATTTCGGGTTCTAGTAGTTTGGGGTTGATTTGTTGTTGTACGACTTGTTCAAATTTTTGTTTAAAAAGGCTGTAATTCTCTTCAGTCAAGGTTAGGCCAGCAGCATACTTATGACCTCCAAACTGCTCAATTAATTCTTGACAGGCTTCTAAAGCCGCATATAAATCAAATCCTTTTACAGATCTTGCCGAAGCAGCTAACTTTTCTCCACTTTTTGTAAACACTAAGGTGGGTCTGTAGTAGGTCTCGGTTAAACGCGATGCCACTATTCCTATTACTCCTTTGTGCCAATCTTTTTGATAAACTACTGTGGTGGTTCTTTTTTCTTCTTTTAAACTTTTTATTTGGCTTAATGCCTCTTGAGTTATATTTTTATCTGTTTCTCGACGGTCTTGGTTAAATCTATCAATGGCATGAGCCATTTCTTGTGCTTCCTTGGGGTCGGTGGTAAGCATTAGATCCACCGCGTGTAAAGCGTGTTCCATTCGACCAGCAGCATTTATTCGGGGTGCAATGATAAAAACTACATCGGTTATGCTTAGTTTTTTTTTATTGATTTCTTTTATAATGGCTTGAAAACCAACACGAGGCAAGCTGTTGATTACCTGCAATCCGTAAAAAGCTAAAATTCTATTTTCTCCTGTTATAGGTACAATATCTGCGCCAATGGCTGTGGCTACTAGATCTAAATAAGGGGTCAAAAACTCAATACCTCTACCTTGATTTTTTTCTAAAGCTTGTATTAATTTGAAACCAACTCCACATCCGCAAAGTTCTTTGTAAGGGTAGTTACAATCGGGTCGCTTAGGATTTAAAACGGCAACTGCCTTTGGTATTTCGGGTCCTGGTCTGTGGTGATCGCAAATAATGAAGTCTAATCCCTTCTTTTGTGCATAATCTACCTTATCTACCGCTTTGATGCCACAATCTAACGCAATAATTAAATCGAATTCATTATCGTGTGCAAAATCAATACCTTGATAAGAAATACCATAACCTTCTTTGTATCTATCAGGTATGTAGCAAATTACATTTTCTGTATAATTGCGTAAATAAGAACTCATCAATGCAACACTTGTTGTGCCATCTACATCATAATCTCCATATACAAGAATTCTTTGATTAAGCTGTATGGCTTGTTCAATTCTGTTTACAGCGATATCCATGTCTTGCATTAAAAATGGGTCGTGCAGGTCGGCTAGGCTTGGTCTAAAAAAAGCTTTTGCTTGCTCAAAATTTTCAATTCCGCGCTGAACCAATAAAGTGGCAATATTCTGGTCTACTTGAAGTACCTCTTGTAGGTGTTTGACCTTATCAATATCGGGTATTGGTTTTAATGTCCAGCGCATTTTTATGGATTTGAACAGATAAAGTTACAAAACTTTATGCTGTATATATTGTCTTATATAAGGAATTGCATCTTTTTCGAACCAAGGGTTTTTGCTTCGCCAAAATCGGTTTACGGGAGAAGGATGTGGTAAAGGTAAATATTGAGGAAGGTAATCTTTATAATTTTCAACCTGTTGGGTTAATTTTTTTTTTGTGCCAAGGTAATATTTACATGCGTGCGCCCCAATGAGTATTTTTAAAGGTTGTTGTTTAAAAGCGTCTAATATGCTTTTGTGCCATAAAGGCGCACATTCTTTTCTAGGAGGTAAGTCACCAGTTTTGGCTTTGCCAGGATAACAAAATCCCATGGGCATTACGCCAAAGTAATCGGTATTATAAAATTGTTCATCTGTAACGCCGAGCCATTCTCTTAATTTTCTTCCGCTTGGATCATTCCAGTCAATACCGGTGTTGTGAACAGCTCTTCCTGGGGCCTGACTTATCAATAGTATTTTTGTATTTTGATTAAAACGCACTATGGGTTTAGCACCAAGGGGTAAATTCTTTTCGCAGAGGGTACAAGAACGAATATCTTTTAATAAGTCTTTCATAAAGCAAAGCTATTTAATTACTTTTGAACAACCATAAATAATTATGCAGCAGGATACCTTAAAATTTAAGCAAAATAACCTTTTGATTATAGGATTAGTGATAGTAGTAGGCGCCTTGCTTTTACTCATTGGTTTGTCAGGTTATATTCTTAGTGAAAGCACTATTTATTTTTACCTTATAATATTAGGTAATCTATTATTAATTACTAGTTTCTTCGTCATGAGATTGCGGAAAAATCAAGTTCTTTATGACCCTGTTTTTATCCGCTTTAAGCTGAAAAATTATGAAAAACAAAAAATTAAAATAACCGATATCAAATCAGCATATCTTCAGGGAGATGAGCTAGTTTTGCGGTTGAATCAGGAGAAGAAACATTTTCATTTAACATCTTATTCAAAGCAAGATCGGCTGGCGCTTTTAAATTTAATAGAAGCACTTATTGAGCAAGCAGATTAAGCGGTTTTTCCTGCAACTATGAGAACTATTTCGCCTTTGGGTGGTTTCTCGGTATAATGTTTAGTTAATTCTGTTAAACTGCCTCTTTGAGTTTCTTCATGCATTTTTGAGATTTCTCTCGAAATACTGGCTAATCGCCCTTCTCCTAGGTATTCAGCAAGATGGTTTAGGGTTTTAAGCAACTTATGAGGTGATTCATAAAATACCATGGTTCTAGTTTCTTCGCTTAAAAACTTTAAGCGGGTTTGTCTTCCTTTTTTGACGGGTAAAAAACCTTCGAATACAAACTTGTCATTTGGTAATCCACTATTGACTAATGCGGGTACAAAAGCCGTAGCTCCTGGTAGACAGTCTACTTCTATGCCGGCCTCAATACAAGCTCGGGCGAGTAGGAAACCAGGGTCAGAAATGGCAGGTGTGCCCGCGTCGCTAATGAGTGCGGCGGTTTCACCATTTAAAATACGATCAACTATTTTGGCTATAGTTTTATGTTCATTATGCATATGATGGCTATGCATAGGAGTATTTATTTCGAAATGTTTTAGAAGTTTACCGCTTGTTCTTGTGTCTTCGGCTAAAATAAAATCGACCGTTTTTAAGATCCGTAAAGCTCTTAAGGTAATGTCTTCTAAATTTCCGATGGGTGTAGGAACTAGAAATAATTTACTCATTATATAAATTTATTTTCAATTGCATTCATAAAGCGGGTTTCAATTTCTTCTTTGTTTTCCCAATGGTTATAGTCGGGTTTTACTTGTTCTTGAAGAAAACTATGCGCTTCTTGCCAATGCTCTAAGGTGTTAAGTTGGGAAATCACGCGATTATAATCGTTTGCATCGCCATCAAACAAATGTTTGATGTAGGCCAAACGGTCATTTAAACCAATCTGTATACCTTGTTTCAAACGTTGATTGAGTGATTTTTTCTGTGCAACCTGGTCGTTGTGTGTTTTTTTAGGTTCAAATTCGGCTAACTCGCTTCCAAAAAGCATCTCTTGTTTTGGTAAAGACTGCTCTTTTTTTGTAGTGGCTGGTTGGCTTGGTTTTTCTTGTTCTTTTGTGGTGCCTATTGGTTCAAATTGAGGTAATTCATCAAAATGAACTCCAAAATCTGTGGTGTTTTCTTCTTTTTTTACGCTAGCCTCTGTTTCAGTTTTCTCTTGGTTAATTGATTTTGAAGTTTCAGAGGTTTTTAAATCTGATGTGTTTTCTTCTTTTGGGGTGTCTTTTTTTGACTCAGTAATATCTTTATGATCAGATCCTGAAGTTTTCTCAATAGGCTTTTCTTGGCTGGTTGCGGTGGTTTTAGTTTGGGTGTGGGTAGATTCATCAAATCTTGTCAAGCGTTCTTCAATCTGGGATTTACCAATTGTAGGTTGGTGACCTTCAAAATGTTTTTCGGTAAAAGAAAGCACGCTTAGTTTTTCATGCAATTCTGCGCTAATTGCTTTTAACTCGTGCACATCTGCTCTGTTTCGTAATTGTAAAATACGGTGTGCAAGACTCATTAACTCGGCTTCTAGTTGCTTTTTCATAACTTTCTTTATAAGTTTATTTACGCGGTGGTATTTTTATTAATTTTACTCTAAGAAAAAAGACAAAAATATATCCCATTAATTAAAGGCTGAAAAATACAAAATGTTTCTTGAAAATACAGTAAATCACGAAGAGCAATTTGGTTGGATTGAGGTTATTTGCGGTAGTATGTTTTCTGGTAAGACCGAAGAGTTGATAAGAAGACTAAAGCGCGCCCAATTTGCCAAACAAAAAGTTGAAATTTTTAAACCTGCCGTCGATACGCGGTATGATGATCATTTTGTGGTATCTCACGATGAAAACGAAATACGGTCTACGCCGGTGCCTGCAGCTGCGAATATTCGCCTACTAGCCGATGGTTGTCAAGTAGTAGGCATTGATGAAGCTCAATTTTTTGATGATGAAATTGTAAGTGTTTGCAATGATTTGGCCAATAAAGGTATAAGAGTGGTAGTTGCTGGGCTAGATATGGATTTTAAAGGTAATCCTTTTGGTCCTATGCCTAATTTAATGGCCACTGCAGAATATGTGACTAAAGTACATGCGGTTTGTACGCGTACGGGAAATTTAGCGCAGTATAGCTACCGGAAAGCTGCTAGTAAAGATTTAGTATTATTGGGAGAAACGCTAGAATATGAACCCCTAAGTCGTGCGGCTTACGTCAAAGCGATGCGAGAACAAAAGAAAAGAGAAGATTCGTCTATAATTGATAATGAAATAAGTACAGATCAAGCGCCTTTAAAATAATTTAGGAATGATAGGAGAAACAGTTTTAGAAATAAATTTAAAGTCTTTAGCACATAATTTTGAATACTTAAAAAGCAAAATTAAATCTAGTACTAAAGTAATGGGCGTTGTAAAGGCCTTTGCTTATGGGAGCGAAGCAGGTGAAGTAGCGCTTAAATTACAAGAATTGGGTATAGATTTTTTTGCGGTAGCCTATACAAATGAAGGGGTTAAATTAAGAGAGGTGGGAGTTACCCAACCTATTTTGGTGCTTCATCCCCAATCCATGCATTTTGAGACCCTAATACAAAACTGTCTTACTCCTAGCATTTATAGTAAATTTGTACTTGATCACTTTATCGCTTCCGCGGAAGCGCATAAACAAAAAAATTACCCTATACACCTAAAATTGAATACCGGCTTTAATCGTTTGGGTTTTGCCAATCAAGAGTTGGATGGAGTGATTGAAAAATTAAAAACCACTAAGGCTGTTCAGGTTGAGGGCATTTATTCTCATCTAGCGGCCAGTGAAGATTTAGAAGAGAAAGATTTCTCCTGTTCACAAATCAACAACTATAAGGCTATGAGTGAGCAATTAATCAATCAATTAGGATATAGGCCTTTAAAGCATTTGTGTAATACTAGTGGCATATTAAATTACCCAGAAGCGCACCATGATATGGTTCGCACAGGAATTGGTTTGCATGGTTATAGTAATGATTTTGCGGTTGATGTAGCACTAAAGCCTATAGCTACTTTAAAAACAATAATTTCACAGATTCATGAAGTGCAACCAGGTGAATCTGTAGGATATAACCGCAAATTTATAGCCGAAAAATTTACTAAGACAGCAACCCTCCCTCTCGGTCACGCCGATGGGATTAACCGTATATATGGAAAGGGTAAAAATTATGTTTCTATAAAAGGGGAGAAAGCACCTATCATAGGAAACGTATGTATGGATATGATTATGGTAGATGTTACCCATATTAATTGCAAAGAGGGCGATGAGGTAATTGTTTTTGGCCCCGAATTAAGTGCTGAAGTATTTGCTAATTTGGCAGGAAGTATATCTTATGAACTGATTACTTCGGTATCTCAACGCATTAAGCGAAAAATTATAAATTAAATTCAAATATTTTATTAAATTGCTGAAATAACCTTAACTAAATAATATGAGTTTTTTTAGCGATTTTAAGAAGTTCCTTATGAAAGGAGACATTGTAGCACTGGCCACAGCGGTGGTTATTGGTGCTGCCTTTAAAACCATTGTTGATTCTGTGGTTAAAGACGTGATAACGCCAATAATTGGTGTAATAACTGGGGGTACAGATTTTACCCAAAAATTCATTGCCTTAGACGGCGCAACATATGCGAGTCTAGAGGCTGCTAATGAAGCCAACGCAGCAGTAATTACCTATGGTAATTTAATACAAGCAATTATTAATTTTATAATTGTAGGTTTGTTTATTTTCTTGTTTTTAAGAGCTTATGAGAAAACAAAGAAGAAAGAAGAGGCAAAACCAGCAGCACCTAAAGGCCCTAGCCAAGAAGAGTTGCTTATCGAGATAAGAGACGAGCTGCGTAAAAAATAAGGTTTATCTTTAATTAAATAGTAGATAATTTGAAACCCTAAAAACCAGATTTTTAGGGTTTTTTGTTTTTTAAAAGTACACGAAAATTTGTAAAATAGTATATTTGCTCGCATAACCCCAAATAAAAAACAATGAGAATAGCTATTGTTGGTGCCACTGGTATGGTAGGCCAAGTAATTTTAGAAGTTTTACAAGAACGCAATTTTCCCCTTACCGAATTGATTCCGGTAGCCTCAGAAAGATCAGTTGGAAAATCTATTGTTTTTAAGAAAAAAGAATATCCTATTGTAAGCTTGCAGGCTGCTTTAAAGAAAAAACCGGATATTGCCCTTTTTTCTGCCGGTGGTGATACTTCGTTACTTTGGGCGCCAAGGTTTGCCGAGATAGGAACTCGAGTTATCGATAATTCTTCGGCTTGGCGAATGGATGCTACAAAAAAACTTATTGTTCCCGAGATTAACGCCAATCAGCTTACCAAAGAAGATTATATTATAGCCAACCCTAATTGTTCTACGGTACAATTGGTAATGGTTTTAAGTCCGTTACATCAAAGGTTTAAAGTAAGGAGAGTAATCGTTTCAACCTATCAATCCATTACAGGAACTGGTGTAAAAGCTGTTCGGCAGTTGGAGAACGAGATGCAATCTAAAAAAGGCGAGATGGCATATCCATATCCTATACACCAAAATGCTATTCCGCATTGCGATGTGTTTCTAGAAAACGATTACACTAAAGAGGAGATGAAACTCACTCAAGAAACCAAAAAAATATTACATGATGAAAATGTATTAGTATCGGCTACTGCTGTGCGAATTCCCGTTGTAGGCGGTCATAGTGAATCGGTTAATGTGGAGTTTGAGAATGCGGTTAGTGTGGGCGATATTAAAGCTGTTTTGCAAGAAACACCAGGCGTTCAACTTAAAGATAACCCTGATGTCAACGCATATCCTATGCCGGTTTTTGCCCGAGGTAAAGACGAGGTTTTTGTAGGTAGAATACGTGCCGATCATTCTCATTCTCATGCTATTAATATGTGGATCGTTGCCGATAATTTAAGGAAAGGGGCTGCAACCAACGCAGTGCAAATAGCCGAATATTTAATTGCGCAAAATTTAGTCTAAAAAGTAGATACAAAATAAGGGTTGCTGCCTAATAAATGTTTTCAGTTCTATTGAATTTAAGATAATTTTATAAGAATTGATTTTTTATTGATTATTTTTGCATCAAGATGAGTAATCGTGTCAAAAATATAGTAACTACATTTTTGCTGGGAATTTTTGTAATGCTCCAGGTGGGAGTTTTGCATAATGTTTCTCACGATGATGACTTAAGTAATGCTCACGACTGTGTTTGGTGTCAGCTTTCTCACGCCCAAAAAACACCAGTTGCTAGTCAAGATACATTTTTCGAATATCATCTTGAATCTCCCGTCTTCCGCCTTGAGCGAGAAAAAATAGAGGGGCACGCAAAGTTGCTTTATCAAAAACTGCCGGTTTGTGAATTAAAAAACAAACCCCCCTCCTTATTTAATTTAATTTTCGTTTAGAACTTTTTTATCAATACACCGGACTTCGATTCGGTTGTGTTGCAGTACAATTTACGCTAACTTATTGTATGAATGGTGCTCTTGTATTACCACCAATTATATACCGTAAATTAAATCAAACAAAATTAATTAAATATGAAGTTATTTGTACAACTGCTTCTGTTTTCTGTAAGCTATTTTGCTTATAGTCAGTCTTGCTCATTCATTTTAGAAGGGAAAGTTATAGATTTCCATGACGGGCAAGCCTTAGCTAATGCAAAAGTAGAATTGTTAAATACCAATCAAATAATATACACTAACGCTAAGGGCGAATTTAAATTTAAAGAGGTATGTGAGGGGGCTCAAAATCTACGCGTCAACCATCCTGATTGTCAAGAACTAATCTACCCTATCTTGATAGAACGAAACACTAAGACCACCATTTACTTAGAACATCATTTAGAGGAGTTAGAAGTGGTAAGCCTGGTAGGGAAAATTAATAGAGATCAAACAAAATCTAATCCTAGTGTTGTGGTAGATCGAGCCGTTTTAGACAAACACAGAGGTGGAAGTTTGGGGGATGCTTTGCAAGAAATAGCTGGAGTTTCCTCTTTGACTACCGGAAATAGTATTGTAAAACCCGTTATTCAAGGATTACATAGTAGCAGAGTTTTATTGATGCAAAACAACGTACGTTTAGAGAACCAAGATTGGGGGGTAGAACACGCGCCTAGTATTGCTATGCAGGCCGCTCAAGAAGTAGAGGTTGTTAAAGGTGCGTCGGCTTTGGCACTAGGAGGGGATGCTTTAGGAGGAGCCATAATTACTTCACCAGCAAAGATACCTGTAAAAGATACCCTTTACGGTTATACTGGTCTTGTAGCTGCCAGTAATGGTAGAGGAGGAGGTTTACATACCCAGCTTACCAGGTCTTTCGAGAAAGGATGGTATGCTCAGGCAGATGCGTCGTTTAAACGCTTTGGCGATGCAAAGGCGCCAGATAATTTTTTAGCGAATACCGGCCATTTAGAGAAGGCTCTAACTTTAAGAGGTGGTTTAAATAAGTTTGTACAAGGCTTTGAGGTTTACTATAGCTACTATCAAAGTGAAAACGGTATTTTAAGAGATGCGCATATTGGTAATGTGTCTGATTTAATCAGAGCTATTAATCGGGAGAAGCCTATAAGATCTAGGGATTTTTCTTATAAGATAAATGAACCCAAGCAATCGGTAACGCATCATCTGGCAAAGTTGTCTTATTACCGAAGGTTGGAGAATATAGGTAAAATAAAAATGCATTATGCCTATCAGGAAAACAATAGATTAGAGTATGACATCCGTCGAGGTGATGATGCAGGAAAAGCCTCTCTAGACCTAAACTTAAAAACCCATGAATTTCAAACCAATTTACAGATTGATTACGACACTAACTATGATTTAAATGCCGGAATGGTTTTAACCTATCAGGATAATTTTGCCAACCCACTTACTGGTGTAAAGCGTCTAATTCCAGATTACAAGCAGTACAAGGTAGGGGGTTATATCACAGGAAATTATAAATGGGATGAATACTGGACTACAGAAGCAGGCCTTCGTTTTGATTATACACATCTCGATGCTCAAAAATTTTACCTGAAAACGAGTTGGGATAAAAAGGGTTACCAGCAAGATTTTTCTAATATTATAATAGAAGATTTTGGAACGCAATACTTAACCAATCCTAAATTTGATTTTCAAAATTTTTCGTGGATTGGAGGTTTGAAATATGAACAAAATGATTTTGAAGCTACTCTAAATTATACAAGAGGGCAGCGTGCGCCTAATGTAGCCGAATTATTTTCGGATGGATTACACCATTCAGCAGCCATTATTGAATTGGGCGATTTGCGATTTAAACCCGAAACCTCACATAAAATAAGCCTTAACTTAGCGCAAGATCTAAATGCGTTTAGCTTCGTAGCTAATCCTTATTTAAATAGGTTTACAGATTTTATCACTTTAGTTCCAAAGGGCCTAGAAACCACTGTTAGAGGGGCTTTTCCTGTCTGGGAATACGAACAGGTAGATGCCTTGTTGTGGGGAATAGATGCCCAGGCCAATTACAGAATAGCCAAAAATTTTGAAAGCCAAGTTAGTTTTGCTTATTTGGTAGGACGCGATTTAGATGCAGATAATTATCTAAACGAGATGCCCGCGCCCAATTTCTTGTATCAGCTAACCTATAAACGAGAAAATTGGAAAGATTTACGAATGAGCGTCCAGGCTAAACATAGCCTAAGGCAACATAATTATCCTAATAATAATTTTTACTATGAAGTGCTTAACGAAGGTAACTATGAGGAGGTACTGGTCGATATAAGTACGCCGCCAGAAGCCTATATCCTTCTTGGTTTTGAATCGTCTGCGCGCTTTACACCTTTTAAAACAGGCAGCTTAGAAGTAAATTTCCAAGTTCAAAACATATTGAATACTCAATACAACGATTATTTAAACAGATTGCGTTATTATGCCTATCAACCGGGACGCAATTTTATTCTTAACCTTACCTATAATTATTAATTTTAAATTTAAATACCATGAAAACAATTCAGTTTACCCTATTCAGTCTATTATTCCTAACTTTATTTACCAGCTGCTCAGATGATGATGCCCCAGAAATCATTAATGAGGAAGAAGTAATTACCGATGTGACGCTAACATTTGTAAATGAAGCTAATGAAACTCAAACCTACACCTATACCGATCCTAGCTACCGAGATGAAAATTACCAAGAACCGGTAATTATGCTAAAACCAGGATCCACTTATCAAGTGGAGTTACAATTTTTTAACAAGTCAAATCCGCAAGACATCGAAGATATTACCAATGAAGTTCGTGAGGAACGCAATGATCATTTTGTTACTTATGCATTTGGTCAAGTAGCGGTAGATTTAACACGTAATGATAGCGCTTCAGGAATAGATGCAGCAGGTATCCCTATTGGGCTAAATACCATTTGGAAAACCCAAACCGCAGGTAACGGCACATTGGTTGTGAAATTAATTCATGAACCAACCCTTAAAGATGTAACTAACCCAATGGGTTCATTTACGGGAGGAGAAACAGATGTTGAGGTGGCTTTTCAAATTCAAATAGGCCTTTAAATTTTAAACCTTACTTTCTCAGATATAATTTGTTATTTTTGAGGGGCAATTAAACAGCAGTAGCATGAAAAAAATAATATTACCACTTTTGGCTGTAAGCGTAATGGCTTGCAAAGAAACGCCAAAAGAAGACAATCAAAACCAACAAAAAGATATTGCTTTGACATATCCTAAAACCAAAAAGGTAGATAGCGTTGACACTTACTTCGGTCAAGAAGTAAAAGATCCTTACCGATGGCTAGAAGATGACAGAAGTGCTGAAACCGAAGAATGGGTTAAGCAGCAAAATGAAGTTACATTTAATTACTTAGATCAAATTCCGTACAGAGATTCATTAAAAAATCGCTTGGCAGAATTATGGAATTTCGAAAAAGTAGGTGCGCCATATACAGAGGGTGATTACACTTATTTTAGTAAAAATGATGGTTTGCAAAATCAATATGTGATCTATCGTCATAAGAAAAATGAGGATGCGTCTACAGCAGAAGTTTTTCTTGACCCTAATAAATTCAGCGAAGACGGAACAACTTCTTTAGATGCATTTAGTTTCTCTGAGAATGGTAAAATTTTAGCATATTCTATTTCTGAAGGAGGTAGCGACTGGCGAAAGATTATTGTGATGAATGCAGAAACTAAGGAAATTGTAGAAGATACGTTAGTTGATGTTAAGTTCAGTGGAATTTCTTGGAAAGGTGATGAAGGATTCTTTTACTCCAGCTATGATAAACCAGAAGGTAGCGAGTTGTCGGCAAAAACAGATCAGCATAAGCTTTACTATCATCAATTGGGTACTGCCCAGAAAAGTGATCGTTTGATTTTTGGAGGAAGCCCAGAAGAAAAACATCGTTATGTGCGATCTGCCGTTACCCAAGACAATAAGTATTTACTTATTGCAGCCAGTGTAAGTACATCGGGAAATAAGCTTTTTCTTAAAAATTTAGAAAAACCGAATAGTGCATTAGTAACTATTTTAGATCACACCAAATCAGATACATATTTGTTAGATAATCAAGGAGATCAGTTGTTTTTAACAACCAACTTAAATGCGCCCAATAAAAAAGTGGTGCAGGTAGATGCTAAAAATCCACAACCAGAAAATTGGAAAGACCTTATTCCCGAAACAGAATTTGTGTTAACACCTACCAAAGGGGGCGGATATATCTTCGCTAATTATATGAAAGACGCCGTTTCAATGGTAAAACAATATGATTACAAGGGTAAATTAATTCGTGAAGTCGAACTTCCTGGTGTGGGAACCGTAAATGGATTTGGAGCTAAAAAGGAAGATAAAGAATTGTATTATTCTTTTACTAACTATGTTACCCCAGGTAGCATTTACAAATATGATATAGAAAAAGGGAATTCAGAAGTTTTTAATACACCAAAAATCGATTTTAATCCAGAAGATTATGAAAGTAAACAGGTGTTTTATACCTCTAAAGACGGGACTAAGGTTCCTATGATTATTACTCATAAAAAAGGTCTTGCTTTAGATGGCAAAAACCCTACAATTCTTTATGGTTATGGCGGTTTCAACATAAGTTTAACGCCTTCTTTTAGTATTGCCAATGCGGTATGGATGGAGCAAGGCGGGATTTACGCCGTGGCCAACCTACGTGGAGGTGGTGAGTACGGAAAAAAATGGCATAACGCTGGTACTCAATTAAAGAAACAAAACGTGTTTGATGATTTTATCGCTGCCGCGGAATTTTTAATCGATAAAAATTATACTTCTAGTGATTATTTGGCTATTCGAGGAGGTTCAAACGGAGGCTTATTGGTTGGAGCAACCATGACGCAAAGACCAGAGCTTATACAAGTAGCATTACCAGCCGTAGGCGTGCTAGATATGTTACGCTACCATACCTTTACCGCCGGGGCGGGATGGGCATATGATTATGGAACAGCAGAAGATAGCAAAGAAATGTTTACTTATTTAAAGGGATATTCACCTGTACACAATGTAAAAGAAGGGGTTTCCTATCCAGCTACAATGATTACTACTGGTGATCATGACGATCGTGTGGTGCCTGCACATAGCTTTAAATTTGCAGCAGAATTGCAGGAAAAGCAAACAGGAGACAACCCAGTTTTGATTCGTGTTGAGGTAAACGCAGGTCATGGAGCAGGAACGCCGGTAAGTAAAATTATAGACCAATATGCTGATATTTACGGCTTTACGCTGTGGAATATGGGGGTGAAAAACTTATAAACACTGCACAAAATTGAAATAGGGCTGTTTAAAAACCAAACATAATGTTATTAAAACTGGTTTTTAAACAGCCCTATTTTTTAATATTGATCTATTAAATATTTAATTAAATCTGTGGTGGTTACAATTCCCACTAGTTTTTCGTTTTCAATAACCGGTAACGCATGAAATTCTTTTTCAGCTAAAATTTCTGCAACCTCTTTGATGCTGTGATTGGGTGTTACAGAGGTCAATGCTTTTGCCATTACCTGTTCAATGGTAAACATTTCGTAGACAACAGTATCTACACTTTTATCTTCATCGTCTACTGCATCAGCAAAACTAATGCGCAGCAAATCGGTATAGCTTAGCATACCTTTAATTTTATCCCCGCTAATAACTGGGATGTGCCTAATTTTATGTTTTTTAAATAAACGTTCTGCATCGGCAAGACCTTGTTGGGTGTTTAGGGTAATAACGTCTTGGCTCATAATTTTTGAAATGGGTTCTCTTTTTTTCATAACGTTTGGTTTGATTTAAATTCTACCTTAAATTTCATAAAAATTTGATAAATAAAAACTGATTTAAATCAGCTTATTTCAGCTTCAATTAAATTTGCATTATTATGCTTCAGATACATCAAATCAGTTATTTACATCAAAGTAATTTAGGAATACAAAATATTAGTTTTAACCTACAATCCAGTCGGCATTTAGCCATAATTGGTTCTAGTGGTTGTGGGAAGAGCACACTATTAAAATGTATATATGGCTTATTCGATTTACAGCAAGGGAGCATTTATTTTAAAGCTGAACGCGTTTTAGGGCCAGCTTATAATTTGGTGCCTGGTCACCCGCAGATGAAGTATTTGGCTCATTATGATAATGTTATGCCCTATACGAGCGTTTCAGAAAATATAAAAGAGCATTTGAGCAGACAGCATCCAGAAGAAAACGAGCGGCGTTGTCTTGAATTGTTAAAGGTAATAGGTTTAGAAGAATTTGCTAATACTCAAGTGAAAAATCTAAGTGGTGGCCAGCGTCAACGAGTAGCTCTTGCCCAAGTTTTAGCCAAAGCACCTCAATTATTATTGCTCGATGAGCCATTTAACTTTATAGACAATTTTAAGAAGAATACTTTAAGAAGGAATATATTTAAATACCTTAAAAAAGAGAATATTGCCTGTATTTTTGCCACCCATGATCGGGATGATATGTTAGCTTTCGCTGATGAGGTCTTGGTATTAGAGAATGGTAAAACAATCGCTCAAGGAAATCCTAAGATATTATTCGAAAATCCGGGAAGCAAAGCTGTGGCGGCCTTATTTTATGAGGTAAATGAATTACCAGCCTCGTGGTTTAATGACGCTTTTAAGGGTACTTTTTTAGTGTATCCTTTTGAATTGAAGTGGCACCGTCAAAAGCAAAAGAATGGAGTTGCAGTACAAATAGAGCAGTCTTTTTATCAAGGGACGCATTTTTTAAACCAAGCTAGACATCAAGATGAAATTATATTCTTTGAAACACCAAAACAATTGCAAAGAGGAGAAAAAGGCTGGTTAGAACTTAAAGACGATTTACTAGAATCAAGACTAATCTAATTCTATAATGCAGTAAGTAACCTTAGCATATTGTATTTTGTCATTCTGTTTTTTGCCCAGAAAGGCTTGAGCAAGAGGTGACTGCAATCCGATGGAATAAATGCCTTTCTTTTCGAGTTTTGGAATAGATAAAGGTATGCCAATTAAAAAGCTAGCTTTTTCTGTTTTTATATAACTACCCCAAGCGACTACCGTTGAAGTTTGCTGTGTTTTTAAGCGCTTTAGCTGTGTACGTTGCTGCAAAAAATGGTTACGACTGATTTCTAATTGATTTAGCCGAGCCGAAAACATTTCTCTGCTAGTCTCAAACTTGTCGCCTGCAGAAGATTTTGATTCTCCCGCCATATCGCTTTGTAGACTTTCTATTTCATTTTGGAGCAGATTGATATGCTGCTCTAGCTGATTTTCACAAAGTTCAATAAATTCGATTTTACTTAACATTTAATAAATAGCCTTAATCTTGGTCACTAGCAAACCATTCAGCAAAACTGGTTTCTGTTTCTTGCAATCTCAAACTAAAAAGCTCAATATTTTTAGGAAGTCTAGCTTTAATTTTATCGGCAAAATCGGTGATCATTTTTTCGCTAGTAGGCTGGTAATTTACTAAAATAACGTTATGATCCCGTTTCATTAATTCTTCGGCCAGCTCAATATGTGGAGTGTTTTTATTGAGTACAGTAGCATGATCAAATTGATCTACAATCTCTTCTTTTACTATTTTTTTTAGGTCCCCAAAGTCAATCACCATACCGTTTTTCACGTGATTGCTATCGTGAATAGGGGTGCCAATTACAGTCACATTCAGTTTATAGCTATGACCGTGCACATTTTTGCACTTTCCATCATATCCGTAAAGCGCGTGCCCAGTCTCAAAATTAAATTGCTTGGTAATTCTTATTTTACTCATTACTTTTTAAATTTATTATACAAAACCACACCAATAAGAACCAATCCTAAAATGACAAAAAGGCCATTACCGCTCAAAAATTGTAAAATATCCATTTGTTTGATTTTCGGACAAAGTTACAATTTAAAAGCGAAAAAAATGTTTTAGTAGGATGCAACTAAGGAAAGAATAATCTATTTTTGTTAGGCTTTTTTTAGAATTGAAATATTGAATACAACCGAATTATTTGAGCAGCTGGATTTTCAAGAGAACCCCCTATTTGAAGAAGTTATTGCCAATCTTGTAGCGCAGCAATATAGTATTGTAGATGGGTTTTTTAACCAAAGTGAAGTAAATACCTTACGCAAAAGATTACTGGAGCTTTATGATCAAGAACAGTTTAAAAAATCTGCCATTGGTAATAAAACCAATGAATTGATTGAAAGAGAAATACGTGGCGATTTTATTTTATGGATAGATGAAGCCCAAACTTCTCATCAAGCCGAGCAGGTATTTTTTAATAAAATTAATAATCTGGTGCACTACTTAAATAAAACGTGCTTTTTAGGCATACTGCATAAAGAGTTTCATTTTGCAGTTTACCCTAAAGGAACTTATTACCAAAGGCATTTAGATACTTTCATGAATGACCAACGCCGTAAACTATCTGTAGTATCCTATTTAAATGATAGCACTTGGAAATCCGAAAACGGTGGCGAATTGATTATTTATACGCCAAATGGAGAGGTAAGTGTGGTACCAAAACCAGGTAGAATAGTTGTTTTTGAAAGTCAAGTTTTAGAACATGAAGTGAAAGAAGTAACTCATGATAAACGACTGAGTATTACCGGATGGCTAAAGACAAGATAAAAAAATAGGCTGTCTAAAAATGACAACCATTGAGATTTAAGATTCGAGGCAAATTTTAATACCTCTAGCAGAAATATTGTGTTTAATGATGTTTCTATTATTACTACCAAAATCATCGGCAATCTCTTCTAGGGTATCTTATATAAACGATTTACTGTAACTCGTGTTTACCGAATTAGAGCCAGAAAGATAAGGGTATATAACAGGTGGTGCGCCCTCTACAGTATTAAACACCTACTCCCTTAATAGGTTTTATAAGGTCTTGGTTGTTTTTGAACTGAAGAAAAAAGCGTATTTGATTCGATTTTTCTAAAATAATGGTGACTAATTCTGCTTTAGAAACATATTGTCTTTTGTGGGGTTCTATAAAGCTAAAACCATTTAGCGATTCTCTAAAATTAATGCGCTACAAGTTTTTTAGTTCTGATGAATTTATGAATCTACTAGGGTGTCTTGAGAACAAGCCAAAGCTTCCCAATGCTAATACAAGGCTCAAGGCCAAAAGATATAAATGCGTTGTAATTAAAACAAAAGTGGCTTTACTTAATTACTTTTTATTTTTCTTATTCACATAAATAAACAAACCTACAATAAATACAAGAGCAATGATATACAACCAATTTGCCGTTATAAAGTCGGTTAAGCTATACCAGCCAAATTGCTGTTGAGTGCCTGTGTTTTCTTGGTTTGGGGTAAAAGTTTGTTGCAGTAAAAACATAATTTTTTAAAAAAAGATACTTTAATTTATTCAACTAGCCAAAAGCCAAGACTGCTTTTGATTTATTTTAGCATTACAATCCGCTAAGGTAACTGCTATATAAATCTTGAAACTGAGTGCCGTTGTTATATTGATGCTTGCTCAGCATATTAAAAGCGGTAAGACCCCATAAAGCTAACTCAAGTGTAAAAGCTAGATCTTTCTCTTTAAGTTCTGGCAAGCACTTTTGCACCAGATTTACCAATGGTTTTATTTGAGTTAAGGTCTGCAGATATTCTTGCTCCCCAAAATCTTCATCTAAGTGAATCCCATCATTCGTTGCAAACCAAGCAATCACCTCATCATAGGGGCTAGCTTCCTCTTGTTTTTTAAGTTTTTTAATCTCAGGCAATAGTTTAGGATAAATACTTTTAACTGCATTTTCAATAAGGTGTTTAGCGACAAAATTTGGCCCTTCTTGTTCACCCTCATATTGCAACTCTACTTTACCGGTAAGAGCAGGAATAATACCCATAAAATCGGCAAAACGCAAACTGGTTTTATTTTCATCATTCAACAACATACGCCGCTCTGCTGTACTTATTAAATTTTGAAATGCCGTAATACTCATACGGGCACTTACACCACTCTTTGCATCAACATACTCACTTTTGCGTGCTTCAAAACCAATTTGTTCAATAAGATCGCGAGCCAATTCTGGTATATAAATGGCAGCGTCTAGGCCCTCTTCGATACCGCTCTCTTGCTTTGTAATTTGTTTTGCTATAGTTATGTTTTGCGGATAATGTGTTAGAATTTGTGAGCCTATGCGATCTTTAAGCGGAGTAACAATACTTCCCCTATTAGTATAATCTTCTGGATTGGCCGTAAAAATAAACTGTAAATCTAGTGGTAATCTGAGTTTGAAACCGCGTATTTGTATATCGCCTTCTTGTAAAATATTAAAAAGAGCCACTTGAATTCGGGCTTGTAAATCGGGTAGCTCATTTATTACAAAAATACAACGATGCGCGCGGGGTATCATACCAAAATGAATCACTCGGTCATCTGCATAACTTAATTTTAGATTTGCTGCCTTTATTGGGTCTATATCACCAATCAAATCGGCCACACTAACATCTGGAGTGGCTAATTTTTCTGCAAAACGATTTTCTCTATGCAACCAAGAAATCGGAGTTTGATCACCATGTTCGGCTATCTTTTCTTTTCCGTATCTAGATATAGGGTTTAAAGGGTCGTCATTGATTTCAGAACCTTCAATTACGGGAATATATTCATCTAAAAGTTTTACCATCATTCGCGCCAAACGTGTTTTAGCTTGACCACGTAAACCAAGTAAATTGATATTATGTTTAGATAAAATTGCTCTTTCTAGTTCAGGTATCACCGTATGTTCATAACCAAAAATTCCTGTGAATACCTGCTCTCCCGCCTTTATTTTACGAATTAAATTATCGCGAAGTTCGGTCTTAATCGATTTAGATTTATAGTTAGCCGCTTTTAAGTCTCCTAGGGTTTTTATTGAGTGTGGGTTCATAAGTTACTATTTTCTAATTTATTTATCTTGTTTGGGCGCCCCCAAAAGGGCCGGGCTTTCGCAAGTCGCTTTTTTGCTGTCGCCACCAAAAAGAGCTCCAACAGTTGCTCAATTCCTGGCGCAATTTTATAGTAAAAAGATGGTTAGTTTTAACTTTAAAATCCGTCTAGAACGCAATATCAACGCAATCTTCTTTTCCTGTTGGTTTCATAATCTTCAAAAATCATTTCGCCTAAGTTATCTAATCCTGTATAAAATGCTTTGCCTTGGTTTGAAGCAGTAAATTGTTTTATAAATTCTATTAAATAAGGGTCGCTAGCAATCATAAACGTGGTAATGGGTATATTTAATTTACGGGCTTGAGCGGCCATATTGTAGCATTTCTGAGTAATGCGCTCATCAAGACCCATCGAATTTTTGTAATAGTTACCATCGGGTAACCGCAAACAACTTGGTTTACCGTCTGTAATCATAAAAATTTGTTTGTTGGCATTTTTCTTTCGGCGTAAAATATCCATAGCCAATTGTACGCCGGCTACGGTGTTGGTATGAAATGGCCCTACTTGTAAATAGGGAAGATCTTTGATTTTTATAGGCCAAGCATCGTTACCAAATACAATCACATCTAGGCTGTCTTTGGGGTAGCGCGTAATAATCAATTCAGCCAAGGCCATGGCTACCTTTTTTGCAGGCGTAATACGGTCTTCACCATACAAAATCATGCTATGGCTAATGTCTATCATCAATACAGTACTCATTTGAGATTTGAATTGACTGTCTTCAACCACCAAATCATTTTCGGTTAAATTAAAATTGTTTAAACCATGATTTATCTGCGCATTTTTTAAACTTTCGGTTATTGATATTTTATCTAGCGCATCGCCATATTGGTAAGCCCTGAATTCTCCTGTTTTTTCATTTGAATTTCCTTTAAATTTAGTTTTGTGATTCCCGCTTGCGCTTTTACGCATTTTACCGAAGATTTGATTCAAAGCGCGTTGTCTTAAAGCTTGTTCTGTTTTTGAAGTAATATTTATTTGTTTACCTGTCCCATCTGGCGTTAATCGTTCTTGTATATATCCTTTTTTCAGTAAATCGGCAATAAAATCATCCAGAGTGTAATCTGCCGTGGTGAGTAGGTATTCTTTATCCAGTTCTCGCATCCAATCAATGGCCTCATCAAAATCTCCAGAAGTATGAGTTATCACTTCTTTAAAAATTTCAAAAAGACGCTCAAATGGGGTAGTATGTTTTGGCTCGTAAGTTTTAAAAATAAAGCCTTTTTTATGTAACTGCATACGTATTCTTCTGTTGCTTAAAAATACGAGAAATTGCGGAGAATTTTCTTAAGACAGCTGTTAAAGCCTTGTGAAGTTTTAGAGGCTTTGTTTAAGGTATTTTTGCCTAAAACGAATGATGAGAGCGCTACTACGAATGAGCATCCAGACAAAAAAGCCAATCCATACCGCATAGAGTTTTAAACCGAAATAATCTGCCAGTAATAGGGCAGGGGTGAAACCTAAAAAAGTAGCAATTAAAAGAACATTGCGTAAATACTTTGCTTCGCCCAGGCCTTTAAAAATACCGTCAAACATAAAAGCCAAAGCGTTTACAGGTTGCATTAGTAAAACCATCCAAAAAACACTGGCAAACAACGCCAGCACTTTAGTATCTTTATTGAAAAGCAATCCGATTTCATTATAGAAAATGGCACAAACCCCCATTAATAATAAGGCGATTATTAGGGCATATTTGCTAATATCTTTACTTAGATGCCATAATTTTTGGTAATCTCTTGCGCCTAGCAATCTACCACTTATTGCGTTTCCTGCATTGGCATAGCCGTCTATAAAAAACGAGAAGAACAACCAGATATTCATAAGAATACTTTGCGCTGCAATATAGTTTTTACCGTAGCCTGTGGCATACGCATTGGCTAAATAAATAGCAAAATTAAGAGCTGCAGTGCGCACAAATAAATTGGCAGCCATGCTTAAAAGTGGTTTTAATCTTGGGTTGAGTCTAAAACTTAATTTAAGATGAAAAGGAGTTTTTTTAAAAAAATAATAAAGTGCTAGCGCTAACATGCAAGCTTGAGCAATTACACTGGCATAGGCGGCTCCGGCTAAATGCATAGGGTTAATAAGGCCCTCAACTCCATATACTAATGCGAAATCTAAACCTACATTTACCACAGCACCTAGCAAACTACATTTCATTGCCCATAGCGTGTTTTGTAAACCACGAAAAACACCAAAAATAGCAAATGTAACAAGCGTAAGCGGATAGCCTAGTGCCCTTATAGTATAATACTCCTGCGCATAATTTAAGATAAGTCCTTCGGCATTGTATGCGCTAAAAATAGCTCTGGCAAAGTAGGCAGTGAGAGCGTATATAAATAAACTTAAAATGAAATTTAAAAAAATAGCCTGTGGCACTAAAGTTTTTACTGCGTGTAGCCTATTGGCACCTAAGTGTTGTGAAACTATGGCCGAAATAGCGGTTTTGGTTTGTGCTACAATCCAAATGATAGCCGATAAGAAACTACCTACAATTCCAGCGGCTGCCAAGGCTTCAACCGAATTATTTTGTACATTCCCAATTACGGCAATATCGGTTAAGGAAATAAGGGGTTCGGCTATTCCTGCGATAATCGCAGGAATAGCAATTTGGTTAATTTCTTTGAAAGAAATTTTATGACCCAAAACCTATTTATTTTAGCTGTTAACTGGTGAAAAGTGCTTTAAGTTCGGTTGCCTCTTCCGGCTTCATTTTTTTGGCCAAAACTAAACTCAATTGACGTCTTCTTAAAGCAGCATCGTAATGCATTTTTTCTTCGTCTGTCTCAGGTTTTATGGGTGGTACACTTACGGGAATTCCCATATCATCTACCGCTACAAACGTATATATTGCATCATTGGCCTTAGTGCGGTTTCCGCTTTCGCGATCTTCAATCCATACGTCAATTACAATTTCCATAGAACTTTTAAAAGCACGTGATACTTTAGCTTCTATGGTTACCACACTACCCAAGGGTACAGCTTTTTTAAACGCCACGTGATTAACAGAAACGGTTACCACAATTCTTCGGCTATGTCTACGAGCGGCTATACTGGCAGCACGATCCATACGAGCCAGTAGTTCTCCTCCAAACAGATTGTTCAACGGGTTGGTCTCTCCTGGTAAAACTAAATCAGATAAAATAGTGTGTGATTCACTTGGGGTCTTCGCCTTCATTCAAATTTTTTCAGCAAAGATAAGCTATTCTTATAAAATGAAGATTAAAGTGCTTTTACCAATAACCAAGCACCCTCTTCCTTAGTGGTTTGTATAGTTTTTAAAGCCTTAAGTGCTTCGGAACGATTTTGATAACTGGCATATATAACCTGGTGAAGACCGTATTGGTTTTTACCTATCTCTCTAGCAGGAAAACCTAAAGTGCGAAGTTGTTGGGTTTTTTTACTTGCATTCTCTTTTTCTCTAAATGCTCCTGCAACAATATGGTAGTTACCTCTAGGAGCTTGCTTCACCTTATAAACAATCTCAGGTAATGGATTGCTTAACGCAAAAGTAGCTTCTTGAATTTTCTGCTCTACTTTTTGGTTAGCCGCTTCTTGCGCTGCTAAATTATGATTGTTAACTTCTTGCTTGAGTTGTTGATAGCCTAAAAATCCCGCAATACCTAAAAAAATGATACTCGCCGAGGCAACACGCAGAAAGGGAAATTTCGACTCTTTTGGTTGGAGCGTTTTTTCTTTCTCTTGCTTGGATTCTTCGGGTAAGTTTATAACGGCTGGTTTTCGACTTCCGGGTAACTGGGTTGTAGTTAAACCAAAAGCTTCTGTAAGCAGGTTGATGGTAGGATTAGCTTCAAATAATACTTTATTTTGATCTAAT
This sequence comes from uncultured Mesonia sp., assembly GCA_947499595.1. Taxonomy (GTDB): domain Bacteria; phylum Bacteroidota; class Bacteroidia; order Flavobacteriales; family Flavobacteriaceae; genus Mesonia; species Mesonia sediminis. Next base: position 281,978 of record CANMOY010000002.1, read on the forward strand.
TTAAAATTCCCTAAACTACCAAAGCAAACTTCATCGTACTTTTCTAAGCTATTTATTAAGTCGTTGACTTCACGATTAACCTTTGCTTTTGCTTCTTCGTAGGAAAGATTTGAAACTTTAGCTATATAATTAACCAGCAAACCATCGTCTTGCTTGAGCTGAGCATTAAACGATATCTTTTTATATGGGGGGGCTATATTTTGGGTGCTTTCATGAATTTTAGCCGATTGGCGTTGAGCCAATATACCGCCAAAACCAGGAATAATCACGCAATCGTGCCGGTATAATAAATCTTTTATTTGTTGGTCTAAACTCATATTAACAAATTTAATAGATTTTATTAGTTTTAAAAAAAGATGAAGCTAATTTTATTAACAATTCTTTTTGCTTATTTTTAAGGTATTAATTTTCAGTAGAATGACAGAAAACGAATTACTTTATACGCTGGCTTTGCAAAGAGTAAATGGGATTGGAGATATCTTAGCTAAAAAACTTTTAAAAATCTTCGGTAAACCAGAAGCTATTTTTAAGGCTAGTCGAAAAGATTTCGAAAGCTTAGATGGTTTTGGCGATTTTCGGGTAGAAGCCATTCTCGAAGGGGAAACTTTAAGTCGAGCCGAAGAAGAACTCCAATTTATCCGTAAAAATAATATCAAGCCTATTTATTTTGAAGATGATGATTATCCTAGTTTGCTTAAACATTGTGTAGATTCTCCCATTTTATTGTTTACTCAAGGAGATTTTAATATAAATAACAAACGCATGTTAAGTATTGTAGGTACACGGCAGGTGACCAATCACGGAATTGCATTTTGTGAATCTTTATTAGAAGCCTTAAAGCCGCTTAACCCCGTAATTGTATCAGGGTTTGCTTATGGTGTAGATATTGCTGCCCACAAAGCGGCAGTAAAAAATAATTTGCAGACTATTGCCTGCTTGGCACATGGTTTAGACACTATTTACCCCAAAACACACTCTTGTTATATGCCTGATATCCTAAAGCATGGAGGTTTTTTTACTGATTTTTGGAGCAATGCTAATTTTGATCGTAAAAATTTTATCCGGCGTAACCGTATTATTGCGGGACTTAGCGAAGCTACAATTGTTATTGAAAGCGCAGAAAAAGGGGGGTCATTAATTACGGCAGAAATTGCTAATTCGTATAACCGAGAGGTATTCGCTGTGCCTGGTCGTACTACCGATAGTATGAGTATTGGATGCAATAAACTTATAAAAACTCATCAAGCTAGGCTTCTCACAGGCGTAGAAGATTTAATTTATCAATTAAACTGGGATGTCAAAGAAAAACCTATCCAAACCCAATTGTTTGTAGATTTAGAAGGCGAGGAGAAGCTGGTTTATGAAACACTCAAAAGCATGGGGAAAGCAGAGGTTGACAATCTTGCCTTAAATTGTGAATTACCTACTTTTAAACTCAATCCTATTTTACTAAATCTAGAGCTTAAAGGCGTTTTACGGCCCTTACCAGGTAAATTATTCGAGGTGATATAAAAAAATCCGCTCGAGGGCGGATTATTTTTTCTAAAGGTAACCTAATTTTTTGCGTACCCTATTTAAAACCTCGTTGGCAACTTTCTCGGCCTTTTTGGCTCCTTCCTCTAATATAGTGTCAAGCTCGTCGGTATTATTCATATAATAAGCAAATTTGGCGCGTTGGTCGGCATATTTATCAAGGAGTAATTGATAAAGTTCTTTTTTAGCGTGGCCGTATCCATATCCTCCAGCCAAGTAATTTTCTCGCATTGTGGCAATTTCATCATCATTAGCTAAGAGCTTATACAAGTTAAAAACATTGCAAGAATCTGGGTCTTTAGGGCTCTCCAGTGGAGTGCTATCGGTAGCAATACCCATAACTTGCTTTTTTAGAACCTTATCTGTTTCAAATAAATTGATGTAATTGTTGCGAGATTTGCTCATCTTTTCACCATCTGTACCAGGAATATACTTGGTCTGCTCTTCAATTTTTGCCTCAGGAAGTACAAAAGTATCTCCCATTTGAGCGTGAAAGCGAGAGGCAACGTCTCGCGTCATCTCTATATGTTGCAATTGATCCTTGCCTACTGGTACTAGTTCGGCATCGTAGAGTAGAATATCTGCAGCCATTAGCATTGGATAGGTGAATAAACCCGAATTAACATCGGCTAATCGGTCGGCTTTATCTTTAAAAGAATGAGCCAAGGTAAGCCGCTGATAAGGAAAAAAGCAACTCAAATACCAGGTTAATTCTGTAGTTTGTGGAATGTCGCTTTGTCTGTAAAAAACTGTTTTTGAAGTGTCTAGGCCAAAAGCTAGCCAAGCGGCTGCCACAGCATAGGTGTTTTCTTTTAAAATACTAGGGTCTTTAATTTGCGTAAGTGTATGCAGGTTTGCTATAAATAAAAAAGACTCATTTTTGTCATCATTAGCCATTTCAATCGCAGGAATAATAGCTCCTAATAAATTTCCTAAATGCGGCGTTCCTGTACTTTGAACCCCGGTAAGTATTCTAGACATAATAAAAATTTTTGTAAAGGTACTTTTTTTATAGAATTTGGTCTTGGCTTTTTTATATTTTTGAGCTATGAGAATTTTTAGCAAGCTAGCCATTTTATTATGGCGTATTTGGTTTTATTTATTGGTGCTAATACCCATTGTAGTTTTATTACCATTTCTACTTCTGTTTACGGCATCAGAACATTATTATAAACAATTTTTTATGCTTGCCCGTTGGTGGGCTTTATTCATTTTATATGGTATGGGGTTTTACCCAGAAATAAAGTGCCTACAAGTGCCTCAAAAAGATACGAGTTATATGTTTGTGGCTAACCACACTTCTATGCTTGACATCATGTTAATGCTTGCAGTGATTAAAAATCCATTTGTATTTGTGGGCAAGAAAGAATTGGCTAAATTCCCCCTTTTCGGATTTTTTTACAAACGCACGTGCATATTGGTTGATCGAAGTAATATAAAAAGTAGAAAGCAAGTGTATGATTCGGCGCAACGCAGATTGAAACAAGGAAATAGTATATGTATTTTTCCCGAAGGCGGCGTACCAGATGATTTAAACTTGGTGCTAGATAGCTTTAAAGATGGCGCTTTTCGGCTGGCGATAGAACACCAGATCGCTGTGGTGCCTCTGGTTTTTTATGATAACAAAAAACGATTTCCTTATAGTTTTTTCAAGGGTAAACCCGGAAAACTACGTGCAGAGATATTACCATTCTTTTCTACGCAAGGTTTAAAAACTGAAGAAAAGACAATCTTAAAGCAACAGGTGAGGAAGGCCATCTTAAACAAGTTGACTGCAGATAAGGCTTAAAATTTCCAATTGATACCGGTATACAATCCAAATAGAAAGGGAGAGTAACCGGCGGTGTTACCAGTATAGGTGTTGAGTTGGTATTTAAAGGTAGGTTCTAATTGAAAACGCATTTTTTCACTAAAATTATACCCCAATCCAACCCCTACGTTGGTGGTAAAGCTTACATTGTTTAAGTTGTTTGCTTCTCCAAGGTTAACATTGCCTAACTCACTATTAATAGCCACCTCATTTTTATTTAATAAAAGTGTACTTGCCCCACCAATTAAATGAATATTTATTTTACGTTGTAACAAGGTATACTCTAATTCTAACGGTATTTCAATAAAGCCCATTTGCTGTTGAATATTTCCGGCTATATAATCGCTAAAACCTTGCGCCCCCTTCATCTGTTCCGGATTGGGTACTACTTTTAGATTCATTGCAGTAGAAGTGGTGTTTACATTACGTAAAGTTGTTACATTTTCGGCGCTTGCCGTAAAACCAATTTCCTTAGTCTTGTTTCCAACAACTATACGATTTACACCGCTTCTGATTTTAAAGTTAGTACTAATTTGATAACCAACTTGAATACCATAATTCATACTGATGGCTCCATCATTCTCATTGCTCGCAAATCGAGCGTCAATAGGATTTCCTTTGGCGTTTAAATTACCAAAGTAAATCGGACTCATTTGAGGGGTGACAGACCAACGGTTTTGAGCTACAAAATCTTCAGTTTTGTTAGGTGTATCCTTCTGTTCTTTTGCTTTTTCCGTTAAGGCATTTGCCTTTTCTATACCTTTTTCAAGAGGATTGAAGGCGCTACTTTCTACTAGGTTTAAAATCTCTTTAGGTTCTTGCTTTTTAGATGTGTTATTATTTTTAGAAATGAAATCATTGATTGTTGAATTGGTGGTAGCAATAGCATTGTTTTTCACCTGCATTTTAGGCGAAACTTTTAATTGTTTTTGATTATCATCTTGGTTACCGATTTGTTTATTGCTCTTTGGTTGAGCAGCTGAGAAGGCTGATTGGGTTAGGTACTCCTTTTGCTTAAACTTCACGAATTTTTGCTCGTGCCGGTTACTTCGTTTTTCCTTTTTAACTGTTTTTTCTTCTCTTGTGTTTTTTTGGCTATCGAAAGGGGTCGTCGTATTGTTGAATTCTAACTCTTTCTCCTCTGATGTTAATAGATTTTCTTCTGGTTTATCCGTTAGCTTGGGTTCGCTTATTTCAACTTGAGAAGGAGGGTTATTATATAGTTGATTTTGAGTGTTAAAAAACCAATTTCCTGCTAGGAATGCAATTATTAGTACAGCTGCTAATCCGCCTAAGCGCCACCAAAATAAAGCTGCTCTTTTTTTCTTTTTAGGTTTTAACTCCATTTCGATGTTTTCCCAAACCTGACTTGAGGGAGCAGCTTCAAAGTCTTTAAACTTCTCTTGAAACAATCTATCTATATGTTTTTTATCTTTCATTATACAGATTTTTGGTTATTTAAGGTTTGATAAGCTTCTACCTTTTGTTTTAAAATTTGTCGGGCTCGAGCCAGATTAGATTTTGAAGTGCCATCACTTATGTGAAGTAATTCTGCAATTTCTTTATGTGAATAGCCGTCGAGGGCATACAAGTTAAACACTAACCGGTAGCGATTGGGGAGTTCTTGTACAATTTTAAGTAAGAAATCAAGCGGAAGATCCTGGTCTTCTATCTCTTCTTCGGTTTGCTTTATTTGATTTTCATTAATAATTTCGAAAAAAGGCTCCTTGCGATAGGCTTGTAAGCAAGTGTTAATTACAATTCTTTTCATCCAGCCCTCAAAAGAACCTTTAAATTTAAATTGGTGGATCTTTTTAAAAATGGTTATAAAAGAATCCTGTAAATGGTCTTCGGCCTCCTTGTAATTTCTGGCGTATTTTAAAGCTACACTAAATAATTTTTGGTTATAGATATGATATAATTGTTCCTGAGACGCTAAGTCTTGCTTCTGGCATTGACGTATCAGGTTTTGAATTTTCATTATTCTAATTTTACAAAAACTTTTTTCTCTAAAAATAAGGCCTTGCCTTCTTCAGACTCACCACTATAAATTTCAAAATTATAGAAATCTGTTCTACGCGGGGTAAATTCAAAAGTGGCTATTTTTAAATCTTCTGTTTGACAGTCCTGCTCGTTGGAAGAGTAGGATGTAATTACAGCCAGTTGTTGCTGCTGGTTGCCGTCATAATAGTTAAAGCCAGCAAACATATGGCAGGTGGTTTTAGGTTGGTATTCTACCTCAATATTGAAAGACTTTCCAAATACCAGTGTATCGGGTAAGTTTGTACTAATGGCTGGCGCTAGCTCAATATTAAAATCGTTTTCGTCTAAATCATCATTTAAACAGGCGGTACAAACAAGTAGTGCCAAAATTATAAAGCTTAAATAGCGTAATTTGCCTTTCATAGAAATAGGTATTTTTTAATTAGATGCAGTAAAAGTCTTTAGGTTGCGTAAACAAAAAAGACTGTTTGTGTTAATTTATTTTTTTCAAGCTTTAGGATAAAACAAGAGATAAATTTAACACAAACAGTCTAAGTAAAAAACAATAAATTTTGTTTTAACCTTTCGCTATTTTAATGGCATCGGTAATTTTTGTTTCAAGCTCTTCCATTAATTCAGGATTGTCTTTCAATAAGTTTTTTACAGCGTCTCTACCTTGACCTAATTTGGTGTCTTCATAACTGAACCAGGAACCACTCTTTTTAACAATCTCGTAGTCTACACCCACGTCAATAATTTCACCTACTTTAGAAATACCTTCGCCGTACATAATATCAAATTCGGCTGTTTTAAAAGGAGGGGCAACTTTATTCTTAACTACTTTTACTCTTGTCTTGTTACCCTTTACTTCGCTATTACTATCTTTAATTTGGGTAGATCTTCTTATATCTAAACGAACAGAGGCGTAAAACTTAAGTGCATTACCACCAGTTGTGGTTTCGGGGTTTCCGAACATTACACCAATTTTCTCACGTAATTGGTTAATAAAAATTACGGTACAATTGGTTTTGCTAATGGTTGAGGTTAACTTTCGTAGCGCCTGAGACATCAATCGGGCATGAAGCCCCATTTTAGAATCTCCCATTTCTCCTTCAATCTCACTTTTAGGTGTTAGGGCTGCTACAGAATCAACAACAATAATATCAATTGCGCCTGAGCGTATTAAATTATCGGCAATCTCTAAAGCTTGCTCTCCGTGATCTGGTTGCGATATGATTAGGTTTTCGATATCTACACCTAATTTTTCTGCATAAAACCTATCAAAAGCATGTTCTGCATCGATAAAAGCGGCAATACCTCCCACTTTTTGAGCTTCTGCAATGGCATGTAAGGTTAGTGTGGTTTTACCAGAAGATTCTGGACCGTAAATTTCAATTACTCGACCTCTAGGGTATCCGCCAACACCCAAAGCTAAGTCTAATCCTAAAGACCCCGAAGAAATAGCATCTACATCTTGCACAGCCTGGTCGCTCATCTTCATTACGGTGCCCTTGCCGTAGGTTTTATCAAGTTTGTCTAAGGTAAGTTTAAGGGCTTTTAATTTTGCTTCTTTTTCGTTGTCTTTACTCATAATCTTGATTACTCTATTATTTCTTTTTTGAATTGATGCTAAAATACTACAAGTTTTGTATCATTACAATCTAAAACGCAACCTTTTTTAAAAGTTTACATCTTAATCCAAAGACCATTTACTGTGAAAACAAATAAAAAAACCGTTTTTTTACGTGGCTCTGAAAATAGCTTTACAATTGTAGGAGGAGCCAAGATAGATGGTGGTTGACCGATTCGTTATGATACATAATTTTTTAAAATTAAATTATTAATAACGAATTAGCCATTCAAAAAAATACCCCAAACAGAAGTTTCGGGTATTTTTTTTATTTAAATGTTTACCTTTGCGGCTTTAACTTTTGTTCAACTTAAAAATTAGTATAGCATGCAACTGTACAATAAACTAAGTGCGAAAGAAAGAGAAGCCATGCTTGAAGAAGCGGGAGAAGACCGATTAACCATCTCTTTCTATCAATACGCCAAAATCGGTAATCCAGAACTTTTTAGAAACCACTTGTTTGTCGCTTGGGATGAACAAGAAGTCTTGGGCAGAATTTATGTAGCCCACGAAGGAATTAACGCGCAACTTTCTGTTCCTGCTAAGCGCTTTGATGAATTTAAAGCGTTTTTAGATGGTATCTATTTCCTTAAAGATATTCGATTAAATATCGCGATAGAACAAGATATGAAGTCTTTTTTAAAGCTAAAAGTTAAGGTACGTGATAAAATCTTAGCAGATGGTCTTGATGATAAAACTTTTGATGTTACCAAAAAAGGTGAGCATGTTAATGCAATTAAATTTAATGAGTTGATAAGCAATCCCGATACCGTGCTGGTAGATATGCGAAATCATTATGAAACAGAAATAGGGCATTTTCAAGGAGCTATAACCCCAGATGTCGATACCTTTAGAGAATCATTACCTATAATTGAGGATGATTTAAAGGATTTTAAGGAAGAGAAAAATCTAGTGATGTATTGTACCGGTGGTATTCGCTGTGAGAAAGCTAGTGCATATTACAAGCACCGAGGTTTTAAAAACGTATATCAATTAGAAGGAGGAATCATCGAATATGCCAGACAAGTAAAAGAGCAAAACCTAGAAAATAAATTCATCGGTAAAAATTTTGTTTTCGATCATAGACGAGCCGAAAAAATCTCAGACGAAGTTATTGCCAAATGTCACCAATGTGGAGCAGCCTGCGACACACACGTAAATTGTGCTAATGAAGCTTGCCATTTACTTTTTATTCAATGCTCATCTTGTGCAGAAAAAATGAACGATTGCTGTTCAGATAAATGTAAAGAAATTCATGCCTTGCCTTATGAAGAGCAAAAAGCATTGAGAAAAGGAAAGCATAATAGCAACAAGATTTTTAAAAAGGGCAGATCTGAAGTCTTGAAATTTAAAGCATAATATTAAAGCCGACAAACCTAATTTGTCGGTTTTTTTTGTTTTTAAGGGTAGCTTTTGAGCTGAAGTAAGTCAAGTGTATCCAAATTAGAGCAATTCTGTTTTGACTAATAAGCTATTGCCTCAGCTTATTTTAGTATATTTATCCCCTAAAATAATTTAATATTAATTTACAACGCGCTTGCTTGGTTTGCGAGATTTTATCCGTAAAGAATAAAGGCAAGAGATTAGCGTTTCAATATATAAAAATCGTTTATGGGGTGTGAAAGTTGTTCTACAGGAAAAAACGGACAGCCAAAAGGGTGTAAAAATAACGGTACTTGCGGTACCGATGGTTGCAATAAATTAAGTGTATTTGATTGGTTGGCAAACATGGATTTACCCAACGGTCAAGAAAAATTTCCTTATGTCGAGGTCCGGTTTAAAAACGGACGTAAAGAATTTTTTAAAAATCAAGAGCGTATTAGCCTAAGTATGGGCGATATAGTTGCTGTAGAGGCATCGCCGGGTCACGATGTGGGTATGGTAACCCTTACAGGTGAATTGGTTAGGGTGCAAATGAAAAAGAAGAAGGTTAAACCTGATGATGATTCGGTTTTAAAAATTTACAGAAAAGCAACGCAAAAAGACATTGATATTTGGCAAGAAGCTCGAGAAAGAGAAGAGGGCATCAAGGTACGTGCGCGTGAAATAGCGATACGCTTAAATTTAAAAATGAAAATTAGCGATGTCGAATTTCAAGGTGATGCCTCTAAGGCTACTTTTTATTATACCGCAGAAGAAAGGGTTGATTTTAGACAATTGATTAAAGAATTTGCTCATGAGTTTAGAACCCGCATAGAAATGCGCCAAATAGGGTTTAGACAAGAGGCCGCGAGGTTAGGTGGTATTGGCTCTTGTGGTAGAGAACTTTGTTGTTCAACTTGGTTAACAGACTTTAGAAGTGTTACCACCTCTGCGGCCAGGTATCAGCAACTGTCTTTAAATCCACTAAAACTCGCAGGACAATGTGGTAAGTTAAAATGTTGTTTAAATTATGAATTAGACGCTTACCTCGATGCGCTTAAGGAATTTCCTAGACAGGACACTAAGCTACAAACCCAAAAAGGAACGGCAGTTTGTCAAAAAATAGATATTTTTAAGGGGTCTTTATGGTATGCTTACGAAGTAGAATGGATGAATTGGTTTGAGCTAAAAACAGATCAAGTGAAAGAAATTATTCATGCAGCAAAAAACAATAAACCTGTTGCCAGCTTAGAAGAATTTGTTAGCGAAGAGCCTCAGGCTACATCAGATAGGTTTGAAGATGCTGTGGGGCAAGATAGTTTAACCCGCTTTGATAAACCTAAAAAACAGCAGAAAAGAAAACCGCGTAAAAACAGAAAGAGAAAACCACAAGCCAAGAAAAATAACCGTAATTTTAAAAAGAAAAAACCAGCTAAAAATGACTAATCTTTTGCGATTGTTCTTTATCGCTATTGGTATAAGCCTTTTTTCTTGTGATAAAAATAGAGTTTACGATACCTACCAAACCTTACCACAAGTTGGTTGGCATAAAGATTCTGTTATGTCATTTCACCTGAAGAATGTTGACACTATAACCAACTACAATTTGTTTATCAATTTGAGAGCAGACCAAAATTACCCTTACAATAATTTATTTTTAGAAACTAGTATTTCTTTTCCGTATGGCAAAGAAATTGTAGATACTTTAGAATATAAGATGGCCCATCCCGACGGTCGACTATTAGGGCAGGGAACTGGCAGTCTAAAAGAAAGTAAGCTTTGGCTGAGAGAAGAAGTTAGATTCCCCGAACAGGGTCAATATACACTAAAAATTAAACAACTTATGCGCGCTCAAGGCGAAATAGAACCCTTGGAATACTTGCCGGGAATAACCGAAATTGGCGTGCGCATTGAGCAGGTTACACCTTAAATATCTATAGAAAGTGGCTAAGAAAACAAAAAAAGAACACAAACAATCAGGATTTATTAAATACATTATAGGCTTTTGGTTACTTTTTTTAACCGGATTGTTAGCTGTGGTTATGTTTTTTTTACTGGCCAGCTGGGACGTATTTGGAGAAATGCCCAGTTTTGAGCAGCTAGAAAATCCCGAAACCAATTTAGCTACCGAGGTGTTCTCTTCAGATGGTAAAACACTAGGAAAATATTACAATGAAAATCGAACCCCTATCAAGTTTGAAGATTTGTCAGAAAATCTGGTTCAAGCCTTAATCGCGACAGAAGATGAGAGGTATTATAATCATTCCGGTATTGATGCGCGTGGTACAGCGAGAGCTTTGATCTACATGGGTTCAAAAGGAGGAGCTAGCACGCTTTCTCAGCAGCTGGCAAAACAGCTGTTTCATGGTGAGGGGGCTAAAGACTTGCTTGGCCGGGTTACCCAAAAAATAAAAGAATGGATTATCGCGGTTCGCTTAGAGCGAAGTTATACCAAAGAGGAAATTTTAGCGATGTACTTTAATATTTATGATTTTAACAATAATGCTGTTGGCGTGCGATCGGCTTCAAGGATATATTTTGGGGGAAAAGAACCACACGAGTTAAAAATAGAAGAAGCTGCCGTATTGGCGGGAATGTTTAAAAATTCAAGTTTATACAACCCTCGAAGAAACCCAGAAGGTGTAACCAATAGGAGAAACGTAGTGCTTAAACAAATGGCAAAAGTGGGTTACATTACAGAAAAAGAAAAAGATAGCCTACAAAATTTACCATTAAAAATTAATTATCAACCAGAAAGTCATCAATCAGGATTGGCAACCTATTTTAGAATGTTCTTGCGTGAATTCTTGAAAGATTGGGCAAAAGAAAATCCAAAAGAAGATGGCTCTACCTACAATATATACAGAGATGGTCTTAAGGTATACACGAGTATAGACGCTAAGATGCAAGCTTATGCCGAAGAAGCCGTACAAGAACATATGAAGAACTTACAGACTGAGTTTGATAGGCAAAATCAAAAAAATAAAACCAAACCTTTTCGAGGTATTTCTCAAGAGAGTATCGATAATATAATCAATCGAGCTATAAAAAACAGCAGTCGTTATAAACATATGCTTAAAAACGGTGCTAGCGAAAAAGAAATTATGGCTTCTTTTAATGAGAAGACAGAAATGAGCGTTTTTACTTGGAATAATCCGCGCCAAGAGAAAGACACCATTATGACCCCATTAGACTCTATTTATTATTATAAATCTTTTCTAAATACAGGAATGATGTCTATGGAGCCGCAAACCGGAGAAGTAAAAGCTTGGGTTGGGGGTATTAATTTTAGACATTTTAAATATGAGCACGTAAAGCAAGCAAGAAGACAAGTGGGCTCTACTTTTAAACCTTTTGTATATGCTACAGCGATTGATCAGTTGCAGCTATCACCTTGCTACGAATTACCCAATACGCTACACACCATACCTGCAGGATCACACGGGGTTACCGATAGCTGGACACCCAAAAATTCTTCTGGAAAGTATGGTGGTATGGTAAATCTTAAGCAGGCTTTAGCCAATTCGTTAAATACCATTACAGCACGCCTAATTGATAAAATAGGCCCTGAACCGGTAATTGATCTACTTGATAAGCTAGGCGTAGATACAAGTAATATAGATCCGGTTGCAGCTATTGCGCTGGGAAGTGTTGATTTAAGTGTATTCGAGATGGTTTCGGCTTACAGTACTTTTGCCAATAAAGGAGTGTATGTTAAACCTGTAATTGTCACCCGTATTGAAGATAAAAATGGAACTATTCTTTATCAACACGTTCCAGAAACGCGTGATGTAATGAGTGAAGAAGCGGCTTATGTAACCATTAATTTAATGGAGGGTGTAACCCGAGGAGGTTCTGGTACGCGTTTAAGAACAAGTGGTTGGACCCCCGAGTATTATAAAAAGGTAGTTACTGGCCATCCCTATAAACTCACTAATCCAATTGCAGGAAAAACCGGTACTACGCAAAATCAAAGTGATGGTTGGTTTATGGGAGTAGTTCCTAATTTGACTACTGGCGTTTGGGTAGGTGGAGAAGACCGTTCGGTGCATTTTTCTTCGATTACCTACGGTCAAGGGGCTACTATGGCATTACCAATATGGGGTTCTTATATGAAAAAAATATATAACGACCCCGAGCTGGATGTCTCAAAAGGAGACTTTGAAAAACCCGAAAATCTAAGTATTGAGGTAGATTGCGATAACTATAAAAATGGCGAAAAAGACCAAAACGACAATACAGGGCCAGATATAGGCGAATTAGAATTATAACAAGAAAAATTAAGGCGATGTTTACAAGCATCGCCTTAATTTTTGATTGTTTATAGGGTAATTGTAAATCCATTTATTAGGTTATCGGCTTCTTGTAACAATGCATATAATTTCGTACTTTTCGATTAAAATTGAAACGCCATGATAAATAAAACGGTAGCTAATGTGCAAGAAGCTTTAGCGGGAGTAAAAGACGGTATGACTTTTATGTTAGGAGGCTTTGGGCTCTCTGGTATTCCTGAAAATGCAATTGCAGAATTAGTAGCAAAAAACATAAAAGAAATTACTTGTATATCCAATAATGCCGGTGTAGATGATTTCGGACTTGGTCTTTTACTTAAGAAAAATCAAATTAAAAAAATGATTTCTTCTTATGTAGGAGAAAATGCCGAATTTGAACGACAAATGCTTAGTGGTGAATTAGAAGTAGAACTCACCCCACAGGGTACTTTAGCCGCCAAATGTCAAGCAGCTCAACAAGGTTTTCCGGCCATTTATACCCCCGCTGGTTATGGTACAGAAGTGGCACTAAATAAAGAAACGCGTATGTTTGACGGGAAAATGTATGTGTTAGAGGAAGCCTATAAGGCAGATTTTGCCTTTGTAAAAGCCTGGAAAGGTGATGAAGCAGGAAATTTAATCTTTAAAGGTACTGCCAGAAATTTTAACCCTAATATGTGTGGAGCCGCCAAAATAACCGTTGTTGAGGTAGAAGAACTTGTTCCTGCAGGTGAATTAGATCCCAATCAAATACATATTCCTGGCATATTTGTTCAAAGAATTTTTCAAGGAGAACGTTATGAAAAACGTATCGAGCAAAGAACCGTTAGACAAAAATAACCGGCAAAAGGCCAGCAAAGCCATTGTATAATTTTCAAAACCAAACAAATGTTAGATAAGAACGGAATTGCAAAACGAATAGCACAGGAAGTAAAAAATGGCTACTACGTAAATTTAGGGATTGGTATACCTACATTGGTTGCCAATTTTGTTCGTGACGATATAGCCGTAGAATTTCAAAGTGAAAACGGTATTCTAGGTATGGGGCCCTTCCCCTACGAGGGAGAAGAAGATGCCGATTTGATTAATGCAGGAAAACAAACCATTACCGCTCTACCTGGAGCGAGCTTTTTTGACTCTGCTACAAGTTTTGGTATGATACGTGGACAACACGTAGACCTTACTATATTAGGGGCAATGGAAGTCGCAGAAAACGGTGATATCGCCAACTGGAAAATACCAGGTAAAATGGTAAAAGGTATGGGCGGCGCTATGGATCTCGTGGCTTCTGCACAAAATATTATTGTTGCTATGATGCATACCAATAAAGCAGGCCAATCAAAATTATTAAAAAAATGTTCACTTCCATTAACAGGAGTGGGGTGCGTGACCAAAATAGTAACAAATTTGGCGGTAATTGAGGTTACTCCCGCTGGCTTTAAATTACTCGAAAGAGCACCAGGAGTAAGCGTAGAAGAAATTCAAAAAGCAACCGAAGGCAAGTTAATCATCGAAGGCGATATTCCCGAAATGAAAATTTAGTTTTTGGGCGCCTCTCAATGTTCATTGAGACCGCGCTATTCGCTGTATCTTTTTTGTCCATTTTTCACAATAAAAATGGACAAAAAAGTATGCCGCTACTATCGCTGGCGCAGTATATCTACCACAATTAAACTTGAGAGCTAGAATTTTTAATTTACGTCTCAGGCAATCCAGTTCTAGTATAGAAATATGACTCACACATCTCCTTATCTTAATTTTGCCCCACCTTATTAGTGCAGATAATTAACAATAATACCTTATTAAAACTATAACAAGTTTTCAAGCAATTTTACACTAAAAAAGCTATAACTTTCACGCAAAAGAGCATATGGAAACCAGTATATATGATTTTACCGTAAAAACCATACAGGGTAAAGAAATATCTTTATCAAAGTATAAAGGTAAATGGTTAATTATCGTAAACACCGCAAGTCAATGCGGATTGACACCGCAGCTAAAAGGGCTTGAAGAATTGTATCAAAAATATAAAGATCAAGAATTGGTTATTTTAGGTTTTCCTTGCAATCAATTTGGAAAACAAGAACCCGGCGACGCTAAAAGTATACAAGAAGGCTGCATGCTAAATTATGGTGTGAGTTTTCCTATGTTTGATAAAGTGAAAGTTAACGGCTCTAACGCACATCCAGTTTTTAAATTCTTGAGGAAAGAACAAGGTGGTTTCCTAACAAATGCTATAAAATGGAATTTTACTAAGTTTATTGTAAACCCACACGGTAAACCCATTAAGCGTTTTGCGCCTACTTCAAAACCAGAGAAGCTCAACGCTTATTTGGAGCGTAAAATAAGTCCGATTTTGAAAAAATAAAAGTTGATTATGCAATTTCTCACAATCAACCTTTATTTTTTTCGCTTTATATCCAGTTTAAAAACTATAAATTACGTTGGCATAAATATTCCTTCCTGGTCGAGCAATATTATTCCAGTCTGAAAAGGTGGAGTAATTAGTGTCAAATATATTCTCGCTTCCAGCTTTAAGAATAAGTTTTTGCTGCTCGAAATATACAATTTTAGATAGGGCTAGATTCACTATACCATATTCTGGAGTTTTGTTTTCTCCAAATTCTGGACTGTAAGCAGACTGTTCAGTTGCGGCTTGAAACCCTAATTCGGCATAAAATGTATCATATTTATATCTTAAACTAGCTTCAAACGTTAGGGGTTGAATTAAGGGCAAATTATTTTGTCCATCGTCTTGCCCCAATCTATAAATTAGTTTTGCATGCGAACTAAATGCTTTAGATATATTATAATTTGCACTTAAGTCTGTGCTCCATAACAAGGCATAATCAATCTGTTCATAAACTTTTACACCATTAATACCAATATTCATGGGAGATAAACTTGGGTCTGGTCTACCAATAATATAATCGTTTATGTGATATAGAGCGGTATTAAAATTAACTTTAAACTGTTTATTTTTGTATTGAGATGCCCAGCTTATCTCCTTAGATTTTTCATTTTTCATTTTAGGATTGCCAATGTAATCAAAGCCATCAAAACTATTGAAGAGGTAATTCCCATAAGCCTCAGAAACGCTAGGAGCACGTTCACCATAACCAAACCCTAAGCTATGTTTCCAGTTATTCTGCCTAAAATCTACAGCTAGTGCTGTATTTATTAAAAATCGGGTTTTGCTGGAATCCATTTCGGGATAAAAAATACGCAAACTGGCTAGACCAAACTCATCTTGAATTGAATTGTGATGTACTCCAGCCCCTAGACTAAAGTCAGCTGAAAAGTGCTCATTAAAATAATACTTGTCTTGGGCAAAGATTCCCGCATAAATGGTATTTACATCAGGCCAAGTGAGCATAAACATTTCTTTCTCGTTGGGGTTATCGGGATACATAGTCATTTCGGCTAAAGAGTTGTTAAAATGACTATTGAAAGATAAATTCCAATTGTGATTTTCTTTTTTACCCACTAACTTTGAGTACATACCCCAGGTTTTACTCCACCCCGGCATATCCATTCTTATGGGGACTACAGGACGTTTTGAATCATCCATTATATGGGTAACATCGTTATAATATATCTTACTTCTCCAGGATGAATAAAAGGTGTTTTCAGAAGTGTGAATGTATTCTAGCGAGCCAATATAAGCCCGAGCCAGAGAAACATCCATCGGTAAGGCGGGATAGCCCACATCTCTAGCTTCATCATAAATAAGAGAAGCTTCAAGCTTATTGTTTTGATCTAATTTAATTCCAGAAGCAAAGGAGAAATTATACTTAGTAAATTGAGAATATAATATTTCTTCACCTTCACCAGCATCGTAATTTTCTGCATCTCGATACATGATATCAATATCTGTAAAAAATTTATCAGTGCCGTACTGTACGGCTGCACCAAGTACTTTTTGCTGATTTACACTTTCAAAACCAGATTGCAAATTGGCTTTTAGACCAGATTCGCCATAACCGGTTTTTTTGCGTTTTAAATCGATTGACCCGCCAATGGTTACACCATTCTCTGCTCCAGCTTGCCCTCTTTTAATATTGGCTTTTGAAAGATTAGATATTTCTACATAAGAAGTTATAGGGTCCATTTTATCGGTGCAAGCACCATAAATACGCATTCCTTCAATGGTAATGAGGTTACGTTCTGAACTCATTCCTTGTATCATAGGTTCCCAGGCATAAGCCCCTCGTTTAATAAAGTTAACAGCATTAGATTCTTGCAGGTAACTTTCTAAACTGGCTAAGGACTTATTTTCGGTGTGATTTTTATGCTGGTTGCTACTTAAAAGAATTACCTCTTCTAATATCTCTGTTGAAGCTAAACTATCAAGCTGCTGGCTTTGTGATATGGCATTGAAGCCAATCAAAGCACAGACAAGCGTAAAACTGAATTTAAACATAGCTTTTGAATTTGTTTCGAGGTTAAATCCAATTGAAATTAACCTCGAAAAATTAATTTAAAACTCTACCTCAAAGTATAAGCTAGAGGCTTCATCACTACCAGCAACGGCTTCGCCTTTTATAGTTTCGCCACTTTCATTGGCTACTTGCAAATTGATTTTCCAGTAGCCTGTCATAGTAAAACTTACTTTACCTTCGTAAAAACCTTGTCCGTTTTCTTGGTACAAATCTTGGTTGTTAGGAGAGTCGTGATTGCCCATACTAGGCATGCGGGGATCAATTTTAATATGATAGTTGTTTACGCTTGTAAAATTCATCATATCTTCCATTTTAAATAATCCTGCCCGCATATCATTTACCGCTACCTGAGGATTTCTTGGGTCAACCATGGCTAAAACATATTTTTGGTTGTCGCTACCCATAAATACAGCAACACGTTTTTTTGGTGCTGGCTTAACATATACTTTATCTGAGGCTGTGAAAGTTGCACCGTCAATACTATAGTCAAAGTTTAACTCCCAATATTCGTCATCGTTACTGGCCATTTGAAATACTAAATACCCTTGGTATAAAGTCTCTTTTGCAGATGATTTTACAACATTAGAATTTGGGCAGCTATGCATCATACTAGTCATATGCATAATAGGCATCCACGAGATATCGGCATTAGTAATTAATTCGTCTCCAGATTTAATTTGAAGGTAAACTTCATTATATCCTTGCTCTATTTCACCGGTTGTGGTGTAAAGTAAAATTTCGTGATTGTTGGCGTTAATGGTTTGTACCAATGTTAAGTTTTCGGTTTCATTTATGGGTGTCGCAATACCATCATCATCAGATGAACAGGCGCTAAGTAGAATCATCGCCAAAAGGCTGAAATATTTTAATAGTTTCATTGTATAAATTTTTTGATTTGATAATAGGATTCCTCGCAAAAGAAATGTTTCTCTTGTTAAAAGGTATTTTTCAAAAGCTTAATTATACAATGGGAGGGGGCTTAATATCGGTAATTTGCAAGAAGCGATAGAGGTTATTATAGCTTTTGCAAACTGGTTTTTTGATTTCTAAAAATAATATAGGAGAAGTAGAATCATCAGACCAAAAGAATACTAGTTCTTTATCTAAAAAATCTAAATAAGCAGGCTTTTCTTTAGACGAATTAGATTCTATCAATTTAGATAACTCACATTTACCATTACAAGCCAATTTTGGCCTGTCTTTATTGATACAAAATAGCTCAACAAAACTGTTGGTATCAACAAAATAAAAACTGAGCATAAAAGCACTTTTTACACCATTGAAAGTAACCAAAAGGGTAAAAATTAAGACTAATATGGAATGCTTCTTTTTCACAGGGTAAAGATAATGATGAAAAAAAAATGGGGCACTGACAAAAGTCACTTTTAATAATGTAGTTATTTTATTTGTCTCTCGAACTGGTGGTGCAGTAATCAACCCAAAAATAAAGTCGGTTTACAAAAAGCTTTTGCCTAAATTGGCATAGCTTTAATTAATTCTTGAGTATACTGCTTTCGCGGATTTTTGTAAACGGAATCAGGATCGCCGCGTTCAACAATCTTACCTCGATTCATAACCAGAAGTTGATCGGCCATATATTTAACGACACTTAAATCGTGCGAAATGAATAAATAGGTAAAACCAAAATCTTCTTTTAATTCATTTAATAAATTGAGCACTTGAGCTTGCACCGATATATCTAATGCCGAGACCGATTCATCACAAATTATCAACTCTGGGTTTACGGCAATCGTTCTAGCTATACCAATACGCTGACGTTGCCCACCACTAAACTCGTGAGGGAATCTATTAAAATATTTTTGGTCTAATCCCACCCGATTAAGCAAATAAAGCGCTCTGTCTTTACGTTCCGTTTTATTCTTATAAAGACCGTGTACCAACATAGGCTCCATTATAGCCTGACCTATAGTAAGACGCGGATTCAAAGAAGAAAAAGGATCTTGAAATATCAATTGAATTTTTTGCCTTAGTTTCTTTTGCTCTTTCTTAGGTGAAGAAAATATCTCTTTTCCTTTATAATACACTTGTCCGCTGGTCGCTGGAGTCAATCGCAAAATCAGATCGGCTAGAGTAGATTTGCCACAGCCAGATTCACCTACCAAGCCTAAAGTTTCGCCAGCATAAATTTTAAAGTTCACCGAATCTACAGCGGTAAATTCCCGTTTGCTTCCCCATAGACCCGTTTTAGTGATAAAAACCTTTTTTAAATTTTTAGCTTCAAGTAAAGGAGCTTGGGCATAAATAGTTTTATGCTTCTCTTGTCTATCTTCTCGAGTTTCAACGGCAAGATTTAATTGGTCTTGTAAAATATCTTCTACCGTTGGGAGCCTTTTTAAGCGAACATCTGTTCTTGGTTTTGAGAGTAATAGAGCACGAGTATATTGGTTTTGTGGGTTTTTGAATAGCGTCTGGGTTTCATTGACTTCTAATATTTTGCCTCTATACATCACAGCTACCCGGTCGGCAATTTTAGAAACCACTGCCAAATCGTGAGAAATAAATAAAATACTCATTTGAGTCTCTTGTTGAATCTCTTTTAAAAGAAGTAGAATTTCATTCTGCACCGTTACATCTAAAGCGGTGGTTGGCTCATCGGCAATAAGTAGTCTGGGTTTACAGGCAATGGCCATAGCAATCATAACGCGTTGTTTTTGTCCGCCACTAATTTGGTGCGGATATGCCCTATAAACACGTTCTACATCGGGAAGCTTTACTTGTTTAAAAAGTTCTAAAGTTTTTTGCTGAGCTTGTTTAAAGCTTAGGGAGGTGTGTTGAGCAAGTATTTCTACCACTTGTCTGCCGCATCGCATAGCTGGATTTAGACTGCTCATAGGTTCTTGGAATATCATTGCGATTTGTGCTCCGCGTAAGTTTTGAAACTCCTTCTTTGGCAGGTCTAATAGTTCCCTATTATTAAATTGTATACTGCCCTTTTTAATTTTCGCCTGCTTGCTTAATAGTTGCAAAATGCACAAACTAAGTATAGATTTTCCAGATCCAGATTCTCCTACCAGTCCAAGAATCTCATTTTTTCCTATTTCTAAATCAATGTTTTTTAAAATAGGGGTATAAGAGGTTTTCTTAGTGGTAAAACCGAGACTAAGCTGTTTAATTTTTAATAAAGATTTGCTGGCTTCCATGGGTTAAATCCGTAAAGTCTACACGCAATAAAAATAACAAAATAAAGGTAGCTATCGGTTTTAGACACTTTTTATTTCTTCAGGGTCTAAAAGACTTTCTCCTTTAAACTTTAAAATAATTTGGGCAATGGCCACTACATCTCTTTCACAATAATTTTTTATTCGTGCTATATTTCGTTCTTCGTAAAATACGCGAGCTACTTCATCGCCAGAGATATCTGATTTTGGCGAGGGAATGCCTAAGACGTGGGTGAGTAAGTTAAGTGAGGTATAATGCTTGTAGTCTCCAAATTTCCAAAGTTCTAGGGTGTCTAAATGGGGCACTTCCCAAGGTTTTTTACCAAAAAGATTGAGTTTGTCGGGTAGCGCGATACCATGAATTAGCATTCTTCGCGCTAAGAAAGGAAAATCAAATTCTTTGCCGTTATGGGCGCACAATAACTGGTCTTTTTTATCGAAATGCTGAGTGATTAGGTTGTTGAAAGCCGTTAATAATTCAGGTTCGCTGCCAGTAAAGCTAGTGACTCTGAACTCCCTTTGCGGATGAATTAAAAAATACCCTACAGACAGACAAACTACTTTCCCGAATTCTGCCCAGATTCCTGCCCTTTCATAAAAGTCTTCTGCCGAAATATCTTCTTGGCGTTGATAACGTGATTTTTTTTCCCAAAGCGATTGTACTTTAGGAGGTAAATGTTCAAATTTTTCAACTTCAGGGACGGTCTCTATATCTAAAAATAAAATTTTAGAAAGGGGTATATGGTGTATCATCAGCTTAGTAATTAAGTGATTAAGTTACAATATTACCCGATGCAAACAAAAATTTTTTATTTAGTGATATAAAAGATTTATTGTTCGTCTTCTAGATTATCGTGAATAATACCCAAGCGCTTGGCTCTTTTTTCCCAGTTTTTTCTAGCCAGATGCTGCATATCTTCTGTACTATCGCTTTCATCCATAATCTCTAAACCGAGTAAGGTTTCAATAATATCTTCCATCGTGATAATTCCTACAGTGTTTCCGTATTGATCGGCTACTACGGCTAAATGAGCTCTCTTTTGTATGAAAAATTCAAATAATTTAGGAATTGGGGTGTGGCTATAGGTTAGCAATACATCTCGTTTTAGACTTTCAAGATGTAATGCGCCTTTATCTTGAATCATATGTTCTAAAATCTCATCCTTGAGTACAAAACCGGTTATATTGTTGGGTTGGTTATGGTAGACTGGAATTCTAGAAAATTTAAGTGTAGGATGTTCTGAAATAAAGTCTGCTACGCTTTGTTCTTCATTGGCAATCATAGCTACCGAGAAAGGAGTCATCACGTCTTGCGCCATAACCGATTTAAAAACTAGTAAATTCTTAATAAAGGTGGTTTCATTCTCTTTAAAAACGCCTTCTTTTTCGGCTTCATCTGTAATGGCTATAAATTCTTCCCGACTCATGGTATTAGCATGAGCAGAATTTCCTATAAGCTTTGTGGTGAGTAAAAGTAACCATAAGATACCGGTATATTTTAATGGAAAAATAAGAACTTGTAAGGTAGTGGCCGTGAACTGGCCCAAATGTTTCCAATAACTAGCTCCTATGGTTTTAGGAATAATTTCTGAAAGAATTAGAATTAAAACAGTCATTATTGCCGATACTAGACCAACAAAATTTATTCCCAATACTTGGTAATCTATACCTTGTTCTAGTGCAAGAATAGCCGCTTGATTACCCACTAAAATGGCACCCACAGTATGAGCTATAGTGTTTACGGTAAGTATAGCTGTTAAAGGAACATCAATATCTTTTTTAAAACTGGCCAGTGTTGTAGCATACTGTTTTCCTTCATTTTTTTTAAGGCGTATATGAGTGGGGGTAAAACTCAAAAGAGCGGCTTCTAAAATAGAGCATAAAAAAGAAGCCAAAATAGAAACTAGGGCATAAATTATTAATAAGGTCATTAAAAATGAATTTTCTGAAAAATAAGACAAATATAGAATTTACTCAACCTATTTTTCACAAATTTAGCAAAACCCAATCTCTATTTTGGCTATTGATCTATCAGCTTAGAGCTTTTTGCCATTTTTGAGCCAATTCTAATTGCGCTAAAGCTTCTACATTATAATCGTCTTCTTCGTTATAAAAAACTATTTGGCTCTGCTGTAATTGATTTTTAAGCAGCATCACGATTTGCTCGATGCCTTTTTCTTTACTCCTATTTTGTTTTATTTCGCAAGTAAGTCCGGTTAAACCAAAGCTTTTAACTTTCAAATTTTCTTCATCTAAATTTCCGTAAATAAGTATTTGTTTTACACGGTTTATACCCAAAAACAATTTGGTGTTTATTTCTAGTTCGTCTAGTTCATGGTGCATTTGAGCTGCTTTTTTTCTAATTTTTTGTTCCCAAATAGCAGTATTTTTCCTTTTAATGATTATGGTATAAAATAATGGGGCAATGAAGGCAAATAGCAAAAGTAATCCTAATAAAATAGAAGATCGTTCCATGGTTTTTATGCTCTAAAAAAGAGGCTTTTATTTATAGTTTATTTAATTCCGTTAAAAAATGGTTAGTTTTATTGGTATGACATAAATACCTGGTAGCAATAGAACTATAAAAAACTATGGAAAGGGAATAGAAAAACTCCAAATAAGAGTCTTTTAGCTAATGATAAAAAAATGGAGGGTTTTAGTGGATGAAAAGTCAAAAACTGCTTTGACTCCAATTCTGTTATGGCATCTGATAAATTAGAACCAAAAAGTGGTTCATTTTCGTCTTCTAGTGGGGTTCGAACTTCATCTGTAGGTAAGCCCTGAAAGGAGTGTTGATAATCTTGTGAAAAGTAGTGTTCTTTTTCTGGAGTATCTTGAGGTAGAACATTGCTTAAACTGGGTGTAGCCGCTATTCCCACTTGATGGGATACCGAAACTAAAAAAAGCCAGTATAAAAACAATTTTTTCATACTGGCCTTTAGGCTAAAATCGTGCCAAGTTTTACTGTATTAATTGAACCGCTTGTTTAGCGAAATAACTTGCTATAAAATCGGCACCTGCACGTTTTATGGCGGTGATTTGTTCTAGGATAACAGCTTCTTCGTCTAACCAACCTTTTTCGGCGGCAGCTTTAATCATCGCGTATTCTCCGCTAACTTGGTAAACAGATATGGGTGTAGTTAATTCATTTCTTAGATCTCTAACAATATCTAGATAGCAAAGTCCGGGTTTCACCATTACGATATCGGCACCTTCCTCGACGTCCATTTGAGCCTCTCGGATAGCTTCAAGCCGATTGGCAGGATTCATTTGATAGGTCTTTTTGTCTTTAGGAATGTTTTGTACGTCTACGGGCGCCGAGTCTAAAGCATCTCTAAAAGGGCCATAAAATGCAGAGGCATACTTGGCGCTATAACTCATAATTCCCGTATGGGAATAGCCTGCTTCTTCAAGGCGCTGACGCATTACCAAAATACGACCGTCCATCATATCGCTTGGCGCAACAAAATCAGCTCCAGCTTGGGCATGAGATAGAGCCATAGCGGCTAAAAATTCTACAGAAGCATCATTTTGTATTTGTCCATTTTCAACGATACCGTCGTGACCGTAAATAGAATAAGGGTCTAGTGCCACATCGGTCATAACCAACATTTCAGGTACCGTATCTTTTACTGTCTTTATGGCACGTTGCATTAATCCGTTTTGGTTTAAAGCCTCCTTGCCCGCATTGTCTTTTAAAGATTCTTCAACTTTTACAAATAAAAGTACAGATTGAATTCCTAATGACCAAAGAGTTTTTATCTCTTGCGGTAATTGATCTAAGCTGTAGCGAAAGTAACCTGGCATAGAAGCAATTTCTTCTTTTTTGTTCTTACCTTCTACCACAAAAATAGGGGCTTGAAAATCGTTTGGTGATAGGTTAGTTTCCTGAATTAGGTTACGTACTGCTTGATTTGTTCGGGTACGTCTATTTCTTATTAATGGGAACATAATGATTTATTTTTGTTTTACGTTTACACCCAATTTCTTGGATTTTTTAAAACGTGAATTAATTTTTCTTCATCACTACCATTAGTTGGTTGGTGATTATATTGCCATTGCACGTGAGGCGGTAGGCTCATTAATATACTCTCTATACGACCATTTGTTTTTAAGCCAAAAAGAGTTCCTTTATCATGAATGAGATTAAACTCAACATACCTGCCACGCCTTATTTCTTGCCACTCTCTTTGGGCATCTTTGTAAGGTAGTTCCTTTCTTTTATTGACTATAGGGAGATAGGCATCTAAGAAACTATCTCCAACTTGAGTAACAAATTGATACCAGTCTTCTATGTTTTTTTTAGGTGTAGATTTTAAATAATCAAAAAACAATCCACCTATACCTCTAGCTTCATGACGGTGGGTGTTCCAGAAATATTCATCACATTTCTTTTTGTATTCGGTATACAAATTTGATCCGTGAGAATCACAAGCTTTTTTACAAATTTTGTGAAAGTGATTGGCGTCTTCTTCAAAGAGGTAGTAAGGGGTTAAGTCTTGGCCTCCACCAAACCATTGATCTATAACTTGACCTGATTTGTCATACATTTCAAAATAGCGCCAATTGGCATGAACGGTAGGAACCATAGGATTTTTAGGATGAATAACTAAACTTAAGCCACAAGCAAAAAAATCTACGTCTCCTACTTTGAAATACTTTTGCATTGCTGGAGCTAGAGGGCCGTGCACCGCCGAAATATTTACACCGCCTTTTTCAAAGACTTTTCCGTTTTCAATTACACGTGTTCTGCCACCGCCACCTTCTTTTCTTTCCCACTTGTCTTCCTTAAACTTTGCCTTGGTGTCAATCTCTTCTAAAGCTTGAGTAATCTGGTCTTGCAATTCTTGTATGTAAGCTAAAAACTTTTCTCGCATATTTAATTTTCTAAAAAAACAAGCCGATTTTTGTTTAATTCAATATCAGCAGCTTTGGTTATTTTTACGGCTTGGTCTGTTTCTCTGTTTAATAATTTTAATAGCTGATCAGTAGTGTTTGTGGTATAATTGGCTTCAAATAAACGAAGACCAATGCTATTGTTATGTAAATCCATGGCCTTTTCAAGTGGTTTATTGGGGGCTATTTGTTCGTGTAAATCGGTTATGGTTTTAGCCCAATTTACAGCTTTTGACACATTTTTATTTTTTTTATAAACTTTTTGAGCAATTAAAAAACTCCATAAAGCGTGTCTAAACGCATTGGCAGGGGTGTTTAAATGATGTTCGTTACCAAACCGGGCTTGTGCCAAACGAATAGCCCTTTGTGTAGCCCGGTAGGTAGGAATAATATAAAATGGGTGCATTAAAAAAACCTTTACAAGTTGCAAAATTTGACTTGGTTTTAGTTTTATAAGTTTACCCGGTAAGGCCATGCTTAGGCTTTGTATTCTTTTACGGCATCGACAAATGCTTGAGCATTTTCAACTGGTATGTTTGGCAAAATGCCGTGTCCTAGGTTAACAATGTATTTGTCTTTTCCGAAATCATTAATCATTTGATGAACCATCTTCTTAATTTCTGCTGGTGGTGAAAATAGACGCGACGGGTCAAAATTACCTTGAAGCGTAATACTTCCATTTGTAAAAGCTCTTGCATTTTGAGCAGAGCAGGTCCAGTCTACGCCTAAAGCTGAGGCTCCAGATTTGCTCATTTGATCTAAAGCATACCAACAGCCTTTACCAAAAGCAATTACCGGAGTTATATCTTTTAAAGCATCGATAATTTGCTGGATATATTGCCAAGAAAACTCATTGTAATCTACGGGTGATAGCATACCTCCCCAAGAATCAAAAATTTGAACTGCATCTACCCCAACCTTTACTTTTTGTTTTAAATAAGCTATAGTTGTGTCGGTTATTTTTTGCAATAGTGCATGGGCAGCCAAGGGTTGTGTAAAACAAAATTGTTTTGCTTTGTCAAAATTCTTAGAGCCCTGCCCTTGAACAGCATAACATAAAATGGTCCAAGGTGAACCAGCAAATCCAATTAAAGGTACTTCTTGGTTCAATGCTAATTTGGTCATTTTTATAGCATCGAAAACGTAACCTAATTCTTCCTCTACGTTGGGTACAATCACTTGTTCTACATCTTGAGCACTGCGAATAGGATTAGGTAACCAAGGGCCAACACCAGGTTTCATTTCTACCTCAATATTCATAGCTTGTGGTATAACTAAGATGTCACTAAACAAAATAGCAGCATCTGTACCCACTTGATGTATAGGCATTACGGTTATTTCTGTAGCGAGTTCAGGAGTTCTACAACGGGTAAAGAAATCATACTTTTCCTTAAGCTTCATAAAGTCGGGTAGGTATCTTCCTGCCTGGCGCATCATCCATACTGGTGGACGCTCTACCGTTTCTCCTTTTAGTGCACGTAAAAATAAATCGTTTTTTATCATAGTAAATACTTCCGTAAAGGAAATTTTAAGGGTTTAAAATGTAGTAGCAAAGATACATATTATAAGGGTTTTAAGTGATTTTAACCCAGCTTTAATATGGTGATTGCTTATTGTTTTTTGTAATCTTATGCTTAAAATATTTTATGACCGTTGCGATGAGTTCTTCGACCGTAGGTTTTTCGGCTATAATGATATTTTGAGTGTGTGTTTTGAGTGCCTGGGCCGTGGTGGTTCCAATGCAAAAAGCCAAAACATCTGACTTTATTTGATTTTTTTCAAGGTAGCTATTGACCCCACTCGGACTAAAAAATAAAATTGCGTCAAAATCTGTTTCAAAAGATTTAGGATTTAAACTTGTATGGTAGGCTGTAACTTCGGTAAATTTAATGTTGTTCTGTTTCAGCCCCTCTGGTAGGGTGTCACGCCTTATGCTGCTGCAAGGAAAATAAAAGTGTGCATCTTGGTGTTTTGCTATAATTTCCTCTAAAAGGTCTAAAGCGTAATGTTTCCAACATATAACCGAAACTCCTGCCTGCTTTAACAGCGTTGCTGTTTTTTCACCTACCACGTAGGCTTTTTTAATTTTGGTTTTATCTTTTATTGCTTTAAATGAGTTCTGGCTGGTAATTATAGCATGCTCAATGTTCGCAGGAAACTTTGCAGCTTGATTGGGTACGATTTTAATACTAGAATAATGCGTTAAAAGAATTTTATTTGTCTTAAACGTAAGATATTGCTGAGGTAAAAGCAATTTGGTACTTAAAACGTGGTAATTAGCCATGGCAAATTACTTATTAAGCTCCTGTTTTATTTTTCGCATCAATTTTTCGCCTCCCTTTTTGAGTATTTCGGTTGCTAAGTACTTTCCGGCAAAGCTAACTTCGTGAGATTTGATAATTGCCCTTTCCTCTAGCTTTTTCTTTCCGTCTAGACTAAACAAAGCACCGACAAATTCGATTTCATGCTCGTTTTTAAATTTAGCATAAGCTCCTATAGGGGCAGTACAACCTCCTTCTAGGGTGCGTAAAAAATCTCTTTCAATATGCACACAGGTAGCAGTTTTTTTATCGTTTAATTGCTGGGTAGCTTCGATAGCAAAATCTTTATCTTCACGAGCCACTACAAGCATAGCTCCTTGTGCTGGAGCTGGAATCATCCAGTCGAGATTAACAAACTCATCAGGCTTTAAATCGATACGCTCTAAGCCCGCTGCGGCAAAAATAGCACCATGCCAATCATTATTAGCTAATTTTTCTAGGCGAGTATTTACATTGCCACGTAAATTAACAATTTGGTGGTACGGGTATTGGTGTAACCATTGGGCTTTTCTTCTAAGACTACCCGTAGCGATTACTCCTTTTTTAGAATCAAAATCTAAACCTTTGTGTACCAATATATCTTGGGCATTTGCTCTTGGTAAAACGGCGGTTTGAATGATGCTTTGCGGTAAAGCGGTAGGTACATCTTTCATGGAGTGTACCGCTATATCAATCTCATCTTTTATCATCGCAATATCTAGGGTCTTGGTAAAAATACCTGTGATCCCCATCTCGTAAAGCGGCTGATCTAAATTTAAATCGCCAGTAGATTTAACGGGTTTTAATTCGGTTTTATACCCTAAATTCTCCAATTTACTTTTAACCAAATTAGCTTGCCATAGCGCCAAAGAACTATCTCTGGTACCAATGCGAATACACTCTTTCATAGTTATTGATTAGGAGTTGATTTTCTCTAATTGAAAAACCTTTTGTATGAGATCTAAACTAGCATCTGATGTGTCTTGCTCACCTTTTAGATGACTGGCAAATTGATTCATTATTTTCTGAATAATTCGATTGCTTACAAGTTCTGCATGTTCGTTATTGAAATTGTTTATCTTTCTACTTTGAAAATCAATTTCTTCGTCTTTAATGGTTTTTAATTTTTGCTTTAAAGCTTTGATGGTTGGGGCAAATTTTCGGCTTTCTAACCAAGCATTAAAGTCGGCTTTTACTTCATCAATAATAGCTTCTGCTTGCGGAATAAACTCCTTTCTTTTTGCCAAGGTGTCGTCTGTCATTTGGGAAAGGTAATCTAAATGAACCAAACGTACATTTTTTAAATCGGTTACATCATCCGATACATTTTTAGGAATAGATAAATCCAAAATTAAAAGATCTTGCTCTGCATGAATAAGTTCTTTAGATATGGTAGGTCTTTGAGCCCCAGTAGCCACAATAAGAATATCTGTTTTTCTGATTTCAGATTGTAAATCGGCATGATCTTTCACGATTAAATCAAACTTGCCAGCAACACGCTCAGCTTTATCTTTGGTGCGATTTATTAGAGTAATGCTTTTATTTTTGGTGTGCTTAACCAGATTTTCACAAGTATTTCTACCAATTTTACCCGTACCAAAAAGCAATATGTTTTTTTCTGATACGTGCTTTACATGTTGTAAAATGTAGTGAACAGAAGCGAAAGATACCGAAGTGGCTCCAGATGATAAGTTGGTCTCGCTCTTTATACGTTTGCTCGCTTGAATAACTGCATTGGCTAAACGTTCTAAAAACGGATTGTCTAAACCGTATTTTTTACTAACTCGAAAAGCTTCTTTTAACTGACTAATAATCTCAAAATCACCAACAATTTGACTGTCTAAGCCAGTACCCATTCTAAACAAATGACTAATGGCCTCTTGGTTTTTATAGACATAGGCCACCTCTTCAAATTCTTCAACGGTGCCCTGTGTGTGTTTACACAGCAATTTGATGAGTTGAAACGGATGTTCAGCAAAACCGTAAACCTCTGTACGATTACAGGTTGAAGTAACCAATAGTCCTTCTAAGCCATCTTGTTTGGCTTCTTCTAATATTTTGATACGCTGCTCATTGGTTATACTAAAATGACCGCGGGTTACCGCATCTGCCTTTTGATAACTCAAGCCAATGGCGTAAAAAGAATGATGTCTACTAACGTGATAATTTCTCATAAAAGGAAAAAACCTAAAATGTGTATGCAAATGTAAAGTTAAGATTTTTTTAAAAATAACGCTAGAAGTACTTTTTGTATCGTTCAAAGTAATTTAACTCGTTTTTTATGTGGATATTTGTCATTAGGGGGTTTTTAAGGGGTTTTGAGCTGTTTTGCTGCTTGCTTTTTAGAATGATTCTAAATAAAAAACATTAAATATGATAAATGTCATAAAAAAAAATAACGCTACAGGGTCTTATGAGCTTTTTAAGATTGAAGAGGGTCTCTTTATTCTTAAGAGTTTAAATAATCAAAAAGACAATCACATTATTGAGAAGAAAATCAACAAAGATTTTATTCAATTTCATTTTTGCACTAAGGGTAATCTAGATTTTTTATTTAATCAAGGTAAATACCAAATTGGTTTAAAAGAAGAAAGGAATTTGTTACTGTATAATCCTAAACAAGATTTACCTCTGCATCTGGTTATTAAACCTAACTCTTGGTGGGTGAGTTTGATAGTTTCAATTAAAAAATTACATGAGTTGTTTTCTGATGAAGCTAATTATATTGATTTTCTTACCGATGAGAAGCGTAATACTAAATATTATAAAGAGCACGATGTGAGTCCGTCTATGGCGGTAGTATTAAGTCAGGTGTTGAATTTTAACCTACATCCATCCGTAAAGAAGTTATATTTAAAAGCCAAAGCTTTTGAGCTGTTAAGCTTGTATTTTAATATGCCCGCCGAAACCAATATAGAACAATGTCCTTTCTTAGCCGATGAAGAAAATGTTCGTAAAATAAGTCAGGCTAAAGAAATTATCATCAATCAAATGGCAGAACCACCTAGTTTACAGGAGTTAGCCGATGAAATTGATTTGAGTTTAAAAAAACTTAAAGAAGGTTTTAAAGAAGTTTATGGAGATACGGTTTACGGATTTTTACTGGATTACAAAATGGAATATGCCCGAAAATTGCTAGAAAGTGGTGACTATAACGTTAATGAAGTAGGTTTACAAGTAGGATATAGCACCTCAAGCCATTTTATTGCAGCTTTTAAAAAGAAATTTAATACCACGCCCAAGAAATATATTCAATCTATAAATTTGTTTTCTTGATAAATTATAATTCTTTTAAATGGCGTTTAGAGTCCGTATGTGTAATAAAGAATTATTTTTGACTAAAATATAAAATGTTTATGAAAGGAGTTTTACTGGTAAATCTGGGTTCACCCGATAGTACAAATCCAAAAGATGTTAAGCGATATTTAGATGAGTTTTTAATGGATGAAAGGGTAATCGATTTGCCCTGGCTGCTAAGAGCTTTAATTGTTAAGGGTATTGTGTTGAATACCCGACCTAAAAAATCGGCTGAAGCCTATCAAAAAATATGGTGGGATGAAGGCAGCCCCTTGATTGTTTTGTCAAAAAGGCTTCAAGATAAAATAGATGATCATACCGATATTCCTATAGCATTGGCCATGCGTTATGGGAGTCCTAGCATAGCCGATGGACTTAAAGAATTGCACGAAAAGGGCGTCACCCAAGTATTGCTTATGCCTTTATATCCGCAATACGCCATGGCTACTACAGAGACTATTGTTGTGTTGGCCAAAGAGTTGCAAGCAAAACATTATCCCAAAATGCAGATAGACACATTGCCTCCTTTTTATAACAACCCTGCTTATATTAAAGTGCTTTCTAATAGTATACAAGAAGCTTTAAAAGATAAAGAGTACGATCATTTATTGTTTAGTTATCACGGTGTGCCCGAAAGACATATAAGAAAAAGCGATATAACCAACTCGCATTGTAAATTAGATAAAAGTTGTTGTGTTACTCCCTCGCCTGCACACGAATTTTGCTATAGACACCAGTGTTATGAAAGTACGCGATTGGTGGCTGAACGTTTAAACTTACCAGAAAATAAATACAGTACTTCTTTTCAATCTCGATTAGGTTTTGACCCATGGTTACAACCTTATACCGA
Organism: uncultured Mesonia sp.; assembly: GCA_947499595.1. Taxonomy (GTDB): domain Bacteria; phylum Bacteroidota; class Bacteroidia; order Flavobacteriales; family Flavobacteriaceae; genus Mesonia; species Mesonia sediminis. The sequence continues at coordinate 313,531 of CANMOY010000002.1, forward strand.
TAGAACAATTGAGCGATTTGGGCAAGAAGGTGTAAAAAATATGGCAGTAGTAACTCCAGCATTTGTTTCTGATTGCCTAGAAACCCTTGAAGAAATAGCTATGGAGGGAGAAGAAATCTTTCATGAAAATGGAGGAAAAGATTTTACTACAATTCCTTGTCTTAACGACAGAGAGGATTGGGTGCAAACCTTAAGCACATGGATTAACCAATGGGTAAACAAACCCTAAGGTGCTATTATGGCTAAAAAGAATGCAAAAGAGCTGGGACAAAAACCTATTGGTAAACTATTATTAGAACAATCTGTTCCTGCTTCTATAGGTGTTCTTATTATGTCTTTAAACATAATGGTAGATACCATATTTGTGGGTAACTGGATTGGCCCAACCGCCATTGCAGCTATAAATGTGGTGTTGCCCGTTTCGTTTTTTATTGCAGCTTTAGGAATGGCCATTGGTGTGGGTGGAGCTTCTATAATCTCACGTGCTTTAGGAGCTAATAATCACGAGAAAGCTCTAAAAACATTTGGTAATCAAATTGGACTTACTCTTATACTCTGTGTTAGTTTAGCCGGGTTTGGCTTAATTTATACCGATAGCTTGATACCTGCTTTTGGAGGTAAGGGTGAAATATTTGATTTTGCAAAAACCTACTACCAAATTGTGCTATACGGAGTGCCTATTCTTGGGTTAGTTATGATGGGCAACAGCAGTATCCGGGCAGAAGGGAAACCTAAATTTGCTATGATTGCCATGGTAATACCCTCGGTGGGAAATCTACTAGCCGATTATATTTTGATTTATGTTTTAGATTGGGGTATGGCTGGTGCAGCTTGGGCTACTACTGGCTCTTATATAGTAAGTTTCTTATTTATACTTTGGTTTTTTTCTTCAAAAAATAGTGAACTCAAGTTAACTTGGAAGCATTTGGGCTTAGAGAAACAAATTGTTAAAGAAATAGCTTCTTTAGGATTTGTTACTCTGTCGCGCCAAGCGGTTGTTAGTATCACCTATTTATTGCTCAACAATATATTATTTGAATTGGGCGGTGCGCCATCGGTTACCGTTTATGCTATTGTGGCACGGATGCTAATGTTTGTGTTGTTTCCCATTTTGGGTATAACACAAGGGTTTTTGCCAATCGCCGGATATAATTACGGTGCCAATCAACCACAGCGTGTTAGAAAGAGTATAAACCTAGCTATAGGTAGCGCTAGCCTTTTAGCATTAGGAATATTTAGTATCATTATGATATTTCCAGAGCAAATCGCGAGTGTTTTTACCCAAGATCCTATTATCTTACAAGAAACCCCAGCAGCCATGCGCTGGGTATTTGCAGCTCTACCCATAATATCTTTGCAGTTAATAGGCTCTGCCTATTTTCAGGCAATAGGAAAAGCTATACCCGCACTTTTGCTTACCCTTAGCAGACAAGGCTTCTTTTTTATACCTTTGGTATTGATATTGCCAAAATATTATGGCTTATGGGGAGTGTGGATTTCTTTTCCGTTGGCGGATTTGATTTCGACTATAGTAACGGGTTGGGTATTAAAAAGAGAAGTACAACTAAATTTAAAACAAGCTTAGCGATTATTTATAGCACGATATTTGCTGCCCTTTATTGATTATTTATTTTCATGGAATACTACAATTATATCAAGGCTTTACATTTAATATTTGTGATCACCTGGTTTGCTGGCCTGTTTTATATCCCAAGATTGTTTATCTATCAAATCGAAGCCCAAGAAAAACTCTCACCAGAAAAAGAAATTCTCAATAACCAGTTTAAAATTATGACTAAGCGACTCTGGTATATCATTACTTGGCCATCGGCAATTTTGGCTACTTTGTTTGCGGTATGGTTGCTTGTTCTAAATCCAGCTTGGTTATCGCAATCTTGGATGCACGTAAAATTAGGTTTTGTTTTATTGTTGTTTGTATACCACGGGAAATGCCATCATTTTTTTAAGCTTCAGCAACGAGACGTATTTAAACTTAGCTCTAATCAAATGCGAATTTTTAATGAGGGCTCTACCTTAATTCTCTTTGCTGTTGTCTTTTTGGTAATTCTAAAGAGTGCCGTAAATTGGATATACGGTGTGGTGGGCATTTTCGTTTTAGCCATTTTATTAATGCTTGGAATAAAACTTTATAAGCGCATACGAACAAAAGAATAAATTATGAAATGGATAACCCGTTCTTTGCGAACCCGTATATTTCTTAGCATGATATTTCTGGTGCTAGGAGCTTCGGTACTTATCGCAGGGGTTACCGTGTATCAATACAAAAAAGAGGCCGAAGCCTACCAAAGAGACAAACTCAAACAAAAGGAAGCTTCGATACGGGCAAGTATTAATTACGAGATTCAAACCACTACTTACCCAGTAGTACCGGAGAATATGGAACTTATCTTTAGGAAAAAAATCTATGAGTTGCGCAACATCCACAATACAGAAATCAATATCTATAATCTTTCAGGGCAGTTGGTGAAATCTTCTAAACCTACTTTTTTTAAAGATTCAAGCAGCACCCGTATACCAAAAGAAATATTAAATAATATAAGGAATTCGCCTTCAAAACGATATGTCAACTTTTACACAGAAGATGGGGAGAAACTGCAGTCATCGTTTACCTACATTACCGATAAATACTTTAAGCCTTTGGGGATTCTAAATCTCCCCCATATAAAAGACGATGGTTTTATAGAAATGCAACTGCAAGATTTCTTAAGGCTTTTAGCTCAAGTCTATTTAGTACTTATTTTAGCGGCCATTTTACTTTCTTATTTTTTGTCTAAATACATTACAAGCTCATTAAAAACGGTAAGTGAAAAAATTCATGCCACTCGATTAGACAAAGAAAATACAAAGATAAGCGTTAATAAAGCATCAGATGAGGTAAAACTACTTATTACCGCTTATAACTCTATGATAGATGAGTTAGAAGAAAGTGCTATAAAATTGGCTAAAAGTGAGCGCGAACAGGCCTGGCGTGAGATGGCCAAACAAGTGGCACACGAGATTAAAAATCCGCTGACTCCCATGCGATTAACGGTACAGAGTTTTGAGCGTAATTTCAACCCACAAGATCCTAATATAAAGCAGAAGCTTAAAGAATATAGCCAAACTTTAATCCAGCAAATAGATACTATGAGTTCAATTGCTTCGGCTTTTTCTAATTTTGCTAAAATGCCGGCTCAACAGAGCGAGCAGTTAAATGTACCCGAAATAGTTAGTCTGGCATTAGATATTTTTAAAGAGCATAATATTGAATTTTCTACCGAGCAAGGTGAAATCAAAGCCATATTCGACAGATCTCAACTTATAAGAGTGGTTACCAATTTGGTTAAAAATGCCTTACAAGCCAGTGATGGCACTTCACCCGAACCTGTTAAAGTGGCGGTTTACACCGAAAATCAAAACGTTTTGATAACAGTTAGCGATAAGGGAAGTGGCATTCCTGAAGAATATAAAAATTGTATATTTGAACCTAAATTTACAACAAAAAGTAGTGGTATGGGACTTGGTTTGGGCATCATTAAAAATATAGTCGAAGCCTATAATGGAAGTATCACTTTTACGACAGAATTAAATAAAGGAACTACCTTTTATGTAAAATTTCCAAAATTATAATAACTATGAATTACGAAAATATCACGTGCGATAAAGAGCAAGGTGTTGCTCAATTAACTATAAACAGACCCAAAAAGTTAAATGCTTTAAACCGCGAAACCTTAAAAGAAATTAATAATGCCATTAAGATCTTGGAATCTGATGATGAGGTAAAAGTTATTATTCTTACCGGAAGTGGAGAAAAAGCTTTTGTAGCAGGAGCCGATATTGCTGAATTTGCTGATTTTAGTGTTGAAAAAGGTACTGAATTAGCGAAGAAGGGTCATCAAGAGGTTTTTGATAAAATAGCGCTGCTTAAAAAGCCTGTTATAGCTGCTATCAATGGTTTTGCGCTAGGTGGAGGACTAGAATTGGCAATGGCTGCTCATTTTAGAATTGCATCTGATAACGCAAAAATGGGGTTGCCCGAAACTTCTTTAGGGGTAATACCAGGTTATGGTGGCACTCAAAGGCTTACCCAGTTGGTAGGGCGAGGAAGAGCACTTGAAATGATTATGACTGCAGGGATGATTAATGCAAATCAGGCTTTACAATATGGTTTGGTAAACCATGTAGTGCCGCAAGACGAATTACTAGTGTTTGCTAATGATTTAGCTCAAAAAATAACCAAAAATTCTTTGGTTGCCATTGCTTACGCAATTGAGGCGGTGAACGCTTTTGATGATAAAAAAGAGAACGGTTATAAAAAGGAGATTGAGAACTTTGGAAAGAGCTTTGGAACAAATGATTTTAAAGAAGGTACGCAAGCTTTCTTGAACAAGAGAAAGCCATCATTTCCTAACTCTTAATTAATTGAATTACCCATAACAAAAAACCTTGGCGATAAACGTCAAGGTTTTTGTTTTAAGAGCAATATTTCTTTACACCTTACCTTCCCACTCAAGAAAGAATTGGCTAAGATACAGCTGCATAAACTCGTGTCTTTTTTGTGCCATTTTTTTACCGGTAGAGGTTTGGATTTTATCCTTTAATCTCAGTAATTTTTCGTAAAAATGATTAATAGTAGTTCCTCCACCTTTTTTATATACATCTTTACTCATATTTAAATTGGGAGAAATATTAGGGTCATAAATAAGATTGTTTTTAAATCCGCCATAATTAAAAGTACGAGCAATACCTATAGCTCCCATTGCGTCTAAAAAATCGGCATCTTGTACTACCTGTAATTCTAAACTAGGCAGAGTAACCTGTTGGTGCCCCCCTTTAAAGCCAATTTGCTCCAAAATACTTATTACGGCTTCGTGGGTATGCCGGGGAGTATTTATACTGGCTAAAAACTCGCTAGCTTTTTTTACACCTAAGCTCTCGTCGCCTTCATGAAACTTGTAATCGGCAATATCGTGTAGTAAAGCGGCTAAAGCAACTACTTCTTGATTGGCTCCCTCTTTTTGAGCAATCTGTAAAGCAATTTTATAAACACGCTCTACATGAAAATAATCGTGACTTGCTTCGGCACCAGCCAATTCATCCTTAACAAAGGCAATGCTTTGTGCTACGAATTTATTTTTCTGCATACTATAATTACTTGGCCATAGCTGGATTAACCCAAGAGAAGTGGGTTATTTTTTCGCTGATGCGGATACGCTGATTAATACGCTCCATACGTGCAGGTAATTTCATCACAAAATCGCGTGCTTTTTCGGCCTCTTCACTTAAACCAGTTATTTTTTCAATATCCCAACGATTGATTAATCGACGCATAATATCCACATAATCTTGTCCTGTATAAACACCAATACGTTGTGCAGCCATAGAGAACTCATCAAAAGCACTGCCCAAAGAATCTCCTGCCTCACGTAAAAACATGGCCGGCATCACTATCTTATGCTTCATCATGTCTTTAAAAGCAATCATCATATTGCTTGGGTCTATTTTAAAAATTTCATTTACAAAAGAGCTATACGCGTTATAGTGTCTCATCTCGTCGCCACTAATTATTTTACACATCTTTGCCAGGGGTTTGTTTCCATAAGATTTGGCTAATTTTGCCACACGGTTATGCGAAACATAAGTAGCATATTCTTGAAAACTCGTATAAACAAAATTTTTGTAAGGATCTTGATCGGTGCCTATATCAAAGCCATCGTTTATAAGGTGTTGGGTGGTTTGTTCAACCGCCTTCATATTTACTCGTCCAGATAGGTATAAATATTTATTTAAAACGTCACCGTGTCTATTCTCTTCTCCTGTCCAGTATCTCACCCACTTTGACCAAGGTGTTCCACCTTCTTGCTGATTTATGCCTTCTACATCCATAAGCCAAGATTCATAGGTAGGTAGAGCTTCCTCTGTAATAGTATCGCCTACCAATACTACCCAAAAATCGTAGGGCAGTTCTTTGGCTAACTCTCTAATTTCGGTAATCTCATCATAAAAATCGTCTGATTGTGAATTGGGTAAGAAATCGGTTGGTTGCCATATTTTTTCAACAGGAATTAGAAATTGATCGATAAAGCCGTCCACCTTATCTTCTAATTGCTGCATTACTTCTAATCGTATATTTTTTGTAGCCATGGCTTATTATTTTTTAGGTTATAATGTTTGAGGTGATGCTTGTTTCAGTTTTGGCCAGTAGAGTTTCAGCATCAAAGTCTTTAACGGCCAAAGGTTGGTGCACAGTACATTTTAAGTGTACCCCTAATCCTAACGGGAAAGAACCATTTTTCACCAGTTTCCAAGAGTTGTTTATACTAACTGGCACCACTGTTGCTTCAGGGCAAAACTTAAACAACATTTTTAATCCGTTAGGGGAGAATTTCTTGGGTATGCCCGTTTTACTTCTTGTGCCCTCTGGAAAAATCACAGCAGACCTATTGGTTTGATTTAGGTAAGTGGCAAATTTTTTAATCTCAGGTAAGGCTTGCCTTGGGTTTTTTCGATCTATAAGAATTGAACCACCGTGCCTTAAGTTGTAAGATATACTGGGTATTCCTTTTCCTAGTTCTTTTTTACTGATGAACTTAGGATGTATTTTTTTCAAAAACCATACCAAGGGCGGTATATCGTAAGGACTTTGGTGATTGGCAACAATAATATAAGGTTTACCGCTAGGAAGTTCAAACTTGTTTTCAAAACTGATTCGGGTTCCTAAAATATGCAAACATTTAAGCAAACAGAAATTCAGATAGTCTACACTTTTTTTATGCGCCTGATAACCGAATACATTAAAACAAATCCATTGAATGGGATGAAAAACAACCAAGCATAAACCAAAGAAAAAATAATAAATAACCGATAGAGGATAGGATAAAATTTGTTTCATAATTATTACATGCGAAAACGCAAAAGTAACCTTATAATTACAAAGAAACCCATCAAATACTTAAAAGAATAATGCAAGCATAATAAAACAGCCGCCTCAAATAATGAAGCGGCTGCAATTAAGTCTTGCTTATAAGCGACTAGCAATAATCGTTATAGGCATCTTTTAAATTATCGGCAATCATTTCGGCGGGGCGCCCCTCAATATGATGTCTTTCTAACATGTGAACCAATTCTCCATCTTTAAATAAGGCAATAGCTGGAGAACTAGGAGGAAAAGGCACCATATGTGCTCTAGCTTTATCTGTAGCTTCTTTGTCAACCCCAGCAAATACAGTGGCCAAATGATCTGGCTTTTTACTGTTGTTTAAAGACATTTTAGCACCTGGTCTAGCATTGGCCGCAGCACAACCACAAACCGAGTTTACTACCAATAAAGTGGTTCCTTCTTTTTTTAATATAGCGTCTACATCTTGGGCACTTTGTAATTCTTCAAAACCTTGGCTGGTTAACTCTTCGCGCATAGGTTTTATTAATTCTGCTGGATACATAGCTTTTATTTTTATTTGAACAGCAAATATACCAAATTCTAAATTACTATATCTCCTATTTGCTTTTCCTTGTTTTCTTTCTAATAGTTTATATTTGTTTCTTTTTTAAAGTAAAATTATGATAAAATGGGTGTTGGCGGTGTTAGGTTTCCTTTACGGAAGATTTGGAGGAGCAATAGCCGGATTCTTTTTGGGTTCTATTTTAGATCGCATTTTTGGATCGGTTAATGCGGGGCGATCTTCCTCTAAAGGTGATTTTGGCCGGTATTTTGAAAGCCGAAAAACTCAAGTTTCCCCTAAAGATTTTGAACTCAATTTATTAAGCCTTTGCTCTGTAATTATCAAGGCAGATGGTCGTGTAAATCAGCGTGAACTAGATTATGTAAGATCTTACTTTGTGCAAGCCTATGGTAAAGAACGCGCCAATGCAACATTTAAAACCTTTAATGAGGTAATTAAACACCGAAGCATAGATTTAGTGCGTATCTGTGCCTACATTAGAGCCCGAACGCGATATGAGGTACGCTTGCAAATTCTTCATTTTTTATTTGGTATTACGCAAGCCGATGGGCATATCTCAGCCGCAGAAATTTATCAGCTTAAGCGTATTGCAAGTCATTTTCAACTTACCCAAAATGATTTTGAGAGCATCAAGGCTATGTTTGTTAATACTCACGATAGCAGTAGCGCCTATAAAATTCTTGAAATCGATAAATCGGCTAGCGATGCAGAAGTGAAAAAGGCGTTTAGGACCATGGCAAAAAAGTACCACCCAGATAAATTGGTGGGAATGGATGAAGCTTATAAAAAAGGCGCTCAAGAAAAATTTATGCGCGTGCAACAAGCTTATGAACAAATTCAAAAAGAAAGAGGACTTTAACCCTATAGAATGTTAAGAAGTTGTTTGGGGGTATAATAACTAAAGAGGCGTTGCTTTAGCCTGAAACTTTGGTCTAAAATAAGCGTAGCGGGAAGGGTTATTCCTTTTTCAGGTTGGTTGATGAATAGCTTTGCTAATTCATGTACAGCATTTTGCTTGGAATTGACTTCGGTATTATAAAACCATTGTTGATCAAAAAATATAGGCTGGGTGTTATTTAAATCCATTCGCACAGCATAATAGTTTTTATTTAGTTGTTTAATGACCTCAGGGTTTTGAAAGGCTACCCGATCAATTTTTTTACAATAAACGCACCACTCGGCTTCAAAAAACACAAAAACAGGTTTAGGTTTTTTGGCTAAAGTTTGGTCGAGTTCTTCCCAAGTCTTCCAGTTTATTTGTTCTTTTTCTTGCGCAAAATTGGCGGTGGTACTTAGAAAAAATCCGTAAAGAAAAACAATAATATATCGCATAGTTAATCGAATTTAAAAAGAACCCGTGGTATAGGTATAAATATATGGCTAAAAAAAATACCTCGAAAAACGGGTTCTCGGTGTTGATTAAAAATCACCAAAACGCAAGCCTATGAAATAGGTTCGTGGCAGGGCCGGACCGTAAATATAATCGGAGTCACGGGTTGGTCCTTGATCAAAATCGTCTTGGTAGGCATTAAAAACATTTTTTATCCCACCACTAAGTTCTACGTGAAATCTTGGGTTTATATCAAAGTGATAGGTGATTTTACTGCCCAAATCAAAGAAAGATTCAGATTGGTTTAAGTGTATGAACCCTGTATTACTTACAACTCGAGGTACCAGCATGCTTCCGGTGTAGGTTCCCGTTACATCTAATCGTGTTGATGGCAATAACTGCCAATTGGCATTTAAAAAGCCATAAACGTCTGGTGCGCGCACAAACTGCTTGGTGAATACTGTATTTTCTTGGGGAGTATTGGGGTCGGCTTCAAATAATACTTGTGCATTTTTGTATCGCGATTCTTGAACGGTAGCGCCTAATTGAAGATAAAAGTCTTTACTGGGCGAAATACTAAATTCTGTATTGATACCTTTTACCTGCGCCCCTTCACCGTTTCTGGTTTCCTCTAAAATTGATCCGTTTGGTAAAGAGCTTCCGGTGCTTACTATGGTAAACGGATTATTGATTTGTGTATAAAAGCCTTCAATAAGGAAATTGGTTTGCACCTTTTTAAAATTTTTGGTGTAATTAAACGATGCAGTATAAGCATTAGAGTATTCGCTTTCTAGCGCATCAGATAGTATTACAAATTGAGGCTCTCCTCCTACAGAAGAAACATGTAAATCTTCATTAAAGGCTTGTGGGGCTCTAAAACCTCGCGCGTAGCCACCCCTAAATTGAAGATTGGCATTAAAATCGTACAATAGGGTTAAGCGTGGGTTGATTTCGGTTTGAGTAAAATCGGCTTCTCGACGAATATTGGCTAGCGTGTATAGTCCTGTTAAAGCAACGTGATCTAATCGAGCCCCAATTAACGTAGTGATTTTTTGTGTCGGTTTCCATTCCAGTTGACTATAGATACTGTAATTATTTACCTGTTGGTCGATAAGTCGGTTGTAGCCATTAATTGCATCTTGAGTATCATTACGCTGATACTCAATACCTGTAGTTAATTTGTTTTCATCGTTAAAAGCATATACGTGTTTGGTTCCTGCCACCAAGGCTATATCTTTTGTGTTACCAAAAGCATTGTTGGCCGCAATAGAATCTGCATAAGTTCTGCCTCCACCCAGTCCGCCATAAAAGCTTTCTCTATCGGTATGTTGCATAGAGATATAGCCTGTAAATTCATGTTTGTAATCTTTAGAAAATTGTTGGTAATCTGCACCTGCAAATAGGGTGTTGTGGTCTAACTCTTCGGTTATGTCGGTGAATTGTGGAGCTAGATTTAGTCGGTCTCCGCCTCGACGGTATTCACGAATGGCAGTAAAGTCTATACCAATGCGGTTGTATTCGTTTGTTTTTAAAAATGCCTTAGTACCAAAACTGGTATTGGTTAAGGCTGTAATTTCAGTAAAACCATCTTGATCGGCATCATAAGACTGTCTATCTCGCGAAGTACCAAAAATACTTAAACCGCTGTTGAGGTCGTCGCTAACGATAGAGGCACTTGCATTGATAACTCGGTCTGTGCTTTTGGCGTCTATAGAAGCAAAATCGGTTTGCACCTCCCATTGATTCAATACCGGATCTTTAGTAATAACATTCACTGTTCCTGCAATAGCATTGGCTCCAAATAGAGCCGAACCTCCGCTGCGTACTACCTCTACTCGATCTATAATACTTACGGGAATTTGTTCAAGACCATAAACACCGTTTAAGGCACTAAAAACAGGGCGGCTGTTGACCAATATTTGTGTGTATTCGCCACCCAAACCATTCAATCGAACTTGCGTGAAGCCACAATTTTGGCAGTTGGTCTCTACGCGAACGCCGGGTTGAAAATTTAGACCATCGGCCAATGATATTGACTGGGTGGCTCTAAAAATTTTATTGCTTATAACATTAACTATAACAGGCGTTTCTTTTTTACTAATACGATTACGAGTAGCACTAACCACAACTTGGTCTAAGCCTAACAAATCCGCTTCAAGCGAAATATGTAGCTTTTTTGCATTCTTATTATCTATATCTATAGCAATCTCTTGGGTTTTAAAACCAATTGCTTGCACCTTTAATTTGTGTTGACCAGGGGTTAAATGGAGTTCAAAGTTACCTTGCAAGTCGGTTGCGGTTCCAATTGATTGATTCAATACGCTTACGTTTGCAAAGGCTACTCCTTCCTCTTGATGAAGTATCTCACCTTGAAGCTTGACTTTTTCTTGACACCAAACATTAAAGCTAAGCAGGCAAAACAATAAGCTAATCTTTTTCATTTTAATCCCGTTTAATAAAATTTTTAGGCAAAGCTAAATAATTTTTATAAAACCCTTAAATTTAATCTTATTTTTTATTTGTATTGTAGAATAAAATTAGGGTAAGCTAAATTATTATTTGGGTAAATAAAATGTAACTTTGTAGATTATAAATATTTTGTATGTATTCTCAATCTGAAGAAAATTATCTCAAGGCGATATATCATCTTGAGGAATCCAGTGAAAAGGGGGTTTCTACCAGTAAATTGTCTGAAGAATTACAGACCAAAGCGGCTTCGGTTACCGAGATGTTAAAACGTCTCGCCGAAAAAAAATTGGTAAATTATCAAAAGTATTATGGCGTGTCATTAACCCCTGAGGGTAAATCATGGGCATTGGCTATCATCAGAAAACATAGGTTGTGGGAGTATTTCTTGGTAGAGTGTTTAAACTTTAACTGGGATGAGGTACACGAGGTAGCCGAACAATTAGAACATATACAATCTAAAAAATTAGTAGAAGAACTCGATTGTTTTTTAGGTAGACCTAGTTTTGATCCGCACGGCGACCCTATTCCTAATGCTGCTGGAGTATTGCCCGAATTTAAAAAGCGTCGCTTAAGCGAATTCAAAGTAGGAGATACCTTAATATGCAAAGGTTTTAGCGATGCCTCTTCTTCCTTTTTACAATTTTTAGATCAGCATAAAATAGGATTAGACACACTTGTAAGCATTAAAAGTATTCAGGAGTTTGATGAAAGTATGTTGGTAAAGGTGCGCAAGAGTGAAATAATGTTATCTAAAACCGCCACTCAAAACATTTTCGTGGAGAAAAATAAAGAAAGCAAAATAAAAGAAAAAGTATGAAGGTGATACAAAAAATAGGAGTTGCGCTAGTGGTACTGATTTGTTTTGGGAGTTGTAAAAATCAAAATCAAAATCAAAACTGGAAATTACAAGTGGTAACCACCACCACAATGATCACCGATTTAGCCAAGCAAATTGGTGGCGAAGCTATAGAGGTTAAAGGTTTAATGGGGGCAGGGGTCGATCCGCATCTTTATAAAGCTAGTGCGGGAGACGTAACCAAACTTACCCAAGCCGATGTTGTCTTTTATAATGGGCTTCACTTAGAAGGGAAATTAGTGGATGTATTTGAAAAAATGCAACAGCAGACCAATACTGTAGCTCTTTCAAAAGCTATAGACAAAAAGAAACTTATCGGTTCTGAGTATTTTGCCTCTAATTTTGATCCGCATATTTGGTTTAATATAGGTTACTGGAAGTTGATAACCCAACAACTCACAAAAGAACTTTGTCGCTTAGATCCAGACAATCAAAAATTATTTAAAAAAAATGAGGAGCTTTATTTGGCGCAATTAGATGAGCTAGAGCAACAGATCAAAGCCAAAATTGCAACTTTACCCAAAGACAAACGTATTTTAGTTACGGCCCACGATGCTTTTAATTATTTTGGTGAAGCCTATGGTTTTCAAGTGGTAGGATTGCAAGGTCTTTCAACCGCCACAGAAGCTGGAGTGCAAGACGTACAAAATCTAGCACAATTTATAATCGATAAAAGAGTGAAAGCCATATTTATAGAAAGTAGTGTGCCCAAACGAACGATTGAAGCTTTGCAAAAGGCGGTTCAAGCCGAAGGTTTTGAGGTCGCTATAGGCGGAACTCTTTATTCTGATGCACTGGGTAATCCAGGTACACCAGAAGGTAACTATTTAGGTATGTTTACTTATAATGTAAATACTATTGTAGACGCTCTAAAGTAAATGAATGTGAAAAACGAGAAACTAGCCATAAAAATAGACGACCTTACGGTGGCCTATGACTACAAACCCGTACTTTGGGATATCGATTTAAAAATTCCCGAAGGGGTGCTAATGGCTATCGTAGGTCCGAATGGTGCGGGTAAATCTACACTTATTAAAGCTATTTTGGGTATTATAAAACCCATCGCGGGCAGTGTCAAGATATTTGGTAAACCCTATAAAACCCAACGCGCAAAGGTAGCCTATGTGCCGCAAAAAGGAACGGTAGATTGGGATTTTCCTACAACTGCTCTTGATGTGGTCATGATGGGAACTTACGGTAGCTTAGGCTGGATAAAACGCCCTGGGCAAGCGCAAAGAAAATCGGCTTTAGAGGCTTTGGAAAAAGTAGGAATGCTTGCTTTTAAAAACCGACAAATAAGTCAACTATCTGGCGGACAACAACAGCGTATTTTTCTAGCGAGAGCATTGGTGCAAAACGCGAGTATATATTTTATGGATGAGCCCTTTCAAGGTGTAGATGCGACAACCGAAAGAGCTATAATTAAAATTCTTAAAGAATTGCGCGATGCGGGAAAAACATTAATTGTAGTGCACCACGATTTACAAACCGTACCCGAGTATTTCAATTGGGTTACCTTTTTAAATGTTAAAGGAATAGCATCGGGTCCTGTAAAAGATATCTTTAACGATGATAACTTAACCAAAACCTACGGAATTAACTATAAAGTAGCCATCAATCCGTAAAGGCAAAAAAATGAATATAACAGAGTATTTTTCGATGTTGTTTACAGATTATACCTTAGGTGTAATTACTTTAGGTACGGCTGTTTTAGGTGCGGTTTGTGGTATGTTAGGTAGTTTTGCTGTACTGAGAAGACAGAGTTTATTAGGAGATGCTATCTCTCACGCAGCCTTGCCTGGGATTGCACTGGCTTTTTTGTTGACCGGTACCAAGCAAACTCACTTTTTGCTTTTAGGAGCTTTGATTAGCGGATTGTTAGGTACATTTTGGATTAAAAGTATTGTCAAAAAAACCCGCTTAAAAAACGATACGGCTTTAGGTCTAATTTTATCTCTATTTTTTGGATTTGGAATGCTACTACTCACCTTTATTCAAAAGTTACCCAATGCCAATCAGGCAGGTTTAGATAAATATTTATTCGGCCAAGCCGCTACCTTAATGGTGCAAGACGTATATGTAATGATTGGTGTAACAGGTGTTAGCTTATTCTTTTTGCTCCTGTTTTGGAAAGAGCTAAAGTTGCTGCTTTTTGATCCAGATTATACCTTAACCTTAGGCTTTAATACTAGATTTTTAGATATTTTAATTACCAGTTTTATTGTATTGGCAATTGTTTTAGGGCTTCAAACGGTGGGAGTGGTATTAATGAGTGCAATGCTTTTAGCTCCGGCTGCTGCAGCTCGTCAATGGACCAATAGGTTAAGTGTAATGATTTTTTTAGCTGCTATTTTTGGAGCTTTTTCGGGTGTATTGGGTACTGCTATTAGTGCAAGCCAGAACAACCTATCTACCGGACCAGTAATCGTTTTGGTTGCAGCTGTTTTTGTGCTATTATCATTTGTATTTGCTCCGCAACGTGGGTTGCTTGCTAGAAGAATTAGGTTTTACCGCAACCGAAAGGAACTTAATCTGCGTAAAACACTTTCGGTAATGTATCATATTGCTCAAAATCATAAAGATATTTCCCATCCACATGCTATAAAAATCCTGAATAATTTTCACGGCTATACGCGTAAAACACTTAATAAGCTAGAAGAAAAAAATTGGGTAGAGATTCGAGGCAACCAATGGTCGCTAACTGCCAAGGGCTACCAAGAAGCAGAAAATTTTTATAAACCTAACGAAGCTATTCAAGATATATGAGTACCGCCCAAATAGAAATACAATTAATTGCAGCTCTGGCGGCAATGGCTTGCGCAATACCGGGAGTTTTCTTGGTGCTTAGAAAGATGGCTATGATAAGCGATGCCATTAGCCATTCCATTTTACCAGGACTAGTAGTTGGTTTTTTTATCACGCAAGATTTAAACTCTCCTTGGCTGATTCTATTGGCAGCTGTCACTGGCGTACTCACAGTAGTGCTGGTAGAATTTATTCAAAAAACCAGGTTGGTGAAAGAAGATACAGCAATAGGACTGGTTTTTCCGGCCTTATTTAGTGTTGGGGTGATCTTAATCGCTCAAAATGCTAATGATGTTCATCTCGATATAGATGCTGTATTGCTTGGCGAATTAGCTTTCGCTCCGTTTGATCGATTACTAGTAGGGAATTTAGATCTTGGTCCGAAATCTTTATGGGTTATTGGAAGTATTTTATTACTGAGTCTTAGTTTACTGATTTTGTTTTTCAAAGAATTAAAAATGAGTACATTCGATAAGGGCTTGGCTACCAGTCTAGGTTTTTCACCTTTACTGATTCATTACGGTCTTATGAGTGTTTCTTCTGTAACTATTGTGGGAGCTTTTGATGCTGTGGGCGCGGTTTTGGTGGTTGCCCTCATTATTGCACCTGCAGCCACGGCTTATCTTCTTACCAACAGTTTAAAAAAGATGCTGGTTTTAAGTCTGCTTTTTGGAGTCTTCTCGGCTCTGGTAGGCTATTGGTTAGCGCACTGGTTAGATGCATCAATCGCCGGATCCATGACCAGCGTTTTGGGTGTGCTTTTTTTATTGGTGTTTTTATTTGCTCCAAAACAAGGAGTAATTTCGGCGATTTTTAAAGAAAAGCAACAGCGCAAAGAAGTTTCTTTATTGGTATTTTTATTGCACTTACAAAATCATGAAGATCCGCGTGAGCGACATGTCAATCATCTACAAGAGCACATCAATTGGCACCGCATACAAGCAAAAACAGTGGTAGATTTGGCTCAAAAAAATAATCTGATTGAAATCGAAAATCAAGTCATTAATTTATCTGAAAAAGGGCTTCAATTTACCGAAGAGGCTCTAAAATATATTACAACCAACAAACCAACGGCTATAGAAGATTTGAAAAACAAATTCTTTTTATTTCGGGGGTAAATATAAAAGTAAACATGAGTAATTCGTATAAAACATTTGGCTTTCTACTATTTTTAATCTTCGGTTTTTCAACCTATGCCCAACAAAAACCAGCTATACAAATTGTGGGTAAATTGGTTTTAGGTCAATCGGTTCAAGTATTTCAAGAATATAATTTAGTCTTTGATGATGTGGCACAAGATTCTCGATGTCCAGAATCGGTTACCTGTGTATGGGCGGGCGAGGCTAAGGTAAAATTAAAACTTTATAAAAATACTGAATTAGTGGCTGAGCAGATCTTAAGTGTTTCAGGAAAAGGGAATGCCCAAGCCTTACCGATTTTCGAAAAATATTGGACATCTGAGCAGCAATTGCGTTTGGTCAACTTAATGCCCTATCCAAAAGCTCAACAGCCTATTGATAAAAGCGCCTATTATCTACAAATCGATACCCAGGTAAAAGTAAACTAAAAAGAATGAAGACTCAATAGTTTAGTCTTTAAAAAAAAAGGCTACTCTTTTAGGTAGCCTTTTAACTTTTTTATATCTTAATCACAGCATCCTTTACCCTTTGTACCACAGGCTTTTGCACTGGTTTTTTTCTTTAAGAACCGCGGAGTCCAAATCAATTTTGTAAACAAATAGAATAATGCTCCTGCGAAAGTGATAAGTACCAATATTTCCTGTAACATAATATTTTATTTTAAGAATTGAAAAGCAATTAAAGCCGCTACGTATGCAATAATAGTCATGGCTACAAACTGTATGCTTGGCCATTTCCAAGAGTTAGTCTCACGTTTTACAATAGCTAAGGTGCTCATACATTGCATAGCAAAAGCATAAAAGAGTAGTAGGCTTATTCCACTGGCAAAGGTAAATAAGGGCCCACCTAAGATAGGATTCTGTTCGGCTGCCATTCTACTTTTTATGGTTTGCTCATTATCGCTTCCTACACTATATATAGTGGCTAAAGTACCTACGAAAACCTCTCTAGCGGCAAACGAACTAATGATCGCAATACCAATCTTCCAATCGTAACCTAAGGGAGCCACAGCTGGTTCAATGGCTTTCCCCATATATCCTATATAAGAATTTTCTAATTTCAAAGAAGCTACCTCGGTATTAAACTCTTCTTCGCTTAGGCTATCGCCGTAATTTTCGATTACAATTTCTTCGGCGTTATTAAATTCATCGGTTGGGCCATAACTAGCGAGCACCCAGAGTACAATCGAAATGGCTAAAATAATTTTACCTGCGCCAAAAACAAAAGATTTTGTTTTTTCAACCACGTTGATAGCAACGTTTTTAAAAAGCGGTAGTTTATAATCGGGCATTTCTATGACAAAATAGCTTTTACTTCGCATTTTGAGTAACTTGTTAAGCACCCAGGCTGAAAATACCGACATACCAAAGCCTAGCAAATACAATAACATTAGCGTAAGCCCCTGTAAATTGAATAGGCCCAATACGCGTTCATCTGGAATGACTAAAGAAATGATGATTAAATATACGGGTAATCGAGCCGAGCAGGTTGTAAAAGGAACTACCAAAATGGTGATGAGTCGTTCTTTCCAATCTTCGATATTTCGAGTGGCCATTACAGCGGGAATGGCACAGGCTGTACCCGAAACTAATGGGACCACACTTTTTCCGCTTAAGCCAAATTTCTTCATGATTTTATCCATCAAAAAAACGACCCGGCTCATATAGCCGCTCTCTTCAAGAATCGAGATAAACAGAAATAAAAATGCAATTTGGGGTATAAAAATTACCACGCCGCCAATACCAGGAATTATACCTTCGGCAATAAGATCGGTAAACATGCCGGGAGGCAGACTGTCTTTGGCCCATTCGCTAAAAGATACGAAAGTAGAATCGATAAAATCCATAGGGTAGCTCGACCAATCATAAATCGCTTGGAAAATCAAAAGCATAATACCAAAAAAAATGGCGTATCCCCATACTTTATGCGTCAATATACGGTCTAGACGGCCACGTAAATCTTTGGCCGCATTTACATCTTTGCTAAAACCTTGTTTTAAAACCCCATTGATGAATTGATAGCGAGCAATGGTTTCCTTTTGCTGCAACCGTTTAAGTTCGGCGTGGGCTTTTGGTGTAAAATCACTATCGGGTAAAATCGATTTACGATTCAAGTTACCAAAGTTAACATCTTGGGTAATCACCAACCATAGTTTGTATAAGGATTGATTGGGAAAGGCCTGGCGCAAGCGATCAAAATAAGTCGGATCTATGCTCGAGGCGTTGACACAGGGTTCTGTAGACAAATTTTGGTATTGAATAATAAGTTCTTTCAAATAATCAATACCCGTATTTTTGCGAGAACTTACTAGTGCAATCTTGGTTTTTAACTCTTTTTCAAGTACAGGTATATCAAGACTAATTCCCTTTCGGTCCATTCGGTCTGCCATATTGACCACCAATATGGTAGGAAGTCCCAAATCTTTTATTTGCGTAAAAAGCAATAAATTACGCTTTAGATTTTCTACGTCGCTAATTACTACGGCAACATCTGGGTAATCTTTATCGTTTTT
The DNA here is from genome assembly GCA_947499595.1 of uncultured Mesonia sp. GTDB lineage: Bacteria > Bacteroidota > Bacteroidia > Flavobacteriales > Flavobacteriaceae > Mesonia > Mesonia sediminis. The sequence continues at coordinate 332,105 of CANMOY010000002.1, forward strand.
GTTTAACAATAATTCGATAACCAGGTTTTCGTCTAATGAAGAGGCATTTAAACTATAAGTACCTGGTAGGTCTAAAATATGGGCTTTGTGAGTGCGAGATAATTTGGCTACCCCTTCTTTTTTCTCCACCGTAATTCCGGGGTAGTTACCCACTTGTTGGTTTAGCCCGGTAAGCTGATTAAATACAGAGGTTTTACCGGTATTGGGATTACCTATTAGCGCTACATTTATTTGTTTGGCCATAATTATTATGCTAATTCAACTTCAATCTTTTCGGCGATATCTTTACGGATGGCTACATAACTCCCATTGATGTTTAAGTATAAAGGGTCTTTAAAAGGAGCGATTTGCAACAACTCGATTGCATTGCCCGGTAGGCAACCCATTTCAAGTAACTTGAGAGGTATACTGTCATCGCAGAATTTTTTAACTACTGCACGCTGTCCTCGTTTTAATTGAGCTACGGTTGGCATGATTTTATTTAGATTGAATTTAAACAAGGCAAAAATAACAAAAAATGCCCAATATACTGGGCATTTTTAAAAATCATTATTTTTTCTCTTTGGCTTGAATTTTTTTCAAGGTTTTTACATCCTCTATGAGCTCCTCAATAGCTTCTGGGTCTGTGCCATCATAAAATTTTCTAATGCGACGTTTATTGTCGATTAGAGTGAAGTTCTCGGTATGAATCATATCATAGGGTCCGCCATCTCCTTGAGTTTTGGCTACGCAGTACGATTTTCTAGCCAAATCATAAATTTGTTTTTTGTCACCAGTAACCAGGTTCCATTTACTATCGATAACGCCCTTCTTTTGGGCATAACGCTTAAGTTGAGCCACGGTATCTATATCGGGAGTAACAGTATGCGACAGCAGCATAACTTCATCATCATTTTTATAAACCTCTTGAAGCTTGGCCATATGGTCTGTCATTATTGGGCAAATGGTCTGGCAGGTGGTAAAGAAAAAATCGGCGATATAAATTTTACCGGCATAATCTTCTTGCGTAATGGTGTCTCCGTTTTGATTAATCAATTTAAAATCGGCAATTTTATGGTATTTACGAATGTATTGAACTGTGGTATCAACCAATTCTTTGTTTACCATACTGGGTTGATAAATGGGTAGATTGGGTTCTGGTACTTTAAGTTGGTATATCGCAGTAACTATAATGGCCGAAAGCACAAACATGACTACGGCAAAAAATTTATATTTGGCAAAAAATTGTAGCATCTTTTTTTGTGCAAAATTAAGCAATTTAGGGAGCAAGTGCGCGCTTTATTGTTAAAAATTAATAGCCTTTGCGTTAGGGATAGAGCGGCCTGTTTGAGCTCTTTTGAGGGTGGTTGAACCCGAAAAAAGCGAGTAGCGAAAGCCCGACTTGGAATTTGTTATTGGGCATTCCGTTTCTCATTGAAATAAAAATCGTAAACGAAATTAATAAAGCGTCTTTTTAAGCCAAGAAACGCCCAAAATTTATGAATTTTTAAGGCATAGCTTTACAGGCTATATTTTTTTAAGCCACAAGAAAACAGTACTTTTGTGCGATTTTTATAATGTAGAAAATATGAGTCCATTTGCGATAAAAGCGATACAGTTACTATTAAGCCTTTCATTTTTAATTGTTTTACACGAATTAGGTCATTTTATACCGGCTAAAATTTTTAAAACGCGTGTTGAAAAATTCTTTTTATTTTTTGATGTAAAATTCGCGCTTTTTAAGAAAAAAATTGGCGATACGGTATATGGGATTGGCTGGTTGCCTTTAGGCGGATACGTGAAAATATCTGGAATGATAGATGAGAGTATGGATAAAGAACAGATGGCCGAAGAACCTAAAGAATGGGAGTTTAGGAGTAAACCAGCTTGGCAGAGATTAATTATTATGATTGGTGGGGTTACGGTTAATATCATCTTGGGTTTTCTTATTTATATGATGATACTCTTTGTTTGGGGGAGTAATTATGTTACGCAAGATGGGATACCTAACGGTTTTAGTGTGGCTGAGCCTTTACAAGAATACGGTTTTAAAGATGGTGACCGTATTGTGAGTGTAAATGGCGAAGCCTTAGAGAACCAATTGAGTATTAATAGTTATTTGATGGTTCGCGATGCTAGTGAGGTTGAGGTATTACACCAAGACGGAACTAAGGAAATGCTGCAATTGCCAGAAGATATCGGCGTGCAACTTTTTAAGGCAGGTTTTACCCAGCCTTTTTCGCCTATGGTAAGTAATACAATAGATTCTGTAACCACCGATAGCCCTGCTGATAAAGCCGGACTAAAGGCAGGAGATCGAGTAATTGCATTTAACAATCAGGCAGTAAATAATTTTGCAGAATTCAACCGATATAAAAATGAGACCGAGGCAAAACGAGTTGAGCTTAGTGTATTAAGAGGAGCAGATACTTTGAATTTACCGGTGAACTTAGGAGAAGAGAATATTTTTGGATTGAGAGCGAAACCTTTACCAGTTACTTTTGAAGAACGTACCTACGGTTTGGGCGAAAGTATTTCGCAAGGTTTTTCTTATACTTATTGGACTCTTCACGATTATGTAGCACAGTTTAAGTATGTGTTTACTAAAAAAGGAGCCACTCAAGTGGGAGGTTTTGGTGCAATTGGTAATCTATTTCCAGATGCTTGGGATTGGAGAGCCTTTTGGGGAACCACAGCATTGATTTCAATTATCTTAGCCTTTATGAACATTCTACCAATTCCGGCCTTAGACGGTGGGCACGTGATGTTCTTATTGTACGAAATGATTACAGGACGTAAACCTAACGATAAATTTATGGAGTATGCCCAAATGGTTGGTTTCTTTATTTTAATCGCTTTGGTGCTATATGCCAACGGAAATGATGTGTACCGATGGTTGTTTGAGTAAAAAAAATTAAAAAAAGTTTTGTTCAATTGAAAAAAGCTTTTATATTTGCATCCGCTAAGCAATCATAGCGAAGCAAAATAACCTTCCTCTTTAGCTCAGTTGGTTAGAGCATCTGACTGTTAATCAGAGGGTCCTTGGTTCGAGCCCAAGAAGAGGAGCGAAAAGCCTTACAGCAATGTAAGGCTTTTTTGTTTTTATCCTAATTTGATGTCTTATTACGTATATATTTTGGATCAATCCCATTTTCTGGGTTTTTGAGTATTTAAGCAAATAATTTTTCGAGTCTATACAGGAAGAATTCAGTTCTTCTTACTCCTCGTAATTGAGCTCTAAATGCTTTAATTTTTGCATTAAAAGATTCTGCTGATGCATTTGTACGGATCAATCCCATTTTCTGGGTTTTTGAGGGATCAATCCCATTTTCTGGGTTTTTGATTTTTTAAGCAAATAATTTTTCAAGTCTATACAGGAAGAATTCAGTTCTTCTTACTCCTCTTAATTTTGCTTAAAATACTTTTCAATTCCGGGTAGATGACTCCTTCATAAAGCACTGTATTTTAAACCCTGGACCGTATTTAAATTTTGTTACTCTTTAAACCTTACTTGCTTAAAACTGACTTAGTCTTTAAGTATACTAACTTTACATCAAAGCAAGGTTTAAACCAAATTGTTTCAATTCTGAATCCATATTGAATCTATTATGAGTATACCTAAGTCCACAAAATAGTGGACTCACCGTGGACTCACTGTGGACTCAGTGTGGACTCAGTACGCTTTTGATAGGTATTTGAATTGGAGTAGATTGACTTCATCTGGACTTGAAAGAGAAGGGTGAAAGAGATCTAGCAATGCTCAAATGCCTTCATTGCACGGTTCATTTAAAAAAAAGTTAAAGCCTATGAAAATCGTAATTATTATACTTTATAGATGTGTTAGAAAAGGCTTTTTCGAAAATCAAATTTATTTTTTAAGTTGAATAGAGCTTTTATGTATAACCACGAGTAAATAAGATTTTCATAGCAATAGCTTACATATCAAAACCAAACATTCTACCATAAAACAACATAATTAAAAATGCATCATAGTAATTATGCAAAAATAAATTTGCACAACTCCTAAATACTAAATATATTTGCATCCTAATAATTATGTAATATAAATTATGCAATGTGAGATTGTATCATTAAAATCTATTTTAAGCTATAAAGGCTTGTCTTCTGGATATTCCTTTAGAGGTAAAATTCAGCATACTCACAATGGAGGTGTTCGTGTGATACAGCTTAAAGATTTTGAAAATGACTATACCGCAATTGGGCAAGACTGCACTCTTGTGGAGCGCGAAAAAATAAAAGACAAATACTTCCTTGAAACTGGTGATGTGTTATTCATAGCTAAAGGGACTAACAATTTTTCGCTAGTTTTTGAAGAAATTGATGACACTGCTACTATAGCTTCATCTGCGCTGTTTGTTCTCAAAGTTGACACCAGGTTAGCTAATCCTTTTTACGTAGCCTGGTACCTCAATCAAACTGAGGTCCAAAATTATTTTAAATCTAACGAGACAGGAACCTACACTAAAAGCATTAGTAAGCCTATTTTAGAAGAAGCGCCTATTGCTTTACCGTCATTAGAAACACAACATAAAATAGCCCAAGTAGCCAGTTTACATAATAAGGAACTAGCATTAAGCCATAAAATCATTGCATTAAAAAATCAATTAACAACAACTCAATTATTAAACGCACTATAAAATGTCAAACCAAACAAAACCCACTCAAGAGGAAATAAATGCAGCATTATGGAATGCCTGCGACACATTTAGAGGTGCTTTTGATTCGTCAGAATACAAAAACTACATCCTCGTTTTTATGTTTATTAAATACCTAAGTGATGTCTGGAAAGATCACTATAACGAACTAAAAGAACGCTATGGTGATGATGACGAACTTATACAACGTAAACTAAGAAGAGAGCGTTTTGTATTACCAGACAACTGCACCTTTGATTATATCTATGAGCATAGAAACGATACAGATATAGGTGAGAAAATTGACACCATCTTTGCAAAAATTGAAGAGGCAAATATTGAAAAACTCGATGGTGTTTTTAGAAACATCAGTTTCAACTCAGAAAAGCTGGGTCAAACTAAAGACCGTAACCGTCGTTTAAAAAATCTAATTAACGATTTTGCAAAGCCCGAACTCGATTTCCGTCCATCACAATGGGAAGGTAAACAAGATATTTTAGGTGAAGCCTATATGTACCTGCTAGAAAAATTTGCTTCTGGAGCTGGTAAAAAAGGCGGTGAATTTTTTACACCAAAAGAGGTTTCTAGCCTATTGGCAAAATTAGTAGCTCCGCAAGAAGGAAATCGAATATTTGACCCTACTTGTGGTTCTGGTTCACTACTTATTAAAGTAGCTGAAGAAACAAAAGATAAAGACGGCAATCCGTCTAACGATTTTGCTGTGTATGGTCAGGAGAGTAATGGTGATACCTGGGCACTAAGTAAGATGAACTGTTTCTTGCATAGTATGGATGCTGCACAAATTGAGTGGTGCGATACCATAAACAACCCTAAACTGCTAGAAGGCGATGTTTTAATGAAGTTTGATATTGTAGTAGCAAACCCACCATTTAGTTTAGATAAATGGGGACACGAAAACGCAGAGGCAGATCGCTACAAGCGTTTTATGCGTGGTGTACCACCTAAATCTAAAGGAGACTATGCCTTTATCCTGCATATGATAGAAACTACCTTGCCTACGGGTAAAGTAGGTGTTATTGTACCGCACGGCGTCCTCTTTCGCGGAAGCGCAGAACAAAAGATACGCAAGAAGCTTATAGAAGAAAATCTATTAGAAGCGGTTATAGGCTTACCTACTAATCTATTTTATGGTACGGGTATACCGGCTGCCATTCTCATCTTTAACAAAGCCAAAACAACTAAGGACATCTTATTTATAGATGCCAGTAAAGAATTTGATGATGGTAAAAAGCAGAACGTATTACGTAAGCAGGATATTGAGAAAATTGTAAATACTCATAAAGAGTTTGCTACCGTAGATAAATACAGTGCTGTGGTATCTCCTGCCGAAGTCGCAGAGAATGATTACAACTTAAACATACCGCGCTATGTAGACACTTTTGAAGAGGAAGAACCTGTAGATATTGCAGAGGTTCAAAAAAACATTGAACAACTGGAAGCCCAGCTCGTAGAAGTACGCGCAGAAATGAACAGGCATTTAAAAGAACTAGGGTATTAAAAATGGAAAATAACGAACAAAATAACATCATCATTTACACCAGTTCAGATGGTAAAGCATCGGTAGCTTTATTTGAACGTGATGATAACGTATGGCTCAATCAAAAACAGCTCGCTGAAATTTTTGACACCTCTGTTCCTAATATCAGTATGCATATTAAAAGCATACTGAAAGACAAGGAGTTAAGCCCTAATTCAGTTATTAAGGATTACTTAACAACTGCATCAGATGGTAAAGAATATGAGGTGTCATTCTATGCACTAGAAATGATTCTGGCCATAGGCTATCGTGTACGCAGTAAACGCGGTGTACAGTTTAGACAATGGGCTACACGTAACCTTGCTGAATATATGCGTAAAGGTTTTATTATGGACGACGAGCGTCTTAAAAATCCTGATGGTCGCCCAGATTATTTTGATGAGTTACTAGAGCGTATACGTGATATACGTGCAAGTGAAAAACGCTTTTACCAGAAAGTACGTGACCTTTTTAGTTTAAGTAGCGATTACGACCCTACAGACAAGGCGACACAAATGTTCTTTGCAGAGGCACAAAACAAACTACTTTTTGCAGTAACACGACAGACAGCTGCAGAGCTTATTGTTGCTAGAGCAGATGCACGTAAGCCCAATATGGGATTGACTAACTGGAAAGGTAATGTGGTGCGCAAACAAGATATCACTACTGCAAAAAATTACCTAGTTGCAGATGAGCTAGACAGCCTTAACAGACTCGTAGTTATCTTTTTAGAACAGGCAGAATTACGTGTAAAAAACCAGCAAGACCTTACAATGTCTTACTGGCAAAACAATCTAGACAAGCTCATTGCTTTCAATGAATTTCCTGTACTTAAAACACCAGGAAAAATATCACACAAAGCAATGGAGAAAAAAGTTCGTATGCACTATGTAACTTATGATAAGCTGCGCAAAAAAGAAGCTGCTGAAGAAGCAGACCGTAAGGAACTTGAGGAATTAAAAGCTCTAGCTGAGAAAATTAAAAAGAAAAAATAATATGAAAGCAGTTACAGATAACACCGCTTTCACGAAAGCTTAAATTATAAAGAATATGAATGAAGTTTGGAATTATACATTAGAAATGGCAGGATTGATTGCACAACTATACGCAAACAACCCTAAGTATAATAATGTAAGAGTCTTTATGCCTAACTACGCAAAAAACATTGCTGAAGATTACAAAGAGAGATTGTTAACAGATATAGCGAACATCAATCCTAAATCCGTTGTAGCAATCTTCATTGATGCTTCTCATATACAACTAGAGGAAATCGCAATGCAACCACGTATTGTTTTACACTTTGATCCAAAACGCAAAATTACAGATGTTCATCTTGTAACTGTAGACGACGCTAATTATAAAATAGACACTGTTAGAATGCAGGAGTTATCTCCATCAGATGCTGCAGCTTATTATTATAAACTTTCAAATGATACACAAGAGTATTATGAGCAATACCTATCTAACTAAATAAATGCTTTAAAAACATTTAAACTTAAAACAGAATGACCAAAGTACTAAAACTAGAAACCGAGTTTAAAAAATTCATCCGTAAAGCAGATGAAATTTGCATCGCTGTAGCGATGATAACAGACTATGGCCTATCCTTATTTGATGATAGAGATGAAGACTGTACTTTGGAAATACTGGTAGGATACGATTTACCTACACAACCTAGCGCATTGCAAAAACTAATAGATAATAAAGTTGCAACTAAAATTTATGATGTAAAAAATCATTTCTTTCATCCTAAAGTGTACTTATTTAGAATTAATGAAGAGTGGACGGCGTTTGTAGGTTCTGGTAACTGCACTAAAGGCGGTTTAAATGCTAATATAGAAATGAGTTTAAAAATTGAAGATGAAGATACAGTAGATGATTTATTAAATTGGTACGAGACTTATTACAACTTAGGCACCATACTTACTCAAGAATGGCTCAATGACTATAAACTGTTTTATACAGAACTTAGGGATAAAGAAAAGCAATTACAATCACTTACAAAGCAATTTAAAAAGGCTACTGGTGTAACTAAAGGAGCGGTAGCATTAAAAGATTACGATTTTACAGGCCAGTTTTTTACATTTAAGCATTATGACGCTTTTACAGCACCCAAACCAATCTTAGACGAGCCTGGCCCTATTAAAGAACGACTAGAAGTACGTAATAAATTAGAAGAATTACACAATCGCATCTACCCATTAATAAATAAAAAGGGTTGGGAAATATATGCGCACCACCAGTCACAACACCTTACATCTTCTTTTAGACATAACGAGCGTGCATCGAGCAGCCTTAATGCTATATGGCTACATTACGGTCGCAGTGAGGAAGAACTTGAAGATTATAAAAACCAGTATGGAGATAATATGACATCATTATACCATATGCGTTTAGAGATTTTAATTCTTAAAGACTATTTATGGGTAGAACTGCGTGTGGGAAAAAACGATGGTAGTTATCCAGATAGAGACTACATTAAAAAACAACTTAAAAGCAATCCTGATTTCACAAAACAATATTATCAACTAATTAAAGAGCTTGATAAATCATTTACAATAACCATTGCAGATGAAGAAGTACCTGTAACCGATTTTACAGATGCGACAGATCTTAAAGAATTCACGTTGCAAGACAACCCTAAAATTTATTATTTCAGGATTGGACGTATATATAGACCTGATGACAGAGCAATTTCAGACAACAATATTGTTACCACGATAATGAATGACTTTGAAAAACTATATCCTCTATACCAACTTTTTAAGCACACATTTTAATGAACAATACAGCTATAAACAATACCGCTTTCGCGAAAGAACAAACAAAACCAGGCTACAAAAAAACCAAATTAGGATGGATTCCTGAGGAGTGGAAAATCTTAAAGCTTGAAGATGTTGCTAGATTTAAAAACGGTAAAGGACACGAAAAACTTATTGATGAGGATGGTGATTTTTATCTAGTAAATTCAAAGTTTGTCTCTACAGAAGGACTTGTATTTAAAAAAACTAATTCCCAATTAGTTCCATTAGAAAAAGACAATATTGCTATAGTTATGAGTGATATTCCAAATGGTAGAGCGATAGCTAAGTGTTTTTATGTTAATGAAAGTAATAAATACACTCTAAACCAACGTATTGGTGGGTTAACAACGAAGGGAATAGATAGTAAGTATTTATTTTATAGTTTGAATAGAAATAGATATTATTTAAAATTTGATGATGGGGTTAAACAGACTAATCTAAGAAAACAACAAGTTCTTGATTGCCCTTTACGTATCCCACCACTCCCAGAACAACAAAAAATAGCCAACATCCTCAACACCTGGGACAAAGCTATCGCTGCACAAGAACAGCTCATTGCACAAAAACAAGCACTTAAAAAAGGGCTTATGCAAGCTCTACTTACTGGTAAGAAGCGTTTTGATGGGTTTACTGAGGAGTGGGAAGAGGTGAAATTAAAAGAAGTGTTTACACTAAGTAGTGGTAAAACAAAACCAAAAAACACTTATGAAAAACCTTCAACTAAACACTCAATCCCTGTTTATGGAGGTAACGGTATTAGTGGTTATACTGATTCTATTTTTAGCAAAGGTAAAGTTATTTTGATTGGACGAGTTGGCGAATATTGTGGTGTTGTGCACTATGTTGACAACGATATTTGGATTACAGATAATTGCCTGTATACCAAATCTTTTAGTAAAAAAGATAACATTTTATTTTTCGCTTTTCTGCTTGAATATTATAAACTAGACAGACTTAGAAATAAAGGTGGTCAACCATTAGTTTCTCAAAAGCCCATCCTAAATTTCAAATTGAAAAAACCAAAACTAGAAGAACAAAAGAAAATAGCAGATGTGCTTTCTTCCAAAAACAAAGAAATTGACATCTTAAAGGAAAAAGTTGAGCATTTAAAAACACAAAAACAAGGTTTAATGCAGCAGTTGTTAACTGGTGAGAAAAGGGTGAAAATTTAGGACTATGGCTAAACAAACAAGAAATTTCTTTGTGAGCTATCATCACGATTATGATCAGCAATATGTTGAAGAACTGCGTCAAATAAAACGTGGGATGAAAGTAGCAGATTATTCATTAAAAAATGATATCTCTCACTATTCTGAAGAACAAATTTATAAGGTTATAAGAGATAAAATGCGCTCTTGTTCAGTTACAATTGTCCTTATAGGAGAAAGAACAGGTCATAGAAAATGGATAGACTGGGAATTATGGGCATCTCTTAGAGGCTATAATAACAGTAAAAACCCTAAACGTTCATTCAGACCCAAAGGATTGCTAGCAGTGTACTTACCAGTAGCGAATCATTCTGTTCCAGACCGTTTACAAGCTAATATTGATTCAGGTTACGCAGTCTCAATGAGATGGAAAAATGTTCAACGTGATTTAGAAAGTAAAATCAACTATGCAATTTGGAAACGAGACAATGCTAATCACGAGATAGTCAATAATCTAGAAAGATTAGATAGAAATGCGTTCAACTTTTTAGGATTTAAAATATAATTATGTCAGGTATTAACAGAGCGCACAGCCTCAATGAGAGTAAAGCTAAAATAAACCTATCTATAGGTAAGAAATGTATTTTCATAAGTCATCACAAAAGTGACCTTGAATATTGCAAAAAAATAGCAACTTATATTATGAAAGCTGGTATAGACGTTTATTTAGATGAATATGATTATGATTTAAAACATCAAGTTCAAACTAATAATCCAGCTGGTGTGGTACGTTGTATTAGAAATGGGATTAATAATAGTTCTCATATGTTATGTGTTATTTCACCAAGTACTATAAATTCAAAATGGGTTCCTTGGGAAATAGGTTATGGTTATGATAAAACAACTATTGGAGCACTTACTCTTAAAGGTATTTCTAACAAATCTCTACCTGATTATATAAAAACCGTACCTGTCGTAAGAGGAACAAAATCATTAAACACTTATTTAGCGAGTATTATAGGTAGACCTCAACCAGTCCTAGAGTCTTATGGGTATATAAAAGCACATTCCAATACTATGCATTCGTTGGATAATGTTTTAGACTGGGAATTATAAAAGAGAAATTATGAGTAAAGAATATTTAATATCAAAGCTATCTTTTAGAGATACTGTACAATTAATAGACACTGTCAAAGTTGGTTTAGTAAATGGAAATTCTGTAGGGATATTTGAAACTAAAGACAGGAATTGGCTTGTCAATCAATTTAACTCAGGGCACACCATTGGAGGTGTATATAAGAATGTAAAAGGCTTATGGTATCGCAAAGATGTTTTTAGAGTTGAAAATGATTGTTTTAAATGGGGTTACTCTTTTCCAAAAAACATTTCCAAACGTAATGTATTTGTAAGCTATTATCACAATGATGATCAATTAAAAAGGCAAGAATTTGATAATCTTTTTAGTGATTTAATAATTAATCAATCTGTTATGCTAGACGAGATCAACGGCGAAAATAGTGACGATTATATACATAGATTGATTAATCAAGGTTATATGAAAGACACAACAGTAATTGCTGTTTTGTTAGGTCCCAAGACTAAATGTAGAAAGCACGTTGATTGGGAAATAGGTGGTGCATTAAATAAAAAGGTTGGAGATAGATATGCAGGGTTATTAGGAATTAGACTTCCTTCTCATCCAGATTATGGTTTAGGTGCAACATACAGCGAGCATTATTATTCAGAAAGATTTTATGCAAATATAGAGTCAGGATATGCAGTAGTAATAGATTGGACAGAAGATAGGAAAGAACTTCAGGATGCTATTGAGTTGGCATTCTCGCGAAGAAGTGAGTTAGATAAAATTAAAAACCTAGCAATACCAAGATTAACCAAAAATTTATGCGAATGAAAAAGTTTAAAAGCCCTTTATCAATTTATGTTTTATGGCACCCAGATTTTAAAGAAGGTATAGATTATGCAGAAAGTATATATAAAACTTACAGTGGGGAAAACGGTAACGTAACACACGCCAAATATGACATACCTGTTAATTATAGGTCATTGCCTCATAACAAGGAAACCTTTGCTGAAATACCATTTAATGAGTCTAAAAAAAATGTTCTTATCATTTTGGTGGATGATTATATGTTTAATGACACGAATTGGACAACTGCTATAGATGATTTAATAAAATCAAAACCTAAAAACACAAGAATACTTCCTGTACCATTTAGTAAATACGCATTTGATTTCAACCCAGAGCACTTAAATAATTTTCAATTTATTAAGACAGATGAAAGCCATTTTTATCCAGATAAGAATTCTTTTGATGTTAATAATAGAGTTATTAAATACAGACTACTTGAAAGCATTGCAAAATTTTTATTTAACGTTAAGGAAAAATATGATACTGAAATACACAGTGATCCGCCAATTAAATTATTTATTTCGCACGCCAAGGATGACGGTAAAGATTTAGCGATACAATTTAGAAATCATATTTACAGTAATACTAAACTGAAAGCATTTTTTGACGCTAATGATATAGCAGATGGACATCAATTTGAACAGGAAATAAAAAAACATATAGACCACTCTGCATTTGTAATATTCAATACAGATATATATTCCGATAGAGAATGGTGTAGAAAAGAAATCATTATTGCTAAAAGATATAGATGTCCAATTATAGGTGTAATGGATATTAAAAAAGGAGAAAGAAGAAGTTTCCCTTATAGTGGAAATTTTCCTACTATCACTTGGAACAACAATTTTGAAGAAATTATAAATCTAATTTTATCGCAAATTATCAGCGATAAATACAACGAACTTTATTTGAAATCAATCGTTGAGATGTATGAATTGGAAAAAAAACATAGTTGTTTAGTGCTTCCCAAAGCACCAGAATTATTTAACTATATTGATATAGAGAATCTCAAATCAGACAACAAGAAAGTTAAATCTCTTATTGTTTTATATCCAGATCCACCAATTGGTATAGAGGAACTCAGCTTGCTAAATGATGTAGACAAGAAAATTAAATTTATAACACCTCTTTTATTACCAACATATATTTTATAGATATGAAAAAAGAAAATAAAGTAACTAACAAGGATTTAGATAAGTATGTTGCTGACGAACTAAAAGAAACGTTAAAAGAAAGAGAAGTTCATCTTTTTGACGGTAAAAATGTTGCTATTTCAATTAGCAATAGTCCTGAAATAGAAAATTTAGGTTTCTCATTAAAACATCAAAAAAATCTAATAACTGAGATAACCAGGTTTTTAATAATACACGGTAGTAATTTGATATATGGCGGAGATTTACGTCAAAATGGATACACTAGATTATTCTCAAACTTAATATATCAGTATAGGCCTAGTAAAGAAGCAGGTAAGACTTTTTTTAAAAATTACTTCAGTTTTCCTATTCATCTTAATCTTAAGACTACTGATGTTTTAGAATTTAGAAAAAATGGTGTTTTACCTATAAAAGTTCAGCCACCAGCAAATTTAGATATTGATGAGTCAAAATTCTATCCTCCTGAAGGAAATGATAATCTTTTCATATGGTCAGAAAGTTTAACGAAGATGAGAGAAGAGATGCAAAGTAACACTGATGCTAGAATTTTTACTGGTGGTAGTATGTCCAATTTTAAAGGCAAATATCCTGGTCTTTTAGAAGAATCCACTCTTGCATTAAAAAATGATACACCTGTATATTTTATGGGCGTATATGGCGGCCTAACATCTAGAATCATTGAAGCTCTTAAAGGCAATAAACCACAAGAACTGACAATTGAATGGCAATCATCACAAAACAAAATTTATAAAGAGTTTGTAAGTCACTACAATTCTATAAATAGTGAAGAAAAAATAGATTATAAGTCAAATTTAGAGTTTCTAAACAATTATACTTTAGATAGATTAGCTAAAAACAATGGTTTGTCAGTTGAAGAAAACATAAGACTATTTAGTACAGTTCATACTTCGGAAATAATTTTCCTAATTATGAAAGGACTAAATAAAACATTATCAAAATAAGATGGTAAACTACTCAGAATATAACGACTCTCAAAAACCAGCACTTTCTCTATTACAAAAAATGGGCTGGCAATACATATCACCAGACGAGGTGTTTAAAGCACGTGGTGAGCTATACACTAACGTCATTCTAGATGATATACTAGCAGCTCAGTTAGCTAAAATTAATGCTTTTGAGTACAAAGGAGAAGCCTACCAATTCTCTACTGGTAGTATTCAAGGCGCTATTAACGCATTAAAAAATGTACCTAATGAGGGTTTAGTACAAACTAATGAGCGTGTGTATGATTTAATTACACTAGGCAAAAGTTTTAACGAGACGGTTCAAGGAGACCGTAAAGCCTATACCGTAAACTACATAGACTGGGAATATCCAGAAAATAATGTCTTCCACGTAACAGAAGAATTTGAGGTAGAAGGTCGCAAAGGCAAACGTCGTCCAGATATCGTACTATTCGTTAATGGTATTCCCTTTGTAGTTATAGAGAATAAACGTCGTGATAAAAATGAAGCGCTAGACGAAGCTATTTCTCAAAACATTCGCAACCAAAGAGAGGACGAAGGCATTCCTAGACTGTTTTACTTCGCACAGTTGTTACTAGCAGTACATCCTAATGAAGTAAAGTATGGAGCTACTGGTACCAAAGCCAAATTCTGGAGTGTATGGAAAGAGGATGCAGAACGTGAAATTACCAAGCTACTTAAAAAGAAGACTAATAACACGCTAGCTGAAGAAAGATTAGTTACAGAGCAAGATAAAGGCATTTATGCGCTGTGTAAGCCTGCAAGATTACTCGATTTAACCTATAAATACATCGTTTTTGATGGTCCAGACAAAAAAATATGTCGTTACCAGCAATACTTTGCTGTACAAGAAACCATACAGCGCGTAAAAACTAAAAACAAAGAAGGTAACCGTCAAGGTGGTGTAATTTGGCACACTACAGGTAGTGGTAAGTCATTAACAATGGTAATGCTTTCTAAAGCACTGGCGCTAGATAAGACAATAGAATCACCTAGAGTAATCATTGTAACCGATAGAATAAGCCTAGACAAACAAATATTTAAAACGTTTGTAAACTGTGGTAAAAATGTCAAGAAGGCAAAAAGTGGTAATGACTTAGTAGAGCTATTGCAAGACAAAGGCAATGAAATCATCACTACCATCATTGATAAATTTGAAGTAGCCACAAAACGCGCTTCTTTTAAAGAGGAGTCTCAAAACATATTTGTACTCGTAGATGAAAGTCACCGCAGTCAGTACGGTAGCGCACACGCAAATATGAAGCGTATTGTACCTAATGCCTCATATATTGGTTTTACCGGTACACCTTTAATGAAGTCTCAAAAAAGTACCTCTAAAAAATTTGGTGGTTTTATTCATAAATACACCATAGACCAAGCAGTAAAAGATGGTGCAGTATTACCATTACTATACGAAGGACGCTCTGCAAAATTGAGTATCAACAAAAAACAAATAGATAAAGGCTTTGAGCGTCTAGCAGCACCGCTAAATGAAGAAGCGCGTAAAGATTTAAAAAAGAAGTTTGCCACCATAGCCAAGATCTACGAGTCTGATAATGTGATTGAAGAAATAGCCTATGACATTTCAGAACATTTTCGAGACAATTGGAAGAACACAGGTTTCAAAGCACAGTTAGCAGTTCCTAGAATAGATGTAGCCATCAAATACCAAAAGTATTTTGAAGCGCAAACAGATCCTTCTCTTAGAATTAATACACGTGTAGTTTTCACACCACCAGATAGCAGACAAGATAACGATGATGTGTGGTCAGAAAGCTCTAGCGAATCGCAAAAATATTGGAAACAAATCTTAGAACGCCATAATGACCAAGAAGCGTATGAAACAGATGTAATTCAGCGTTTTAAAGAAGATAGCAAGGAGGTTGAACTTATTATCGTAGTCAGCAAATTATTAACTGGCTTTGATGCACCTAGAAACACGGTACTATATTTAGCAAAACCACTAGTGGCACATAACTTATTGCAAGCTATTGCAAGAGTAAATCGTCTATTTGAAGGTAAAGAGTATGGCCATATTATAGACTACGTAGGTATTTTAGGAAAACTTGATGAGGCACTAACAGAGTACAGTGCTTTAGAGGATTTTGATGAAGAGGACTTAAAAAACACCGTAGTCGATGTAAAAGATGAAATACGTAAAGTTCCTATACGTCACGCAGAGGTTTGGGATATTTTTAAAGAGGTTTATGACAAAAAAGATATTGAAGCGCTAGAAAGGCACATAGCAGATAAAGACATTCGTGATCAGTTTTACGACCGTGTTTCTGCATTTGCTAGAATACTCCAAACCGCATTAGCTTCAGACGACTTTTATAATGAATTTACAACAGAGCAAATTGGCTTTTATAAAAGCGAATTAAAGAAATTCCAAAGTTTACGTCTATCAGTGCAATTCCGTTATGCCGAGAAAGTATCTTATAAAGAATACGAACCACGTGTACGTAAGCTATTAGATACTTATATAGATGCCGACAATGTACAAGTACTATCTCGTGATGTAAATATTTTTGACAAAAATATGGTACAAGAGGCATTAGAAAGTTATGGCAAAACACCAGCTTCTAAAGCAGACTTTATAGCCCACCAAATGAAAAAAGTCATCACAGAAAATATGGAGAAAGATGAGGCTTTTTACAAAAAATTCTCAGAGTTGATAGAGCAAACCATTAAAGACTTTTACGATGGTAGACTTACTGAAAAAGAATACCTCGAGGCAATGCAAAAAACAAGAGACGACCTAGAGAACGGCTATCAAGAAGGTATTCCAAATGCAGTACAAAACAACCCAAGAGCGAGAGCTTTTTACGGAGCTTTAAATGAAGTACTCAACAAAAAACTGGATAAAGAAATTAGCAAACAAAAAGTTGCAGAGGCAGGAGTTGAAATTGAAGAGATTGTAAACAGTCTTATCATCACAGATTGGAAAAAGAATGTCGACATTCAAAACAAAATGGAAAATCAAATAGAAGATTATTTGATTGGTAAAAGAAGCCAATTAGGTATTGAAATCAGTTTTGATGAAATCGATGCCATATTAATCAAGTGCTTGCGTGTAGCTAAAAACAATTTCTAATGAGAAGTATACAATACGGCACCAAAGAAATCTTTTACGAGCTGCAGCGGTCTAAGCGCAAAACCTTAGCTATTGAGGTACATCCAGATAGCTCTGTTCATATCATTGCTCCAGAAGATAGTTCTGTAAAAGATATTGATTTAAAAGTCGAAAAAAGAGCATCCTGGATTATCAAACAACAACAATACTTTGAACAATTTCTACCACGAACTCCAGAGCGACAATATATCTCTGGTGAAACTCACTTTTATCTTGGTAAATCCTACCTTTTAAAAGTGATTGCCGGCAACAAGAATCAAGTAAAACTTAAAGCGGGTAGATTACAAGTAACCTGTAAAGAAACAACTAATCAAGAATTGGTAAAAAAACTATTGGCAAAATGGTATTATGAGCACGCCGAAAAGAAATTCAACAAAATAGCTATCGACGCTTTCGCGAAATTTAAAGAGTACGATATCAAAATGCCCACAATTGAAATTAGAAGAATGGCTAAACGCTGGGGAAGCTGTAATACAATAGATAAAGTCACCATCAATCCTGAAATTATAAAAGCTTCTTCTAAATGTATTGAGTATGTTTTGATCCACGAAATGTGCCATCTTGTAATACCAAAACACAATAAAGAGTTTTACAATGTCTTGACTTCCATAATGCCTAATTGGAAAAAGTGGAAGGATAAGTTAGAGAATAAGTTATCATAACGCCACACTTCCAGCACTTACTCATTCATTCCTTTCGCAAGCTACATTCATTCACTCGCAAAAGCTTTACGTTCGTGCGCAATACTAGTTATGTCCACTACGCACCTACCTATCGGATAGACGCTCCATTACCATAATCAGTATTTTTAGCCAAAGCATGCTAAGTAAATGGCACATTCCTTAAGCAAATTCAACAGTAAATTAGTATTTCAAACTATAGAAATTTTATAGCAATAGTCTTGGAGGAGGTCATTCGCTTAATTACAAGGCTAAACGATTGTTGTTACCAATTTGGTACCTGATAAATTAGTTGATAGAAGAAGTAGTTGTGCTTACTCTACTTTTTATGCATCTTTTTATAAAAGTACTATAGATCTTGTTTTCAATTTTTTTTTATAATTTGTTTATTATTATTATTATTATTATTGCTTTATGAATAATTATAAAATTCATTAAAATTATGAAAAAAATAATTGTATTTCCCATTTTAGTGCTTAGTGCATTTTTTATAGCTTGTGAATCAGAACAGGAATTAATTCCAGCATCCAACACGGTAGAAGTAGTGCCAGCAGAAGAGTTTAAGATTTTTCCTTTGTCTATAAACCTGCCAGATAATTTTCTTGAATCTACCTACGACTTAAGTGAGCATGATTTAGATACTTTAATTTCTTCTTGGGTAGAAGAATTGTATGCCCTAGATTTCGCCCCAGAGTCAGAATCGTATTATATCGGTTTTGAATTCACTATTGATGATAATATTCTGACTTTAAAACCAGCTACCAGTGCAGGACTAGCGAATACCAAAGATGCTGAGCAGAAAAATGCCTGGAAAAAAATGGCTACATTCGAGGATAATGAAATTATGCAAAAAAAGGTTGCCAAAGCAGCTCGCAAATTGGCTGAAAATTCTTCAACAACAAAATCCTTAAACATAAGGGTTAAGCGCACTCCAAATCAAATCATGATTGAAAGTAAATCATAAATTAAATTAGATTTCAATTGATTAAAATCCGCTTAAAGCGGATTTTTTAGTAGCGGCTGCTGGGTAATTCTTTTTGTTACTTCTAAAAACAAATCAAATTTACCTGCTTTATTTTAGGTAAATTTTAACATTAGCTTATATTTGCGGGTTTTACATAAATAAAACCAAATGAAAAAATTAATACTTGCCAGTTTGCTGCTTTTTTGCTGCCAAATTGCTTTGAGTCAAACACAGTATTTGCCCGGTTATATCGTAAATAATTCTGGGGTAAAGCAACAAGTTGAAATCCGTGATGAAGACTGGAAGGCTACGCCCACTTCTATAAAATACAGAAACACTCCAACAGGAAAAGTGCAGTCAGCCGAAATAAAAAATCTGTTGGCATTTGGCCTGAATCATGGACGTAGATTTGAAAGACATACGGTGCAAATCGATCGAAGCACAGATAATTTAAATATATTAAGTCACGTGCGACAATCTAAGCTTGAAGAAGCTACCTTAATTTTGGAACTGCTGGTTTCGGGTAAAGCAAAGTTGTATTATTATGAATCTGGGAACTTAAGACGCTTTTTTTATGCGAAGACAGATGGTAGGGTAGAGCCGCTGATTTATAAAAAGTATTACGATCAGTATGATCGCATCACTACTAATAATAGGTACCAGCAACAATTATTTAATCATATGCGTTGCGAACAAATTTCGACTAAAGAAATCACCAGATTAGATTATAAGAAAAGTGATTTGATGAACTATTTTATAAAGTATAATGCTTGTTTTGAGTCAGATGCGACTAAGACTAATAAGGATGTGCCAAAATTAGAAAAAACAACCAATTATACCTATGACCTAGAGAAGGAAACTAAAGATAAAGCATACTTATTCTTGGGTATAAAACCTGGTTTTAGAAATTCATCTTTCGAAATTACTGGTGCACCGCTTATAGGTGATGCGCGTAAGCCAAAATTTGATGATCAAACCAGTTTTACCGCTGGGATTGAAATTGAATATGTCTTACCTGTTCACAACAACAAATGGGCGGCTTTTGTAGAGCCAACTTTTTTTCAGCGTTTTAAGGGGAGTAAAACCATTGAGGGCTACATAAATGAGGTAAGCTACAACTCAATTGAAGTCATATTTGGAGGGCGGCATTATTTTTATTTAAACAAAGAAGCTAAATTATTTCTAGAGGCAGGCTTTATTGTAGATACACCTTTTTCAGACTCAGAAGTTAGTTTTGACGGGCAAAGACCTGCTTTGACTGTGCAATCGGGTACAAGTTTTTCATTGGGAGCTGGTTTTAAGTATAACAACCGTTACAGTATAGCCGTTCGCTATCAGACCCCAAGAGACATACTCCGAAATTATATGACCTGGGATAGTGAATATAGCAATATCGGTGTAGTACTAGGCTATCATTTTAGCTTGTTGAAATAAAAAAATAACACTCTTCACAATTTAAAAGCCAACCGCTCAAGGTTGGCTTTTTATATTTATTATCTATACTACTCCTTCAATTTCGTTTTTAATGCTATTTAAATTTGCTTTGAAAAATGTATATTTATTGCTTTTTAAGATAAACTATGCGCCATTATTTATATATTTTCATTTTACTTTACGGATGCCTTAGTTGGTCACAACAATCAAAGTCGGTTTTATTTATAGGTAATTCCTATACAGGAGCCAATAATCTGGCGCAATTGGTTATCGATATGGCTAATAATGCGGGACATCAATTAAATGCGGTAGCTTTTACCCCTGGGGGAGCACGTTTTTTGAATCATGATGCTAATGCACAGGTTACCAATTTAATTAATCAGCAAGCTTGGGATGCCGTGATTTTACAAGGTCAAAGTCAGGAAACAAGTTTTGGAATGGCGCAGATGCAGCAAGAAGTTTATCCGCACGTGGCGTCGCTTGTTCAGAAAATAACCGCCAATCAGAACTGTACCGTTCCTATGTTATTTATGACTTGGGGAAGAGAGAACGGAGATGCCGGAAATTGCCCCTATGCTCCTTGGGTATGTACTTACACCGGTATGGATGATGCTATTTACAACACTTATATGGATTTAGGCCAGATTAACCAAACCCAAGTAGCTCCAGTAGGTAGAGTATGGCGCAATTTACGTACTAATCACCCTAATCTTAATTTATATACCTCAGACGGTTCACACCCCAATTATACAGGTAGCTTTGCGGCTGCATGTACGTTTTTTACTAGTATATTTAATGAAGATCCTACTCAATTAGCTTACTTGGGTAATTTATCGGCCAATGATGCCCAAATTATTAAAGCTGCGGTGAAAACTGAACTTTATGATGTGTGGGGCAATTATGATTTCACGCCCAATTTGGCTCAGGCGATATTCAGCTATAATAGCAATCAAATGCAGGTTCAGTTTGATGCAAGTTCTAGTACTTTTGAAACGCTAGAATGGGATTTTGGCGATGGAAATACTTCCACGCAAGTGCAACCCCAACACACTTATGCTACACCAGGTGATTATACGGTTAGTTTACAAGCAGCCTACTGCAACAAGACGGTAACCGAACAAAAAAATATTCAGGTTGATAAGCTTGAGATAAATGCAATAAAATCACCGACCATCGCTCTAATTTTTGATCAGCTTCATCAACAATTGAGTCTTAGTGGAGCTTCAGCCAAGCTTGCATACAGCATTTATGATTTACAGGGGAAAACCCTCAAGCAAGGACAATTAATGCCTCAAGAGCAAATAGATTTACAACATTTGGCGGCCGGCAGGTATTTTCTGCGCCTAGACAACCAGCAAATTTATTCGTTTGTCAAATTGCGTTAAATCGATGCGAAGGTATCGCTAGTAGCATACTGCACCCCCAACGCACTTAATTCCTGCTTTTGCTCTTGGTAAATATTTTGGTCAAGAGCTTTGGCCGCGTCTTCAATAAGTGTGCACTTAAAGCCTTCTTGCAAAGCATCTTTAATCGAAAAATATACACAAATATCGGCAGCCAAACCAGTAAAGTAAATGTGCTTAACACCTTTCTCTTTTAAATAGCCCGTGAGCCCTGTACTTTTTAAATGCGCATTGTCAAAAAAAGCAGAATAGCTATCGATTTTTGGGTTAGTTCCTTTTCTGAAAATCGCCTCTACTTTCTGGGTGTTTAAATCGGGATGAAAGTCGGCACCCCATGAATTTTGAACGCAATGCTCGGGCCAAAGCGTTTGGTCTATACCATCAATTTTAATCGACTCAAAAACCTTGTGATTAGCGTGTTCACTAGCAAAACTAATATGTCCCGAAGGATGCCAATCTTGTGTGGCAACAACCAGGTCAAAATGTTGCTGCAAATGGTTGTTCACTTTTATAATCGTATCGCCCTGGGGAACAGCTAAGGACCCGCCAGGTATAAAATCGTTCTGAATATCTACAAGTAGTAAGGCTGTTGCCTGCATTTTTAAATAGTTTTATACTGTTTAATTAAAGCATCTCTTTCGTCTCTCAGTTTTTTACTTATCCCTACCTTATAGTGATGCGCATTGCTAAAACGTTTATACTCCAGGGGTAATTGAGCAAAGCGTTTTGCACTATAATCGGCTATTGCTTGTAGCGATTTTGGCGCATGAAAGCGTTCTCCGTTTAGCATAACGGGTTGCAACAAAGCTTCTTTTTCTAGATGCTCAATTTTCATACTTTTATATTGATCAAACGGATGGTGAATGCTATCAAATTCGGTTTCATCGCTTAGCGCTACCGCATCTGCACCTATCCAGCGCCCGTCTGCTAGACTTAACCTATAAACCTGTTTGGAGTAGGGCATAGTAATTTTGGCAATATTCTCAGAAATTTTTATTCTGGGTTCTTGGTTGTACGCCACTAATTTATAAACTCCGCCAAGAGCTGCATCGGGTTTTCCTACCACCAAATTGGTGCCTACACCATAAATATCTATTGGTGCCTCTTGCTCTTGCAAACTCTTAATAACGTACTCATCCAACTGATTTGAAACGGCAATTTTCACATAAGACAAGCCTGCCTCATCGAGTCGTTTTCTGCATTCTTTAGCAAAATAAGCCAAATCGCCACTATCTAAGCGAATACCCATTAACTTTTCTCCGCGCTCTTCCATTTCTTTTGCTACCGTGATAGCGTGTGGTAATCCGCTTTTTAAAGTGTTGTAGGTGTCAACCAATAAAACGCAATTTTTAGGACGGTTTTGCGCAAAATCTCTAAAAGCTTGGAGCTCATCGTCATAACTTTGCACAAAAGAATGCGCCATGGTACCCGATACAGGTATGTCAAACTGCTTAGCCGCTATTACGTTGCTGGTGCCATTAAAGCCACCAATAAAAGCAGCACGCGAGGCATAATAACCACCAGGACCGTGAGCCCTTCGCAGACCAAAATCGAGTAAGACGCCATCGGGGACGATATAACGCATGCGGCGCGCTTTGGTAGCGATTAAACTCTGAAAATTGAGCATATTCAATAAAAAAGTCTCAATTAATTGGGCTTCAAGCAGTGAGCCTTCTACCCGCAAGATAGGCTGATTGGGAAATACCACATCACCTTCTAATACAGAATAAATCGATCCGCGAAAGCGAAAATCTTTTAAATAGTTTAAAAATTTTGCTTCAAAATGCTGCCCAGCTAGGTAATCAAGCTCTTCTTTCGAAAACTGAAAGTCGTTTAGATTTTCAAGCAGCGTTTCTAAACCTGCAAAAACAGTATAACCACCTTGGTAAGGATTTTTTCTAAAATAGTAATCAAAAACTGCCTTTTGACTGTGATGATTTTCATTAAAATAAACCTGTGCCATGCTAAGCTGGTACAAATCGGTGTATGTGGCGGTATAATTGGGCACGATAAATTTTTTAATCAAAGATAAGCAATTGCGTTTAGAAAAGGCTTTTCGAATGTTAAAGGAATTATGTTAGGCTGTTCTGCCTCATGTCATCGGCAGCCGGGCTATACGCTCATACGCTTCGGTGGCTTAAGGCCACCTGCAGGGTAACCGCTGCTATCCCTAACAGGTTGATAAAGAAGCTTATTAAATAATAACCATAAAAATTAGGCTATAAAAGTGTTTTATTTCATCCTACGTTCTTTGAAAAAACTTTGCAACAGTTGTGCGGCTTCTTCTTGTAATAAACCAAATTCAACTTTTGTTTTTGGGTGTAGGCATCCGCCCATTTGTCGGTAACCTCGATGCAGGTCTTCGGCAGCAATAACCACTCGATCTATCTGACTCCAATATAAAGCTCCAGCGCACATCTGGCAAGGCTCTAAGCTAACATAAAGAGTGCAATTTTTTAAGTATTTGCCGCCCAGGTAATTTGCAGCAGCGGTAATTCCTTGCATCTCAGCGTGGGCGGTAACATCGTTTAGGCTCTCGGTCAAATTGTGTCCGCGAGCAATAATCTGTTCACCACTTACAATGACACAGCCTACAGGTATTTCTTCGCGTTCATAGGCATTTTGCGCTTCATCTAGGGCTTTTTTCATAAAATAGGTGTCATCAAAAGGAGAAAGCATGGTTAAATATCGTTTGCAAGTTTTACCTTTGCAAAGTATGGAAACTCCTTTATTAAATACAATAGATTCGCCTAAAGATTTACGGCAATTATCAGCCGAAAAATTACCGCAGATAGCGCAAGAGTTGCGTAGGTTTATTATTGATGCGGTGGCAAGTAAAGAAGGGCATTTGGGGGCTAGTTTGGGTGTGGTCGAGTTAACCGTCGCATTGCATTACTATTTCAACACTCCTTACGATCAGTTGGTTTGGGATGTTGGACACCAAGCTTATGGGCATAAAATTTTAACCGGTAGACGCTCCATTTTTGAAACCAATAGACAATTTAATGGTTTAAGTGGTTTTCCTAAACGCAGCGAAAGTCCTTATGATAGCTTTGGAGTGGGTCACAGCTCAACTTCTATTTCGGCAGCTTTAGGTATGGCGCTAGCAGCACAATTAAAAGGAGATTATACCAAAAGGCACGTGGCAGTAATAGGCGATGCTTCTATAGCCAGCGGTATGGCTTTTGAGGGGCTGAATCATGCCGGGGTGACCCCAGCAAATTTATGGATCATCTTAAATGATAACGCTATGGGCATTGACCCCAGTGTAGGAGCTTTGAAAAATTATCTGACCAAAGCCACGGTAGGTAAAAAACCCAGGCAGGCCAATATCATTGAAGCCCTTAATTTTCACTACACCGGCCCTGTAGACGGGCACGATTTACCGGCCTTATTACGTGCTTTTGAAGCGATGGAAAGGGTAGAAGGACCCAAATTTTTACACGTGATTACCACAAAAGGTAAAGGTTTAAAACCAGCCGAATTGGACCAAGTGCGGTATCATGCACCAGGAAAATTTGATCGAATTACGGGTGAGATTTTACCCAAGCAAGAGGCTCATTTGCCTCCTAAATTTCAAGATGTTTTTGGCTTGAGTTTATTGGAGTTGGCACAACAGAACGATCAGATTTTTGCAATTACTCCAGCTATGCCAACAGGGAGTTCGCTTAAATATATGATGCGGGCTTTCCCGCAAAGGGCAATCGATGTGGGTATAGCCGAACAACATGCGGTAACCCTTGCCGCGGGTATGGCTACCCAAGGTTTACGCGTCTTTTGTGCAATATATTCTACATTTTTGCAACGCGCATATGACCAAGTGATTCACGATGTAGCCTTGCAAAATTTACCGGTGGTTTTTTGTATA
This sequence comes from uncultured Mesonia sp., assembly GCA_947499595.1. Taxonomy (GTDB): domain Bacteria; phylum Bacteroidota; class Bacteroidia; order Flavobacteriales; family Flavobacteriaceae; genus Mesonia; species Mesonia sediminis. Next base: position 357,780 of record CANMOY010000002.1, read on the forward strand.
GACCGCGCTGGCTTAGTGGGAGAAGATGGGGCCACACACCATGGTATTTTTGATATTGCTTATTTGCGTTGTATACCCAATTTGCAAATCGCTGCGCCAAGCAATTTAATCGATTTACGTAATTTATTGTATACGGCATCTAAAAAGCTCGATACGCCTTTAGCGATTCGTTATCCCCGTGGGAGAGGAAGAGAATTAAAATGGCAACAAGCATTTAAAACACTACCCCTTGGTAAAGCGAATTTGTTAAAAAAAGGAACACGTATTTTAATTCTAGCCTTGGGCTCATCGGTTTACGACGCACAAGATGCTATAAACAACTTACCTGAAATCATACAAGCACAGGTTGGTTTAATCGATTTGCGTTTTGTAAAGCCATTAGATACCGAGTTACTCGCTCAGCAAATTCCTACCTATCAACATATAATAAGCATTGAGGATGCTTCGAAAATAGGAGGGGTGGGCGATGCTATTCAAGACTTTTTGGTTCAGCTAAAATACCCTGGTAGCTTTGTAAAACTAGGAATTCCAGATATGTTTATCGAACAAGGCAGCATAGCCGAATTAAAAACTTTGGTTAAAATAGATGCTACAAGTATTGGACGGAAAATTCAGGCCTTAGCCAAAGATTAATTTCGCTTTATTTTTCTATTGGCTACCCATTTGCCAGCAAAGTAAGCACATAAAAAAGGTAATAAAATAAAGCCTTGATACTCAACTAACCAATTTTGTTGTATGGCCAATAATAGCAGTGCGGTACAGCAGCCAATAAAAATCAAATCATATTTCAAGTATTTCATAAAGACATCAGTTTATTGGATTTCTAATTACTTTTTAAAAATACAAAAGTTCAAAAAATTAAAAAAGTTAGAATAAACTGCTTTGTAAATAAAAACTCGGGTAGTCTTGAATCTACCCGAGTTTTTAAAGTTTGCTTTTTAACTTCTAATGTTAAGCGGCTAAGTTTTAATTTATGATTAGCTTTTCAACTTGTTGTTGGTTCGCTGTATTTATCTGTAAAATATAAACTCCCGTATTTAAGGTGCTTAAATTCACCTGAGCCTGCTGTTGGGCGTTAAATTCTTTTTCTAAAAGCAATCTACCCTTAACATCAAATACTTGTATTTTAAATGCTTCAGGTTGATGCTGACGTAATTGTATTAAACCTTCTGTAGGATTAGGATATACCTGAAATAAATTTTGTTGCGGTGTGGTGGTTCCCATCGTACAAGTGGTAGGCAAGTCAAAAGCCTCCAATTGGTCAGAACGGTCTAGCGAGCTTCCTTGGTCGGCACTATATCCTAAACCTCTACGCGCAAAAGCATCCCAAATGAGACACTGATTGGCACCATTGTTTAAAATCATATCGGCTTGTAAGATGGCATCACGGCCGTCTATAAAGCCAGGATTACAAGGTTGTAGTTTTAATGCATCTATTACTAATTGCATGGCCATATTATTACCGCCTGTGCCATTATAAATATCGGGATCAAATCCGTAAAGATTAATAAAATCCCAAGTCATTTCCCAAAGCATAGTGGCCCATACAAAACCTACTCCGTGTGGAGCGCTTAAGTTTGGATTATTGGTAAGGTCATAAGTAGCGGGATTGATGCTAAAATCGGTTGAGTAAGCATAAGGTCTAATCCCTGTACCGCCCGGCTGTTGGTTCACCACATATGTGGCAATGCCTCTAGCATCGGTTCGGGTATCGCTTGCTTTTAAGGTCATCATTAAAGCGACATAATCGCTCCAGCCTTCACCCATTTGTTCGGTGGCTTGAAAACAGCTTCCATCAGGATTGGTAATTTCACAAGGATATAAGCAATCGGCGGTTCCTGCACCACCCGTCAAGCGGATAGAAATACCGTGTCCATATTCGTGGGCGATAATTCCGCCATCGAGCGAACCATCCTTTTGATAGGGTCCGTCGTTTTTAATACTCCCCTGTATACTTACTCCATTTTCCAAATTGCTAATTAGGTTACTACCTGTATTCAAATCAATCATAATGCTAGGAATAGTAATGGTTGCGCTGGGGTTTCCTCCCATATTTATAGTGGATCCATTTACATTATTCACTACAATCACCCCAACGGCTCCAGCATTTTGGGCTTGCAATACTTTTGAGGTAAAATTACAGTTCCCGCGTCTAATCACCGCAATTTGGTTGTTTAAAGCATTGGTATTGATAAAAGGCTCACAAGCATCATAAATATCTGGAGTAGCATCTTCGGCTAAGACCAAATTTCCGCTTACTCCGGTACTGGTGATAGACGGACCGAAAGAAGCAGCTTTGGCTGCATAGGCTCCTGCTAAATTATTCGGACTAGCAATTTGAAGCAAATTAGGGTCGCCTGGTGCCCCCCAAGTAAACATACTCATACTAGCCGCATTACCGTCTTCTAGGGTGCCAAAAAAAGCATTGTTTCCTGGTCCCGCATCAGCATTAAATTGTCCGCGGGCATACACCTCGTCATTGGCTAAACCTTGGTTGGTGTAATTGTACCTTTGAAAATTACCACTGGCCTCATCAAAACCGTATTGGTACCAAACGTCGTGTGCTAAATTACTCCAATAAAAAAGATTGGTTACCGATGCGTCTAGGTAGCCCTTTGGGTCTTGGTTGAGGTTTAATGGGAAATCAAAAACCAAGTTGGTTCCGCCATCGGGTGAGTTTCCAAAGTTACCGTCACGCGAATCGGCTGCAAAGACATTATTACCAAGAGTGCTGGTAAATTCATTTCCGCTCACACCATCTATATCGTGCCAACCAAAAGGAGAAGCTACAGCATCGGCCGGTTGATTGACCAAAACACGATTTCCGTAAGAAGGCGATTCAATGGGCATAGGAAATACGCGATAGGCTGCATTGCCTACCAAGCTCTGCTGTTGGTTTTCTAATGAGAAATTAGATGGAGTAGCAATTGTCTTTTCGTGGGTGTGAGGAACCTCTTCAAACTGGCAGTGCAAAAGATAATCGTTAACGTGCAAAATTGCTCCAGTTGCGGCATCAATACTAACCGACCACCAATGCAAATCATCTAAGGTAAATATACGCAGATTATAAGCCATTCTGTAGCCCGCATCACTCGCTTGGTATACCATCTTTACAGGTATTTCTTTTTTTGACAAGCCATTTTGAGCAATGAGGTAAGTGTTTTTTAGAGGATCTTGCTCAATAATTTCAGTGGCTTTTCCCTCTAGTTTTAAGTAAGCCGCTGCTTGGTTTATCGCTTCAATAGGGCTCAAGTTAGCTTGGCTGCTGCTTATTTGTTGTGTAACTTGTTCAATAAAACGGTGATTGGCTGCAACTATTTTATTGTTTTTAATGGCAAAACTTCCTACAGCTTGCTGCAGCGGTATGCCTTTATAATATTGATCTACATACAGCATTTGGGCTTGAGTGCTGGAGGCAAAATGACTGTCACGCACTACCAATTGCTGCATATCTTGTGGACTGAGCGAACTATTTTGACCTAAGTAAGCTTTGATCTGGGGTAAGAATTCTTGATTTTGAGCTTCCGCGGAAGGGGTTAGCCACAAAAAAGAAAATAAAAAGAGATAAAAGAGGTGATTTTTCATAAATAATGACGCAATTTTTTGCAAATATATTAAAAAGGTACTTAAAACCGTATGGCGTTTAGTTTTTGGTACATTCTTAACGCTTGACTATCGCTTAAGGCCGCTACGTGGCTTGTGAGCCGAATTAACCAATCGTATGCTTCTTCGCCAGCTTGGGGCAACTCAAAGTCTTGTAAAAATCCTTTAAGAATGAGTTCGTGATAATTGTTTTGAGCGTGTTTAATTTTGTTCTCAATGGCTTCGGTAAAAACCTCTAGCAACTTGTGAATAACTTGGTAGCCCACAATTTCTTTTTCAATAACCTCTTGACTTTGGTATACTTTTTCAACCGATATAGAGATAATATCTTTTATTTGGGGTGCATACACCGAGAAGTCGAGCAAGGCATGATGAAATTCACCTTGTAGAATGGCTTCTTCATTCTCTAAAAATACCCGTACAGCATCTTGTATTAAGGTGTTTATAGCCAGCGAACGTAAATAACTTAAGCGGCTACCAACGCTAGTAAGCGAGTGGTACTTGCTAGTGTTTATACTTTTCTTTACCAATTGGATGAGGTATTCTAAGGCTTTATCTTCGGGGATTAGTCCTAAATTTATTCCGTCTTCAAAATCTATGATGGTATAACAAATGTCATCGGCAGCTTCAACCAAAAAAGTTAACGGATGACGATGGTAGTGGATATTTAGGGCATCGCCTTTCTTTTTTAGGCCTAAACCTTTGGCTACACTTTCAAATAGTTGTTTTTCTGACTGGAAATAACCAAATTTCTTGTCGCTTATTTGGTTACTGGGTTTGTGCGGTAAAGATTCTTTTGGGTATTTAGTAAAAGCTCCTAAAGTGGCATAAGATAGCCGCAAACCGTTAAGATTGCCGTTTTTGGTTTCGTTTAGTAGTTTAAAACCATTGGCATTTCCTTCAAATTTTATTAAATCTTGGTATTGTGTTGCAGTCATTTGGTCTTTAAAACGCTGGCCTTTTCCGCTAAGGAAAAATTCACCCATGGCTTTTTCACCTGCATGACCAAAAGGCGGGTTCCCAATGTCGTGAGCTAAGGCAGCAGCTGCCACAATAGCACCAAAATCGTTGAAATGATGCCCTAAATCTTCTTGAAGGTAGGGGTATTTTTCGATAATTTTCTTCCCTACTTGTCGACCCAAAGAACGCCCTACTACAGAAACTTCTAAGCTGTGGGTAAGCCGAGTATGAACAAAGTCTGTTTTAGAAAATGGAATTACTTGAGTTTTATCTTGAAGACTCCTAAAAGCCGAAGAGAAAATAACCCTGTCATAATCTACTTCAAAGCCTAATCGGGTATCGTCTTGGTCTTTTCGAAGACGCGGTTGCTCATCTCCATAACGGGTAAGTGCTAGTAATTGTTCCCAGTTCATGCGTTAGTTTTACGGGTAAAAATACTAAACTCAATGCAGTTTTAGGGAGTTCTAGAATAAAAAATACAAAGCAACTTTGCACGGCTAACACAAAAATAGCGAGGCTATTCACAAATACACAAAACTTAAACGGTGTTACGCAATCAAGTTGCTTTGTACTTTAGTAAAACCTGTACCAGAAAACCGGTCGGTACAGGATAAAATGATTGGTTAGTTAGTTTAATTGTCGTTTACGAGGTAAACCTACAATCCGGTTTTTAAACTGATGGTTTTGGTTATAGTTGGTTACTCAAAAATTTATTGGGGGAGGTATGCACCAGCCCCGATACGAAATTTAAGCGTTCCCGTAATTTTTAGCGATTCGTTAATTTCAGTAGCGCTATTGTCAAAAATACCGTCTAAAATTAAATCAAGACTAGCTAGGCCTCCCTCTTCGGTGGCAAAATAGGTTTTTAGGTTCTTTACCGTTACGGTTCCCGAGCGAGAAATATAACCTTCACCGGTGAATCCTGTGAAAGTAATGGCTAGAGCCGAACTATTTTCTGGATTGTTTTCTTCGCTATCATAGTCGGTGAGTGGCATGGCTTTACCATTATTCATTTTTATAAAGCCTGTGAGATATAAATTTTTATCTTCATCGCTAAGCGAAATGCTTAAGCCTTCAATTCCGTCGCTATTCACATAAACGGCAGCCATATTGTTCCAATCACTACCTTCGGTATCTGTGATAAAGGTGTTGCTGAATTCACCTTTGTTCTCGATGTTTAAAATGTACGAGCTCTGATCGTTATTTTCACCTGTTGGCGAAGCAGAATCGTCATCGCTACTGCAAGCGATAAGCATTAAACTCGCTAAAAGCAAAAAGCTAAGTTTGATAGGTTGATAATTGAGTTGCATAATAAGATTGGTTTGTAGTAGTTAGTTTATATTTTGAATTTTACGCCGGCGGCGATAACCGCTTGACCTTCATCTATGATTACATATTTTAGTTTGGCAAAGGGCACTAAGCTTGAGCCAAGGTCAAAATTAATACCTGCTCCAATATTTAAGCCTACACGACCATCGCTGGCTTCAAAATCGCCACCGCCAAACGGACCGAAATCTATATCAGATTTCACTTTAACCTGACTGTAATTTACCCCGGCAAGGCCAAAGACTTGAATGCCGTCATCGGCTAGAAAATAATAATGCCCATCTGCATTTATTTCCCACCAATTTACTTTTATTGGTCCTTCTTCTTTAGGGAAATAATAAATAAAATTGGGAGAAAGACTTATGCGTTCTGCAATATGAAATTCGGCTGTAGCGCCCAAACCAATGTTTTCAATTTCGGTACCATAAGCCAATGCGGCTCCAATTTTGGTTTGCATTTGAGCTTGGCTAGTCCATAAGCCTCCAGCGATTAAACAAAGTGCGGTAAAAAGTAATTTTAGTTTCATAATGTAATAGTTTAGTTAATAGTTAGTTATTAGTGATTAAGGTTTGTTTGTTTAAAATTGTTGGTAACCAGCTGTCGAAAAACTAAAAGCTTTCTTCTCTAAACTTATGCAGCGCATACGCATATTACGTTTTGATTTTTTATGGTGCTTGAAGTCCATTAATAATACCAAGCCGTTTTCGTTGGGATCAAAACCTTCAGGGAAATTCTTGAGGTTTTGTTGTTGTTGGTAAATCATTTTTACCGGAACCTCTTGCGTAAAATACAGATCTATTTGATATTCATCATTGGTGTAGCGCTTGCCTTGGCATTGATAGCCTAAAATATTCTTTGAGGGTAACTCACTAAATTGGTAATCGCTTTCTTCTTCCCAAGTATCTTCCTCCAAATCGACCTGCATGGCCTGAACTATTTTTTGATTGCCGGCCTGAATAAAACTGAATTGTGTGTTCTTTTGTGTATCGATTACCATAAACATATCCGCGCCAGCGTCTTGCAATTTCATACCCATATACTGGTTGTCTGTATCTAGAAAATAGGTCATTTGCATTTGCTGTTGTTGACTTTGCATCTCAAGCACATAGGTATAGTCAAAATGGTAACTCTCTCTGGGTGCGATTTTGCTCGACTTTACGCGAATGTTCTGGGGTGCATTTAAAACCTCATCCATCCCGCTTTCAACGCCTTTGGCAGCCTTATCGGCCGATTTATCAATGATAACTTGTTCGGCTTTTTGCTCGACTTTCTTTTTAAGCTTTTTAAAGATTTGGGCCTCACAAGGACTCAGCCCTATCAAAAAACTAAAAGCAATCAGTACATATTTCATTCGTGCATCCATCGGTTTGCGGTTTTTGGTTGACTCAAATATCGGATGAATACAGGCAATAAAAAAGGCTCAGTTTGCAATTGAGCCTAAATAGTTTGTAAGTGGTTGTTTTTTGTGTGTAACTAGCAAAATACTGAAATACAGCTTGTTAGCTTGTAAAAGATACCCGATACTGGGTATTGAAAGCCTTGTTGTAAATGTTTATTACCAAGTAGGCATAAGCTTATAAATCTTGGGCGGTTTTCTCGATTTCGGCATACCAATCTTCACCGAATTTCTTTATTAGCGCTTCTTTTACAAATTTATAAATAGGAGTTTGTAGTTGCTTTCCTAAGCTACAAGCATCATCGCAAATGGGCCAACGGTGGTAATTTACCGCGGCAAAATCTGAATAACGCTGTACACGTACCGGATACAATTCACAAGAAATCGGTTTTTTCCATTTGGTTTTTCCATCGCGATAAGCGGCTTCAATTCCGCAAAGGGCTGTGCCTTTATCGTCAAAAGTGACATAGGCACATTCTCCGCCGTTTACCAATGGCGTTTCCAATTCGCCTAAATCATTGTTTACATACAAGCCTTGTTCCTCGATGGCCTTTATACCTTCTGGCCTCAAATAAGGCTTTACACTTGGGTAAACTTCTTCTAATTGGCTCACCTCTTCAGGCTCAACTGGCGCGCCAGCTTCACCTTCTACACAACAAGCTCCTTTACAAGCTTTTAGGTTGCAAACAAAATCTTTAGTGAGTATATCTTCTGATACGATTGTTTTACCGATTTGAAACATGCTAATTACCGATTTTGGGCAAAGATACGCTTATAAAAATTTATGAAAAATTTAAAAATTATATTCTTTAAAACCCGATTTAAATTTTAATTTTGCGGGCTTTTAAAACAAAGAATATTAAGAAGTTATGGGTTTTGACTTAAAAGAAATAGTAACCGCTAGCCTTATTTTATTTGCTGTAATAGATATCATTGGGAGTATTCCTATTATTGTTGATTTAAGACGTAAAGTAGGGCATATTCAAAGTGAAAAGGCAGCGATTGTAGCCGCTATTCTAATGGTGGTTTTCTTGTTTGTAGGAGAAGAGATTCTAAAATTAATTGGGATTGATGTAAACTCCTTTGCGGTTGCGGGTGCTTTTATTTTATTTTTCCTGGCACTAGAAATGATCTTAGGAATACAATTGTATAAAGATGATGCACCCGAAACGGCTTCTATTGTACCTCTGGCTTTTCCATTGGTGGCAGGTGCCGGTACAATGACTACTTTATTGTCTCTGCGTGCAGAGTATGCGACTGTTAATATTATTGCCGCCATCATTATTAATATTATCTTTGTGTACTTGGTGCTTAAATCGTCTAAAAAAATTGAGACGGTATTGGGTTCTCAAGGAATTAATGTAATACGTAAGATTTTTGGTGTTATTCTATTGGCTATTGCCGTAAAATTATTTGTCACCAATATTCAAAATTTATTTAACTAGAAGTTATGAAGTATGTAATTTTTGTGATCATAGGCCTAGCCATTGCTTTAGCCGCTTTTAATATAAGTATGCTCGACCTGAACCATATTATGAGTAAAGAGAGCTCTATTGCATTAGCCGGAGTCTTAGCTAGTTTATGTGTTTTGGTATTAATGCTTATTTTACTGGTATCAAGAAGCATTCAAAAGAAATACCAAGACCAAGAATAAGTAAGCCTTAAAAAGCGAGACGCTCTACTCTTTTTATATAAGGGTCTTGAGAATTGATGATTTGCTCTTTTACTTGAGTGTTAAACAACTGCTCGCCCATACTGGCTTTGAGGTATAGCTTAAGCAAATCTTGGTAGCGACCAAATCGGTAATCAAAATTGAATTGATGAAGGTAGCTAATGAATTCACGAACCCACTCCTCGTCTAACTCGTACGATTGAATGAACTCCTCTTTTGAGAGGTCTGTAAATGCACTTCTGTCTTTCTCGAGCTTGTTAAATACAAACCGATCCATAATACCTCCGCGAAGCATATAAGTTAGTTTTTCTTTGGTCACATGGGTGTCTTTAGGTATAAACACATCTGGAGTAATACCTCCACCACCATAGACCACTTTTCCTTTAGGGGTGGTATAACGCAAGCTATCGTTTACTTGAATGCTGTCTTTGTGTTTTAATTCTCCGTTTTCATATCGGTTGAGGTACTCTAAATGGTAGCTTTCGTTATTGTCTCCGTATGGCTTTTGTATAGATCTTCCCGTAGGTGTGTAATAACGGGCTACCGTAAGCCTCACAGCACTGCCATCGCCCAATTCCATCTCGCGTTGCACCAAACCTTTTCCGTAAGAACGCCTACCAATAATGGTTCCTATATCGTGATCTTGCAAGGCACCCGCAATCACCTCACTTGCCGAGGCGGTATATTCATTAATCAATACATACACCTGTGCCGATTCAAAATTACCCACATCGCTGGCCATGGTTTTAACTACCTCATCGCGCTTATTTTTAGTAAATAAAATGAGTTGATCTTCTTTTAAAAAATCATCGGCGATGTGTATTGCAGGTTTGAGAAATCCTCCGCCGTTGTCACGCAAATCTAGCACCATGTTTTTGGCTCCTAGATCGATTAGTTTTTGGGAGGCTTCTTGATACTCGATAAAGGTGTTTTCGGCAAATCGGTTTATTTTTATGTAGCCCAATTCGGGACCCAGCATATAAGCGGCATCAATACTTTTAATGGGAATGTGATCGCGTTCTACTTCAATTTCGAGTAAAGAATCGCTACCCTTGCGTTGTACCTTTAACAGCACGCTGCTGTTAACTTTACCTTTAAGGATTTTACTTAGCGAATCATTGCTGAGCTGAGCGCTAAATAAAGCCTGATTGTCGGCATATAAAATGCGATCGCCGGCTTTTATTCCCGCTTTAGCGCTAGGGCTATCGTCTAGCGGACGAATAACGGTAATGGTGTCATTGATACGATAAAAATTTATACCAATACCCACAAAATCCCCTTTCATATTTTCACTTACCTCTGCGTACTCACTTTGCGGAATATAAGTAGAATGCGGATCGAGATTGGCAAGAATGCTATTTACCGTTACATCTACAATACTATCGGTATTTACGGCATCTACATATTCATAATCGATATAATCGATAAGTCTTCCCAGTTTTTCTTTCTTTTTATTTGTGGTATTTGGGCTATCGAGTGGGGTTTCAAAATTGAGGTAGGCACCTGCAAAAATTCCTAGCGCTAAACAAAGCCCTAGCAATAGCGGAAAGTATATGGGATTTATTTTTTTCAAATTGGCTGGTGAGCTATATCATTAAAATGTTCTACTTCAACGCCGGCACGCTTTAAAAAATCTATTCCGGCATTGTCTTTATAAGCGTTTAAATATACCACACGTTTTATGCCAGCTTGGTGTATAAGCTTGCTGCAATCTTTACAGGGAGACATGGTAATATACAATGTAGCATCTTTACAAGTTTGGGTACTACGGGCCACCTTTAAGATGGCGTTGGCTTCGGCGTGCAAGACATACCATTTGGTAAGTCCGTCTTCATCTTCACAAGGATTTTCGAAACCGCTAGGCGTGCCGTTATACCCGTCTGATATAATCATGCGATCTTTCACTATAATGGCGCCTACCTGTTTGCGCTGGCAGTGCGAAAGTTTCCCCCATTCTTTAGCCATGCGTAGGTAAGCCTTGTCAAATTTAAGTTGCTTTGCTTTATCCATAAAATTATCTGGTCTTGCTGCTTATTAAAACTATAACCGACACAAATTTATTGTTTTTCATTCAATTTATCCCGATATATTTTAAGCAGTGCGGGTTAGCTGGTTTTAGCTTTACGGATTTAATTTCGGGTAGCGACCAAAATTGGTCCTTCTGGTTATTAAAAAGCCATAGGAGTAAAAGTTTTATTTGGTTGTTGCATGCTATATAAAAGCAACCGATTAGGCATCCGTAAAGGAAAAACTAAAGAATCCAATTGGCACGCAACAGCGGAATGCTTAATCCTATAACCAAGGCAGCGATAAACAACACCCAATCCCGTTTTGAAAAACGCAATAGGCTTTGAAATACCAAACTTAGTAAAAGCACTACCAAGACTACAATAAGCTGAGCGGCTTCTATACCTACGGCAAAAGCGAACAACCTGCCAAAATCTACTCCAGAACTTCCTGTGGTGCTAAGAAAAAATGAAGAAAACCCAAACCCATGTACCAACCCGAAAAAAAGCGTGATGGCGTAGAGTAAAGTCTTGCCGCTTTTTACATTTTTTCCCGCAGTAAACAAACGGTAAATTGCGGTGACCAAAATGCTCACGGGTATTAAAAACTCGATCACCCTGCTCGAGAGACTGACCAAATCATAAGCAGCAAGCACTAAAGATAGGGTGTGGCCTAATGTAAACAGGGTAACTAAAGCAATTACGGGTTTAAAATCTTTAAATCCAAAGGCTGCAACCAAAACACTGAGGAATAAAACGTGATCATAGGCATTCCAATCGAGTACGTGTGTGAGCCCTAAGTTAAAATAAATTAAGAAGTCGTTCATGCGGCCGGTGTTTTTTCTTCACCCAAACTTACATTTTTCTATTTAAAAAAGCACAGACTTAAGCTGAATAAATTTAAGGGCCTTGCGGCTTGTGACCGGGGTCAAGCTGAGGGTCATTTTTATAAACCATTGTGCGGTGGGGGTAAGGTATGCTTATACCTTCGGCATCAAAACGTTTTTTTATCGATTCGAGCAAATCGCATTTCAAGTCAAATGAATCGGCGTAGTTGCTGGTCCATACCCAAGCACGCATCAATACAGCCGACTCTTGTAACTCGACTACCTTTACAGGTACTACAGGCTCATTGTTGGCTTTTTCTAGCGGCGTGCGGTTGTCTAAGGTAAAGGGATGCTTCATACACTCTTCGCGCATAATTTTACGCGCTAAATCAATATCACTTTCATAAGCAATGCGCATAAAAATCCATTGCCGAACCAAGCTATTGCTCAGATCATAATTAATCAAGCGTTCTTTATTGATGATGGAGTTGGGTATAACAATCATTTTATTTTGAAAATCTTGAATCACCGTATGCCGTAAGGTAATATCGTGCACGGTGCCCATCATGGTATCGGTAATCTGAATGATATCTCCAATTTTAAAGGGCTTAAAGCTGATGATAAATAAGCCACTTACCAAATTGGCGAGCGCTTCTTGCGAGGCAATACCCAACACAACTGCGAGAATACCCGCACCTCCTAATACGGTACCGGCAATGTGTTTAAGCGACGGAAAAGCTAAAATTATAAGTAAAACCCCAACGAGATAAACGCCTATACTGGCTAAATATTGAATAAAACGTAAACTGGTAGAGTCTGCTCCTTGAGCGGTTTTCTCTTGAATGCGTTTACTAAAAAACAATTGTACCATGGTGGCGGTAAGAATACTTACCACTAGCACCACCCCTACATATACAATAAGCTGCAGGTTTTCTTTGATTATAGTGGTGGTTTTGGCACTCGCAAACACAAAGCTGATACTCGCAAGCCCAGTAATCAACCAAAGTAAATTTAAAATTTTCTTTACATTGCGTAAACTGCTTAAGCTCTCATAATTGTATTTTTTCTCTAGTCGCTTGGTAAAAAAACGATAACTCCAATTGGTGAGCCACAATAAAAAAACAGTAGCCACTAAAACAAAGCCTACAAATAAAATATCTTGATGGTAAAGCTGCCAAAAATTTTCCATGCTATAATTACTTAAGAAAGCAAGATAATAAATATCGTGCAGTTCTAGCGGGGTTTTGTCTCGGTAATTATCAAGTAGTTTGCTGTATTGAGTTTCGGCTTTAAGCCTAGAAAGCTTTAAAAATTTATAAAAATAAGCGGATGAAAGCAGTTTTTACTGATTTTTCAGGAAGAAATCATTAAATTGTAGGTAAATTAAAGCGTATGAAAAAGAAAATCGGGTTATTTCTTTTGGTTGCAATCTGTTTAACAGCTTGTAAAAACAAGAATCAAGAGGAGCAGTGGCCACCTCAACAAGAGCGTTTAAAAGCTATAGGAATTAGTTATACCCAACAAAAAGGCGAAGTAGAAGAGGCCTACCAGAAATTGAAATCTACTTTGCGTAAGAATAGTGCCATTGGTATTATTGCCGAGTCTGATTATGCCCAAGAAGCGGCTCAAGAGCGTATAGATTTGGCACCCGAAAAAATTATCTTTTTTGGCAACCCCAATCTAGGAACGCCGCTTATGCAAGCCAACCAGTTGGCCGGTCTCAATTTACCGCAGAAAATTTTATTCTTTCAAGATGGAGAAGAATTTGTAACGGCTTATAATAGTACCAATTATTTAGGTGCCCGATTTGGTATTAAAAATACCCCAAGTCTAAATCAAATGAGCGATGCTTTAGAGCGATTGGTTGAAAATGCTGCAGGGCAAACGGTAGTGCATACCCGAAAACAACATGTCAAATTATTGGAAGGTATCATTACCACCCGAAGTAAACAGAGCTTTACGAAAACCAAAAACACCTTATTAAAAAGTATTCACGACAATCAAAAATTAGAATTGATAGCGAGTTTAGATCACCAAGCAAATGCTGCCAGCGTTGGCATGTCTTTGCGGCCTACCTATGTGCTTATGGTGAGTTACCCAGAGATAAGCAGCCGTATGTTGCGCGATAATGCTTTGTTGGGTCTAGACTTACCGCATAAAATTTTAGTTTGGGAAAATGCCAAAGGCCGGGTATTTGTGTCGTATAATGCAATCGATTTTATTGCAAAAAGACAAGGCATGGAGATTAATGCCAGTTATAAGGACCAGATAGAACGTTTGCTCCATCAATTGGTAGAGACCGCCATAAAGCCTTAAAAAAACCGCTACTTCTTGTGAAGTAACGGCTTGTAGCTTAAACATAGTACTTATTATTAGGGTTGTTTGGTTAAAACAATACTGGTGGGAATAACAAAGTCTGGTTCTCCGGGGTAGGTTTTGGCCACAATCCCCTTTTTCTCAATCTCCCAAGTGGCGGTTAAAGGCGATGCTTGTGGGTTTTGAATATTCATCACCACAATACCTCCCGCACTGTTGCCCGGGTGGCAATTGTCATCCAGAAAACCACTCATTGTAACCCCGTCATAGGTAGTAGCATGTGTGATGCTTCTAATCAGCTTGTCAAAATGACTGTAGGCGGCAGCCGTATTGCAGATAACCATTTCCATTGGCGTGCCCATCCCTTCTATTAATTGGATGTCGATGACAAGAAAATCCTGAGCATAATTATTACTTGGACTAGGCCCTAGTACGGCTTTAGAAATGTCTATGATCATCGTGGTGTTTTGGTGTGTGCCTTGCCAAACCCCGATAAAAGGGTCAAAATTATCATCTATATCTTTATAATATTTTCCCGAATGATCTTGGGAATTATCCCTAGTATTCATATTTACGGTTTGCAATTGTGCCCATGTATTTAGGGCAAAAAATAGGCTGATCAAAGTAATTAGGTATGTTTTCATAATAGTAGGATTTACTTTTGTTTTAATCATAATCCTAATCATAATCATAACTCATTTTAGCATTTTTTGCTTCTTTATACTTAGCCTTAGCTATCGAGTCTACTTCTTGGCTATAAAAAGCATAATAGGACCAAGAGCTATAAATAGGAGATTTTCCTTGATAATCACTATAAGTGCTAGGTTTTATTCCCTTTGAGTATTTTTCTCCAATTTCAGTTGCTTCTTTTGTTTCTGCATGGTAAATAATAGCCACCATCGGTGCTAACCCTAAATCATTATTATTTTTATAGCTTAACTTAATCTA
This sequence comes from uncultured Mesonia sp., assembly GCA_947499595.1. Taxonomy (GTDB): domain Bacteria; phylum Bacteroidota; class Bacteroidia; order Flavobacteriales; family Flavobacteriaceae; genus Mesonia; species Mesonia sediminis. Next base: position 372,834 of record CANMOY010000002.1, read on the forward strand.
CAGTTTTTTGACACAGTCCATTAGAATAATTTAAATCATTTTTATTTAGATTTAATTCCTTAAATAAAATAACTTTTGAAATTTGTTTATCATTTGATTTTACACAGGAAATAAATTTGATATAAGTAAAAAATATAAAAACTTCTTCATAATTATACTTCATTTGCAGGAGCTATTTCTGGTGTTCTTATAATTGTTTTATCACTACCTGAATCATCTATAACACTAATATCTTCACCCAAATCATCTGATTCCTTCCGCCACCTGTTCCTAGAAACCAGAAGGTAACAATTCTAAATTCTTTTCAGTGCCTATATAATTCATTTTTATTGTAAAAAAAATTTCATCTTCATTAATAATAAGATAAAATTTATTCTTTTTACTTATAAATTCATGTAAACCACAGGGTTCAAATTTCTTTAGATCTTCAACATTATAATAGTTGATTGAATCAATATCAATTTTATTTTTTATTTCATTGAGATCAAGAAATTCATCAAAGTTTTTTTGATTCAAAATTTGAAATTTATAAGCATCACTGTTAAAGTCCTTATTATTGCTTTTAATAATTAGTGTATAATATAATCTACTATCTTCATCAGAAGATATTGAACTTCGACTATCATAAACATAAAATGCGCTATTCGAATTTTGTGTATAACAAATCGTAGCATTTAAAAAAAATATTAACAGGATTAATTTTTTTTTCATAATTAATAACTTTGAATTAATTGAATTGCATATTGAATCATCGTTTTTTCCGATGAATTCAGATTTTGATATTCTTGAGTGCCTTCAAGGCCCGCCCAAGAAAATTAAAAGTAAAACTGTTGTTTATTTTGAAAAACACCGTCATTGTTAATTATATTAGAAAATGAATCATTGGGATCTAACCAAGAATCAATCATAATAAGGTTATTTTCAATTGACTGTCTTAAATCAAAAACATTAAATAAATCGTGGTTCCATTGTGAGTTTCCATTTCCAAAATTCTTATAGATAGGTTCCCCACTTAATAATTCACCCCTATTCTTATCGAATACTAATTTAAAAATATAACCATCTTCTACATATATCCCCATCCGCTAATCATCAATCCCTTTATTGAAAACCATTTTACTTACTGGATCCGGCAGAAACCCTTTCACAAAGGCTTAACCCAACCGCTAAATTCTTTTACACTAAGCTTAAGCTAAAGTTAAGCCATGATTAAAACGCCCTCATCGCTTTTTCATACTTGCCTTGCAAGCTATATAACATAAGCCAAGGGTTAAAACAGGCTTAATTCCTTATGTTTGGGAATTTTTCCACACATTTAGCACAAACATCCCCGCCCTTATTTAATTTACATTTTAAGAGTTGGGACAAACAAACCCCTTTTGTCAAAGCAAGATTAACAATTGCTTTTGGTTTTTCATTTATATCTTTTGTAATTAACTCCCATTCATTATCATATTTCAAAAATTCAGCGAATACCACAAAATGCTTATTATAAAACCCATACGATATAGTCAATTTATCTTTTATCATGAAAACTTCAATAAAATCAATGAAATTAACATCCATATCTTCGTATATTTCTTTATAAGATTTAATTTTTATAGGATTACCAAATTTTGTTAAACAAATTGTATCTGAAATTGGTTCAATATATTCGCTTTTTAACAGGACTACAGGTTTCTTCTTTTCATTTTCTAAAAAAAAGAAATCAATATGATTTAGGTTTAAAGATTTTTGCAATAAAATCTTATATTCTTGAGCAGAAATGCCATATTTTTTAAAATCTTCATTTATTTTATACTGAGAAAAGCCATAAGACACTATAAATAAAAAAATTAGATATAAAATATTTTTTTTCATAATCATTCCTTTTTTATCAGCTATTCTTGAGCATCTATAAGCCCATCATTATCATAATCTATTTGTGTTCCTATTATTTCCTTTTCAAACTCCCAACCAGTTTCTGTTCCGGTTTCGTGATACATATTACCATTATAGTGAAAGTCTCCATAATGTGTGTACTCATGAAGAATTACAATAGCAATAAAAAACTTATAAACTTTCGCATCAAACGGGCCGCCATTTTCCAATTTATCTTCTATATCCTCAATAGTCCAATAATTCAATTCTATTGTATCGGGGCCAGCAAAGCCTTCAGGGTGGGAAGTCGGCAATCCATTAAACCTACCCATAATGGTGTGTATTGAACTTAAATAACTTAATTTGATATAAGGACCGTTACCCCAAGTTAGAGCATCAATTATCTGTTCTTCTGTAACACTTCCCCATTGTTTAAGAGCATCAACAATTGTTTGATCGTCAGCTATATCTACTAATTCATTTTTAAGGAAATTAGTAAAATGCGGAAACTCATTTGCATAATCACTTCCCTCTGGATATTTCACAAAAGGAAAAGCAGAAATTAATGTTTCATTTTCATAAGCTTTGATTACTTCTTTAGCAAAAGCCTCGGCTTTTTGATGTACACCAACTGGGACATGAATCTGTGGTTATTAAAAATTCACCCTGATGTACCAATTTCATAACCTCCTTGAAGACAAATGAATTTTTTCCCTTTAATTGTAATTTCCCAGTTCTCAAAAGCCATAGAGGTAATATAAACTTCAATTTTTTTATCTGATGAGAAATACAAGATCAAATCATTATTTTTTGAAATTTCTATTTTAATTAAATATTCACTTTGAAGTTCTTCAATCAGATAAGGAATTAAATCTATTTTGGGCATTTGAAAATGATATTTTTTATCTTGATCTTTTGAAATTTGCTCTATTTTGTTTTTTTTAAAAAATCTCCAAAAGTCTGTAGTAATCAAATGAATTTCGTCAAAATAAAAATAGAATAGATTACTGTCATTATCAAAAATCACTTTTTCAAGTTTAGTTTTCCCTTCAAATATTATTTTATTATTCATATTTTAGAAGTTTATTGAAAATCAAAATGATTATTAGCATTACCTAATGTTTGACCATTATTAGGGTTAATTGGATGTCCATTACTATTATAAAACTTTACATACCCTTTTGGATGCGGGTATGTACCTGTCGTTGTAGGTTCCATTATTCTTATTGCATTTGCATCAGAGCCAAAAGGTGTCCCTTGAGGAACAAATTTAATACCTTTCCCATTATCAACAATCCTTGGCACATAATTATCGGGAATATCAATGGTAACAGAAACTCCTTGAGGGTTTGTAACGGTTTTTCCTTGAACAAATTTTGAGGTCATTCTTTTCATAGAAATTTTCCATTGTGTATTGGTCAAGGTTGAATTAACAGGGGTGTTTGCTGGCAAAGTAACAATAGCATGCCCAAAAGTGGTAATCGCATAGGCCCACCATTGTGGGGAATGCAGTGCATCGTTCCACATATCGCACAAGCCATCAAAATAATTACCCGCTGCCATCGCTATCTGCCCTTCAGAAGGCATTCCATTTTGATAAAACAGGTCTGCGGCATGGGTATATAAATCTATATTGTCTTGAAATTCGTTTAATGCATCTCCAGCAATAACATATTCAATTCCATTAGCTTGTGTTCTTGACGCAGCATAACAAATTAAATTGTTATTTCTGTCATAATGCGGTAATAAGGTATAATCTCCAATATTTATGGAATTACTTGTTGAAAATACAGTTAGATCGAGTTTATTACTGTTTCTATGTTTGGCTACTAAATATAATTCTATAGGATCGCCAGTCATTTGGTCTTCAATATCTTGTATTTTTGATATTTCAAAGTCTTGATCTATATGTATATCAAGACTCTGATTATTTAACAAATTATTTATATAATTAGCCGCAAAAGCCTCGGCTTCTTGAGTGGGATAAAGTTGTCCTGGTTCTTTATTGTTTTCTAAGAAATCAAGAATTTGATTCTTTTGGTGAACACTTAAATCATAGTCCCAAGAGTATTGAAGAGAGGCAGGAAGATTGTTGTAAAAGCGACTTTCCATACTAGCTAAATTTAGAATTGGTACAGTTGCGATGCCTTGAAATTCACTTACTGCCTTGTTCTGGTCTGGGTTTTGTGGGTTGGGATGTGTCTCAACATTACCAGCATTGTTTCCTGCTTCACCACCACCGGCACCACTGCCAAAATCTGGGTTAGACCAAGGGTCACCTACGCCTCCCGGGCTACCATTACCGGGACCACTAGAGCCACCACCAAATTGACAATCATAACTCAATACAGACATGGTTATGGCGGGTATTGGCGGTTGATTTGCATCACAACCATCTCCAGGCATGTGATATACACGGTTACCATCATCATCCTTACCGTCACACGGCTGGGCAGGGACTATAATAATGGTCTCCCAGCAATCAGCAGGAATTCCATTTACACTTACCTGGCTATAGTCAGGGTTATAGACCGTTAAATTTACTAAATCTGCAAAATTACTTAAAGTTCCGTTGGCCCAAGCAATACGTTCACTATCAGAAAATTGATAAGAGAAAATATAGGCGAAATACTGCTCAGGATTATCTGCGTTGGCACTCAATACAAGGTTTCTTATCGGTTGTTCTGGAGCAAGACTATCTTGTATCATAAACGTATAAGAATGTTTATTCTGACTTTCAATTTTTATAATACGGGTTGTGTCTAAGTGCATTCTAAACGCTTCGTTGTAATAACCTCTACCATGTTGATCAGAGGGTTGTTGAATTTTCTTAAGAAGGTTGACTAATGCCAAATTGGCGCTAATGTCTTTAAATTTTAAAGTGCTTATTTTTTGATTAAAAGAATTATTGGCGTCAGGCTCGTTGACATCAAAATCATCTTGTGTGCAACTGTGCAGCATAACTACACAGACTAATAAACACAGACTAATAAACACAGACTAATAAATTTACTTTTCATCTGTTAAATTGTTGGTTAAATCGTGAAATTAACTTTTTTTTATGTTAATAACAAACAAAATATTAATAATTTTTTATTTGTTTTAATATGGCTTGTTTTAATTGCCTGTAGCCTGCAAAGTTATTCCTTCATCTATAAATGCACATTCCTTATCTTTTTATGCTTGTCAAAAACCAAAAAACAGGAGCTGGTTTTTAGTGTAAAATTATTTTGTTTCATTAGAATTTCATGCCTTCCACGTAAGCGCAGTAAAAGCCTAAAATAAAATTGTGCATAACAAAATTAGAATCGGTTGGTTTACGTTGAGCTGATTTCTATTTTTGGCGACTAACCTAAAATCTATAAGTAAATATGAGTATTATTTGGTATGAGTGTAAAGTAAAATATATGAAACGCCACGAGACGGGAGAGCAAAAATTAACCAGCGAAACCTACTTGCTCGATGCGGTTTCTTATACCGAGGCCGAAGCCCGACTTACTCAAGAAATGAAGAGCTTAACCGAAGAGGATTTTAAAATCATGAACATAAAGGTGGCCAATTTTGCCGAAGTGCATCCTTTTGAGAATAGCGATCGTTGGTTTAAAGTTAAGGTGGCCTTGGTGGCCATTGATGAAGAAAGCGGCAAAGAGCGTAAAACCAATCAATACCTTTTGGTACAGGCCAATGATGTAAAAGAAGCTTTTGAAAACAGCATGCAGGTGTTACAAAACACCATGGGAGATTATAGTATACCTGCCATTAGCGAATCGCCTATTATAGATGTGTTTCCTTATTTTGATGGTGAAGAAAATGAATCAGGTACTACAGAGGAAGCGGTAGAAGAAAACGCAGAAAATACTATGGCTGCATCCTAAAGAAAAGGCATCAACCCGAATAAAGCAAAACAGGCATGCCAATCGAGGCATGCCTGTTTGGTTTAAGAGGTCTTAGCCGAAAAATACTTGGCTTTTAGCCAGAAGGAAACCCGCACGAGAAAGATGAGCGCCGGTACTTCTACAAGCGGCCCAATAACTCCGGTAAAAGCCTGCCCAGAGTGTAATCCGAAAACGGCAATGGCAACTGCAATGGCTAACTCAAAGTTATTTCCTGCGGCCGTAAAGGCAACAGCGGTAGTTTGATCGTATGTAGCACCCACGGCGCGAGTAATCCAAAAACCAATAAGAAACATCAAACCAAAATAAATCAACAAGGGTAGCGCGATAAGCAAGACGTCTTGGGGTAGGGCTACAATTAATTCGCCTTTTAGCGAAAACATAAGCACAATGGTAAACAGTAAAGCGATTAAGGTTAAGGGAGATATGCGCGGTATAAATTTTTCTTGGTACCAGGTCGCTCCATAAAGACGCACTAAAATCAGCCGACTAAGAATGCCTAATAAGAAAGGGATGCCTAAATAAATAGCGACACTCTCTGCAATTTGGGCGATGGAGATCTCTACCAAAGCGCCTTCAAAACCAAAAAACGGAGGGAGTACACTAATGAAAATCCATGCATAAAACGAGTAGGCAAAGACCTGGAAAATACTGTTGAGCGCCACCAAGCCAGCTCCATATTCGCTGCTGCCCTCAGCCAAATCATTCCACACCAATACCATGGCAATACAGCGTGCCAAACCAATTAAAATAAGGCCTACCATATATTCGGGATAATCGGCTAGAAATACAATAGCGAGTATAAACATCAAAACCGGCCCAATAATCCAATTCAGCAACAGCGAAATAGACAAGAGCTTTACATTTTTAAACACCTTGGGCAGCAAACTATACTTTACCTTAGCCAAGGGCGGATACATCATTAAAATAAGTCCGATAGCCAAAGCTATATTAGTACTGCCTTGGTTATAAGCTTGTAACTTTTCGGGAAAGCTCGGAAAAAAATACCCCAAAGCTACTCCCAGTAGCATAGCGGTAAAGATCCATAGGGTTAGATAGCGGTTTAAAAAGCCTAATTTTTTATTCATGCCTTTACGGATTTAGTTGTGAACAGAGATAAAGCATCTCGGTAGCAATTTGTGTACTGGTTTGCGCATAAGCCTGTTCTTCATTCTCTTGCCCATCATGGTTTTTTGGGTCGGTATAGGTGAGTCCAATGCGTTTTTTGGCTCCTAAAACAACGGGACAGGCCTCATAGGCTTGGTCGCAAGTCATCACCGCGATAAAATCATCGCTGGGGTTTACCAAATGCGTTATGGGTTTAGAAAACACAAAACTCGGTGCGAGCTGTTTACTCGCTTTTACAGCATAAACCGAGTTGCTGCCTTCGCTTAGGCGACTAGCGGTAAATCCTTGCTGTTCTAATTGGTTGATGACCTCGGGATAAATCGCGGTAACGGCCGTACCACCCGAATAACAACCGACTTTAAAATAGCCGTGCCAATATAGTAAATGCTGTGCCCAAACCTGTGCAAACTGACTTCGGCGCGAGTTATGCGTGCAAATAAATTGCAGAGCCACGCCCTCCTTTTTCTGCAAGCCCTCCTGTATAGCTTGGGTCAAATGTTGGAGTATTTGTTTACGATCGCTAGCAATATTATCGGGTTTTAAAGTGCCGATAAAATCGGTGAAAACCTTATTGAATTCCATAATAAATCAAAATAATAAATTAGCAGCAGCCACTACCCGGTGCACAAGTGGCGTTATTGGCGGGTGCAGATTTTTCTGGGATGCCGCAATCTTCTTTTGCCAAGCAATCGGTTTGTTTGTTGCGCAAAATAAAATGCTTGCCGTTAAAATCTAAATCGTATTTACCAATAGTTTCGCCTTGGTATTCTACTTCAACCTCCCAATCGCCTAAAACCAAAGCTTTTTCGGCCAATTCGATAATGGCAGTCAATTTTTCTGGATGCAGGCGATGATTGTAATCGTTGGCGCTCCACAATTGAAAACTGATAAGCGTTTCATAGCGCAAGGTACCGCCACAGTCGATAAAGTTTTTGTCTATTTTGCCAATCTCGGTCACATGAAAATGAGGCGGAACCAATTCGCCCGAAGGCAACTCAAAGGCAATTTGTTCTAGGTTTTGCAGTACGGCTTTAATTTCAGATAATTTCATAAGTAATCAGGTATTTTGGGGTTAACAACATTTAGGATTATGAGAAGGACCGCTGGCTAAAAAGGCCAATAAGTTTTCGCGCATATTTTGCCAAGCCTGGGCATCTATACAATAGCAAACGCGCGTACCGCTAATGCTACCTTGTATAAGTCCTAGTTTTTTGAGCTCTTTTAAATGCTGCGATATGGTAGGTTGAGCCAAACCAATAACCTCTACCAAGTCGCCACAAACGCAGCTGTCTATTTTAATAAGATGCTGTAAAATGGCGATACGCGCAGGATGCCCCAGAACTTTGGTGAATTTTGCAATTTGGTTTTGCTCGGCAGTGAATAAATCGGTTTTGGTAAGTCCCATAATCAAAAATAGATTCATTTATATATTGCAATATTACGATGAATAAGAAAAGCCACCAATGGTATTTTATTTTTTAACAGTTTGTGTTCGGACTAGAGTTTAACAAATACTGCAAGGCGCAGCTCCAATTGTACCCCAGTAGAGCTGCCCTCGTGCCTGAGATAGTAGGTGGCGCTGGGTATAAAGTTATGCGTATCTTCACGGGTAACGGGTCGCATTCCTTGAATGTGACTAAATTTTACATCACGGTTTTTTATACCCCAACCGATATAGGGCGAGAACCCCCAGTTTTTACCCACAAATAATACCGATGCCAAATGCATACTCAGCGTGGTTTTAATACGTCTATAGTCGGCCTGCTCAAAAGCATACTGTTTATGGTCGCTTGCTTTACGGAAGTAATCTTGGTTAAATTGATCTTGGTGGTTGATATAACTTCCGGTTAAACCGATATAAAATAAATTTTGTTTGTTTTTGGCCAGTATAAATTTGATTTCGGGAAGAACCGACCAACTGCGGTAATCGGGATGAATAAAGCCGCACGTCCGAACGCTTGAGGATTCGTGTGGAGGCTAGAGCCAGGAATTAATTTTATACGGTGTTGTATGTGTTTTTTTAATTTCGTATTCAAAATTAAGTACTCTCAAGCCATAAAATTTAAGTGTTTGTTTTGCTTTTATTTTTCCGTCATTAAAACTTACCGTTAGGTGGTCTTTAAATGACTTTATATAATTTGTCCATAAGTTTCCACTTTTGTCTTTTAGCAAAAAGTAAAACCCACTATCTCCAATTTTCCTACCAGCAGATTTTAAGATTAGCTCTCCGTTACTACCAACACATGGTTCTAAAATAACTGTCGCATTTCCGTTTGGTAATGGAAACATTGCTTTAATGCAAGTTATTCCGTTTGGAATTGTACAAGTTTCATAAATGCCTGAATAAACAACTTGTTTCGTTTTTTTAATTGTTCTTAACCAAATTGTTCGTTTTACTTTTTTGGTTTTTTTATCAATTAGTTGAATAATATCGCTATTCATTCCCTTAGTGTTCTTGCGGTTTTTCATGGGAATGTTTAGTTGCTCAATTCTATTACTGAACAGTATTTTTAGGAGATAGCCGAAAAATTTAAAAATAGGATTCCAGTTAGTTTTCAATTCAAATTCATAACTACTCGTGTTTTCGTAAAAGTCAATTACGTTTTTTGATAATTTATTAATTTCGGTTGTTGGTAAGTTTAATTGGTTAATTGAATTTATTAATCCTTTACTTAGTTTAGAGGTACAGATTTCTAAATTTTCATTTTCCGCTAACTGCTTAATAAATTTTTCCCCAATTCCATTTGTATTTCCAAATGGACCTAACAACCATTCATATTCTTTTGAATTGATTTTTTTACCTGAAACAATTACCCATTGTTGAGTAACCCAATCTTGAAAGTTCTGTTTAATAAAAGCAAATCCCATTATTAAACAGTTTTCTTAGTGTAATTGCTATAGCCTTTCCAAGAACCGTATTCTGAAAGAGGTTTAAATCTAAGAGTTGTAAACTCAAAATGAAAGTTTTTACGTTCTCTTTCTTTCATGGCGTTTGAGTGTCTTTTAGGTTTTGGCATTTTGCTATGACCGTGAACCATACTTTCCATTTCTTTTATATTTTTCCAAATTGAAAAAGTTGAAACTGTATTCGGAAATTTGAAAGATGCAATAGAAAGTAAAGTGCCAGAATGATCTCTAACTAATTTTTCAACTGGTATTCCCCATTGTAAGAATCTCGGAACTGCTAGAGGTTTCATACGAGCAATTGTTACGGCAACTACAGGTGAATTTGGATTGTCTAAAATTTGGTTTTTCTTTGGTGTTTTATACCCTTTTATCTTTCCCCAATCTCTCATAAAACCTAAGCGAATGTGCCAACCTTTATTTAGAATTTTGCCAAAATTGTCTTTTTCTAGAAAGTTTTCAAGGTCTTTTTCGCTTTCCCATTGAGCAAAGATTGCTACTTCTCTTATTAAAAAACGAGAAGGTGATAGAATAGGAGAACCTAAAGTCATAGCGGTCATATATTCCGAATAAATTAGACCTTTTGTTTTTGTATTAATCAAGTTTATAAATAGTCCTTTAATCGCTTTTCCAAATGGAATTTTTACAAGGTGAAAAGAGGAAATATTCATTTATTTTTTATTGAAAGTTTCTTGTTTAGCTATGATTCATAAATTACTGGCAACAGCAGTTTGTCTCAACAATAATTTAATTCCCGGGAGAATCGAATATATAGATTTTCTTAAAGGTGCGTACCCAAATACGTTTCTCTATAACCGAGGTTTTGAGATAGTCCGCCGATCTCGTATAACCATCAGTTACGGGTAAATATACGTTAATTTTCGTTTAGGCACTGATGTTAGCAATTCCGAGTGGATTCGGACATAGTCTCCCGACGGTTCGGGACGCCGTAATTGTGGTTATAAATTGCTGTGCAACGTATTTTATTCATTTTCCTCATTAAGTCCAACAATGTCTTTTCGAATCTTTTTTCTCCATTTCTTTCCGTATTTTTTGTCCAAATATTCGAAGACTGTTTTGTTATATTCATAAAGGCTTTCCTCTGCAATTGCCTCACAACCATATTCGACAAAATTCACATTATATTTCTTTGCAAATTTTGAGTCTGATTTATAAAATACAGGTGCGATTCCACTGGATTCCAGTATATTTATTTCTCCATTTTTTATGTCCGCAAGTGCTTTTTCTCGGTTTAGTCCAAATCTTGGTTTCATAACAAATTCAAACACGTATTCTTTCGGGTTGTCAACTCGAATTATTGTATCAAGATTTTCATATCCTAAAGCTGTTAATTCAATAGTTTCCAAACTGTCTCTTTCTCGAATTTTGTATCGATATTCAAATTTTCCTTTTTCGTTTGTCATTGAATATCTATATCTTGATTTATAATTTATGTAAGCATTCTCAAGAGGTTTTCCGTTGACTTCGGACAATACAATTCCTTTAATCAGAACTTCGCTTTTTTCTTGTGAAAATCCGACTATTGAATTCAGAAATAATATTGTCAGTATGAGTTTTTTCATATGTGGCACACCTCGTTAAACCAACTCAAATATACACTTTTAATACAATTTTTTACGGGATAAAGTTGCACACGGTTATTGCGATTACTCTGTCCAGGCTGCTTTATTTTAAAAGACTAGAAGAACACGATGCAATCGCCCAGCAGCGGGGGTGTCATTTTAGCTATTGCATTGCATATTAAAAAGACTTGGTAAGGGGCTTAATTAATGCAATTACAATGTTGGTGGATGAAAATATTTCATTAAAAACCCCCCCAAGCATACCGGAGTTTTATGCCGTAAGACATCAATCGGGCATTTTGTGCCAATGGCGTTTGGCTAAGGCTATTCCATTTAAAAGCATCTGGTTTTTTAGATTGGTACTCCACTAGAGGATTGTTTTTGTCGGCTGTTTTTAAACCTTTAAGGCCGTAATTCAAAAAGAATCCGATATAAAAATGCTGATTTTTATACACTTCACTTTTTATTCCACTTTCAAAGATAGCCGAGTAAGTAGTTTGCCAATTTAAATTTTGCTTTGAGGTTTTGACATCGTCAAACCGACCAAAACCCATAAATAACGGATCGTCTAGAGTGACTTCGTATTGAGGATAGTAACCACTTGTTTTGAGAAAGTCTATTGCTTGATCAAATTCTGCTTCTAGAACCAAGTTGACCTGAGCACCAGCCCTAAAGTAAAATTTAATTTCTCCGCTGGTTTGCCATTGTAAACTGAGCGGAAATTGAAGATTTCCTATTTGTTGTTGCTCTTTTAATCTTTGTGCCTCGAATTGAAAAACAAAGTTCTCTTGTTCCAAGTCTATACTTTGATATTGGTCTTCTATTTTGGCTACACTCAATTTGGCGGTATACTTTTGGTATATTCCAGCCAATTGTAAAGACCAATTTTCATTAAGATAAAAACCATAGCCTAGACCCAACCCCCAATTTCTTTCTGGTGCTGTAAATGTTTGTTGGGTTTCGTAATCAACATAAGAGAACCCTCCTAAGGCCTGAACAGAAAATTCACTGCTTTTTTGTGAGTAACCACCCCAAGTAAGACTGCAAATACTTAAGAAAATCATTGTTTTTATTAAAATGATATGACGTTTGCGGGTGTTTGCGCTTTTGCAATTCATATGAGTTTTTATTCTATAATTAATTTAAAGGATTCTGTGTGATTACCGATTTGGTAACTAGCTAAATAAACACCAGCAGATAAAGTATCAGGTAAATCTATAGGAGTGTTTTTTTCTGTTATTTTCCAAACCCCAACTTGTATACCCTGTAATGTATAAAGCCTTACAAATGCAGGTTGTTGAAGAGAAATCTCAGTTTGACTTACCTCAAAATGAAGTTGATTGCCAGCTTGGTTAGGATTTGGCCAAGCGTTAAAATCGGCAGATTGACTTAAGGAGATCTGGCCAGTACAAGTATGTAGAATAGTTCCGTTTGCTAAAAAAAGTTTAACAGCATATTCGGCTTGTGGGTCTAATATGTCTTGGGAATGAGGACCCGCACTATAATATTGTTCGTTACCGATTGGCTTAGCATTTTTAAACCATTGATAACCCACAAATTGATAGCCGCCGTTAGTCGCTGGATTATTATTAACCAGTAACACATTGTCGAATTTTTGATGAACAATATCAAAAAATGCAAATTGCTTTTCGATTATTATCCAATAGGTTTGCGTACTGCTTCCATCTTGAGAGGTAATAGTTACTTTTTGCTTGTAAATACCTGGTTTGGGGGTTTCAATTTTAAAACTTTTTGCAGGGCTTACTTGAGCATTAACCTCTGTGGTTATCTCAATATTTACACTTTCTTTTTGGCTCGTGCAGGCTATCTGGTAATCAAGCTTTTTTGGTGGTGTGTTAAATTGTTTTTCCTCAATTTGTATAGTATGTGCCGAGGCATCTCTACTGTTAATTTGTAAATTCTGGGACATACTAGTGGCAGGATGATAATTGTTATTTCCTGGTTGTTCGGCAGTAATTTGTATTTGACCAGAACTTAGTAAATTCACCCAACCTGTTGGCGAAACTGTGGCTGGGGGACTGACTCCCGCATATGAATAAGTGAATTGCACGGGCAAACCTGAACTCGCGCTAGCTTGAAGTTGAAAATCTGAATCGTCTTCTAGTATTTTTAATCCAGGGGCTTGAAAGTTTATACTCTGTGCTGCTTTTTCAATCACCAATTGTGCACTAAGGCTAATGGGGTCACAATTTACATCTGAAGCCGGCGGACTTATGACCGCAGTAACAGTATAATTTCCTGCGTCTATTGCGCCATTGGGACTGCTAGTTTGAGGGCTTATACTATAATTAACTTGTGCTCCTGCGGGTAAATTGCTTACGCTTAGACTATGTAAATTTCCATCGTAAGTAAATTGACCATCATTAAAACTTACTGCCTCTAAGGGCGAAGCTAAAACTTGAATATTTTGGGTTTGCGTACTGGTATTACCGTTTTGATCTTGAAACGTCCACGTAATGCTATGATTTCCTTGTGTATTGATAGGGAAAACCGCATCGTTGGTCACCAAGACGCTTCCTCCACAATTGTCAGTTGCAGTTGGCGGTGTTAAATCTGTTGGCAGCAGCTCACAAGCTTTTGATATAGTGGGCAAGCTAGCCAGGTCTGGAGTAGGCGGCATGGTATCATCTATTACAATATTTTGGGTTTGCGTACTGGTATTGCCGTTTTGATCTTGAAACGTCCACGTAATGCTATGATTTCCTTGTGTATTGATTGGGAAAACCGCATCGTTGGTCACCAAGACGCTTCCTCCACAGTTATCTGTAGCAGTTGGCGGCGTTAAATCTGTTGGCAACAGCTCACAAGCTTTTGTTATAGTGGGCAAGCTAGCCAGGTCTGGTACAGGTGCCAATGAGTCGATGACTTGAATGTTAATGGAACAACTACTAGTGTTTCCTGCTCTATCGGTTACCAGCATACTTACACTCTGAGCACCAATCATGCTACAATCAAAAATCTGGGGTGTAATTTGTATACTAGCAATTTGATCGTTATCTGTGCTTCCCGCATCCACCATGGCTGGGGTAATACTGGCAGTGCCATTTGCATCTAGATAAACTTGAAGGCTTTGGCATAGGGCGGTAGGAGCAAGGTTATCTGAGGTATTAATAAAGCCGTTCTTTGTAAGGCTTGCACTGCAGGCTTGGGTTGTGGTAATACTCAAACTAACGTCATAAACTCCAAAACTGCTGTAGGTATGGGTGGGATTTTGCAGTGTAGAGGTATTTCCATCACCAAAATCCCATAACCACCCTGTGATAGGTAAATTACTTGTAGAATTGTCTTGAAAATTAACCGTCAAATTAGGAAATCCAGTTGTGGTATCGGTAGTAGAGAAGTCAGCTATGACTTGGTTGATGCTGATATAATCTATTTTATTTTCGGTATAGGAGCATCCTGTATCTGTTGTGATTTTAAGGCTAACCTTAAAGTTTCCTGGGGTATTGTAGGTGTGACTGGGGTTTTGAACAGTCGAAGTATTCCCGTCTCCAAAATCCCATTCCCATTGTGTAATCGATCCATTTCCGTTTAAGGTTGAGGTGTCTGTGAAAGCAATAGTACTTCCGATACAGCTCGAAGTAGTACTTCTGGTAAAATTTGCGGTTGCAGTTTGAACGCGTATTAAGGCAGTATGGGTATTGTAGGTGTTAAAAATGGTATCGGTGGTTTTTAAAGATACCGTATAATCTCCTGGACTTACAAAGTTGTGTATGGGGTTTTGAGCAGTCGAAGTATTCCCGTCACCAAAATCCCATTCCCATAGATCTGGATATTCAGAGGTGTCTGTGAAAAATACCGTATGCGGTATCCCACATCCTTCAGTAGGATTGGCGGTAAAATCGGTGTTCCGCACCGGTAAATCGGCATTGTACTCTAAAGCACCAAGGTCTATTTGATCTTGACTAAAAAAGCTATCATCATACAATCGAGCCTGACCATTCAAATCTACATCAGTCAATAGATTTCCGCCAGCTTGTGTATAGGCAGTATTGTTTCCTACATTGACCGCCCGACTAGTGTTTTTAAGACTAAAGTCATCTTGAAACGGATTGTTAAAAACCAAAGTGGGGGTCAAACCATAGGTATTTATATTGCCGTTGGTGGTAGTGTTATTGCCTTCAATAAGACTGTGGTAAGCGGTATAAGTTCCGCCAAGTAATTCCTTAATATCACCAAAAATGATACTATTATGCAAAATAGGATTAGACAGTTTGGTTACAATGGCTTCACCTTGAGGGGCCGAATTAAGGGCTACACTCACATTGGTAAATTGCATTTGGCCGTTCAAATTTATATAGATGCCTCCTCCAGCATCAGTGGCGTGATTGTGATGTATAATAGAATTGACAAGACTAGAATTAGCATCGATATTATATATTCCAGCACCTCTATTGGCAGAATTGTCTTGTAGTTTTAGGTTTTTAAAGGGTATATTGGCCTTTCTAATATAAATGCCGCCG
Organism: uncultured Mesonia sp.; assembly: GCA_947499595.1. Taxonomy (GTDB): domain Bacteria; phylum Bacteroidota; class Bacteroidia; order Flavobacteriales; family Flavobacteriaceae; genus Mesonia; species Mesonia sediminis. The sequence goes on from CANMOY010000002.1 coordinate 388,686, forward strand.
CCTGAGAAGTGGGAGAAGTAATTTCCGTTGATGTAAAAACCTGAAATGCTTTGGCTTACAGAACTGGCGTTAGCCCCTTGTATGGTAAAACCATCTACTTTTGTTTGCCCTAGATTGCCAGAGCCCATAAGCACGTGATAGGTATTCTGAGCTCTTGAGCTAGCTGTATGCCTTACACCTGTATTAGGGGCAGGATTTATAAGAGCGTCGTTTGCATCGCGATCACCACTTAATATGCTGGCATTGTTAGTATTACTCAGGTCTCTTTGCGATATGCTATTTTCAGTTCCGGCAAAACCACCAAATAATTGAACATCTTTAACCAGTAAAAATGCATTAGCCCTTCCCTTTTGTTTTCCAAATTCTCCATCAATAGGACTATATAAAGGGGTGTAGGTGCCACCGGCAACCCAAATTTGTAAGGGGGTTGTAGCCCAATTAGGACTAGCATTATTATTTGCCCATTTTAAGGCATGGGCTAGTTCGGGAATGGCATTTGCCCAACTAGAACCATCGCCTTGGGGGTTAGGCGTGTTTTTATTAACATATAAAATTTGGTTAGCGTCTGGTTGGTAAACCAAGGTTTGTTTATTCGTTTGGGCAGTGGCTAACGAACCGGTATTGCCTACTCCATCGGTAAGTTGTAGACTTAAATTTAGCACTCCGTTACTTAAACCGCTTAAATTTAAATCGCTTATTTGTTGATTGGCTTGGCTGATGACACCAGAACCGCTAAGGGGTGTGCCTCCATTATTACTCGTTATGGTGTATTGATAGGTTGCGCCTATTTCGGCTGCAGCTATAGTGAAACTGGCATTGTTTTCATTGCTAATTGCTATAAGCGCTTGATCAAATTGTACTGTATATCCCGTGGGTGCCACCCCGTCAACCAAAACCCCATTTGTATTGGCTACATTATTTAAATTCAGGTTGGCGGCTAAACCATTGCTATTTTGTAGGCTGCCTCCGTTTGCGCTAAGGCCATTAATACCAATACCATTCGAATCAAAATCACCAGCTTGTACCGTGTAAACAAAATCTAAGCTACTTGTGCCACTACCACTAGAATAGGTGGCATTTTTAAGGCTAGATCCTACTGCGATAGTAATCTGCGGAACTCCATTAAGGGTATTGACAATGATGTTTTGATCAAATTGAATACTAAAATTAAGATCGTCACCAGCGGCATAGGTGTTATTAAGGGGCACGCTCACATTGTTGATAATTGGATTACTGGTAGGGAAACTAACTTGAATATTATCAAGCCCAAAATTATTTAGCGTTGCTAAGTTGTCGGGTTTAATCTTAAAGCTGCTGATGTTGCTCGCCAAATTTGTATTGACAACAAAAACTGGAGAGACGACTCCAATGGGGTAAGACGCAAAGGGGGTAATAACTTGATCGTTAGGGTCTAATAAGCTAATTTGGTAATTTCTATAAGCCACACAAGTCAATCCATGTAAGGTAAAATTGGTAGGATTTCCATTTTTTGTAAAACTAATCACCCAGGGGTTTGTATTTCCAGCTCCACCATTGTAATAAAATACCTGCGAACCATTTACTTGGGTAAGCCCAGCATTACCGTTTGACGTAGCGTGGGTGATTGTCATAGTATAGACGTTACCTCCCACAGTAATAGATTGGCTAATAGCACTGTTGTTATTTTGAAGTACTGCATTTTCTAAGTCAAAGGTAATGCTTTGGGCACTTAGGCTGCTTAGCATAAGCATTAACAGAAGAGACAAGTTAATTTTTACTAAAGTGGTCGTTAGGTATTTCATACAATTGGTATTACAAGAGAATAAAACTTAGCTTCTAGAAGGATAGATACCGTTTAAGGCTATGATAAAATTAAGAGCGAGATAGGGCGGGCGGTTTTCGTGTGCCTTGCCTTCTCCTGTATCGGTTATTCTTACGGCATCATTTGCCATTTGCGCATCGCTAGTAGTGCTGTAACTACCTCCTTTAGCCCAATAGTTATTGGTAACCTCGATGGTATTGGCCCCTATGCCATCTAAAGCAGAGGCGTGAGTACTTACGCCGTGGTTATGAGCGGGCATTTCGGAAATGCCTAAAGCTACTTTTTCTTTCCCACCTTGACTGCCTATGGGGTAATTACTAAGCCCCTGCGCCGTACCAAAACCAAGGGGCATTCTACCACAAAGGTTGGGAAGAGCAAAAGTATTTACACCGTCTCCTCCGTATCGTGTTCCTAATAAAGAAAAAAGCGCGGTGTGGTCAGATATATTTAGCATTTGACCGTTGCAAAAAGCCCAGCCAGCAGGTGCGTAATCGCCACCAAATAGGCTTATTTGTCCTAAAAAAACATCCATAATATTATTGTTTAAGTGATAATTCGGGTAGTTTGATCTGTATTGCTGTACCATTTTTTACTTGTAAACTAAAACAGCCTAACGCATCTATAGTTAAGTATATATCGCCGTGTTGTTCAAAACGGTAATAAAATTCGGTACTGTGGCAGCGTAATAAAAGTCCGTAACGCTCAGAAGGAAAAGGATATCCTTTTATCTTTTCTTCGCCTAGATCTAAAAAAAGAACTTCGCCGAGTCCATAAATTTGTAATAAAGCCGATTTTAAATCGGGAATACTAGCACTGGTAAAATGATGATTGATGATCCAATCTCTATTGGTGTCGGTATTGATCAAGCGTCCAGAATACCGGTAGTTGTTTTCGATTTTAATAGTGAACATATTGGGTGTTTTATATTTACCCGTGCAAGTTAGTTTTTAGGTTCAACTTTTGGAATACGTAGCTCTACGTATATAGGCTGGAGTCTTTGATCTTATGTTGGTTATAGCGTAAACATTTCCCTGAAAAGGGAATGAAACAGTTCTAGACCAACAAACAACTTTTTTTAAAAACTCATTTTGTTTTGTTTTAACCAAAGTAAGAGGCTGTGGGCTTGAGAGTCTAGATTTAGCTTTTCAATAATATTACTACGGTGTTTTTCTACCGTTCGTTTTGAAATGAAAAGTTCTTCGGCAATTTGAGCGCTGGTATATTCTTGTTCAATATATTTCAAAATCTTAAGTTCGCTAGCGGTGAGTTTTTCTAGCTGAGGGTTTTGGCTTGGAATATGAATATTATTTTTTAGGGTAGAACTCTGGTAGGTTTTTTGAGATAAAACCGCATTTAAACAATCATCTAGTTCTTCTAAAGCGGTATCTTTGGTTAAATACCCTGCAATACAGTGCCCAAGTTCGGCCAGAATGGCTTCTTGTTGATGCAAGGTTAACAAGATGACCTTTACCTTAGTGCCCTGGGCAAAAATCGCCTTGGCCACCTCTAAACCGTTTTGTTTGGGCATATCAAAGTCGAGAATAGCGATATGGGGCTGATGTTTTAATATGGCATAATAGGCCGCTATACCATCCTGAGCGGTGGCCACCACTTGGTGCCCTTTACTGTTGAGGTAGGCCTGGGTTCCTTTTAGCAATAGCGGGTGATCATCGGCGAGTAAGATACGTAAGCGCATTAGTTGGCGTGTTTATTTAGAATTATACTTATATGCGTTCCTTTTTCTCTACTAGAACGTATTTTTAATTTGGCCTCTATTAATACGGCCCGTTCTTTAAGATTTTTTAAGCCTAAGCTGTCGAGTTTTTGCATCTGTTGGCTAACCTCAAAACCCAGCCCGTTATCTTTTATGCTAAAAATATAAGTTTCTGAGGTTTCTTGTATGCGTACTTGACAAGCCGAGGCTTGAGAATGTTTCTCTACATTGTTAAGACATTCTTGAATCATCCTAAAAATGAAGATGGCTTTTTCTTTTTTTAGATTGATGTGTTGGGTTTCAATAAGTGTGGAGTAATAAATACTCGAATTTTTTTGAAAACGCTCTACCGTATGCTTAATCGAAGTAAGTAAGCCTAGCTTTTCAAATTGAAACGGATGAAGGCGCTGAGACATCGATCTAACTTCTTGTATGCTCTCTTCGAGTAGTTGATGCTCTTGCTGCTTTTTTAACAAGAGTTTGTTTTTTACCAACAAAAGATTTTGCCCCACGCTGTCGTGTAATTCTCCTGCAATACGTTTGCGCTCATCTTCTAATTGATGTACCAAGTTATGAGCAAATTCTTTTTGCAGGCGTTCTTTGCGTTGGGCGTACAAGCGTTGTCGCCAAATGTAAAGGAAAACAAATCCGAAAAGGCTAATTATTCCTAATAATAATAAACGCTGATTTACAATGCGATTTTTAGCATGCAGCAGTTCAATGGCTTGATTTTTTTGCTTTAAGGCGAGATCTTTTTTCTTGGTTTCAAATTGAGTTTGCACAAAAGCAAATTGCCTACGCGATGCGGCTACGTTTACCGAGTCTTTTAAATGGGTGTAGCGCTTTAAATAATAAAGGGCCTTAGGGGTTTGTTGATTTTCTTCGTAGATGTTGGCCAATAACCAATAAGCACGCGCCAGGTGTTGCCAATCATCTGTATTTTCTAAACTCTCTAGCAAGTCATGAGCCGAAGAAATAGCTAAATCTATTTGGTTGTTTACCAAAGCATGCCTGCTTTGTGCCAAGCGATAATAGCTATTTATAAATGGGGTTTGTAATTTGTGTTCGCTAAACTGAGTTTGGAGCTCTTTAAAATAGCGATTTGCTTTATCTTTCTGTTGGTTGCGGGCATAAATAGCCGTAGCAAAGGTGAGGCTTATCAGCCTAACAATCTCTTTGATATCGGCTTGGTTGTTTTCTGTTTTTAAGGCTTGCTCGATATGATACAGCTCTTTTTGCGGTTGATTCTGAAAAAAAGCATCGGTAGCAGCTCGTAAATGGGCCACAGCTTTTACCTGAGCAAAACCAGGCTTTTTAGGCATATTAAAAATAAATTCTCTCTCTTTCGCCGCTTTATCGTATAAAGCAAAACTACTGAATAAAGTACTCAAACCGCTCTTGGTCCATAACAACATAAGACTATCCTGTTGGTGACTAAAAAGGCTCTCAGCTTTTTGAAAATAGGTTGCGCTTTCGGTAAAACGGTTCAACCGATTGGTGTTTTCGGCGGCTTTAAGATAAGCATAGCCAAAGGCATACCAACTGGAATCTTGTTCTTTCTCCATATAAGAAATCCCTTCTTCAAGTATTTGCATCGCCTCTTTGTAATACTGGTTATAAGTAGCCGATTCTGCATAATTAATATAAAAGTTAGCACGTTGTTTGGGGGTTTGGCAGAACTTGAGGTAGGGTTTAAAATCACGTAATAAACTATAGCTTCTTTGGTGATCGATGGCTTGGTAAATCAGTAAATCACTTAGTGCGTTGAGGTGCACTAAGGCTTCATCATATTCTTGTTGGTTTAAGGCTTGGTTATAAGCATCTTGAAATTGCTTTGCTTGTAGATTGACTTGCGCAATAGACTGGGCGTCTGCGCTTATGCCTAAGATAAAATATACAAAAAAAACAAGGTAGTGGTGCTTCATAAAGCTGCTTAGATTTCAAATTTAAGCATTTTTTATTTTTCTACGAGCAACAATTATTCTTGTTGCTATACAGGCTTGACTTTGATTTAAAGGCTGTTATAACTATACCAATCACCGGCGAGTAGAATGAATAGGTCTTTTTTTAAATTTTAGCCCAGTGGCTTCTTAGGTAAAAAATCAATTTACCATTAAAGCATATCCCGAAGCTACATGCTCCTAGTTTGCAGCCTATCAAATCCCTAATATAGGCGGAGTGAGTCCACACTGAGTCCACACTTAGTCCACTAAATAGTGGACTAAGCTATAGGCATAATGCAGACAATATAGACACAAATTGCAGGCATTACGGCTTTAACCTTGCTTTGATGTGGAGTTGCTTGGCCTAGGCCCTAAGTCTACCCCAATGGGAATCGGACTTAAAAGTTGGGGCAGTTTAAATGCCACTAGGGTTTAGTAAGCTGATAGTTAAAAAATGAGCTCCCTGAATGGCTAAGCTCAAAAATAAAGTTATATAGCGCTAAATATTAAGGAAGGAAAAAACCTTAGCTTTCATCTTAACGGCTTAACACACTTATTAGTTTAAGCACGATAATTATTCAATATTCAAAATTATTTGAAAAGTAAAATCGGCCCAATTAGTTTTTTAAGGAGGTATAAAATACCTTTTTAAAGTATGGTGTTATGCTAATGCGATAGTTGTGCGTTCCGTTAAATTACCTATACTACTAATCTAACAAGAGGTAATGGATAAGTACGAGTATTAGCCTATAGACTAAGGATAAAGTCAACAAAATCTTACAAAAAAAGCGAGGTGTTCAAAAGAACACCCCAGCGATAAATGTTTTACCTGCATCGACACCAAATGACGAACACAGGAATTAATTTTGGAGGGTGATGAAGTTTAACATAAAAAGCATACCACAAAAATTATTAACCCTTAAAACCTTAATAGATCAATGAAATTTGTAAATAGAGTACGCGACAATATTCTTTTATTCGGTTTTTTAAGAAAAATTAACTAGATTTATGGATTCAGAGAAACATAGGGGTAGAGTAATTCTATTTAATAAGTATTGTGAATAAACGCAATAAAACCTGCTAACCTTCTTATAGATAAGAAAGCAAGGGGAACCAATTAATATAAACTCGATTGATAAAATAATAAAATATTATGCCAGTAAAACACACGCCAACCGAAATAATTCATCAAGGTAACAAAGGAGGGAAAACCGCCTGTGGTGAAAATACCAATGAGCATCCTAGTCATTGGGTGAATACTAATGAGGGAATAACTTGTAAAAAGGATGGGTGTAAATAACTTAATAAATACCTCCCAGTGAGATTTGAACTCAAAGTCTCCGATTTGGAATAACGGTGCTTTTACCGATTAAGCTATCTGGGAGGTTATTGTACTAGCCTAGTTTTGAGGTGGATTTTAATACTACCTTAGATCATCGTTTCAATCTAATTTGTATTAAGAAAAAATAAATTTAGACTAACTTATTTCATACAAAAATGTTTTTACTTTATTTGAAAATATTTAACTAATTGATTATGCTGCAAACACTTTTAAAAATAGGCGAATGGCAAAGCCATGGAAAAAGCGAATGGGATCGTTTTCTAGAATTTCCTAAGGCTGACAAAAAAGACAAGCGCGGAAATTCTCAAAAAAACTATACCCTTCTCATAATTTTTGACTTGGATAAAGAAGAAGCTGTTTTTCATAGTGGCAATCTTAAAGAATTCGAAGTAAAAGATGTTGAGGAATCTTTAGGAATCAAAATGAAAGGCTCAAATAGTAAGGCGATTTGCGCTGCAGGTATTTCAAAAAGATTGGGAAGAATTTATCAGGCCTTTTTCGGTAAAGAAGAAGAGAGCGAATCTGGGCAATTAAAAGAAGCCGTCGAATTGTTAGATGTGAAATTATTAGAAAATAATTTTGGTAAAATAATAGATGGAATTTTTAAACTGAAAAATTCATTCTTAGAACAAACCACATACGAAACACCTTCCAAATCGGAGGTGGACATCAGGGCTTTAAATGATGAGTTTGAACTTAATAAGAATGAAAATATTGTGTTTTTAAGTGTTGCCGTGAAAGCTGAAAAATTTGGTTATGATGAGCCAATTTTATTCTCAAAAATACCTGAGTATAAGAAATTCCTGAAACTATCCTATTTTGGTCAAGAAAAAGAGAAGAATACAACTCAATCTAAACAAAAATTATGTTATGCAAGTGGAGAAATGCAAGATGAGGTAAAGGAACTAAATCTTTCTAACCGCTATAGTCTAAACAAGATGTTTGTAACGGAGACGAAAAATTATGCTTCTGTTTTCGACAAAAAGAAATTTAAATTAAATTATCAAGTTAGCGCGGAAAATCAAAATAAGTTGGATTACGCATCCGAATTTTTACTAAGACAAGGATTTAAAATAACCATAGCCAATATAGATCACGTAATAGTGCCACAATTTTTACAAACTTCTCAAGTGGATTTAAAGATGGCATTAGAAGGGATTCATAAGAAATCTGATATTCTTTTTAGTCTTAACAAATTAAAAGATGTGTCTGAGGACATCCAAGATGAAGTTGAAGAAAATGAAATATTTTGGTTGAATTTTATCGCTTTTGAGTCGGATGGAAAATTCTTCAAATCCACCGAACTTATAAAAGACGTAAGTAGCTTCCATTTTAACAAAATCTTGCAAACATTTGTTGATATAGACTGGAAATTTCGTGATGCAAACTTTGTGGATTGGAATTCTGTGATGATGGAATACGATTATGACTCGAAACAGCAAGTTTCCAGACATTTTAATTTCAATTCTCTTTATAAAATAATTCCGCTACGTAAGGATAAGGAAAAAAAGAATAAAGCTTTAGAATTATTTAAGACCATACTTGAGAATAGAAATGTTAATAAAGATTTGCTGTATGATTATTTTGTTGAATTGATGCTCTGTCATTATTACGAACGGTATGGCAGTTATACAAATGTTCAAAAAAACTCTAAAGATTATTTTTCTTTCACTGTTCGAAACAGTGTTTTTAAATACCACGCTTTTATTCAATTACTCAATAAATTAAATCTTATCGATATGGAAGAACCAGATAAAACCACCGAAGAGAATTCTAAAAATGATTACGAAGACAACATTTTGAATTTTTTCAACGAAATGAAATTTACCAAAGAACAAAAGGCAATGTTCTATTTAGGGCGTATGTTAAACAGGGTTGAATACATTCAAAAGGGTAAAAATAAAACAGTTATCCAAAAAGTCAATTTTAACGGAATGGACAAAGATGATATTCAACGATTAAGACTTGGGTTGATGGAAAAGGCTAAGCAGTATAATGCTATGGGCAAAGTAATTTTTACCGATAATAAATTTGGTGAACACTTTAATTTCAATCAGTGGGATTTAAATCCAAAAGAGGCTGTTTTTTTCATTTTAACGGGCTATTCCTTTGGGATTGGCGTAAAAGACGCCGAAGCCTTAGAAGAAAATGAAACCGAAATAACAATTTAATCAATTTAAAAATCAATTATTATGAATACTATAACCAACTCTTCCGATTTCCTTTTTATTTATGAAGCCAGTCAATGTAATCCCAACGGTGATCCAGACCAAGAAAATAAACCCAGAATGGATTACGACACCAAAACAAATCTTGTTACCGATACTCGGGTTAAACGTTTTATTAGGGATTATTTGACCGATATTAACGATAACGAAGTTGTTTTCGTGAATATGGAAGGTGATTCAAAAGTGAGTGTGGACAGCAAGTTAAAAGCAGTTGTTAAACGAACGGTTGAAAATGAAGGGGAACTAGAAAGGGCTTTTGCGGAAAATCCTGATTCTTTGAAAGTTTACAAAGATATCGTAGAGAAAGAAAAGGATGCTGAGAAAGTTTGGAAAGTCATTACGGATAAAAAATTTAAGCATAAGGAGGTAAACTACGAGCTTTTAGCCTATTTGGTTAAGGAAAAATTTATTGATATCAGGATGTTTGGAAGTGCGTTTGCTGTTGGAGGTTTCACCAAGGCTTACACCGGTCCAATTCAACTCAATTGGGGCTATTCGTTCAATAAAGTAGAATTGATGGACTCCAGCTCCATAGTAACAATTATGAATGATGACAGCAGTACTTTTGGTAAAGATTACCGCGTCCACTACAGTTTATTAGGGTTTAATGGAACCATAAATGCTGCAGCCGCTAAAACAACTGGTCTAACTCCAGATGATGTGGAGGTTTTTAGAAAATCTATTTGGGAAAGTATCCCTGCATCGCCTACCCGCTCAAAACTTAATCAATATCCAAAACTATATCTTGAAATCATATACAATGAGGGCGTATCCAATGGTCAATTTGGGGATTTACGAAACTATGTAGAAACCAATCCCCAAGATAATATTAGTGACAAGCAAGTTCGAAGGTTTAAGGATTTGGATATCGATTTAAGCGCTTTAAAAAAATTGATTACAGAGGATAAAAATGGAGATCAAAAAATAAAAGATATCATCGTTAAGACTTCTGCTGACTTCAATTTTTCCCTGTAACAAAAGTTTCATCTTAAACCTACTGTTATGGAGATATTAAGTTTTAAAATAAGTGGTAAAATGGCACATTTCCGCAAGTATTTTGCCAATAATACCGCATTTAGTTTTTCAATTCCGCCAAGAACAACTTTGATGGGGATAGTAGCAGCTGCTATGGGGTGGTCAAAAGACTCCTATTACGAAAAGCTATCATCTGAAAATATTCAATTTGGAATAAGGGTAGTAAGCCCGCTGAAAAAAAGCTTCCACCGATTGAATTTTCTCAGCATTAAATCTACCGGAGATATGGCCAAAAAATGGTCTTCAGATTTTCGTGGAGAAGGTGGGCGAATTCAAACACCGTTCGAAATTGTGAGTGCCTGGGATATTGCTAAGGACAATGTAGTGTATCAAGTATTTTTAAAAGCAAATAAGGGTGGTGAAGACACCTTTAATTCAATAAAAAACCAATTTTTAGAAAAAGAACCAGTTTACAACATAAGTTTGGGTACAGCCAACTTTTCAGCTCAATTATCAGACATTGACTTGATCAAAAACGATAAAGTAGAAAAAAAGGAGAGTTCAGATTACATATTAATGGATTCGGCCTTGCCGGTAGATAATGTAGAAGATTTAAAATTTGAGAAAGAAGAGTATACAAATTACAATTTTGTGGAAGAAGATATGCTTCCGAGTGATTTTAAGGCTAATGGAAATCGAGAAGTTCGAAAGATGAATAAACTTTTGTTCTCAACCACTGAAAATCCATTACGGGTAAAATTAAAAAATTCATATTATCATATTCTTGGTAGGTCTCAAAATTTGAATATTCAATTTATGGAATAATGCAATTTTTTTCACACAGCAAAATAGGTGCAAACGGGAAAACTTATGGTTCTAAAGAACTAAAGGTTCATATAATGGGCGTAAAAGAAAACGCCCTTTTTCACTTTACGGGAAACTTATCTTTAGGATTCTCTGATGAAGAGTTACAAGAACTTCTAGAGTTGGTTGTCTATTATCATGATTTAGGGAAATACACCACTTATTTTCAAAACTATCTTTTAAAGAAAGAACCTATTGATGTTTTATTAAAACGACACGCTCAAATAGGAGGGTTTGCCGCCTATAATTCCATTTTGGAAGAAAATGAAAAGAAGGCACTTCTAGCTTTCTACCTTATTTACCTGCATCACAGCCAGCTAATTGATTTGATGGAAATTTCTTCAAAATTAGGTGAAAACTTAAAACGAATAATTGGTAAACAAACGGCTGACCTTCAAGCATCTTTTAAATCTATTGAAAAAGACTTGAGTGTTGATAATATTGAGCATGTTATAACCTATTCAGATGAAAGAAAATTAAGAAAAGGTTTTAAGCATTGGAGTAAAAAGTATAGTTCTATTCAAGACTACTTTCTTATTAACTATTTGTTTTCGTTGCTTATTGAAGCGGATAAACTGGATGCCTCCGACACCAAACCATATGTCTTAAAACCGATAAACCCGTTATCTGTTGATAAAAGATTTGGAAAACCTGAAATTAAAACCAAAAAACTTTATGAATTATCCAATAATGAATTAAGGAATTATTGCCGAACAATGGTAGTTTCCCAACTTAATGATAAAGATATTCTAGACAATTATCTTTTTACCCTTACGGCTCCAACTGGAATTGGAAAAACAATGACTGCACTAGATTTTTCTTTAAAGTTAAAAGAAAAAATCAAACAAAAAACAGATAAAGAATCACGCATTATTTATGCGCTACCCTTTATCAACATAATTGAGCAGGCGTTAAATGAATATAAGAATACATTGAACGATCAAGAAATAAATATCTTAGGGCATTATCAATTTGCGGATGTATTTGGCGGAACTGAAACCAATAAAAATGATGATGGAGTTGAGTCAAATTACAATCAAAAGCTTATGGCTTTAGATACCTGGCAGGCAGATATTGTCATCACTTCCTTTGTTCAGTTTTTCGAAACTTTAATTGGTAATCGTAATAAATTGCTTAAAAAATTCAACCATTTTGCTCATGCCATTATTATTCTGGACGAAGTACAAACGCTTCGCTTAGACCAAATGCCTTTATTGGGAGCGGCATTATTTTATCTTTCTAAATTTTTAAAATCCCGTGTCATTTTAATGACGGCTACACGTCCCAAAATTTTTGAATTGGCTCAGAAAGAAATTCTCACTAACCAGAATGAAAAGATACAAGCTAAAGAATTGCTCAGTAATTATGAAGAGGTTTTTTCAATATTTGAGAGAACTTCCATTCAGCCACTTTTAGATAAATTAGAATCGGAAGTCGAAGAAAGAACAAAGGAGTTTATCGATTCAATTTTCAAAGAAAAATGGCAGCCAGATAAATCTTGTTTGATTGTTTGCAACACTGTTAAACGTTCGATAGAAGTTTTTCAGGATTTACAAAACTATTTAGAACAAAACGGATTAGAAAATCCAATTTATTACTTATCGACCAATATTATACCTGCCAATCGATTTGAAAGAATTGAAAAAATAAGAACTGATCTCAATGAAAATAAAGCACCAATTTTGATAGCTACTCAAGTTGTCGAGGCAGGAGTTGATTTAGATTTTGATATGGGTTTTCGTGATATCGGCCCAATAGATTCAATTATTCAAGTTGCGGGAAGAATAAACCGAAACAACGATATTTCACGAAAACATTCGCCGCTATTCATCGTGGATTTTGATAAAAAAATGACGGTAAAAGTTTATGGTCGCTTGGCATATCAGCAAGCAAAAAGCGCATTAAAACAACAAGATCATTTTAAAGAAAAAGACTATTTACAGCTTATTCAGGGTTATTTTGATGGAATTTCAGATAGAAGTTCTTTCGAAGATGCAAGACAATTCTTTCAATCTATGCGAAATTTAAAATATGATTCAGATGATAAGGAAAATCTACCAGTTTCAGCTTTTAGGATTATAGAAGAATCGGATAGATACAGTCCAGTTTATGTTGAAACGGATAACAATGCCACAATCTTATTAGGGAAATATCTGGAGAAAATAAGAAATGAAATTAGTAAAGAAGAGTTCGACAGAAAATGGAAACTACAATTTCAACAGCAAATTATTTCAGTGCCAAAATATTTATGTGAGGACTTAGAAACTGTTAATGAATATGAGGAAAGTATCTTACTAGTGTCATTTGAGGAATTAGCTTCTAGATATTGTAATAATACAGGATATATTAGAGATTCTGAAGATAAGAATAAAAGCTTTGTTTTTTAAAAATTATACTATCAACATGCAAACCCTAACCACACAAAAATTAAAAATCACCAAAATTCAGTTTCCCGAAATTCAGCTTAAAACGCGCGATGCCCATAAGCTGCGAGGATATTTTGGAGAATTATTTAAGGAGCACTCTCCTTTATTACATAACCATTACCAAGATGGTAGTTTGCGCTACCGGTATCCGCAAATACAGTATAAAATAATAAATAAAACACCAAATCTTATTGGTTTAGAAGAGGGAGCCGATTTGCTCACCCAGCTTTTTTTAAAAATTAAGGAGGTGAATATTAACGGAAAGACTTATCCAGTACACACTAAAAATATAAGTCAGCAACAAATAGAAATTGGCTATTCTAATGGTTTGCACGAATATAAATTTGAAACTTTGTGGATGGGTTTAAACCAGAAAAACTATTCGAAATTTGTAAGTCACCAATCCGTTAAGGAAAAAGATGATATGTTAAATGCAATATTAACAGGTCATATTTTAGGCTTTTTTAAAACTTTTGGAGTAGCACTAAAACCAGAAGAGCGCATTATGGTTAAACATCAGCTAACACAAAAGAGCACTAATTTTAAGGGTCAGAAAATGCTAGCCTTCACAGGAAGTTTTATTTGCAATGCGAGGTTACCAGATTTTGTAGGCTTAGGAAAATCGACCTCAAGAGGTTTTGGAACTATAAAATTAATCTAATGCAAATATTTATTAACACCTACGGAACTTATGTTCATGTTAAGGATGATATGTTCCAGATTAAAATAAGGGAGGAAAAGAACAAGCCTGTTAAAATAAATCATATCGCTGCACATAAAATCACATCATTTGTAATGAGCAAGGGGGCGGCACTAAGTACAGATGCAATTGCTTTAGCTTTAAAACATAATATAGATATTGTAGTGGTTGATTATAATGGGCATCCAATGGGTAGGTTTTGGCATAGCAAATTAGGCAGTACAACAAAAATAAGAAAAGAGCAATTAAAAGCTTCTTTAAATGAGAATGCTGTGTTTTGGGTAAAGCAATGGTTAGAAAACAAGTTAGAGAATCAAGCAGATTTTTTACAAGACTTAAAAAAACATAGGTCTAAACTTCATGCTAAATTAGATGAAAAGATTAATGCAATTTTAGAATTTCGCAGCAAAATCAATTCAAGTCAGTCTACCGATATATCGGCGATTGCCGATTCTTTTAGAGGATGGGAAGGTTCGGCAGGTAGGCAATATTTCGATGCTTTGGCTATATGTATGCCCAATAGCTTTGCATTTAGAGGAAGGAGTTTTAGACCCGCCCAAGACGAATTTAATGCCATGCTTAATTATGCCTACGGCATACTTTATAGTCGTATAGAACGAGCACTTATGCTGGCCGGTTTAGATCCCTTTGTCGGGTTTATGCATCGTGATGATTATAACACTAAAAGCTTGGTTTATGATTTTATTGAACCTTATAGGATACACGCAGAACGATTTGTTTTTCGATTATTTACAGGAAAAAAAATCAATAAGAATTATTTTTCTTCCTTCACAGGTGGGGTTTCGCTGAATGAAGACGGAAAGGCCTTTTTTGTGGCTCCTTACTTAGAATATCTAGATAGCGATAAAATAAGATACAAAGGAAGGTTGCAAACCAGAATGAATGCCGTACAATTAGAAGCACATCGATTTGCGAATAGTTTGATTGAAGGTTAGAAAGGAGAATGTTGGAATGGGAGAATGTTGGAATGAATGAATGTGAGAATGAATGAATGTTTGAATGAGAGAATGTTGTAATGAGAGAATGTTTGAATGAGAGAATGTTGGAATGTTAGAATGTTGGAATGTTAGAATATATAAGTTTGAATATGAGGTCATTGAATCATTCAATCATTGAACCATTGAAATGAACGTTAGAATGAGAGAATGTTGGAATGGGGGAATGTTGGAATGAATGAATGCTGGAATGAATGAATGTTAGAATGTTAGAATGAGAGAATATATAAGTTTGACTTCAAGGTCATTAAATCATTGAGCCATTAAATCATTGAGCCATTGAATCATTAAAAATAACCTTGAAAAATGGGGAGATTATGGAAAATACTACAAAGATAAAGTTCGTAAATAAATTGAAAGCCAGAACGAAGAAGGCGGCTATAGACGTTATTTTTTTAACTAGAAATTTTCAACAGAAAAAGGAATTGCAGGTAATTACCTATCAGATAGTTAAAAGCAGTACATCAGTAGCAGCGAATTATAGAGCTGCTTCTCGAGCAATTTCAGAACGAGCACTGTATTCAAAAATGAAGATTGTAGAAGAGGAAGCTGACGAAACGGTTTTTTGGTTAGAGATTTTACAAGAAATAGCTCCCGAACTGGAACCTAAAATAAAAAACTTAGAAATGGAATATGTAGAAATATTAAAAATTATAGCTAAAACAAATAAAACACTTAGATTAAAATTTAAAAATTGAAGGGGACGATGAATGAATGTTAGAATGAGAGAATGTTGGAATGTGAGAATGAGAGAATGTTGGAATGAATGAATGCTGGAATGAATGAATGCTGGAATGAATGAATGTTAGAATGTTAGAATGAGAGAATATATAAGTTTGACTTCAAGGTCATTAAATCATTGAGTCATTAAATCATTGAGCCATTGAACCATTTAACCTCTGAACCATTAAAAAACTACTACTATGATAATTTGGGTTTTGTATGATATTAAAAATGATGCAGCTAGAAATTTTGTTGCCAAAACCTTAAAACAGGCTGGGTTATATCGTGTGCAATATTCGTGTTTTCTAGGTACGCTTAATGCGGATGAAAAAGATACTTTAGAACTGCAGATTGAGAAAGTAATCAATGAAGAGACCGATAAAATATATATCTTTCGGATGAATAAAGAACAATTAAAGGAATGTACTATGATGGGGCAAGCCTTTGATGAAAAACTAGTAACCGATGAAGTAAAAGCACTCTTTTTTTAATGCAAAGTTTTTATCCATCTCAAATAATCGAGTTTCTATATTGCCCACGTTATACTTATTTTGAATACGTTTTACGCATACCGCAATACGAAGAAAAATTTTATAAAGTAGAGCGGGGTAGGGAGGTTCACGATCAAAAATTAGAGCAAAATAAAAATTATTTACGCAAAAAAATAGGAGTACAAGAGAAATGGTTAGACCAATATCTCGGGGTGCAGGGTTTACGAGGCAAGATAGATGAAGTATTGCAGTTGAAAGATGGTTCATATGCACCTTTAGATTATAAATTTGCACAATGGAAAGATAAGGTTTACAACACTTACAAGCAGCAACTATATTGTTATGCGGTGCTTATTGAAGAAAATTTTGACACCCAAGTTAAAAAGGGTTTTTTGGTTTATACCCGAAGTAAACATAAACTGATTGAAGTAAATATTCCCACAGAAGCTAAAGACGAAATAAAATCGAGCACGGATGAGATGCTAACTATTATACGGCAAAATAAATTTCCTAAGCGCACTAAATTCAAGAAAAGATGTGTAAATTGTACCTATCGTAATATTTGCATCAAGTAATTAGTTTCCAGGTGCAAATTTATTTTAAGACATTAAAAAAATTGAGCTTATGGAAGTTATAGCAAGGGATTTAGAATACGGAAAAGTATTGAAAATGCTTTTTTATACGTTCTTTGACATACTGAACTTATTAAAGTTAAGATTTTTGAAATGCTTAAAAAGAATTGTTATTACTGATTTCCAAGGAAAAATCGCCTTTACTACCAATCCACAACCAAACTAGGATTGAAACAGCCTTCAATCATTATAGCAATTACATCTTCTCTTGCTTTACTACCAATCCACAACCAAACTAGGATTGAAACACCTTACCAAACGAGCAATTAAAAAACATTGCAACTCTTTACTACCAATCCACAACCAAACTAGGATTGAAACATGTTAGACGTCCTTTCGGTAGAACTTCAGAAGATTCTTTACTACCAATCCACAACCAAACTAGGATTGAAACATTTTAGCGAATAATAAGGCATTTTTTATTTTCGTGCTTTACTACCAATCCACAACCAAACTAGGATTGAAACTAATTCTGCGGGTGTTGAAACGCATATTGAGTTAAACTTTACTACCAATCCACAACCAAACTAGGATTGAAACTACAATATTATCCGAATATTGATGATGACTTCAAGGCTTTACTACCAATCCACAACCAAACTAGGATTGAAACAATCTACATCGATAACCTCTAAATCTTCGAATCCACTTTACTACCAATCCACAACCAAACTAGGATTGAAACGAAAACTTAACTGGTGGGAAAAAAGAACTAAAGAAGCTTTACTACCAATCCACAACCAAACTAGGATTGAAACATTTGGTTCCACAAGCGGTGAAGTCTGCCTCATTACTTTACTACCAATCCACAACCAAACTAGGATTGAAACTAGGCGTACTTGCACATATTAGAAACAAACCGAATACTTTACTACCAATCCACAACCAAACTAGGATTGAAACCTATATGTTAAAATTAAATAAATGGATGAAAAAAAACTTTACTACCAATCCACAACCAAACTAGGATTGAAACTTTTAAAAATACGCTTTATACACATTGAAATCGTTCTTTACTACCAATCCACAACCAAACTAGGATTGAAACAAGAAGACGAAATAATTACAACTCAATTTAGAAGTCTTTACTACCAATCCACAACCAAACTAGGATTGAAACCGCATCAAATTGGATGGGCCAGGAACTCGATAAGTCTTTACTACCAATCCACAACCAAACTAGGATTGAAACAGACAAACTTTATTACTCTAACACTCCCAAGCCCACACTTTACTACCAATCCACAACCAAACTAGGATTGAAACACTATTCGATTAGGTTTTAAAGTTGCTAGTATTGCCACTTTACTACCAATCCACAACCAAACTAGGATTGAAACATTCGTCTTCCATTATAGTTTTGCTCCTATATTTACCTTTACTACCAATCCACAACCAAACTAGGATTGAAACGTTCAAGCAATCCCTGCTGCCGTTGGTGCTATTGGTCTTTACTACCAATCCACAACCAAACTAGGATTGAAACGACACAGGCTTTTTTGAGGGTTTTAACCTTGATATCTTTACTACCAATCCACAACCAAACTAGGATTGAAACTGTGCTTAATGGTAATGCTGTACTTAGAACTTGGCACTTTACTACCAATCCACAACCAAACTAGGATTGAAACTAGAAAAAAGGCATCAATCTATTAGAGTTAACCCTTCTTTACTACCAATCCACAACCAAACTAGGATTGAAACACCCTACCAAACGAGCAATTAAAAAACATTGCAACTCTTTACTACCAATCCACAACCAAACTAGGATTGAAACCTTACGATAAGCAATCGGGGCATACTTCGGCTAGACTTTACTACCAATCCACAACCAAACTAGGATTGAAACCTGCCGTTAACCCTTGCTTCACTAATGTTATTAAGCTTTACTACCAATCCACAACCAAACTAGGATTGAAACCGTATGGTATTGTATAGTGTGTCATTTGTAAAGTCTCTTTACTACCAATCCACAACCAAACTAGGATTGAAACATGCCCGTCGCGCTTGCAATTTCTTTTAATTCTTCTTTACTACCAATCCACAACCAAACTAGGATTGAAACACTGTTTCGCTTTGGCTGGCAATTTTGGCTATTCTCTTTACTACCAATCCACAACCAAACTAGGATTGAAACGGAATATTCGTGAAGTCATTACCTTCAATATTTAAGCTTTACTACCAATCCACAACCAAACTAGGATTGAAACTCAATATTTATCTTAACCTTAGAAAATTCTTCTTTAGCTTTACTACCAATCCACAACCAAACTAGGATTGAAACATCTAGAATTATGATGGTAGAAGATAAAGCAAAAAAACTTTACTACCAATCCACAACCAAACTAGGATTGAAACTCGCCTTGAGCGAGGCCTTTTTTCACTTCTGTGAATTCTTTACTACCAATCCACAACCAAACTAGGATTGAAACTTTTAGTGTTTTTTTTGTGCCAAATCTCCGCGTAACTTTACTACCAATCCACAACCAAACTAGGATTGAAACTCCATACATCTTGAGCCACGCCAGTTTCAGAAACAACTTTACTACCAATCCACAACCAAACTAGGATTGAAACTTATCTTTTCGTGCCATATTATTATTTTTTAGTGGTCTTTACTACCAATCCACAACCAAACTAGGATTGAAACTGCTAAACAAGTCCTTGAAAAACTTAAAGAAAATCACTTTACTACCAATCCACAACCAAACTAGGATTGAAACAAAAAGCCGATGACGGCAAGAAAAAAATCAACTGGCCTTTACTACCAATCCACAACCAAACTAGGATTGAAACTGCTAAACAAGTCCTTGAAAAACTTAAAGAAAATCACTTT
>CANMOY010000003.1 GCA_947499595.1 uncultured Mesonia sp.
GAGATCAATTACAGCTTTGTTTGGACATTAGATGGCGGAGTATTGCCAGAAACAGGATCAAGCATTGAGGTAACATCCGCCGGAACCTATACGGTAACAGTAACCGATGTATTCTCTAACTGTGAGAGTAGCTCAAGCGCTAGCTTTACAGCAGGTAACCCACCAGAGTTCGATGTAATTCCGTTGACTTTAGCCTTCGATGAGCAACACTCGGCTCAGGTAATCAACATCAGCGGTAATGGCGATTATGAGTTCAATATCGATAACGGTCCGTGGACCGCTGTAGGCAGCGACGGCAGCATTACCTTTAGCGGATTAAGTGCTGGAGTACATTTTGTATACGGAAGAGATAAGAACGGTTGTGGAACAACGGTACGCGAAATCGCATTCATCGATTATCCAAAGTTCTTTACACCTAACGAAGACGGTTACAACGACACTTGGAATATCATCGGTTTAGGAGAAGCCAATATCGGAGCTAAGATCTTTATCTTTGACCGTTACGGTAAGCTATTGAAGCAATTAAGCCCAAGTGGTCCAGGATGGGACGGTACCTTTAACGGTAAGCCAATGCCATCAAATGACTACTGGTTTAGTGTAGAATACAAGCAAATTTTACCAACCGGTGAAGAGCGTATAGATACCTTTAAAGGTCACTTTACCTTGAAGAGATAATCAAGTTACCCCTAAATTAAGAAAAGGCTGCTCCTAATAGAGCAGCCTTTTTTTTTGCCATTTTAATAGTATTTATTGCTTAAAAGGATAGCCTTAAATAGTTTAGAGTCTGCCTAATTATGAATTCAAAACATTGGAATAGTTTACTTAGGGGTTTATTGAATTAAATAAAATCATTGCGGAGCTGGAAAAATGAACCGCTGTTTGCACTACAATAGGAAAAGCATTTTGTTATTTTGAAGCAATCTATACTTAGACAATAGATTTGTCTGGGGCAAGCAGTTGCAAAGAATCAGCCTTTGAATTTGAAATATTAGTAATAGAGGTTCAAAAACCTATAGTACAGGATTTTAGTGGGAGGTTATTTTTCTAAAATAGTCTTCTAGGCTCTCCTGTTCTTTGGATAAAGAAAGTATTTTGCAATTATTGGCTCGAGACAAATCATAGATTTCGCCACCCATATCCGTTTCGGTATCGAATTTTAAACGGTAGGAGCGAGCATCTATTTGTTCGGTTGATATTAAATGCGGCAGGTGGGCAAAGCTATCTTCGCTAATGCTTTGATCAAAAACCACTTGAATAATTTGATTCTTTTCATGTTGTAAATCCGCTAAGGGCTTATCAATTATCAATTTGCCCTTGTTCATAATCAAAACCCGACTGCACATTGCTTCAACCTCTTGCATAATATGGGTGGAAAGAAAAATAGTTTTATCGGCACTAATACTTTTGATAAGATTTCTTATTTCTACCAATTGATTGGGATCTAAACCTGTAGTGGGTTCATCTAAAATCAGCACTTTCGGATCGTGCAACAAGGCTGTTGCAATTCCCACTCGTTGGCGATAACCTTTTGAGAGCGCTTGAATTTTTTTACCTATTTCGGGTTGCAATCCCGTGAGTTCGATTACTTCTTGAATACGTTGTTTTGAACATTTATGAATACGAGCGTGAAACAATAAATACTCCCGTATATACATATCTTCATATAAGGGATTGTGTTCGGGTAAATAGCCGGTCAAAGCTTGTACATCTATAGGATTTGCTTGTACATCTATACCTTCTACAAAAGCCGAGCCTGTACTAGGTTGAAGATAACCGGTAAGAATTTTCATCATAGTAGATTTTCCTGCCCCGTTTGGTCCTAAAAAACCAATTACCTCACCGCTTTTAACTTCAAAAGAAATTTCTTGGAGGGCTTGTTGTTGGCCATAAAATTTACTCAGATTTTTTACCAGAATCCCCATAAATAATTCGTTTATGTTATTGGTTTAAGAATGTAAATTTACATATTTTATTGAAAGCCTACTTTTATTTATACTAGAGAATAAAGTATCTTCGTAAAAAAGATGAAATATGAGTAAGGAAATGTCTGGTAATACTGCAATGAACGATTGGTTGAAAGCTTTTAATTTAGATCGGCCATTGTTAATTGCTGGTCCTTGTAGTGCCGAAACCGAAGAGCAAGTACTGGCCACAGCAAAAGCATTGCAAAACACAGACACCAATGTATTGCGTGCCGGTATTTGGAAACCCCGTACCAGACCTGGCAACTTTGAAGGCGTGGGTGCGCTGGGTTTAAAATGGCTTTTAAAAGCTAAAAGAGAAACCGGTTTGCTTACTACTACCGAGGTGGCCAACCCTATTCACGTAGATCTAGCTTTAAAGCATGAAGTTGATATTTTATGGATAGGTGCACGTACCAGTGTTTCTCCTTTTGCCGTTCAAGAAATTGCCGAAGCGCTTAAAGGGACCAACAAAATAGTTCTGGTCAAAAATCCTATTAATCCAGACTTAAGTTTATGGCTAGGAGCTTTAGAACGTTTTTATAAAACCGGTATAGAGCAATTGGGTGCTATTCACCGTGGTTTTTCTAGCTATAAAGATAGTTTGTATAGAAATATACCCGAGTGGCAAATACCTATTGACCTAAGGCAAGAACTCCCCGATATACCCTTAATTTTAGATCCTTCTCACATCGCTGGCGATAGGAAGTTAATTTTTGATTTATGCCAAACCGCCTTAGATTTAAATTATAATGGATTGATGGTTGAAACCCATCCTAATCCAGACCAAGCCTGGAGCGATGCTAAACAGCAAATAACGCCAGAAACGCTCGCGGCCTATACCCGCGAATTAAAGGTGAGAAAAAAAAGTTCATCAAATCAAGATTATGAAACATCTTTAAGACGGTTGCGCCTTCAAATTGATAAGTTAGATGAACAACTGATTCAAATACTTATCGATCGTATGCAAATTGCCGATAAAATTGGAGCGGTAAAAAAGACGCATAATGTGGCTATTTTACAACCAGAACGCTGGCAGGCCATATTACAAAAAATGATAAATTTGGGTGTAGATAAAGGTCTAGCTGAAGAATTTGTGTACAGACTCTTTCAGGCAATACATCAAGAGTCTATAGCCCACCAACAAAAAATATTACATACTACTAGTGCAAAGCAAGCAAATAGCCATTAAGCGGAAAGCCTATGAAAGAAGGAATCGTATATAAATCAACCGGAAGTTGGTATCTAGTCAAAGAAAAAGAAGAGGAGAACTTTTATAAATGTCGCATCAAAGGCAAATTTAGAATAAAAGGAATCAAAAGTACCAATCCAGTTGCTGTAGGCGATCATGTTTTGTTTCAATTAGAAGCAAACAAAGAAGAAGAAACAGGAGTTATCCAAGATATACAACCTAGAGAAAATTATATTGTACGTAAATCGGTTAATTTGTCTAAACAAACGCATATCATAGCCTCCAATTTAGACCAAGCCTTTTTAATGGTTACGCTTAATAATCCGCCTACCTTTACTTCTTTTATCGATCGGTTTTTAGTAACCGCACAAGCCTACCAAATACCAACCACCATCTTGTTCAATAAAATAGATGCTTATACAGAAGATGAAAAAGATGAAATTCGGTATTTGGCCTTGTTGTATCGTGAAATTGGTTACACTTGTATAGGTACATCGGCGGTTAGCGGTAAAAATATTGAAAAAGTAAAAGAACTTCTTAAAGATAAAAAGACCCTTTTAGCGGGTCATAGTGGTGTGGGTAAATCTACTTTAATCAATGCGATTGAGCCAAGCTTAGATCTAAAAACGGCGCAAATCTCTAACCAACATTTGCAAGGCCAACATACAACTACCTTTGCAGAGATGTTTGATTTGCCTGAAGGCGGACAAATAATCGATACTCCTGGAATCAAAGGTTTTGGAGTGGTAGATATGGAAAAAGAAGAACTAGACCACTACTTTCCTGAATTTTTTGCTCGTAAAAAAGATTGTAAATTTCACAATTGCCTGCATCTCGAAGAGCCCAAATGTGCGGTTAAAGATGCCGTAGAAGAAGGCGATATTGCCTGGTCGCGGTATAAATCTTACTTGCAGTTGATACAAGGTGAAGACGAGAATTATAGAGTAGATATTTATAAAAACTAAAATATGCGAGCGACTATACAGCGGGTGAGCCAAGCTAGCGTAGAGGTAGATAACCATATCGCTGGAGTTATTCAAGAAGGTTTGTTAATTTTATTGGGGGTTTGTGATGATGATACCCAAGATGACATTGCTTGGTTAAGCAAGAAAATTGCCCAACTGAGAATTTTCCGTGATGAACATAAACCTATGAATCGATCCCTAATCGATATTGATGGTGATGCGCTGGTGGTAAGTCAGTTTACCCTTTATGCCAATACTAAGAAGGGCAACCGCCCCAGTTTTGTTGACGCCGCTAGTCCTGAGCTGGCTAAAACACGTTACGAAGAATTTGTAAAGGCATTAGAAAAACAACTTGATAAGCGGGTGGCAACCGGCATATTTGGAGCCGATATGCAAGTTAGCCTAATCAATGACGGACCAGTCACCCTAAATATAGATACCAAAAACAGATAAATGAATATACAAGACGCACAAAAAGCAGTTGACGATTGGATTAAAACGCACGGAGTGCGGTATTTTAATGAATTGACCAATATGGCTCAGCTTACCGAAGAGGTAGGAGAGGTGGCCCGTATTATCGCCCGCCGTTATGGGGAGCAAAGCGAAAAAGAAAGCGATAAGAACAAAGACTTAGGCGAAGAACTAGCCGATGTGGTTTTTGTGGTACTCTGTTTGGCCAATCAAACCGGTGTAAATTTGCAAGAAGCTTTCGATAAAAAGCTTGAGCTTAAAACCAAACGCGATCACGATAGGCACCATCAGAACCAAAAACTTAAATCATGAGTTCTTTTAAAAAAATACTACAAGCACCCAATTTTTGGAAATCGGTGCTTTTTATCGGCCTAGCCTTTGTTTTGCTGTACAATGCAATTGATTACGCTTTTGGTTATTCGATGCATTGGGATCAATTTTTAGAAGCTAAGTGGCAAGGTAGCACAAAATGGCGTTTTATTATCGCGAACCTTTTGGGTGGGGCACTTTACGGATTTATCATTAGCTTTTTACGCTACCGCAAGCAAATCTTACAAGATAAGCACAAAAAATGATACGGCTAGAGCATAGTAAAACACCTATAGCGGCAAAGATTAAAATTAGTGGCTCTAAAAGCATTAGCAACCGCTTGCTTATACTTCAGCAGTTTTGTCCAGATTTGATTTTAGATAATCTATCGGATAGCGACGATACTCAAGTGCTTATTAAAGCCCTGCAAAGTCAAGAAAAACATATTAATGTGGGGCATGCCGGTACGGCTATGCGTTTTTTACTAGCTTATTCTGCTACGCAACAAAAAGTTACAAAAATTATAACCGGTAGCGAGCGTATGCAGCAACGACCAGTAGCACCTTTGGTAGAAGCCTTACTGCAGTTGGGAGCTAAAGTTACCTATCTGGGTGCCAAAGGCTACCCACCCGTTAAAATTCATGGGTTTTGTCAACAAACTACTCAAATAAATATTAAAGCAGATATTAGCAGTCAGTTTATCACGGCTTTACTATTGGTAGGGCATCAACTTCCTATGGGGTTAGACTTGCATTTACAGGGCGGACTCATTTCAAAACCCTATGTACAAATGACTATTGACCTGTTGGCGAAATTGGGCGTGGCAGTAGAGGTGAGAGAAAATAGATTGTTGATTGAACTCCAGCAGCTTAAACCGCAAAAGATTAATGTTGAACCCGATTGGAGCTCGGCTTCTTATTTTTATAGTGCCTTGGCTTTAGCGCCTGTAGGTTCAACATGTTTCCTTTACGGATTTAAAAAAACAAGTTTACAAGGAGATGCTCGTTTAGTCTCTTGGTACCAAAAACTGGGGGTCGAAACCCAAGAAACATCCGAAGGTTTACAACTGCAACGAGTAGAGAAAGAAATTTCCACCCACCTTAGCCTAGACTTAGTCAACAACCCAGACCTGGCACAAACCTTAGCAGTTACCTGTTTGGGCTTAGGTATGAGCTGTGATTTATCTGGCTTGCAAAGTTTAAAAATAAAAGAAACCGATAGACTACAAGCTTTAAGAAATGAAATGCAGCGCTTAGGGGCGACTTTACGTATTACCGACTCAAGTTTACATTTGAGTCGCCAACAAAATCCGCTGCAAAGCGCCACTATAAAAACCTACCAAGATCACCGTATGGCTATGGCATTTGCACCATTAGCATTAAAAGTACCCCTTATGATAGAGAATGAAGCAGTGGTAGCCAAATCTTACCGAAGCTTTTGGAAAGATTGGAAGAAAATGGGCTTTTTAATCAATTAAAAAACAGGTTTTTATAAACTTAGGG
Organism: uncultured Mesonia sp.; assembly: GCA_947499595.1. Lineage (GTDB taxonomy): Bacteria > Bacteroidota > Bacteroidia > Flavobacteriales > Flavobacteriaceae > Mesonia > Mesonia sediminis. The sequence continues at coordinate 6,401 of CANMOY010000003.1, forward strand.
GTAAATCAAATAAAAGATAAGCAACTTTTATAAATACGCTGCCTAAGAAGTAATAATTTGCTCTGCGACTTATAAAAAAATATTGTACAATATTTCGGCAAAAATTGTACAATATTTATAAAAAAATTGTACAATATTTTTTCAAGAGTTGTACAACTTTTATAAATAAGCTCTTTATGTTGTTTTAAAAAGTACAGCAACTTTTGTTAGGTACTAGCCTATCTTTTTTCAGAATCTTATTGATATACTGTTTTTTTTTATTCCCTGTTTTCAATTTTTTCAATTTCAAAGGGTTGTTAGTTTTGGCATCAAGAGCAGTAATAGGGGCATTATATTTAAAATAACAGCAGGCTTTGAATCCGCGAAAGCTAACCCACTAGATTTTAGGTAAAAAACATGTCGATTTACTTGACAACCCCTAGTCTGAGGTTGTATATTTGCATTCTTTTAAAAATGATACTATGGGAATGAAACTTTCGCAGTTCAATTTTGAACTACCTAAAGAGTTATTAGCAGAATACCCTTCTGAGCATCGCGACGAAGCCCGTTTGATGGTAATTCACAGAGAATCGGGAAAAATTGAGCATAAAATGTTTAAAGACCTAATCGATTATTTTGATACCGATGATGTGATGGTTTTTAATAACACGAAAGTGTTTCCGGCCCGTTTATTTGGAAACAAAGAGAAAACAGGGGCTCGTATTGAGGTTTTCTTATTAAGAGAGCTTAACGCCGAAACCCGATTATGGGATGTTTTGGTAGATCCTGCTAGGAAGATAAGAATAGGAAATAAACTATATTTTGGTGAAGATGAGAGTTTAGTGGCCGAGGTTATCGATAACACTACCTCTAGAGGAAGAACCCTGCGCTTTTTATATGATGGATCTTATGAAGAGTTTAGAAAAAAATTAAATGATTTAGGAGAGACACCGCTACCCAAATACATCAAAAGGGAAGTAGAACCAGAAGATGCAGAACGTTATCAAACCATATATGCCAAGCAAGAAGGAGCAGTAGCTGCCCCAACCGCTGGCTTGCATTTTTCTAAACATTTGTTGAAACGTCTAGAAATTAAAGGGATAAATCTTGCCGAAGTTACGCTTCACGTAGGATTGGGTACTTTTAATCCTGTTGAAGTGGAAGACCTGTCTAAACATAAAATGGATAGTGAAGAGGCAGAGATTGCCAAAGAAACTACTCAAATTGTGAATAAGGGCATAGAAGATAAGCGTCGCGTTTGTGCGGTTGGTACAACCGTTATGCGCTCTTTAGAAAGTGCGGTATCATCAAACGGTACCTTGAACGAGTTTAAGGGATGGACCAACAAGTTTATTTTTCCTCCTTATGACTTTAGTATTGCCAATTGTATGATTACTAATTTTCATACGCCAAAGTCAACGCTTTTAATGATGATTTCGGCCTTTATGGGGCACGAATTAATGGAAAAAGCCTATAAAGAAGCAATTAAAGAAAAATATAAATTTTATAGTTATGGCGATGCGATGCTAATTTTATAACTGCAACGCACACAATCTAGTAAAACCACACTTCGGTGTGGTTTTTTTGTTTAAATTTTAGTAAGCATAAATAAAAATCTACCTTTGCAGCGTGAAAAAAGAGAAAAAAGATATACGGTCGCTCACTAAAGAGCAGTTGAGAGATTTTTTTGTTTCTATTGGTGAAAAAGCCTTTAGGGGTAATCAAGTCTATGAGTGGTTATGGTCTAAAGCGGCGCACGATTTTGATGCGATGACCAACCTCTCTAAAGAGGTAAGGCAATTGTTAGAAGAGCACTTTGTAATCAACCACATACAGGTAGATGAAATGCAGCGCAGTAGCGATGGCACCATTAAAAATGCCGTAAAATTACACGACGGTCTAACGGTAGAGTCTGTACTGATTCCTACCTTTTCTAGAACAACTGCTTGCGTTTCTTCACAAGTTGGTTGCAGTCTAGATTGTCAGTTTTGCGCTACAGCCCGCTTAAAGCGGATGCGTAATTTGAATGCCGATGAGATTTATGATCAAGTAGTCGCTATAGATCAAGAAAGCCGATTGTACAATGGTATACCCTTATCTAATATTGTTTATATGGGTATGGGAGAGCCATTGATGAATTATAAAAATGTATTGGCCTCTATAGAAAAAATAACCTCTCCCGAAGGACTTGGAATGTCGCCAAAGCGCATTACGGTTTCTACTTCGGGTGTGCCCAAGATGATAAAAAAATTAGCCGATGATGAGGTAAAATTTAATTTGGCTGTTTCCCTACATTCAGCTATTGATGAAGTGCGCACGCAAATCATGCCTTTTAATGCTAGTTTCCCTTTAAAAGATTTAAAAGAATCTTTAATTTATTGGTACCAGAAAACAAAGAGGAGAGTAACCTATGAATATTTAATTTGGAAAGACATCAATGACAAACCAAAAGACATTGCTGCATTGGTTGAATTTTGTAAGGCCATCCCCTGTAAGGTGAATATCATAGAATACAACCCCATAGATGATGGTGCTTTTCAACAAGCCGATGCTCAAGTTACCTCAGCTTATCAGCGTGCTTTAGAACAGGCAGGTATAACGGTAACAGTTAGACGTTCACGAGGTAAAGATATTGATGCTGCTTGTGGGCAACTCGCTAATAAATCTTCAAAATAAAAAAAGGCCATCTTTTTAGATAGCCTTTTTTTTGGTGTTGGTGGGCGAGATTTACTCGACCATAAATTTAAAACTTGCTTGTTTGTTATTCATGTTTAATCGAGCAAAATAAACACCAGGTGTTAACTGACTAAGGTCTATTTGTGCCGATTCTTTATTAACTTTAATGGTTTTGATTTGCTTACCTTGCAGGTTATAAAGATTTACTTCTTTTAATAATTGCGTGGTATTGATGAATAGCTGCTTGTTTTGCGTATAGAAAGTATGGCTTAATGCCTCTGCTTGATCTAAACCAGCAGTTCCTTCTGTAGTGAAACTCCAAGTAGGCGTATTTACAGCAGCACCAACATCGTTTTTAGGTATAACGCGCCAGTAGTAAGTTGTCCCGTAGGTTACATTGCTTAAGGTGGTGCTGGTACCATTCACATTACCTATAATATTCAGCTGCGTAGGATCTGTAGCGGTAGGATCGCTTAAGTAAAATTCATATTGTGTTGGAGCACCTCCTGTTGCGGCTGCCTCCCAAGTTAAATCTACACTAAGTTGGTTTTGGCTATCGGTATATAAAACTACGCCTGTGGCGCCATCTGCAGGAGTTGGATTGGCGGCGGGGTCTGGCGCAATGCTACTATCACCCGTTGTAAAAGACCAGGTAGCAGAGTTAGTCGCTGTTCCTGCAGCATTCTTGGCCACTACTTGCCAATAATAGGTTTCTCCTTCTTGAATGCCGGTTACGTTTACCGAAGTGTTTGGTGTTGAACCAAGCAAGTTAAGCTGTGTAGGATCTGTAGCGGTTGGGTCACTTAAGTAAAATTCATATTCATCGGGTGTACCTCCTGTTGTAGCAGCAACCCAAGAAAAACCTACTTGTGGTTGATTTTGAGGATTCATACTTACGCCTACTTGTGTAGCGCCATCGGCTGGAGAGGGCGTAGTAACGGCGTCGGGTAATGTGGCCACTGTAGATGAACTCACCACATCAAAAGTAAACGCGTTGGTGCTTCCTAAACCGGCATTAGCATAATAATTATCAAATGCTATATAATAGGTAGTGTTGGCATAAGCAACAAAAGATACGGTTGGGTCGTTTAAGGTTGCTCCACCGTCTGGGGTGGTTACCAAGCTACCTCCGAGACAATTTAAGCTTGTACAGCTACCGTCATAAACACTAAAAGAAGGGAAATAATCTGTGCTGCTTACCGAAGCAGGTGCAGGTGAAGTTACGGTAATGGTTTGGTCTTGAGTTGGTGTAAAGGTATACCAACCGCTACTGGTAATGTCGGAGGCGGTGTAATAAGCAGGGTTACAAGTAGTGGTGGTAGCTGTTCCCGAAACTCCTGCTGCATTCACAGTAAGGGAAGCATTAAAGTTTAAGGTGATACTTTGCGCATTGTTACAGTCAGACTGAGCATACAGCCAACCGGTAAAAAGCATGAGTAGTAAGGTAATTTTTTTCATGATAATTTGTTTTAACAATTGTTTTGTGAATATACTTAAATCTTATCATAAAAAAAATAATTGTTTGTAAATTAAAAATAAGATAGAGTTGTTGTTCTATATAATTTATCTAATCCAAATACCTGACTACAAGTGGGGCTTTAAAAAAAAACACCCATAAAAATCATTTTATAATGCATAAAAAAAGGCTACCTAAAAGGCAGCCTTTAAACTATTAGTGTTAAGCGTAAATTACTTCTTAATCACTTTAAAGCTTTCTTTTTGACCGTTGATGTTTACTTGTACTAAGTATACGCCAGCGTTTAAGCTATTCAAGTTGATTTGAGCATCTTTAGCCTCTACGTTTTGATTGATTACCTCTTGACCTAAAAGGTTAAATACCGCTACATTGTTCATTGCATTTTCTGCATTGATGTTTAGTACCGCATTGGCATCAACAAAATGCTTGAAGTTTACTTTTTCTTGAACCTCTGTACCTAAAGTCGTATCTACAACTAAATTATCAAAATAGAAGCCATTTTCGTAATTGTCAAAAGCAATATAAAAGTTCTCAATATTAGTTGCCGCCCAAACGTTTCCTGTATATACTAAAGTGTTATCTAAGTAATATTTAATTTCACTATTGGTAAAATCAAACTCCATTTTAAAATTATACCAAGTATCGAAAGCATAAGTTGAAGCTTGTTGCCAAGCATTACTGCCTCCTGCATTATCTACAACTTGAACATTGTTTTGATAATCAAATTTTACTACTGCCGTAACTTGACCTTGAGAAGGTGACTGCGGAGAAATTCTAACATCAGAAGCATTACCGCCTGCTGGTGGAGACTCTACATAAAGATCAAAAGAAACCTCTACTTTCGAGTCATTGATCACATTTACAGGGCTTATAGCACCTACAGGAACTAAATTACCATCATTATCTTGGTACTGTTGATTCGTTGCAGTGGCTTTTAAGGAGTTTGTACCGTCTGAAGCCATAGTGTTATCTACAGTAAACTGAGGGTCTAAAGGGTCTTGAACAACCCAAGAATTTTGGCTATCGATAGTTGAGCCAGCGGTAAAACCTTCGCTAGTTTCAAAAGAAACAGTTGTTTGCGCTTGCATTGTGAACGCTGCTACTAAGGCAGCAAAAGTTAAAGTAATTTTTTTCATAAGGTTAAGTTTACTAAATTAAGCCGTGAATTTACATAAAATATAGTGAGTATCCAAAAATTAATTTAGAATTGATGTAAAAGAGGTGTAAAATAAATGAGGCTATTACTCAGTAACAGCCTCATCTTCTTAATTAAAGGAGTAAAAATTATTTTTTAATCACTTTAAAAGATTTTAATTGACCTTCAATGCTTACTTGTACCAAGTACACGCCGTCATTTAAATTATTTAAATCGATCTCGGCATTTTGAGCCGCTAGGTTTTTAGTAATAACCTGCTGACCTAAAATGTTAAACACTTTTGCCTGCTCGATGTTTGTTTTGGCATTTAGATTTAAAATATTGTTAGATACAAAATAATTGAAATTTTCAAATTCTTTATCATCAGTACTTAAGGCTCCTTCGACTACTTTAAAATCATCTACTTGAAATCCAAATTGATCATTCCCTTTATGGTTTATAGCTAAATAAACCGTTTGCCCGGCGTAATTATCTAGATTAACTGTAAATTTTTGCCAAGTAAGGGCAGTAGGTACTTGATTTGCTAATAGCGTGGTAAAGCTAGAAGTTTGCGTATCTGTTGTTGAAATTGCTACATCAAAAACTTCGTTAGAAAATGTGTTATCTGCAGCTTTTGCATAAAAGGTTAATTCATTGCCATTGGCTCCTAAAGTAATAGCTGGTGTAATCATCCAGTCGTTATTAGGCTGGTTTTGAGACGCAAAAGAGGTCATAGCCTTTGTGCCACTTCTTGCGTCCCAATCCGCATCGGCGGTAGGCGTTATTGGTGGAGTGGTTGCCGTACTATTAAATACTATAAAGGCCATTGGATCACCTGCATTTTGAAAGGTAACACCAGTGAAACCATAAGTAATTTGTTGATCAACATCAGTAAGCGTCCAATTGCCTACATTGGTGATGGCGAAGTCAGTATAGGAATCAAAATCATCTTCAAACAAGGTGGTTTGCGCTTGCATTGTAAAAGCAGCAGCAAGAGCTGCAAGGCTTAGAGTAATTTTTTTCATAATTCATGTTTTTAAGTTGATAACCTAAGTTAATAAAAATTTTATGGTTTTGCTTATAAATTAACACATTTTTAATTTATAAGATCTGTACCTTTGTCTTCTATGAAGATTATAGCCCAGATAAAACAGCCCATTGAGCACGAAATGCGCTTGTTTGAAGATAAGTTTAGACTGTTTATGTCTTCGCGAGTAGCTTTACTTAATAAGATCACCTACTATGTTGTAAACAGAAAAGGAAAGCAAATGCGCCCTATGTTTGTTTTTTTAGTCGCTAAAATGGTTGCAAAAGGCGAAGTAAACGACCGCACCTATCGAGGGGCATCGGTTATTGAGCTTATTCATACCGCAACCTTGGTGCACGATGACGTAGTAGATGATTCTAACCGGCGACGCGGTTTTTTCTCACTTAATGCATTATGGAAAAATAAAATAGCTGTCTTAGTAGGCGACTTTTTGTTATCAAAAGGTTTGCTATTGTCTATAGATAATGAAGATTTTGATTTGCTTAAAATTATTTCGGTAGCGGTGCGGGAGATGAGCGAAGGAGAGTTGCTGCAAATTGAAAAAGCGCGGAAACTTGATATTACAGAGGAGGTTTACTACGAAATTATAAGACAGAAAACAGCCACGCTTATTGCAGCTTGTTGTAGCATAGGGGCGGCCGCTGTAAAACCCGATTCGCCACACGTTGAAGCTATGCGCGAATTTGGCGAACTCATTGGTATGGCCTTTCAAATAAAAGATGACCTGTTTGATTATGGGCAAGAAAAAATAGGTAAACCCACCGGTATAGATATTAAGGAGCAAAAAATGACACTTCCGTTGATTTATGCTCTTAATCAAGCTTCGCCCAAAGAGAAAAACTGGCTGATAAACTCCATCAAAAATCATAATAAAGACCGCAAAAGGGTAAAAGAGGTTATTGCTTTTGTGAAAGCTCAAGGCGGATTGGATTACGCGGTAAAAGTGATGAAATCTTACCATTCGCGTGCACTTAAAATATTAGAAAATTATCCCGATTCGCCCTACAAATCCTCATTGCTTTTGATGGTAAACTATGTGATAGAAAGAAAAAAATAATTTTTTTGTGCATCAGGCAACCTTTTTGCCCTTACTTTCGTCTATATAAATAGAAGTCCACACGAGAGTGAAAGTTATACGTTTACATAAAAAAGAATCCTTTAACCTAAATAAACTTAGGCGGCAAGACCGAAGAGAGCAAAAACGGCTCTACGAGCGGTACGCTCCAAAGATGCTTAGTGTAGCACGTATGTACATCAAAGATTTGCAATTTGCAGAAGATAGCATGCTTAGGGCATTTGTAAAAGTATTTTCCAAAATCAACCAATTTGATGACAAGGGTAGCCTCGAAGGCTGGATACGCCGAATTGTAGTGCGAGAGGCGATAGATTTTTTACGTAAAAAACAACACCTAATGTTTGAGGAAAAGCTAGAGAACTTGTCGCAACAATCTTGTGAGCAACCCAGTCTTGATCGGCAACAAATTGCCAATGACTTGCAACAGGCCTTAGATTTGTTGCCAGCTGGCTACCGCAGTGTTTTTGTTTTGTTTGAGGTCGAAGATTTTTCGCATAAACAAATTGCCGAGTGCTGTAACATTAGCGTGGGTACTTCTAAATCACAATTGGCAAAAGCCAAAAAAATGTTGCAAGATATTATTAAGAATTCAAACAGTTGGAAAGATGGAAGTATGGGATAAGGAGCTTGAAAAGCTAAAAAATAGAGAGATCACCCCCTCAAATAATGCATGGTCTGAGATTGAACATCAACTCAATGACAAAGCTAAGCGAAAGCGTAAAAGACTTTTTTTCTATGCTGTGGCGGCAAGCTTTTTATTGGGAGTTGTGCTAACGGGCTTGTTCAATCGGTCACAAGAAGTGCCTGTAACAGATGTGGTGCAGCCTAAGCAGCAACCCGAAGAAAATACCATAAAAAAGTTAATAGAGGGTAAGCCGCAATTCAAATCTGCCGATGAATTGAAACAGCTCTTTCCTCAGCAAAGCCTCAGCGAGACCAATGAGCAAAAACAGAATAAATCAGATTTTAATGCAGAGCAGTCTTTAATCCGTAAAGAAAAAGCAAACAAAGCTCTTCCTGTAATCGCTAAGGCTGAACAAAAAATGGCGAATGAAATTCAACCCGATAGCCTACTACCGCTTTTACCTCAAGAAAAGGTACAGCTTACTACTACTCACTGGGATGAGGCGCAAATCGAAGCGGCTTTGCAAAAAGCATTAGTGCAAATAGAGCGCCAAAAAGGAACAAAAAACTATAGCGTAGATGCTAATGCACTGCTGCAGGAGGTTGAACGTGAATTAGATGTGCAGTTCAGAGAAAAGATATATTATGCGCTGCAAAAGAGAATAGAAAATATTAAAAATGCAATTGTTAAACTTTAATTGAATCTTATGAAAAAACAACTACATGTATTAATGCTCGTATTCGCTTTGTTAGGCGGTACCTTAACCCAAGCTCAGGTAATTATAAAAACCGAAGCCAAGGAAAAACTTGAGCAATTAAACGCCCAAAAAAGCAGGGTGCAAGAAGAAGAAAAGGCGTATTTAAAAAAGCAAATTGAGCGCATTGAGCAAATGCAGGCCGAAAATAAAATTACAGCGGCCGAGGCGCAAAGACGCAAAGAGGCAGCTGCACAAAAATCGGCTCAGAACATCGCTAGTAAGATGCTTATCATCGACGAGCAAATTGCTTTGATCAATAGAAATAGCGACGATTATAAGGCGACAGAACTTACCTTGGGCATCGGTCTAGATAACGATAAAGAAGACAATAAACAATACGATGAAAAAGACGCTATTCTCAAGCGTACTACTTCTGGTTTTACCATGGCCTTTGGTTTGAGTAACGCTTTAATAGATGGTTCAATAGACGACTCGCCGTATAAGATTGCGGGGAGTAGGTTTTTTGAATTGGGTTATGAGTGGCAAACCGTTTTAGATAAAAACGCTTGGTTGCGTTTGCGTTACGGAGCTTCACTTCAGTTTAACGGATTAAAACCAGAAGACAATCAATATTTTGTTGAAGACGGTGATCAAACCGTTTTAGAAGAGTTTCCGGTAGAATTAGACAAAGCTAAACTACGTATGGATAATTTGGTTATTCCTATTCATTTAGAATTCGGGAAAGCCCATAAATATTTTGACAAGGGTACTGCTTGTTACACTAGCACAGATAAATTTAAGATGGGTATAGGAGGTTTTGTAGGCTTGAATTTGAATACCATCCAAAAACTAAAGTTTGAGGAGAATGGTAAAAACAGAAAAGAAAAGCGTAACCAAAGCTATAATACCAATAACTTTCTTTACGGATTAAGTGCCTATATTGGTTATGATTCTGTTTCTTTATATGCTAAATATGAATTGAATACGGTTTTTAAAGACAATGCCATAGATCAAAATGCAGTAGCTTTAGGTTTGCGTTTTAGTTTTTAACTATTTCAGAAAAAGTAAAGTAAAAAAGGAAGCCTTGGGTTTCCTTTTTTTTTGTTTCATATTGTTTAATTTTGTCCCGCTTGGCTTCTAAACATCCAATCGCTTATGATTAAAAAATCCACCATCGATCAAGTCTTTGATGCCGCTCGAGTAGAAGAGGTTATTGGCGATTTTGTACAATTAAAAAAATCGGGAAGTAATTTTAAAGGCTTGAGTCCGTTTACAGATGAACGCACCCCGAGTTTTATGGTTTCGCCAGTAAAACAAATCTGGAAAGACTTTAGTAGTGGTAAAGGAGGTAATGTAGTGGCTTTTTTAATGGAGCATGAGCATTTTAACTATCCCGAAGCCATAAAATACTTGGCAAAAAAATATGGGATTGAGATTGAAGAAACCCAGCAAACCGATGAAGAAAAAGCACAAGCCGACGAACGTGAAAGCCTATTCTTAATCAATGAATTTGCCCGCGATTATTTTGAGCGTATGCTGCACGAAACCCAGTTGGGTAAAAGTATAGGCTTATCTTATTTCAAAGAACGCGGTTTCACTCAAGATACCATCAAGAAATTTCATTTAGGCTATTCGCCAGATGTTTGGGATGCTTTCACACAAGAAGCCATTCAAAAAGGCTATAAACTTGAATTGCTCGAGAAAACCGGTTTGAGTATTGTAAAGGAGAACAAGCAGTTTGACCGATTTAAGGGTCGGGTGATGTTTCCTATTCAATCGATGTCTGGGCGAACACTAGGGTTTGGTGGACGTATTTTGCGTACCGATAAAAAAGCAGCCAAGTACCTCAATTCACCTGAAAGTCCGGTTTATCATAAGAGTCAAGTCCTTTACGGATTGCATTACGCTAAGCAAAGTATGGCAAAAGAAGATCGCTGTTATTTGGTAGAAGGCTATACAGATGTAATTCAATTGCATCAAGCGGGTATAGAAAATGTGGTTTCTTCTTCGGGTACGGCTTTGACCGAGCAACAAATACGGTTGATTTTACGTCTAACAAAGAACATTACTGTTCTGTTTGACGGGGATGAAGCAGGTATGCGAGCTGCTTTACGCGGAATTGATCTCATTCTGGCGCAAGGTCTAAATGTTAAAGTCTGTACTTTTCCAGAAGGAGAAGACCCCGATAGTTTTGCACGAAAGCATCCTACCGAAGATATTAAAGCCTTTTTAGACAATAATGCCCAAGATTTTATAAGTTTTAAGGCCTCCTTATTGATGAAAGAGAGTGCTAACGATCCCATTCAAAAAGCCGCTACCATTCGCGATATGGTAGAAAGTATCGCAAAAATACCCGACCGTATTCAGCAAGAGATATACCTCCAAGAATGTTCGCGCATCATGGATATTTCAGAGAACGTTTTGTATAGTTCGTTAGCCCAGTTAACCGCGGGTCAATCTAGAAAAGCCAAACAAAAGTCTCAGTCGGCATCGGCTCCTTCGGGCGCTATGCAGGTAGTTAAAGAGCAAACCCAACAAACCAAGGTAAATAGACAACACGAACTAGAAAAGCATATCATTCACCTTTTACTGCATTATGGCGCAGCCGAAGGTGAGTTTAAAGAAACCTATTTAGAAGAAGATGAAGACGGAGAGGAGTTTTTAAAAACTGAACAGGTGAGCCGCAAAGTGTACGAGAAAATTTATTTAGATCTGCAAGAAGATGAGATTGAGTTTACCCATCCCGTATTTAAAGCGATTTATCAAAAGTTAATCGATACACTCAACCAAACCACAAGCCTAGATGTTGCTGCTTTTATTAGAGAGCTAGAGCCAGAGCACGCGCAATTGGTAAGTTCATTGGTTATGAACCAAGAGAAAAACTTGCTTAGCCGTTGGGAAGATCAAAACATTTTTGTGCGAGATATTCAAGATTTAGAGCCCCTAGAAGTAGAGCAAACCATATTGCATTTGCGCAATTTATTGGTACAGAAAAAAGTGCAGGAGTTAATGCAGGAAGTGATGCAAAATAAGGCTAACCATCACGCCAATATCCTTGAAGACATCAACGATTATAACGGTTTAAAAAAGATGATTGCCGATAAATTAAACCGGGTGATTTAAAAACGCATAGGTAATAATTACTTTAAATGTGGTGGAATGTTACAAACCGGTATAGGATTAATTTTATGTAAATTGGCCCGATTTAATCGAGTATAAATACCTAACACGATTTCCTGTCTTGGGGTTAACTTATGATCTGTTGGGTTGGCTGTATATGCCATAGCCCATTCGAGTTCGTCATAACTCGCACCAAGTTGATCTTCATCGGTGCGGCTGTCTCCAAAAAGTCCGTCGGTAGGTGCCGCTTTTAGAATACTCGGTGCCACGTTGAGGTATTCTCCTAGCGCATAAACTTCGCTTTTAAGTAAATCGGCAATAGGACTAAGGTCTACACCGCCATCGCCATATTTGGTAAAAAAGCCTACACCAAAATCTTCAATTTTGTTCCCAGTACCCACCACGAGATAGCCGTGTAAACCTGCGAAGTAATATAAGGTGGTCATGCGCAAACGAGCTCTTGTATTGGCAAGAGTTAAAGCGAGTTGGTCGGTGTCGGGTGTGCTAGGAAAACTATTTTTAAGGCTTTCGAAACTTGGGGTTAAATCGACTTCGAGCGAGCTAACGTTACTAAATTCTCTTTTAAGGTTTTGAATGTGTTCTTTCCCGCGGTGCATTTGGCTAGCCGCTTGGTGTATTGGCATTTCAATACATAAAGTACGCAAACCTGTTTGCGCACATAAAGTTGAAGTTACGGCAGAGTCAATGCCGCCGCTAATACCTACAACAAAGCCATTGGTTTTTGCTTGTGTACTATAATTTTTAAGCCAATTTACAATGTGTTGAGCTACCTTATCTGTTTGCATAGTCGCTGGGTTTTTAGAGAAATTAAACTACCTTTGCCCCAAAAATAAGGCGAAAAATTTAGGAATAAAATTATATCGCTTTTAATGCGAAAAAATAAACCTATTGTTTATGATTAAATCCAGGTATCTTTTGCTAATTGTAGTGTTGCTGCTTGTAAGTTGTAATCGGGAATCAGCGGTAGAACAGGCGATAGAGGAAATAGATATTTCGGTGCAAATCGATCGCTTCGATTTGGCTTTTGGTGAGGCAACCCCAGAAGATTTACCGCGCTTAAAGAGAAAATATCCGTTTTTGTTTCCAGAGCGTTTTCACGATTCAGTTTGGGTAAATATGATGCGCGATACCATTAACCAAGAATTGCACGCCGAGGTTAAGAAAGCTTTTCCGAATATGCATGAAGAGACAGAAGATATTGCTCATCTGTTTAAGCATTTTAAATATTATTTTCCTGGTTTTGAAGCGCCGCGAGTAGTAGGCATTACTTCAGAAGTTGATTATAAAAACAAGGTAGTGGTTAGTGATAGCTTAATGCTGATTGCTCTAGATACTTATTTGGGTGAAGATCATTTCTTTTATGATGGTTTGCAGGTTTTTATAAAGAAAAATTTTAAAAAAGAAATGTTGTTAAGTGATATAGCTGGGAGCTATGCTCGCCAATTGGTACCTAAGCCTAAGGGGAGAACTTTTTTAGAGCAGATGTTGTATTATGGTAAGCAATTGTACCTTAAAGATTTGGTGATACCGCATACTAAAGAGGCTTACCGTATAGGATATACTTTAGATGAAATGCAGTGGGCACATAACAATGAAGCGCAAATCTGGAAATATTTTTTACAAAAAGAGTTGCTCTACGATACCGATGTGCAATTGCGAGAGCGTTTCATTAACATCGCACCCTTTAGTAAATTTTACTTGCAGCTCGACCAGGAAAGTCCGCCTCAATTGGGGCAGTATATCGGCTGGCAAATCGTTCGGCAGTTTGCCGAAAAGCATCCAGACATTAGCTTAAAGCAGCTTCTGCAATTGCCGGCTCAAAAATTATTTCAAGAATCAAATTATAAACCTAGAAAACCAGAATAATGAGTACAAAACAGTCTGAAATAAAAATACATGTTGAGGTAGATGAAAATAATGTGCCAGAGTCTTTACATTGGAGTGCAGAAGACGGGGGCGTGCGTCATGCACAATCTAAAGCTATGATGCTTTCTTTGTGGGACAGTCAAAAGCAGGAAACCCTGCGAATAGATCTTTGGACTAAAGATATGCCGGTAGATGAAATGAAGGTGTTTTTTCATCAAACGCTAGTAGCTATGAGCGATACTTTTTATCGTGCTACAGATGACGAAAAGATGATGGAAACTATGAAAGATTTTTGTGATTATTTTGCTGAAAAACTTGAACTTAAAAAGGATTAGGTAGCTTAGTCAGTTAAACTTTGATTAATCTCATCTATATAATTTAGCAATTCTTCGCCACCCATTTTCTTTGATGAAGAAGTGAGAAAATACGGAGGTATTTCTTCCCAGTATTGCAGTAATACAGATTTATAGTGCCCAATGTTTTTTTCTATAGCATTGGGCTTTAATTTGTCAAGCTTAGTAAACACAATACTAAAAGGAATTTGATGTTCGCCTAACCAAATCATAAAGTCTAAATCAATAGGCTGTGGCTCGTGTCTAGCATCAACCAAAACAAAGGCAGAAACCAATTGCTTACGTTCTTTAAAATAATCGGTAATAAACTTTTGAAAGGTTTTCTTAGCTTTTTTGCTAACGCGAGCATATCCGTAACCAGGCAAATCTACCAAATGCCAAGCTTTATTGATTAAAAAGTGGTTAATCAATTGCGTTTTACCAGGTCTTCCCGATGTTTTAGCCAAGTTTTTACGCTGGGTAAGCATATTGATGAGAGAAGATTTCCCTACATTACTGCGCCCAATAAAAGCATATTCAGGTAATTGGCTAGCCGGGCATTTTTTTACCTGGCTATTGCTCATTACAAATTCTGCAGAGGTGATCTTCATAAAAATTATATCGATTTTGCTTTTAACCAATCGTGTAAAATGGTGTTGAAGGCATCTGGATGCTCCATCATTGCCGCATGCCCGCACTTGTCTATCCAAAATAAATCAGAATTGGGTAGCAATTCATTAAACTCAACCGCTACTTCAGGCGGTGTAACATTATCTTGTTTTCCCCAAATGATGCAAGTAGGCGTTTTCATTTTAGGCAAATCTTTAGCCATATTGTGACGTATAGCCGATTTTGCAATGGCTAGAGTACGTATTAATTTATTTTTATCGTTTACGGTATTGAATACATCGTCTACAATTTCTTTTGTGGCAACTTTGGGGTCATAAAAAACATTCTCGGCTTTTTTCTTTATAAACTCATAATCACCTCTTCTGGGGTAACTTTCTCCCATAGCGCTCTCGTATAAACCTGAACTTCCTGTGATTACCAGGGCTTTAACCCTTTCGGGAAATTTTTTAGTGGCTAATAAACCAATGTGGCCGCCAAGGGAGTTTCCAAGCAGAATAACTTCAGACCAACCTTTATGATCTATAAAATCTTTTAAGTACTTCGCAAATGAGTTAATATTGGTTTTAAGCAATGATAAAGTGTAAAGTGGTAATTCTGGAATTACTACTTTGTAACCCTGTTTTGGGAAATAGTTGGCTACTCCGTCAAAATTACTTAAGCCGCCCATAAGGCCGTGTAAAATCACGATGGGAGTACCTTCCCCTAATTCTATATACTTAAACTTGCCTTCGGTTTTAATGTCTTGTTCCATGCACTAGTCTTGCTGTTAGCGTTAGCAAATATAGGTATTATTGTTAAAAACAATCTACTTTTAAAAGAAACCTAAGGCTAAAGGTACTGTTTATTGTGGCAATTTTAAAATGCAAAATCCAAAATAAGCCTTAAAATTTGGCTTTATGCTCCACAATTTCCCACTCGTTTAAATACCGTAAATTATGGCTTAAGGCTTTAAGTTTCAAAAACTTATTAACAATGTGGAGAAATGTGGTAAAAAGTGGATAAAAATTCAATATATTTGAATATTCAAATCGATTTAATGCTTCATTTAACCGGAACATACGAGTGTAAAATAGACGCCAAGGGTAGGCTAATGCTGCCTGCCGCGCTAAAAAAGCAGTTGTTGCCAGAAATAGAAGATGGCTTTGTTTTAAAGCGTTCTGTATTTGATCAATGCTTAGAACTTTACCCGATGAGTGAGTGGAAAGAAATGATGTTGAAGATAAATAAGCTGAATCGGTTTAAGAAAAAGAACAACGATTTTATAAGACGATTTACAGCAGGTGTGAAGATTGTAGAGGTAGATGCTGCTGGTCGTTTATTGGTGCCAAAAGACTTATTTAATTTTGCAGAATTGCAAAAAGAAGTAGTGCTTTCATCGCAGATGACTATCGTTGAATTGTGGGATAAGAAAAAGTATGAACAGGTTATTGGCAATTCTGCAGATGATTTTGCAAGTCTAGCCGAAGAAGTAATGGGAGATCGAGATGAGCAATTATGAATATCATAAACCCGTATTGTTGCAGCAAACCGTAGATGGTTTGGCAATAGACCCTAGCGGTACATATGTAGATGTAACCTTTGGGGGTGGTGGTCATTCAAGAGAAATTTTAAATCGGCTAAACGACCAAGGGAGGCTCTTTGCTTTTGATCAGGATGCAGACGCGCAAGCTAATGCATTAGAGGATAGTCGCTTTACCTTAATACCAGAGAATTTTAGGTATATCAAGCGTTTTTTACGCTTTTATGGGGTTAAAAAAGTAGATGGTATTCTTGGTGATTTTGGAGTTTCATCTCATCAATTTAATGAAGCTGAACGCGGATTTTCTACGCGTTTTGAAGGGCGATTAGATATGCGTATGAATCAGAATGATAGTTTGTCGGCTTATCAAGTGATTAATACGTATGATGAAGAGCAGTTGAGAGACATGTTTTACGCTTACGCCGATTTGAAAAATGCTCCTAAACTTGCAAGAACAATCGTAGCGGCTAGGGCTGAAGCGCCTATAGTTACTTCGCAACAGTTAAATGATTTGTTGACCCCTTTATTGTTTAGGGGAAAAGAGTTTAAAATTTTAGCGCAAATTTATCAAGCTATTAGAATCGAGGTAAATCAAGAAATTGAAGCTTTAAAAGAATTTTTATTGCAAACGCCAGAATTGTTAAACCCAGGCGGTCGCATTAGTTTAATATCGTATCATTCGTTAGAAGATCGTTTGGTAAAGCGATTTATAAGAAATGGCTTGTTTCAAGGTGAGCCTGAGAAAGATATGTTTGGGCGTGTTGAGGTGCCGTTTAAAAAGGTAGGAAAATTAATAGTGCCTACCCCACAAGAGGTGCAAGAAAACAATCGGGCAAGAAGTGCAAAACTTAGAATAGGCGTGCGTTTATAAGTTAAATAGCAGGAGGTATGAGTAGAGAGCGGGTGTATGATTTTTTGCGAGGCAAGTTTCTCTTAAGTGAAGAGGCAAGTAAACACTGGTGGTTTATTATCTTTTGTACGCTATTGGCTTTAATAATGATTGCTTCTTCGCATAGTGCAGAGCGAAAAGTGCACCTAATTGCAAAAATGAATAATGAAGTGCGCGAATTGAGGAGTGAGTCTATAGCGGCTAAGAAAAATTTAATGACTTTAAAAATGAAGTCTACTTTAGAAGAGAAATTAAAAAATACAGGGGTGGGTCCAGCAAAAAATCCGCCCAAAAAAATTATCGTTTATCTGAATGACTAACGAAAAGCAAATTACCAATCGAATTATAATTGTAGCAAGCTTTATGCTTATTTTTGCTATAGGGGTAGGGTATAAGCTTTTTGAAATACAGGTAGTAGAAGGAGAAAAATACAGAGACCTGTCTGAAAAACGCATTTTCAAGAATTTTGAAATTCCGGCTAACCGGGGTAATCTTTATGATAGTAACGGTCATCTATTGGCAACATCGGTACCCGAGTATGATATCCGATTTGACGCTGTTACTGTATCCGAAGAAAATTTCAATAAAAATTTACGTCCGCTGGCTAAAGCTCTAGGTAAATTATTCAATCGGCCTGCCAGCCATTATATCAATAAATTAAAAGAAGCTCGGAATACCAAAAACAGGTACTATTTAGTAGCTCGCGGGGTGAGTTATACCCAGTATGTTCAATTACGGGAATTTCCTATGTTTAATTTGGGGGCCTTTAAAGGCGGATTTATTGCCGAACAGCGAACGGTTAGAGAACTGCCGTTAGGTAAAATTGGCGAACGTACCGTAGGAAGAGGTCAAGCCGGATTAGAGGGAGCTTACAATGAGTATTTGCAAGGGAAAAACGGAAGACGTTTAAAACAGAAAATAGCCAAAGGCCAATGGAAACCTATTGGAGATGCAAACGAACTAGAACCACAAGATGGTCTAGATGTTTACTCTACCATAGATATCAATATGCAAGACGTGGCGCATCACGCTCTGTTGCGTCAGTTAGAAAAGTATGAAGCGCACCACGGAACAGTGGTGGTTATGGAGACCAAAACAGGCGAGATTAAAGCCATGGCCAATTTAGCACGAACCAGTCTAGGGACTTATTATGAAAAACGTAATTATGCCGTATGGGAAGCGCAGGAACCTGGCTCTACATATAAGCTAATGACTTTAGTGGCAGCACTTGAAGATAAGGTGGTAGATACCAGTGACGTGTTTGATACCGATGGCGGAAAGGTTTTATACTATGATCGTGCGGTGCGGGATTCTCGTTTTGGAGGTTACGGAAAGATTTCGGTGGCCCGAGCTTTTGAGGTTTCTTCTAACACTGTTTTTTCAAAGTTTATAACTCAAGGCTATCAGCATAATCCAGAAAAATTGGTTAATCGTTTAAGTTATATGGGCTTGAATGATCGTATTGGTCTTGATATTAAGGGAGAAGGAAAACCTCATATACCGCATCCAGATGACGCAAATTGGTACGGTACTACACTCCCCTGGATGTCTTTTGGTTATGGAGTAACTATAACCCCCTTGCAAACACTTAGCTTTTATAATGCCATTGCTAACGATGGTTTAATGGTGAAACCACGTTTGATTAAGCAAGTAAAAGATAAAGACCGATTGGTGGCGCATTACCAACAACCTGAAGTGAGGAACACCATTTGTTCGAAAGAGACCGCTGCTAAAGTGAAAAAATTAATGGAGAATACGGTGAAAAATGGTACTGCAACCAATATTTATAGTAAAGAGTTTTCAATGGCCGGTAAAACCGGTACTTGTTTAACGAACTATGGTGTAAATCAAAAGGAGAAAGAATATATCGCTTCTTTTGTGGGTTATTTCCCCGCAGAACAACCTAAGTACTCTTGCATTGTTGTTATTACAAAACCCAATAGAAAATTAGGCTATTATGGAAGTACCGTTGCGGCTCCTGTTTTCAAAGAAATCGCACATGCGATTCATACCGATACGCCTATCACTAAAGAATTTGAATCGCTTGAAGTAGAAAACAAAAAAGTAAAACAAGAATTTGAGCAATATTATACGACGGCACAAAAATTTAAAACTAAAGTGCCTAAAGTTATTGGTATGCCAGCAATGGATGCTGTGGCTTTATTAGAAAATTTAGGACTTCGTGTAGTTTTGAAAGGTACTGGTGAAGTGAAAAAACAGTCGTTAGAGGCTTATACTGATGTTAAACCCAATCAAACCATTTATTTATTAACAAGTTGATTACCCTAAGAGACATATTATATGGTGTACCCATTGAGGGCACAAAAGGCAATACCCAAATAGCCATTACTAACTTGCACTTTGATAGCCGTAAGGTAGAGCTTAATGATGTTTTTGTGGCCATAAAGGGCACCGCAGTCGACGGGCATAAGTTTATCGAAAAAGCGGTTAACCAAGGCGCAATTGCAGTGGTTTGTGAGGTTTTTCCCGAGCAGATTCAAGGAGGGGTTACCTATATTCAAGTAGCCGATACCAAAAAGGCATTAGCCATAATTGCTAATAATTTTTATGATTCGCCCTCAAAGAAATTGAAGCTAATTGGAGTGACGGGTACCAATGGTAAAACAACAGTATCCAGTTTGTTGTACCAAATGTTTAAAAATGCCGGTTATGCTGTAGGACTTATCTCAACCATCAAAATTATGGTTGATGAAGAGGAGTATTCAACAAAGTTGACTACCCCAGATTCTATTACCATAAACAAGCATTTGGCCGCTATGGTTGATGCGGGAGTGGAATATTGTTTTATGGAGGTAAGCTCACACGGAATAGCTCAACACCGTACGGCAGGTTTGCATTTTGCAGGAGGTATATTTACCAATTTATCACACGACCATTTAGACTATCACAAGACTTTTGCTGAGTATAGAGATGTTAAAAAGCAATTCTTTGATGAATTAGATAAAAGTGCTTTCGCTATTACTAATATAGACGATAAGAATGGCTTATTTATGTTGCAAAATACGCCAGCAAAAAAGTATACCTATGCCCTTAAAACACTTGCCGATTATAAGGTTCAAATATTAGAAAATGAATTTACTGGCTTATTGCTTAAATTGAATAATCAAGAAGTATGGACCACCTTAATCGGGGCTTTCAATGCGTATAATATAGCGGCCATTTTTGCTGCAGCAGATTTATTAGACTTACCTGTTCTTGAGAATCTAAAACAAATCAGTAAACTAAAGGCTGTTAACGGGAGATTTCAATATGTGGTATCGCCAAAACAAAAAGTTACCGCAATAGTAGATTATGCCCACACCCCCGATGCACTTAAGAATGTGCTACAAACCATTAATTCTATACGCAGTAAGAATGAAAACTTAATAACTGTGGTAGGTTGCGGGGGAGATCGCGACAAAACCAAACGCCCCGTGATGGCTCAAGTCGCTACGGCTAGTAGCAATCGGGTTATTTTTACGAGTGACAACCCCAGAACCGAAGATCCTGATACTATTATTGCAGAAATGCAGGCTGGAGTAGAGCCGCAATATATAAGCAAATGCTTAGCCATTACTCAAAGAAAAGAAGCGATTAAAACTGCTTGTGCGTTGGCACAAGATGGAGACATTATTTTAATTGCCGGAAAGGGTCATGAAACCTATCAAGAAATAAATGGTGTAAGAACCGATTTTGACGATTTAAAAGTCGTACAAGAATTTTTAATACAATTAAAGAAATAACCATGCTATATTATTTATTTGCATATCTAGAACAGCATTTCGATTTCCCTGGCGAACAGCTTTATCAATTCCTTTCGTTTAGGGCTAGCTTGGCTATTTTATTTTCTTTATTGATTTCAACTATCTTCGGTAAGAGGATTATCAAGTACTTATTAAGAAAACAAGTGGGTGAAAGAGTACGTGAATTAGGACTTGAGGGTCAGGCCGAAAAAGCAGGAACTCCTACTATGGGAGGACTCATCATTATCTTAGCTACTCTTATACCAGTGCTTTTATTTGCAAAATTAGACAACATTTATGTAATCCTTTTGATTGTGGCCACCCTTTGGATGGGAGCAATAGGTTTTCTAGATGATTATATCAAAACATTTAAACAAAATAAAGAAGGCTTGCAGGGCAAGTTTAAGGTGATTGGGCAAGTTGGTTTAGGTATTATAATTGGGGCTACCATGTACCTACATCCCGATATAACGGTTAGGTCTAGTGTTTTATCAGAAACAAAATCTGTGCAAACCACTGAAGCCCAGGAGGGTCAACCTCAAATACAAGAGGTGAAAAGCACTACTACAACAATTCCATTTGTAAAAGATAATGAGTTTGACTACTCGAGCTTGATTAGTTGGATTAATCCGAGTTACAAAAAATATGCATGGCTGATTTTTATTCCTATTGTGATTTTTATTGTTACCGCTGTTTCGAACGGAGCCAATTTAACTGATGGAATAGACGGACTAGCAGCAGGTTCTTCGGCCATTATTGTTCTTACATTGGGGATTTTTGCTTGGGTATCGGGTAACGTTATTTTCTCAGAATATCTGGATGTCATGAATATTCCTAGATCGGGTGAAATGACCATTTTTATAACTGCTTTTGCAGGAGCATTGGTTGGTTTTTTATGGTATAATACTTATCCCGCTCAGGTTTTTATGGGTGATACCGGCAGTTTAACCATTGGAGGCGTTATAGCCGTTTTGGCCATCGCCACGCGTAAAGAACTATTAATACCTCTTTTATGCGGTATTTTTCTTATTGAAAATCTCTCGGTAGTATTACAAGTAGCTTGGTTTAAATACACCAAGAAGAAAACAGGAGTGGGGAAACGAATTTTCTTAATGTCACCCCTGCATCACCACTATCAAAAGAAAGGAATCCACGAAAGTAAAATTGTAGTTCGTTTTTGGGTAGTAGGTATATTTTTAGCCATTTTAACAATTGTAACCTTAAAGATAAGATAATGCAAAAGAGACTCGTTATATTGGGTGCTGGAGAAAGCGGAATGGGAGCTGCTCTTTTAGGGAAAAAAGAGGGGTATGAAGTTTTTGTATCTAGTTTGCAGACTATTGAAATGCGCTATAAACAAGTTTTACAACAAGAAGATATTGCATTCGAAGAAGATCAGCACAGTATAGAACGCTTGCTTAAAGCCGATCTGGTGATGAAAAGTCCAGGGATTCCTGAGGATGCTCCAGTGGTGGTACAACTAAGAGAAGCTAGAATTAAGGTTATTTCAGAAATTGAGTTTGCTAGTTTGCATACACACGCTATGCTCATCGGTATAACCGGAAGCAACGGTAAAACCACGGTTACTTCTTGGATTCATTATATTTTACAAAATGCTGGGATAGATGCTGTTCTTGCTGGGAATATTGGCGATAGTTTTGCCAAGAATGTAGCCCGTAAAAGTAATAATTGTTATGTGTTAGAATTGAGTAGCTTTCAGCTTGACGGAATAGAGACTTTTAAGCCTCATATAGCCGTTTTAACCAATATAACTCCCGATCATCTCGACCGCTATCACAATCAATTTGAATCTTATATCGCAGCTAAGTTTCGCATTGTAAAAAATCAAACACAACAGGATTATTTTATTTATGATGCCGATGACCCAGTGATTAATAAATGGTTATCTCAACACGAAATCAAATCTATAAAAATCCCCTTAAGTTCTAAAGAATTATCGGGTAATGGCGCTTATTTAAAAGACGATGAACTCCATATAAAAATAAACGAATCACATTTTACTATGGCTCAAGATGATATTGCATTAAAAGGAATTCACAATACAAAAAATGCGATGGCTGCCTCTGCAGTGGCACAACTTTTAAAAATTAGAAAACAAACGATTAAAGAAAGTTTACAGCGTTTTCATGGAGTAGAACATAGGTTAGAACGAGTGGTTAATAAAAACAAAGTAAGTTATATCAACGATTCTAAGGCAACTAACATCAATGCCACCTATTATGCATTAGACAGTGTTAAAGCCGATACGATATGGATAGTAGGAGGCGTAGATAAAGGTAACGATTATTCAGAATTGCTCGCACTAGTTAATGAAAAGGTAAAAGCAATTATTTGTTTGGGGGTAGATAACCAAAAGTTAATAAACTCGTTTAACAATTGTGTAGATACCATAGTTGAAACTCAAAAGATGCAAGAGGCTGTAAGCCTTGCCTATGATATAGCCAAACCTGGCGATACGGTTTTGTTATCGCCTGCTTGTGCTAGTTTTGATCTTTTTAAAAATTATGAAGACCGAGGGAATCAGTTTAAAGAAGCAGTGTTAAAATTAAAATAATAGTGAGCGCTAAAAAGAATAACATAAAGCAATTTCATTTCTTTCACCTTTTAAAAGGGGATAAGCTTATATGGGCTGTTGTAGTGTTATTGGGGTTGTTTTCTTTTATTCCCGTATATAGTGCAAGTAGTAATTTGGCCTATATTTATGGTAATGGTAACACCTTAAGCTTTTTGTTGAATCATCTTGCCCACTTACTTATTGGTTTTTTCTTGATATTTGCGGTGAGTAAAATACCATACAATTACTTTAAAGGCTTGTGCGTCCTGGCTTTGCCTTTGGTTATTATTTTATTGGTTTATACGCTCTTTCAAGGAACCACAATTGATGGAGCAAATGCTAGTAGATGGATCAAAATTCCTTTAATCAATAAAACCTTTCAAACATCTACAGCTGCGGCAGTAATATTAATGGTATTTGTAGCGCGTTATTTATCTAAAATAGCCGATAAAGAGATCACTTTTAAATCGAGTATGATTCATTTATGGCTACCAGTAGGAGCTGTTTTGGTACTTATTTTACCAGCCAATTTTAGTACAACTGCAATTTTATTTGCGATGGTACTCATGCTGGTTGTGGTTGGAGGTTATCCGTTGAAATATGTTGGAATTATATTATTAGCTGGCATAATTGTTTTAAGTGTTTTTATGTTATCCGCAAAAGCCTTTCCGGGTTTGTTTCCTAACCGAGTAGATACTTGGATTAGTAGGGTTGAAAATTTTGCCAGTGCAGATGACAAAGAAATTTATCAAGTTGAAAAGGCTAAAATAGCCATCGCTAGAGGAGGTGTTTTTGGGGTAGGTGTAGGTAAAAGTGTACAGCGTAATTTCTTGCCGCAGTCTTCATCAGACTTTATTTATGCGATAATTGTTGAAGAAATGGGGCTCGTAGGCGGATTTCTAGTGCTATTTGCTTATTTACTCATATTATTTAGACTGGTGGTTGTAGCTATAAAAGCCCCCAGTATATTTGGTAAACTATTGATAATTGGCGTTGGATTACCTATTGTTTTTCAAGCTCTGATTAATATGGGAGTGGCTACCGAGTTATTTCCGGTAACGGGGCAAACCCTACCTTTAGTTAGTAGTGGTGGGTCTTCTATATGGATGACTTGTGTGGCTTTAGGAATGGTACAAAGTGTGTGTGCAAAACGCGAATCGTTAAGAAATAAAACCGATATACAAAATCAACAAGACGATGTAAAATCGGGATATAATCAGGAAGAGAATCCATTGGAAATACTAAGCGAAACCCTATGAAGCCGTTACGAATCATATTGTCAGGAGGAGGAACAGGCGGGCATATTTATCCCGCTATAGCCATAGCGAATGAGCTTCAGGTTCGTTATCCAGAAGCTGAATTTTTATTTGTAGGCGCCAAGGATAAAATGGAAATGCAAAAAGTGCCACAAGCAGGTTACGCAATTAAAGGATTATGGATTAGCGGTATCCAGCGTAAGCTGAGTTTAGACAACCTAAGTTTTCCATTTAAATTATTAAGTAGTTTATCGGCTTCTAGAAAAATTATAAAAACTTTTAAGCCGCACGTTGCCGTTGGTACGGGAGGATTTGCAAGCGGACCTTTATTAAAAATGGCCAGTATGATGCAAATACCTAGTTTGATACAAGAGCAAAACTCTTACGCTGGGATTACCAATAAGTGGCTGGGTAAATCTGTAGATAAAATTTGTGTGGCTTACCCTGATATGCAGCGGTATTTTCCCGCATCAAAGATAATTTATACTGGAAACCCAATCCGTAAAGAGATTACTAGTGGAAGTGCTTCAAAATCTGAAGCTTTAGTTAAACTGGGTTTAAATCAACAACAGCCAGTACTTCTTGTTTTGGGTGGTAGTTTAGGCTCAAAACGTATCAACCAAGAAATCGCTAAAAATGTAGAATGGTTTGCACAATTAGGTTTACAGGTAGTTTGGCAAACCGGTAAATTATATTTTGAGCAATATAAGCATTTAACTAGCCAAAGCGTGCGGGTAGTGCCTTTTATAGAAGAAATGAGTATGGCTTATGCTGCAGCAGATTTCATTGTTTCTCGCGCAGGTGCAGGTGCTGTTAGTGAATTAAGTGTGGTAGGAAAACCAACGCTATTTATACCTTCTCCTAATGTAGCAGAAGATCATCAAACCAAAAATGCCGAAGCTGTGGTACAACAAAAAGCTGCATTATATATCAAAGAGAAAGATTTAGAGACTAAATTTCAAGAAGTTCTTTCTGAATTGGTGCAAGATGAACACAAACAACGCGAATTGAGTTTTAATTTTAAGCAGTTAGCAAAACCTCATGCGGCCGCACAAATAGTAGATGAAATTGAACAATTAATACAAGAAAAGTATGGTGAACTTTCGTAACATAGAAAACCTTTATTTTTTAGGTATCGGCGGTATAGGGATGAGCGCCCTGGCACGTTATTATGCCGGTGGTAAATATAAGGTTTATGGTTATGATAGTACTCGTACCCAACTTACTCAAGAGTTAGAGCATGAAGGTGCTCAAGTAGTTTACCACGAAGAGGCTGGCTTAAGTCTGTTGCAAGGCTTAAGTAAAGCCAAAACATTAGTGGTATTTACCCCAGCCGTGGCTAAAACTAACATAATATTGTCTTATGCCCAGACCAACCAATTTCCCATACTAAAACGAGCTCAACTCTTAGGGGAGATTACAAAAAATCACCCTACGTTGGCTGTTGCTGGTACACATGGTAAAACCACTACTACTAGTATTTTAGCACATATTCTTAAAGTAGCAGAGGTACGTTTGACGGCCTTTTTAGGTGGTATTACCGAAAATTACAATACCAATTATTTAAACGAGGGCAACGAGGCAATTGTGGTTGAAGCCGATGAATTTGATCGCTCATTCATGCATCTAAGTCCGAGTATCGCTGGCATTACAAGTTTAGATGCCGATCATCTCGATATTTATAAAAATAAAGAGTCTTTAGAAGTTAGCTACCGTGCATTTATCTCAAAGATAGAGCAGCCCGAAAATTGTTTTAAAATAGAAGGATTAGCAATACCAGGGCAGCCGGTAGGGTTTTCGGCTACTTGTGTTTATCAAATTCTTCAGTATACTGTGCGTGAGGGCAAGTATATTTTTGATTTTAAAACACCCAATGGAGTTTTACAGGATCTTGAATTTGCTTTGCCAGGTAGGCATAATTTATTAAATGCAGCACTAGCAATGGCCATGGCTCTGCATTTTGGGGTAGCACCTAAGCATATGGCATCAGCACTAAGAAGCTTTAAAGGAATTAAAAGGAGGTTTAGCATTCATTGCCATAAACCCCGTGTATTAATAGAGGATTACGCGCACCATCCTCAAGAAATTAAAGCGATGCATCAGGCGATGAGCGAGATGTACCCTAATAAGCGATGTTTAGCTGTTTTTCAGCCGCATTTATATTCTAGAACACAAGACTTTGCCACAGAATTTCAGGAAAGTTTGGCAGCTTTTGATGAAGTATTGTTATTGCCAATTTACCCTGCACGCGAGCAAGCCATCCCTGGAGTAAATAGTGAGATGCTACTTTCGGGTATAGAAAATGTGCAAAAAAAATGCATTCAAAAAACCGATTTAGTTTCGGAAGTGCTTCAGTCGGATGCCGAGGTGGTTATATTATTAGGAGCAGGAGATATAGGGCTAGAAGCCGAAAAAATTAAAAAAGCGTTAAAACGTGAAAATTAATTGGAATTACATAAAAGGCTTTGCATTATTGAGTTTGATTGTGTTTCTGTACGGATTTACACAGCAGCGTAACCATGCTAGAAAATTCGATCTATTGCAGGTAGTTTTTGTTAAGGATAGCGAAAAGTTTATCAGCGCCAAAGAGATAGAAAAAATTGTTTTACAAAATGAAAAATCTATTGATAAAATACCTAAAGATAGTTTAGATTTGAAAGTTTTAGAAAAACGTATAGACGAACATCCATTGGTTAAAAACGCAGAGGTGTATCTAACTGTAAGTGGGGGTGTTAACGTTGAGGTGCAACAAAAAAAACCATTGGCTAGAGTGTATGCTAATGCATCATTTTATATCGATGAAGATGCTAATAAGATGCCATTATCAAAAAACCATACGGCTAGAGTGCCAATGGTGAAGTATTCTGGGCAACAAGATTTAGGTTATGTGCGGGGTTTATTGAAAGAAATTAATCAAGATAGTTTTTTAAAACATCAGGTTGTTTCAATAGAAGTAGATCAAAAAAAAGAGATTCGATTTTATGTGCGTGGTTATGATTTTGAAACTATCTTAGGGGATAGTACAGCGCTAGCAGAGAAATTAAGAAAATTTAAGGCGTTTTATAAAACCGCATTTATAGATAAAAAGTTGGAGCAGTACGAGAGTATAAAATTAAATTACAAACAGCAAGTAGTTGCTACCAAAAAGGTATAGAAACTGGTTATGGAAGTAAATGATCAAGAAATCGCAGTAGGGCTAGACATAGGTACAACCAAAATTGTAGCTATGATTGGTCGGTATAATGAATACGGTAAAACCGAAGTTTTGGGTGTTGGTAAATCTAAAAGCTTAGGAGTGCATCGTGGCGTGGTTAATAATATAACCCAAACCATACAATCTATACAACATGCCGTAGAACAAGCAGTTGCCGATGCCGGAATTGAAGTGAAAGATGTGGTAGTGGGTATTGCTGGTCAACACATCAGAAGTTTACAACATAGCGATTATATTACCCGTGAGAATGCTGAAGAAGTAATTGGTGCTCAAGATATAGAAACCTTGTGTAACCAGGTACATAAATTAGTTATGTTACCAGGCGAGGAGATTATTCATGTTTTGCCCCAGGAATATAAAATAGACGGTCAAGGCGAAATAACTGAGCCAATCGGTATGTACGGCGGTAGATTGGAGGCCAATTTTCATGTGGTGGTAGGTCAGATCTCATCTATCAGAAACATAGGTCGTTGTATAAAAAGCTCTGGATTAGAACTAGAGGGAGTTACCTTAGAGCCATTAGCATCCGCCAAAGCGGTATTAAGTCAAGAAGAGAAAGAAGCCGGTGTTGCATTGGTTGATATAGGAGGAGGAACTTCTGATTTGGCTATTTTTAAAGATGGTATCATACGCCACACGGCAGTAATCCCATTTGGAGGAAATGTAATTACCGAAGATATTAAAGAGGGGTGCAGCATTATTGAAAAGCAAGCAGAGCTCCTTAAGGTGAAATTTGGTTCAGCTTGGCCTGGAGAAAATAAAGAAAATGAAATTGTATCTATTCCTGGCTTACGCGGAAGAGAACCCAAAGAAATATCTTTAAAAAATTTATCGAAAATCATTCATTACCGGGCGGTTGAAATCATTGAACAGATTTATTTAGAGATAAAAAATTACGGTCACGAAGAACAAAAGAAAAAACTTATTGCAGGTATAGTTATTACCGGTGGAGGCGCACAATTAAAGCACTTAAAGCAATTGGTTGAATATGTAACCGGTATGGATACCCGTATAGGGTACCCCAACGAGCACCTTGCAGGCGATAGCAATAAAGAAACCACCAGTCCTATGTACGCCACGGCTGTAGGTCTAGTTTTAAACAGTCTAGAGCGTAAACAGCAAGAAAAACAAGAGCGATTAGAAGCCGAACTTCGCCGTAAACACGCCGAGAATCATCAAGGTGTTAAAAGTGTTAATAGTGAAGACACTGGTAATATTGAGAATGATTCAGTAAAGGAAGAGCAAATTGAAGGCGAACAACTAGAGCAAACCCATCAAGAAGAACAAGAGCAAGAGGTGAAAGCCAGTAATGTGGCCCGCAAGAGCATTTTCGAAAAATGGTTTGACACCTTAAAAGATTTTTTAGATAAAGTAGAATAAAGTAAATAAGCGAAGCATAACACCCAAAATATAGAATTATGAGCAGCACAGAATTCGACATTTCATTTGATTTACCCAAAAATCAATCTAACGTGATCAAAGTGATTGGCGTTGGTGGCGGCGGTTCAAACGCCATTAATCATATGTTTGAACAAGGAATAAAAGGAGTAGATTTTGTTGTGTGCAACACCGATGCGCAGGCCCTAGAAAATAGTCCGGTTCCTATTAAGTTACAATTAGGAGTAAACCTAACCGAGGGGTTAGGAGCAGGTGCTAATCCAGAGATTGGAGAGCAGGCCGCTTTAGAGAGTTTTGAAGACCTTAAGAGCATGCTTAATACCAATACAAAAATGGTATTCATTACCGCAGGTATGGGTGGAGGTACCGGAACTGGAGCCGCACCAATCATTGCTCAACAGGCTAAAGAGATGGGAATTCTTACCGTAGGTATTGTAACTATTCCATTTCAGTTTGAAGGTAAAACAAGAAATGATCAAGCTCAACAAGGGGTAGAAAAATTAAGAAAACAAGTAGACTCGCTTATTGTTATTAATAATAATAAACTTCGTGAGGTTTATGGTAATTTAGGCTTTAAAGCCGGATTCTCTAAGGCCGATGAAGTTTTAGCTACTGCCTCACGAGGTATTGCAGAAGTAATTACACATCACTACCAACAAAATATAGATTTACGTGATGCTAAAACGGTATTGAGTAATAGCGGTACGGCCATTATGGGGTCTTCAACCGCCTCAGGTAGCAATAGAGCTCAAGAAGCGATCATTAAAGCACTAGATTCACCTTTATTAAATGATAATAAAATTACGGGCGCCAAAAACGTGTTGCTGCTTATTGTTTCGGGCTCCCAAGAAATTACTATCGATGAAATTGGAGAGATCAATGATCATATTCAAAATGAAGCAGGGCATAGTGCGAATATCATTATGGGTGTAGGGGAAGACTCTAACCTTGATGAATCTATATCGGTAACCATAATTGCTACTGGTTTTGATGTAGAACAACAAAATGTAATTGTTAATACAGAGGCCAAGAAGATCATTCACACCTTAGAAGATGAGCAGAAGGTAGTTCAAGATTTAAGCGAAAAGCGATTTCAAGCGCGATCATCTGCCATAGATGAGCCTTTGCCTAAAGAAGAGCAGGAAGAGAGAGTAGTGCACACGCTATTTGAGCAAGAGCAGCTTGAAGAACCACAAGAGTCTACTAATGCGCAAGAACAAGAAGTGCAAGCTTCCGCGGAAGCGAATACAGATGATTTTGTTTTTGTTGATGCAACTAAGAATACAACCAAAGAACAAGAGCCAGTAGAAGAGAAAAGACAGGTTGAAGAAGATAAGGAGAAAGAACAGGTAAATTTTACATTTGATTTCCCTATTAATCCTATAGCTTCAAAACCTGCTCCTTCATCTATTTCGGAGGAGACTGCAAAAACACCTACAGAAGTAGAACCTACATCATCTAAAATTATTCACAGGCTTGAGGAAGAGCCGCACGAAAAGCAAACACCATCTGCGCCAAAACCCAATGTAACAGGAGGAGTAAAACGCTATAGTTTAGATGACTATATGGAGGAGGAAAAACAGTTCCAAGAAAATAGAGCTCCAGAGGAAGATTATAGACAACAGACTCAAATTGAAGTTAAACAGCCTGTTTCTGAACCTATAAGTAAGGTTGAGGCCGCTTCTTTTGAGAATAAAAATAATCCGGTAGAAGAGCCAAAAGATACAGAAGAAATCGATCCTTTAGAAAACCCAATATCGCAAGATCTTATTGCACGAGCGGCAGAGAGACGTAAGCGCATGAAGGAGTTTAACTATAAGTTTAGGAATAATTCATCTATAGAAGAAATTGAACGAATGCCAGCATATAAGCGAGCCGGTCTCGATTTAGAAGAAGGAGAAACCACAGGTGATACAAAACTATCTCGAACCAGTGTAAATGGTTCTTCAAAGGATGATTTGAATTTTAGAACAAATAACTCGTTTTTACACGATAATGTAGATTAAATACAAAATTTATGAGTTTAGAAAAACAAGTAATGATAAAAATGAAAGAGGCCATGAAATCGAAAGATCAAATGGCCTTAGGAGCACTGCGTGCTATAAAAAATGCATTGATTTTAGCTAAGACAGAGGCTAATGCGACGGATTTGACTGAAGAGCAAGAAATCCAGATAGTGCAAAAATTAGTGAAGCAACGTAGAGATAGCGCAGAAATTTACCAAAGTCAACAACGTGAAGATTTGGCAGAGCCAGAACTAGCCGAAGCTGAGGTTATTACTCAATTTTTACCCAAACAGCTTACTGAACCCGAGATTGAAGCCGAAGTGCAAGCTATAATTGCAGAAGTAGGAGCGTCTGGAATGCAAGATATGGGTAAAGTAATGGGTATAGCCAGCCAAAAAATGATGGGAAAAGCCGATGGTAAAACCATTTCGGCAATTGTTAGAAAAAAATTAGCATAAGTATACTATATTAGGTATTTTTGCGCTGCTTAAATAGCTATTAGGCCCCGTGGCGCAACTGAATAGCGCATCAGATTTCGGCTCTGAGGGTTGCAGGTTTGAATCCTGCCGGGGTCACGAATAAATAAAAAAGCCTTACTTTCTACCAAGCTTGCTTGAAACTGAAAGTGAGGCTTTTTTATTTTCAAAGCGGAGCTTTGTCAGGAAGACGCAGTCAATCTGCCGGGGTCAATTTTTTAGTCCATAACCTCTTGTTTTTCAAGGGGTTATTTTTTTCTTGTGTCGCCCGTTGTGTCGCCCTTTTAAATTTTCTTAAACTTCCTCATAACGCGCATGCAGAATTTCTATTAGTTATTGAGATCAACTTTATCTAAGCATTTGATATAAACTTATAAAGAGCTCTTTTTTAAAGGTTATAAACATTTTTTGTCATCAATTTTATTCCTAAAGTGTAAAAACTACCAGATTAGACTTAACTTTTAAGTACATAAATTCTAGATGAAATCATTTAACATCTCTAGTTCAACTATAATTTTATGAGAAAACATAATTATTAGATTCATTTAATTTAAAATCCGTTAATCTGATGTAGTGAATTATGTAAATATTCACATATTTTTTGTGTTTATTTTTTAACTTTAAGTTAAATATTATAATTTATGAAGGTGCTAAATAAATTGTTTTGCCTTATGATAGTTGTTGCTTCGGTAGCCTGCGATAATGACGACGGTAACGCACCAAACCAAAATCAATGCTCTTACCTAGGTTTTTCTTATTTAGACACAAATAACAACACAAGCATCCTTATTCCAGAAGCCGATTTATACACCGATTTTTTTATCTCCTCATCGAACGGGCCAGAAGTTGAGATTTATAAAACCTCTCAACCTGGTAGTTTTTACTTTTTAACCACTACTGTGGGGTTAAATGCAACAGGAACTGGAACGCTTAGTTTAAATGGGAATGTATATAATGTAAATGTAATTTGCCAGCGAACTGGTAACACGGTAGGAGATGAAATGCGATTTGATTTGACTGCAAATGGTTTAGAAGCCGAATTTTGTGTTATTATAGATAGAGTCCAATAGTATTAGAAACCGCCGCAAACTCGAAAATTTAGTAGTTACCCTAATTTAAAACTGGTTTAATAAAAATTAAACAACTATTACGGCGGTTATAATTGGTTAATTAGCGTGTCAAAATTATGCATTTTCCTTTTTTTAAAAATACCCAGTAAAGGGTATATATAAATAAATCTCTATGAATAGCATTTGTTTGTTCAGGTAATATTACTTTTATAGAACATCTTATTTAAAAATCATACTAATGAAATATTATTTTACCCTAATCTTGTTGATTGCATCTTCAGCGACTATGATTGCACAAGAGTTTGAAGGCTCCTGGTATGGAGTGTTGCAGGCGGGAGGTCAACGTTTAAATTTAAGTTTTCATATCAATAAAAATGAACAAGGTTTTACCACTACGATGGATAGCCCTGACCAAAACGCTAAGGGAATACCGGTTGAGGTTACGCGAATTGAAGGTGATAGATTACATCTAGAAGCGCCACAGTTGGCATTGCGTTATAGTGCAGAAATTAAAAAGGATACTCTGTTTGGTACGTTCGCTCAGGGCGGATTTAGCACAACTTTAAACTTAACTAGAACAAAGCCTGCCCAATTACGGCCTCAAGAACCACGAGAACCTTTTCCTTACATAGTAAAAGAGGTAAGTTTTAAAAATAAAGAAGGAGGTGTACGTTTGGCTGGTAGCTTAACCCTGCCTAGTTCTAAAGGAGAATTTCCAGCAGTTATCTTATTAAGTGGTAGTGGCCCTCAAGATCGGGATGAAAGCTTAATGGGGCATAAGCCATTTTTAGTAATAGCCGATTTTTTGACTAGAAACGGTATTGCTGTTTTGCGCTACGATGATCGTGGGGTGGGAGAATCTACGGGAGATTTTAGTCAAGCCAGTTTAAACGATTTGGTAATTGATGCGGCTTCGGCACTTTCATTTTTAAAAAACCATGATCAGGTAAAAGAGATCGGTTTAGTTGGTCATAGTGAAGGCGGATTGGTTGCTGCTATGCTTGCTAGTGGTAATTCGAATGTTGACTTTATCGTTAGTTTGGCGGGGCCCGGAGTACCTTTAGATGAACTGCTTATTACCCAAAATAAAGAATTAAGTTTGGCACTTGGTTTTACTGAGGAACAAGTACAACCAAGATTAGAATTCAATCAAAAAATGTTTGATTTAATAAAGAGCATAAGCGATGAAGAAGCTTTAAATCAGGCTGTAAATGATTTTTTTAATGAGGAAGAAATAAATTCCGCTCAAAAGCGAAATGAATTAAAACAGCAGTTTTTGAGTCCGGGTATTCGAAGTTTAATTAAAACTAATCCGGCTCTTTACTGGAGTAAAATAGAAGTGCCAATATTGGCTTTAAATGGTGCGCTAGATTTACAGGTCAACGCTAAAGACAATTTGCAAGCCATACAAAACGCAAACAGCAAAGGAGGTTCAGCAAATGTTGTCGTGAAGAATTATCCCGATTTAAATCATTTATTTCAGAAAGCTAAAACGGGATTACCGGCGGAATATGGGCAGATTGAGCAGACTATTGCTCCTATAGTTTTGCAAGATATTCTAGATTTTATTAACCGCAATATTAAAAGAGAATAAGTATATTTGAATAAAACTTCAGCATGAAAAATTTACTTATTTTGCCACTTATAGCTTTATTTGTTATAGGCTGTAGCAATGAGCGTAAGGCGCTTAAAGAAAAACACGATGAGGTACTACAAGAAGTATTTGATGCTCACGATGTAGCCATGCCTAAGATGGGAGAAATAAACACCCTGCTTAAGCAATTAGAAGAAAAAATTGATAGTACATCAGAATCAGAAAATTATATAAAAGCTCAAAAAGATTTACAGGCGGCACATAAGCATATGATGACTTGGATGCAGGATTTTTCTTCCAAATTTCCAGATGTTAACCAAATCGAAAATCTTGATGCAAAAGAATTAAAGCAACGTACGGATAGCTTAATAAGCGAAAAGCCGGCTGTGGAAGCCATGCGGGATCATGTTTTAAAAAGCATTAGCCGCGCTAAAGAAATTTTAAACAATTAGGCTAAGGCTTTCTAAAAAGAAAAAGGTGGCTGCAATCGCAGTTACCTTTTTTTATTAAACCAACTATTGCTTTTTCTGTATTTTTTTCACCAAGTAGGCTGCATCTTTTTTTATGCCACCTAAAGTTGCAGAGCCTCGAGTATGCAGCCACGGAAGGCCTATAAAGTATAAGCCTTTCATTGTGCTCACTCCTCTGTGATGCTTGGGATAACCTTCGTGAGTAAGCTCTAAGCCTTCAATCCATTCAAAATTCGGTCGATAACCAGTTGCCCAAACGATATTTTTAACATCTTCTAAGGTCTTTAATTCGGTTTCGATGCGTTTACCATCTGCATCGGTCGTTCTACCTACGGGTATAACATTTTCTCTATTTAGTATCTCTTTTACGTTGGTGCCAATAACAGGCTGGCGGTTATTACTTATTCTTTTTCCAATAAAACTATTTTTGCTAAATGATAAAAAACCTGTCTTTGTAAACCACCACCAAAGCGTTTTGCCTAAAATTTCTTGGGGTAAACTTTTAATATTGGTTTCTCCTGAAAAATAAACGGTATGTTGGTTTTGTTTTGAGACTTCATCAAGTATTTGAAAACCGCTATCGCCATCACCTACTACTAGAGCGTTGCCTGCTTTTAATTGCTTTGGGTTTTGATAATAATTACTATGCATTTGACAGATTTCGTCCGCTATTTTTTTGGCACAGGGAGGTGTATAAGGAATGTGAAAAGGTCCTGTGGCAATGATAACGTTCTTGGCTTGGTAAACTCCATTTTTATGCTTTAGATGAAAAATCTCGTCTTTTTTATAAATTTTTTGAATTAAGGTGTTTAACTCAATAGGGAAATTGAAATGATTGGCGTAGGTTTTAAAATACTCAGCGACTTCATATTTATTGGGGTAATGGCCCTTTGGGGCAGGAAAATCTAAGCCGGGTAAATGATTGAACTCAGTTGGTGTAAAAAGCTTTAATGAGTCCCATCTATTTAACCAAGAAGCTCCTATTTCACTTTCTTTATCAACCATTAAAAAAGATTGATTGTTTTGTTGTAGGTAATACGCCATTGCTAGACCTGCCTGAGCAGCGCCTACAATAATAAAGTCTTTCATAGTTTATAGGTATTAGCCCATGATAACG
Organism: uncultured Mesonia sp.; assembly: GCA_947499595.1. Classification (GTDB taxonomy): domain Bacteria; phylum Bacteroidota; class Bacteroidia; order Flavobacteriales; family Flavobacteriaceae; genus Mesonia; species Mesonia sediminis. The sequence continues at coordinate 42,409 of CANMOY010000003.1, forward strand.
TAAAAATTTAAAAAAACCAAATTATGAAATGGAATAGTGCTCTAAAAATATTCTATATTCGAAAAAAAATTAGTTTGGAAGAAGAAAAAATAAATATTTACTTTTTAGTCATTGTACTGGGGGCTCTCTTAATATTCTTTGTGCTATTTTTATTGGGTAAGATTTTTTCGACAATAGAATATATTTATGCCACTCGTACCAATAAACCCTTATTTATCCATTTTTATTGGCCTTTGCGCAAACTTACTCAAGACCAAAAACAATTTATTAGCAAACGTTTTTCGTTTTATCGTCAATTAAATCCGCGAAAGCAACTTTTTTTTGATCACAGGGTAAGTGGTTTTTTAAAGCATAAAACTTTTGAAGGTCGTTCAGGGTTTGTGGTCACTCCAGAAGTAGAATTGTATGTGGCGGCCACTGCTGTCATGCTTACTTTTGGGATGCGTCGCTATAAGTTACCTATCTTGCAAAAAATTTTGATTTATCCAGAAATCTATCGCTCAACAATCACGAAACAGGATCACAAGGGGGAGTTTAATCCGCTTTTAAAAACTATGGTTTTAAGTTGGAAAGACTTTCTTCTGGGTTTTGAACATCGCAGCGATAATGTTAATCTGGGGATTCATGAATTTATCCATGTCATCCAAATTAATAGTTATAAAGAGTCTAGTATTAGTGGAGATATTTTTATAGATGCCAGTAAAGAGATTATAAACAAGCTTAAGAAAGACTCTTATAGAAATTATGTGCTGCACTCAAAGTTTTTTAGAAACTATGCATTTACCAATGAATTTGAGTTTATTGCGGTTTTGGTTGAGCATTTTATTGAATCGCCGCAGCGTTTAAAACAAGAATTCCCCGATTTATATATAAAAACCAGGGAAATGCTTAATTACCGAATGATTCATTAAAAAAGCGGCAAAAAAAAGTTGAAACAATTGATACAGAGCGCTTATGGGTTAGTTAGTATGAGCTTTGTATAAAATATATTATTAAGTATACAGAATTTTGCCGCCTTTAGTTGAAAAAAACTAATTTAACTTTAAACTTACATGTTGTAAAAGAATCAGTTTAATTCGCTCGGCAATCAAATTATTACCATCATTGTCTAGGGGTGAAATAGAAAATATACCATCGCCATCGCCATCTTTAATATCATCAAAGTTTATGAAATTTGAATTAAAAGCGAGGTAGCTATCAAAGTTTACGAGAAGCTTTACTTGATTTTCTTCAATGGTTATAAACTCTTTATTTGCACCATATTTAAGCCGAATATCATTGCTGCAATCGTGCCAAAAAATGAATGGTTTGCCCTTTATTTTTCCTGTTATTTGAATGCTTTTTTGATACATTTCATTTTCGGGGTTTTGATGTGAATCAAAAGAAAACACTATTTCTTCGTATAACCCATTAGGTATAGTAATATCAACTAAATTTACAGGTCTAGGATTGATTAAGTTGGCTAAAAACGGACCTTGAAGTTTAGGGTTCATACTGGCATCGTAGTAACCATCATTCTCTTTGATGTCATCATAATCGGCTAGTTTTATTTCAATATCCGATAAGTTTACCCAGAACTGATCTATTTCAATGGTATTAGGATTTGATGTTTTGTTGCTAAAATTGTTAACATCTGAAGTGAGTTGTACTTCTAATTTTCCCATACTGTTGGGAGTGATGCTGTCGTCGTCTGAGCAGGAATACAAGACGGGAAGGCAAATGCTACATGCTAAGAACATGCCCAGCATTTTGCACGCTGCGGTGTTAAAAGGTTTCATAATAGGTTGATTTGGTTGTTAGTCTTGTAAAGATATTAAACCTAAATCGTTTGTTGTGTTAATAAACTGTTAATCAACCTTGTAGTTAATCTTGTTTTTTTACAATGTCTTGAATAATTAGGGTGGCGTGTACCCTGGAGTTTTCAATAAACCACTTATGTGTTTCTAAACCGCCACAAATAACACCGGCCAAATAAATTCCTTTTTGGTTGGTTTCCATCGTGCGTTCATCGTAAAAGGGTATCTTTTTTGTTTTGTCGGCCCAATCAATTCCTAAGTCTTTGAGGAAATTAAAATTAGGTTGGTAACCAGTAAGCGCTAGTACAAAGTCGTTTGGAAGGCTTATAGTTGAGGTAGGTGTACGCAATTCTATTTCCTCTTTTAGAATACGAGTAACCTCTGCGTTAAAGTAGGCTTTAATACTACCTTCTTTTATGCGGTTCTCAATGTCGGGTTTCACCCAATATTTTACTCGTTCTCCAATTTTTTCACCACGGATAATCATGCTTACTTTTCCGCCTTTTCGGTAAATCTCGAGTGCGGCATCTACTGCAGAATTACTCGCTCCTATTATTGCAACATGCTGTTGTGCGTAATAATGAGGGTCATTGTAATAATGATTTACTTTTGGTAAATCTTCACCTGGTACATTTAATTTATTCGGTATATCATAAAAGCCAGTGGCTACAATTATATTTTTGGCTTTATACGTAGCTTTGTTGGTCTTTATTTCGTATGCAGTAGGAAGATTAGATTCATTAGATTGTTTTACCTCTAATACAGCTTCAAAAAGGTTTACCGCCAAATTGTTAGCAGTAGTAATTCGGCGGTAATACTCTAATGCTTCTTGCTTAGTGGGTTTAGGATTATTGCTGATAAAAGGAATGCCGCCTATCTCTAATTTTTCTGATGTCGAGAAAAAAGTCATATTGGCGGGGTAATGATAAAGGGAGTTTACCAAAGTACCCTTGTCTAGAATAATATAGGATAAATTGTTCTTTTGGGCTTCAAGGCCGCAAGCCAATCCGATAGGGCCTGCACCAATTATCAGACAATCTAAAATCATTATTTTTGGGTAATTTCTTTTAAGTTAGCTATGGTTTCAATTGGCTGCTTGCTTTTAAATACAAAGCTACCAGCAACCAATACATCAGCACCAGCTTCAACTAGTGCTTTGGCATTTTTGTCTGTAACCCCACCGTCAATTTCAATTAAGGTATTGGCTTTTTTCGAAATAATAAGCTCTTTTAATGCCCTCACTTTTGTATAGGTATTTTCGATAAATGCTTGACCGCCAAATCCCGGGTTTACACTCATCACACACACTAAATCGATATCTTGAATCACATCCTCAAGTAGTTGTATATTCGTGTGCGGATTTAAGGCTACCCCGGCTTTCATCCCTGCAGCTTTAATGGCTTGCAAAGTGCGGTGTAGATGCGTGCAGGCTTCAAAGTGTACCGTTAAATTATCTGCACCTAAATCGGCAAAGGTTTGAATGTAACGGTCTGGCTCTACAATCATCAAATGCACATCTATAGTTTTTTTAGCGTGTTTACTTATGGCTTTTAAAACAGGCATGCCAAAACTGATATTGGGTACAAATACGCCGTCCATAATGTCAATATGAAACCAGTCGGCCTGACTTTTATTTACCATTTCGATATCGCGCTGTAAATTGGCAAAATCGGCTGCTAAAATTGAGGGAGCAATTTTTGTTGCATTCATTTTTTGTTGTGTTGTTGATTTTTTGCAAAAATAGGCATTAGAGACTAGAATTGGTTGAAAATAAATGCTTATTCTTTTCTTACCGGGCTTTTATTATTATTTTTAGTTTTTGAAAATACCACACCAAAATGATTTTAATAGACAATTTAGGAAATACAAATCCTTACCTTAATCTTGCTTTAGAAGAATATATGCTTCGAAATTCTAAACAGGGTGAAGATTTCATTTTATTTTATATTAATGAGCCATCAATAATTATTGGACGGAATCAAAATACCTTAGAAGAAATAAATACGAGTTATATTGAAGAAAAAGGCATACATGTGGTAAGAAGAATATCTGGTGGGGGAGCGGTTTATCACGACCACGGGAATCTGAACTTTAGCTTTATTACCGATTATGATGTGAAACGATTGAACAACTTTAAGAATTTCACACAACCTATTGTGAACATATTGAATGAGATAGGGGTTCCTGCAAAAATGGAAGGTAGAAACGACTTGTTGGCCAAAGGGAAAAAGATTTCGGGTAATGCTCAGTTTTCTAGCGTCAAGCGGATGTTTAGTCACGGCACCTTATTATTTGATACCAATTTAAATGAAGTAGCTAAAGCACTTCAGGTTAAAATGAGTAAAATTCAGTCTAAAGGACATAAATCAGTGCGTAGTAGAGTGGCCAACATCACTGAGTTTTTACCAGAACCTATGCGTATTGAAGACTTTAAGCAAAAAATTATAGACGGTCTGTTTATAGAGAAAGAAGATTTTAGTATTTATCAGCTTACCGATGAGGAGTGGGCCGGAGTACACCAACTAAAAAAGGAAAAATATGACCAATGGGACTGGAATTACGGGAAGTCGCCTAAATTTAATATCCAACGTGAGAAAAAATTTCCGGTAGGAATTATTGATCTCCGTATTTTTGTGGAAAAAGGTCATATAGCGGCTATTAAGATATATGGAGACTTTTTTAGTAAAGATCCGGTAGATGAATTGGAGCATAAGCTTTTAGGTGTTCGTTATACACTGCCTGATATAAAAGAGGCTTTAGCTGGTGTAAACCTTAAAAACTATTTTGGTGATTTGGCCAAGGAAGATTTTATAGAGCTGCTTTATGGGGAAGATGAAGAGTCAACTGAATAAAAAAAAACCGCCAATTGGCGGTTTTTTTATTTAACCTAAATAGGTCTTTAGTATTTTGCTTTTTGAGGTATGTTTAAGTCGGCGGATAGCTTTTTCTTTAATTTGACGCACACGTTCACGGGTCAAATCAAAAGTTTCTCCTATTTCTTCTAAGGTCATAGGTTGTTGGTCGCCTAAGCCAAAGTACAGTCTTAAAACATCGGCTTCTCTAGGAGTCAAAGTTTCAAGCGCTCGCTCTATTTCGGTTCTTAGAGAGTCATGCATCAAATCTTTATCGGGATTTGGAGACTCACCAAATTTCAACACATCATATAAATTAGAATCTTCACCATCTATCAAAGGTGCATCCATGCTAACGTGTCTACCTGAATTTTTCAACGACTCTTTAACGTCATTTACTGTCATGTCTAATTCCTTAGCAATTTCTTCGGCACTAGGAGGACGTTCATTGGCTTGCTCTAGAAAGGCAAAGGTCTTGTTTATTTTATTGATTGAGCCAATTTTGTTTAAGGGTAGACGTACAATTCTAGACTGCTCAGCTAAAGCTTGAAGTATAGATTGTCTAATCCACCAAACGGCATAAGAGATAAATTTAAAACCACGTGTTTCGTCAAATCGTTTTGCGGCTTTAATCAATCCTAAATTTCCTTCGTTGATTAAATCGGGAAGGGTAAGTCCTTGGTTCTGGTACTGCTTCGCTACCGATACCACAAAACGAAGGTTAGCGTTGGTTAATTTCTCTAAAGCTCGGTTATCACCTGCCTTAATACGTTGTGCTAACTCTACTTCTTCTTCTGCGGTAATCAAATCTACCTTACCAATTTCTTGCAAGTATTTGTCTAAAGATGCGGTTTCTCTATTGGTTACCTGCTTTGTAATTTTAAGTTGTCTCATTTAAAATGCTCCCAGTTAAATTAATGGTTGTATTAGGTTATACGTGCCTTTTTGAAAAAGGTTACAAAAGTAATACTTTTTTATTTTGAGTGCACATAAAAAAAAGCCTTAAACTCATTTAATTGATTTTAAGGCTTTTTTGTTCTGGGTTATTTTAATTAAACCCTTATGTGGCCATCGCCAAATACATAATATTTATTGGTGACCAATTGCTTAAGACCTAATGGCCCACGATGATGTAGTTTGTCTGTGCTAATAGCTAGTTCTGCACCAACTCCCATTTGACCTCCATCTGTAAATCGAGTAGAGGCATTGTGATAAACCGCAGCACTGTCAATTTGCTCCATAAAAGTTAAAGCTTCGGTTTTGTCTTCAGTAATAATGGCAGTTGAATGCCCACCTGAATATTTATTTATTTTCTGAATAGCCTCTGACATACTTGAAACTTCAGCTACCAAAATTTTCATCGCTAGGAACTCTTCGTACCAAGCCTCTTCATCGGTTAGTAATTTTGTTTCTGGGCATAAAGCGTGGATTGATTCATCTGCCCAGACCGCTACATTTACTTCTTTTAAGCTGCTATACAAATCAGCTACCTTTTCTTCGTAGTTCTCAATATTTTTATCTAACAGCACCTTATCTAAAGCATTGCATCCCGAAATTTTATCGGTTTTGGCATTGATGATAACTTTTTTGGCTTTATCCCAATCAGCTTTTGGCGATACGTATAGAAAATTATTACCTCTACCACTAATCAGTACTGCACAAGTCGCATTTTCTTTTACAAAATTAATCAAACGCTCTCCACCTCTCGGTACAATCAAGTCTAATGGTTCAGTTGGGTTTTTCAGGAAATCTCTTGTTTCGTGTCTATCCATTTGCATTAGACGTATCCAATCATTGCTTAAATCATTTTCGGCTAAAGCCTCATGCCAGCAAGATTCTAAAACTAAATTAGAGTGTTTAGCTTCTTTACCTCCCTTAAGTAAAATTTTATTATTGGCTTTAAAAGCTAATACGGCTGCTTCAATGGTAACATCGGGTCTAGATTCATAAATAATCATAATGGTCCCAAATGGAGCAGTTTTATTGATGATTTCTAAACCGCTATCTAATTTTTTTTCGGCAATGTTATTCCCAACAGGATCTTCCTGTACTTTTACCTCTTTGATAGCTCTAATCATATCGTCAACCTTTGCTTTGTCTACCACTAATCGGTCGTAAAGCGCTTGATCATCTTTAGAAAATGCATCAAGATCTTTTTGGTTGGCCGCTATAATTTCTTTTCTTCGTTGATCAATGATTCGCATCATTGAATCTAATACGTTATTTTTTTTATCTGTTTCTAATAATTGCATAAGCTTTGTTTTAATTCTTACTTCATTTAATCTTTTAGTCATTAACAATAAACTCTGTACCTACATTTTTCCCTTCTACTATATCTACAATAACATTAGGTATTTTACCTTTTGCGATATAGGTAGGTATATCTTTAAGTGCGGTTTGCTTAGCTATTTTTAATTTACTTTCCATTCCGCCTCTGCCTTCTCCTTCACCTTTTTCAGAGGCTTGAACATATTTTTCAACATCTTGGTCGGGGGTCACTTGTTTAAGTCTTTCAGAGTCATCGTCGTCTGGATGCCCAGTATAAAGTCCATCTGTATCGGTTAAAATAATCAAACGGTCGGCGTTTACCAACTCAGCCACTAGGCTGGCTAGCTCGTCATTATCTGAAAACATAGACATGGTAAGAGAAACCGCATCATCTTCATTGGCAATAGGAATAACCCCTTGCGATAGTAAACCTTCATAGCAATTGATCATATTTTCTCTATGTCTTCCTGGTGCGAAATCGCGTTTAGTAGCTAAAACTTGGGCGCAGCGCATCCCGTAATCGTGAAATAAACTATAATAGTGTCTCATCATACGCGGTTGCCCGACAGCCGAATACACTTGTCTTCTGGTAGAAGCGTCTTCTATACTGCATTGACTAAGTACTTCTTTTCCTGCTATAGCCGATCCAGAAGATACTAATATAACCATGACATCGCGTTCATAAAGTACCGCAATTTGACGAACGATTTCTTTTAAAACCGGACCTAAGATGCGGTTATCTTTATTGGTCATTACATTGGTTCCTACTTTTACTACTACTCGTTTGATGTCTTTTGTTTCTGTCATTACTTGTTCTTCTTTTCTCCTAATTCAACAGCACGATTAAAGGCTGCGTAAGCCGCTTCTTTAATAAGTTCATTTACATTGTTATCTTCCATGGAGTCTAGGGCGGCTCTTGTGGTTCCCCCTTTTGAAGCTACACGATCCATCCAAGACTTAGGAGATAAGTCAGATTGATTGAATAATTCTACCGCTCCTTCAAAAGTATTGCTTACTAAAATCTTGGAGTCGTAATCTGAAAAGCCCATTTTTTTTGCTGCTTCGAGCATTGATTCCATAAAATAAAATACATAAGCAGGACCGCTACCTGATATACCGGTTGAAGCGTCTATAAAATTTTCTGTATCAACGTGAATAGATGCGCCGGTTGTATCTAATAAGTTACGAACGGTTAGCAATTCAACGCGTGTAACCGCATCGCTTTCTGTGTAGGAAGTAACTCCCTTGCCTACTTGAGCGGGAAGATTAGGCATAGTGCGTACCACTTTTTGCGTATTTAAACCTTGCATTATGGTTTCGATGGTAACCCCGGCCATCAATGATACAAAAATTTGTTGCGGATTGATTAGAGGTTTCATTTGCTCAAAAAGTTCTTCGCAGTGGTAAGGCTTAACTGCGATAAAAACCAAATCGGCGCTGGGAAGCACCTCCTCTAAATTGTCATAAACAGCAAATAAATTTTCTTCTTTTAATTTCGTAATTTTTTTTGGATCGGTATCAAAAATTCTAACTTTTTTTCCATTCATTAAAGCAGACTTAGCCATACCTTCAGAATAGGTTAAACCCATGTTACCGCCACCAATTACTAATAATTTCATTCCTTATTTTTAAGTTAATAATTTATTGTTGTCTTATTAGCTGCAACTACCATACGATAGTTGGTATTAGCAATAAAACTTCATAAATAATAACTTTTTTTAACTTAAAAACAAATATTTAAGTATTGTTTAAGAATTCTGTATAATTTTAACGAATCGAGGTGAGTTAACCGGTTTGTTTGGCGTTAGGAGACTGACACATTTGCCGAGAGGTGATAATTTGGCAGTATATAAAAAAGCCTTCCCGAACGGGGAAGGCTTAAAATTCTAAAATAATAATTTTTTATTCTTTGTTTTTCTGCTCTCTTGGTGGTCGAGGAAGAAGTGCCTTGCGAGAAACTTTTTCTTTTCTGGTTTTAGGATCAAAACCAAAATATTTTACGTCTATTACATCGCCAAGATTTACCACATCGGTAACATTGTTTGTTCTTTCCCAAGCCAATTCAGAGATATGTAATAAAACCTCATTTCCTGGTGCTTCGGTATATTCTACCACAGCTCCAAAATCTAAAAGCTTAATTACTTTTACTTCATAAACGCTTCCTTTCTCAGGCTTAAAAGTAATAGCATCTATTTTAGCTAGAACTTTATCGATTCCTTCTTGGTCTGTACCCAGTATTTCTACAATACCTTCTTCGGTAACAGGATCTTCATTAATTACAATAGTAGTGTTGGTTTCTTTTTGTAATTCTTGAATTACTTTACCACCCGGACCAATAAGACTACCGATATATTCATTAGGAATTCTACGGGTAATCATTTTAGGAGCATGTGCTTTAACCGTTTCGTTTGGCTGGTCTATAGTGTCTGTAATTTTTTCTAAGATATGTAATCGACCTGCTCTGGCTTGTTGAAGCGCTTTAATTAAGATTTCATAACTTAAACCCTTTACTTTGATATCCATTTGGCAAGCGGTTATACCCTCAGCTGTACCAGTTACTTTAAAGTCCATATCACCTAAATGATCTTCATCACCTAAAATATCTGATAGCACTGCATATTTACCACTATCGGCATCGCTAATAAGTCCCATTGCAATACCTGAAACCGGCTTTTTAAGCTGAACCCCAGCATCCATAATTGCCATAGTTCCTGCGCAAACGGTCGCCATTGAAGAAGAACCATTAGATTCTAAGATTTCTGAAACTACACGAACGGTGTAAGGGCAATTATCTGGAATCATTCCTTTAAGGGCGCGCTGAGCTAAATTTCCATGTCCTATTTCTCTTCGTGAGGTACCTCGAATAGGTCTTGCCTCACCAGTTGAGAATGGAGGAAAATTGTAATGTAAGTAAAAGGTCTCTTCGCCTTCAAAACTAGGCATATCTATTTGGTTTGCTTCGCGCGAAGTACCAAGGGTCACCGTTGCAAGCGCTTGGGTTTCACCTCGAGTAAAAATCGAAGAACCGTGAACAGAAGGTAAGTAATCAACCTCACACCAAATTGGTCTAATCTCATCTGTTTTACGTCCGTCTAAACGTAAACCTTCATTTAAAGTTAAATCTCTTACTGCTGCTTTTTCGGCTTTGCTGTAGTACTTGCTTATTAAATCGCCATACTCCTCTTGCTCTTCTTCAGAAAAACTAGCGGTAATTTCTTCTTTAATTTCCGCGAAAGCTGCACTGCGTTCTGCTTTAGAAGAACCCGCTTTGGCTACTTCATAAACTTTATCATAAGCCAAATCGTGAATTCGTTTAGCTAAGGCTTCATCTTCTCTTTCACCTTCATAAGTTCTGGTTTCTTTTTTACCAAAAGCTTCGGCCAGTTTTATTTGCGCCTCACATTGCTTTTTAATTGCTTCGTGAGCAAATTTGATGGCTTCGGTCATTTCTTCTTCAGAAATTTCTTTCATTTCTCCTTCAACCATCATAACAGAATCGGCAGAAGCACCAATCATCATATCGATATCCGATTCAGCTAATTGGCTAAGCGTGGGGTTGATGATAAACTCACCATTTACACGACCTACACGAACTTCAGAAATGGCACACTCAAATGGTATGTCTGATAACTGAATAGCCGCAGAGGCAGCCAAACCAGCCATAGCATCTGGCATCACATCATCGTCATGAGACATAAGTTGAATCATAACCTGCGTTTCTGCGTGGTAATCTTTAGGGAAAAGTGGTCTTAAAACGCGATCTACAATACGCATAGTAAGCACTTCGCCATCACTTGGTCGTGCTTCTCTTTTAAAGAAACCGCCAGGATATCTTCCGGCAGCCGCAAATTTCTCTCTATAATCTACCGTTAAAGGTAAAAAATCAACGTCGCTTTGTTTGTAGTTAGAGACTACGGTACACAGCAGCATAGAATTTCCTGATTTCACAACAACAGAACCGTGGGCCTGTTTTGCTAATTTTCCGGTCTCGATAGAGATTTCTCTTCCATCTCCTAAATCGATAACCTCTTTAAATGTTTTTGGAATCATACTTTTTATTTCTAAGTTAACAATGGTCTCCGTCGGGATCCAGGACGGCCTGGGTTGTGTGTGTTGTGTGTAGTTGTAATGACCAATGAAAAACTATTACTGTAGCTTTTTCTTTATTTTCTTACACCAAGGTAAAAAAAAAGGGGCAAAACGCCCCCTTAAAATTATTTTCTAAGTCCTAAATCTTTTACGATTTCACGATACCTCATAATGTCTTTCTTCATTAGGTAGTCTAAAAGACGTCTTCTTTTACCCACTAAAGACACAAGAGCGCGCTCAGAGTTAAAATCTTTTTGGTTTCCTTTTAAATGTTTTGAGATGTGTGCAATTCGCTTAGTGAATAATGCGATTTGTCCTTCGGTAGATCCGGTATCATTCTTTCCGCTACCATACTTCTCAAATAATTCTTGTTTTGCTTCTTTACTTAAATACATTCCAATATTATTTCAATGATTATTATGCATAGATAGATTTTCTATCAAGCGGCAAATATAAAACATAATTTTTTAATTTATTCTAGTTAATGCAATTATTTACTTCCGCTTTAAGCGGATTATTGTAAAGGATGATATTGAGAAAGTAGTCTGACTTTATAAATCCGTTATTCATTAAATTATAACGGGGTTGACTTTGTCTTTTAGTTTGGTCAAATTCATATTGGTGCAAGTTACTTATTTTTTATAGCTTTGTGCTATGTTTAAAAATGCTGTCATAAAATTTCAAGCTTTTTTTATAGCTTTTGTACTACTGCTGTCTACCACTTCTTTTGCAGTAGAAAAGCATTTTTGTGCAGAGATATTAGTTGATTTTAGTTTTAGATTAGATACCCAATCTTGCTGTCCAGAGCCCGACCCAGAAGAGCAAATTAATTTTGAAAATTCTTGTTGCCAAGATTCTATCGAAGTTTTTTCTGGTCAAAAGCAACTTAAGCAAGATCAATCAGATTGGGATATTCAAGTGCCAAAGGCATCTATTTTATCTTTTACTTCTATCAATTCCGCTTTAAGCTTAATACAGGAGCAAAGACTCCATTTATTAGTTTGGAGCAAAACACCTCCATTCTGTAATACTCCGCTTTATTTGCGTAATGAGCAATGGCTCATTTAGACTTTTATTTTTAATTAGACTGCCCTAGTAGATTTCACAGAAGGCAGTTTTTATGTTTTTTACCGAACATCAATTAAAAATTAAAAGCAATTACAATGAAAAGAATATCCTGCCTTTTTATGCTATTTTTAGGTATTTGTGCGGGTGCACAAGAAAAAATAAGCGGCGTTGTTTATGAGCGCGGAGAAAAAAATATGCCTTTGCCCGGCGCTAATGTGTATTGGCTAGGCACCCAAGTAGGAACCGTAACAGACTTTGACGGAAAATTTGACTTACCTTATAAAAGCGAATCTCAACAATTGGTGGTGAGTTATATTGGTTTTACAACCGATACCGTTGCGGTTAGGGATGCTAAAATTCCTTTAAAGATAGACTTAGCACCTAAAAGCAATTTAGATGAAATTAAGATTGTCTCTAAAAAACAAGCAACTTCTAGATCGTTTTTAGATGCTCAAAATGTAATTAACGTAAGCAGCGATGAATTATTGAAGGCTGCTTGCTGTAATTTGTCTGAAAGTTTTGAGACAAATCCCTCTATAGATGTCAATTTTGCCGATGCTATCTCGGGTACTCGCCAAATTAAAATGCTGGGATTAACCAGCCCATACATACTTATTGCTACAGAAAATATACCTACAGTACGCGGAGCTTCACAAGCCTATGGACTCACTTTTACTCCTGGTACTTGGGTAGAGAGTATTCAAATTACTAAAGGTGCAGGAAGTGTAGTTAATGGTTATGAAAGTATGGCAGGGCAAATAAATGTTGAGTTACAGAAAACCACCAAAGATGATCGGTTTTTCTTAAATCTTTATGGAGCCACTAATCAAAGATTTGAGTTGAATTCCCATTTCAATACTCCCGTGAGCAAAAAATGGAGTACCGGCCTTTACGTGCACGGAAATATACACCAAGAAAAACACGATGTAAATCATGATGGTTTTTTAGATATGCCTTTATATCATCAAGTTAATGTGATGAACCGTTGGCAGTATACCGACACAGAAAAAGGCTTGGTTGGCTTTTTTAATATTAGGGCGCTAACCGATGAAAAACAGGCGGGACAAGTAAATTTTGATCCAGAGCAACATAAACTAGGCAATCAAGTTTTGGGAAGCGAAATAAAAACCCAACGTTATGATTTCTCAAGTAAATTCGGTTATGTTAACCCAGATTTACCTTGGCAGAATATGGGGGCGCAATTTTCGGTTAGTCACCATAACCAAGAGTCGTATTTTGGATTACGTAGGTATGATATAACGCAGAATAGCATATTTACTAATTTTATGTATAATAGTATTATTAGTGATTCTAGGCACAAAATAAAAACGGGTGTTAGTTTTACTTATGATGATTACGAAGAACTTGTAGAAAACAAAAGTTATACGCGAACAGATAATGCGGTAGGCGCTTTCTTTGAATATAATTTTGACAACCTAGAAAAGCTAAATTTAACTCTAGGCTTACGGGCAGATCAGCATAACCGTATGGGCTTTTTCTTGACTCCTAGGTTGCATATGCGTTATTCCCCTTGGGGTAAATCGGCTTTTAGGGCATCAATTGGTAGAGGAAAGCGTTTGGCCAATATTTTTGCAGAAAATCAAAATTTGTTCGCTACCGCTAGAAGTATAAAAATCTATCCTTCCAATTCAGAAGGGGCTTACGGCTTAGATGCTGAGATTGCTTGGAATTATGGAGTTTCTTTTTTACAAGGATTTAATTTATGGGGCAATAAGGCAGATATTACCGTAGATTTTTACCGTACAGATTTTGAAAATCAGTTGGTTATCGATTGGGAATCGCCTACGCAGATTCAGTTCTATAATTTAAAGAATGAAAGCTATGCCAACAGCTTTCAAGTAGAGGCTAATTATAATATTACAAAAGGTTTACATACGCGTTTTGCTTATAAATATTATGATATAAAAACCAAGTATTTAAGTGGTGAAAAATTGAAGCCTCTTACGGCACAACATAGGTTTTTTGCTAATCTATCTTACGAAACGCCTATTAAAAATAATAGTACTTGGAAGTTTGATGTTACTTATAATTGGTTAGGGAAACAACGCTTTCCTCAAACCGATTCTAATCCGCAAGCCTATCAATTACCCGAATTTTCGCCAGAAGTAAATACGGTAAATGCACAGGTTACGAGAGTGTTTTCGCCAAAGTTTGAAGTATATTTAGGAGGAGAAAACATAACCAACGTTAGGCAAAACCGACCTATTTTAGCAGCCGATAACCCGTTTGGGTCTAATTTTGATACTACTATTGTATATGGTCCTATCTTTGGTAGTATGTATTATATGGGACTTCGTTATAAATTGAACTAATAATTAAAACTAAAATTAAAATGAAAAAAATAGTAAGTGTACTTTTATTTTTTGCCGTAAGTATGGCCTTTGCCCAAAGTAAAAACGCCAGAGCAAGCCTTGTTGTAGATGGCGTTTGCGGTATGTGTAAAGAACGTATTGAAAAGGCAAGTATTAAAACTAAGGGAGTGAAAAGCGCCATTTGGAATGTTGAAACCCACGAGTTAAAACTGATTTATAATGCTAAGAAAGCAGATTTAGGTGAGGTAAAACAAAATATTTTGGCCGTGGGTCATGATGTAAACGATTTAAAAGCGAGCGACGAGGCGTATAATAGCGTACACGCTTGTTGCCGATACCGCGATGAAGCTGTTAAAGACGATCATAAAAAGGAAAAAGATCAATAAGCACAACTTTATTTAAAATTTAAAGCCTCTAAGATTCTTAAATCTTAGAGGCTTTTTAAAAGGATTAATAAATTATTTTGCCAGGATTAGACTTAAAACTGATACCCTAAGCCTGTTTTTAAAGAAATACTTTTGTATTGGTTATAACCAAACCCATATCCTATTTTTGCTGTAAGAAATAAATTTTTATACAAGGCAATATTTCCTTGTACCTGCAGTTGAAAAGTCTCATCTGACGATTTGCCGGTAACTATATAATCAGCGTTCCCTTCTAGATCTGTTATACTTTCTATCAAACCGTCATAAAACATACCTAAATAATTTACTTCACCAAAAACTTTAAATCTCTTTTGATTAATAATTAAATAGGCAACACCTATTTCCCATTTCTTAATTTCGGTTTCGCTATCTAGCCAAAACAAATCCTCATAATTGTCATCTGTTTTGGCATAAATTTTACCCCAAGATAATCCTAAGTGAAATCTTTTGTATACTTTTCTGGAGTATGCAATCTGAAACCCTGAACCGCTGAATGTATTGTTGTATCTTGTTTTAACACTGAGGTATTCATAGTTTCCCTCTAAAAAATTACCTTCATTAAAAATAATTTCTGTAATTGTTTTTTTATCATTAGAAGATTTTTCTTGAGCATAAGTGTAAGTAACAAAAATCGTTAATAGGAACAATTAGTATGCTTTTTTCATTTTGAAATTTTAATTGAATAATGATGTAAAGATATTCTTAAAATTCTTTTTACTTTAATCTAAATTATTCTATTTTAGACTAAAATAGTTATAAAATGACTGGTATTGGGAAATGCATTAGAGCACTCAGACAAATAAAAGGCTATTCTCAAGAATATATGGCCATTAGATTACATATGTCGCAAAGTAATTATGCTAAAATAGAAAAAGAGTTAATCAACATCTCAACCCAACGCCTAAAGGCTATTGCAGCGGTTTTAGAAGTTAGTATGCACAGATTGCTAGTAGAACCTCCTCAAAAATCCACTGCACTAATTGATGAAAAAGAGGATCTCAATTTGGAGGTAATGGAAGATTTTTTTACAACTAAAGTGCTTTATGAAAAAATAATTGAAGATAAAGACAAAGAAATTGCTTTTTTAAGGGAAGAAATAAAGCAGCTTAGAACAAAATAATGTAATAGTTGTCAAACCTTATTGGGTTCATCACTCACGTAATACTCTTTGCCTACTTCATCTATAGGTATTTAAAATTATGTAAAATCTATTTTGACAGACTTAATTTATTTTTTAAGCTCAGCTTCAGCTTGATTTAGATTCAAAATAAAACAAGCTAGCTTGTAAGCTAGCCTGTTTTTTATAGATTGAAGTGTTTTACACTTTTTTATGCACGAACCTGGTGGTTCTGAATTAAATCTAAGTATAAATTTACTTTATCTTTTAAATCTCTACGGTGAGTAATAAAATCTAAGAAACCATGTTCTTTTAAAAATTCTGCGGTTTGAAAATCATCTGGCAGATCTTTTCCAGTGGTATCTTTCACCACTCTAGGTCCGGCAAATCCAATAAGCGCGCCGGGTTCAGAAATATTAATATCGCCAAGCATCGCATAAGAGGCAGTGGTACCACCCGTTGTAGGGTCTGTACACAGAGAGATATAGGGTATCTTTTCTTCTGCGAGTTGAGCGATCATTACAGAGGTTTTTGCCAATTGCATTAAAGATAGTACGGCTTCTTGCATACGGGCACCTCCAGATTTTGATATAATCATTAACGGGATTCTGTTATCTAGAGAATATTTTGCTGCTCGAGCTATTTTTTCTCCTACAACGCTACCCATAGAACCGCCTACAAAGCTAAAATCCATACAAGCTACTACTAGATCTTTTCCTTTAGATTTACCTACTCCTACTCGAATAGCATCTTTTAGCCCGGTTTTTTTCTCGGCTTCCTGAATTCTGTCGGGGTATTTTTTCTTATCCTCAAATTTTAGAGGATCTTTAGAAGTAAGATTTGCGTCTAATTCTTTGAATTTATTGTCATCAAATAATATCTCAAAATACTCTTTACTTCCTATTCTTACGTGGTAACCATCTTCTGGGCTTACGTAAAAATTTCTAGCCAACTCTTCGGCATCTACAATTTTACCAGTTGGAGATTTGTACCACAAGCCTTTGGGTACATCTTTTTTATCTTCGGTAGCGGTTTGTATTCCCTTTTTTGTTCTTTTAAACCAAGCCATAATTTTTACTTATTAATTGGGCAAATTTTATTTGCTTAATGTGTTGATATTATTAAGGTCTTCAAAAGCTTGTTTTAATCTTGTTTTAAAAGTGCTTTCACCTTCTCTTAACCATTTTCTTGGGTCGTAATATTTTTTATTTGGTAAATCTTCTCCTTCAGGATTTCCAATTTGCGAAGCTACATAGGCCTCGTTATTTTTCATGTAATCTCTAACTCCTTCCGTAAAGGCATATTGCAAATCGGTGTCTATATTCATCTTAATTACCCCATAACCTATAGCTTCTCTTATTTCGGCTAGGCTAGAGCCACTGCCTCCGTGAAATACAAAATCAATATGGTTGTTGGGAACATTATAATTTTTGCTGATGTACTCTTGAGAATCTTTTAAGATGGTAGGGGTGAGCTTTACGTTACCGGGTTTATAAACTCCGTGAACATTTCCAAATGCGGCGGCAATGGTAAATTGATCGCTTACTTTACTAAGCTCCTCAAATGCATAGGCAACCTCTTTGGGTTGCGTGTATAATTTAGATACATCTACATCTGTATTATCAACGCCATCTTCTTCGCCACCAGTAATACCCAACTCAATTTCTAAAGTCATTCCCATCTTGCTCATGCGAGCCAAATATTCTTTGCAAATAGCAATGTTTTCTTCAAGAGGTTCTTCACTCAGGTCAATCATATGAGAACTATAAAGAGGTTTGCCTGTTTCTTTATAAAATTTTTCACCCTCGTCTAGCAAACCGTCTATCCAGGGTAGTAATTTTTTAGCACAATGATCGGTATGTAGGATAACGCTAGCGCCATAAGCTTCGGCCAACTGGTGAACGTGTTTGGCACCAGCTACGCCTCCTAAAATTGCGGCTTTTTGGTTTTCATTAGAAAGACCTTTACCTGCATTAAAAGAAGCTCCGCCATTTGAAAACTGTATGATAACGGGCGCGTTAAGCTCTGCAGCCGTTTCCATAACCGTATTTAGGGTGTTTGACCCTACAACATTCACGGCCGGTAGGGCATAGGCATGTTTCTTAGCGTGGTTAAATATAGCTTGCACCTCTTTACCTGTAGCAACTCCGGGTTTAATTTGATGACTCATATAGTTGATCTTATAAATTTAAGAGACAAAATTAATAAAATAAAATGGCTTAGAAAGGATAATTAATACCAACATTGTAAACCACATTGGCAAAATTATATTCTTGAAACCATTTTTGTTTCGTTTGGGCGGGGTTGTAGGTTTTAAAACCAAGGTCAAGCCGGATGACAAAAAAATCTAAATCATACCGCAGACCAAACCCAGTACTTACGGCGAGTTCCGTAAGGTCTTTAAGCTTTGTAAAGCGGGAAGCTTCATCTTTTACATTGTCTTCTACATTCCAAATATTACCGATATCCGTGAAAACGGCACTATGCAAATCGCCAAATAAATTAAAACGGTATTCTAAATTAAAAGCTATTTTCATATTGGCTTCATTAAACTCGTTAATTCCGCCAGAGCTACCCGGTCCTAAACTATAGGCCTGCCAACCGCGGTTATCATTGGTTCCTCCCGCAAAAAAACTTCTTGCAAATGGTATACTGCTGGCGTTACCATAAGGTAAGGCAATACCACCCATTATGCGTGCCGCAATAATATTGTCTTTGCCTAGATCCCAATGCTTGATAAAATCTGTTTCTAGTTTTATATATTGCGAAAATTGTACGCCAAATAAATCATAGTTACCCTGACTGTTTTCTTTTAAATTGAGCATTTTTCCTAGTAATGCAAGCGAATTTCCTGCGGTCTCTAGTTTAAAGCGAAACTGACTAAAGTCCCAATCGTAAATACCCTCTCTTGTGTTTTTATTGTACGAAAAATTGGTGGCCAAAATCAAGTTGTCCTCGGTTAATCTTTGTCTTCTTTCAATAATATCACGGGCTATTTGTTCTTGTTCACGTGTTAAATTAATTTGGTTATTTCTTAGGTCTCGTATAAACCCATTGGCACCTTCGGGAATAATAAGATTGGGTAAGCCAGAACCAGATGAATTGTTATTGAAATAAGCGGGATTGATTTGCGAAATATTGTCTTGGGCAATTTCATTGAGTCGAGAGAAAGAGTTGGTGTATACGTTAAAGTAATTACTGGTGTTTAAATTTTTAACATATTGTAAATCGATTAAACTAAACTTATGGCTCAGAGTTTCATTGGGATACCAACGGTAGAAAAAACTTCCTGTAACGTTTTGTTTGTCTAATCCTATATTTTTTTGTGTGCTTAACCCAACGCGTAAGGTGGTGAACGGCGACATTTTTTTGGGAATTATTTTTTCGGTATTTACAGGAAACGCAATACTAGGAAAAGTGAGGCTGGCATCGCTACCAATTTCTGAAATATTAAAAAATCGGTCATTGGCATCAGCCGCTTCTTTTGAAGAACCCACACTACCTCTTGCTGCAATTTCTAGATTTTCTGCGCCACCAAATACATTTCTAATCAGTAAGGAGCCTCCAAAACCAATACCAAAATCTTGAATGTTACTTCGTGAGGCATCTACGTTAAAATCTACTCCTAGTTTAGGTCTTGGGGTTAAAAAAACATTGGCAATAAGTTGCGTGCCGGTGCTGTCTCTTGGATCGGGTTGATACTTGATGTCGGGGTATCTAAATTGCCCCAACTCATTTAATCTTCTGTAGGTTAAAGAGCGGTCGAGGTCTTTGTAAACATCTCCCTTTCTTATAAAAACCGCATTGGCTAAAGTTTTTGGCTTGTATTTTAACTTGCCAAAAGAGTAAATAGTATAGCCTTTGTATTGTGCCGAGTCTTGTGCAAAATTGCCAGATTTAAAAGAATAATCGGGGAATATGTTAACCTGACTAATGCGGTGAATTTTATAGGGCACCGTTTTGGTGCTGTCTTCGCGTGTAACTTCTCGGTTAGAAATTATAATATCTGTCTTTACCTTATGGTTGGTGTCTAAAGTGTCGGCTTCAAAACTGATGAATTCTTTTTCAAAGTGGTACAAGCCTCGATTCCTGAAAAAGAAAGTGATTCTATCGCGTTCTGCCTCAAAATTATCGGTGTTAAACTGTTGTCCTGCTTTTAAAATACTTTCTTTTTTGCTTAGCATATACAAACTGTCTGCCACTGGCGACTTTATTTGCTTTTGTATACTGTCAAGAACATAAGCTTTGTTAGTGGTAACCCAATATTTAACACGCGTTCTGTCTTTTTTATGGTTTACCGATTTAAAATCCGCTTCAGCATTAAACCACCCACGGTTCCAGAAATAAGCTTCTAACCGATTTTTGCTTTTTACACTTTTGTTTTCATCATAAACACTGGGAGGTTCTCCCGATTCTTTTAAAGTATTATGAAAAGATAAATAGCCTCTTTTAATGCGGTCAACTTGTTTTTGTGAATAAATCGAAGCGAGTCGTTTTTTGCGGTTTGGCTTTCTGTTTAACCAAGCGGTATAACTCGAATCGGGGTTTGGTTTTGCTAGGTTATAAATGTGCAGCTTAAGCGGAATACCCAAAACCGGTAATTTGCTATTGGGTTTTTGGTAAACCTGATTGTATAGGGCATTGTCTTTTGACTTTTCATTGTTTACAAAAATGCTGTTTTCTGTGAGTAGTCGCTCATCCTCTTTTACTCTTTTTGTAGGATTACAGCTTACAAAATTTAAGACTAAGCAGAATAATATTATTTTTGCGGTAACGGCTCTCAAAATCATCTAAAAATTAGGTTCAAAAATACATCAATTTATGCTCAGCAAAAATCAAATAAAGTTAATAAACAGTCTTTCTCAAAAAAAATATAGGAATAAATATAATCTTTTTGTAGCCGAAGGAATTAAAGTTATAAAAGAGCTTTTAAACTCAAATTATGAATTGGAGTTGCTGTATAGCACTACAGATGTCTTTTATGTTCCAACAGAGAAATTACAACTTATCACCGAAGCCGATTTGAAAAAGATTAGCAAGCTGGCCACCCCACAAATAGCATTAGCGCTTTTCAAAATACCCGAAAAAAGCGAAACTATGAAAGCGGTTAATTTTGCGGTGGCCTTAGACGGTATTCGCGACCCAGGCAATTTAGGTACAATTATAAGACTTTGTGACTGGTTTGGTGTGAAGCAAATTCTGTGTTCTAATGATACCGTAGATTGTTATAATGAAAAAGTAGTGCAAGCAACTATGGGTTCTCTTGCTAGAGTAAACATCGCTTACACGGATTTATACGAAACTTTAAAAAACACCGATTTACCCCTACTAGGAACTTTTATGGATGGTGAAAATGTATATAAAACCCAATTACCGTCAAGCGGAATTATAATATTAGGCAACGAAGCTAACGGGATTTCTCCCACCATCGAAAGTTTAGCAAGTCAAAAAATAAGTATTCCCCAATTTGGCGAAAACCAATCTACTGAAAGTTTAAATGTAGCCACGGCTACGGCCATTTTGCTAAGTGAATGGAGAAGAGGTTAATAGATTAGTGCCATTTGAAAATGGCGTTTATTTTGTTATCTAAATACTTGCGTGTTAAATTTTTACGGCTAGTAGAAAAATATTTAAGTACTCCGTATTGTTTTGGAGTTAATCAATAACCAAAAACCGAAGCATGCTTATTGAAAAGTGAAATTAATAAAGATGCCGCGAGACTTCATAGATTCAATTTGCCCTGTGTAAGGACTGTTTGGGTCTTTATCTCGCTTAAGCTCATCGGTCATGCCAAATACACCGCGTATAGAGGGGGTGAATTTGAAATAAGGCAGGTAAAAATCAATGCCAAATCCTAGCTCAAAATAATTGGCATCATTAATCATTCTAAATTCGCCCGCGCTATTGTCATCTGGATTAGTTTCATTACTAGATAGGTTGATAGAGCGTGAAACCCCACCCACTACAAAGGGTTTAAAGTTGTTGAGTCTTTTGGTTGAAAACTTCACCAACAAAGGCACATGGATGTAAGTAGATTTGATATCTCTAAAATTGTCTTCGGGAATTTCGGTATAAGTAAAGGTACGATTGGCAAAGACAACTCCAGGCTCTAACCTTAGATCAATATAATCATTGATTCTTAGATTTCCCAAAAGCCCTACATTAAAACCAATATCGTTTTTCACCACAATGTCGGTTGCGGGCTTATTGTACTGCAAGTCGAATCCGTAAGAGTTGAAGCCTAAAAAATAACCCCAAGACCAACGCTGCTTGTCCATATTATCTTTGTTGCGAATCTTTTCGGTGTTAAAAAACCCTTGTCCATAGCTGCTCGTGAGGCTTAAAAAAACCACCGTACACATCAATAAATATCTCATAAAATTACTTTGAAGCAGAATAAATTGTTGCTACACCCATAGTTTGCGGATGATGATTCACTTTATTAAACCCAATTTTCTTTAAAATATTGTTGAATTTTTCACCAAATGGGAAAACTGCGGCACTATCGCTTAAATATTTGTAAGCCACCTTGTCTTTTGAGAACAGTTTTCCAATACTAGGCAACATATATTTAGTGTAAAATTTATATCCTTGTTTAAAAGGAGCTTTGGTAGGTACAGATGTTTCTAAAACAATAAAAATGCCTCCTGGTTTTAGCACGCGGTAAATTTCGGCTAATCCTTTTTCTAGGCTTTCAAAATTTCTAACGCCAAAAGCCACGGTAATAGCATCAAAAGTATCTTCTTTAAAAGGTAGAGTCTCAGAATCTCCTTGGGTCATCTTAATTTTATTGCCTAAGCCTTTGTTTTCTATTTTTTTGCGTCCTACGCTAAGCATACCCTCAGATAAATCTAGTCCAATTACATCTGGTACTCCAGCTTCTGCTAGACTAATAGCTAAGTCTCCCGTTCCTGTTGCTATATCTAAAGCATTTTTGGGCTGGGTGTTCATAACCATTTGAATTACCTTTTTGCGCCAAGAAGTATCAATACCAAATGAGATGACACGATTGAGCCCATCGTAATTATCAGAGATGGTATCAAACATTTGTTCTACCTGCTTTTTCTTAGCTAGTTTTGAATCTTTATAAGGGGTGACTTTCTTTGCCATGGCTTTTTTTGACAAAGATAAGTTTTAATACTAAAAATAAGATTCACAAATAAAAAAATCGGTTAGAGCTTGGCATCTCCAATTGTAAATGCCATATCTTTGCCCTACTAAAAACCCATTTATGAAAATTATCATTGCAGGGGCAGGAGAAGTAGGTTTTCATTTATCGAAACTGCTTTCTTTTGAGTCTCAAGATATTACCCTTATAGATCCGGATGCCGAAAGTTTAGAGTATGCCGACAGTCATCTGGATATAAGAACCATAAAAGGAGATGCAACTTCAATTTTATTACTTCATGACGCTCAAATAAAAGGAGCCGATTTGGTGGTTGGTGTGACCAGTAGCGAGACAACCAATATAACCATTTGTGTTTTGGCTAAGCAATTGGGTGCTAAACGTACCATTGCAAGAATTAGAAATACCGAGTTTATCGAACATAAAGATGTGGTGGGTTTTGAGCAGTTTGGGATAGATGAACTCATTTCTCCAGAATCATTGGCAGCTAAAGAAATTGAGTCTTTGGTAAAGCAATCGGCGTTTAATGATACCTTTGAGTTTGATGAAGGTGCCTTATCAATGATCGGTTTTAAACTTTCTCGTAATGCGCCATTTTTAGGTAAAACATTAAAAGAAGCGCAAAACATTTTTCCAGACATACCTTTTGTCTGTATTGCGATACAGCGTTATGGAACCCAATTTACGCTAATACCTCGTGGAGATACTGAGTTTAAGGAAGGAGATCAAGCTTATTTCATGTCCAGTAGGCAGGGGTCTGAACAGTTGTATAAATTAACGGGTAAACAAAAACAGGAAATCAAAAATGTGATGATTCTTGGAGGGAGTAAAATTGGTAAACAAACGGCGAAAGAATTGGCAGAAGCCAAATTTAATGTTAAGCTGGTTGAGAAAGATAGAGAAAAGGCATTTGAATTAGCCGATGAGATGAATGATACGCTTATAATTAATGGCGATGGTAGGAATGTGGGTTTATTAGAAGAGGAAAATATTCACGATATGGATGCTTTCATCTCGGTTACAGGAAATTCTGAAACCAATATCATGTCCTGCTTGGTAGCCAAATCTAAAGGAGTGAAAAAGACCATCGCTCTAGTAGAAAATATGGATTATTTTCAATTGAGTCATTCTATAGGAATAAACTCCTTAATCAATAAAAAATTACTGGCGGCAAACACCATCTTTAGGTATGTGCGCAAAGGAGAGGTTGTGGCCATGACCAAACTTAATAATTTAAATGCCGAATTGCTGGAGTTTATTGTGCATAAGAAATCAAAAGTTTGTGGTAAACGTATTGTAGATATCGACTTTCCAAGATCTACCATCGTGGGTGGTGTAGTTAGAAAAGGTAAGGGTATGATAGCTTCAGGCGATATTTTGATAGAGCCAGGAGACCGTATAGTGGTGTGCTCATTACCCCGATCTATCCATAAAATAGAAAAGCTATTTTCATAATGCCTAAACTTAATTTTAAAATTATTGTGTACATTATGGGGCTGCTATTGTTATGCAATGGCGGCTTTATGCTTATTGCTACCTTGGTGAGCTGGATTTATAAAGATGGTGCCACGGTTCAAATTGCGGGAGCATCTGTGACCACAATGATGGTAGGTATGCTTTTTATGTTTACTACCCGAAATTATACCAAAAAACTTAAACAAAGAGAAGGGTATATAATTGTAACCTTTGGATGGATTTTTATGGCCTTAAGTGGTATGCTGCCTTATCTCTTTACGGATGCTATTCCAGATATTACCAATGCTTTCTTTGAAACGATGTCTGGTTATACAACTACTGGAGCCACTATTTTAGACGATATAGAGGTATTACCCGAAGGTGTTTTACTATGGCGTAGCCTTACCCATTGGATAGGAGGTATGGGTATAATTGTGCTTGCGGTTGCTATTCTTCCGCTATTAGGAATAGGGGGTATGCAATTGTTTGCCGCTGAAGCACCAGGACCCAGCGCAGATAAATTAAAACCTAGAATTGCAGACACGGCAAAAAGATTATGGCTTATTTATGTTGGTTACACAGCCGCCGAAACGATTTTATTGAATTTAGCCGGCATGTCTTTTTTTGATGCTGTAAATCATGCGCTTAGTACATTGTCTACAGGAGGATTTTCAACTAAGAATGCAAGTGTTGCTTACTGGAATGATCAACCTTTAATTCAATATATTATTATTGTTTTTATGTTCTTAGCAGGTACCAACTTTGTGATGAGTTACTTTGCTTTTAAGGGAAAAATTCAACGCATTTTGCACGAAGATGAATTCAAATGGTATGTTATTTTTGTTTTTGGTTTTGCTATTGTTGCTGCGCTACTAATTTATTTTTATGCAGATACGAGTCAGTCTACCATAGTGCATCCAAAAGTTTGGGGGGAGTTTGAAAGTGCTTTTAGGCACGCGCTTTTTCAAATTTTAACAGTGATAACCACAACTGGTTTTATTACCGCCGATTTTACTTTATGGACACCCTTTTTGACTATTTTCTTTTTTGGATTGTTTTTCTTAGGGGGTTCTGCCGGGTCTACTTCTGGAGGGGTAAAGGTGGTGCGTCATATTATTATGATTAGAAATGGAATTGCTGAATTTAAACGAGCATTACACCCTAACGCAATTGTACCAGTACGTTACAACGGTAAGGGAATAAAAGGAGAGATTGTTTTTAATATTTTAGGATTCTTTATTCTTTATATGTTGGCTTTTATTATTGGAGCTATGGGATTGGCTGCGTTAGGCTTAGATTTTCCGACGGCAATTGGCGGTGCGGCTTCTTCTTTAGGGAACATAGGGCCTGCGTTTGGCGATTTGAGCCCGGTTGATAATTTTAACAGCCTACCCATGTTGGGTAAATGGTGGTCTGCGTTTTTAATGCTTATAGGTCGTTTAGAGCTGTTTACGGTGCTTATTATTTTGACTCCCATGTTCTGGAGAAATCGTTAACTCTTAACTGCATTTTAACGTCTTATTTTAAATTTAATGTTTTCTAGTAATTTAGATGTTAGTAATTTAAATCTACCCAATTAGAATCAAATATTGTGAAACAACTTTGCCCACCAACCAAACAATTATTCTTCTATATTACAGGCAAACACAATTAATGAACCTGCCATCTAGAATTGGTACGACGAAAAAGAGAATTTATGGCATTGGAGAGCAACTTAAACTCAGAAATGCTATAGCACAAACCTATAAATTGGAGATTATAGCAGAAGTTGACGGCTACAAAGATTATGCTAGTGTAATTGCAAACAGCCCTTACCAATTACAAAAGATAAGCCTTAACCCAAGCGATCAAATAACGTTTTATTACCAAGCAGCTGGAGCCAGTTCGGGTTATATAAGTATTATCTCTATCCAAACCGTAATAGGAAATAATTAAATTTTAGATGTAATGGCAAGCGCAGTAAATATAGATGTTTCTACATAGCCTTTAGGTAAGTATGTGGTCGCATTAAAATGAATTGGAGAAATTATAGAAACCTAAATTGTAGTCATTCAATAAAAAATATATAATCCATAAAAAAATAAAATGCTTCCCAATAGGAGAAGCATTTTTATATGTTGAATTTTAAGTATAATTAACTTAACGCAGCCTTAATTTGTTGTATAGCCTGTGTAATTTCTTTTTCGCTGGCGGCATAAGAAAGACGAATACAGTTAGCATCTCCAAAAGCTTCACCCGTTACGGTAGCAACTTCAGCTTCTTCTAAAAGGTACATGCTTAAATCGGTAGCATTGTTGATGGTTTTTCCGTGGAAGCTTTTTCCATACAATTCCGAGACATCGGGAAAAACATAAAAAGCACCTTGTGGGGCGTTGCATTTAAAGCCGGGGATATCGCTCAATAAATCTAAAATAAGTTTTCTACGTTCTTTAAACGTATCAATCATAAAAGAAATTTTGCTCACTGGAGCTTCTAGTGCGGCAATAGTTGCGCGTTGGGCAATACAATTGGCTCCGCTGGTAAATTGTCCTTGAATCTTGTTACAAGCTCGCGCTATATACGAGGGAGCTCCAATATAGCCAATTCGCCAACCGGTCATCGCAAAAGCTTTGGAAACCCCATTAACGGTTACCGTACGCTCATACATATCGTCAAAGGCCGCCATGGAGGCGTGCCCGTTGGCTGTAAAATTAATGTGCTCGTAAATTTCATCGCTCACTACAATAATATCTGGATGTTTTTGAAGCACATCGGCTAGGGCTCTTAATTCTTCTTTACTGTACAACATACCGCTAGGATTGCACGGAGAACTAAACCATAACATTTTGGTTTTGGGTGTAATGGCTTTTTCAAGCTGTTGCGGAGTCATTTTGAAATCTGTTTCGATAGTAGTTGGTACTTCTACAGGCACTCCTTCGGCAATTTTCACAATATCCTTGTAGCTCACCCAATACGGGCAGGGTAAAATAACTTCATCTCCTGGGTTGATGCAAACCATGGCTACGTTGGCTAAAGATTGTTTTGCCCCTGTAGATACAACAATCTGCGATTTGTCATAGTTGAGGTTATTATCGCGTTTGAACTTGTTTATAATCGCTTGTTTTAAATCATCGTAACCATCAACCGGGGTATATTTATTATAATTATCATTGATGGCTGCGATAGCAGCATCTTTAATAAATTCAGGTGTAATAAAGTCGGGTTCGCCTAAGCTAAGGCTGATTATATTTTTACCTTCCGCTCTAAGCTCACGTCCTTTGGCCGCCATGGCTAAGGTTGCACTTGTCTCTAACCGGTTGATTCTGTCTGATAGCTTATTCATAGCAATAGGATTAAGATAGGGCTATTTTTGGATTGGCCCCCATTTCTTTTAAATGTTTAAAGTGAGCAACTATAGCTGCTCGTGTTGTTTTGTATTCGTGGTAAGGCAACTCGCACTCTTGCGCTGTCTGCTTTACAATTTTAGCAATTTTATCATAATGAATATGGCTGATATGTGGAAATATGTGGTGCTCAATTTGGTGGTTTAAGCCGCCAGTAAACCAGTTTATGATTCTATTTTTAGTAGCAAAATTTACAGTGGTAAATAATTGATGAATCGCCCAAGTATTTTTTAAGTTTCCTTTTTCATCGGGCAAAGGCATTTCTGTATTTTCTACCACATGTGCCAGTTGAAAAACAATACTTAAAATTAGTCCAGCGGTATAGTGCATGATAAAAAAGCCTAAAAGAATTTTCCACCAAGCAATACTCAAAACCAACATAGGGATAACAATCCAAATGGCAATATATAAGGCTTTGGTTATAGCTAAGGTACTCCATTGCCATATAGGATTAGGCATTTTGCCATAACTTAATTTTTTCTTTAAATAGCGATGTGTTTGTTTAAAGTCTGTTGTTAATACCCAGTTAAAGGTTAGCAATCCGTAAAGGAAAACCGAATAATAATGTTGAAACTTATGAAAT
The DNA here is from genome assembly GCA_947499595.1 of uncultured Mesonia sp. Classification (GTDB taxonomy): domain Bacteria; phylum Bacteroidota; class Bacteroidia; order Flavobacteriales; family Flavobacteriaceae; genus Mesonia; species Mesonia sediminis. The sequence continues at coordinate 70,904 of CANMOY010000003.1, forward strand.
CTACGCCATTTACTGTGTTTGCTAAATCGGATAATGCGACCGGCTTCTAAATCTTCGTCGTGGCCGTGCACATTGGTATAGGTGTGGTGCAATACATTGTGCTGTACCTGCCAGTTGTATACGTTACCAGCTAAAATATACATGCTACCCCCCATAATTTTATTGATCCATTTTTTGGAAGAATAAGAACCATGGTTAGCATCGTGCATCACATTCATACCTACGCCTGCCATTCCTACGCCCATAATTATTGTGAGCAAAAGCATCCACCATTGGGAAATGTCTAAGGTTAACATTATAAAGTATGGACTTAAAAACAGACTAAACATGATTATAGTCTTAAGGTGAAGTTTCCAGTTACCCGTTTTGTTAATGTTGTTTTCTTTGAAATAGGTGTTTACTCGCTTATTTAAAGTCCTAAAAAACTTATTGGTGTCAATGCGAGAAAATTTTACAGTGTTGTTTTTCATTTAAAAATAATATAAGTTCCAAATTTAAACATTTCTATGCGTAAAATCGTTCTTTGTTATAGTGCAATTTTATGAGAAATGTCAAGGTTGATAAAAATAAGTATTTTAGCAGGTAAATATCAATTTTCACTTAAATAAAATTGTTTTATGATTCCTGCTATATCATTATTTGTCATTGTTAGTCTATCTGCCTTGATTACCCGTATTGCCGCAATTGCTTTGACGCATACTGGCCTATCTACAGAAGTTGCTCGTTTTCAAGCTCGTTCTGCCTATACAGGTACGGGTTTTACTACTTCTGAAACTGAAAAAATCATGAATTTCCCAGTGCGTAGAAAAATCATTTATAGCCTAATGCTTATAGGGAATGCTGGTATTGTAACCACAATGTCTACGTTAATATTAACCTTCGTTTTACCTAATAGCACCAGTAATCTGCTGTGGGGATTATTCATAATTATAGTGGGTATGGCGATAATTTGGTGGGCGGTACAAAGTCCTTGGGTTGATAAGTACCTTTCTAAGGTTATTGGTAAAGCCTTAAAAAAGTACACTAGAATTGAAGTAAAAGATTATGCATCTATCCTACATCTAGCCGAGGATTACCGAATTACGGAATTGCGTGTAGATGAAGATTCTTGGTTGGCTAATAAATCGCTTAACCAATTGGCTCTGCGTAAAGAGGGTATTATTGTTTTGGGTATTAAACGTGAAGATGGTCAATATTTAGGATCTCCTAACGGAAGTTCTCTCGTAAAAACAGGTGATTTACTAACCATGTACGGAAAAGAGGAAGTATTTCTTAATTTAAATCAGCGTAAGCGTAATTTAGAGGGAGAATTAGAACATCAAGAGCAAATGCGCAAAGAAGCAAATAATTAGTTTTACTTTACGGATGGCTTATACGATTCTTATTATATTTGCATAAAATTGCAGCGTGGAATTAATCAAGCATTATTTTCCTGGTTTAAGTCAGGATCAAATCGATAAGTTTACTCAACTAAACGAATTATACCAAGATTGGAATCAAAAAATTAATGTGGTTTCAAGAAAAGATATAGACGAGATATATCTAAGACACGTTTTACATTCTTTGGGTATTGCTAAAATTCAAGGTTTTAAGCCAGGAGCTAAAATTATGGATGTTGGTACAGGAGGTGGTTTTCCTGGGGTTCCTTTGGCAATACTTTTTCCTGAAACAAGCTTTCATTTGGTAGATAGTATAGGTAAAAAAATAAAGGTGGTTAATGAAGTGGTAGAAGGCCTTGGTCTAGAAAATGTACGCAGCAGCAATTGCCGAGTAGAAGAAGTAGATGAGCAGTATGATTTTATTGTGAGTAGGGCGGTAGCTCAAATGGATACTTTTGTGCGTTGGGTAAAAGGTAAAATTGCTAAACGCCAGCAACATGAGTTGAAAAATGGAATTCTTTATCTTAAAGGTGGTGATCTTTCTGAGGAACTTGCGGTATATGAAACGGCAAAGATTTATGATTTAAAAGATTACTTTGAAGAAGATTTTTTTGAGACGAAGAGCGTGGTGCATTTGCCAATGAAATATAAAGCTTTGTAGACAAAACTAATTCATATAAAAAAAATCCGCTAACAAGCGGATTTTTTTTGGTTGGATTATACCCTTTTATTCTCCTAAGAACGGATATCTGTAATCTGTTGGTGGAACAAAGGTTTCCTTGATAAGACGCGGTGAAACCCAACGCAATAAGTTAAGCTTAGATCCTGCTTTATCATTGGTTCCACTAGCTCGAGCACCACCAAATGGCTGTCTGCCCACTACGGCTCCAGTTGGTTTGTCGTTAATATAGAAGTTTCCAGCAGCATTCTGTAAAATATCTGTAGCAAGACTAGCGGCATATCTATCTTTAGACAAGATGGCTCCGGTAAGTGCGTAAATACTTGTTTCGTTTACCAAATGTAGGGTTTCTTCGTATTTTTCATCTTCATACACATAGATGGTTACCACTGGGCCAAATAACTCAGTTTCCATGGTCGTGTACTTTGGGTTTGTGGTAAGTATTACCGTTGGTTCAATGAAATAACCTTTAGATTTGTCATAGCCACCTCCTATAATAACTTCGGCATCTTTATCTTGCTTGGCTTGATCGATATAGCTGGCTAGTTTATCAAATGATTTTTCGTCTATAACGGCGGTAATAAAATTACTCATGTCTTCTGGAGATCCCATTTTGAATGATTTTAAATCTTCTTCAACATAAGATTTTACTTCATTCCAAATAGAGTTGGGGATGTAGCAACGCGAGGCTGCACTACATTTTTGGCCTTGAAACTCAAATGCACCTCTTGAGATAGCTGTTGATACTTCTTTTGGGTTGGCAGAAGGGTGTGCTACAATAAAATCTTTTCCTCCTGTTTCACCAACAATACGTGGGTAAGTTTTATAATTATTTATGTTTTTACCAATTTCAGCCCAAATGTTTTGGAAAACACCAGTACTTCCTGTAAAATGTACTCCAGCGAAATCTGGACTCTTAAGTACAGTATCGGTGATCATGGCTGGGTCACCCATTACCATATTGATTACACCATCAGGGACTCCAGCTTCTTGAAACACTTCCATAAGTACTTGAGCAGAGAACATTTGTGTAGATGAGGGTTTCCAAACTACTACATTACCCATTAAAGCGGCAGAAGAAGGTAAGTTACCTGCAATTGCTGTAAAATTGAATGGAGTAATTGCATAAACAAATCCTTCTAGTGGTCTATATTCTACACGATTCCATGCCTTTTCATCAGATTCTGGTTGCTCATCATAGATTTGAGTCATATACTCCACGTTAAAACGTAAGAAGTCTATAATTTCACAAGCAGAGTCAATTTCGGCTTGATAAATGTTTTTTGACTGTCCAATCATTGTGGCGGCATTAAGTCTTTGCCTGTAGGGACCAGCGATTAAATCGGCCGCTTTTAGAAATACCGCAGCTCGTTGCTCCCAAGGTAATTTAGCCCACTTTTCACGAGCTTTTAATGCTTCTTCAATTGCAGTTTCAATATGACTTTTTTCAGCCAAATGAAAAACACCTAAATCATGTTTGTGATCATGCGGGGGGTGCATATTTCTTGTTTTTCCCGTTTTAATTTGTTGGTCACCTATATATAATGGGATATCCATTTTTTGGTTGAACATCTCTTTGTAAGTTGCCAATGCTTCTTCTCTTTCTGGGGTTCCTGGCGCGTATGATTTTACAGGCTCATTTACCGCTGGAGGAACGTGAAAAAATCCTTTTCCCATAGTATTTTTAATTTTTAATTCTTGAATATTTTAAAGGTCTAAAGGTAACAAAATTAATGTAGGAAAAAATAGAAAAAGGCAACCGATTTTCAATCGCCGAAATTATTTTAAAATGAAGAAAATGAAGTTGTTAGTGTTTAATTTAAAGCGAAAGGTGCACTAAGCTTAAAAGTGGGTATATGTACCTTAAATTTTTTGGTAGATGTAAAATTGATCATGTTGTAAAATCCGCTCATTGAGCCAAAGGGAGAGGTGAGTAGGCACCCACTGCTATAAGTGTGAGATTCACCAGGCTTTAAAACAGGTTTTTTACCAATAACCCCTTCGCCTTTTACAATTTCATCTGGACTAAGGGCATCTTTAATTTTCCAGAATCTGGAGTTGAGTTGCACCGAGTCGTTGCTCTGGTTTTCAATGGTTATTTGATAAACAAAAGCAAAGTTAACCTTATAGTTTTTAAGGAATACACCTTCAAAACTAGTTTGAACCGATATTTTTATACCTTTTGTTATTTGCTGAATCATTGTAAATTACAACTTGATAATGTCAAAATTAATTTGATAAATATAGCCAAAAATTATAGGAAAAAATAGCTTATGTAAAATTTTAAGATTTTATTGACTTCTGATTATTTTTATTGAGATTGAAGTAAGAATTTTTCGCAATGAAATAACGTAAGAGATTCTTAATTGCTGATGTTGCGACTGTTAGCCGATCCCACTCCTATAATTCTGTCAAAACGTCCGCCTATAGGCCGGTAATAAACTAGAATGGTGTACTGGTTTTCGGTTTCATCAAAGTTTCCGCTAAAATAACCTAAGTCAATACTTCCATCTTTCCTCTTTAATACATATTTATAATTATAAAAGCCTTGTTTCAATAGATATTTTAAGGTGTAGGCATCTTGTTTTTTATCATAGTTTAAGCGGGTAGAGCTGTTTAATTGATAATTGTTAAAGTTTCCGTAAAGATGAATTTCTCCGCCATTTAGCGGTTCATAGTTAAAAAGTTTAAAATGCACCCAAGTGTATTCTGCTTCTATGTCGGGGTTGTTTCCTTGAATGGTGTTAATCTTGAAGTGACCATTTATATCTGGATTGTAAGTGTATGGATCGTATTTTCTAACCTTGTCGCCAAAAAGGTAGGTGTTGTAGATATCGATAAGTGCCGTACGTTGAATATTCATTGTAGAAGCGCGAATGTCTTTGTTCTCAAAAAAAAGAAATTCATTTCCTCCCCAAAAAGCGCTTTCGTCATCGTAGCGGTAAATCAATTCATTGCCTAAGGTGTATTGAGGTTTAAGGTTGTAAATGGCTCTTTTGGTATTGTTGTTGGGGATGATTAAGGTTTTAAGGTTGGTAGCAGGATTTTGGATCAAAATATCATCCTGACCATTAATAGTAAAGTTTAAGACTTGTTTTTCATTGATGTATTTTAAATTACGCGTACGTTTTACCTCTGCTTTTACCAGGGCTATATTTTCGTAAACCATAAATTTTCTGGAGAAAACAACTTCTCGTTGGCTGTTTAAAATACTCAGTAGATAATTGCCACTTACTTTGAGCCCTTTCGTGATGTTATTGGGTATTTGAAGTTTGTAATGAGTGTAAATTTGCAGGGTGTTAAATGAATCTTCAAAATTTAAAATACGGGTGTCATCAAAACCGTTTAAAATTTCTGTTTTAGCTAACTCAGATGGAGTCCAGTCAAAATTAAAATGCTCTATCTTGTAAAAATAATCGGCATTATCTCCTATAAGGTCATCAAAGCTTAGCTGTATAGTTGACCCTAGTTCGACAATTGGGGTTCCTCCAAACTCGTCTTGGCCTTTGAACTCAATGCTACGTATGTATTCTGGAGGTGCTGTTTCGGCTACTTGCGCGGTAAGGATTTGGAAACAAAAAAGTAGGAATAAGGTGTTTACGATTTTCATACCATTAAAATAAAGGTAAATATAAGCAAATGGTCTGCCAAGCTTAAAAAGTACAGGTCTGAATATTTATAATTTAGAATAATTATAAATAATATAATATACTCGCAATCATACGGTCAAGAAGATAATTAAATTGCTAAATTTGCAATCGCAAATATTAACTTATAATTTAGGATTATGTCAAAAGGCATTAAGGTTAAAAAGGGATTAGATTTGCGTTTGGTAGGAGAGGCCTCTAAAGAGTTGGTTTCTACCCGTGAATCTAAGACCTATGTTATTAAACCATCGGATTTTCATTTGGTGGTTCCTAAAATGATTGTAAAAGAAGGTGGGAGACTTAAAAAGGGTGATCCCATTTTTTATGCTAAAGGTAATGAGGACTTAAAAGTTCTTTCACCTGTTAGCGGTACACTTACCAAAATAGAGCGTGGAGCAAAGCGCGTTATTTTAAGAATATTCATAGAGGCAGATGCGCAACAAGAAGAGACCGTATATAACCCGGTTAATATTTCTTCTGCAAAACCAGAGGAAATTAAGAAAGCTTGGTTGCAAGGTGGTTGTTGGCCATTTATTATGCAGCGTCCTTATGATGTGATCGCCAATCAAGGAACTACTCCAAGAGATATTTTTATTTCAGGATTTTCTACCGCTCCATTAGCGGCAGATGTCGATTTTGTACTCCAAGGTAAAGAAAAAGAGGTCCAAGTTGCATTATCAGCTTTGTCAAAATTAACTTCTGGTAAAGTTCATGTTGGTGTAAATTCAACTAGTGGTTTGTTTGCCACAATGAAAGATATAGAATTGCATCAAGTAAGTGGTCCGCATCCTGCTGGAAATGTAGGGACTCAAATCAATAAATTGTCTCCTGTAAATAAAGGAGAGACAGTGTGGACAATAGCGCCACAGCATTTAGCGATTATGGGGGAGATGCTATTGACAGGGAAATATAATCCAGAAAGAATAATTGCCTTTGTAGGTTCAAGTTTAGAGAACCCTAAATATTTTAAAACAAAAATTGGGGCAGAATTAGATCCTATAATTCAAGAAATTGGCTTAAAAGGAGATAATGTTCGTGTTATTAATGGAGATGTGTTAACCGGAGTTCAAACCGAAAAGCAAGGTGGGCATTTAGGTTTTGCCAATTCTGTTGTAACGGTTATCCCTGAAGGAGATGATTATGAGTTCTTTGGATGGAACAAGCCCGTTTTTGATAAGATATCAACTTCAAGAGCGCTTACTTTTTCTTGGTTAAACCCAAAGAAAAAATATGAACTAACCACCAATACTAATGGTGAGCATAGAGCTTTTGTGCTTACAGGTAATTACGAGGAAGTTTTTCCTTTAGATATTTACCCGTTACAAACCTTAAAAGCTTGTATGGTTAAAGACTTAGACCAAATGGAAGCCTTGGGTATGTATGAAGTGGCGCCAGAAGATTTCGCATTAACAGAGTTTATATGCGTGTCTAAACAACCACATCAGCAAATTATAAGAGAAGGTTTAGATTTAATGTATAAAGAAATAGGATAAGGTTATGGGATTGAAAGAAAACTTACATAAGCTTAAAATGAAATATGAAGGCAAAAAAATGGCGCCTGCCTTTAATGCACTTCATACATTTTTGTACTTACCCAATATGATTACAAAGGGAGGTACGCATATTAAAGCAGCCGATGATTTAAAAAGAACGATGAATACGGTTATTTTAGCCTTAGTTCCTTGTTTGATTTTTGGTATGTTTAATGCAGGATTCCAGCATTATGCAGCTATCAATGGCTTGCCAGAGGGTATGTCTTTTTTTAGTACTGCTTTCTGGAATATGGATAACTTTTTATTGGGGCTTGTAACCGTTCTTCCATTAGTGATTGTGTCTTATGGAGTAGGTTTAGCGATAGAATTTTTATTCGCAGTAATAAAAGGTCATGAGGTAGAAGAAGGGTATTTGGTAACAGGAATGCTAGTGCCACTAATTGTACCTATTGATATTCCTTTATGGATGCTCGCTGTAGCGGTAGCCTTTGGTGTAGTTATAGGTAAAGAGGTTTTTGGAGGTACAGGAATGAATATTCTTAACCCTGCATTAACTATTCGAGCTTTCTTATTCTTTGCTTACCCTACTTGGATGAGTGGAGATAAAGTATGGGTTCACGAAGCGGTTGAACGTGCAGGTACTCCAGACGCAATTTCGGGAGAAACAATCTTGGGTAGCTATGCGCAAAATAGTGATGTGATGTACTCTTTACAAGATATGTTCTTTGGTTTTATTCCTGGTTCGGTAGGAGAAACTTCTAAACTTTTAATTGTTATAGGAGCTTTATTTTTAATCTTTACCAAAGTAGGAAGCTGGAGAATAATCTTAAGTACGCTTATTGGTGCCTTAGTAATGGGACTTATTTTTAATGGTGTAGTTGACGCCGGATGGATTCAAGAAGGATCTAAGTTCTTCGGATTAATGAGTGTTCCTTTTTGGCAGCATCTTATAATAGGTAGTATTTTATTTGGGGCTGTTTATATGGCAACCGATCCTGTAAGTGCAGCACAAACCAATAAAGGAAAATGGATTTACGGATTTTTAATCGGTTTTATTTCAATTCTTATCCGTGTATTTAATCCAGCTTATCCAGAAGGAGTATTCTTGGCTATTTTATTGATGAACGTATTTGCTCCTACCATAGATCACTACGTGATTCAAGGAAATATCAATAAACGCAAAAAACGTCTAAAAGTTAAAACAGCATAATAATGGCTATTAATACAGATAAGAATAGTTATACCATCATTTTTGCAATTGTGATGGTAGTTATAGTAGGAAGTTTGCTAGCTGGTTTTGCCAATGGTTTAAAACCAATGATTAAAGCAAATGAACGATATGAAAAACAACAAAACATACTTTATGCTTTGGGTGTGAATAACAACGAAGGAGCTAATGATGTTGTTTTTATTGGTACAGAGCAAGTTGAGGAAGAATTTAAAAAATATATTACTAAGCAATTGGTAATTCAAGGCGATCAAGTAACCGAAGATGATCAAGCTTACTTAATTGACATCAGTAAAGAAGAAAACAAAGCAAAAAAGGCAGATTACCAAAGAAGACTTCCTTTGTTTGTTGCCAATTTAGAGGGCGAAGAGCTTTATGTGATGCCAGTTAGAGGCAAAGGACTCTGGGATGCCATTTGGGGATATGTAGCGGTTGATAAAAGTATGACCGTAAAAGGTGTTTATTTTGACCATAAAGGAGAAACACCTGGTTTAGGGGCTGAAATTAAACAACGCTACTTTATGGATGATTTTACGGGTGAGAAATTCTTACACGGAGGAGCCTTCAAAGGTATCGAAGTGGCTAAAGGTAACAACGACCCTAAGAATGAAGATAAATCAGATAATGAGGTAGATGCTTTGGCAGGTGCAACCATCACAGGAGATGGTGTAAGCGCTATGCTAAGAAAAGATATCAAACTTTATGTGCCTTATTTTAAAACTTTAAACAACTAAAATTATGGGACTTTTATCTAGAAAAGACGCAAAGTTAATTACAGACCCATTAGCAGATAACAACCCCATTACCATACAGGTTTTAGGTATTTGCTCTGCATTAGCTATTACCGCTCAGTTAAAGCCATCTATTGTAATGGCAATTTCGGTACTGTTTGTAATGGGGGTGGGTAACGTAGTGATTTCGTTATTACGGAATTTAATACCTTCAAAAATTAGAATTATTGTACAATTAATCGTTGTAGCTACATTAGTAATTATTGTAGATCAAGTGCTTAAAGCTTTTGCTTACTCACTAAGTAAAGAACTTTCTGTATTTATTGGATTAATTATTACCAACTGTATCATTATGGGGCGATTTGAAGCATTTGCTTTAGGAAACGGACCTTGGAAATCCTTTCTTGATGGAATAGGAAATGCAGCGGGATATGGACTAATCTTAGTAATTGTTGGTTTCTTTAGAGAATTATTAGGTTCGGGAACTTTATTTGGTTTTCAAGTATTAGGAGACCCTGTAGAGAAAACAGGCCTTTATGCTATAGGATATGAGAATAATGGTTTTATGGTATTGCCTCCAATGGCGCTTATCGTAGTGGGAATCATTATCTGGGTTCAACGCAGTAGAAATAAAGATTTAATAGAAGAGAATTAATAATTCGTTACGCGAATAATTCAGTAAAAAATTTATTATGGAACATTTAGAATTATTTTTTAAATCCATTTTCGTAGATAATATGGTATTTGCCTATTTCTTGGGAATGTGTTCTTACTTAGCTGTATCTAAAAAGGTAAGTACAGCAGTAGGTCTAGGGGCTGCGGTAATATTTGTATTAACCGTTACCGTGCCTTTAAACTGGTTGTTAGACCAGTATATTTTACAAGAAGGTGCGCTTACATGGTTGGGCCCAGAATATGCAGATTATGACTTGAGTTTCTTATCGTTTATTTTATTTATTGCTACCATAGCAACCATGGTTCAATTGGTAGAAATAATCGTTGAGAAATTTTCACCTTCACTTTATAACTCTTTAGGAATTTTCTTGCCGTTAATCGCCGTTAACTGTGCAATTTTAGGGGGTTCTTTGTTTATGCAATCCAGAGACATTGCTTCTATAGATTTAGCTTTGAACTATGGTTTTAGTAGTGGTATTGGTTGGTTCTTGGCAATTGTAGCTATTGCTGCAATTCGTGAGAAAATTAGATATAGTAACGTTCCCGCTCCACTTCGTGGTCTTGGGATTACCTTTATTATTACTGGTTTAATGGCTATTGGCTTTATGAGCTTTGGTGGTATGTTAACTGGTGGTGATGAAGAAACTACTTCTTTAGAGCCAAGTCAAGAGAATAGCGTAGGTATGCTTGAAGAAGAAAAAGAAAATACTAACCCAACTGCTGAAACCTTAGTGGTGTCAGATTTAAACAACCAAGAATAGTATGTTTTTAGCAAGTACAATTGGCGTAGTAGTTGCCACCGTAGTAGCTTTTTTAGTTTTAATTCTACTGCTTGTCGCATTACTACTTTTTACAAAACAAAAATTATCGCCTTCTGGTCCGGTTACTATAACCATTAATGATGAGAAGAAGATAGAGGTAGATTCTGGAGGAACCTTATTATCTACCTTAGGTAAAGAAAAAATATTCTTACCTTCTGCTTGTGGTGGTGGTGGTACATGTATACAATGCGAATGCCATGTTTTAGAAGGTGGTGGTGAAGCCCTGCCTACTGAGACGCCTCACTTTACTCGAAAAGAATTGCAAGAAGGAGCAAGACTCTCTTGCCAAGTAAAGGTAAAACAAGATATGAATATCCATATACCAGAAGAGGTGTTCGGAATTAAGAAATGGGAGGCAACCGTAGTGCGTAACTACAATGTAGCCTCATTTATTAAGGAGTTTGTAGTGGAGATTCCTGAGGATATGAACTATAAAGCTGGAGGGTATATTCAAATTGAGATTCCTCCTTGTGAAATCAATTATAAAGATATTGATATCACAGCTCACCCAGAAGAGCATGAAACTCCAGACAAGTTCCAAGAGGAGTGGGATAAGTTTGGTTTATGGCCATTGGTGATGAAAAATACAGAAACCGTAGAAAGAGCTTACTCTATGGCTTCTTACCCAGCCGAAGGGAGAGAAATTATGCTTAACGTGCGTATTGCTACGCCACCTTGGGATCGTGCCAAAAATCAATGGATGAATGTAAATCCTGGTGTGGCTTCAAGTTATATATTTAACTGTAAAAAAGGAGATAAAGTAACTATCTCAGGTCCTTATGGTGAATTCTTTATCAACGAATCTGAAGCAGAAATGCTTTATGTAGGTGGTGGAGCCGGTATGGCACCTATGCGATCGCATTTATATCATCTTTTCAAGACCTTAAAGACAGGAAGAAAAGTAACGTATTGGTATGGAGGTAGATCTAAACGAGAGTTATTCTACATTGAGCATTTTAGAGAATTAGAACGCGATTTCCCGAACTTTAAGTTTTACTTAGCCTTGTCTGAACCTTTAGAAGAGGATAATTGGAAGGTAAAAGAAGATATTCATGCTGAAGGGGATGGGTTTGTAGGATTTATTCACCAAGTAGTAATAGATCAATACTTATCAAAACATGATGAGCCAGAAGAAATTGAATTGTATTTCTGTGGACCACCGTTAATGAACCAAGCGGTTCAAAAAATGGGAGAAGACTTCGGTATTCCAGATGAGAATATCAGATTTGATGATTTTGGTGGATAAACCATCATTAATAATGTATATAAAGCCTTTTCATTTAATTGAAAAGGCTTTTTTTATACCAAAAGACTAGTCTTTTTCGGTTGATAATCTAAAAGTTCTTCAATGCGAAGTAAATTAGGCTCATGATCGAGTTTGCATAAATACTTGATCACCGCTTCTAATCCATAAAACAAATCATCTTGATTATAACTAAATTTTCCATTTGCTTCAAATCTTAGCCGTTTTAAAAACACAGCTTCTATATCAAGCAATTCTTGAGGGGTAAAGCCCTCAAACCTTCTTCCAAGTAATTGATTTACCCTCCCTACATAACTCAAATTCCCTTCTCCTATGCTATCGCTGAAATCGGCCCAGAAATCGGCTTGATTTAAGATATTGCCCACCGCACATTTACAGTGGCAATTAGGATGTAATTCTCCTTTATGAAAAGCAGTATATAATCTATTTATCGCTTTCTCTGTTCTTCTCTTAAATGCCATTTATCATTTTTACTTTTAAGATAAATAAAAATCATAAAATACTGATAATTAGAAGGTTGTTTTAACACTTTCTTTATTTTGGTTCAGGTTTTTACATTGAGCAAAATGTAGTATTTTTGGGGTATGAAAGAAGAACTAACAGAACAAGAATTGCATCAACTTGCTATGAATATAGTAGGAAAAGATTTAGAAAAACAAGGATTTGAATTTTTAGCGGTTAATTCTAAATTAAAAAAGAACCCACAATTTGTTATTCAAAAGGAAAAACAAATGAGCTTTGTGGTTGTTCGGGCAATTTGTCATCCACAAAAAGTTTCTGAAATGGATAAGGAACTTATGCAAAAAGTAAAGGATCACGCTGTAAAGTTTGAGGCCGACACTTATTATGCACCTGTTGGTCTTGGGCATGGTGATGACTTTGAACGACCCGTGGTCAAAGACGAAGCATATAGTTTGCTTTATCCTGGTATAAAAAAAGTATGAGGTATATATATTTATTTTTGATTTGCTTGTTTGCCGCTTGTCAAGCACCACAACAAGAAGAATTTGTCATTTCTGGAGATGCTTTTGGCACTCGATACTACATCAATACACAAAAAAAAGCAGTAGAAAAATCCCAAATTGATAGTATTATAAATCGAGTTAATCAATCGGTTAGTACTTATTTGGAAACTAGCGATATTTCACGCGTGAATAAAGGGGATAGTACTATAGTGGTTGATTTTATCTTTACGGAAGTATTTAAACTTTCGAAGAGAATTCACCAAGAAACCGATGGTTATTTTGATCCCACTGTTGGCGCCCTAAGAAATGCTTATGGATTTGGAACCAGTCCGGCATTAAACGACCTTTCGCAACATACAATAGATTCTTTGTTGATGTTAACAGGTTTTGAAAAAATAAGCTTAACAGAACAAAATCAAATCCGTAAAGTAAATCCCAATATCTATATTGATTTTAATGCTATTGCCAAAGGCTACGGTATTGATCTCATCGCTGATTTTTTGAACCAACAAGGCATCGAAAATTATTTGGTTGAGCTTGGTGGTGAAATTGTTTCGCGTGGTATAAATTTAAACAAAAATGCCGGTTGGATAGTTGGCGTAGAGGGAATAGATTCTGATTTAGATAATAGGAGCTATCAATATAAACTCAAACTTAAAAATGAAGCCTTGGCCTCTTCTGGCAATTATCGAAAATTTTGGGTAGATAGCCTTAGCGGAAAAAAATATGTGCATACCATAAATCCTAGAACTGGTCAAGCAAAAACTACGCAAGTGACCAGCGCATCAATAATCGCAGCAAATTGCGCCAAAGCCGATGCGTACGCTACAAGTGTAATGGCAATGGGAAAAAAGAAAGCACTATCTTTTCTTAAGCAGGAGAACGGCATAAAGGCTGCTTACTTCACTTATATCGATAGTTTAGGCAAACAAAGGGAGTATATGACCCAATCGTTTAAAGAGCGCTTGGTGAATTGATTATTTATAAACCAAGGGTAAAATCTCGTTGGGATCTAAGCAGAATCTCTGTACTTCGCCAATGCTTAATTGCTGCGCATAGTGAACAGGTTTTACCTTGAAGCCGACCTTAGACAATCTGTCAAAATAATCTTTGCCGTAAACACGAACATGGTCATATTGTCCAAAAATTTCAGCTCTCTTTTTCGGGTCGGTTATGGTGTCGTCTTCAAAAGTTTTTTCCCTATAAATATCTTGTGGTACCTGAAGAATAGCGAAACCACCGGTTTTTAAAACACGATATATTTCTTTCATCGCTTTAATATCATCAGGAATATGTTCTAGTACGTGATTACAAAAAATAACTTCAAAGTGATCATCAGGAAACGGTAGATTACATATGTCGGCTTTAACATCGGCTAGAGGAGACTCTAAATCGGTTGTAGTGTAATTTAAATGCGGTAATTTTCTAAATCGATGATAAAAGGCCTGCTCGGGAGCCACGTGCAACATTTTTCGAGGCAAACTAAAAAAATCAGTTTCGCGTTTGAGGTAAAGCCATAGTAATCTGTGGCGTTCTAAAGATAATGTAGATGGCGATAGAACATTTGCTCGGGTTTTTCCATATCCATAAGGTAAAAATCGTCTGAATGATTTACCATCTATGGGATCTGTAAAGGTCGAGCCTCTTAAAAGAATACTCAAAAACGGCTGGGCTACATAACTTGCTTTGATAAGTAGCGGTCTAGGAACGTTATTGAGTATCCATTTAATCATTGTTTTTTAGGCTTTAGTGGTATTAGTTACTTTCTTAAATTCGTTTTCTTCTTCACTACTAATACCTAAGGCTTCATAAATATAGTCAAAGGTAGATAATAACTGTGGCTTACCATCAACTAAAGCCACATCATGCTCAAAGTGAGCACTTGGCAATCCGTCTTTGGTAAGTATCGTCCAGCCATCTTTTAATTGGATAATCCTTTTACTCCCCATATTTATCATAGGTTCTATGGCCACAACCATTCCTTCTACAAATTTTTTGCCGCGTCCTCTTCTTCCATAGTTAGGCATCTCTGGGTCTTCGTGCATCGTTTTTCCTATTCCATGGCCTACCAATTCGCGTACTACGCCATACCCGTGTTTTTCTGCATAGTTTTGAATCGCATAGCCTACATCGCCAACGCGATTGCCTATTTTGAATTCTCTTATGCCTTGGTATAGCGACTCTTTAGTTACTTGCAGTAATTTTTCGACCTCTGGGCTTACTTCACCTACTTTAAACGTGTAGGCGTGGTCGCCATAATAACCATTTTTCACCGCTCCGCAATCTATAGAAATGATATCACCTTCCTTTAAAGGCTCGTCATTGGGTATTCCATGAACCACTTGCGCATTGGGACTCATACAAAGTGTGTTGGGAAAATCATATAAGCCCAAAAATCCTGGCACAGCATCTTGTGAGCGAATATACTCTTCGGCTATTTTATCTAATTCTAAGGTGGTTACACCGGGCTTTACGTAATCTGCTAGTACACCAAGTGTTCTGGAAACCACTAAGGCACTTTCACGCATTAACTCAATTTCTTCTTTGCTTTTTGGTATAATCATATTTTATTTCTTTAAAAAAGAAAACCATCCTTTATTTTTTTTACGGTATTGTGGTTTTTCTTTGAATAATAATTGATAAATTTCTCCCCAGCCTAAAAAACCCCCTATATTTCTGTCATCTATAAATAAGTCGGCATTTATTTTTCGACTTACTACAGCATCATATTCCTCTTCAGGAAAACTTTGGTTAACCGCATAAAAAGTGAGACCGTTTTTCTCACAAAAATCGACCGCTTCCTGTAACTCTCTACCGTAGCGGTAGGTCCATAAAATCAATCGATGTCCTTTTTTTTGTAGTTTTTTTAAGGTTTCAAAGGCAAACATTTTAGGTTTGCCTATACCAGGGTATTTATTTTCTACAATGGTGCCGTCAAAATCAACGGCTATGATAAGCGATTTACTGTTGCTCATTATTTTAACGATAAGGGGTGTAATTTTGTTGGGTAACGATTTGAATGATATCTTTTATAAAATTCTCATTTGGTCTTTCAACGTATCGCCCTACTTCATTCCCAGTTTTTTTGCTGATGAAAATGAATGTAGGTACATACCTGATGTTGAATTTTTGCTCAATGCCTTCACTTGTCTTTTTCATCCGGTTAACCGCATAAATTTTAAAATCTTCTGATTCAAAGTCAACTTCGTCGAGTAATTTTATAAGTTTAGGGTACTCTCTCTTACTATCTGGGCACCAAGTTCCAATAAAACCAATAATTTCATATTTCTTAAGGTGCTTTTTAAGTGTTTTCTTTTCAGTTTCGCTAAGTTCAAAATTTGTATATCCAGCTTCAAACCATGCCTTATGTTTTGAACGTTTAATGTCTTCTACCTTAAAAACACCGGTAAAAGCATAATTGTTTAAGTCTTTGTAACTAGCTGTTTCTGATTGGCTTTTTTTAAATGTGGTTTTTTTAGAACTTCCACAAGACCAAAGAGCAAGCGAAACTACAAGAAGGAAGATTGTTTTTTTCATGGTGTTAATAGTGATTGTTGCGTCATTAATTCGGGTTTGTCTAATTGCATTAAGTCTAGAATAGTAGGAGCTATATCTCCCAAAATGCCGTCTTTTAATTTTTTTGATTTATTTGAAATAAGAATGCAAGGTACAGGGTTGGTAGTATGTGAGGTGTTCGGACTTCCATCCTCATTTTTCATTTTTTCACAATTCCCATGATCGGCAAGTACCAATATGTGGTAATTTTCTTTGGCAGCCTCTATTATCTTACCCATACAGGTGTCTACTGTTTCACAGGCTTTAATAGCCGCTGGCAGACTTCCCGTATGACCTACCATATCTGGATTGGCAAAATTAATGCAAAAGAAATCGATATCATTTTCTTGTATACGGTCTACTAAACTTTCAGTTAACTCAGGGGCACTCATTTCGGGTTTGAGGTCATAGGTTGCAACTTGGGGAGAGTTTACCAGTATGCGTTCCTCTCCAGGGAATGGTGTTTCTCGTCCTCCAGAGAAGAAAAAAGTAACATGCGGATATTTTTCTGTTTCGGCCGCCCGCAATTGCGTTTTGCCCATAAAAGAAAGCGCCTCACCCAGTGTGGCCTTTATATGGCCTTTTGAAAAAACTACATTAATATTTTTAAAATTATCATCATATTGAGTCATCGTCACATAATACAAAGGCAAAGGCTTCAAGTTATATTCACGATTTTCTTCTTGAGATAAAACTTGGGTCAGCTGTCTACCGCGATCGGTTCTAAAGTTAAAGAAAATAACTACATCACCTTCCTGAATGCGTGTTTCTGCTTTGTGCGCTAAGAAATGAGGCTCCAAAAATTCATCGGTGATATCATTTTTATAACTTTGATCTATTGCGCTAAGAATGTCACGTGTTAAATGGCCTTTGCCATGCACCAATAAATCATAGGCTTTTTTTATACGCTCCCAACGTTTATCTCTGTCCATTGCATAATATCGCCCAATCACAGAGGCTAATAAAGAGTTCGTTTTCTCAAGAGTAGCTTCTAAGTCCTGAATGTAAGATTTAGCTGAATGCGGATCGACATCTCGTCCATCGGTAAAGGCGTGTACCCGTTTTCGTGTTACGCCAAAACTATGCGCAGCTTCTAATAATCCTTTTAAATGATTGATATGCGAATGAACCCCGCCATCACTTAGCAAACCTAAAAAATGAATGGGTTTATCATTTTTTACGGCGTAATCAAAAGCTTGCTCAAGAACAGGCTCATCAAGAAGAGATTTATTCGCTACGGCTTTGTTTATTTTAGCTAAATCTTGATAGACAATTCTTCCTGCCCCAAGGTTAAGATGACCTACCTCGCTATTACCCATTTGGCCCGAGGGCAATCCTACGTGTTCCCCATCTGTCCTTATATTTGAAGTAGGATAGTTTTCAATTAAATGGTCAAAGCAAGGGGTTTTAGCCTGTTCAATTGCAGAAACATTTGCATCCTGTGTTTGGCCCCATCCATCTAAAATGAGTAAAATAGCTTTTTCTGACATAGTTGATGAAATTTTATACAAATTTACATAACATATATTCTAATACACTAATTATTGAGGTAAAATCAATCGGGTAAGAGTAATTCATTTACTCCTAAAACGTGCGTTTTGACGTACTGGTTGAGTAAGTCAGCGCTTAACATTTCAAAACCGCTGATGTCTTTTCTATTTAGGTAAAAATCAACCAAATCAATTTTCAAAAACTCGCTTAAATAGGCTTGACTTAAAGGTTGATAAGAAAAATGCCATGGTTCATAAGAAAAGCCAGTACGCTTTGTTTCGTTGGTGTAGGTAAGCATCCAATTGTATTTTTGGCTATGTTCATCCATCCAGCATTTTAAAGAATGATAAACACCATGGGTTTCATAGTTTTTTTGAATTAAAATTTCTTTAGGGAAGGGTTTAGTGGCATCAACGATATCAATCTCTGTTCCCCAATGATGACGAGAAGTGCCGGGTAAAGTGGAGTATTCGAGTATACGATGAATACTTGCTTCTTTGGATAGACCTTGATTAATAAGCTGATTGTATTTTTTATTCCAAATGCTTTTCTGCCTATTAAAGCTGCGGTAGCTAGATACGGCTTGGATTATTATTCCTGCTTTTCTAGCTTCTTTTTTCATACGCATAAAATCAAGATGAGCTTGCTTTCTGAGCATATGCTTACTGCCCACTAAAAGTGGCTTGCGTAAACCCAAAAGTTCTTGACTGTCTATTAACTGGCTATAAGTGATGAATGGTAAACTAGAGCTACCTGCCAATGCTATACTGGTTTTTATAAAATCACGTCTATTCAAATCAAAATACTTTTTGCATTTTGTAATGCTCACCCACATCCTTGATGGTGAATATATCGCTTGTTATTTCTGTACCAAATTTCAAATAAAACGGCACAGCATTTACACGGGCATTCCACCAAATTTTTTCGACCTTTTGTTGCTTGCAGTGATTTAAAATATGTTGCATTAAAAAATGTCCCGCTCCCGTTCTTTGGTGCTTTTTGCAAACTGCCATACCCCGTAGTTGATAACATTTACCTGTTTTATAGAACGCACTATCAGATACTAACAAAGTAGCGACACCAATGAGTTGATTCTTTGAAAAAACCCCAAAATGAAGGGTTTCTTTACACAAATCACCCTCAAATATACAATCTTGTAGCCCTAAATTTGGCCTTAAAACTTCTTGCCTTATAGGTAAAACTGCTTTGTTTGGTATGATTTTTACCTGCATTTAAGCTTTTAATTTTTGGTATTCTTCATTCTGTTCAAATTTCACCTCGGCAAAGGGGCAAAGCGGATCTATTTTTAGCTGATTTTCTTGTGCAAAACGAACGGCTTTTTCTAAAAGTTTAGAAGCAAAACCTTGGCCTTCGTGCCCTTTTTTTGTTTCGGTGTGATCAATTACAATTATATTTTGACCTTTTTTAAAATAAGAAAGTTCTGCAAGGACTCCCTTGTCACTCGGCATATAAAAAACCCCATTGGTTTCGTTTTCTCTGTGTTTAATTTTTTGCTCCATACTTATATTCTTTAAAACCTTCTAGCTAATATTTCCTTTGGTTTACACTACTTTTGGTGGTATAAAATTAATTTTTTCTTTTGCAAAGTCAAAATCTTATGTATATTTGCCCCACTTGCGGGAGTAGCTCAGTTGGTAGAGCGTCAGCCTTCCAAGCTGAATGTCGCCAGTTCGAACCTGGTCTCCCGCTCTAAATTAAATCCGCTTTAAGCGGATTTTTTTATTAGAAAATTGAGAGCCCTGTTAAACTGGTTAACTCTTCTAATGCCCGCATTCCCTTTTCAGAATTTCCGTGTTCGTTCAACGGTGGGCTCCATACCGCTACACTGTACTTGTCTGGATGAATAGCAACAATGCCGCCACCTACGCCACTTTTACCAGGTAAACCTACACGAAAGCTGAATTCTCCTGCTTCATCATAAAAACCACAAGTTTGCATAAGGGCATTGATTCGTTTGGTGCTATTTTCTTTTAGTATTTGTTTATTATTGTGTAATAAAATACCATCATTCGTAAAAACCATAAAAGCATTTGCAAGTTGTTTGCAAGACATAGCTAGCGAACATTGGTGAAAATAAAAATCTAACACCAAATCTATGTCATTGCGAATGTTTCCTAGCGCTTTCATATAATTTACAAGCGCCACATTCCTGTAACCTGTCTTTTTTTCTGAGGCAGCGACCTCTTCATCATAAGCAATACTGGTATCATTGGTTATTTCGTGTACAAAATCTAATAAAACTTGTTTTGGGTTGTCGAATGTACTTACCAGAATATCTGCAATTACCAAAGCACCTGAGTTTATAAAAGGGTTTCTAGGAACCCCTTTATCTTGTTCGAGTTGCATTAAAGAGTTAAAAGCATTACCAGAGGGTTCTACGTCTACTCGTTTCCATATGCCTTTCGCATATTTCTTGGCTAAAGCTAAGGTAAATACCTTTGAGATACTTTGTATGCTAAAGGTTTCTTGATGATCACCAAAACCAAAATTTTCACCGCTAATGCAAGCCAAATTCATGCCAAATTTATGACGGGGTACAAAAGCTAACTCTGGGATATAGTCTGCTACCTTACCTAAATCGTCATAATTTACTAAGTCTTTTTCTATAATATTTAATATGGCTTGGTAGTTCATTTATCCTAGGGTATTAAAATTAAAATCTGGCGCAATCTCCTTTGGCTTTTCATTGGGTAAAAAAAGGCGTGCATTTAGTTTTCCTTTAAGTGAGCAAGAGTCTCCTTGAATTCTTATCCAACTTCCTTCGCGCAACCCTACGACGGGTGTTGAGTTAAGGTTTAAAAACTCTAATATTCTTGTTTCGCGGGTTTCGCCTTTATGGGTGGAGTGAGGATCTGGATCTAGATAATGCGGATTTATATTAAAGTTTAAAACACCAAGAGCATCAAAGCTAGGCGGATATACTATAGGCATATCGTTGGTAGTATTTATGGTTTTACCGCATATATTGCTCCCTGCACTAGTACCTAAATAAGGCATACCTTTGAGTATCTTCTCTCTTAAAGGAGTTAATAAGTTGTTTTCGTGTAACTGTTTGGACAATAAAAAAGTATTGCCACCTCCAGTAAATATAGCTTCGGCAGATTGAATGGCTTTGGTGTAATTTTTAAATGTATGTAATCCTACAACTGTTGTGTTTTTTAAAAAAGACAAACCTTTCTTAGCTTTTTTGGTGTATTCTTCATGGGTAATACCTCCAGGTCTTGCAAAAGGTATAAACAATATAGACTTACATCCGTTAAAAAGAATTTCTAACTCGGGTTTGAGATATTCTAGGTAATCCGATCCATGAACCGTAGAAGTACTTGCAATAATACTATTCATAAGTATTTAATTTTTCATAAATTTTAGGTAAATTTATTTGATTTGGCAACTAACACAAAAGTTTATGCCTAATTTAACCTGATATTAGCTTACTTATGAAAAAAATTGTACTTCTACTTCTCCTATTATCCAGCAGCCTATACGCACAAATAGACTCGCGTGTTTTTGTAAAGGGAAAAATAATGTTAGACGATAATTTTAATTTAAATGATGTGCTTATTTACGATCTAAATACAGCTAGTGGTGTATTTACTAGTGATAATGGTGAGTTTATAATTAAAGTAGGTCTTAACGATCAGCTTTTGGTTTCATCTGTGCAATTTGAAGATTTTAAGGTTATTGTTGACCAAGGCGTAATAGATAATAAAATTATAAATATTAAGATTAAGGGCTCTGAAAATGTTTTAGAAGAAGTTACGGTAAAGCCCTATAACCTTTCGGGGGATGTAATTGCCGATGTTCAAAAAATAAGCCTTGAAGAGGTGAAGCAAGCACGACCAGATTTTAACGAGGATGCTTATACTTTTCGATATAAATTTAGACCAGATGAACAATCGGCTGTCGAGAATATAGCCATCGAAAAAAGTTACCTCACCAATGGTCTCAATTTCACAAACATGATTAAGGCAATTGTGAAAGGAAGCCGTAAAAAAGAGAATCAGAATTTAGATAAAGAACTTATGGCGCTTGAAAAAAGTCCATTTTTTCAACAATATATAGAAGTGCCAAGCGATAGAATTCCAGCGTTTATTGATTATTTAAAAAATGAAGAAACAGATAGAAAATTTTTTAAAAAAGGCAATGAATTAAATTTAATCGAGCATTTAATTGAAAAGAGTGAGGAATTCAAATTGCAACAATTAAAAAAATGATGCGTTTTTAAAGTATTGGGATAGTTTTTTAAATTCCATTTCATTAATACCTTTTTTGTTTTATGATTGCGCAAAAATTTCACCCTTTAGCATTTTTTCTGCTATTTTCTTTCAGCTATGCTTTTGCGCAATCCCAAAAGTTACGTGAAATAAAAGGGATGATCATAGCCGACTCTATTGCGCAACGTGAAGTAAATATCGTTAATTTAAACACCAAAAAGGGAGTGGTAAGTCAAGCCGACGGCCAATTTACTATTCAAGCGAAAGTAAATGATACATTGGTATTTTCTTCTTTACAATATGAGCCTTATTCATTGGTTGTAAAAGAGGCGTCTTTTGAAGAAACATTAAAAGTTTATTTGTTTCCCTTAGTCAATGAACTAGAGCAAGTTGAGGTTTCTAATATTAGTCTTGAGGGTATTTTGCAGACCGATGTGAATCAATTAGAATTAAAACCTATTTTTCGGAATGAAGATCTTGGCTTCCCTACCATTAAAAGACCCAGTTTGGCAGAACGTCGATTGTATACCGCCATGAGTAGTGGCTCGGGTCTACCGTTAGACCCTTTGTTAAATATGATTTCTGGGAGATTAAAAGTGCTTAAACGTCAAGTGGCCTATGAAAAGCTTGAGCAAAAGGTAAGTCAGGTATTCTCGCTGTTTTCACAGTATTTTTTTATTAATGACTTAGAAATACCAGAACATTTTGTCGAGGATTTTATTTATTATTGTTTAGAGTTCAGTAATTTTGAAGAAATGTTAGGTCACAAAGATAAATTGCAGATGCTAGAATTTTTCAAATCCATAAAAACGACCTATCTAAAGAGAAAAGAGATTACTGAGTGAAGCCAAAATTAATTTTTATGCCCATCATTTTGGGTTTCATTTTATTTACAAGCTTATCTAAACATAAGTTTTATGTTAGTGTTACCGATGTAATGCATAAAGAAGAGACAGGAGAGGTTCAAGTAATTAGTCGGTTGTTCGTAGATGATTTTCAATTGCTTTTACAAACTCGCTACGATAAATCTTTACGATTAACCTCAGGTGAACTTGACGAAAAAACTCAAACTTTTATTCAAAAATATTTTGATCAAAAATTTAGACTTCGCTTCAACGGTCACCCTCAGAACCTGAACTATATTGGCAGTAAGTTTGAAGATGACCGAATAGTGTGTTTTTTTGAGGGGAAGTTTGAGGGAACCATAAATGATATTAAAGTGAAAAACACTTTATTAATTGATTTATACGAAACTCAAAAAAATCTGTTTCATTTTACACGAAATGGTAATATCAATTCGCTGCTGCTGGTAAAAGAAAAACCAGAAGGGCGCATTCAAATTTAAAATTCAGCTTATGAATACTACAAACGCTATCAAAACCATTCTTATTTTTATGATTTGCATAGGTTTTGGTAATGCACAAGAGAAAAAGGAGACTCAAGAAAAAAATAGGGTAGAGGCAGGACATACCAACCAGAACAAATTTAAGCAGCTCTATGATGAATTTTCCACCCCTAATCAATACCGCACCGGTTCTGGTGCTCCAGGCGAGGCTTATTATCAAAATACAGCCGACTATGACATGGATATTCAACTAGATGACCTAAACCAAAAACTATCTGGTTTTGAAACGATTACTTATACCAACAATTCTCCCGATGAGCTAACCTATCTTTGGGTACAACTCGACCAAAATGTTAGAGGAGAAAAAGGTAAAAGTGATTTAATCAGGTCTCAAAAATTACCAGAGGTAACCCCCATGAATAGATTTGTTTCTACCTATGCTAAGCAGCCTTTTAAAGGAGGGTTTAATATAGAATCGGTTAGTCATAAAGGCAAAGCTTTACCCTATACTATTCACCAGACTATGATGCGTGTAGACTTACCAAAAGCTTTGCAGCCAGGTGATAAATTTCAATTTTCTATAAAATGGTGGTATAATCTAAACAATCATGTAACCGATGGTGGTCGATCTGGTTACGAGTATTTTGAGGAAGATGGGAACTATGCTTATGTAATTGCACAGTTTTTCCCTCGAATGGCCGTTTATAATGATGTTGAAGGCTGGCAAAACTACCAATTCTGGGGTAGTGGTGAGTTCGCCCTACCTTTTGGCGATTATAAAGTAAATATTACTGTACCTGCAGATCATATTTTGGACGCAACAGGTAAATTGAAAAACAGAAAAAAGGTTTTTAGTAAAAAAATGATCGAACGCTTTGAAAAAGCTAAAAATTCTTATGATAAACCTGTTTTCATCGTAACACAAGAAGAGGCAGAAAAGGCCGAGAAAGGTTTTTCTAAAAAAACAAAAACCTGGCAATTTGAAGCCAAACAAGTGCGTGATTTTGCGTTTGCAAGCTCGCGTAAATTTATATGGGATATGCAGGCCGTAAAAATTGGTGATAAATCGGTTATGGCGGTTTCATTATATCCCAAAGAAGGCAACCCGCTATGGGAAGAGTACTCTACAAAAGTGGTAGCTTCAACCCTTAAAAGCTATAGCCGAATGACTTTTGATTATCCTTATCATAAAGCCATTTCTGTTCACGCCAAAAGACAAGGTATGGAATATCCAATGATTTGTTGGAACTACGGTCGACCAGAAAAAGATGGCAGCTATTCAGACCGAGTGAAATTTGGAATGATAAGCGTAATTATTCATGAAATTGGGCATAATTTTTTTCCAATGATTGTAAATAGTGATGAGCGACAATGGGGTTGGATGGATGAAGGCATAAATACCTTTGTGCAATATGTAGCTGAGCAAGATTTTGCCGAAACCTATCCTAATGCTATTAAACCACTAAATAAATATCCGTCAAGAAGAGGTGATCCTGCTAAAATAGTGCCGTATATGAAAGGCAATCAAAGTTTTATTGCACCCATAATGAGTAATCCAGAGCAAGTGTATCAATTAGGGAATAACGCGTACGGTAAACCAGCAACGGCGCTTAATATTTTGAGAGAAACAGTAATGGGTAGAGAACTTTTTGATTATGCTTTTAGAACCTATTCTCAGCGATGGATGTTTAAACACCCCACACCAGAAGATTTCTTTAGAACTATGGAAGATGCTTCGAGTGTAGATTTAGACTGGTTTTGGAGAGGTTGGTTTTACACTACCGATGTGGTTGATATCGGTATTGAATCCGTAAAGAAATACTATGTAACCGATCAACCTACAGCCTCTGGAAGAACCTTTCTTCAAAACTATGGGGTGACAAATCCTAAAAACATAGATGCCTTATACGTTGTACCCGAAAATGATACCGAATTAACCAATGAGATGAAAAGTAAGACAACCCTTGAGAATGCACCGCGTTTAAAAGAGTTCTTATTAGATAACTTTACGGAAGTAGAACGTCAAGCCATTGAAGTTCCTAACTATTTTTATACCATTACTTTTGAAAAACCCGGAGGATTGGTAATGCCAATTTTAGTAACGTATACTTTTGCCGATGGCTCTGAAAAGCAAGTAACCTATCCTGCACAAATTTGGAGAAAAAATGATAGGCAGGTAAAACGTGTGATGGCTAGCCAGGTTGAACTGGTAAAAGTACAAGTAGATAAAGATCAGCTAACAGCCGATGTTAATACCACTAATAATACTTGGCCCAAAGAAAAGCAAGAAAACGAATTTGAACGCTTTAAAAAACAACAAAATTAGGCTAAAAAGCTCACTTTAACGGGTGAGCTTTTTTTATGAGAAAATTCCCTCGTATATTTGCATTATGTATATCAGTTTTTTATTTATAAGTGGAGCAGAAATAGCTTTTATAGTTTTTATATTAGTTATGGTTTTTGGTGCCGATAAAATTCCTGAAATAGCCAGAGGCTTAGGTCAGGGTATGCGTCAAATAAAAGACGCCACCAACGATATTAAAAATGAGATTACGCAAACCTCGAATGAACATTTAGAAGACTTTAGGGGTAAAGAAATTACCGATGAAGTTGATAAGGTGAAAGAAGAAATAGAGGAGATCACAGGAGCGATAAGAAGACGTCGCTAATGCTAGATCAAATTAAACAATGGGATAGAGAGCTTTTTATTTATCTTAATAGTTTAGGGGTAGAGCAATACGATCGGTTTTGGATTCTCGTTACCCAAGAAGAATTCTGGATTCCCTTATATTTGTTTCTACTAGGTCTTATATTTTACAACTTTAAAGATGCAGCTAGTCGTAAATACCTACTATTGGGTTACCTGGGAAGCTTCGCTGTAACTTTTGGTATTACTCGTTTGATAAAATTTAGTGTACAGCGGTTACGCCCCAACCAAGTAGATAGTTTAAAAGAATTAATACGGGTTTTGCAAGAGCCAACTTATTTTAGCTTTGTTTCGGGACATACCTCAACGTCTATGGCCATTACAACTTATTTCGTGTTGCTTTTTAGAGAACGCTTTAGTTGGATTTATTTTCTTTACTTATGGCCTTTTTTATTTGCCAGTAGCCGTATCTATGTGGGGGTGCATTATCCATTAGATCTTTTAGCCGGAGCAATTTTAGGAGTAAGTATAGCTTTATTAATTTACGCCTTTGTTAAAAAAATGTCTCCTATTTTAGCCAATGAAAATTTATAAACCTCAGCCTAGTCAAGCCTCTTACTACTATCAAAATTATCTTGATGCCGCACCAGGCGAGTATGTTTTAGAATCGCTTTCGCTCACCAAGCAAGCGAGTATAGATGTTTTAAAAAATATACCAGCATCACTTGAAGATTATCGATATGCGCCAGAAAAATGGACAATAAAGCAACTTTGGCAACACATAATAGATTGCGAGCAGGTTTTTTCTTATCGTTTATTAAGAATTTTACGTGGAGACCAAACGGCATTAGTCGGTTTTGATGAAAATGCATTTGCAGCCAATGATGCAAGCGATTTGCTTAGCTTAGACCAGCTTCAAGCTGATTTTTTGTTGGTACGCGAGCATACTTTTATGTTGTTGAAACAATTGAAAGTAGAGCAGCTTGATCTTGAGTTAGAAGCTAGCAATTGCCCCTTTTCACCCAGGATTTTGCTCTGGATCATTTCGGGGCACAACCAACATCATTTAAATGTTTTAAAAAAACGCTATTTGTAAGTGTTTATTTTTTTCGTGTAATGGTAAGTCCATCCCTAATAGGTAGCATTACACTTTCAACCCGAGGATCTTCAATCACTTTTTTATTATAAGCCAATAGCACTCTAGTGTCATCATCATTAGGATTTAATGCTTTGGTAACTTTTCCGCTCCAAAGAACGTTGTCGGTAAGAATAATTCCTCCTGAATTCAATTTGGGAACAATCAGCTCAAAATAGGTAAGATAGTTACTTTTATCAGCATCTAGAAATACCAGATCAAAATTAAGATCAAGTCGAGGTATAATTTGCTTAGCTTCTCCTAAGTGTTGAATGATTTGTTTAGCCCAAGAAGATTTGTCAAAATATTTTCTTTGAAAATCAAAGAGTTCTTCATTTTTATCAATTGTATGTAAAACACCATCGGTTTGCATGCCCTCAGCCATGCAAAGAGCAGAGTAACCCGTATAAGTTCCTAATTCTAAAATGTTTTTAGGATTTATTAATTTAGTTAACATGCTTAAAACCCTTCCTTGGTAATGCCCACTTAGCATGCGTGGCTGCAAAATTTTTTGATGGGTTTCTCGATTGAGTTTTTGTAAAAGTTCAGGTTCGGGTGAACTATGATTCACCGTGTATTGATCTATATCTTCTGGTAAGAAATGCATTAATTTAAAATTCTATTTAATAGTTTTTCTTGAGCCTTTTCATCTTTTCCGCATAACCAACGGATAATGTTATCGTCCCAAATAGCGGTACATTGCTCGCTTGTTAAAATATTTCGCTCAACGGCCAAATCTAATATTTTTCCCGGGTAAGAAGATTGGGAGTCGCTCTCCATTTCTCCTAATGGGTAAGGATCATCTAAGCCCATGATAATCTGTTGAGGTTTTTGGTTTTCTACCAATAATTTTAAAGAGCCTGTATCGTGTACCAAAGTGTCAAAGAAGATATTGGGATGCCCCACAGATTTTCTAGGATGTACTTTACCTTCAAATAAATCAGGTCTACCATCAAAACCTTGAATTCTTCGCCCTAGATTAATTTGTGCCAGCTGTCCGCCGTGGGCAAAGCAAACACGCATATTGGGATATTTATCAGGGTAACCATTTAAAGTTAAAAAATGATAAGCATCTGCACATTGGGCTAACATCCAGATTAAGTGAAAACGCCATGCGGTGTTTTCTAGTTTTATAAACTTTTCACCATCGTAAGGGTGAATTTCAACAGCCAGATTATATTGATTGGCTAATTCGAAAATAGGTTCATTTTCTTCATCAAAAATACATCGCCATGTACCAATACTATCCATATAATGCGTGGGTAAGCAAAGCAGGCGCATATCTAATTCTTCTACACATCGTTCAATCTCCCATAAAGCACTTCTTACAAAACCGGGGTGAACCACAAATCCACAAGTAAATTTACTAGGGTTGTCATGTTGTACACGCGCATTAAAATCATTTTGAAAGCGTAGTGCTTTTTTCATCTCTTCAACCCTTAAACCGTTTCCATAAAGTTGAGAAAGGTTGAGCACAACAGCATGATCGAGCTGGTTACGCTCCATCCACTCTAATTTTTCGTCTAAAAAGAAACTAGAATCGGTTACAGGTCTCTTCCAGTTTTTTTGCAACATGTATTTGCGTTCGTCATCAACCCAGAAAATTTCTTTTTCTTTCATAAAAGCCGGAATTTCTTCTGGATAGGGTAGTAAATGAGAGTGTCCGTTAATTCTTAAAGATCGTCTGTTTTTCATGGTTTAAGTTTTTTAGGTAACCGATTTATACGGGTTTAATACCATAGATTCTAAGAGCTTATGTGTAGTTTACGTTCTAATTACAAGCTTTTGGTACGCCCACCGTCAACAGGTAGGTTAATTCCGTTGATATAACCAGCGCTTTCACTAGCTAAAAAACAAATAGCATTAGCTATTTCTTGAGGTCGTGCAAATCGTTTTGCTGGCACGGCTTGCTGCATGCTTTGTTCAATTTCTTCTTGGGTTTTTCCTGTTTTTTGAGCTTTATTGCTAATGATTTCTTGTAATCTGCCGGTTGCTGTAGCTCCGGGTAATACATTATTAACTGTGATACCAAAAGCACCTACTTCATTGGCTAGCGTTTTGCTCCAATTAGCCACGGCGCCGCGAATCGTGTTAGAAACGCCTAACCCATCTAAAGGTTGCTTTACCGACGTTGAAATTACATTGATAATTCGGCCAAAACCTCTTTTTTTCATTCCAGGGAGTACGGCTTGTGCTAAAATGTGGTTGCAAATTAAATGCTGGTTAAAGGCATTGATAAACTCTTGTGTTTTGGCGTCAGCGATTTTGCCACCAGCGGGACCACCTGTATTATTTAAAAGTATATGAAAATCTTTTTTACTTAATACCTCTTGAAGGCTTTCTTCTAGTTTTTCGGGTTTAGAAAAATCAGCGATGATATAATCATGTTTTTGATCGTGATTGGTGGCTAATTCGGCTAAAGTTTCTTTTAACCTTTCCTCATTTCTAGCGACTAGAGTTATTTGCGCTCCCTCTTGGGCGAGTGCTATTGCAGCTTCTTTTCCTATTCCGCTTGTACTACCACAAATTAATGCGTTTTTGTTATCTAAGTTTAATTGCATGTTGATTTAAATATTTTGTTTATGCTTGGTATTGTATGCATACGTTTTTAGGTTCAGTAAAAAAGTCTAATGCTTCAAAACCTCCTTCACGACCAACGCCGCTTTCCTTTACACCCCCAAATGGTGTTCGCAAATCTCGGTTTAACCAGGTGTTTACCCAAACAATTCCGGCTTCAATTTCTTGGCTTAGGCGCATACTTCTATTAATGTCATTTGTCCATACCGTTGATGAAAGTCCGTAGCGAACTTCATTGGCCAATTTTAATGCCTCCTTTTCGGTTTTAAAAGGCATTAAGGTAACTACGGGACCAAAAATTTCTTCTTGATTTAGACGACATTGGTTGTTGTTAACTTCTATGATGGTAGGCTCTAAAAAATATCCTTTTTCAAAACCTTTAGGATGCACCAAATTTCCGCCCGCAAGAATTTTAGCCTCTGTGGGATTTATTTGCTTTATGTAATTATAAACCTTTTCAAGATGGGCTTGAGAGACCAAAGCTCCCAAATCTGTATTAGGGTGTTTAGGGTCACCCACCTTAAGTTTTTTGGTAGCCGCGACGAAGTCATTTTTGAACTTGTCGAAAATATTTTCTTCGACGTAAATTCTACTTCCGCAAAGGCAAATTTGACCTTGATTGGCAAATGAAGATTTCAGGGTGGTTTTTAACATTTTATCATAATCACAATCTGCAAATACAAGGTTGGGGTTTTTACCTCCTAGTTCGAGCGAGAGTTTTTTAAACATGGGTGCAGCCGTGCGAGCTATATGTTGTCCTGTGCTAGTGCCTCCCGTAAATGAGATGGCTTTAATCGAGGGATGTGCTACGATACTTTGACCACAATGTTCACCCAATCCGTGCACAATGCTTAAAACTCCTGGCGGTAAACCAGCTTCTTGACAAACTTGACTGAGTAAAAAGGCAGTGACTGGAGTTACCTCGCTTGGTTTTGCGATTACACAGTTTCCTGCGGCTAAAGCTGGAGCTATTTTCCAGCTAAAGAGATATAACGGTAAATTCCAAGGAGAAATACAGCCAACTATTCCTACTGGTTTTCTTAGGGTAAAATTGATGCTGTTGGTGTGTACCGTTTGGTGTGATTTACTTGCATATTGAGTTATAGCTTTTGCAAAGAACCTAAAGTTAGCAATTGCCCTTGGAATATCAACTTTTCTTGCTAAACTTAAAGGTTTACCATTGTCTACAGATTCGGCCTGGGCAAACTCTTCTAGACGGTTTTCAATACCTTTGGCAATTCTTAATAAGCATTCACTCCTTTTTTCTATACTGGTGTTTGACCATCCAGAAAATGCTTTTTTGGCTGCAGCTACAGCTTGGTTAACGTCTGTTTCTTGGCTGTTTGGTATTTTACCGTAAACCTCACCTAGAGCAGGGTTTATATTGTCTAGCCATTCGTTGGAAGCAGGGTCAATTAGTTGTCCGTTAATAAAATTTTGTATGCGTAGCATCAATCAATTGGTTTTCTACAAATATAGAATTTCTTGATTTAGGATGCTTGGTTTTTCGCTATCTTAAATTATTAAATTGAAGCGCTTAATTATTATTTTTGATTAATGTTGCTTCATAGTTTTAAACGAATCAGAATGAAAGTTGTTGAATTTTAGTTAATCAACGATAATAAAGGCATTAGAATCAAACCCTAGTTTAGGGAAGTAAACTAGGGTTTTAGAGTGGGGGTGTCTATATCATTGTTAATGTCCTGCGTAAGCTTGTTTTTTGTAAGCTACCACTTTTATTTCAATCAACAAATGGGGATGAGGCAATTGATGTACAGCTACTGTGGTGCGGGTTGGTCCTGTTTCTTGATCAAAAAACTTAGCATAGATCTCATTGTAGCCTTTAAAATCATTCATATTTACCAAAAAGGAGGTGACATCTACAACGTCTTTTAAGGAAGCACCTTCTTCTTTTAAAATTGCATCAATGTTGTTTAAAACTGCCGCAGTTTGTTTGCTAATATCTAAATTTGTGGTTCCCATTTCGTCAACTTCAACACCTTCAAAAGTGTTGTCTGCTCTACGTGAGCTGGTGCCCGAAACGTAAATAAAATCGCCTACTCGCTTAACGTGTGGATATTTACCTCTTGGTTTCGCTTTTCCTTCTATTACTTTTCCTGCCATTTTTCTTTATTTAGTTTTGAAGCTTACCGCTCCTATTTTATCTATTTGGGTTGTTATTTCGTTGTTTTTCAGCAAAGGTATATGTTTGGTAGCTGCTCCGGCCAATATTATGTGTCCAGGTTTTATTTTTACGCCAACTTTAGAGGCTAATCGGCTTAGCTCTATTACGGGTTGCAGTGGGTTGTTTAAAATTGCAGACGAACTTCCTTGTTCTTGCACTTTGCTGTTTACCATTAGCGTGATAGGTAAATCGGTAATATCTTCTTTAAGATTTTGCCATTTGCCTATACAATAACCTGCAGATGAGCAATTGTCGGCTACCAAATCTTCTAGAGAAAAGGTGAATTTTTCATACCGAGTATCTATTAATTCGATGGCAACTGCCATCTTATCAACATACTTAGGGACATCTTTTAATGGTATAGATTCTGTAATAGGCTGAGATACACGAAAAGCAATTTCAGGCTCAGCATTTGGTTTTATGTATTTACTTAGATCTACTTCGCTAAGCGGATTGATTTGCATGCCACTGGTTAAAAAGCCCCAAATTAGATCGTGCACACCCATTTGCTCCATTTTAGCACGTGAGGTAAAGCCTAATTTAAATCCCGTTATATGCTCAGCTCGCTCTAGTCGTAAATTTATAGTTTTGCGTTGAACGGTATAAGCATCTTGCAAACTTAAATCAGGAAAATCTTTTTGCTGTATGGGCTGTGCCTTTAAAGTGGCTTGGTCAATTAAATGGGCAACTTGATCTAAATTCATGTATTGTTGGTTTACATCCCGCTAAGGATGGCATCTTCATTTAAGATTTCCTGTGTCTCTTGATTAATTTTATGAAGCAAATCTTCTAAATTCATCTCAGTATCTATTACTCCTTTATTCAGCAAACTCAATATGGCTTTATCCTGTGCTCTTCCTTTTTTCATTGCCTTGTTATACCCCAAATCTTCTCTAAAAGTAACCAGTCTATATTTTGAAGCATAGTCTTTAGGGTGTTTTTGCTCTAAAGCTGTTTCGATTTTTCTCTTTTGTTGAAAAATTTTTGCAGCCGTATGAGATTTCATTTCATGAAAATTATCAATAGCTAAATCGGCAATAGCATCAGCATCGGCTTTACGTTTTTTTTGATAAGTATCAAAGATAAATTTCCAATTAGATTTTGGGTTTTCATCGAGAATTTTGTCTAGTACTACCACATCTTCAAAAGAAGCATTCATACCTTGTCCGTAAAACGGAACAATTGCGTGCGCTGCATCACCAATGAGTAAAGTTTTTCCTGAGCAACTCCAAGGATAGCATTTAACGGTGCCCAGCGGACTCGTTGGATTTTCAAAAAAATCTTGAGTAAGTGTTGGCATATGCGGGTGTGCAGAGGGGTATGTTTCTTTAAAATAAGCGTCTACTTTTTCTGGAGTGTTTAGGTTGTTTAAGTTGTATTCTCCTCCTTCATAAGCCATAAAAAGGGTAACCGTAAAGCTACCGTCTAGATTAGGCAGCGCAATAACCATATTTTCTCCTCTTGGCCAAATGTGTAAAGCGTTTTTTTCTAGCCTGTAGCCGCCATCTTTTGTTGGAGGTATGCTTAACTCTTTGTAACCGTGAGTGAGAAAATTTTGCGACAAACTAAATAGAAATAAGCGGTCTTCCCACATACTTTTTCTAACTACAGAACCTGCTCCATCTGCTCCAAAAATCACATCTGCCTTAAACTGCTTTTTTTCTTGGCTAGTTTCATCTTTAAACATGGCCGAGGCGGCCACTAAGTCTACGTCAAGACAAGTGTGGTTAAATAGGATTTCTACATTTGGTAATTTTTCGGCCTCATTTAAAAGAAGTGCGTTTAAACCAGTCCTCGAAATAGAGTTGATGTACTCTGAGGTTAATCCGCTATAAGGAGATAGAAATTCGTCTCGGTCCTTTTGGTGAATCATGCGGCCGTGCATCGGAATACACAATTCTTTAACCTTTTCTTCAATTCCTGCTAGTTTCATAGCCTTTAAGCCACGATTGGACAAAGCAAGATTGATTGACCTACCTGCCGAAATCTCAGTTTTTCTTAGATCTGGCCTTTTTTCAATTAATTTTACTTGATAGCCTTTTTGAGCTAAACGTAATGCTAATAAGCTACCACATAAACCAGCTCCTATAATTAATGTTGATTTTTCTTGCATCTTAACCTAAGTGTTTTTTTAAAGATTGAACCATTTTAAAGACATCTTCATAATTATTATAAAGAGGTGCTGGAGCGATTCGAATTACATTAGGTTCTCGCCAATCTGTTATTACACCGTCTTTGATTAAGTTGTCGAAAAGGGATTTGCTAACCCCTGTCAATTTTAAGGAAAGTTGGCAACCTCGCTCATCGAAATTTGATGGTGTTATTATTTGAATGCGATTATCTTGTAAATCTTTAATTAGGAATTCAAGATAACCAGTTAGATTTTTTGATTTTTGAATTAGCTTATCAAAACCAGCCTCTTCAAATAAACTTAGAGAGGCATTTATAGCAGCAAGAGATAGAATAGGGGGATTGCTTAATTGCCAGCCCTCTGCTCCTGGGATTGGGTCAAAGTCTTGGCGCATATTAAATCTTGATTCTTTGTCGTGGCCCCACCATCCTGCAAATCTAGGTAGTTTTAAATCGTTTTCATGTCTTTCGTGAACAAAGCAACCGCCTACGCTGCCAGGACCGCTGTTGAGGTACTTATATGAACACCACACTGCAAAATCTGCTCCTGTTTTATGTAAATTAGGTTGGATATTTCCCGCACCGTGCGCTAAATCAAATCCTACATTTATCTCATGTTGGTGACCTAATTGTACAATTTTTTTAAGCGGAAAAGATTGTCCTGTATAATAATTAGTGCTGCCTATCATCATTAAGGCAATTCGATTGCCTTGCTCTTCGATAATCTTTTGTAAATCTTCAAATCGGCATAATTCTTCACCCTCAGGTGGTTCCCATAACAATAGTCCTTCTTCTGGACTAATTCCGTGAAAACGCAATTGTGATTCTATTGCATAACGGTCTGAGGGGAAAGCATCCTTTTCAATTAGTATTTTAAATTTTCTATCTGTAGGTCTGTAAAAACTAACCATCATTAAATGCAGGTTAACCGTAAGGGTATTCATCATCACCACTTCTTTAGGTTTTGCACCTACAATTTTAGCCATTTTGTTGGTAAGTATCTCGTGATACGGCACCCAGGGATTTTTAGCTAAGGTGTGTCCTTCAACACCGTATTTCGCCCAATCTTTTAATTCTTGGTTGATGTATTCTTGAGTTCTTTTGGGTTGCAATCCTAGAGAATTGCCGCAAAGGTATATTTGATTTTGATTTTGATTGTTTTGAGGAAAATAAAATTCATCTCTAAATTTTGCTAATGGATCTTTGGCGTCTTGTTCTTTAGCAAATTCTAGACTATTTTTATATTGGGTCATAGCTGTTTTAGTTTGTAAGTGTAACAAATTTAGCAATTATTATGCAACTAGCTATTTTGTTTTTAGACAAAAAAAGCACTCTGGTAAGCCAGAGTGCTTATGGTTTGTAGTTTACGTTTGCTTAATCTACTGCATCTTCAATTTCATCGCCCACATCTTCGGCTGCATTTTCTATATCGTCTGCAGCTTTTTCGGTAGCGCTTTTTTCTCTACAGCCTACAAAACTTGTGGCAAATAGGCCTAATAAAAAGGCCGATAGCATTAATTTTCTCATAATTTTTAATTTTTATAGGCAAATGAATGGTTTCATTTGCGTGGTTTAAATTAAATGTACAGATTAGTGTGCAGCTGTAAGAAAATTTTAACCTGAAGTTAACGAATATAGCGTGTGCAAAAAAAAATCGGGATTTAAAAAAACCCCGATTTCTGTATTAACCTAAGCTTCATCTAATCTAAAACACCTAACCAAATTTGAAGTGCTTAAAGTTAATACGATTTAATACGATAAAGATACTTAAAAAGCTATTAATTAGCACTTTAAATGTATATAACGTCTTGTTAAATCTTATTCTTCTTTAAAAGATTTTTATTGTTTTTAAACCAATTTATAGCCTCATTTAGGTCTTCAACTTGCAGTATGTTTCCTTTGTAAAACATTTCTTCGAATAATAGATTTACTTTTGAAGATGTGGTGCGGGAAATTGCAATGTAGTGGGTAGGACCAAGGGTGTCAATTACTTTTTTCCAAACCATGGGATCAATGGCGTATTCATTTATTTTATTTGAGATATATAAATTAGGAATACCCTCTTTATAAAAATCTCGGGCAATTGAAATAAGACCTTTAGCTTTTTCCCAATTCCATAACACCTCTGGCTTTATTTCAGCCACAATAAAGTCTGCACAAAAATAAAAATTACCATGTTCTAACAGAATTTCTTCTAAAATGTAATGGTGGTGTATGGATTCTTTAAATTTCACTATTGTGAATTATTAATAATTGTAAAATGCAATTCGTGTGAAAATAATCAAAAAAATAAGTTATTGTTGTTAAATTATCAAAAAATAGTTAAATCATTATTGTTTTCGGTTAAATGTTTTTTATTTTTAATATGTTAACCAATTTTTAAGAATATTCATGCCCAAAGGGGTAAGAATAGATTCGGGGTGAAATTGAACGCCAAATAACCTAAACTCTTTATGTTCAAAAGACATAATGCATCCTTCCTTGTCATAACTGGTAGGGATTAAACAATCTGGCAGGTCTCTTACTGCCCAGGAGTGGTATCGGGCCACGTCAAACTCCGTTGGTAGTCCCATTAATAAACGGTTTGGTGCATTTGTCTTTGTAATTCTTGAGGATACTCCGTGGTGAACTGCCTTTAAGTTGTATAATTCGGCACCTAAAAATTCAGCTATAGCTTGATGTCCTAAACATACCCCCAATATGTTTTTGGTGCTGCCATATTTTTTTATAACTTCTGCAAGCAACGGTGTCTCATAAGGAAGTCCGGGGCCTGGTGAAATTAAAATATGATTGTAATTTGCAATTGAATTTAGGTCGATTAGCCCAGGTCTTTTAACAATCGGGATGAA
Organism: uncultured Mesonia sp.; assembly: GCA_947499595.1. Lineage (GTDB taxonomy): Bacteria > Bacteroidota > Bacteroidia > Flavobacteriales > Flavobacteriaceae > Mesonia > Mesonia sediminis. The sequence goes on from CANMOY010000003.1 coordinate 107,935, forward strand.
GTTATTCATTTCGATGTAGTGGGCGAGATTATAGACAAAACTATCATGATTGTCTATAATTAAAACGTGATTAGATTGAGGTGTAATGCTTTTCATTTATATGGCGCAAAATTAAGTTGTTTTTTTTATACTTTAAAGCTTTACTGAAATTTTGCTTTTGTAGATTATTTGAGGTGTTTTAAATTTGATTAACTTTGCGGAGGTTAAAAAATAGGTGACATGAAAAATTTAGATCAAGAAACTTGGAGAAATCAACTGGCCAAGGATGAAAATGCCGTATTGTTAGATGTGAGAACTCCAGAAGAATATGAAGAGGGCTATATACCTGGTGCAATTTTAGCAAATATTCAAGAGCCACAAGATTTTATGAATAACACACAAGAATTAGATAAATCTAAAAACTTTTATGTGTATTGTAAAGCCGGAGGAAGGAGTGCTCAGGCCTGTCAAATTATGGATCAACTGGGTTTTAGTTCTACCTTTAATTTGGAAGGAGGCTTTTCAGTTTGGGAGGGTGAAGTGACTAAATAGTTATTTCAATAAAATTTTTAAAAAACCGCGCTATTAGCGTGGTTTTTTTATTGTGTCATTTACAAAAAGTTAAAAGACTTTGGGTGTAATGATTGTAATAAACCATTATGACTTGTATAGAGTGCTATTGTATCTAAGCCATTTGTTTAACCTGAAGAGCATTTTTTTAAGTGTATTAACAAGAATCTAGATCTCTTTATAGTTAAAATTTTTTAATACCATTGCAATTTTCCTTGACGGAATCTTTTAATGCTAAAATTAAAGCTTTTAGAGCACAATTAAGAGGAGTAGGAAAACCCGAATTTTTCTTATTAATCCTCGAAAAATTATTTGCTTAAAAACTCAAAAACACAGAAAATGTCCTTGATCCGTCTTTATTGTCATTGTCTTCAAAATAAAAAAAATCTCACATTCAAACTCAATCGTAATTGGTGTGAAGTGAGATTTAATACTTATTTGTGACCTCGGCAGGATTCAAACCTGCAACCTTCTGAGCCGTAATCAGATGCGCTATTCAGTTGCGCCACGAGGCCTTAATTGTACTACCATTTCTGGTTGCGGGTGCAAATATATACTAATAATACCATACTGCAAAAATTTATTGAACTATTTTTTGTTTACTTTTATCGTTATTAAGTAAAGGCAATTCCGTTAAGCTACTAATTAAGAAAATAAAGTGAAATGAATTTAAATGAGTATATAAGAGATATCGTAGATTTTCCTAAACCTGGGATAATGTATAAAGATATTACTCCTCTCCTACAGCATCCTGATGCTCTTAAAAAAACTCTAGCTGAATTTAAAGCAGGTATTGGGGAGCTACAGATTGATAAAGTGGTAGGTATTGAGTCTAGAGGATTTATTTTTGCTAGCATGTTGGCAGTTGAGCTTCATGCGGGATTTGTAATGGTGAGAAAAGCTAATAAATTGCCTTATAAAACCTTAGCGGAAACCTATTCTCTAGAGTACGGGCAAGATCAGGTTGAGATACATCAGGATGCAATAAAGAAAGGAGATCGAGTACTTTTGCATGATGATGTTTTGGCTACGGGCGGCACTGCTAGTGCAGCTCTAAGATTAATAGAGAGGCTGGGCGGCGAAGTAGTGCAATGCAATTTTCTACTTGAACTAGTCAATTTGGAAGGGCGAAAACGATTGGGTGAAAAAGAAGTCTATAGTTTACTTTCTTATTGAGTCAATATTACTTTAAGGCGTTTTTGAGCACCCAAGCTCTATAAGCAATTATTGCTAGCTGTAATTTACTTGCTTTTTCAATTTGTAGGCCTTTTTTAGAGTAACTAGGCAACACCTTTTTGTTGAGACGGGCCAGACTTTTAAAAATTAATTTTTTCATGTTTATTGGTTGTTTTTTATAGAGGAAATTTAATAATAATATAATCCATTACCTATTTGGAACGGAGAATAATTATTTATCGAAGTAGTTAGGATTACCGCTTAAAACTTGTAAAAATTGTATATTCGCAAAAAAAATAAATGTCTGTACTTTTTATTTTAATCGGGCTAACCTTGCTAGTTGTTGGCGGCGAATTTTTGGTTAGATCATCTGTAGCACTATCTTTCAAATTTAATATATCAAAAATGGTAATTGGGCTTACAGTAGTGTCTTTTGCTACCTCTATGCCCGAATTATTGGTGAGTTTACAAGCAGCCTTAGAAGGGTTTTCGGATATAAGTCTGGGGAATGTAATAGGGTCTAATATCGCTAATATAGGGCTGGTTCTAGGTATTACAGCCATAATTGGTGATTTAGCAATAGATAAAGATTTCTATAAGTTCAACTGGCCTGTAATGATAAGCCTCTCATTATTGCTTTACGGTTTTTTAGCTAATGATGGCACAATAAGTAGATTTGAAGGCTTGGTATTTTTATTGGGAATTATAGCTTATTTGATTTTATTAATTCGAAGAGCTCGAAAAAATGCCGATGTGATTCCCGACGAAGTAGATGAAGCGCTGCAAACAACGAGTTCTTTTAAAATAATTGCTTGGTTAATAATTGGGATAAGTGCTTTGTATTTTGGTTCAGAGCTGCTTGTTAATGGAGCGGTCGATCTTGCCGAGGCTATAGGCGTTAGTGAGCGAGTTATCTCGGTAACTATGATTGCTATTGGGACCAGTGTTCCTGAATTAGCAGCCTCTGTAATTGCTGCCCTAAAGAAAGAAAAAGCTTTGTCTTTAGGTAATCTCATTGGTTCAAATATATTTAATATAGCTTCTGTACTGGGTCTAACGGCTATCATAAAACCAATTGTAATGCAGTCTAAACAAGTATTAAGTGTGGATATTTTATGGATGCTGGGTTTTGCATTAATCTTGTTACCTCTAATTTTCCTGCCTAAAAAATTTGTTTTCACTAGGTATAAAGGATTTGTGATTTTTATTGCTTATACAATTTTTGTCGCTTTAAGCTTTGTTTAGATGCTTATTTAGGGGGGGGGTGTTGGTTTGAAATGTTATTTTTTTTAAAAAAAATAATCAAATTTAGGGGGTGTTTTTATTTTTAATTTACTTTTGCGGGGTAATTAAAAACACACACAACATGGGAAACCTTCGTTTTCAAGCACTAAAAGAAGCCTTAAATCGCCAACCTGTACCAGTATCTGAAGCACCTCGCCGTTCAGAAATATTTGGTAAAAATGTATTTAATGAAATGGCTATGCGCCAATACCTTACCAAAAGTTCTTACCGAAGTTTGATGGATGCTATTGATAAGGGAAGCAAAATTTCGCGAGATGTGGCAGATCACATATCCACAGGAATGAAAGAATGGGCTATAGCCAAAGGTGCGACCCATTATACACATTGGTTTCAACCACTTACCGGATCTTCAGCTGAAAAGCATGATGCGTTTTTTGATGTTGAAATGGGAGATGCGGCTATAGAAAAATTTGGTGGCGGACAATTGGTACAACAGGAACCTGACGCTTCTAGTTTCCCCAACGGAGGTATAAGAAATACATTTGAAGCTCGTGGTTATACAGCTTGGGATCCTACTTCACCTGCATTTATTTTAGGTACTACCTTATGTATTCCTACCATTTTCGTTTCTTATACAGGAGAAGCCTTAGATTTTAAAACTCCTTTGTTACGTTCATTGCAAGTACTAGATCATTCGGCTACAGAAGTAGCACGTTATTTTGATAAGAAAGTAAATAAAGTGATTACAACTTTAGGTTGGGAGCAAGAATATTTTTTAATTGACGCCTCCCTAGCCAATAGTAGGCCAGATATAATGCAAGCTGGAAGAACGCTTTTGGGGCATTCTGCAGCAAAAGGCCAACAATTAGATGATCACTATTTTGGAGCGATACCTTCCCGTGTTCTAGATTACATGAGAGATTTGGAAAACGAGTGTATGCTTTTGGGTATTCCGGTTAAAACGAGACATAATGAGGTGGCACCAAGCCAATTTGAATTAGCGCCTATTTTTGAAGAGGCCAATTTGGCGGTAGATCACAACCAATTGCTTATGGATGTAATGGAGAAGGTGGCAGAGAAACATAAATTAAAAGTACTATTTCATGAAAAGCCATTTGCAGGAGTTAATGGTAGTGGTAAGCATAATAATTGGTCTCTATCTACCAGTACGGGAGTTAACCTATTGAGTCCAGGTTCTACCCCTATGAAAAATTTACAATTCCTTACCTTTTTTGTAAATACGATTAAAGCTGTAAATGAGAATGAAGAGCTCTTGCGTTCTGTAATTGCAACTGCATCAAACGATCATCGCTTGGGGGCCAATGAGGCTCCACCAGCCATTATATCCGTATTTATAGGTTCACAGCTTACAAATGTATTAGATGAATTAGAAAAAGTTACCGATGGTAAATTGTCTCCGCAAGAAAAAACAGAGCTAAAGCTAAATGTAGTAGGTAAAATACCTGAAATTTTGTTAGATAACACTGATCGAAATAGAACTTCCCCTTTCGCTTTCACGGGAAATAAATTTGAGTTTAGAGCAGTAGGTTCAACGGCTAACTGCGCTAAACCTATGACTTTGCTTAATATGATTGTTGCAAAACAATTAAAAGAGTTTAAGTTGCAAGTAGATTCTTTAATTAAAGATCAAAAGTTAAAAAAGGATGATGCTATTTTTAATGTTTTACGTGAGTATATTCGCGATTCAAAGCGAATAAGGTTCGAAGGAGATGGATATGGAGAAGCTTGGGAGAAGGAAGCCAAAAAGAGAAAATTAAGCAACAATAAAACCACCCCCGAAGCACTTAAAATTCAATTGCACCCCAATACTATTAAGTTATATGAAGAAATGGGAGTAATGAATAAAATAGAACTTGAAGCGAGGCATGCGATTAACTTAGAAGAATATTCTAAGCATATACAAATAGAGGGAAGGGTTCTAGGTGATATTGCCCGAAATCACGTAATTCCTACCGCCATTCGCTACCAAAACATTTTAATTAAAAACGTAAAAGGCCTTAAAGAGATTTACGGAGATAACTTTAGAAATTACGGGCAGGAGCAGTTGAATATAATTGAGCAAATTTCTCATCATATAGAGCAAATCAATTCTGGTATTACCGCCATGATAGATCAGCGTAAGAAAGCGAATAAACTTGAAGATCTTGAAAAAAGAGCAGAAGCTTACTGTTTTGAGGTAAAACCGTTTTTCGAAAAAATCAGGTACCATTGTGATAAACTAGAGCTTCTAGTTGATGATGAAATATGGACTTTGACCAAATACCGCGAAATGTTGTTAATTCATTAAGAGCTAAAAAAATAAATTAAGAGCTGCACTCCACTGGGTGCAGTTTTTTTTTGTTATAAATTGATTTATAGTGCTTTACATGGCTTAATTTAAGCGTAATTAACTTAAATTTAATCCTTTATCAGTCATTTAAATCGATAAATAGACCAAAAGCAAAAAAGGGCATTAGAGTTGGATTTTTTAATTTGCGGATTTATAACTGGTATTGGGGATATTTAATTTTTCAAATTTCAACAAAGGTAATAATATCAAGTAATTTAATTTATGATATTCAATGTTGGTAAAATTTATTATAATTTTTAAAGAGTATTAATACGTTTAAAATAAAAAATAACACATTAACTGTTTTTAATTGTTAAAAAAATACATTTTAACTAATTTTATCACGTTTTAAACGAGAATTTTAAATAATTGTTTGAAAGGGCGGCTTCTGTATGTAATTTAGTACCAGATTATTAGAGGAAGAAATTCCAAAGACAATCGATCCGAAAGGGACTGTTAACACCCTATCGAATTCAAAGAAAATGAAATTAGGTTTGCATTTTCTTTATTATAAGCTTATGAGTTTTGTGTCTTTTATACTAACGGAAGACATTAACCTAAAAACCGATTAGCTTAAAAACTAATCCTAATCAATCTTTAATTAATTTTTAACTAAAAATTACAATTATGAAAAAATCAATTTTCTGTGCAGCCGCTCTACTTTTTGGTGCTGTTGCTTTCGCTCAAAACACAAGTAATGTAGACCAAACCGGTGTAACGAATAAAGCTTGGGTAGATCAAAGTGGTAACAATAATAGTGATGTAGACCAAGAGTTTACAGGTAACAAAGCCGACATCGATCAAATAGGGCATAACTACTCTAAAGTAGATCAAAAAGGTAATGTGGGGGGTAATCCTGCAAGTGGTGACTCAAACTACGCAAAAGTAGATCAAAACGGAGGTTTAGTTACTCAACAAAGATCTACCGTTGAACAACAAGGAGATAGAAACAAAGCTTATGTAGATCAAGACGGGCAAGATAACCGCTCAGACATACAGCAAGGAAACGGGATGAACGCCGAAGATAACTGGGCAAAAGCCATTCAGGATGGAAATGGTAACCGTTCTACTATTTTCCAGACTTATGATAATAACAGGTCTAAAGTTAATCAACAAGGAGATGATAACTATGCTAATGTAAGACAAATAGCCAGACCAAATCAGTCTAAAGGTAATTACTCAGATATCGAACAAATGGGTAATGATAACCATGCTACTTCAAGACAAGAGACTTCAGGTGCATATTTAGCTCCAGGATACTCAAACATAGAGAAAGTTAAGCAATATGATGACGGAAACAAATCTATCTTAGATCAATTAGGTGATTTTAACCGCTCAGAAGTAACTCAATCTGGAGGAGTAGGACTTAACACTAACTACGCTAATGTAGACCAAGATGGTGAAATGAACAAGTCTTACATCACGCAAAAAGAACAAGGTGCTATTACTGCAGATAACTATGCAAAAGTTACCCAGTCAGGAATGTTAGGAAACACAAGTCACGTAAATCAAGCAGGTGCAAACTCAGCTTGGGTGAACCAGTCTAACTAATATATAGCAAATTATATCCTACTAACTAACCATTTCATTTCAAATATTTAGTATTAATTATCAACTAGATATTCGAGATGAGGATACTAAGGGTAAATGAATGTGGAGGAAAGCTCTTTGGTTCGTTTACCCTTGTATTTTTAAATACTAATTAAAATGAAAAAGAAATCAATTTTAATCATTTTCTGCGCTATTCTATTTAATTGGAATTCCGTCGCTCAAGAACAAGGTGAAGACAATCCAGAAATAGTTGAGGAAAATGCAGCCAATCTTAATATTTTGAGTCGATTTGCCGAAACAAGTGTGCTGTCCGAACAAGTACCACCCTTAGGAAACCAGGTTTATATTGATCAAATAGGAGAACGAAATATTATTATGACACAAGTCAATTCAAATCGATCTGAAGTAAGACTAAGTCAGAATGGTAGCGACAATATTATTGGACTGAGCTTAAGAGCAAAACAAATTAATGAGAGAATAAGTCAGTCTGGAGATAGTAATTTAGCCTTACGTTATATAAATGATCCTCTAGGCACAATCAATTTTGAATTGATTCAAAATGGAGGAAACCAATACATACAACATGGAGCTAACCGATTAACCAATAATTTAAAAATAGAGCAAAGTGTTGGAGATCGTGGTATTATTATTCGAAGCTTTAGATAAATAAATTAAACCAATAAATTGAAACTTTTTAACTACATAACTATTTTATTATTTAGTGTGAATTTGGGTTTTTCTCAAGTTTACAATCAAACTATTGAGGCTAAAATACAAACTGATTTTCGAGATGATTTTTTAACGATTACTGGTACTGCTCTTAATAAAACTAGCTTCAATGCCAGTTTAAGATATGAATTATCCGTTATAAAACACGTGGGCAGTAATCATTCAAAAAATAGCCAAGCAGGTCGATTCACTCTTTTACCTAATGAGGGGAAGGAACTTTCAAAAACCACTATAAATCTAGATGATAAAGCGAAAATTATTATTCTATTGTTGATCTATGATATAGACGATCAATTGGTAGGTAAAGACCGGTTGGTTTTAAACGAAAATAAAAATGAATCGATTCAAAATCAGCAGGCTAATGTAAAAAATATGTTAAATAAGTTAAGCGCTAATGATGATGTAGGCTTTGTTTTAAGAGGGGTCGTTACGCAAGAAATGAAAACCAAAGCTGGAAATGATTTTTATAACTATTTCTCTACAATATATCGTCAAAGCGGAATAAATAGCCAGTTCATTGTGCACGTAAGAGAACAATTTAACCTGGGAAGAAATACCAAAATACAAGTTTTGGTTAATCAAGATGTTGTTTACCAATTTTTTGCACAACCTAAACAAGATTACTTGAAAGGTATGGCCGAAAATGCTTTGAGGAGACTTGGTGGCTACTTACAGCAAATTGAAAGAAATAAAGAAACAATACAAAAATTTTAATATTATGAAGTCAATCCTAACCTTGCTTTTATTAATATTTAGTTTAGCGGTATCCGCACAACAACTAACTTATAAACCTAAAAATCCTGCATTTGGGGGCGATACTTTCAATTATCAATGGTTGCTTAGTTCTGCCAACGCTCAGAATGATTTCGAAGAGCAATCAGATCGTGATATCGATTCTGAATTAGAAGACTTTGCTAAAGGTCTAAATCGTCAATTATTAGGTCAACTCGAACGTACATTACTCACCAACCAGTTGGGAGATGGTGATTTAAAACCAGGAACTTTTTCATTCGGAAGTTTGGAGGTAGAAATTTATGAATCTCTAGAGGGTTTAGTGGTTAATATTTTAGACACGAATACGGGAGAGCAAACACAAATTATAGTACCTAATTAATTTCTGGATATTTATGAGACGATGGAAAACCATATCAGTTATCCTGGTTACTGGCTTTTTTGTTGGTTGTGGAACTTACTTCAATCAGCCAATAAAACAACAAAGCGCACGTACCGGTGAATTGACTACAGCTAGCAAAACTTTAAAAGATCTTCCTAAGCCACAGAAAAAAGTTGTAGTGGGTGTTTATTCTTTTAAAGATCAAACAGGGCAGTATAAAGAAATTCAAAACGGGAGTTCTTTTAGTACTGCAGTAACCCAAGGAGGAACTTCTATATTGATAAAAGCATTAGAAGACTCGGAGTGGTTTACGCCAATAGAACGTGAAAACTTAAGTAATTTGCTTAATGAGCGTAATATTATTAGATCTACAAGGCAAGAATACGCAGGTAATAATGGCCCGGCAGTACCTCCGTTACTATTCGCAGGTGTGCTATTAGAAGGAGGGGTGGTGTCTTACGATACTAATATATTAACAGGAGGCTTTGGCGCAAGATACTTTGGAGCAGGAGGCAGTACACAATATAAACAGGATCGTATTACGGTTTATTTACGCGCCATTTCCACCTCAAATGGTGAAGTTTTAAAGACTGTTTATGTTTCAAAAACAATTTTGTCTCAAGCTATTGATGCAAGTTTATTTAGGTATGTAAATTTCCAAAGACTTTTAGAGGTAGAAACTGGCTATACTAAAAATGAACCTTTACAATTGGTAGTCAAAGAGGCTATTGAAAAAGCTGTTGAGGCCATCATCATTGAGGGCTTAGAAGAGAAAATTTGGTCGGCAGAAAACCCAGAAGAGGCACAGACTTTAATTGAAAAGTATAATCAAGAGAAACAGGAAGAGCAGGCTGTTGAACTGTATAACCGTAAAAAAATTGATTTTAATTATACAAACGCTTTTGAAATTCAATTAGGGTTAAATAGATTTTTGGGAGACTATGGCGCGAGAGATTTTGATTATATAGGAAAACTAGGTTACCATCGCAGATTCATTCCTCATTTCGGGGCTAGTCTAAGGGGGTATGCCTTAGACTTTGAAATTCCGAACTCCAAAAATACATTGCATTTAGGCGTTGATTTAGATGCCGAGGTATACCTCTTACCCTATGATAAATTTTCTCCCTTCTTTCATGCGGGGGCTGGTATGCTTTTTCAAAGCGAGAAAAATAACTGGTTTACAAATCAAGAGGAATTTTTTAAACTTCAATATGGAACTGGTCTTCAATATAATTTAAACTCTAGATTAAATGTATTTTTAAAAGGAACTTATCACTTGTCTTTTTCTGATGAAATAGACGCTTTGAATTATGGTAAACGAGATGATTATTTTATCGATGTTGGAGTCGGTTTAACCTATATGTTTGGAGGCAAAAAAGAAAAAAACACAAATAAAGATGAAGAATAAACAATTACTATTTTTAATTCTTGCCTTTTTGGGTGTATTCCATTATGGCTGCGAAGAAGATACTATAGATGAATCTGAAATAGGAAATATTACTGGATCTGTAGTAATTAAAGACGATAAATCCCCAATTGCTAACGCTAAGATTTCTACAAATCCTGCTACTTCAACTGTATTTACTGATGATTTTGGTCAATTTATTCTAGAAGGTGTCAGCGTAGGAGAATATTCTGTTCAGGCAAAAAAGGAAGGGCTTACAGCAAATTTTGAAGGCGTAACTGTTCAAGCGAACAGCAGTGTAAATGTTATATTTGAGATGGAAAATGAGGCGATTTTAAATACACCACCAAAAGCTCCAGAGCCTTTACTTCCTCAGGATAATCAAGTCGACGTATCAAACAACTTTGAGTTTGTTTGGGCTAAAAGTACAGATAGAGAAGATCAAGAATCATTAACTTACACACTCGAAATTAGAGATGCTCAAAACCAAGAAGTGTTGCGTTTTGAAAATATTACAGATACAATCAAACAGATTGATAATTTACAGTTTTCTAAACAATATTTTTGGCAAGTCAGTGTAAGCGATGGGGTAAATGATGCAGTGCGTAGTGAATTATTTACATTTAAAACTGCTGATTTTCCGGTAATTACTAATTATTTTGTTAAGAATGTGAATGGGAATAATGTAATTTATGCTCTTTCTGAAGATGAAGATGAAATTCAGCTTACATCAGAAAACTACAATAGCTTTAGACCCAGAAAAAATAATGGGGTAAATAAAATTGCTTTTATGCGAAGCGTAGGAGCCCAAACGCATCTGTTCACAATGAATCCAGATGGGAGTGACCAACAACAAATCTCAAGTATTCCAATCGGAGGATTCAATATGGAGATGGTTGATTTTGATTGGACTTCCAATGGCAACGCCCTGGTTTATCCTAATTTCACTAACCTTTTTCAAGTGAATTATACCGGAGGTGGCACACAAGCCATTTACCAAACCTCAGACGGTAGTTTGGTTACAGAAGTTGCCGTGTATGAAAATGACAATTCTAAAATAGCACTTATTACCAATGATAATAGTGGTTACAATGCCAAAGTATTTGTTTATGATTTAACTACAAATCTAGTCACCCATATGATTCAGCAAAACCTGCCTGGAGCAGTTGGCGGGATTGATTTTTCACCTGCAGGAAATCGCGTGTTGTTTACACGAGACGTGCAAGGTTTTGAAAATCCTAACTATAGGCAGTTAGATTCAAGAATATTTTTATATAACCTAAACACGCAAGTATTGGTAGATATTTCTACCGAGAAAGATGCAGGAACCAATGATTTGGATCCAAAGTTCTCGCCCACAGGTGCAGATATTATTTTTGTTAATGTTCCCAATAATTTAAATGCAACTCCACAAATTTATATTAGCGATATAAACCCCAACGATAATGAACCGCGCTTTTTATTGGTAGATGGGGCCTATATGCCTGAATGGAAATAATATTTAAATAATAATAAAAGCTTACTTGTAAATTAAGTACTTTTGCAACTTTAAAAGCATTTGATATGAACAAGGTAAGTAAACGATATGCTCAACGTGGAGTTTCTGCGCAAAAAGAAGATGTACACAACGCGATTAAAAACGTAGATAAAGGATTGTATCCGCAAGCCTTTTGTAAAATTGTACCCGATTACTTAACTGGATCTGAGGAACATTGTTTGGTTATGCATGCAGATGGTGCCGGCACTAAATCTTCCTTAGCTTATATGTATTGGAAAGAAACGGGAGACTTGAGCGTGTGGAAAGGAATTGCTCAAGATGCTTTGATCATGAATATTGATGACTTACTTTGTGTAGGAGCTACTGACAATATTCTTTTAAGCTCGACCATAGGGAGAAACAAAAATGTAATTCCCGGCGAAGTGATTTCGGCTATAATTGCGGGAACAGAAGAGTTAATCGAGAGCTTAAAAGAGCACGGGGTGAATATCTTTTCAACAGGAGGCGAGACCGCCGATGTGGGAGACTTGGTGCGTAGCATAATCGTAGATTCAACCGTGACAGCTAGAATGCGACGTGATCACGTCATTGATAACAAAAATATTCAAGCTGGAGACGTTATAGTTGGCTTAGCTTCATATGGTAAAGCTAGTTATGAAGATGCTTATAACGGCGGGATGGGTAGTAATGGACTAACCTCGGCAAGACATGATGTTTTTAATTCTGCTTTAGCGCAAAAATATCCGGAAAGTTTTGATGCCAATATACCCAAAGAATTGGTTTACTCAGGTTCAAAAAATTTACTTGATGAAACAGAAACAGAATTGGATGCAGGTAAATTAGTTTTATCTCCAACACGAACTTACGCTCCTATTGTTAAAGAGGTTTTATCAAAAATAAATCGAAAAGAAATTCACGGTATGGTGCATTGTAGTGGCGGTGCACAAACTAAAATTCTCCATTTTGTTGAAAATTTACATATCGTAAAAAACAATATGTTTGAGGTGCCGCCGTTGTTTGCAATGATTCAAGAAGAGAGTAAAACAGATTGGAAAGAGATGTATCAAGTTTTTAATATGGGGCATCGCTTAGAGTTTTATGTTCCTCAAGAAGTGGCCGAAAAAATTATTGCCATCTCAAAATCATTTGATGTAGATGCAAAAATAATAGGTCGAGTTGAAGCCTCTAAGAAGGGGAAAAGTCTTAGTATCCAATCAGATAAAGGAACTTTCGATTACTAAACCGATAAGTGTTGTTGATGAATTTGCGATATGATAAGCTCAAAGCGTATCTGTTAGCTTGGGTGTGCATTTTATGCGTAAACGTATCTTATGCTCAAGTGTCTGATACGATTAGACCATTTATTTTTAGAGCCAGAACGGTCATACCTTCAAGTATAGATTATACTCCTAACCAAGTGCTTAAACGTAAGGTGCCGGTATCTTATTGGACCAAAGTCAACAAAATAGAATACGATATTAGCGAGGTGGCTTTCATCAATTGGAATGCCGGGGGAGTTTCATCATTATCTAGTTTGTTAAATGCAAAATTTAAACGTATTTATGAGCGAGGTTTTTTGAGATGGAACAATGAGTTGCTCGTGCGCTATGGTGTCAACCAACAAAAAGATGAGATTTTAAAAAAGACCGATGATAATATAGAGCTTAACTCCACTATTGGTTTTCGAGCAGATAGTCTTTCCAATTGGTTCTATTCGGCAAAAATGAGAGTAAGTACTCAATTGACCAATGGGTATAAGTATCCTAATACTGATGATAAAATATCAACATTCTTCTCGCCTGCCAATGTGTTTCTTGGGGTCGGGGGAGAAATTAACATCGAAGAGAAAAACTTCTCAGCCTATGCTTCGCCTTTAACACTAAGATCTACAATGGTTCTTGACCAAGAATTAGCCAATCAAGGTGCTTTTGGTGTAACCCCTGCTGTTTATGATGAGGAGGGGAACCTGCTAAAAGAAGGGGAAAATACCAAAACAGAATTAGGTATATTAATTACGGCAGAACATGACTTGACCCTTTGGGAGAATGTTAGTATGCACAATAGGCTTAGTTTATATTCAGATTATATAGATAAATTTGGCAACGTAGATGTTGATTGGGAGTTTCGCCTTAATTTTAAAGTCAATAGTTTTATCCGGGCACGTTTAGGGTCTCACTTAAAATATGATGACAATATAAAAATCCAAGTTGAAAATGAAGCTGGAGAGCTAGTAGAAGGAGGCTCTCGCGTACAGTGGAAACAGCAATTAGGTATAGGGGTAACGGTTGCCTTTTAAACGGATTTTGCCTCTAGTAATCTTCAAAACTTGTTAACTTTTTTCTGTTGATAAATAATTAAGTCGCTTTTAATCAGTTAATTGGCATTGTGATTTTGTAAACTTTTATTTTTAAGGTGTAAAACATGTCTTTTTTTTTGCTAAGTTTATCTTTTGAAATTTAGATAAAACATTCACCGCAAAAAGCCTGATTATGAAAGTAAAAACAAAACAAAAAACTTCAGTTTTTTCACAAGATGAAGCATTCAAAGCTTCTCTAGAATATTTTAATGGCGATGATCTTGCTGCTCGTGTATGGGTAAACAAATACGCGCTAAAAGATTCTGAAGGGAATATCTATGAGGCAACTCCTAATGATATGCATCGTCGTATCGCTAAAGAAATTGCTAGAATAGAAAAAAGGTATCCTAACCCAATGAGTGAAGAGGAGGTTTTTAATCTTATTAAAGATTTTAAATATATTGTACCTCAAGGTAGCCCTATGGCCGGTATAGGAAATCCCTATCAGGTAGCCTCGCTTTCTAATTGTTTTGTAATAGGTAATGACGGCGATTCAGACTCCTACGGGGGAATAATGAAGATAGATCAAGAGCAAGTTCAGTTAATGAAACGTCGCGGAGGGGTTGGTCACGATTTATCGCATATAAGACCAAAAGGTAGCGAAGTGAAAAACTCAGCCCTTACTTCAACCGGGGTAGTGCCTTTTATGGAGCGCTATTCGAATTCAACACGAGAAGTTGCGCAAGACGGTAGACGAGGAGCTCTAATGCTTTCGGTTTCTATAAATCACCCAGATGCAGAAGACTTTATAGATGCTAAAATGGAACAAGGCAAAGTGACCGGAGCTAATGTCTCGGTGAGAATTGATGATGAGTTTATGAAAGCAGTTAAAAACGCTACGTCTTATACTCAAAAATATCCTGTTTTTAGCGAAAAGCCAAAATTTGAAAAAGAAATTGATGCTTCAGGAGTATGGAAAAAGATAGTCCACAATGCGTGGAAATCAGCCGAACCAGGTATATTATTCTGGGATACAATTGCGAGAGAATCTATACCAGATTGTTATGCCGACCTAGGGTATAAAACCGTATCAACAAATCCGTGTGGAGAGATACCATTGTGCCCGTACGATTCTTGTAGGTTATTGGCTATTAACTTATTCTCATACGTTAATAATCCTTTTACTCCAGAAGCTAGTTTTGACTTTGATTTATTTAAGAAGCATGCTGCTTACGCTCAGCGTATGATGGACGATATCATTGATCTCGAGCTTGAAAAAATAGATGCGATTATAGAAAAGATTGATGCTGATCCAGAATCTTCAGAAATTAAAGCAACCGAGCGTAATTTATGGGAAAACATTCAGCGAAAAGCTGAAGAAGGAAGAAGAACAGGAATTGGTATTACAGCCGAAGGAGACATGTTAGCTGCCCTAGGAATCAAGTATGGTTCGCAAGAAGGTAACGACTTCTCGGTAGAAGTTCACAAAAATTTAGCTTTAGCCGTCTATCGCGGATCGGTTTATACCGCCAAAGAAAGAGGTTCTTTTGCAATCTATGATTCAGAAAGAGAAGCCAATAACCCGTTTATACTCCGTTTGAAGGAAGCCGATGAGCAACTGTATTATGAAATGATGGAGTATGGTAGACGAAATATAGCGCTACTAACAATAGCTCCAACTGGGACTACAAGTTTAATGACCCAAACAAGTTCGGGAATTGAACCCGTCTTTTTACCGGTCTATAAACGTAGGCGTAAAGTAAATCCAAATGACAAAGAAGCCCGTGTAGATTTTGTTGATGAAGTAGGCGATTCTTGGGAAGAGTATGTTGTATTTCATCACAGGTTTAAACAATGGATGCAAGTCCAAGGCTATGATGTGAATAAAAATTACACCCAACAAGAGTTAGATCAACTCGTGCAAGAGTCGCCCTATTACAAAGCTACCTCAAACGATGTAGATTGGTTAAGCAAAGTTCATATGCAAGGCGCAGTGCAAAAATGGGTAGATCACTCTATTAGTGTAACGATTAACTTGCCTCACGATGTGTCGGAAGAATTAGTAGGAAAGCTTTACCTTGAAGCTTGGCAATCGGGATGTAAAGGGGTTACCGTTTATAGAGACGGTTCAAGAAGTGGTGTATTGATTTCGAACGAAGAAAAAGAAGAAGAAAATGCAGAAACTTTAACTGCTTTCCCTACAAAAAGACCAGATGTTTTAACAGCCGATATTGTGCGTTTTCAAAACAATAAAGAGAAGTGGATTGCTTTTATTGGAAGTATAAATGATCAACCTTATGAGATTTTTACCGGTCTAGCCGATGATGAAGACGGTATTTTATTGCCACGCTGGGTGACCAATGGATTAATTATTAAGAACAGAAATGCAGACGGTACTTCTCGTTATGATTTCCAATACGAGAATAAGCGTGGTTATAAAACCACTATTGAAGGGCTTTCGCATAAATTTGACCCAGAATATTGGAATTATGCAAAACTGATTTCAAGTACTTTGCGCTACGGAATGCCTATCAATAAAATTGTAGACCTTATTAATAGTCTTCAACTTGACAGTCAGTCTATAAATACCTGGAAAAATGGTGTAGTGCGTGCACTCAAGCGATATGTAGAAGATGGAACTCAAGCCAAAGGCAGATGTCAAAGCTGTAACTCAGACCAATTGGTGTATCAAGAGGGATGCCTTACTTGTACCAATTGCGGTTCTTCGAAATGCGGATAAAATTAGTAAGTATTAAATTCAATCTGTAAATTAAAAAACGATCAATAAGTATTGGTCGTTTTTTAATTTATACAACAAGTAATTGTTGCTTATGCGGAATTAATAGCAACTAGAAAAATATACTGGTTGGAGCATAATATTAAAAGCAGCAGTTAATACAATCAAGAAATAATCGTAAATTTGTGCAATTATTGAATTTTTATGATAGATAAATTAAACATAGTAAAGCAGCGATTTGACGAGGTTAACGATTTAATTATACAACCTGAAATCATTGCCGATCAAAAAAGATATGTAGAGCTTACAAAAGAGTATAAAGACCTTAAAAAGTTAATGGTAGAGCGAGAGCGCTATGTAGAACTTACTCAAAATAAGAGCGAAGCCGAAGAGATAATTGCAGATGGGAGTGATGAGGAAATGGTCGAAATGGCCAAAATGCAGTTGGAAGAGGCTAAGCAAGAACTTCCTGAGCTAGAGGAAAAGATAAGAATGATGCTTATTCCTAAAGATCCTGAAGATGCTAAAAATGCAGTAGTTGAGGTTCGTGCGGGAACAGGCGGGGATGAAGCAAGTATTTTTGCAGGAGATATTTACAAAATGCTTACTAAATATTGCGAAAGTAAAGGCTGGAGTGTAAGCACAGTAGATTTTTCTGAAGGAACAAATGGAGGGTTCAAAGAGATTCAATTTGAGGTTAGTGGTGAAGATGTTTATGGCACCTTAAAGTATGAGGCAGGAGTACACCGTGTACAACGAGTACCACAGACTGAAACTCAAGGAAGGGTGCATACTAGCGCAGCAACCGTAATGGTTTTTCCAGAAGCCGAAGAATTTGATGTAGAAATAGATCCTAAAGATGTAAGAATTGACTACTTCTGTTCATCTGGTCCTGGAGGGCAATCGGTAAATACTACCTATTCTGCTGTTCGCCTTACACACGAACCTACAGGTATAGTAGCTCAATGTCAAGATCAAAAATCACAGCATAAAAATAAAGAAAAGGCATTTAAAGTTTTACGCTCTAGATTGTATGATATGGAGCTGGCCAAAAAACAAGAAGCCGATGCAGCTAAAAGAGGTTCAATGGTAACCAGTGGTGACCGTAGTGCAAAAATTAGAACCTATAATTATCCGCAAGGCCGTGTTACCGACCATCGTATAAATTTAACTTTATATGATTTGTCGAATATAATTAACGGGGATATTCAAAAAATCATTGACGAATTAAAATTGGTGGCCAATACCGAAAAACTTAAAGAAGGATCAGATATCTTTTAATCTTTTAAAGACACTTGCACCACAATTATGACCACAGCAGAACTTGTTCAGCAAATAAAGCAAAAGAAATCTTTTTTATGTGTCGGTTTAGATGCCGATTTAGATAAAATCCCCGAGCACTTACTTCAAGAAGAAGACCCAATTTTTGCTTTTAATAAAGCAATTATAGATGCAACCCATAAACTTGCGGTGGCTTATAAACCTAATACCGCTTTTTATGAAGCTTATGGTGTTAAGGGCTGGTTAGCTTTAGAAAAAACTATACGGTATATCAATGAGCAGTATCCTGATACTTTTACCATAGCAGATGCCAAAAGAGGTGATATAGGTAATACCTCTAGTCGCTACGCAAAAGCTTTTTTCGAAGATTTGGGATTTGATTCGGTGACGGTAGCTCCATATATGGGTAAAGATTCTGTAGAGCCGTTTTTGGCTTTTCCCAATAAGCACACCATTTTATTGGCCTTAACCTCTAATCAGGGCGCACTCGATTTTCAAACGCAAGCTTTAGTGAATAATGAGGAGCTTTATCATAAGGTTTTGAAAACGGCTGTGAATTGGAAGAATTCGCAAAATTTAATGTTTGTAGTAGGCGCCACGAAAGCATCATCTTTCAAGACTATTCGAGAACTTGTTCCTAACCATTTTTTATTGGTCCCTGGAGTAGGAGCTCAAGGTGGGAATTTAAAAGAGGTTTGCGAATACGGACTTAACAATCAAGTAGGTTTGCTAGTCAACTCTTCGCGAGGAATTATTTACGCTAGTAGACAAACAGATTTTGCAGAAGCCGCCAAAAACAAAGCCTTTGAACTTCAGCAACAAATGAAAGTTTATGTAGACCAGTTATTGTCTTAAAGTTTAGAAAGAAGCAAGTTAACTTTAGAAATATCAAAATAGCGTCCTATGCAAGTTTTTGATCAATTAAACCGAAGGCTATGTTTGGATAAAGCTCCACAACGAATAATCAGTTTGGTGCCAAGTCAAACAGAATTGTTGGTCGATTTAGGTTTAGCAGATAAATTGGTTGGCGTAACTAAATTTTGTGTGCATCCTAAAAAAATCCGTAAACAAAGTGCTGTAGTAGGAGGTACCAAACAAGTACATTTAGATAAAATTGCGGCATTAAATCCAGATATAATTCTGTGCAACAAAGAAGAGAATACACCAGAAATGGTTAAAGAACTTCAAAAAATAGCACCGGTGCACGTTTCAGATGTAAATACGCTTCCTGAAGCTTTTGAGTTAATGCGTCAATATGGCGTTCTTTTTAATTGCGATTTAGCTATTGAAGAAATGCTTGCAGCTATTAACCAAAAACAACAACAGCTACAACAACAAGTGAGTAAAGCTCCATTGCAAAAAGTAGCTTATTTTATATGGAAAGATCCTTGGATGGTAGCGGCAAATCATACCTTCATTCACCATATTTTGCACCTCGCAGGCTATCAAAATGTTTACGCTCACAAATCAAGGTACCCTGAAATTAATTGGGAGGATTTACCTCAAGTAGATTTTATTTTTTTGTCTTCAGAGCCTTTTCCATTTAAAGAAAAACACATCCAAGAAATTCCTGAAAACTTACAAGATAAGGTTGTATTGGTAGATGGTGAATTTTTTAGCTGGTACGGTTCACGTCTACTTAAAGCTATGTCATATTTTATTAATTTACACAAAGAAATTTGTCAAATTAATCTTTCTTAAGGCGCAAAGGAATATCTTCTGTATTTTTATAAAGTTTGAGTTCGGTAATATTAGCGGGGAGATTAAAGCCTTTTTCATCTAGAGCCTCTTTTACTTTACGGATGATAAGCCCCCTGAAAATACGCGAAGAAACTCTGTAATCTTGCGTATCTACCCAAAAGAAAACTTTTAAATTTACAGCGTTAACCGCTAGCTCTGTTTCGGTAACAAAATTCTGGTGGTCAATATTGTTTTGAATGATTTCTGGTTGACTATTAATAATATCCATGATTATTTTCTTGGCTTGCTCTATATTATCTTCATAGCCTATTCCTACAATGAACTCATTTCTAAAAAAACCGTCGGCAGTATAGTTTTCTACCGCTTTGGTAAGTACATCAGAGTTAGGTATAAAAATGTCACGACCATCTGAACTTTTAATATGGGTGTACCTAAAATTTAAGGCTTTTACCTTACCGAAAAAATCACCTACCATAATGGTGTCATTAATGTGAAATGGTCTGTTGAACGCTAAGATAATTCCTGCTAAAAAATTTTTCCCAATGTCTTGAAAAGCAAATCCTAAAATAATAGCAGCTCCACCAGCTGCTGTCAAAACTCCAGCGGCAATATTGCTTAAGCCAGCAATTTCGAGTGCTAGCATAAATGATAATAAAATAAAACTAATTTTGATGGCTTGCGCTAGGAATCTTGCCATCAAAGGGTCGGTAGTTTTACGCTTTATTCTTTTTAAATAAAATGAAGAAATTAATTTAGCAATGAGACTTCCAAGGATTACAATTAATATACCAATACCAATTTTTGGAAGAAGCCCAATAAACTCTTGGTAGTAGGCAGTAGCAGATTCTAGAAATTTATCGGTAGCATTTTGGTTCATCGCATTAAGGATTTAAGCATTTTAAATTAAAAATATTGACTGTTCCAACCGGCGCGTTTCAACTCTTGAAAAATACGCCTTGCTTGCCGATTTAAATAATCACTCTTTTTCTTATTTTTAGGGGCTATGAGAAATGCCTTCTTCATAAGCGATTGATATTTTTCTTTCAATCGGTCAATATGACTTCTTTTATTTCTCCAAAACATATTCATTTTTTATGATCAATTTAAAACATAATGTTTGTGTTTTTTGTTTAGGAATTGGTAAAAAGAGTTAATATTAATTAAAATTGATCTTGAAGTGCAAACACACGCTGAAGAATTTGACTTGTCCGTGCACTAACATTGTTTCTTATTTGTTTTTCTTCTTGTTCAATCATAAAATAGACACCCTTCAATGCTTGGTTCGTTACATAATCAGTTAAATCGGGGTTAACATTTTTGGTAAGGGGTATTTGGTTGTATTTGGTGATGAGATTACTCCAAATTTGGTCTGCTCCAACCTTGCGAAAGGAATTTTGAATTACCGGGTTAAATTTGTTATATAATTCTTGATTGGTCTTGGCTTTTAAATACGCCGTTGCTGCATTTTGGTCACCCATTAAAATATTTTTCGCATCGTTAATAGTCATTTGCGAAATAGCATTTACAAAAATAGGCGTTGCTTCTTTTACAGCATCTTCAGCCGCTCGGTTCAAGGCTTTAATCCCTTCATCTGCCAGATTACCAAGTCCAACATCTCTAAGCGTATTTTCAACTTTGGTCAATTCTTTAGGCAATAAAATTTTAACCGCCTCATTTTGGTAAAATCCATTTTCTAAAGTAAGTTTTTTAACCTCCTGGTCAACACCCTTCTGCAGTGCGGCTTTCAACCCCTGTGCGATATCTTGATTGGTTAATACTTTGTTTTCTTGAGGAATTTGACTAGCAATGCTTTGTAATTCTGCACAAGACTGAAAACTAAAAATGGCTAGTATAAATAAAAAGAAGTAAAGATTTTTCATAATTGAAATGATTTAAAACTGATTTGACTAATTAAGATATCGATTTGTATTGCTACCAAAATTAAGAAAATTAGGTATCATCTTTAGATTTTGACTTAAAATAATTGTAGGCTTGCTATAGTCATTCCTTTTGGATAGGTTTCAAAATAGAGAATCGAGACAAAAAGTAATTAGTTTTTCTTAAATTTACGCACTTAAAAAAAGGAATGTTAGTTATGAAAAATATAAAAATATATAAACCCAAGCATAAAGTAAGAATTGTAACGGCAGCATCATTATTTGATGGCCATGACGCCGCTATTAATATTATGCGTCGTATCATACAATCAACGGGTGTTGAGGTTATTCACTTGGGGCATGACCGTAGCGTAGAAGAGGTGGTAAATACCGCTATTCAAGAAGATGCAAATGCGATTGCTATGACTTCTTACCAAGGGGGACATACAGAATATTTCAAATATATGTATGACTTACTTAAAGAAAAAAATGCAGCCCATATTAAGATTTTTGGAGGTGGAGGAGGAGTAATTCTTCCTGAAGAAATCGAAGAATTAGAAGCCTACGGAATTACACGCATATATAGTCCAGACGATGGTCGGGAACTAGGGCTGCAGGGAATGATTAATGATTTGGTAGAGAGATCAGATTATCCTTTGGGAGATAAAGCCAATATAGCACTGCAGAAAGTACAAGATAAAGATCCGGGAAGTATGGCCCGTTTGATATCTTCGGCAGAGAATTTTCCAGAAACAGCTCAAACTTTACTAGATGAGATTCACGAAATCAATAAAAGTTGTAAAACTCCTGTATTAGGAATTACAGGTACAGGAGGAGCAGGAAAGTCATCTTTAGTAGATGAATTGGTACGTCGTTTTTTATCTGACTTTACCGATAAGACTATTGGAATTATATCGGTAGACCCATCAAAAAGAAAGACGGGAGGAGCCCTTCTAGGCGATCGTATTCGTATGAATGCTATAAACTCTCCAAGGGTTTACATGCGCTCTCTAGCGACAAGACAATCAAATTTGGCTTTATCTAAACACGTGCGCGAGGCAGTTCAAGTGCTAAAGGCAGCGCAGTATGATTTAATTATTTTAGAAACTTCGGGAATCGGACAAAGCGATACCGAGATATTAGACCATTCTGATGTTTCCTTGTATGTTATGACTCCCGAGTTTGGAGCTGCTACGCAATTGGAGAAGATAGACATGCTTGATTTCGCTGATTTGGTAGCTATAAATAAATTTGACAAACGTGGCGCTCTCGACGCTTTGCGCGATGTAAAAAAACAATACAAGAGAAACCATCATCTTTTTCACGAAGACGATGCCAATATTCCGGTATTTGGTACCATTGCTTCCCAGTTCAATGACCCCGGTATGAATACCTTGTACAAAAATATCATGGATGCCCTGGCCGAAAAAACCGATGCATCATTGAATAGTCAGTATCATATTACCAATGAAATGTCTGAGAAGATATTTGTCATCCCTCCAGCACGGGTACGCTACCTCTCCGAAATCTCAGAGAATAATCGAGCCTACGATCAAAATGTGAATATCCAGGTTAATGTAGCTCAAAAACTTTATGGCGTATATAAAACTATCACCACATTGCTTGATATTAAACCCTCGGATCAAAACGAATATGCTTACTTAAATAAAAATGGTCTAGACGAGGAGGCGATAAAAAACGATTTGCAGGATGAATCGGATATTGATTTAATCAATCTATTAATCGCTCAGTTCAATAAAGTGAAAATGGATTTAGATCCCTATAATTGGGAAGAGATTTTAAATTGGCCAACTACCGTTAAGAAGTATCAGAATCCTATTTATAGCTTTAAAGTAAGAGATAAAGAAATAAAAATAGATACGCACACCACTTCGTTGTCACATACGCAAATCCCTAAAGTAGCTTTACCAAAATATAAGGCTTGGGGTGATTTATTACTGTGGATTCTTCAAGAAAATGTACCAGGAAAATTCCCATATACCGCAGGTTTATATCCGTTCAAACGCCAAGGAGAAGACCCTACTCGTATGTTTGCCGGTGAGGGAGGACCAGAAAGAACCAATAGAAGATTTCATTATGTTAGTTTGGGCTTGCCTGCAAAAAGACTTTCTACGGCATTTGACTCGGTTACCCTTTACGGAAACGATCCCGATTTAAGACCAGATATTTATGGTAAAATAGGTAATGCTGGGGTTTCAATTTGCTGCTTAGATGATGCAAAAAAACTATATTCCGGATTTGATTTGGCACATCATTTAACCTCGGTAAGTATGACCATTAATGGTCCGGCTCCTATGTTGCTCGGTTTCTTTATGAATGCAGCCATAGATCAGCAATGCGAAAAATACATTAAAGAAAATGATCTTGAGAAAGAAGTTGAGCAAAAAATAAAAGCGATTTATCAAGAAAGCGGATTAGAAAGGCCAACCTATAAAGGTGAATTGCCAGAGGGTAACAACGGTTTAGGACTAATGTTATTAGGTGTAACTGGAGATCGAGTTTTACCCAAAGAAGTGTATGAGAAAATAAAAAAAGAGACCATAGCTGTAGTACGCGGTACTGTTCAAGCCGATATTTTAAAAGAAGATCAAGCTCAGAATACGTGTATTTTTTCTACCGAATTTGCATTACGTTTGATGGGCGATGTACAAGAATATTTCATAGAAAATCAAGTGCGTAATTTTTACTCGGTTTCTATATCGGGCTACCATATAGCCGAAGCAGGAGCCAACCCTATAACCCAATTGGCCTTAACTTTGGCTAACGGATTTACTTATGTAGAATATTACCTAAGTAGAGGTATGGATATCAATAAATTTGGCCCGAATCTTTCTTTCTTTTTCTCCAATGGTATTGATCCTGAATATGCTGTTATAGGTCGAGTAGCTCGCAGAATTTGGGCCAAGGCACTTAAAGAAAAATACGGAGCCAATCCTAGAGCACAAATGCTAAAATATCATATTCAAACCTCTGGTAGATCTCTACATGCCCAAGAAATCGATTTCAATGATATTAGAACTACGCTTCAAGCGCTGTATGCCATTTATGATAACTGCAATTCTCTGCATACCAATGCTTATGATGAAGCTATTACCACTCCTACAGAAGAATCGGTAAGACGTGCAATGGCAATTCAGTTGATTATCAATAAAGAGTTGGGGCTTGCTAAAAATGAGAACCCAATTCAAGGTTCATTTATCATTGAGGAATTGACCGAATTGGTAGAAGAAGCCGTATTGCAAGAGTTTGATAGAATTACTGAAAGAGGAGGTGTATTGGGCGCGATGGAAACCATGTACCAGCGTTCAAAAATACAAGAAGAAAGTCTTTATTATGAAACGCTAAAGCATAATGGAGATTTCCCTATAATTGGGGTAAACACTTTTTTAAGTAGTAAAGGCTCACCTACGGTTACTCCAGGCGAGGTAATTCGTGCTACAGAAGAAGAAAAACAAAACCAAATTAAGACCCTTCAAAAATTGCATAAAACCTATGAACACAGTGCAGGTGATGCGCTAGAACGCGTTAAAGAAGCCGCTATTCAAAATAAAAATATTTTTGAAGAGCTTATGGATGCAACAAAAGTGTGTTCATTAGGTCAAATTACAGAGGCTCTTTTTGAAGTAGGGGGGCAGTACCGAAGAAATATGTAGACTATAAAACTGCCCTCTTTATTTAGGGCAGTTTTTTATTTTAATTATAGCAAAATGAGAATAAAGTTTAATTTATCTTATTGTTTTTTAATGTGCATATGCCTATTAAGTTCAATTAGCGTTGCGCAACAGCAGATTAGTGCAAAAGAATTCCAAGCGGACTTAAACGAAAAGTTTAAAAATCCAGATTCTTCTCCACTGGCACAAGAGGATTTAGCAGATTTTGAATCATTATCGTTTTTTGAAATTGATTCAACTTTTATTGTAGAAGCTAAATTTGTTCGTACTGCAAACGATTCGGTTTTCGCTATGAAAACCACTACCAATCGATTGCCCTTATATTCAAAGTATGGCGAATTGCATTTTACTTATGAGAAAGCATCTTATAGATTAAATGTTTATCAGAACCAGCGGTTAAAGTCAGATCCTGAGTATAAAAATTATTTTTTCATTCCCTTTACGGATTTATCTAACGGAAAAGAGACCTACGCAGGGGGAAGGTATTTAGATATCTGGATGAGCAGCCCTAACCCTTCAATCTTGCAATTAGATTTTAATAAGGCCTATAATCCATATTGTGTATATAATAAACGCTATTCTTGTCCCATTCCGCCGGCAGACAATCATTTGGAGTTTTCGGTTTTGGCAGGAGTAAAAATGTATAACAAAGATCAATAAGAAACTCGCATTAAATACAGGCCAATGCCAACAGCTAAATAACCTAAACATATACTTATTAAAAAGTAACCTATGAACTGCCAATAAGCTTGAGCTTGCAACATTTTAAAACCTTCTAGCCCAAAGCTTGAAAAGGTAGTAAATCCCCCACAAAACCCGGAAATAATCAATAAGCTTAAAGAAGTAGAGTACTTTTCGGTTTTTATAAGATAACCGGCTACAAGGCCGATAATAAGGCAGCCTAGTATATTTACTAATAGGGTGCCAAAAGGCCAAGTGCTAGTATTGAAAAGGCGCTGTACAAAATAGCGTAAAGCACTTCCTAAGCCACCTCCTAAAAATACCAATAAAAAGGGTTTCATTTAGTTGTATTCATTTAGTTGAGGTTCTTCTGTAGTTGTTCCGCTTTCAGTTTCTTTCAGAGGTAAATACAATTCGGTTATCCACTGGGCAGGATTTTCTTCTTGGTCAGAAGCTACCACGTAAATCAAAAAGCGCTCCGCTTGCTCATCCACATTTAAGAATTCTTGCTGTGCATAAGCATAAGCTTTTTCCCAAGCTTGTTCTAAACTCTTATAATTTCCCTGTAAGGTGACTTTTAAAACCTTTTTTTGGGGCATAAACCCGGTAAGCACATCATCCGCTTTGAGCGTGATTACTCGCGAAGAAATAGGAATGCCTGCCGAGATTATAACCGATTGATTCAGGGTATCTATGTTGTTAAAAACTGTGATACCAGAACCCGAAGCCCTTAAATTATTACGCTGCATATAGTTTTCAACTTGCGATATTATTTTTTGGCTCTTGTTTACGATTAAATCGGAATTATTTTTAGAAGCTGTAGAAGCATACAAATAATAACTGCCACTAAACTGAGTCACACCTTCGACAGAGATGCTTGTTTTCTTCATTTCACGTATCAAATATTCATCCAGATTTTTTAAACTTAAATCAAAATTATCGGCTATAATTTTATCTAGACTTGGGGTTCTCCAAATACCAAATAATTTTGCCAAAAAACTTTTTTTTCCCGATAGTGTAAGTTGAATTTGCGTTTGAGACTCGATTTCTTGTATTGTCCAGCCTAGATTGATTTCTGCCTCATTCCTTCCTTGACTCAAATTCATTTTTTGTGTCATTTTAGAGAAAGGCTGTCTTTCAATTGTCTTTATTTCGCCAGATATTTCATTAAAGTTACTAAATTGGGTAATAGAATCTGTTGACCTAATATTTTCTTTTGGCTTTAAAACTATAGGTGAACCAGTAGAGTCGGTTACAAAATTTTCCCAGTTCTCAAAATTATGAATCTGTTTAAAAGCCATAGAACCAGGAGCTTTGGTTTTTTGAGTAAGCGTATATTTAAAATTCCCGTCTAGTGTGGCAACATAGAGTGAAGTACCTATAATTGCAACTAAGAACAATAAAAAGATGTATTTAAATATTTTCATACAAAAGTCTTGAGCATGGTAAAACGAATATACTTATTTTAGGCCACGAAAGTTTTAAACAGTTTAAAAATAAAATTAATTAAGATGAAATTAAAATTTATTCCCTTGTTTTTTGCGGCAGCAATCAGTGTGCTAGCTTGTAAACAAGAAAAAGCAACTTCAGAAAAGCAAGAAGTAACGACGACCGAAATAGATCAAAAACAAGATTTTCTTTATGTGGTCGAAGAATTTACCGATATTAAAATATTGCGTTACCAAATACCTGGTTGGGAAAACCTAAGTTTAAAAGAACAAAAATTAGTTTATTACCTAACCCAGGCTGGCCTTGCCGGAAGAGATATTATTTGGGATCAAAATTACAGGCACAATTTAAAAATAAGAAAAGCCTTAGAGCATGTTGTAAATAATTACAATGGCGATAAAAACACAGCTTCTTGGGATGATTTTATGACCTACGTAAAACGTGTATGGTTTTCAAATGGTATTCACCACCATTACTCTAACGATAAAATAAAGCCCGAATTTGAGAAATCATACTTAAAAACGCTTTTGACAGAAACAAATTACAAGCTTGAAGATGAGGTGTTCGAGGTGATTTTTAATGATAAGGATGCCAAAAAAGTAAACTTAGATGCTTCAAAAGGCTTGCTGAAAGGATCAGCAACCAATTTTTATGGAGTAGAGGTGACGGCAGCTGAGGTGGATGATTTTTACGCAAAAAAAACATCACCTAATCCAGAAAAGCCACTTTCTTTTGGATTAAACTCTAAGCTTGTGAAGGAAAATGGGGAATTAATTGAAAAAACGTATAAGGTTGACGGTATGTACCATGAGTCAATCGTTAAAGTAATTGAATGGTTAGAAAAAGCAAAAACTGTTGCTGAAAATGAAGCGCAAGCAGATGCTTTGGAGCTTTTAATAGAGTACTACACCACTGGTGAATTACAGGTTTGGGATGATTATAATGTGGCTTGGGTTGAAGCTACCGAAGGAAATATTGACTACATTAACGGATTTATCGAGGTGTACAATGATCCAAAAGGTTATCGGGGGTCTTTCGAAAATATCGTACAGATTAAAGACTTCGATATGTCAAAAAAAATGGCTGTATTAGAAGATAATGTGCAGTGGTTCGAAGACAATGCGCCAATTGCTAAGGAGCATAAAAAAGAAAATGTAAAAGGAGTTACTTACAAAACCGTTATTGTAGCTGGTGAAGCAGGTGACGCATCGCCTAGCACGCCCATCGGTGTAAACTTACCTAATGCCAATTGGATTAGACAAGAGCATGGTAGTAAATCAGTTTCCTTGGGTAATATTATAAATGCTTACAACAATGCTGGAGGCACTGATAAGTTAAGGGAGTTTGCCTATACCGAAGAAGAAATTAAATTATCTGAACAATATGGTAAATTGGCCGATAAATTACATACTGCTTTGCACGAAGTTGTTGGGCACGCTTCGGGTAAACTTAATCCTGGCGTTGGAGAAACCAAAGAAACTTTAAAAGAATATGCATCGACCTTAGAAGAAGGAAGAGCAGATTTGGTTGGTTTATATTATTTAATGGACCCTAAATTGCAAGAACTCGGTTTAACCGATAATAGTGAGAAACTAGGAAAAGCTGCTTATAATGATTATATTAGAAATGGATTAATGACCCAATTAACTAGAATTGAACTTGGCAAAGATATTGAAGAGGCTCATATGCGAAATAGACAATGGGTGAGCGCTTGGGTTTATGAAAAAGGAAAAGAAGAAAATGTAATTGAAAAAATTAACAAAGAGGGTAAAACCTATTTTGTAATTAATGATTACCAGAAGTTACGTGAATTATTTGGAGACTTACTCAAGGAAACCCAAAGAATTAAATCAGAAGGTGATTTTAAAGCGGTTAAGGCACTTGTCGAGAATTATGGGGTTAAGGTAGATCAAGAGTTGCATAAAGAAGTGATCGAAAGAAATTCCAAATTCAATGCCAAACCTTATAGCGGTTTTGTAAACCCTATTTTAAGACCAGAAATGAATGAAAACGGAGAAATAATAAAAATTAGCATAGAGCAACCTGAGTCTTTTATGCATCAAATGCTTAACTACAGTAAAAACTATAGCTTTTTACCATTAGAAAACTAAAAGCAAAGCTAATTCGAGAATAGCCCCCAGTCAATATTGGGGGCTTTTTAATTGAAATCATATTTTTTTTCGATTGCATAGCGCAGCAATTCACCTTTTCCTTGTAAACCTAGCTTTTTAATCATGTTTTTTCTATGGGTCTCTACAGTTGAAACAGAGCAATAGCGTTCTTCTGCTATTTCATTGCTGGTAAGCCCTCTTCCTATGAGTTGCAATATCTCACGTTCAGATTTACTTAAAATAGTTTTTTTGTTGCTATTATTTTGACCAAGACTGTTAACATCTATGGCTTTATCATAATAATTCTCACCCTTTAAGACAGTATCTATCGCTATTTTAAGATCATTGAGACCAGAACTTTTTAAGATATATCCATGAGCACCGGCTTCGCGCATTTGTTCAATGGCTTGCAATTGGTCAAACATGGTAAAAGCAATTATTTTAATTTTGGGAAACAGCTGAGTAATGGTCTGGGTGAGGCTTATCCCGTCTAAAATAGGCATGCGAATATCGGTTAAAACTACATCGGGTTGTTTCTTTTTAATTTGCTCCAGCAAATCTTTTCCGTTATTAGCAGTATGAATGATTTTGTAGTCTTCTTCATATTTCAACAATAGATCTATGCCGTCTATTAGCGATTGGTGGTCTTCTGCAATACTTATCTTTATCATAAGGGTATGTTTATAATTATGCTTGTACCCCGCTGAGGGTTAGAATCAATTTCAATGGTTCCCATCAGGTTTTCCACTCTTTTCTCAATACTTCCTAAGCCAATTCCTGTTTGATTAGAAAATTTAAAATTTTTGGGTAGGCCAATGCCGTTATCTTCAACAATAATATTGAGACTTGAGTCGTGATTGGTCAGCGATATGGTAGCTTGTGAGGCTTTAGCATGCTTAATGATGTTGGTGAGTAATTCTTGAATAATTCTGTATATTCTTATTTCTAAACTATTATCTAAGCGATTATCTAAACCAAAATCTTCTACAGAAATTGCTAGATCTTGGGTTGAAAATTGGTTAGCAAGCTTTTTAATTGCGGGTAATAATCCTTTTTTGGCAATCACCCCAGTACTTTTTTCATGGGCCATCCCTCGTACTTTTTCATAAGCATCATTAATCAATTCTACGCCATTTTGTAAGGCTTGTTGCTTAAAATTGGCATCAGGTTTTTGCAATTGCATTAAATTAATTTTTAGGGCAGCAAGAGTAGCACCTAAATTATCGTGTAGATTCTCAGCCAATCGCTGCCGCTCTTTCTCTTGACCTTCAATTAATGTATCTATACTGTTTAACTCTTGATCTTTGAGTTCTTTTTCAATTTGTTTTTGTTTTAATTGCTCCTCTTTACGGATAAGTTCTCGTTTTTTTCGTGCATTTTTCAATATTAAAAATACGATTAAAGATCCTATCACTAAAGCTGAAATTATACCGGCCCATAAGAGCTGCTGTACCTTTTTCTTTTTTTCAATATCATGCTTTAAGACGATATTTTCTTTTTCTTTTTTTTCGGCCTCATATTTCTCTTGTAAATCTGCAATAGCTATTTTCTGCTTTTCATAGTTTATTTTTCGGCGTAACTGTTCAGATTTATACATGTAATCCAAAGCTGTTTTGTAGTTTCCTAATTCATAATGATAGCGGGCAAGCTTTGCGTTTATTACCTTATGGTATAGATCTACATTAGTGCTAATAGGTACTTCTTTTGCTTGATTTATATAATTCAAGGCCAGTTTAAACTTCTTTTCTTTCTCATAACTATTGGCATAGTTAATTAAGTTGTTCACCAATAATTCATGCTCATTGGTGCTTTGTAAATAATCAATATTTTTTTGGTATTTAATACGGGCAGAGTCTTGTAGATTTTCATACCCAGAATGTATTAAACCTAAATTACCACGTGCCCGAACAAGCGATAAGCTATCGCCTATTTTTCTTGCTAGTGCTATGGCTTTTTGATAATTTTCTTTTGCTTTAGGATAAGTTTTACTTGAGAGGTAAGATACACCAAAACCCAGATGAGATTGAACCAGCGCTTTTATATTATTTTTTTTCTTAGCGTAATCATAAAAAGCTTGTAAATGGCGCCTCGATTGTTCGCTGTTCTTGGCATTACCCGTATTAAAAATCTCGTAATTGCAGTAAGCTAATTCTTTTTCTAAGTTTAGCGATTTATAGATTTCTAACGCTTCAAAAAGTAAAGGAGAGGCTTTATCGTGCCTATCATTTAAATTGTAATTTTGTGCCAATTTTACCAATTTATCTGCGCGAGATTTGGGGTTATCTTCCTTATGAAGTTCCTCTTGATAATAAGCGATAGAATCAAATGCTTCCTTCGGTTGTTCCTGGGCTAAACTTAATGCAGATATAAATATAAACTGCAGGATTAAAAATGCTTTAAGCATTTGAAATGATACCGCCGCAGGCTTCGATAGGATATTGTAGATGTTGATTTGCTTCATCTTCACATAAAATTTGATAGGTGTTCATTTGGTGTTCAAGGACCAGTTCTTTTAAATTTTCGAGCATCGATGACGGTTCAACTTCTCCTGCAAGTTGATGATAAGAAATAATTTGTAACTGTTGGTTTATTATAGAAGTAAAATTCAATAAACTTAAATCGATGTCAAGACTTAATTGGGTTTCTACAGGTTTATCTTTATACCGATTAGTTGTCCCGTCGCTGAGCAAAACAACCAAAGTAGAACAAGTCTGATTACTCAAGTTGTAAAGAGCAAAATTGTAAAATGAATGATTCGGAATGTTGATACTTAGATGCAGCGCTAATTGACTGAGATGACTTTCATTGGTTAATTGAAAGTTTTTCAATTGGCTAACAATTGGAGATGATAATGAATTCATTGATAGTTTTAGATAGGGTTAGTTTATGTAAATATATATAATTTAACATAAAAAAGCCTAATTTGATATCATTAATCCATTACATGCCAGTACGTATGGCTTCCACCGGGTCTAGTTTTGAGGCCGATAGTGCGGGTATGATCCCTGCTATAAGTCCGATGGCCCCCGAAATGCTAATGCCTAAAATCGCATTGTAGGCAGATAAGATAAACGTAAAATCGTCTGTTGCAGCCGAGGCAATAAGGGTGGTGAGGTAAACGAAAACCAAACCAACCAATCCTCCAATAATCGCTAAAATAATGGCTTCAAAAAGAAACTGAAGTAAGATGAATTTATTTTTAGCCCCCAATGACTTTTGTATACCGATGAGATTTGTTCGTTCTTTTACAGAAACAAACATAATGTTGGCAATACCAAATCCGCCCACGAGCAAAGAAAAGCCGCTTATAACAAGACCTATTAAATTTAATTGACCTGTAATGTTATCGATAAAATCGGTAAATCCTTTAAGTTGATTTATGAAGAAGTTATCGGTTTCTTCTGGTTTTAATCCTCTGTAGAGTCTCATTTTTTGGGTTAACATGGCTAAGTAGGCTTCATTGTCAACGTCCTCTTCTGGTTTGATAATAATTTGTGGGAATGTACCTCGATTATTGTCTCCATAAATGCGACGTGCAACATTTACAGGAATAAAAACACTACCATCTTTTGAAGGGCCAAACATGCTTGCTCCTTCTTTTTCTAAAATACCAATGACAGTAAATTTTCTTCCGTAAAGCCTCACTTCTTTATTGAGGGCACTTTCTGGATTAGAAAATAAATTTTCGGCAATTTCGTATCCCATTACCAGTACCGGACTTCCACTAACGGCTTCAGATTCATTGAAAAAACGTCCAGAAATTAAGCTTAAGTTTTCTATTTCGTAATACTCGCTACCTAATGGTGAAATTTGAACGCTTTGCGCTTGTTTACCTCCAAAGCTAATTGGTTTTGCTGGCACATTTATGGTGTAGGTTACAGCTTTGGTCTCGGGTAAATTCCTTTTTAAATATTGGTATTCCTTATAACTTACATCAGGAAACTGTTGTCTTTTCCATTGCGGTATTTCAGTTGGACCAAAAGAAAATCGGGTGAGTATGATCGTGCTACTATCTAAGGTGCTTAAACTTCCTTTTACCTCTTTCTCAAGTGAATCTACTGCAGCTAAAACAGCTATGATAGAAAATATACCAATGGTCACCCCCAGAAGTGATAAAAAGGTTCTTAGTTTATTATTGGTTAAGGCGTTAATCGCAAAGTTGAAACTTTCTTTTATAATCCTTAGATAAATCAGCATATAAACAATTTAATTAAGCTTAAATATAAGACGTTATGCGGTGGTATTTGTTACAAGATGATTTAAATTTTCAAATTTAAAATCTATGTTGTTATAGAACGGGCGCTTTTTACTAAATAATGTTCTTTTATTTTAAAACAACTGCACATTTTACTAAGAGAAATACTATTTTTGCGCTTTTAAACAACAACACAACATGAACGATTTAAAAACAATCAAATCAGCTTTAATTTCTGTATTCCATAAAGAAGGATTAGGACCAATTGTAGAAAAGTTAGATGCCTTAGGCGTTAAAATTTACTCTACTGGAGGCACAGAAAAATTTATAAAAGAAAAAGGGATAGATGTGATTGCGGTTGAGGATATTACAGATTATCCTTCAATTCTTGGCGGTAGAGTAAAGACTTTGCATCCCAAGGTATTTGGGGGTATCTTAAATAGACAAGAAAACCAACAGGATCAAGAACAAATGGAAACTTACCAAATACCACAAATTGATTTGGTAATTGTAGATTTATATCCTTTTGAAAAAACGGTAGCCTCTGGAGCTAGTGAACAAGATATAGTCGAAAAAATCGATATAGGGGGAATTTCCTTAATTCGCGCTGCAGCCAAAAACTTTAAAGACGTTT
The DNA here is from genome assembly GCA_947499595.1 of uncultured Mesonia sp. Taxonomy (GTDB): domain Bacteria; phylum Bacteroidota; class Bacteroidia; order Flavobacteriales; family Flavobacteriaceae; genus Mesonia; species Mesonia sediminis. Next base: position 142,206 of record CANMOY010000003.1, read on the forward strand.
TGTGTGTGTCTTCTCGAGAAGATTATGAGCAATTATTAGCTGTTCTTAATGAGAATCAAGGTAAAACTTCGTTGAAAGATAGAAAGTTATTTGCGGCAAAATCTTTTAATGTTTCTTCACATTATGATACGGCGATTTTTAATTACTTTAATGAAGAAGAAACGGCTTATAAACAAAGTTACACTCAAGGTACAGCTTTACGTTATGGAGAAAATCCGCACCAAAAAGGTTTCTTCTATGGTGATTTTGATGCAATGTTTAATAAATTGCACGGTAAAGAGTTATCATATAATAATTTGCTAGATGTAGATGCAGCGGTAAATTTGATGAAAGAATTTAAAGGTGATGCGCCTACTTTTGCCATTTTAAAGCATAATAATGCCTGTGGAGTAGCCCAACGAGAGACCTTAAAACAAGCTTACCTAGATGCTTTAGCAGGCGATCCTGTTTCAGCTTTTGGAGGTATTTTAATAAGTAATCAAACCATAGATGAAGAAACGGCAAAAGAAATTCATCAATTATTTTGTGAAGTGGTTATCGCACCTAGCTATACAAATGAGGCTCTTTCAATTTTAAAAGGTAAAAAGAATCGTATACTTTTAGAGCAAAAAGATACAGCTTTGCCAAAACGTACTGTTCGTACTTGTTTAAATGGAGTATTGGTACAAGATCAAGATTATATAACAGATAAGGAATCAGACTTGAAAGCGGTGACTAATCAGAAGCCCAATTCAACAGAGTTGGAAGATTTGCTATTTGCTTCGAAAATTTGCAAGCATACTAAATCGAATACCATTGTTTTAGCCAAAAATAAGCAACTATGCGCTAGCGGTACCGGCCAAACCAGTCGAGTAGATGCTTTAAGGCAAGCTATTGCTAAGGCAGAATCTTTTAATTTTGATTTAAAAGGAGCGGTAATGGCGAGTGATGCGTTTTTTCCTTTTCCAGATTGCGTAGAAATTGCTAACTTGGCAGGAATTAAGGCAGTGATTCAACCAGGAGGCTCAATAAAAGATGATTTAAGTATAGATTATTGCAATAAAAACGAAGTTTCTATGGTTATGACAGGTACACGTCATTTTAAACACTAATTTTGTAATCGGTTGAACGATTTTTTAAAGCGCAGAGAACTAAATTATGGGATTTTTTGATTTTCTTACTGAAGATATTGCAATTGACTTAGGTACGGCAAATACTTTGGTTATTCATAACGATAAAGTTGTGGTAGATAGCCCCTCTATTGTTGCTAGAGATAGAACCTCTAAAAAAATTATCGCAGCGGGTAAAGAGGCTGCGATGATGCAAGGTAAAACCCACGAGAATATCAAAACCATAAGGCCTTTGAAAGATGGTGTTATTGCCGATTTTGACGCAAGTGAGCAAATGCTTACTATGTTTATAAAAGAAATACCTGCTTTAAAAAAGAAAATTTTCACCCCTGCATTACGCATGGTAATTTGTATACCCTCTGGTATTACCGAGGTTGAGATGCGAGCTGTAAAAGAAAGCGCAGAGCGAGTAAACGGTAAAGAGGTTTACCTTATTCACGAGCCTATGGCCGCAGCTATAGGAATAGGTGTAGACATCATGCAGCCTAAAGGTAATATGATTGTAGATATAGGAGGAGGTACCACAGAAATCGCTGTTATCGCTTTAGGCGGTATTGTTTGCGATAGATCTGTTAAAGTTGCGGGAGATGTTTTTACTAACGATATTGTTTACTATATGCGTACCCAACATAACTTGTATGTAGGAGAACGCACTGCCGAGAAAATAAAAATTCAAATTGGAGCAGCAACCGAGGATATCGAGGCCCCACCCGAAGAAATGAATGTTCAAGGTAGAGACTTGTTAACAGGAAAACCAAAGCAAGTCAATATAACTTATAGGGAAATTGCTAAGGCATTAGACAAATCAATATTAAGAATAGAAGATGCGGTAATGGAGACCTTATCGCAGACTCCACCCGAATTGGCTGCAGATATTTACAACACAGGTGTTTACCTTGCAGGAGGAGGCTCTATGCTACGAGGATTAGATAAGAGGCTTTCTTTAAAAACAGATCTTCCTGTATATATCGCAGAAGATCCCTTGCGTGCAGTGGTTCGTGGTACAGGAATTACGCTAAAAAATATTAATAAATTCAAAGGTATTTTAATCAAATAAAATAGCAAAAAGATGTAATGCAGCAAATAATCAATTTTCTTATATCTTATAAGAATACCCTGCTATTCTTGTTGTTGTTTTGTATCTCCTTAATTTTTACCATAGAGTCACACTCTTACCATAAAAGTAAGTTTGTTTCATCTGCAAATTGGCTAACAGGAGGAATTTATAATACCTTAAGCGGTATAGGTCAGTACTTTAGGTTAAAAGAAGATAATAAGTTTTTAGTCGAAGAAAATTTAGTGCTCAGAAAACAACTTTTAGAGGCACAGGCGACCTTGCAAGAAAAAGGTCTCGAGACGTTTAGAATTGCCGATTCGATATATGAGTTAAAAGCAGGCCGTGTAGTGGCAAATCGGTATAGCCATTTAGATAATTATGTGTTGGTTAATAAAGGCAAAAAAGATAGTATTCAAGTAGATTTTGGCGTTATTACACAAAAAGGGATTGTAGGGATTGTTGAGCAAACTGCCCAGAAACATAGTAGGGTTATTTCTATTTTAAATTCCCAAATAGCAGTAAATGTTAAATTAAAAAAATCCAATCATTTTGGTACGCTAACTTGGGATGGTAAAAATCCACAAATTATTCAGGTCGAAGATATACCTCGACTAGCCGAGGTAAAAAAAGGAGATACCATAACCACAGAAGGTCGTTCGTTAATTTTTCCGCCAAACATACCAGTGGGTAAAGTGGTGAGTTTTGAACTTGAACCAGGCAAAAATTATTATACCATAAATGTCCAATTGTTTAATGATATGACCAATTTAAACTATGTTTATTTCATTAATAATAAGCAGAAAGGAGATTTACAAAGTTTAGAATGAATACAATCTTAAAACATAGCATACGATTTATATTATTGGTTTTATTACAGATATTTATTTTTAATAAAATTAATCTCTTTGAATTTGTAAACCCTCAAGTTTATATCATTTTTATTATACTATTACCCTTTAATTTAAGTCATGCTTGGGTAATGCTACTTTCATTTTTATTAGGGTTAAGTTTAGATTTTTTTGATGATACCGGTGGAATGCACGCCGCGGCTTGCGTATTTGCTGCGTATATACGACCATTTTTATTGCGATTTGCATTTGGTATTAGCTATGAATTAAATACTTTAAAACTTAACCAGACTCCCGTTACACAAAGACTATCTTATATTGGGTTAGTGATTTTAACGCATCATTTTGTCTTATACCTTCTAGAATATTTTAATTTAGAAAGAATGCTTGATGTTTTAGAAAAAACAATTTATTCTAGTGTTTTAACTTTTCTATTTATTATACTGATTACGCTTATCTTTAAATCTAAAAAAACGTGAGAAAATTCTTTCCAATTATCTTAGTAAGTTTAACCGGCTTGATCTTTTTGATTAGGCTATTATATTTACAGGTAATTGATAGTTCTTATGAGGCGCTATCACTAAATAATGCGGTAAGTATTAAATACGATTACCCGCAGCGTGGATATATTTTTGATCGTGAAGGAAACCTATTAGTGGCCAACCAGCCATCTTATGATGTAATGGTGATTCCTAGAGAAATAAAGGTATTTGACACGTTAGAATTAGCTAGTCTTTTAAATATAACCAAAGAAAAACTGATTGAGCGACTTGATAAAGCTCGTGTTTATTCCCCGAGATTACGATCGGTTATTATTCCCCAATTAACGCAAGATGAGTTTGCCTTATTAAAAGAAAAAATGAGGAAATACAAGGGGTTTTATATTCAAAAGAGATCTTTGAGAGATTACAAAGTAGATCATTCAGCAAGTGTTTTAGGTTATATTTCAGAGGTAACGCAATCTGAAGTTAAAGAAAGTTCGTATTATAAGTTAGGTGATTTAATTGGTAGGTCTGGCGTTGAAAAACAATATGAATCGCTTTTACGCGGTGTTAAAGGTGTAAACTACGTTCAAAAAGATCGGTTTAACCGGGAAATAGGGCCCTATAAAAATGGTATTTATGATACCCTATCGGTAAAAGGGAAAGATATTACGCTAACGCTTGATCAAGAGCTTCAAGCTTATGGCGAAAAATTAATGCAAAATAAACATGGAGGTATTGTGGCTATTGAGCCAAAAACGGGGGAGTTACTCAGCGTGGTTACCGCTCCTTTCTATGATCCTGACTTGCTGGTAGGGCGCAAACGGTCTGGAAATTATACCAAATTGTATTATGATAGTATCAATAAGCCACTGCTAAATAGAAGCTTGCAAGCTATGTATCCGCCAGGATCCCCATTTAAGGCCCTAACAGGATTGGTTGCATTAGAAGAAGGGGTAACCGATATAAATACCAAGGAATCTTGCTCACATGGTTTTCGTTACGGAAGAAATGCAAAAATGGGTTGCCATGCCCATGCCAGTCCGCTTGCCTTAACCCCAGCTCTGGCTAATTCTTGCAATGCTTATTTTGCCAAAACCTACAGAAGAATTATAGAGAAATACCCTACGGCACACAAGGGTATGGATGTATGGTACGAGCACCTAAGCAGTTTTGGGTTAGGAAATTATTTAGGAAATGATTTACCAGTAGGTCAACCGGGACGAATACCAGACGGAGATTATTATGATAAATGGTACCCTAACACGCGTTGGGCGGCCACCTATACCTTGTCAAATGCTATAGGGCAGGGAGAAATATTGGCTACACCTATTCAAATGGCAAATTTTACTGCTGCAATTGCTAACCGGGGCTATTACTACACACCACATATTTTAAAAGCCATTGATGGTGAGCCAATTAAAGATGATAAATTTACACAAAAGAAAAGGACCAGTATAAGTACAGAACACTTCGAGCCTATTATTGAAGGGATGCATCAAGTTTATACCTCAGGTACCGCGAAATATTTGCAAATACCCGATATTGAAATTTGCGGAAAGACCGGGACTGCTGAAAATTTTACACGTATTGACGGAAAAAGGACTCAGCTTACAGACCACTCCTTATTTGTGGCTTTTGCACCAAAAGACGATCCTAAAATAGCAATTGCTGTAATAGTTGAAAATGGCTATTGGGGGTCACGTTATGCGGGGAGAATTGCTAGTTTGATGATTGAGAAATACCTCAAAGGCAAAATAACACGAAAAGATATGGAGCAATGGATTTTGACTCACAGCTTAGAAGAAGAGTATTTAAAACCCTATTCGGGAGAAGAATTTAAAATAAATCAGTAAAATGGGCAAAAGCTTCTTACCCGATTGGTTTACAATTTTTTTGTACCTCATTTTGGTTTTATTTGGGTGGATTAATATTTATTCGGCTAGTTTAAACGATGCTGCCACTGGCTTTTTTGACATGAACCAGATTTATGGTAAACAAGCTTTGTGGATTGGTTTATCACTAGTATTAATTGTAATCATGCTCTCGCTAGAAGCCAAATTTTATTATCGTTTTTCAAGCATTATTTATTTGGTATCGCTTCTTTCTTTATTGGGCCTTTTTATTTTTGGAAAAACCATTTCGGGGGCAACTTCTTGGTATAGTTTCGGGAGTTTTAGTTTGCAACCTAGTGAATTTGCCAAAGCTGCAACTGCGTTAGCGCTAGCTAAATATCTTAGTGATATTCAAATCAATATAAAGAGTTTTAAAAATCAATTAAGCGCATTTCTTATCATTGCCTTACCAGCGTTAATTATAATACCCCAACCCGACCCCGGTAGTGCTTTGGTGTATTTGGCTTTTTTCTTTCCGCTGTATCGAGAAGGGCTATCTGGGCTCTATTTAATCTTAGGTTTTTCTTTACTCTTTATTTTTGTTTTTACTCTAGCTGTAGGTAGTTTATGGGTGAGTGCGGGTGTTGTGGCGATTGCTCTTTTAATTTTATTTTTCAATCGAAAGAAAAAAAGAAAGCATATTTCACGCTATGTAGTTTTAGGTGGTTTGGCCATATTGTTTTCGCTATCGGTTAATTATATTTTCGAAAACGTGTTTGAGCAGCGTCATCGTGACCGATTTAATCTTGTACTAGGTAAAGAAGTAGATAGCAAAGGAATTGGTTATAATACCGATCAAAGTGAAATAGCCATAGGTAGTGGAGGCTTGTGGGGCAAAGGGTGGACAAAAGGTACGCAAACCAAAGGAGGCTTTGTGCCAGAACAACATACCGATTATATCTTTAGCACCGTAGGAGAAGAGTGGGGGTTTGTAGGCAGTGCAACACTAACCCTCTTATTTGTAATTTTAATTATTCGGTTAATCGTTTTGGCTGAAAGACAGAAAAATCAATTTAGCCGAATATATGGTTATAGTGTAGCCGGAATTCTATTTATACATTTTGCTATTAACGTAGCAATGGTTATCGGTATTTTTCCTACTGTAGGTATTCCTTTGCCTTTTTTTAGTTACGGCGGTTCTTCATTGTGGGGCTTTACCGTTCTATTATTTATTTTCATTCGTCTAGACGCTGCACGCCAAGAGATTTAATTTTTTTATTTAAGATTAGTCGCCAAGATTTTAATTTGAATTGAAGACGGACTTAATGGTAAAGTTTAAATAAAGCTTAGGAGCTTCTTCCGTAAAGAAAGTTCTAAAATAGTTTATTGAGTAATAAATCTACATCAATCAGTAAAATAGAAAAAACACCCGCTACTAGAATGAACTTTAATAAATTATGAATTAAGATATATTGGTAGCGTGTGGTAGATTTCCATAAAAAAAGCAACATAAGCAGCAAAAGGAGAAAGCTTAAAACAAAGTAATAGTCCATATAACCAATGTTGAAATCATAAAACAACAAGAAGAGGATGGGAATAAGGGTTAATCCTACTAAGAAACTAATCAGAAATTTTGAAAATTTTATACCATAAACCACTGGAATAGTATGGTATTTTTGGGTGAAATCGCCTTTTAGATTTTCTAAATCTTTGACCATTTCTCTTATGGAAATAATTAAAAACAAAAAGGTTGCATGAATAAAAATAACCAAGTCAAAGTTTTTGTAATAAACAAAAACGACAAAAAAGGGAATTACAGCCAAAATTGAGGCGGTTAAATTTCCGATAAACGGATACTTTTTAAGTTTGTGAGAATAAAACCACAAAAAGAAAATATACCCAGAGAAAAAAAGAACCAAAGAAAATGAAACATAGCTTACACAAACTACAGAAATGAAGTTTAGAATAAAATATACGCTTAGTTTAGTTCGTTGGCTGATATAATTGTCTAAAAAGGTTTTATTAGGTCTATTGATAAGATCTTTTTCACTATCATAGAAATTGTTAATAATATAACCAGAAGCTATCGCTAAACTCGAGCCCAGCACCAATAAAAATAGATTGGGATCAAAAAGCACATCACGCGTTGGAATATGCGGGGCAAGTATATATATACTGGCAAAATACTGAGCTAGAGCTAATAAAAGAATATTATAGCCTCGTACAACAGAAAACAAGCTTACCCACTTTAAAAACCGTTTTTTTTTAGCGGGGGTACTCATGGTTTAAAAGTTATAAACCACCTCTAGCTTATAATCTTTTAGTTCTTTTTGAGCTTTCTCAAAGTCTTCAGTGAAACCTAGAATATATCCTCCACCTCCAGAGCCACAAAGTTTCAGGTAGTAATTACCAGTGTCAATGCCCTTTTTCCACAGTTCGTGAAACTGTTTAGGAATCATTGGTTTGAAATTGTCTAAAACCACATGAGAAAGTTGCTTTACGTTTTTGAATAAAGATTTCACATCTCCTTTCAAAAAATCATCTACGCAAGCGTCCGTATGTTTTACAAATTTTTCTTTTAGCATTTTTCTAAACCCTTCTTGCTTCATATTTTCCATAAAAATATGAACCATAGGTGCTGTTTCACCTACAATACCGCTATCTAATAAGAACACCGCCCCTTTGCCATTGGTAGATTGAGATGGAATACCAGCAGCCTCTACGTGATCTTGAGAATTGATAAGAATGGGAAGGCTGAGGTAACTATTTAAAGGGTCTAATCCAGATGATTTACCGTGAAAGAAAGACTCCATTTGTGAAAAAATAGCTTTCAAAATTTGCAATTTTTCACGATTCAAGTTTTCTAAAACAGTTATTTTATTCAGCGCATATTGATCGTAAATTGCAGCGACTAAAGCTCCGCTGCTCCCTACACCATAGCCTTGTGGTATACTGCTATCAAAATACATGCCCTCCTCTAAATCTTGCTCAAATTTTGATAAGTCAAATCGCACTAAATTATTTCCTTCTTGCATCTCTGCCAGATAAGATGCAAATCTTCTTAAATTTTTATTTGAGGCTTGTTGACTTAAAGATAGGGTTTCTTCTTTTTTGAGCGCACCTTTGTAAAAATTGTACGGTATAGAAAGACCTTTGGAGTCTTTAATGATGCCGTACTCGCCAAAGAGTAAAATTTTAGAGTAGAATAAGGGTCCTTTCATATATTTATGTTTTCGGTCTATTAACTTTCTATAACAGAAGCGCCTAGACCTACTTCGTCACAAATATACTGTCCTTTTTCGCAAAATGCAACTAACTGGTTCTTAACAAAGTCTAAAATTTTCTCTTTTTCTTTTTTAGGATAAAGTAAATGAACATTTGCCCCCGCATCTAGTGTAAAGCAAACTGCACTATCATTGGCTTCTCTATAAGCCCAGATACGATGAATTATTTCAAGAGTATAGGGTTTCATCAAGATAAAATAAGGGTCGCTCGTCATCATCATCGCATGCAATGCAAGCGCTTCCATTTCTACTATTTTTGCAAAACTCTTTAGATCACCTTCTTTTAAAACCTTTTTTAATTGTCTTAATTGGTGTTGAGCTTGTTGAAAGCGATTCTCGGCATATGGATGATTTAGCATCAAATTATGACCTAAAGTGCTGCTCACCTCCTTTTTTCCACGATCTACCAATAAAATGGTGTCTTGAAAGTCTTTAAATACAGCATCTATAGGCTCTTCGTAAGGAATCGCAAATAACTGACTAGATTTCTCAGTCCCTTGGTGTTCTCCCCATAGCATTAATGGGCCAGTAATACTGCGAGCAGCACTTCCAGAACCCAGTCTAGCTAAGAAAGAGGCTTTTTTTGCAAATTTTTCTTCTGTTAACTCTGGGTTGTGCTCTTTTTCAATACTTAGTAAGCAGCAGGCTAATGCAGCTAAACCGCTAGCCGAAGAGGCAATTCCACTACTATGAGGAAATGTGTTCTGCGTATGAATATCAAAATGATAATTTTTTAAAAAAGGAAGATAAGCTTCAATTCTGTCAAGAAAGGTGGCTATTTTTGGTTCAAAACTAGGGGCATGTTCTCCCTCTAAAAATACCTTGAAACTAAACTTATCTGCTTGTTTCTGTTTGGTGTAAATCACTTTGGTCTGCGTTTGGCAAGCAGATAGAGTAAAACTTAAAGAGGCATTTTTAGGCAATTGCAAACCATACTTCCCCCAATATTTAATTAAAGCAATATTGCTAGGTGCTTGCCAAGAATGAACTCCCTTTTCGGGTAAGTTTAAGGTAGGACAGCAAAATTCTTCTTGAACCATTTTTCTTTTTTTTTCACAAATATACTAATCTAAGTATGCCGATATTATGCTTATTAAAAATTAATTTCTAAATTTAAAATTAAAATGAGCACTATGTTTTCAAAAATTCGATATATCTCTTTATCGGTTATGGTATGTCTATTAGTAGGACTCATTGCCTCAATTGTCACGCAATCTTCTATAGATACGTGGTACTTTAATTTAACCAAGCCAACTTTTACTCCTCCCGCTTGGTTGTTTGCTCCTGTATGGATGTTACTTTATATTTTAATGGGTGTGGCAATGGGTTTGGTTTTAAATCGAGGCTTACATCATATTTGGGTGAAAACAGCGATTTATCATTTTGGATTTCAACTTTTACTTAATACTGCCTGGTCTATTGTCTTTTTTGGAGTACAAAGTCCGTTTTTTGCTTTTATGATAATCTTAGCGCTATTTATAGTGCTCTTATTTACTTTTAAATGGTTTAAGGTTGCGAGTCCGTTGGCAGCTTATCTTTTAATTCCGTACATCGCTTGGGTTGGCTTTGCAGCAATGCTCAATTTTGAAATTTGGCGCTTAAATTAAGATATTGAAGCTACTTTTTTATCAGCTAGATAGGCTACAATAATTAATTGGCATATATGATATATCATGAGCGGAAGTAACCATAAGCCTAAGAAGGGACTGCTAGAGAAAATGATTTTTGCCATTGCCGAGCCATGAACAAGTGACTTTTTTGAGCCGCAGAAACGAGCTGTAATTTGATCTTTTGTATCAAAATTTAAACTTCTACCGAGTATTCCTAGGCTAAAATAGATAATAAAAAAAAGAAGTAAAACTACGAGTATTATAACTATTAATTCTAGAATAGCTACTTTTTCAAAAACACCGGCCAAATAGGAATTAGCAAAACTTTGGTATACTAGAAGAGCAATAATGGTCTTGTCAAATAAAGGTAAATAATGTATAAAAGGAGTTATTTTTTTCTTTACGGATCGCTGAATTAAAAAACCTATGCAAAGCGGAAGTAAAATCTGGCCAATCAATTTTATGATTACTTCATTAAATGATACGGCTTGCGCTGTGTTAGCTAAAAACAACTTTAGCCACAAGGGAGTGACAAATACCCCAATAATCCCCGAAATACTGGCATTAAAGATGGCTGCAGGAACATTGCCTCGTGCCAATGATACCATAACCACACTAGATGAAACCGTAGAAGGCAAGCATGCCAAAAAGAAAAAACCAAACCAATAAATTTCAAAATCTGTTTCTTCCAGAAGGGGATAAAAAATAAGTATTATTAATGGAAACATCAGAAATGTAAAACTTTGTATTAATAGGTGTAAACGAGTGTTTTTTAATCCTTCTTTTAATGCTTGGAACGGTAATTTTAATCCGTAAAAGAAAAAAATTAAACCAATACCGTAATTGATGACACTTTCTAGCCAATTGCTTCTTGATGCGTCAGGATAGATAAAGCTTAAACCAATAGCTGATAACAAGGCAACAACAAACCAATTAACTTTCATGGGCAATATGTTTGGCCGCAATATATGCTGTAGTCCAAGCATTTTGAAAATTGAAACCACCTGTAATGGCGTCAATGTTTAATACTTCGCCAGTGAAATACATGTTTTTGTGAGTTTTGCTTTCCATACTTTTAAAATTTACCGTTTTTAATTCCACCCCACCGGCCGTTACAAACTCATCTTTAAAAGTACTTTTTCCTTGTATGTTAAATTGGCTTGCGGTAAGGCATTGGGCTAGGGTGTTCAATTCCTTTTTGGTGATTTCTGCCCAAGAACACTCTTTATCGATTTGACAATAAGCCACCAAAGACTGCCAAAGTCTTTTGGGGATATCAACCACGCTGTGAGTATGAACTTTTTGCTTTCCTAAAACTTGCTTTTTACTCAATAGTAATTCTAAGCAAGACGAAGTAGAGGTATTTTCTAACCAGTTTACTTCAATTACAAATTGATAGTTTTTCTCGTGAAGGTGACGCGCACCCCAGGCCGATAACTTTAAAACGGCAGGACCACTTAATCCCCAGTGCGTGATTAATAAGGGGCCATAGGCGTCAAGCGGAAAATCTCTTAATTTAATGTGTGCTTGTGTGCTTAAGCCGGCTAAATTAAGAATGCGATTATCTTTTACATTAAATGTGAACAAAGAGGGTACAGGGGGAACTATTTTTAAATTTAATGAGCTGAGAAGCTCCCATATTTTTGGACTGCTGCCCGTTGCCACCACAATTTTCTTGCAGGTGTACGTGTTGCGCGAAGTTTTTATTTGCCACAAATTATTCTCAAAACTTAATCGGGTTGCAGCTTCTTGGGTTTGCACAGGAATTTTGTACCGGTCTAATGCACTTAAAAAACAATCAATGATGCTTTGGGAGTCATCGCTAGTAGGAAAAATACGACCATCCTCTTCTATTTTTAAAGCCACTTGATTTTGTTCTAACCAAGCCATCATATCTCCGGTCATAAACTGATGAAAGGGGCCTAGTAATTCACGCTCACCTCTAGGATAGTTTTTGATTAAATCTTGTGGTATAAATTCTGCATGGGTTACATTGCATCGCCCTCCGCCCGAAATCTTAACCTTGTTTAGTAATGTTTTGGAGCGTTCGATAATCAAAGGTCTAAGCTTGCTATTCATTTCGGCTATTTGAATGGCTGTAAAGACCCCAGATGCGCCACCTCCTAGAATAATTATATCGTGATACATAGGTAGATTACTTATCTTAAAATAAGTAAGGGTACTGTAGATTGATAACTGATCTCACTGGTTTGAGATTTTTGTATAAAACGATCTATAAAGCTTTCTTCTTTAACAAATAATGCGTGTAAATCTACCTTAAAAAGCTGACAAAAAGCCTGAATAGCATAAGGAGCAGGAATACCGCTCAACCGATGAATTTTATAGTCTACAAATTGTAAGCTTGTTTTTTCGAGTACGTTGTGTTCGCTATTTGTGATGTTTTTATTTTGATTGATTTCTAATACGTGAAGCTGCGGCTGAAATTCTCTAAATATAAAAGCCAACTCATTTAAATCTTTTTTGCTCAAATCGTCATTTTGGTGTTCGCTAAACAGAATACTGCTCATTTCTTGGTAATTAAAATGCTGAGGTATAATTAAAGAGGTTACCTTCACTTGCCGAATTACCTTAAGCGCATTGCTGCCAAATAAGGTTTCTTCTAAATTACTAGCACCGTTTGTTCCTAAAACTACGGTGTCTATTTTGTACTTATCAATACTGGTTTCAATAGCCGAGATAAATCCGTCAAAAAGAACATGGCTATGGAAATTTCCGTTAAACCCGCTAATTTCTTTTTGGAGTTTCTCGGCTAGCTTATTCAATTTGGTCTTGTTATCGGTTATTACGCGACTATAAATACTATCCTCAGGATTTGCTGCCAATAGTTCGCCCGTAATATAAGAGGAAGGTTTCTCTATGGTTAATAAATGAAAATTACAATTGCTTTTACCCAGTAAATTTACAGCATATTTTAATGCATTATAGGCATTGTCAGAAAAATCGGTTAACAATAAAATAGATTGCATGCACTAGAATTTTAAAATATAAAATTACGCATATTTAGCGATAACACATAGGCAATTGTTTTTTATTTAAGCTAAAAAGCCTTGGACTCAATTTCCAAGGCTTTCGCTGATTTTGATAGTGTTAATTTATCATTAGTTTCTTAGTGTATTGATGCTGTATACCTATAAATTTTATCAAATACAAGCCTTCTGGTAAGCCGAGATTAATATTGTTTTCGTGTTGCGAGAGCTTAAAACTTTTTATTTTCTTACCCATTAAATTGTATACTTCTAACTTATTAAAATTAAAATCGTTTTTAAAATTAATCTTGCCATCCGTTGGGTTGGGATAAACTGCAAAATTTAAAACTTCGGTATTTGCCGTGCTCAAATTACATCCGTAAAGACTAAAGTTTACCAAACCTAAATTAGGATCGTCTGTTTGGTGCACTATAACATCTTCGACCTGCGTATTGGTGGCATTTGGGTTAGAACTAATCCAGCAATTACCTATGGCATTTATGTTGTTTGAAGTATTGTTATACAAGGCATAGATAGTACTGTTGTTACCATTGTTATCAAAACTGTTTTCGCCCAAATCTTGGTTGGTTCCTAAATTAATACTAGCATTTCCCAAAAGGGTAACTCCCCATAAATTTCCTGTGATGGTGTTTTTACGTGCAATTATATTTTGAGTATGGGTGTTGCTATTTAAAGAAATACCACTACCGCCTGAATTTGGTAAATTTTGACTATCGTTATTAAAAATATTGTTTTCTCTTATAAATGCGAAGGCATTTGGTCCTGCAATGGTGATTCCGTAACGGTTGTCTTCTATAGTATTTTTATCTATAATCGCTCTAATCTCTTGGTTTACAAAATTAGAAATGGCAATACCACCAACTTTGTCTAAACTACGGTCGCCTATGATAGTATTTTCGATTATTTTAAGTGTGTCTTGGGTGCCTCCTGTAGGTCCCATATTAATTTGAGGTCTATTTTGATTGCTTTGGCTGTTTTTTTCTATCCAGTTGTTTAGAATACTCGCAGGAACGTTTTGATTGGCACCAGAGGCAACAGCAGGTAAATCGTTTAAAGTAATGGTATTGTTGGCTATAACAGGAGCTCCTCTAGATAGAGAAATTGCCGCCCCTGTTGCCGCTCCCGAAATATGATGCGCAATATAGCTGTTGGTTATAGCAAAATCTTCTGTTAAGACACGCAAGCCACCGCCATAGGTGATTTTAGTGTTGTTAATGGCTACCTCGGCTCCCTGTTCGAAACGAAGACCATCAAAATGATTTTGAGGATTTTCTGCTGAAATCACAACAGGATCTGATGCAGAATCAGTAAAAAAGCTGCCCGATACCGTGATGCGTACACCTGGGGCAACCATAAGTGAGTCTGCGGAACTAATTTGTAAAGTGTCATTAGCCGAAATGGTAAGCGGTTGAGCCAAAATGTAGCGTGTGCCATTAAAACTAATGGTGTTTGGGCTAGCCGTCACAAGATCTGATAGCGAGTAATTTATGCCACTACCTGGGGTCGTAAATTGAGCCTGTATATTTAGGCTAAAAAAGATTGAAAGGAAAAAAAAGGAAAGTTGTTTCATGGTTTTTTAAACAAAGTTAAAAACTATGATGGGTAAACAAAGTAAAATAGGCTTAAATGGGTAGATAATTATAAATGCATAAAAAATGGAACAAAGATCCCAACAACACAAAGATGTGGAAAATAGCATGATGATACGGTAATTTGGGAATGCTATAAAGAACAGCGCCTATGGTATAAGCGGCACCACCAGCAAACAACCAAAATAGTCCTTCTTGACTCAGAGCTGCGCTTAAAGGCTCGAATACGAACAATATAATCCAACCCATACCTACATATAGCAAGGTAGACACAATATTAAATTTACCTGTAAAAAATAACTTTAGTGTTACACCCAAAAGTGCAATACCCCAAACAAGGTATAAAATTGACTGGCCTGTACTCTCGGGCAGTGCCAATAGGGTGAAGGGAGTGTAGGTGCCAGCAATTAAAACGAAAATTGCGGCGTGATCTAAAATATTTAGTCGGTACCTTAATTTACGATCTTTTACATAATGGTAGGTTGTAGACGCGGCATAAAGTAAAATGAGACTAAAACCATAAATAGTGTAAGCTGCCAAAATATCGAATTGGTTCAATTGAATGCTTTTATACAATAAAAAGCAAAATCCTATTAAACTTAAAATTAACCCCAAACCATGTGAAACTACATTGAGTTGCTCTTCTTTCTTACTGTAATATGATGGGTGATGATGTATTTTTCTGGAAGATGTTTTCATGCGGTAAAGTTAAGTTTTTATGAGTTAAAAAATAGCCTTAAATTACTAACTGCGCTGCCTGTGGTTCTTTTTATAATTGAGCTAAAATTAAGATGAATTTAGCGTTTGTGAAGGAGTACTTGTATTAAATATTTTAGCAGTTTAAGATAGATTCGCCTTAGGTTTTAAACTTCTCCTATAAATACCGGTAAAAGAATTTTTGTTTCGCTTTTAGCGGAAGCTAGTGGTCAAGTCTTGGCTGTGGCGAAGAAATTGACTTATCTGTGAATGCTTTTACAGTTAAAAATTATTTACAATGATTGTGATGATTTATAGCTTATAAAGACCTATTAATTTTGCTTAGACTCTACGCGAATTAAAATTAAAATTACGACTTCTGAATTTTTTCACCGTAAGGAAAGAATTTTATTTTAAGTGTAGGGTTATTTCAAAAAAAATACTTTCAACTTTAAGTTTAATTATTTGATTGCTAGATAAAAAAATACTAGCTTATACTATAAAAAAATATGTCAAAAAATTTTAAGCCAACAGGCAATTTATTAGCGCTACAGCTTCCCGTAAAAATACCAAAGCATTTAATTGAGGAGCGTCTTAAAGATTTATTAATTGGTTTTCCAATAACTAGTGGTGATCAATCTAGTTGGGCTGTAGTAAAAGATATATTTTTTGATATAGATAATAGTCAGAAATTGATTCTAGATTTGGTAGTACAACTTAAAACCAAAATCCGAAAAGATAAAATACTTAAGATACAACTTCAGGCGGATGTTCAGTTTGATCCCAAGAAACAAGAACTTCAACTACGGGATTATGATATAATACTCCAACAAGAGTCTTGGATAAGTCAACAGCTTATTCGAAGCATTATTAAAAAAACGATTAACAAAAAAATGGGGCAACCGCCAGTTGTTTCGATAAGTCAATTTACCGATAGCTTTCGAGATAAAATTAACGCCCATTTAAATGATATTATTCCTGTTGAAAATAAGCTGATGCTGTACGGGAGCATGGAATTCGCAGAAATTAGTGCGATTAAATTTTATGCAAATAATATTGTAGTTCATCTAATGGTAGAAGGAAATTTAGCCGTGCAAATGATTTCTTTAGATGCTTTTTAAAGTTTTTATTAAGGGTGTACACAAGTTAATTAACAAATAATTAGACGCTTCTACTCTTTATGAATCAAAAAGGCTAGTACTTTCGCTTTTTCATAAAATATGAATAACAATACCCTTTCTAAATCTACCCTATATTTAATGAGCGCGGCTGCAGGACTAGTTGTCGCAAATTTGTATTTCAACCACCCTTTACTTTATGAGATTTCGGTAGACCTTAAAGTTACAAAGGCTGCGGTAAGCAACGTGGTCTTAGCTACACAATCTTAGCTACAAAATTAGGTTATGCTTTTGGGTTACTGTTTGTATATCTCTTAGGTGATAAGGTAAACAATAAGAAGATTTTGAAATATGGTTTTATTTTAACGGGTCAGGCGTTGGTTGCCATAGCTTAATCAAAATTTTAAACTTGTTAATTGTGAGCAGTTTCTTTTTAGGAGCCACCTCAGTTCTCTGTTCCAGAAAATCGAGGTAAAGCAATAGGCATTGTAATAAGCGGGTTGTTAATAAGAATTCTTGGTAGTAGGATAATCAGTGGGATGTTAACACATGGTTTTGGTTGGCGATTTACTTATTATCTCGCTATAATAGTTATGGCGTTGCTGTATGTTTTACTTCTGCGAAAGCTACTGGATATTACTCCTAAGTATAAAAGCACATACTTTAATTTACTACAATCGGTTTTTAATTATTTTAGAAAAGAGCCAGGTTTAAGGATAGCGGCGCTTTATGGTAGATTAGCTTTTGCAGGATAAAGCGCTTTCTGGACTAGTTTGGCGTTTCTCTTAGAAAGCAATTTTAACTATAGCGGTGATGTTGCCGGGGCATTTGGTTTATTTGGCATTGCAGGTGCTTTAGCCGCAGCGGTGGTAGGTAAACTAAACGATAGAATGAGTAAAATTAAAATTATCACTTATGCAGGGCTGGGCCTTTTGGTCTCTTGGATTATTTTTTATTTCTCAGGCTATTCCATTCTTGGGCTTATCTTAGGAGTTATCCTAGTCGATTTAGCGGTGCAAGCCTTACACATCACTAACCAGAACATAATTTTTGCAAACAATCCTGAGGCGCGCAACCGGGTAAACACAATCTATATGGTAGGTTTTTTTATAGGCGGAGCATTAGGGACTAGTTTGGCAGCAATTGCTTGGAAATACTTTAACTGGAAGGGTGTTTCTCTGTTAGGCTTTAGTTTATCGGTTGTTATTATGTTGGTACATTTATTGAATCAAAAAAAAAATTACTAGAAACGACGTATGATTTAATCATAAAAAATGCAAGTTTAGCAGAGCGAGAAGAAAATATAGATTTAGCCATTTTAGATGGGAAAATAGTGGCGATAGAAAAACTATCGCAAGTGGAATCGCTAAAAGAATATGATGCAAAGGGTGATTTTTTGTGTTCAGGATTTTACGAAACACATACATCTTGACAAGGCTTGTAATTTAGATCGCTGAAACATCAATAAAGGTACATTAAACGAAGCGGTTGAGGAGACCAGTTAAGCTAAATCCAATTTTACAGGAGAAGATTTCTTTGAAAGGGCTTGTCGCGTGGTAGAAATGGCAATAAAAAAAGCTACCGTATCAATGCGTAGTTTTGTTGAAACGCATGAAAAGTCAGGGCTGGTTTCATTATTTGCGTTAAAAAGGGTTCAAGAAAAATATAAAAAAGCCATAGATTTAGAACTTTGTGCTTTTGCTCAAGAAGGGCTTACCCAAAAGCCTAAAACCCGTAAGCTGTTAGAAAAGGCATTGCAAAATGGGGCCTCGGTAATTGGTGGCTGTCCCTACAAAGACAAAAATCCTCAAGAATATAGCAAGCAAATATTTGATTTAGCAGAAAAGTATGACATTCCAGTTGACTTTTATTTAGATTTTGATCTTAACCCCAAAAACTCAAGTATTCCAATTTTGGTACAAGAAACCTTAAATCGTAATTGCGAAGTACGAGTAGGCATAGGGCACGTAACCAATCTAAGCGCAAAGCAACCTCAAAGTAGATAAAATTTAATTCAAGAACTTGCCAAAGTAGATATCAGATTAACCGTTTTACCCGCAACAGTTGTGTTTTTGAACGATTGAGATTATTACTTTTTAAAACCAAGAGGGATGACAGACGCTAATGAATTGGCAGATTCCTGTGTGATTACAAGTTTGTCAAGCAATAACATCCTTAATGCCTTTACTCCCTTTGGTGATGCTTCTTTAATCCGAATGGGCAATATGTACGCTAATAAAAATCAGCTGGCAAAAAAAAGAGATGCAAGTTACTTTTGATATGGTTTATAAACAAGCCGCAACTATCTTAAACAAACAAAGCGCTAATAAAATAGATGCCACTGCTAATTTTGGGGTTTTAGAAGCAAAAAAGGTGATGAGACTATTCGAAAAGTGTTTTAAACCTTGGCTGGCTTTAAAGTAGATATGCAAACATTTGAAAATACTCCCGCTAAGCTAACATTTCTGTAAGATAAATAAATTTTAACATAGGTTTAGTTTGATCTAGTTTGAAATTAACCAAAATGAGGGTAGATTTGTGTTTTTTAATCTAATAATATGATAAATAAATTCGCTTTATTGTTATTAATCGCAATGGGTTTGGCAAGCTGCAAATCGAGTCAATCTAGCAAAAATAAAAATAATATGGTTCAGCTGGAGCAAAATACTACCACTACATGGCAGCTTATAGAATTAAATGGTGAAGAAATTAAAGCTGGAGATCAAAAACCTGTTCGGTTTACCTTAGATGTAAACAATCGTGTTTATGGTTTTACAGGTTGCAATAATTTCAATGGTAACTTTAGCTTAGACAAAAATTACACCTTGTCTTTTTCTCCGCTTGCTACTACCAGAATGGCTTGCCCTGATGCTAAAATAAACGAACAACAAGTTCTAGATGTATTTAATCAAAGCAAATTTTACACGCTTGAGGGTGATTGGTTATTCCTAAAAAACAGTCAGGATAATTTGCTAGCAAAATTCAAAAAAATTGAGCAACAAGAACAAATTGTAGAAAAGTATTGGAAATTAAAAGAGCTTAACGGAAAAAAGATAGAAATGCAACCCAACCAGGATAAAGAGATTTATTTTATGCTTAAAACCGATGAAAATAGGTTAACAGCTTATGGGGGTTGTAACACCATAGGTGGTAGCTTCGAGTTGAAAAACGGTCAGCGCATAGATTTTTCTAATTTACTGAGTACCATGAGAATGTGTGAAGAGGATATCTCAAAAGTAGAGAAGGAGTTTTTTAAGGTTTTTGACACCGCAGATAATTATAGCATAACAGGCGATCGTTTAACTTTAAATGTAGGGAGAAGGGCTCCATTAGCCGTTTTTGAAGCAGTGTACTTTTAATATTCTTATGGAGTGTTCTATTGCCAGTCAAACCATCTTGAGGCTCTAACAAACCAATTTTACCGTATTTAGATTTATTTTGAAAAATTAATTAGAATTGGAGATTTTCTTAAATTAATAAATGGAAGGGAAAGCAAAAAGAAAAATTCATTTCCAATGTTTAAGCGGTCTCAGTACTCGAGCTAGTAAAATAAATAGAAATTTTTCTATTTAGATTGATTATATTTTTAACTCTAACTAGCATTCAGGGTTGATTTATTTATTGTTGCAGGTTATTTGCTAAGTTGAAACATATAAACGCCATAGTATTGTCGAATCATAAGCGAATTCAGCCCATACTGAGTTCACTGAATAGTGAGCTAAGTTAGTTTCATAACATATTTGATGTAGATTTAAATTAAGGGCGATATGGTTCAAACCTTGCTTAACTATAATGTTAGTATATTTAAATATCAAGTCAACTTAAAAATTAATCTGGTTTTCGAATAAGCCTTTCATAACAAATCGATAAATCATAATAATAAGGAGTTTTTATAGCTTTTAGATTTTCTTAAAGAACAGTGTTATGAAGGCATTTTACCTTTACCAGTTCTCTTCCACGCTTTACTTGCAAGCCTAGATGAATTCGGTTTACTCCATTTCAAACGCCTATCATAAGCATATTGAGTCCACAGTGAGTCCACTATTTAGTGGACTCAAGTAAACTCATAATCGATTCAATATAGATTTAGAATAGAGACAATTTGGTTTAAACCTTGCTTTGATAAAAAGTTAGTATACTTAATGACTAAGTCAGCTTTAAGCAAGTAAGATTCAAAGAGTAATAAGATTTAAATACCGCCTAGTGTTTAAAATACAGTACTTTATAAACAAGCCACCTACTTGAAATTTAAAAGCTTTTAGGTCTCAATTTAGAGGTATGAAAAATGTAGATTTCTTTGTATACAGATAATCTTCAAATTTTGATTAAACACGGGGTATAGATTTGTAACAGTTAACTTTGATTCTTGATAAATAGAATTAAAGAAAATTATAAAAGAAATAAAAACCCGACTTAATAATTTAAGTCGGGTTTTATGTTGTGCGGGCGGAGAGACTCGAACTCTCACGCCGTGAAGCACTAGATCCTAAGTCTAGCGTGTCTACCAATTCCACCACGCCCGCAATTGTTTTATTAGAACTTTGCTAAAGTATATTTCCTTAGCGAGTGCAAATATAAACAAAGACTGGAATAATCAAAGAATAACTTTAAAAAAATTTCATTTTTTATTCTAGTATGGCTATCTTCATCCCAATTAAAAAAACAAGGAATGAACAAGTCAAAAGCCTATTTAGAAGAAAATAAAGAGCGATTTCTCGAAGAGTTGATAGATTTATTAAAATTACCCTCTATTAGTGCCGATCCTAGCTATAAAGATGATGTTATAGCTACAGCGCATATGGTGAAAAAACGTTTGGCAGAAGCGGGTTGCACCCACACCGAAATTTGCGAGACGCCTGGATACCCTGTGGTCTATGGAGAGCGCATAATAGATGAAAATCTACCTACCGTACTGGTTTACGGTCATTATGATGTGCAGCCGGCAGATCCCATTGAATTGTGGGACAGTCCAGCTTTTGAACCGGTAATCAAAAAAACCGATAAGCACCCAGAAGGAGCTATCTTTGCTAGAGGGGCTTGTGACGATAAGGGCCAAATGTATATGCACGTGAAAGCTTTGGAATACATGGTGCAGAATGAGGACCTACCTTGCAACGTGAAGTTTATGATAGAAGGAGAAGAAGAAGTGGGTAGCGAAAATTTGGGTTGGTTTATTCAACGCAATCAAGAAAAATTAAAGAATGATGTTATTTTAATTTCTGATACCGGTATGATCGCTAAAGATGTGCCTTCGATTACTACAGGTTTACGCGGACTAAGTTATGTAGAAGTAGAAGTAACTGGGCCAAATAGAGATTTACATTCAGGACTTTATGGAGGTGCTGTGGCCAACCCTATAAATATTTTAAGCAAGATGATTGCTTCTTTACACGATGAGAACAATAAAATTACAATTCCAGGTTTTTATGATAAAGTAGAAGAGCTTTCCCAAGTGGAGAGAGCTAAAATGGCTGAGGCGCCATTTGATATAGAGGAATATAAAGAATCTATAGGCTTACACGATGTATATGGAGAGAAGGGCTTTACTACTAATGAACGAAATTCAATACGACCAACTTTAGATGTAAACGGTATTTGGGGAGGATATATTGGAGAAGGTGCCAAAACAGTTATTCCTAGTAAGGCTTATGCCAAAATCTCTATGCGTTTAGTACCACATCAAGATTGGAAAGAGATAACAGAATTATTTCAAAAACATTTTGAATCTATCGCTCCAGATGGAGTATATGTTAAAGTGAAACCGCATCACGGAGGTCAGGGTTATGTTACGCCTATAGACGGTATTGAATATAAGGCTGCCAGCAAAGCTTATAAAGAGGTTTTTGGAAAAGAGCCTATTCCTCAACGTAGCGGAGGAAGTATACCAATTGTGGCCATGTTTGAGAAAGAACTCAAAAGTAAAACTATTTTGATGGGATTTGGTCTCGATAGCGATGCAATTCACTCCCCAAATGAGCATTTTGGTATTTGGAATTATTTAAAAGGCATTGAAACCATACCGTTTTTCTACAAGCATTTTGCTCGATTAAAGCAAAAATAAACTTACAATTTCAGAGAAGCCTCTTTACTGCTAAGAGGCTTTTTTATATGAAAGAAACGCTAAGCACGATTATATTTTAAAGCCTGTAGACTACATTTTGAAAAATAAGTAATGCATCAATGGCAATGAATCAATTAATTGTACCTTTGCAAAAAAATAATAGTAATGACTAAAAGACAAGGCAAAAAGAAAACGAAGAAAGAGTATGGTGTGCCTAAACCTCATAAGAAGCCAGCAACTAAGAAGGTAGCTGTAGACAAACAGGTTAAAAATCCAGATGCTAAAATGCGTTTGAATAAATATATAGCAAACTCCGGTATTTGTAGCCGTAGAGACGCAGATATTTATATTAAGGCAGGAAATGTTCGGGTAAATGGAGAAGTAGTTACCGAAATGGGTTATAAGGTACAACCCGATGATGAGGTAAGATTTGACGGTCGTAGAATAACTCCAGAAAGAAAAGAATATGTATTGCTTAACAAACCTAGCGGATTTTATGTTACTGGTAGCTTAGAAAGAAGTAATCGAACAGTAATGGATTTGGTGGCTAACGCATCAAAATCTAAACTGAGTCCTGTAGGTAAATTAGAAACCAGTGCTATGGGATTATTACTATTTACCAACGATGGTACATTAGCTATGAATTTAGCCAATCCCAAAAAGGGAATAAGGCAAATCTACGATGTAGAACTAAATCGTAACCTCGACTTATCTGATCTAAAGAAAATAGAAGAAGGAATAGTTTTAGAAGATGGTAAGGTACATGTTAATGCCATCAGCTATGTTGAAAATCAAAGTAAACGTAATGTTGGTCTCGAAATACATAGTACAAAACCACATATTGTCCAACGGATGTTTAAAAAGCTGAACTATGAAGTAGTTCGCTTAGATCGTGTAGTATTTGGAGGGCTTACCAAGAAAGATTTACCCAGAGGCCATTATCGCCACCTTAACAAACAAGAGGTTATTAACCTAGGGATGATTTAAAAAAAAGCTTGGTAATTACACCAAGCTTTTTTTATTATATTTTCTTCACAAATTTGGTGAGAATCACAATTTGCTGCCCATCTACTTTTCCCTCTATTTGTTCTTCATTGTCATGTACAAGAGAGACACGCCTAACAGCAGTACCTCTTTTAGCGATCATACTTGAACCTTTTACCGGTAAATCTTTAATGAGTACCACGCTATCTCCAGCTTCAATTTTTACCCCATTACTGTCTCGGTGTACTAGGCCCGTAGTTGTTTCTTCTGTGGCGTTTACTCCCTGTTTAGCATAATCCAAAACCTCATCTTCTATATACATCATTTCAATCAAATCCTGTGGCCAGCCTTCATTTTTTAAAGCATTTAATAAACGCCATACAACAACTTGAACTGGCTTATCTGTGCTCCACATACTATCATTGAGGCAACGCCAATGGTTGGGATCTAATTCTTGCTCTCCAGTAATTTGCAAATGGCAAGTCTCGCAACACAAAATACTATTGTCTATACTGGCCGTATTTTGAGGAGGTAAATTATATATTTCTAAATTCTCCTTACTTCCGCAAAGTTCACAACTAGAAGTAGCACGCTGCATTAAATCTTGATCTAAACTCATAATTCTTTTTTTTGAATGCTGCAAAAATACATTTTTATAAATGCAGAATTGCTTTTATTTTTAAAAGACTGATATAAATCAATATTCTATTTTTATTTAAGCTTTAATTTGTAAATTATAAATTAACTTTGCTTTGTTATCTAAAGTTATGCGCAGATTTTATACTATCTTTTTTAGTTTTTTAGCCTTGTGCTTTTTAAATCCAGTATTTGGTAATAATACAGAGGTTTTGTTTTCTAATGTACCGTTTCAGTTACAAGAGATCAACAAAGTTATTATTCGTATAGAAGGAGAAAGAAAGATTATTGTTAACCAAGAAGTGGTACAACCAGAAAATTTGGTGAAGGTGATTAATGCTATAGTTGATAGTTTAGATGAAGACAGTTTGTTTAGAGATTCAGCTACCTTGATTATAACTGAAAATTCAGACCCAGAGATTATCCAATTCGTAAAGCAGTCTCTTAAAAAAACCCAAATTAGCATTCTAAACGTTCAACAACGAACAGAAATCAATCAGGAAAAAACTAAAATAGGCGAGCACCAGCTAGCACTGTATGACAGCCTTGTGAAAAACTGGAAACATAGTAAAATAGAAGATCGCATTTTAAAAGCTGACGATTTAGCCCAAGTTGAATACATTTATCAAAATATGACTTTTGATCAACGTATTAAAGCCGAAAAGCTTCCAGATTTTTTACCTTTTGTAGAAGCCTTAACCCAAAAGCAAGACTTGAGTGCACAACGGCTAGACCTTTTTACTTATGATATGCAATACCGCATTTTCCTAAACAACAACCAGGTTAAAAATGACACTTTAAAACATTATTCTGTACAAGACTTTGTAAAATTTTATACTAATCCTGTACCCGATGATAGCCAAATCAAACAACAGGTTAATCTCTTTACAAAAGATTAATTTCCTTGTATTCTAGTAATCAACTCTTGAATTAATTTTTTACCATCTCGCATATGCTTCTCTCTTTCTTCGATAGATACAGAGCCATCTTTATTTTTTTTGATAGTATAGCTAAACACAAAATCTTTAGCTTGTGGAGATAAGCTAAGTAATCCAAAACGCAAATCATTTAAAATAATATAATCTTCTTTTTGCTCTAAATTGTACCAGCCCTCTGTAATTTTAAGCAGTTTTTCCACTTGTGGCTCTTGCCCCAAGGTGTCAAGCAACAAATGGTTTTTGGGATACTTTGAAAAATGTATGGGCTGGGTGTCAAAAATGGAGTAGTGGCCTATTAAATAATGACTGTCTGTTTCTACATTGGCTGTCCATAATAAACTATTAAAAGCCGTTGGTTTAGTCTCAATAGCTGTATACGAAATCCCTTGATCGTTTAAGGCTCTTTTAAAATGCTGGTAGGTGTAAAACTTAAGTAGTAAGGTGATACCTAAATAAGTGGTACTCAGAATTAAACCCCATTTATTTAAGTTTTTACGTCGAGCGGATTTTTTAGGCAAGCGCATAGCCGCTAGAACACATACCAAAAAAGGTAGCGTATAAAGCGGATCGATCACAAAAATATTTTTATAGGCTAAGCGTAGGTCTAAAGGCCAAAAAAGTTGCGTACCCCAGGTAGTGTGGGCATCAAGTAGGGGGTGAGTTAAAAAGCCCCAAAAGAATAACCAAGACCAGTCTTTAAAATTGGCAGCTTTTTCAAAACGTGAGATGAGCCAACCCATAATAGGTGCAAATAAAACAGCAAAAAAAATAGAGTGTGTAAAACCGCGATGAATAGCCAAAGCATCAACGGTACTTACAAAATGCGATGCAAAGGTATCTAAGTCGGGTATGGTGCCGGCAATAGCTCCGTATAACATAGCCTTGTTACCCACTTTTCTACCTAAAACTACTTCGCCAACAGCAGCGCCCAATACAATTTGTGTAAGTGAATCCATTAATCGACTATTTGCATTTTTTTAAGTAAAAATGAAGCATTCATATTCTGGCAAATTCCTTTTTTGAATTTATAATCAAAATGAAGCTCTTCATCGATAATTTGTGCATCGAAATAATGGTTTTCTACTTGTGGTAAGCTTTGGGCAACTTCACATAAACTCAAATCGTGTGTCGCAATAATTCCCGTGGAGTGAGAATTTACTAGTTTCTCAACAAATTTTCGCGATCCAATGGCTTTATCGGTGCTGTTGGTACCTTTTAAAATCTCATCGAGAATAATAAAATACTTATCCTTTTTAATTTGGTCAACAATAAATTTCAACCGGGTCAATTCCGAAAAGAAATAAGAGGCATCGTCGGCTAGAGAATCTACTGTCCGCATACTGGTAATGAGCTTAATAGGGGAGTATTCGCAAGTTTTGGCGCAAACAGGAAGTCCTACATTACCCATAACTATTTGTAGCGAAATGCTGCGTAAAAAAGTACTTTTCCCTGCCATATTGGCTCCAGTAATAATGAAGAATTCTTGTTGATTGATCTCATAATCATTTGTCACTGCATCTTTTGGATTGATTAATGGATGCACAGCCTCGGTTGATTTTAAAACCACTTGGTTTTCTTTTATTTTTGGATAGGTGTAGTTTTGGTGATTAAAAGCAAAACCTCCTAGCGAGTTGTAAGCGTCAAAATAATCAATCGCTGTAAACCAATTTTCGGTGCTTGGGGCGTATTGCTTGATCCATTGCTCTATTTCATAAGCTTTCCATAAATCCCAAAGCATAAAACCACTGATTAACTGCCCAAAAATCATAAAGTTCTTCCGCTCTAAAGCATCAATAAGTCTAGAAAAATCTTTGACCAAAGCGGATGCTTTTTTTTGATCGATTTGAATTTTGTTTTGCTGATTCTTGTTCCAATCCGATTGAAAATCGGTAACTTCAATTAATCCCAGCAATAAATGATATTGTTGAAATGTGCTTTGAATTTCGCTTACATAACCCGATAACTCATTTACTTTTTTTGCAAACCTCCCAATAATAATCCAACCCAAAATAAACCAGCCTGCCACATAAAACCAAGGAATTAAATCTAAAGCTAGGCTAAGAAATAACAAGAATGAGACGGCTGTAAAAACCTTAGGCAGCCATTTATAAACAGAAGGAACAAAAGCTTCGTAGTTTTTAAACCAGCCTAAAACAATAGGTGGTTTAATTTTTACTTGAGTCATTTTAGCAATCGCCGTGAATTCTTGTCTAAACTTTATTTTTTTCGCAAGGTCTCGTATACTATCTTGTTTTTGCTTAATCTGGTCAATATTGTTGCTGCTTAGTAAATGGGCTAAAGCTCTTTTACCCGAAGCTAAGGCGGTACGGTTGAGGTATTGAAAAAACGATCGATTGCCAAATAAATCTATATCTTGACTAAATTCGTGCTGAGGATCAACAAATTCATCTCCACTTGGTAAATGGTGAAAATCCCGTTTTAAAACGCTAAGCTCAGTTTCATTCAGTTCAATAAGTTGTCGTAATTTTTCTTTTTGTTGTTGAAGATCACTGTGTCTAGATACCAGAAATAAGAAAGAAACAATTCCTAAAAAAATAAAAAGAAATATAAGCGAAGTTGAGCTTGAATAAAAGTAAATTAAAAAAGCAAAAACTAAGAAAACCACCAGCCTCAACATACTCGAAGCAAATAGCCGTTTTTTTATTTTTTTTAGCTCAAGTTGAAATTCTTCTATATAAGCGCTATATGTAGTTTTGGGGTCTTGCATTAAAAATAAGGTTAGGAGGTTAAAGTTTACTCAACTCTTCTTTTTGCTTTTTAGTTAATTGGCTAACTACCAATTCATAACTGTGATTGATAAAATGCAATATCTTTTTTTGTGTTAAATGCGGTCCGTTAATAACAACCGTATTCCAATGTTTTTTACTCATATGATAACCGCCATAAATTTCATCGGGGTAGCGTTCTCTCAATTCGATGGCTTTTTCGGGGTCGCATTTCAGGTTAATGGCAGGATTTCCCGCTTCCCATTTTTCTAGTCCTATCAAAGCATACATCTTACCCATAACTTTAAAAACTAAGGTTTGCTGATCAAAAGGAAAATCCTCTGTTGTGCCTGGCTTGTAAAGACAATATTGCCGAATTTCATCAATCTCCATAAGTTACTTACTTATTCTTTTAGTGTTGGTAGTTGTGGGGCTGTTTTCGAGGATTAATGCAGAATAATCGAGTTTCCAATTGATAGTTTCAACAAGTTTTTCCATTAATTGTATAGTCTCCAAAGCTTGATTTTGAGCTTCGTTAAGCAAGCCGCTTTGAGGTATTTTTTCTACAATATAGCGTTTGGCTTCAGTGTTGATATCAGTCAAGTCAGTTGAAGTAAAGGGGTTTGCCCACCCTTCACGTTTATCGTAATACTTAAAATCGGTTTCAATAGAGAGCAATTCGGGCTCGGGAAAATTGGTGAGCACGATGGTTTTTTCGGCCGTTTTGGCCTGCATCTGTATTTTGGTTAAATCAAAGCCTACGTGGGCTTTCGCTTCGATTAAGATAAGGGCTTTCTTACTTCCTAAAAAAATATTTAACCACTTGTCTTTTACATTTTTATAATGATAAATTTCGGCAAAATCACCTTCTACGATAATGAATTTACAAACCGCTCTAATTTTCTCCATTATGATGAGCGATTGTTGATCCTGCGATTGCTTTGCTTGATCTTTGTGGGTAAATCGGTAAACAAAATAGGCTGCTACGGCACCTACGGCCAAACCTAAGAAAAGTAGCTCCATTGTACTAAAAATCTAAAAAAGTTCATACAAAATCGGTTTACTGGGGGAAGCGTCGTTATGAAACGAGCTTATCTGTAAATTTAATAAATACTGACCGTCTTTTACAGTATTTGGCACATAAATCAATTCTGTAATGCTGGCATCTAGGCGAGGCTTAGCAGGGTAATTCCAAAAGGCTTTATGAGCCAGTAGTTTTCCATCATCTTTTTCGCGATCTATAGAAGGCAAATCAATTAATAAATGCTTCACCTTTAATTTCCGCAGCAGCAAGGCGGCTTCTTCTTTTAAATAGGGCCAGTTGGTGTGACTATACTTAAAACTTTTCTTGGTCGTAGTGTTGGGTAGCGTTCTTATTATAAGGGCTTCTGGGTTATTATCGTTTAATGCTTTACGGATTTGATCTGCGGTAAAAATATAATCTCCATCGCTCAATTCTGGCGTTAAACTTATAAGCTGAGCCTCAAAAAAGAATTGGGTAAGGCAATCGTTAATGCTATAAAATTCTTTAGAAATATGGCCTACACACTCGGTATGGGTTCCATGTGCGTGCGGATTAAAACTAATATCATTAAAATTAACTGATGCTCCTTGTTTTACGCTAGCCACCCAGTTGCCGTCTTGCACCGGCTTAATACTTGGCACATCTTTATACCATGCGGTTACATTTTGCTGATCACCATACAAGGTTAATGAAATATCTATGGGTTTGTTTAAATTAACCGTATAGCTTTTTTCAGAAATATTAATTTGTGCACGCATCAATACAAAAAACTTTTAATTAACCATAAACTGCTTAAAAAAACTAAAAAACCTAGCAAGACGAGCCAACTACGCTTGTAATATTTTTGATGCAATTTTAAATCTTTACGGTAACTATAAAGCAATAAAAGGGCGAAAGCCACAATAAAAAAAAGGGTAAAAGTAATTTGACCTTGCGTAAACATAGCTTTGTTTTTCACAAAATTAGGTATAAAAAGCCAAATGCTTTAGGCTAATGGAAAAAAAGAAAACAAAAAAGCGCTCTTCAAAAAGAACGCTTGAAAGCTTTATTATAGAATGTAAAATTAATCTAATTTTACTTCGTATCGCCATCCAAAAGGATCTTCGGCACGGTTGTATTGAATATCTTGAAGTCCTTTTTTGAAGCGAACACTGTAAGGATTTTCTATTTGAGGTAAATCATAGTATTTTTCAGCATATTCAAAACCTTCGATAAAAGCAATAGTCGCGGCAGTTCCTGTTCCAAAAATTTCTTTTAATGAACCGTCCTCTGCAGCGCTTACTAATTCTTCTACAGTAATTTTTCTTACCTCTACTTCAACTCCTTGATGCCTAGCTAAATCTATGATGCTTTTACGGGTTACCCCATCTAAAATACGATCGCTTGTAGGTGCTGTTATTAATTTATCGTTTATTCTAAAGAAAAGGTTCATGGTTCCTGCCTCTTCAAGATATTTATGGCTGTTAGAATCGGTCCATATAATTTGCTGATAACCTTTTTCTTTAGCTAAATTAGTAGGATAAAACTGTGCGCCATAATTACCCGCTGCTTTAGCATAACCTACACCACCATCTGCAGAACGTGAATAGTGATCGGCCACTAAAACTTTTACTGGTGAATTGTAATAAGCTTTGGCCGGACAGCAGATAATCATAAACTTATATTCGTTAGAGGGTGAAGCCGAAACTCCATTTTCAGAAGCAATTACAAAAGGTCTTATATAAAGCGAATTTCCGTCTCCTGGGTGTACCCATTTTTCATCTAACTTAAGTAAGGTTTCTAAGGCAGCGAAAAAATAGTCTTTGGGAAACTCAGGTATTGCCATTCTTTTAGAAGAAATATTAATACGATTAAAGTTTTCTTCTGGTCTAAAAAGCCAAACCTTGCTATTCTCATCTTTAAAGGCCTTCATCCCTTCAAAAACCGCTTGCCCATAATGAAAAACTTTAGCAGAGGGCTCAAACTCCATAGGACCATAAGGCAAGATTTTAGGTTTTTGCCAGGCACCATCTTTGTAATCGCATACCATCATATGGTCGGCGTAGTTTTTACCAAAGGCTATATTATCAAAATCAACTTGATCAATTTTTGATTTTTCTACTTGGCGTATATCTAAAATATCGGATGTGGAGTGCATAATAAAAAATTTTCACAAAAGTATTAAAATAAAACAACTTTTATACAGATGCTTTTTTTAATTTTGGCTTATCTAAAATCTTAATATAATGAAAAAGTTTTCTTTTTTAATTTTGTTGGCCTTTATGGCTTGTAAGCAAGAGAATAATCCGGCCCCGACCGAAAACCAAGAAACGCCAGAAGTGGTTGAAAAAACTGAAGTGAATTTTGTGAACTTTGGTGAAGAAATAGGAGACGCTAATGTGTTAACACGAGCCGAAATGAAAGCCCAATATGAGCAATTGGCCGAAGGAGATACGCTTAATGTTGCCTTTAAAAGTGAAGTAGAAAAAGTATGTAAGAAAAAAGGATGCTGGATGTCTTTAGATCTTGGCGAAGATGAAGCTACTTTTGTTCGCTTTAAAGACTATGCTTTTTTTGTACCACTCAACAGTGAAGAACGTGAAACCGTAGTAAAGGGAAAAGCTTTTATTAGTAAAACTAGCGTCGAAGAGCTAAAACATTATGCGAAAGATGCCGGGAAATCTCAAGAAGAAATAGATGCTATTACCGAGCCTAAGGTTGAGTATGCTTTTATGGCCGATGGAGTTTTAATGCAAGAGTAAATGAAAGCTATATCTTTATATACGCTTTTATTGTTGCTGATTTTAATGGCTTGTAAAAATGAGCAGTCTAGTGAAACCAGCAAGGCAACTCCTTTAGTTGAAGAAAAAGAACCTATGCAGATGTACCAAATGTCTGAAATGGCAGCTTATATGGAACAAATGTATGCCGCGCACCAACAGATGAAACAACAAATCTTAGACGGTGAAACAATTACTGAACTGAATTTTGATTTAGAAAACTTGCATTCTGCAGCTTTTACCGATCCTAAGGACTATGACGCTTTTTTTAAATCTTGGGCCGATCGTTTTAAGCAATATGAAATACAAATGATAGAAAATCCTGAGCAAGCGCAGCATTATTATAATCAAGCAATTCAGGCGTGTATTAGTTGTCATGAAGTGAAGTGTGCCGGACCGTTGCCACGGATTAAAAAACTGATTATTAAACCGTGAAACGCCAAATAATTACCACTGCAGATGGCTCGAAAACCATTCAGATAATTGATTGGAACGAACAATATCATTCTAAACATGGGGCCTTGCAAGAGGCCTATCATGTTTTTATAAGGATGGGATTTCAATTTATAAATAAACCTGAGTTATCTATTTTAGAAATTGGTTTTGGTACGGGCTTAAATGCTATCATTACCGCTATTGAATCAAAAAAAGCAAATCGAAAAGTTAATTATACAGGGGTAGAAGCTTACCCTGTAAGCTCAAACGAACTGGAACTTTTAAACTATAGCGACCTGTTTAAAACCGAATTTAAGCCACTGGTTAATAAAATCCATCAGTCAACTTGGGAATTCCTACAGCCCATAGAACCCAATTTTCACCTACACAAAAAAAAGCTATTTTTCCAAGAAATTGAAGATAAGACAGCGTATGATTTAATTTATTTTGACGCTTTTGGTGCAAGGGTGCAACCTGAACTATGGGACAAGAATATTATGGCAAAAATGTATAGAGCACTTAATTCTCAAGGCGTTTTGGTTACCTATTCTGCGAAGGGCAGTGTTCGCAGAGCGTTGCAAGAAGTAGGATTTCAGGTAGAACGACTTCCTGGTCCGCCAGGTAAACGCGAGATGCTACGCGCCATAAAAGCTTGTTAAACCCTTGCAAAACCTTTTATAGGTTTGTTTTTAAATTGTAAATTTAAAATAAAAAATGAAGGTTTTAATTACGGGGGCGACGGGGCTTATTGGTTCACAAATTGTTAGTCTATGCCAACAGGAAAACATAGCGGTGAATTATTTGACTACCAGTAAAGAGAAGCTAGAAAACCAAGACTATTACAAAGGCTTTTATTGGAATCCTGAAGAAGGAAAGATAGACGAATCTTGTTTTGAAGGGGTGACTAAGATAATTCATTTGGTAGGGGCAAGTGTGGCTAAGCGTTGGACAAAAAAGCAAAAAGAAATTATTTTATCCAGTAGGTTAGCTACTACCCAACTTTTAATCGATACCTTAAAGGGTATTGAGCATAATATAGAACATGTTATTTCGGCGAGTGCCATTGGTATCTATCCTAGCGATTTTCAAAAGTTATATCATGAAGACCAGCACCCAATTGCTGATAATTTTTTAGGTGAGGTGGTTAAAAAATGGGAAGCTGCAGTTGACGGGTTCGAGCAACTTGGAATAGATGTAGCTAAAATTAGAATAGGTCTGGTCTTATCAAAAAATGGTGGCGCACTAGAAAAAATAGCTAAACCTGTGCGATATGGTGTAGGAGCACCTTTAGGTAGTGGTGAGCAATGGCAGTCTTGGATTCATATTGAAGATTTGGCGAGTATCTTTTTATTTGTTGCAAAGAATAGATTAGAGGGTGTTTATAATGGTGTTGCTCCGAATCCAGTTACCAACAAGGAACTCACTGTGCAAATAGCCAAGGTTTTAGATAAGCCTTTGTGGCTGCCTAATGTCCCAAAATTTGTTCTTAAAACCGCATTGGGAGAAATGGCCACCATTGTACTTGGGAGTCAACTTGTTTCTAATAATAAAATTGATAGTCAAGGGTTTTTATTTAAGTTCACCCATATTAAACCAGCCTTAGAAGATTTACTATAAAAAAAAGCGGTGAAAATCTTTCACCGCTTTTTTTAGTAAAAAGTTACCGTTATTATTTTGTAGCAATTACTACTAAACTTAACTCAATTTCGTCGTTAACAAACTTATCTTTCAAGTCGTCAAAAACACTTTTAGAGGCATAGTTTACATTCCACTTTGTTCTATCAATAGTAAACGGCTCGCTTTTTAAAGTAAGTTTATTTTCACTTACCTCATAGTTTACAGGGATTTCAATATTTTTAGAAATATCTTTCATAGTTAAATTTCCTGCAAGCATTGTTTTGCCATCCATCTCCTTTACTTCAGTGATTTGAAACATAGCAGTAGGAAACTCAGCTACATTAAAAAAGTGATCTTCTTGTCCTTCAGCTGTTCCTTTTAAGTGTGCCATTAATTTATCACGGTCTTCACCTTCAAGATCGGTAACATCAATACTGGTCATATCTATAACTACCGTACCGCCAGAAAGCTTATCGCCGTCAACAGTAAATTCTCCTTTGCTTAACATAACTGTTCCTGTGTGTTCACCAGCAGGCTTAGAACCTACCCAGTCAATTTTTGACTCTGCCGCGTCTATGGCATAAGTTGCAGATTCAGCACCAGCTTCGGCAACTTCTTGTGCTTCTTTTGGAGTGGTTTCGTTTTTAGCTTCATTTTTACAAGCCACGGTACTCAATCCTAGAAAGGCTAATACCATACCATTTAATAATACTTTTTTCATAGTTGTATAAATAATTAATTTTAATGTGCCAAAAATACAATGTTTGGCTTTTAAAAAATCATAAAAATATGATAAAATAGCACAGGTGACATTTTGGCATTTTTGTAAGAATGGCAACAGTTTTGCTCATAGGGCAACAGAGATTTAATTTTATTAATCATGAGTAAGGAACAAGAAAAGCAAAATAGCGAAAATTATAAAGAGCAACTAGACCAGGAAATGAATGATGTTATAGAGAAGGATGCCGAAGGAAATCAGGCTGAAGCCGATGACGATATCAACCAAGAAATTAGTGAACTGGATAAGCTAAAAAATGATTTGCAAGAAGAAAAAGATAAGTTTTTACGCCTATTTGCAGAATTTGAAAATTATAAACGTAGAACCAGTAAAGAGCGTATCGAGTTGTTTAAAACAGCGGGTGAAGAAATCATGCAGGTCATGCTTCCTGTTTTAGATGACTTTGATAGAGCTTTAAAAGAAATTCAAAAATCTGAAGACGAGAACATGCTTAAGGGAGTAGAGCTTATCAGCAATAAACTACGCAGAACTTTAGAAAGTAAAGGCTTAGCCCCTATTGCCGTTAAAGCTGGCGATAAGTTCGATGCCGATATACACGAAGCTGTGACACAAATTCCGGCACCCGACAAAAAATTAAAAGGTAAGGTAATCGATGTGGTGGAGACAGGTTATACTTTAGGGGATAAAATTATTCGTTATCCAAAAGTGGTTACCGGTAAGTAATTAAAAATAAAATTGATGAAAGAAGACTATTACGACATATTAGGAGTGAATAAAAATGCGACCGAAGCCGAAATTAAAAAGGCCTATCGCAAAATGGCGGTGAAATACCATCCCGACAAAAATCCAGATGATCCTAAAGCCGAGGAAATGTTTAAAAAATCTGCCGAGGCTTATGATGTATTGAGCAACCCCGATAAAAGGGCACGTTATGACCAAATGGGGCATGCAGCATTTGATGGTTCTGGCGGCTTTGGCGGCGGTGGAATGAATATGGATGATATCTTTAGTCAGTTTGGAGATATATTTGGCTCTGCTTTTGGTGGTGGTCAAGGTGGTTTTTCTGGCTTTGGTGGTGGTTTTGGTGGCGGTCAACGCCGTGCTAAAGGGAGCAATATGCGTATTCGCGTAAAGCTTACTTTAGAAGAAATTGCCAATGGTGTAGAGAAAAAAATCAAAGTAAAACGCAAGGTTCAAGCACCAGGAACAACTTATAGTACTTGTTCTACTTGTCAAGGTTCGGGGCAAGTTACCCGCGTAACCAACACCATTTTAGGTCGTATGCAAACCGCTTCTCCTTGTACTCAATGTGGAGGTAGCGGACAGGTTATTGATAAAAAACCTGCTGGAGCCGATGCACAAGGTATGATTCAAAAAGAAGAAACCGTTTCAATAAAAATTCCAGCTGGGGTAGTAGAAGGAATGCAGTTGAAGGTTTCAGGAAAAGGAAATGAAGCACCTGGTAATGGCATTTCTGGTGACCTGTTGGTCGCTATTGAAGAAAAAGAACATCCGCATTTACAGCGAGAGGGCGATAATTTACATTATGACCTTTATATCAGTTTTCCTGAGGCAGCACTTGGGGCTTCTAAAGAAATACAAACTGTTAGCGGTAAAGTACGCATAAAGATTGAAGCTGGCGTGCAAAGCGGCAAAATTTTGCGCTTGCGCAATAAAGGAATTCCAAGTATAAACGGCTATGGTAAAGGAGATTTACTGGTGCATGTAAACGTTTGGACACCTAAAACGCTAAATAAAGAACAAAAAGAATTTTTCGAAAAAATGCAGGGAGACGATAATTTTGAACCTAATCCAGAAAAGTCTGATAAATCTTTTTTTGAAAAAGTGAAAGATATGTTCTCATAATTGCAGTATTAACAAAATTTTATATATATTTGAATATCACCGATTGCATATTGGTGATATTTTTCTTTTTCATAGCAATTTTTTTCCCATCCTTATTTCATAGAAGTTTTAAGGATGGGTTTTGTTTTTTTAGCCATTTGTTTAGTAAATTTATCCCTTAATATTGCGTATGAATCTTTTAGAAGTAAAAGGCCTCACTAAGAAATATGGAGATAAATTGGCTCTGGATGGTTTTTCGTTTGAGGTACCTAAAAACAGTATTTTTGGTCTTCTTGGGCCAAATGGTGCGGGGAAAACTACCTTAATTCGAATTTTGAATCAAATTACTCAACCCGATTCAGGTGAAATTAACCTTGACGGTAGACCACTTAAACCAAAAGATGTTGAACTCATTGGCTACTTGCCCGAAGAAAGAGGCTTGTATAAAAGTATGAAAGTAGCCGAACAGATTATCTATTTGGCCCAACTAAAAGGTTTGTCTAAAACTGTAGCCAAGAACCGCATGTATTATTGGTTTGATCGTCTGAATATAAAGGGCTGGGGAGACAAAAAAATTGAAGAGCTATCAAAGGGAATGGCGCAAAAAATCCAATTTATTGTCACGGTGATTCATAACCCGCCTTTGTTAATTTTAGATGAACCCTTTAGTGGTTTTGATCCTGTGAATGCAAATTTGATCAAAAATGAAATTTTAACTTTAAAGGAGGAGGGTGCAACTATAATTTTATCAACCCATCGAATGGAGAATGTGGAAGAGCTTTGCGATAATATAGCTTTAATTCATCAGTCAAAAAAGGTGTTAGATGGTCCAGTGAAAACCATAAAGCGCAATTACCGATCACAAACTTATGAGGTAGGTTTTCACTCGGAAAGTGCTGAGGAAATCACTAGACAATTATCGAAAAATTTTAAAGTACAACCGGCTTATTTCAACGATATTACTGCTCAAGCTAAGCTGCAGGTTAAACTAAATGACCATCAATCTACCACCTCGCTCCTGCAATTTCTTATTGATGCAAAAGTAGAAATTACTCATTTCAGTGAGTTAGTTCCTTCAATAAATGATATATTTATAAAAACGGTAGAGCAACATGGGTAACTTAAGTCTTATTATTAAGCGAGAATATCTGGCAAGAATTAAAAATAAGGCTTTTGTCATTATGACTTTTTTAAGTCCGCTTCTCGTTGTAGGGATGATATTCTTAGTCGCATACCTTAGCAGTTTAAATAACGACGAAAAGAAGATAATTGCCCTTCACGATGTGCAAGAATTAATTAATAAAGAACTACCCAACACCAACCAGCTCGGTTTTGTAGATTTTTCGAACCTACCTATAGATCAAGCTATTATGCGTGCTGATAAAGAAAAACTTTATGGTTTGCTTTATGTGCCTGCTGTAGAAGATGCTGCTATCTCTAATCCCAATATAGAATTCTTTGCTAAAGAGGCTCCCAGTAGTTTTTTAGTGTCAGATTTAGAACAAAAAATAAGTCGAATTATAACCGATACCAACTTGGCCAATGCAGGTATAGACAAAACTCAATTGCAACAAGCACAAACAAAAGTAAACCTACAAATCGAAGATTTCGACGGACAGTCAACCTCTAAATTGGCGGGCTATGTTAAAATGATTTTTGGTGGTGCCGCGGGTTATTTGCTTATGATGTTTATCATTATTTATGGCAATATGGTTATGCGCAGTGTAATTGAAGAAAAAACAAACCGTATTGTAGAAATTATTATTTCTTCGGTAAAGCCTTTTCAATTGATGTTGGGTAAAATTACGGGTACTAGTTTGGCAGGTCTTACGCAATTTTTAATTTGGCTGATCTTTGGCGGAGTTATTTTACTAATTAGCAGCAGCCTTATAGCACCAAATGAGCCAGGAATAGTAAGCGCGGCGACACCCGTTGATAGCGATGAGATAGCCTTGCTTTTTCAAAACATTATGGCACTCCCGCTCTTTAAAATAAGCCTTTCATTTTTCATTTATTTTATCGGTGGCTATTTCTTATACAGTGCCATATATGCGGCCATTGGGGCCGCGGTGGATAGCGAAACCGATACCCAGCAATTTATGTTTCCTATAATTGTACCACTTATGCTGGGAATTTATGTTGGCTTTTTTACTGTAATTGAAAACCCACACGGCACCGTAGCAACACTTTTTTCGCATATTCCTTTAACTTCTCCAATTGTTATGCTTATGCGAATTCCATTTGGAGTGGCTTGGTGGGAAGTATTAATATCTTTAAGTATTTTATTTGCTTCGGTTTTTTTAGTGATTATAATGGCAGCAAAAATTTATCGCATAGGTATTTTAATGTATGGAAAGAAGCCAACTTATAAGGAATTATTCAAATGGTTAAAAAATTAATAAAATGAACGAAATCACGTCAAATAAACGTTAATGCTTTAAGAGGTTTATTGTAAATACTTATATTCGGTAATAACGAACACTTCGATCATTTTATGAGAAATTTCTTTAAGGCTTTCAATTTTTGGCTGATCCTGTTTTTAAGCTACTCTTGTGGTTTAAAAGCACAAACTACAGATCTTGCAAGAATTGAATATACACGTATACCTTTTTCTAAGGGAAAACAATCCATGAATCGATTTCGGGCATTTATACAGGCCCCAATTCCCATAAAGGAAGATTATTTAGTATTCGGGGGCGAGTATAGAAAAACCGATTTAGATTTTAAAGAAGACATCCCTTTTGAATATAACCGATTAGAATCTACGCAACGCATAGATGCTACCTTGGGCTATATTAAAAAGATTAAAGCAAGTAATTGGCGTTTAGCCTTTAGGGGCGGAATACGCTTGACCTCAAATTTTGAGCGTTCACTAGTGCAGGATGACCTAATATATATAGGTGCTGTATATGCGATTAACGATGTGAAACAACGCGATGAAAACGGTACAGTAATTGGGAAACCTTATCGTTGGATTTTCGGCTTGGTTTATACCAGCACCCCGGGGAGAAATTTTCCCTTACCCCTAATTAATTTTTTTAGAAAACCTAACGATACTTGGTCATACACTTTGGGTGTGCCGAAGACTTTATTAAGATATTCGTTTAATGATAAGCACCATCTTCACGCTTTCGCTTCCTTAGATAATCATTTCGCAAATATTCAAAACAATATACGTATAGATAATGTAAACCGCGTAGGCGAAAATATTTCTATGACCAACGTTACTTTAGGTCTAGGATATGAGTTTTATTTTACCGACCATTTACAATATTATTTGTATGTTGGCCATACAGTTTATAATGAATACAGAATAAGAGATAATAACCGTGACGATGTTTATGTTATTGAAAACGAAAATACTTGGTACATTCGTTCAGGGCTTAAATTTAAAATATAAATGGGGAAAATTTTAATCATAGAAGATGAAGCAGCCATTAGGAGGGTGCTTAAAAAAATATTAACCGAGGAGAACAAAAATTATGAAGTCAGTGAAGCCGAAGATGGCTTGAATGGCATAGAACTCATAAAAAACAACGACTATGATTTGGTGTTATGCGATATAAAAATGCCAAAAATGGACGGTGTTGAGGTGCTCGATGCAGTCATGAAGATAAAGCCTGAAATTCCTATGGTCATGATATCTGGCCATGGTGATTTAGAAACCGCAGTAGAAACCATGCGTAAGGGAGCATTTGATTATATTGCCAAACCGCCAGATCTCAACCGATTACTCAATACTGTGCGCCACGCACTAGATAGAAAATCATTGGTTACCGAAAATAAACGCCTAAAGAAGAAGGTGAGTAAAAATTACCAAATGATTGGTGAATCGCCAGCTATAGTACAAATTAAAGAAATCATAGAAAAGGTGGCGCCAACCGAGGCTAGGGTACTTATAACCGGGCAAAACGGTACCGGTAAAGAATTGGTAGCACACTGGTTGCATCAAAAAAGTGAACGAGCCAAAGGACCAATGATTGAGGTGAATTGCGCTGCTATTCCAAGTGAATTGATCGAAAGTGAACTTTTTGGGCACGTAAAAGGTGCGTTTACTTCTGCCAACAAAGACCGCGCAGGTAAATTTGAAGCGGCAAATGGGGGTACTTTGTTTCTCGATGAAATAGGAGATATGAGTCTATCCGCGCAAGCTAAAGTTTTGCGAGCTTTACAAGAGAATAAGGTACAAAGAGTAGGGTCTGATAAAGATTTAAAAGTTGATGTACGGGTAGTCGCAGCAACCAATAAAAATTTAAAAGAAGAAATAAAAGCCAAGCGTTTTAGAGAAGATTTATACCACAGACTAGCGGTTATTCTTATTGCCGTTCCTAGCCTAAACGATAGGAGAGAAGATATTCCTAGTTTAGTGAATTATTTTGCAGAAAAAATAGCCAAAGAACAGGGCTCAACGCCCAAAACCTTTAGCGATGATGCTTTAAAACAACTAAAAGATTACGATTGGACAGGTAATATTCGCGAACTTCGAAATGTGGTTGAGCGTCTAATGATTTTGGGAGGAAAAGAAATCACCCAGCGAGATGTGGAAGCCTTTGCTAGTAAATAAAAATTCATTTAAATAAAAAAAGCAGCTATAAGGCTGCTTTTTTTATTCTTAATTTTGCTGGTCTTCGTATTCAGGATGTTTTGAAGGGTCATATTTTAAAAAATACATGGTTTTACCATCTTCTCTATTCCAGGTGTGAAATAATTCAAAACCAAATTTTTGATATACAATGGTATTTCGTCGCATTTGTGTCTCGGCATATAGCGGTAAATTTAACTTATGCGCTCGTCTTAAAAACTCATCTTTCATTTGTTTAGCTACCTGGGTGTCTGCACCGCGATTATCTTTGCTAATGCCCCAAAACCAGCAATATAAATAATCCTGGTTGGCAGGTCTTTGCTGACGAACATATTTTTGATTTCGCAAAATTTTGGGTATATTTTTGAAACCTGTTACATGGTAAACCAATTTTAAATCTTCCCATTTATCTTTGAAAAAATTAGGCTTGTCTTTACTGTTTTGAATCACTATTCCAATACCCATTTCATTATCAGATAACACCAGCGCGTCCTTAGCTATTGCCTTGTCAATCATATAAGTAGCTAAGTATTTGAACCGCTGTTCGGTTTTGGCGTCCTTCTTTACGATTTCCATAGAGGTTGGCGTTTCTTTCAAGATCTCTGCCATGCGCTCTACGATAGTGTTTTTGTCCAAATCAAAATGTTTTAGTGCGCAAAGATACTGAATTCACTTTTATTTTAATACGGCTCTTTTCGTTTATCGAGAATACTAAGGAATGTTGGTAGATTTGTTTTACTTTTAAGCCAGATACTTAAAAGACGGCAATAGCTATAAAACCAAACATTATGAAATCAATTGATATAAACGATTTTATCGCTTCAGAAAATGTGAATTTAAAAAATGCGCCTACCCAAATCGATTTAGGTGCAACCAGTAAAGAGGCCAAACAAGCCCTAAAGCCTATCCGTAAAAATCTGGCTACCTGGCAAGATAAATTATATGCGCATGGTAAATATTCGGTTTTGGTCTGTTTACAGGGAATGGATACGGCAGGGAAAGATAGTTTGATTCGAGAGGTTTTTCAAGGCTTTAATTCACGCGGGGTGGTAGTGCATAGCTTTAAAACTCCTTCTAAAAATGAATTGAAGCACGACTATCTATGGAGACACTACAAGAGATTGCCCGAAAGAGGTAAATTCGGGATTTTTAATCGAACCCACTATGAAAATGTTTTGGTAACCCGCGTGCATCCCGAGTACATTCTAAATGAAAATTTGCCGCAAATTAATTCCGTAAAGGATATCACGCCAAAATTTTGGGAAAAACGCTTTGCAGAAATCAACGCGTTTGAACAAGCGCTGGTTCAAAATGGTACGCTTATTTTTAAATTTTTTCTTCATCTTTCTAAAGAAGAACAAAAAAATAGACTGCTGCGGCGGTTACATAAACCCGAAAAAAACTGGAAATTTTCATCCGGAGATATTGAAGAACGCAAACTGTGGGACAACTATCAAGACTGCTATCAAGAAGCCATTCAAAAAACCAGTACTCCAGCAGCCCCCTGGTATATCATCCCAGCCGATAATAAAAAATACGCACGCTATTTGGTGGCTAAAATTCTGTTTGAACGTCTTACCACCTTTAAAGATGTTAAAGAACCCACGCTACCCCCAGATATTAA
Organism: uncultured Mesonia sp.; assembly: GCA_947499595.1. Taxonomy (GTDB): domain Bacteria; phylum Bacteroidota; class Bacteroidia; order Flavobacteriales; family Flavobacteriaceae; genus Mesonia; species Mesonia sediminis. Next base: position 184,812 of record CANMOY010000003.1, read on the forward strand.
AGATGAATTGAGTAACTACATTCAAGAACTCGAACATGAAACAAATTAACATAGTTTTATTATGCTGGGTTGGTTTGACTTTTTAAATAGGTCTTATTTTTGGTAAAAACCCAATTTATGCCACTTTTAGGATCTATTATTAAAAAAGTTATCGATGTGAGCGGTACGCTCAATCAAAATTCAAATCCGGTTAAAGAACAGGAAGAAGTTTTGATGCACTTGCTTAAAACCGCTCAAGATACCGCCTTTGGTAAATATTATGGCTTTAAAGAATTGTTAGCTACAGAAGAGCCTGTTGCCGCTTTTCAAGAAACCGTTCCTTATTTTGATTATCATCAAATGCAAGAGCGTTGGTGGGGGCAAACCCAAAAAGGACTTCCTGATATTACTTGGCCTGGTGCTCCAGAATACTTTGCGTTAAGCTCAGGCACCACCGGTAAAACAAGTAAACGTATTCCGGTAACCGATGAAATGATAGAAGCTATCCGCCAAGCCGGGATAAAACAGGTGAGCGCTTTAGCTAATTTTGAGCTGCCCGCAGATTTTTTTGAAAAAGAGATCATGATGTTAGGTAGTAGCACCAATCTTCAAAAAAATCAAGGACATCTTGAGGGTGAAATAAGTGGTATTAGTGCTAGTAATATTCCTTTTTGGTTTAAAGGCTATTATAAACCAGGTGAAGAAATTGCTCAAATAGACGATTGGGACGAGCGAGTAAAGCACATTGCCGAAAATGCTAAAAATTGGGATATCGGGGCCCTAAGTGGGATTCCATCTTGGATGGAGCTAATGCTAAAAGAGGTAATTAAGTATCACGGAGTAAATAATATTCACGAAGTTTGGCCTAATCTACAAGTTTATACCTCGGGGGGCGTGGCTTTTGAACCCTATGAAAAGAGTTTTAATGCCCTGCTGGGTAAACCAATAACTGTTATTGATACCTATTTGGCTTCAGAAGGGTTTTTAGCTTTTCAAAATAGGCCAGATACAACCGCTATGAAACTGGTTACCGATAATGGAGTGTATTTTGAATTTGTACCTTTTAAGCCAGACTACATTAACGCCGATGGTTCATTGTGTCAAGATGCCCCTGTTTTAAGGCTCGATCAAGTCGAAGAAAACGTAGATTATGTATTGCTTATTAGTACTGTTTCGGGAGCTTGGAGGTATTTAATTGGCGATACCATTGCCTTTACGGATGTAAGTAAGGCCGAAATAAAAATTACGGGTAGAACTAAGTTCTTCCTTAATGTAGTCGGCTCTCAGCTTTCTGTGAATAAAATGAATCAAGCCATCCAGGAGCTAGAAAAACAATTCAGCATAAAACTACCTGAATTTACCGTGAGTGCTATTAAAGAAAACGGTGAATTTTATCATGTTTGGCACCTAGGAGTTAATGAAAAAGGAATAATTGAAAACGAGAAGCTCGCTCAAGCCTTAGATGAGAATTTAAAAGCGGCGAATAAAAACTACCGCGTAGCCAGATCTAAAGCACTCAAGGGAATAAAAGTACATACCATTCCGCTCGACCTATTTTATGAATGGAGTGGTGCCAATAAGAAAAAAGGCGGACAAGTAAAGATGGAGAAAGTGATGGATGAAGAAAAATATACCGCTTTTAGAGATTTTGTAAAAAGTCACTTATAGCGCCCGTTTTTGAATTACTTTTTTTGCTACTTCTTGCTCTAGTTTATCAGCCCCTAGCTCATTTACAAGTTCCATGATTTCTTCGGGAGACATGTATAAGTTTTTAATTCGGGCTTTGTAAGCGGGAGAAAGATCTGCATTATTCAATATGAAATTTTTAGTGGCCAAAATATAGTCTTTCATACCGTGTTTTATGGCATATGTATCCGCTGTACGCTCAACTTCTTTTAAATGTTTCTTAGAAAATAGGTATTTAAATCCTAAAAGAATTAAATCAAAGGCGTTTCGGTTGAGGTAATCCATAATATGTCCTAATTCGTGTCCAATCCAACCAATTAAAACTTCATCGGGTACGTCTAGAATCGAAAATTTTTCTTTCTCGATATGAAATTTTTCAGAAATTAGAATAAAATAGGCCCGCTCATTCTTAGGTTTAAAAACACTACCAAAGGCGGGTTGCGCCTGCATAGTCGATTTTTTTATGGATGCCTTAAATTTAAAACAAATGGGTGTGTCTTTCAAAGCAGGAAAATAAGCCAGTGCTTCTTCAACTTGGGGCTGTATGCTTTTGGGTATTGTTTTTCTGGTATAGTTTTTCACGTGCAATTGCTTTTAATTTACAAATTAGGTTTTTTGTTTAAAAACGGCTGTTAAGCAATTCTAAAAATTCTAGCGCCTTACTACCGCTCTACCGACCTTAAATAACTTTCAGGAACACAGAGCGACCTTATGAATTACAAGAAATAAAATAATTTGATACGAATTTTTTAAACGTGTAAAATTAGAATTCAATACCTTATTTAACTGGTTCACAATAAATACCACTGTTGCTTGCATCGTTAAAGTAATTTGTTTTTTTGTCGTTAAAACTTCAAGCGATTTAAATTATAATTCTAACTAAACTGCATATCTTTGCGCACTATTAAAAGCAGAATCATGCAATTAAGCGCTTATACCAAAGAGTTTAAGAAGAACCTTAGCATTGCCTACCCAGTGATGTTGGGTCAATTGGGTCATGTATTAGTCGGTCTTGCCGATAATATTATGGTAGGTAAGCTGGGTGCTGCCCCTTTGGCAGCGGTTTCTCTAGGTAATTCATTGGTTTTTATCGCGCTTTCTATTGGGGTAGGATTTAGTTTTGCCATTACCCCTTTGATTGCCGAGGCCGATGGTGCTAATAATATAGAAAAAGGTCGTTCTTACTTTCAACACGGTATGATCATGTGCTTAACTACAGGTGTTGCGTTGTTTCTAGCACTTTGGCTTGCCAAACCTGTATTGTTCTATCTCAATCAGCCCGATGAGGTGGTGCAATTAGCAATGCCTTATTTAGATATTGTAGCGTTCTCAATGATTCCACTAATGATTTTTCAGGGTTTTAAGCAATTTGGTGACGGGTTATCACAAACAAAATACGCTATGTACGCTACCATTGGGGCCAATGTGGTTAACGTACTTTTTAATTATTTGCTCATTTATGGAATATGGATTTTTCCGAGATTAGAGCTAGAAGGTGCCGCATTAGGGACCTTGATTTCGCGTTTCTTTATGCTTTTCTTTTTGTATTATATTTTAAGATCAAAAAAGAAATTTGCTACCTACTTCGTTTGGGCGAAAAAATCATTACAAAAGAAAGTATTTAAACGCTTGTTTAATTTAGGCTTTCCCACTGCTTTACAAATGCTTTTTGAGGTGGGTGTTTTTACCGGTTCGGTTTTTCTTGCAGGTACCCTGGGTACAGATCCTCAAGCGGCAAATCAAGTGGCTTTAAACTTAGCTTCCATGACATTTATGATTGCTGTAGGTTTAGGCGTAACCGCAACTATTCGGGTGGGTAATCAAAAAGGAAAAAAGGCCTTCAAAGAGCTAAGACGAATTGCTTTATCTACGTTTTTGTTAGTATTTTTAATCGAAGCCGTTTTTGCCGTAGGTTTTATCGTGCTTAAAGATTGGTTGCCTACTTTTTATATAGACAATTCACAAGTAGTTTATCTAGCCTCTCAATTGCTTATCATAGCCGCTTTATTTCAGTTAAGTGACGGTTTGCAAGTTGTTATTTTAGGTGCTTTACGCGGATTGCAAGACGTAAAAATACCTACTTTGTTTTGTTTTATTGCCTATTGGGTAATAGGGTTTCCTATTTGTTTCTATCTCGGTAAGGAGGATGTACTAGGAAGTATGGGAATCTGGATTGGTCTTTTGGTAGGGCTTTCTGCTTCGGCGGTTATGTTATACTTTAGATTTAATTACCTTAGCAAAAAATTAATTGAAAAAGGAAGTATTTCTTTACCTTTATAAAAAATTCAAACTATGGAATTTCCAAAATTTTTACTCGCCGATAATACCGATTTTCCCGAGGCTATATTTATTGTGCATACCGACTACCCAAGGTTTATCATCAATTTGCAAAACGACGAGATTGAGTGGCTGGAGGAGTTTGATGCACACGATCAAAAAGAACTGGAAAGTGAAGTAGAAAATTTAATCGAAGAGGCTTCGCAGTTTTACGACCGTGAAGTGGCACGCTACCAAGAATAAAACTATGCCCACTATAGAACAATTGTTGCAATGGGACCAAGAACTTTTCTTGTATCTGAATAACTTAGGTACGCCTACTTGGGATTGGTTCTGGATTTTTATAACGCATAAGTTTGCTGCTATACCCATGTATGCCTACTTGCTGTATTTACTTTATAAAAACTATAACTTAAAAACACTCGGAATTACGCTGGTTTTTATCGCGCTTTTAATAACGGCTACAGATCAATTGGCTAATGTATTCAAAGATGCCTTTGCCAGACCCCGACCATGTAAAGAAGATTTTATGGCTCAAGGCCGATTTTTAATGGATTATTGCGGTAAGTACGGTTATTTTTCTGCACATGCAGCCAGCTCAACAGCTTTAGCCATCTTTCTAGGTAACATTCTAAAAAAATGGTATAAGCTAGCTTTTCCCTTGTTATTTATTTGGGCCATGTTGGTCAGCTATAGCCGTATTTATGTAGGTAAACATTACCCAGGAGATGTTATAACGGGTATACTCATTGGGAGTATAATTGGGTTTTTATTTTATAAACTGCATCAAATCAGTATAAATAAGCTAAACGCTAAAGTTTAGCTTATTTCCTTATGCAATTGGAGTAAATCAAAAGCAGCTTCAAACGGAGAAACTTCTTGTCGCTCTAGAGCCTCTATTTTTTCGGCTAAGGCTTGTTTTATTTTTGGGTTAGCATAAAAGTCGGCTTTTAATTGGTCTTGTATGGTTTGTAAAAGCCAATGCTTGTTTTGCTCTAACCGCAATTGTTCAAAATACCCGTTGCCTTTGGTTAATTTAAAATAAGTTTCTAGCATTTCCCATATGCGGTCTATACCTTTTTGATGCAAGCCACTAGCAATTTTCACCAAAGGTTTCCAGGTGCTTTCCTTGGTTGGGTAAAGATGCAGCGCTTTTTTAAATTCTGCTTGGGCTTGTCGTGCGGGTTTTAGGTTCTCGCCATCAGCTTTATTAATAACAATAGCATCGGCCATTTCCATAATACCACGTTTAATACCCTGTAACTCGTCACCCGCACCAGCCAATTTGAGCAACAAAAAAAAGTCGGTCATACTATGCACCAAGGTTTCACTTTGTCCCACCCCCACGGTTTCGATTAAAATAACATCAAAGCCTGCCGCTTCGCATAAAATAACCGATTCACGTGTTTTCTGAGCAACCCCACCAAGCGAATCTCCCGATGCCGTTGGCCGAATAAAAGCATTCTCTTGTTTTACTAATTCTTCCATGCGGGTTTTGTCGCCCAAAATACTTCCGTGCGAGACGCTACTTGTAGGGTCTACAGCCAAAACGGCAACTTTTTTAGCATGTTGCTCAATAAGATAGTTCCCAAAAGCCTCTATAAAAGTACTTTTACCCACACCTGGCACCCCCGTAATGCCTATGCGAATAGATTTGCCCGATGCAGGTAAACAGGTGTTGATAATCGTTTTTACCGATTCAAAATGCTTCTGTTGTTTGCTTTCAACTAGGGTTATACCTTGACTCAAGGCCGTTTTATTGCCCGCTAATATGCGCTCCGCTAAATCGGCGGCATTGATGCGTTTTTTTCGTAAAGCCTTTATGCGTGCCGCACTTTTTGACCCAATAGATTGAGAGTGCTGTGATGTCTTTTCGCTTAAAGCGGATTTGTTTTTCTTGGGGGTGGGCATATACATTTTTATTTAGCACAAATTTATGAATTCATTCTTGAAAACGGATAAAAAGCTTTTTATCTTCAAGCCATAAATTAAACCTTAAATTTTAAACAAGATGAAAACTTTTTATACAGAACAAGCCACCGCAAAAGGAGGTAGAGCCGGACACGTAAAAACCGAAGACGGTAAGATAGATATGAATTTGAGTGTTCCTAAAGCCATGGGCGGAGACGATGGTGATGGAGTAAACCCAGAGCACTTTTTTGCTTGTGCTTATTCGGCTTGTTATGGGGGTGCGCTTGAGGCTGTGGCTAAGGAAGATAATATAGATTTAGGCGATTATAGCGTTTCGGCTTCGGTGAGTATTGGGCGCACAGATGAAGGTGACTTTCAATTGGCCGTAATCTTAGATTCTTACCTACCAACAGTTGATGTTGAAACAGGGGAAAAATTAGTGAATAAAGCACACGAAATTTGTCCGTTTTCTCGTGCCACACGAGATAATATTGACGTGACTTTAAATCTGTTACTAGACGAGTAATCTAATAAATATTTATTCAAAAAAAAACCTAGGTGCTCTTGCATCTAGGTTTTTTTGTTGAGTTTATCAAAAGCAAAACTCACTTGGGTTTGATCCCAACTTAAAACCATATAATGCAAGTGGTTTTGTTTCTCAAAATGAATACTAAAGCGTTCTACGGTCTCGGGTAATTTTTGGGTTGGTACTTCAATGATTAAAGCATCGTAAGCTTCGTCTCGAGCGGCTTCTTGTGTACTTAAATCAATACCCCAAGCATACATCTTTTTATTAAAAATAATTTTCCAAGAATCCGGTTGCGGAATGGTCCATAAACTATAGCGCCCCGCATCTAACAACGAGCCGTCTACTTGAATGGCTTGATTAACCCAGAAAGTAGTAGCCTCGTTTGCCCCTGTTCGCCAAACTTGGTTGAAAGGTACTAGCTCGCCAAAAATCTCCCTACCTCGTTTTGCGGGCCGGTTGTAAAAAACTTCTACTTTTAAATTTCCTGTACGATAATGTATGGTTTCTTCTGGACTATGTGATTTGGTTTGGTTTTTGATTAAAAAGAAGCCAATGATGCCTCCGATAAGTAGGATAAGGAAGATGCGAATACTTCTTTTCATATTTTTTTAAAGTGAAGATAAAAATTTTTTAGAAACTGCAACAACAAGAGAAGGCAATCGTATTTAAAAATGAATAGAAACTAATTAAGCTTTATTTTGTTTCAAAACGATTTAATCGAACGCTGCCGAAAGCAAGACAGACGCGCACAGTTGAAGATTTACAACAAATACTGTGATGCCATGTATTATGTTGCCTTGAGATTTTTAAAAAATCAACACGAGGCCGAAGAGGCGATGCAAGAAGGTTTTATTAAAGCCTTTTCAAAACTGCATCAATTTACAGGAGAAGTTACTTTTGGCGCTTGGTTAAAACGAATCGTGATTAACACTAGCTTAGATATGCTTAAAGCTAAAAAGTTAAATTTAATTGCGATTAACGAGCAAACCTTAGGTAAGGTAGAAGAAGAAGATAATTGGAGTATTGCAGACGAGATAAGTGTTGAGCAGGTCAAAGAATGTATTGCTCAATTACCCGATAAATATCGCTTTGCATTAATGCTTTTTTTAATCGAAGGTTATGACCACGAAGAAATTTCGCAAATTTTAAATATAACACAAGTTTCGTCGCGTACCCTTGTGCATCGAGGAAAGAAAAAGTTGCAAGAACAATTAAAACATATTTACCATGGCACAGGATCTTAGAGAAATGTTGCAGTTTGAGGCCCAGAAAAAAGCAAATCCGCCCTTGGCAGATGGGCACAAAGATAGATTTTTAAGTCGGTTGGAGGCTGAGTTTCCTGAATCTCAAAAGAAAAGAGACTATTTTCTATGGTATAAAATTGCTGCTGTTATAATAGTGGTGTTGGTAAGCGGAGTGCTGTTTTGGCCCACTTCGCCGCAATTAAATCAAGAGCAGTTGGTTGAAGGTCAGTCTGTGAATCCAGGCAGTCTTCCTGTTGTGCCAGCTACTATGTTGAGCCAAAGTTCGCCAGAATTTAAAAAGATAGAAGATTTTTATCTGGCCAACTTGCATACAGAGCTCGCCGCTTTAACCATTACCTCAGAAAATAAAGAATTAATAGATGATTTTATGCTACAATTAGAGCAACTCGATGACGAATACCTAAGGCTTAATGAAGAAATTAAAGAATATGGTGTGAGTGAGGCCTCTATAGGTACGCTTATTCAAAACTTAGAGTTAAGACTCGATCTATTAAAACGATTAAAAAGTAAATTAAAATCCCTGAAACAAGAGCAGCAGCAACAGTTAACGGGAATAAGCATATAGCATGAGAAAATTAGCTATTTATTATTGTAAAGTGTTAATCCTTAGTTTTTTTGGTTTGACTACTACTGCTTTGGTAGCCCAAAAAACCACATTATTACACGAAAAACTAGAGGTTAATGCCAAACCGAGTTTAGATTTAGAGTCTAGGCACACCCGAGTTATCATTGAAACTTGGGACCAAAATAGAACCGAGATTGAAGCCTTTGTTGAAGGTATAGATTTGTCTGAAAAACAGATCGAACAAATCAAAAAACTCTGGGGAGTGAGCTTTAAAGCGGATAAAGACCGTATTTTTTTGCGTTCTTTTGCTCGGCCTGCACAGCAAATCGCCTACGAATTACAAAAAGCAACATTGACCAGCGAAACAGCAGCAGATTATCCTAAGCCAGGCGAAATGAAATTGATGCAGAATTTGCTAGCCGAGTTAAATGCGCTTAATATTACCAGTAGCGCACTTCAAAACATCAGTAAACTCAAATTTGATTATAGCGCCTACCAGAAGCAAGGAAAAGAATACTTAAGGGCTTATGAAAATTTGGTGTTATCTTTCTTAGAAGATAAAGAAAATGCCGCAGTGCTTCAACGTCAATCTGAATTGCAAAAAAATGCAACCAATCAAACATGGCGCCAAGAACTAGAGCGCAAGATGCAGCAAATGGAAGCACAGTTCAATGAACGAATTACGGCTTGGTCAACGACCGAAAATACCCCTAATACGCACATAAAAAAAGAGGTTATCGAGCATCCAGACGGCAGGAAAACAACCCAAATTTTTATGGTTTCTACGCTGAGTCCTAATGCAAATAAGTCAGCAGAGAAAACCTTAATCGTTCCTACTATAAAGATTAAAATTCCTTCACAATCTAGCCTACAAATCAGTCAGCGCTATGGCAGTTTAGATTTGCTAAAACCGGTTAGTAACCTTCAGGTGCAATTGGCCTATGCATCGCTTAAAGCGGATTTGATAACAGGAGAAAACAATAGGGTAGAGGTAGCTTATGCTCCCATAAATATTAATTTTTGGGAACACGGAGAACTGCATTTAAACTATGTAAAAAAAGCTCAAATAGGTAAGGTGAATAGTATGGCCTTAAGAGCTAACGCCAGTGATTTAAGTATAAAAGAGTGGAATGGTTTTGGGCGATTAACCAGTGCCTTCGGACAGATAAAAATTTTGAAAATAGGAGCCGATTTTAATCGTCTTGACATTAATTTAAGCAATACCGATATGAGTATAGCAGTGCCAAATCTGGCCTTTGAGCTCAATTATACGGGTAGTAAAAGCAATTTGAAACTACCCTCTAGTATTAAAGTTACGCGAGATAACACTTATGGCACAGAATTGGTTACAGGTTTCTTTAAAGATAAGACAACCGATAATCGAATCAATATTGATGTGAAATTTAGTAAAGTTGTTTTTAATTAGTTTTTTTATTTGGTTTTTGTGTAAAAATAGTTTTGCTTTATAAGTGAAACTATTTTTTTTATGTCTAATAAACCTTCTTTAGCTTTTTTATCATCACTTACTACAGGTTTTACCCCGGTAATAAAAGGCTTTTCACATCAGACTTATATTCCTTTAGACCTTTCAATTCATCAAAACTTGTTGAGTACTTCAGTTTTGTTTAACCCTGTACAAATGCAAGAACGTTTGACCCAATGGTTGCAAATAAAAGGAGCTCAAGTCGCTTTTGGCGGATATATGGAATTGCGTAAAATTTATGATCGGAGTATGCATTTTTTGACAGATGAAGCACAAAAGAGAAATTTACACCTGGGGGTTGATTTTTGGGCACCTGCAGAAACACCTGTTGTGGCTCCCATAGCCGGTCGTGTGCACAGTTTAGCAAACAATGAAGGATACGGAAATTATGGTCCAACACTACTATTAGAACATCAAATAAATGGGTATCAATTCTTCAGTTTATACGGTCATTTGAGTTTATCCAGTCTTTCGCTATTACAACAGGGCGACCTTGTAAAAGCAGGAGATACTATTGGTTTTTTGGGAGATGCAATGGTAAATGGTGATTACGCGCCGCATCTACATTTCCAGTTAATTTTAGATCTTGAAAGTTATGTAGGCGATTATCCTGGCGTGGCAAGGGCTTTAGAAAAGCCTTATTACTTGAAAAATTGTCCCGACCCTAATTTACTTTTGAAATACAAATCCGCGTAAGCTACTTTTTCTTGACAAAAAGCGCCACTAAAGCAGAAGTCACAATACCCATGGCCAAGGCAAAGAATATAGATTGTATGATATAGCTGCGCATACTAAAATATTGCTTGGCTAAATCTGGATTCATATTACGTTGCTCGATGGCGTATTCGGTGGCATTTTTAAAATAATCGGGAGTTATAAAGGTGGCTCCGATATATTGTACTAGTGGGGATAGAAGCGCAACTATTGCCGATAAGACGGCACCAGATACCACGGCTTGAGACCAAGTGATCTGGCCGTTGTAAAACCATTCTCTTTTTTGTCGCAAAGCCAAATAATACAACAAAATATAAGGTATAGCGATTAAGTTGGTGTAAATGGGATGTAAATCGATATGCTGGTCGTGAAGCCCTACACCTTTTTCTATACTTAACCAGAATAATGTTAGAATACTAAAGTAAATGGCCCATTTAAATTCTATTTTAAAATTTTTCATGCGAGTTGCTCTGTTGACTTATTGTATGAAGTAAAAATACAAAAAGCGGTCTTATCAAAAAAAGTTATAAAGAAGACTTTTAAGGTATAAGACCGCTTTGTTTTTAAAAGGTATGGTGTTTTAGTGTTTAGTTAAAACCCATTGCCCTTTTTCTAATAAGGGGATCGCTTGTTTGTATTTTAAAGTTTTGCTTTCTCCAGTGGCAACATTGCGAATAGTTACCTTGTCATTGCGACCGATTTTAGGTTGTTCACGAACAATGGTTTCGGTTACTTGTGGTTGTTGTGAGGCTTGTTGACCCGCGGCTCTGTTTTGAGCAGCACGCTCATCCATATTAGGGATTTCCTCTTTAGAAGTCTCTAGATTTTCTTTAGGTCTTTGCTCACGAGCTTCTTGTATATTGGTTTCTTGCTGAGGTATTTCTCCTTTAAACAAGAAAGAAATCACCTCTTTATTTACCTCGTCTAGCATTGCTTTAAACAATTCAAACGCCTCAAATTTATAAATAAGCAAGGGGTCTTTTTGTTCGTGAACCGCAAGTTGTACACTTTGCTTTAATTCATCCATTTTACGCAAATGGGTTTTCCAAGCATCATCGATAATAGCCAAAGTGATATTTTTCTCGAAATCTTGAACCAATTGTTTACCTTCGGTTTCATAAGCCATTTTTAAATTGGTGGCAACCTGTAAGGTTTTTTGACCATCAGAGAAAGGTACTCCAATACGCTCAAAACGATCACCTTGGGTTTCAAAAATTTGTTTTATTACAGGATAAGCTCTTTCTGCATTAGCCCGCATACGCTCTTCGTAATTGGCATAAGCAGCTTTATAAACTTTACCCGCTAACTCTTGTGGCTTTAGTTTTTCAAAAGTTTTTTCATCTACAGGAGAATCCATAGAGAAATAACGAATCAACTCAAATTCAAAGTTTTTAAAATCAGCAGCATTTTTGTTGGTTTCGGTAATCGATTCCGATAGATCGAAAATCATATTGGCCAAATCAACACGTAAACGCTCCCCGAATAGAGCGTGGTATCTACGCTTGTAAATTACTTCACGCTGCGCATTCATCACATCATCATATTCTAACAAGCGCTTTCTTACACCAAAATTGTTTTCCTCTACTTTTTTCTGGGCGCGTTCTATAGATTTAGAAATCATACCATGTTGTATCACCTCACCTTCTTCAAGCCCCATGCGGTCCATTAATTTAGCAATACGTTCACTACCAAATAGGCGCATTAAGTTATCTTCTAAAGAAACGTAGAATTGTGAGCTACCTGGATCTCCTTGACGACCAGCACGACCTCTTAACTGTCTGTCTACTCGTCTCGAATCGTGGCGTTCGGTACCAATAATGGCCAAACCACCAGCTTCTTTCACTTCTTTACTCAGTTTAATATCGGTACCACGACCAGCCATATTGGTTGCAATGGTTACCACTCCAGCTTTACCCGCTTCTTCTACAATATCTGCTTCTTTCTTGTGTAATTTTGCATTCAATACATTATGCGGCACATTTCTTATTTTAAGCATACGGCTAAGCAGCTCTGAAATATCTACCGAGGTTGTACCTATAAGTACGGGGCGTCCTGCTTGAGATAATTTGGTTACCTCCTCAATAACTGCATTGTATTTTTCGCGTTTGGTTTTGTATACCAAATCGTCTTTATCTTTACGTGCAATAGGGCGGTTGGTAGGTATCTCAACAACATCTAATTCATAAATTTCCCAGAATTCGCCCGCCTCGGTTACCGCTGTACCAGTCATACCCGATAACTTGCCGTACATTCTAAAGTAATTTTGTAAGGTTACGGTAGCAAAGGTTTGCGTGGCATCTTCAATCTTTACATTCTCCTTGGCCTCAATAGCTTGGTGTAACCCGTCGCTATATCTACGTCCATCCATAATACGCCCTGTCTGCTCATCTACGATCTTCACCTTATTGTCCATCACCACATACTCGGTATCTTTTTCAAAAAGCGTATAGGCTTTTAAAAGTTGGCGCAGGGTGTGAATTCTTTCGCTTTTTACACTATAATCTCTAAAGAGTTCTTCTTTTAAAGCAGCTTCTTCTTCTTTAGGTAGGTTTTTTTGCTCAATTTTAGAGATTTCCATACCAATCTCGGGCATCACAAAAAAGTTAGGATCTTCTTTACCCGATAAAAACTCAACCCCCTTATCGGTTAAGTCAATTTGGTTGTTTTTTTCTTCAATCACAAAATACAACTCAGCGTCTACCTTTGGCATCTCGCGGTTGTTGTCTTGCATATAGTGATTTTCGGTTTTTTGCAGCAATTGCTTAATACCTTCTTCACTTAAAAATTTGATTAATGCTTTGTTTTTAGGTAATCCGCGGAAAACGCGAAGCAATAAAAATCCACCTTGTTTGGTATCTCCTGCAACGATGAGCTTTTTGGCTTCTGCCAATACGCCAACTAGATACTTGCGCTGAACTTCAACTATTTTACTGATTTGAGGTTTTAGCGCATCAAATTCGTGCACATCTCCTTTAGGCACCGGTCCCGAAATAATAAGTGGAGTTCGAGCATCATCAATCAATACCGAATCGACCTCATCTACAATGGCATAGTTATGCTTACGCTGAACTAAATCATTAGGCGAGTGACTCATATTATCACGCAGGTAGTCAAAACCAAACTCGTTGTTGGTACCATAGGTAATATCGGCATTATAAGCTTTTCTTCTAGCTTCAGAATTAGGTTTATGATAATCGATACAATCTACCGTAAGCCCATGGAATTGGAAAATCGGGGCCATCCAAGCGCTATCTCGTTTGGCCAAGTAATCGTTTACCGTTACCAAGTGTACACCCTTTCCGGTTAATGCATTAAGGTATACCGGTAGGGTTGCCACTAAGGTTTTCCCTTCACCCGTTTGCATTTCGGCAATTTTACCTTGGTGCATGGCGATACCACCAATCAACTGCACGTCGTAATGAATCATATCCCACTGCACTTCTTTACCGGCGGCATCCCATCGGTTTAACCAAATGGCTTTATCTTCACCCTCTAGACTTACATAGTCTTTGCTGGCCGAAAGTTCGCGATCATAGGCGGTGGCAGTTACCTCTAAACGCTCGTTATGGCAAAAGCGTTTGGCGGTTTCTTTAACCGTTGCAAAAGCTTCTGGTAATATATCATTTAAAACCTGCTCAGAAACCGTATAAACTTCTTTCTCAAGGCTGTCTATTTTGTTGTAATGATCTTCTTTGAGGTTGATGTCTTCTTCTTGACTAGCTTTTTCTTTTAAAGCTGCAATTTCTTCGGTTAAATTTTGGGTAGCCGATTTTATTTTAGCTTTAAAATCGCTTGTTTTCTGCCTTAATTGATCGAGGCTAAGTTGTTCAAAGTCTTTTTCTAAAGCTTTGATTTTTTCTACAATAGGTTTGATGGCTTTGATGTCTTTTTCAGACTTGTCGCCAATAAATACTTTTAATACCGAGTCTAAAAACCCCATAACTTGTAATTGTTTTTATAAGTGTCAAATGTAAGCAAAAAAAAAGCCTCACAGGGAGACTTTTTTCTAGTTATTTTGCTGATTTTTAATATTCATCTTCGTTCCAAAGGTAATCTTCATCGGTGGGGTAATCTGGCCAAATTTCCTCTATTGAATCATAAGAATCACCTTCATCTTCTATAGATTGTAAATTTTCAACCACCTCTAAAGGAGCTCCCGTTCTAATAGCATAATCTATCAATTCATCTTTGGTTGCCGGCCAAGGGGCATCACTTAAGTAGGATGCTAATTCTAAAGTCCAATACATCTGATACTCGTGTTTAATTTCTGCAAAAATAAATTTTTAATTGAATAATCCAAGAAAAAAATCTATTATTTTATTTTTTTGATTTATAAGAACTTGTGCTTCACAAATAAAGCTGGTTGTAAGCTTAATTTTCATCCTTCTTTGGAATCCACTTTATTTCGTCTACACCTAGATCATTTGTCAATTTTCGTGCCAGCACAAAAAGATAATCCGATAATCTATTCAAATAACTTAAAATACTCGGATCAAAAGGTTCGAGTTCGTTTAAAGCGGCAGCCATGCGCTCGGCACGTCGGCAAACACAGCGTGCGATATGACAATATGACACGGTAGTATGGCCCCCTGGTAAAATGAAATGCGTCATCTGCGGGAGACGCTCATTCATCTGATCGATGCGTTCTTCTAAAAAGCTTATCTCTTGATCGTTGACTTTTTTGATGGCTAAACGCTCTTTGCCGTTTTTTAACTGGGCTTTTTGCGGATCGGTGGCTAATTCCGCGCCAAGCGTAAATAAATGATGCTGTATGGCAAATAGATCTTGTTTTGTATCCTGGTCGATATCTTGATCTTTGATTAAACCAATTTGGGCATTAAGTTCATCTACACTGCCGTAACTTTCTATGCGAATATGATGTTTGGGTACACGTGTTCCGCCAAATAGGGCAGTAGTACCTTGATCTCCTGTCTTGGTGTAAATTTTCATTTTCTTTTTTTGCCTACAAAGTAAGAAAGAAAAAGATAAATGTAGAATTTTTATATAATCAATTTAAATGTATTGAGAGATGAAGCCAAAATTTTAAAGGATGCGAATGACTCGGTTCAAATTTGTAGCCTAAACCATTTATAGTAATTCCTTATGCATTCTCTTTTTCCTTTTCTTCTCTTTTGGCTTTTAAACGCTCTTTAAATGCTCGCGTATTTCTGGGTTTACGCTTGCTTTTGTTGCGGTTGTTATTAGCGATTACGGCCAGAAATAATACCACTAGACCACCAAAAACAAGTAAGATTTGTGTGAGCGGAGAGAGGTTCTCAAATTGCATAGCTTTTTGGCTTTTGTTTGATATCGGTTTCTATAAGACCATCGCGCAGACGAATAACCCTATGCGCATGCGCTGCAATATCTTCTTCGTGAGTAACTAAAATCACGGTATTGCCTGCGGCATGAATTGCATCAAAAAGATGCATGATTTCTACAGAGGTTTTAGAATCGAGGTTTCCCGTAGGTTCATCGGCTAAGATAATAGAAGGCTTGTTTACCAAAGCACGTCCCACGGCTACTCTTTGGCGCTGTCCACCTGAAAGCTGATTGGGTTTATGGTCCATACGATCGCCCAAACCAACGTCTTGCAATACCTCGGCCGCTCGCTCGTTGCGTTCTTGTTTTGATTTGCCAGCATAAATCATAGGTAAAGCCACATTGTCTAAAGCTGTGGTTCGCGGAAGCAAATTAAAGGTTTGAAATACAAAACCGATTTCTTTATTTCTAATCTCTGCTAACTCATCATCGCTGAGCTGCGAAACATCTTGCCCGTTTAAAATGTACTTTCCGGCGGTAGGGGTATCTAAACAGCCTAACAAATTCATTAAAGTGGATTTTCCTGAACCAGACGGACCCATAATTGCAACGTATTCGCCTTTTTCAATAACCAGGTCTATGCCTTTTAAAACGTGTACGGTTTCTTGGCCAAGTTTAAAATCTCGGGTAATTTTAGTAATATCAATAACTTTATTCATACTTCTGCTTTCTGTTTTATAAGACGTTAGCACGGCAGCTTTGTTACATGCGAATGGTAAATTCTTCTCGAGCTTGCTCGGCTCTAAAAAATACCAAGCCCCAATAAAAACAATCTATACTTACCCTTACCTCGGGATGCTTTTTAATCCGCTCCCAAGCGCGCTGCATACCAGCCGACCAGTAAATGTCGTCTATAATAAATACACTGTCGTTGTGTTTATGCGCCAACAAGGTACAAAAATACGCGTAAGTAGCCTGCTCATCATGGTGCCCATCTATAAATGCCAAATCAATTTTATCGGGTACTTGCTTTAAAGTATCTTTAAATAAGCCCAAATGCAACTGCCAATTGTTGCGTTGCATTTTTTGCATTTGGTTTTGGGCTAATTTTGCCGTGGCCTGGCAGGCTTCAAAGCTGTGTACTTGCGTGCCCGAATTAGCGGCCATCCCAATACTTCCCAAACCCAATGAAGTGCCCAATTCAACCGCTTGCTTGATATCAAAATAACGGCAAATTCTATAAAGCAGTTGACTGCGTTTAAGCGTACTACCCGCTTGCTTAGCAATAGCACTTATCTTTCTTTTTTTATTAGGCGAAAATACCCGTGATCCTGCACCAAAATCTTTTACCTCAATCGAATGGTGATTACTACGCATAGCTTTATGGTATGCCTTGATAAGCCGATAAGCCGCATAGTCTTTTTTGTCGTATAAACATCGGGTTACCCAATCGTACACAAAGGGAGAGTGTACCCCGTGGGCATTGGTGCTTTTTAACCAAAATCTAGGATATGATTTTAACAAGTGATTCATATTCTATTTCTTTGTTTCCGCTTAAAGCGGATAGCTTTACTCCAGCTCCATACTCAGTTCAAACCAACGTTCGGTTTTTTCTTCCAATTCTTTTTCGAGCTGCTGCAGTGCAATAGATTTTTCTTTGATTTCTTCTTCGCTCAATTCTGTTAAAAAAGCCTGCTGCAACTGCTCTTTCTTTTTTTCTAATTGAGTGATTTCTTTTTCTAGACGCTTAAACAGCTTTTGATCGTTGTAAGATAATTTTTTAGCCTGCTTTTGTTCGGCATAAGCTGCTTTGGCGCTGGAGTCTTTATCTGGCGTTGGTTCTGGGGTGCTACTGCTCTCGTAAGTGCGGTAATCGGAGTAGTTGCCGGGAAAATCTTCGATTTTTCCGCCTCCCTTAAATACCAATAAATGATCTACAATTTTATCCATAAAGTAACGGTCGTGCGAAACTACAATCAAGCAACCCGGATAATCTAATAAAAAGCTTTCGAGCACATTTAAGGTTACAATATCCAAATCATTGGTAGGCTCATCTAAAATCAAGAAATTAGGATTCTGTATGAGTACCGTACATAAATAAAGCCTTTTGCGCTCGCCTCCGCTTAATTTTTCTACATAGTCATACTGCTTTTTACGGTCGAATAAAAATCGCTCCAGCAATTGCGCTGCCGAAATTTGCCTTCCTTTTTTAAGCGGAATGTAATCGCCAAACTCGCGTATCACATCGATTACCTTTTGACCTTCTTTTATGGCAATTCCCTTCTGGGTGTAATAGCCAAATTTTATAGTTTCTCCTAGTGTGATTTTTCCCGCATCGGGCTTTAAAGCGCCGGTAACGATATTTAAAAAGGTAGATTTTCCTGTTCCGTTTTTACCGATGATGCCTACACGCTCTCCTGGCTGAAAGTTGTAGCTAAACTGGTCTAGTAAAACTTTATCGTCATAGCTTTTACTCACCTTGTGTAACTCGACAATTTTATTACCCATACGCTCCATATTTATTTCGAGCTGTACTTGGTGGTCTTTACGACGTTGATGCGCTCTAGCCTTGATGTCGCTAAAATCGGCGATACGCGATTTCGATTTGGTGGTACGGGCTTTGGGTTGACGCCGCATCCAATCCAATTCTTTTTTATACAACTGCTTGGCTTTATCGGTATTGGTTTCTTCTAGCGCCACTCGTGCCTCTTTTTTATCAAGGTAGTAGGAGTAATTGCCTTTGTAGGTATAGAGTTTTCCGT
This sequence comes from uncultured Mesonia sp., assembly GCA_947499595.1. Lineage (GTDB taxonomy): Bacteria > Bacteroidota > Bacteroidia > Flavobacteriales > Flavobacteriaceae > Mesonia > Mesonia sediminis. The sequence continues at coordinate 203,245 of CANMOY010000003.1, forward strand.
TTTCTAATTCTATGATTTCATTACACACACGTTCTAAGAAATAACGATCGTGGGTAACCATAAACAGGGTGAAGTTTTCGCGCTTAAAAAAATCTTCTAACCACTCGATCATTTCTAGATCAAGGTGGTTGGTGGGCTCATCAAGAATCAATAAATCGGGACGGTCTAATAGTACCGTCGCTAATGCCAATCGTTTTTTTTGGCCTCCACTCAGGCTAGCAACCGGCTGGTCTAAGCGGTCTAATTTAAGCTGAGATAATATTTGCTTGTATTCGGTTTCAAAATCCCAAGCTTGTTGTGCCTCCATTTTTTCAAAGGCCGCTTGGTAAGCTTCGGTGTCTTCGGGGTTTTTTAATGCTTTTTCATAAGCGGCGATAATCCGTAAAGTCTCGTTGTCACTGCTAAAAATTGTTTGCTCTACACTCAAGTTGGGGTCGAGTTGAGGTTCTTGAGGCAAAAATGCGGTTTTGATCGATTTTCTAAAAACCACCTGTCCCTCATCGGGTAGTTCTTGCTGCGATAAAATATTGAGCAAAGAGGTTTTTCCTGTTCCATTTTTAGCGATTAAGGCTATTTTTTGTCCTTGGTTAATGCCAAAAGAAAGTCCCGTAAACAAGACCCGCTCGCCAAAAGCCTTAGCAATATTTTCTATAGAAGCGTAATTCAAAACGTAAGATTTTTACACAAATAAACGAGAAATATTTGAGTTTACTTCTTTTGGGTTTTATTATTACTTGTTAAAACTTATATTTGTGGCTTATACAGCCTAATTTACGCCTATGAAATACAGCCAATTAATCGTCTTTATATTGCTAATACTAGGATTGAGTTCGTGTATCAGTACAGAACGATTAACCTATTTGCAAGAAGAAAAAAGTCAAATAGACAGTTTGATGGCTGTGCGCAAGTTGCAACCGCCTTATCGCGTGCAAACCAATGATTTGTTGAGTATCCGTATCAAGGCACTCGATCAAGAATTGGTGGCGATGTTTAACCCCATTAATGATAGCGAGATTTCGGCCACGGGCGAAGAGCGTTTGTATTACGATGGTTTTCGTGTAGATGATCACGGGAATATTCGCGTTCCTACTTTAGGTGAAGTAAATGTACTCGGCTATACATTGGCCGAGATTCGAGAGAAAATTGAGAAACGCTTGCTAGCCGATTATTTTAAAGAGGAGGCCAATATTTTTGTAACCGTAAAATTAGCTGGGGTGCGTTATACAACCATTGGTGAGATTGGTTCGGGTAGCCAGGTTATTTACAAAGATCAAGTTACCATTATGGAGGCCATTGCCAATGCAGGCGATATCGAAGTTACGGGAGACCGTACCGATGTGGTAATTTTACGTCAATACCCCGAAGGCCAAAAGGTACACCGCATCGACCTTACCAATCTCGATGCTATTCATTCTCCTTATTACTATATACAACCCAACGATTTGATTATTGTAAAACCGCTGCCGCAAAAGAGTCTAGGCTTTGGGGCCAACGGTTTAGAAACCTTTAGCGCCATAGCTTCTGTGGTTACTTTGTTTACTTCGATCATTTTATTGTCAACGCGTTTATAGATGGAAGAAGAATTTGCCCTACAAGAACAAGAACAAAATTTTGACTTTAAAGGCTTTGTCTTTAAAGTCTTTAGCTATTGGTATATTTTTGCCATTAGTATTGCTGTGGGTTTGGGAATTGCCTACTACATAAACGTACGCAAATTACCGGTTTATCAACTGAGTTCGCTTATCAGCATCAAAGACGATCAAAATCCGTTTTTTACCTCCAACACCAGCCTCACCTTTAATTGGGGCGGAACCTCCGATAAAGTAAGTACCGCCGTAACCACCTTAAAAACACGCTCGCATAACGAGCAGGTGGTCGAGGAGTTAAACTATTATGTCAATTACCTGCAAGAAGGTAAATACCAGCTCATCGATGCCTACGGTTCGGTGCCTTTTCAATTTGAAGTGGACACCAGCGCATTCCAAGTGCTGTACACCCCGCTAAAAATTGTCTTTAAAGACGAAAGGCATTTTGAGCTCTCCTATAATTTAGAAGAAGCCGCTCAGGCTTCGGCTATGCGGTATAGCGATAAGAAATTGGGACAAGTAGAGCTTCCCGCAGGAGCTTTTAAAAAACAATACCAACTTAAGCAGCCCATCGAACTGCCTTTTTTAAAAGGCCGACTCTTGCCTAATGATATGCCCTTAACAATAGGTAAGCCTTATTATATCGAGTTACATAATTTTAATCAGGTGGTTAAAAACTACCAGAACATTCAAATTCGACCAGAAGAAAAAGGTTCTTCGGTATTGAGTCTCGCTTTACGCGGAAACAATAAAGCTAAAATTGTAGATTACCTCAATACCACCGCTGCCGTACTAAGCCGTAATATGCTGGATAGAAAAAACCTTTTTGCGACCAAAACCATTCGGTTTATCGATAGCAGTTTGCAAAAACGTGCCGAAGAATTACGTGGGGTAGAAGACGAACTCAATGATTTTAGAAAGAACAATTCGATTATAGACATCACTGGCGAAGCGCAGCAGCTTAGAGACCGCCTCACCGTGCTCGATGAGCAAGAGCAAGAATTAAGCCGCAAGCTTAACTATTTTAATACTTTAAAAGACTATTTGCAGTCGCGTACCGATTATTCTAATGTACCTGCACCTAGTGTTTCGGGTATCGAAGAGCCAAGCATTTCAAGCGGAGTGGGGCGCATCGTGCAATTGTCTGAGCAGCGCAGCGCCTATGAATACGGCGCCAAAGCCAATAACCCCAAGTTTAAAGATATCGATAGGCAAATCAATGCTACCAAAGAGGTATTGCTAGAGAATATCGCCAGTTCAACCGGCTTGTTGCAAGACGAGATCAATTCCGTAAAGCGTAACATCAATCAGCTCGAAGCTAAAGTGCGCCAACTGCCGCAAGACGAGCAAGACCTTTTAAATATTCAACGCCGCTACACCATAAGCGAGCAAACCTATAACCTGTTTTTAAACAAACGCAACGAGGCCGGCTTAGTAAAAGCCGCTAATGTGAGCGACGTGCAGGTAATCGATGAGGCAAAAGATGTAGGAGGAGGTAAAATAGGACCCAATACTCAGCTTAATTATGTGATGGCCATTTTATTGGGTAGTGCCATACCGCTGGTGTTTGTTTTTATTCTTGTTTTCTTAGATAACAAGGTGAACAGCGTTAAAGATGTTGAAAAACTATCGCCTATTTCTATTTTGGGTATGGTGGGCAAAAGTCGTTTATCTTCCAATTTGGTGGTTTACCACAAATCTAAATCGGCTATAGCAGAGAGCTTTCGCGGATTGCGAACCAGTCTTCAATTTATCTATCGCCAAAGACAATTAAAAGGTTGTAAAACCGTTCTGGTGACCTCCTCGATTTCGGGAGAGGGTAAAACTTTTATATCTATGAACTTGGCCTCGGTATTTGCTATAAGCGGAAAGAAAACCTTATTGATGGGATTGGATTTACGTAAGCCTAAAATTTTTGACGATTTCGAAATCAATAACGATAAAGGGGTGGTCAATTATTTAATCAACCAAGATGGTATCGATGATATTATACAACAAACACGCTATGATAATTTAGATGTGATTACCTCGGGTGCGGTACCGCCTAACCCCTCTGAGTTATTGATGAAAGAAGAGATGGAAGACCTGATTCGACAACTCGAAAAGCGTTACGATTACATTATACTGGATACGCCACCTATCGGTTTGGTCTCGGATGCTTTGAATCTGACTAAATTCTCAGATGCCAATTTATATATTGTACGTCAAAATTATACCCGTAAGGGGATGTTGAACGTAATCAACGAAAAATACAAATCGGGTGAGGTTAAGAACATCAGTTTTGTACTGAATTACTTCCAGCAAAAAGCCAAATACGGCTATGGTTATGGCTACGGCTATGGTTATGGATACAGTTATGGCAACTATGGCAACGGTTACCACGAACCCGAAATCAAACGAAGCTGGTACCGCCGATTATTTAAAAACAAGAAATAAGATTATTGCACTATGAATAATTCTCCAAAAATTGCCATTATAGGCTTAGGATATGTAGGTTTACCCTTAGCGGTTGCCTTTGCTCAAAAATATAAGGTACTGGGGTTTGATATCAATACCCAACGTGTAAATGAGCTGCAAGGCGGTCACGACCACACCCTAGAAGTAAGTGATGAGTTGCTGCAAGAGGTGCTCCACCTGTCGGGTGATAAGGGGCTTAGCCTTAGTGCGCAAGCCGATGATTTGCACGACGCCCAAGTGTATATTGTTACGGTACCTACGCCTACCGATAAAAACCACCGCCCGGTACTCACTCCTTTAGAAAAAGCCAGTGAAACCATAGGCAAATACCTTAAAAAAGACGATGTGGTGATTTACGAATCTACCGTTTACCCAGGGGTAACCGAAGAGGTTTGTGTACCGATTTTAGAGCAAGTATCCGGGCTGAAGTTCAATAAAGATTTTTATGCGGGCTATTCTCCCGAGCGTATCAATCCGGGCGATAAAAAGCATACGGTAACCCAAATTCTAAAGGTGACCTCGGGTTCTACACCAGCGATTGCCCAAAGCATCGATCAATTGTATGCTTCGGTAATCACCGCTGGCACGCATCTGGCGCCAAGTATTAAAGTGGCCGAAGCGGCAAAGGTGATCGAAAATTCGCAGCGCGATATCAATATTGCCTTTGTAAACGAATTGAGTAAAATCTTTAGACTACTCGATATCGATACCGATGCGGTTTTAGAAGCTGCCGCTACAAAATGGAATTTTATCAAATTCACTCCCGGTTTAGTAGGCGGGCACTGCATTGGAGTAGACCCTTATTATTTGGCACAACGCGCTCAAGAAGCCGGTTATAATCCTGAAATTATTTTGGCGGGAAGGCGTATGAATGATGGGATGGGACGCTATGTGGCCCAAGAAGTGATAAAACTAATGGTGAAAAAAGAAGCCCAGATCAAAGGCGGAAACGCTTTGGTTTTAGGAATTACTTTTAAAGAAAATTGTCCCGATGTGCGCAATACCAAGGCCATTGATGTGATTGAAGAATTAAAAACATACAACTTAAATGTTGACGTCTGCGACCCTTGGGCAAACCCCGATGAGGTGCAAAGTATTTTTGGTATTAATCTCATTGGTGATTGCGATAAGCTCGATAAAAAATACGATACCATAGTATTGTGTGTGAGTCATAACGAGTTTTTAACAATGGATTTAAACCGACTTAAAAAGCCAGAAACCGTGGTTTTTGATGTAAAGTCTTGCTTACCCCTTGATCATATCGATGCGCGCTTATAAATTCACGCATGCTTATCGGGTTAAAGTACAAATGAAAAAGAAAAATTAATATGCCTAATTGGTCAACAATTCCCCCTTTAAGGGGGATTTTTGTTGGGTTTATTCCGTAAAGCATAGTGTAAAATACCTGCATAGGTGAGTAGCAGTATTATTATTAAATTGCCACAGCAAAGCAATAGTTTTGGCAAAGTTAAGGAGCAAAGAAAAGACATTGCATCTCTGAGCATTAAACAGAAAAAACTATATTTGCAAGCAAAGACAAACGCGCAGCACACATGATGTATTCAGAAGCCTTTCATAAAGGAGATTTAGGAGAGTATTCATTTTTAGTCACAGGAGGAGCAGGTTTTATAGGTTCTAATTTAGTGGAATACCTACTCACCCACGGAGCTAAAAAAGTTCGGGTTTTAGATAACCTTTCTAATGGTTATTATGCCAATATTCGGGAATTTGAAGATTTGCCTAACTTTGAATTTATCGAAGGTGATATCAGAGATTTAGCTACCTGTCAAAAAGCCATGCAAGGTATAGACTATGTGAGTCACCAAGCAGCTTTAGGCTCGGTTCCGCGTTCAATAGATGACCCGGTGACTTCAAATGAGGTGAATGTAAGTGGTTTTCTTAATATGTTGGTCGCTCAAAAAGAAAGTACTTCCGTAAAGCGATTGGTATATGCCGCCTCGAGTTCAACTTATGGTGACTCTAAAGCTTTACCCAAAGTAGAGGCTACTATCGGGAAACCCTTATCGCCTTATGCGGTAACCAAATATGTAAATGAATTGTATGCCGATGTGTTTGCTAAAACTTATGGCACTCAACTTATAGGATTGCGTTATTTTAATGTCTTCGGACCCAAACAGAGTCCGAATGGCGCTTATGCAGCAGTGATCCCCCTATTTATGCAAGCCTTAAAAGAAGAAAAAGCGCCCACCATCAATGGCGATGGAGAACAAACCCGAGATTTTACTTTTGTAGCCAATGCGGTGCAAGCCAATATCAAAGCCATGTTTGCGCCCGATGAGGCGGCCAATGAGGTATATAATGTAGCGGTAGGCGAACGTATTAGCCTAAATAAGTTATGGGAGAGTTTAAAGGATACTTCTGGGAAAAAGGTGGAAGCTCAATACGGTGCGCCAAGAAAAGGAGATGTGCGCGACAGTTTAGCCGATATTACCAAAGCTAAAACCCAAATGGGATATAGTCCTAAAGTGCGTGTAGATGAAGGTTTGGCCATTACTTGGGAAAAGTTTATAAAGGCATGAAACAAGAAAACTGGTTGTATGAAATAAGTCCGCGTAAAAAACTCATCGATCTTAATATTCGGGAGATTTGGCGCTACCGCGATTTGCTCGTTTTGTTTGTAAAACGAGATATTGTAACGCTTTATAAACAAACCATCTTAGGGCCTTTATGGTATATCATACAGCCGCTTTTTACCTCGGTAATTTTAACCCTTATTTTTAACAATGTGGCGGGCGTAACTACTGGAGCCATCCCCTCATTTTTATTTAACCTAGCGGGAATTACGGCGTGGAATTATTTTAAAGATTGCCTCACAGGAACTTCCAATATTTTTCGTGGTAATGCAGCGATTTTTGGTAAGGTATACTTCCCACGGGCCATTATGCCTTTGAGTATTACCATTTCTAATTTATTGAAATTTGGGATACAGCTGGGTATTTTCATAGGTTTTTACCTGTATTTTGTACTCACGGGAAAATCGATTGCCCCCAATATTTATCTGCTGCTGTTTCCGGTGTATGTCATGATGATGGCGTTGATGGGGCTCGGTTTGGGAATGACCATTTCGGCCTTTACCACTAAGTACCGCGATTTAACAGTATTGGTTGGCTTTGCCACCTCTTTACTGATGTACGTTTCGGCCGTACCTTTTCCGTTGGCCAAAGCCAAAGAGAAATTACCAGAGCTAAGCTGGGCATTTGAGTACAACCCCATTACACAAATCATCGAAGGATTCCGTTTTATCAGTCTTGATTTTGGCGAATTTAGCTGGGGCGGATTGCTATATGCTTTGGTTTTTTCGGTGCTTATATTTTTTATCGGTCTCATCATCTTTAACCGAACCGAGAAGAATTTTATCGATACGGTTTAACCGATTGGTTTTAAGCTAAATCATTTGAAGATACAGTTAGTAAACCCACCTTGTTACACTGAGTGCGGGTTTTTGGCGATAGGCAAACACCCGTGTATCGAAGCCCCGAATTCTCGGGACTCCCTTAAGGTCGTGCCAAGTAGGTAGTAGTTTAATACCTACCTTGTCATGTCGAGTTTCGCATTTTTGGTGGTTAACCAAAAATACGAAGTATCGAGACACAGTCGAAAAGTAGCGAGTTTATTTATATTTTCATAACTTACTTTCTTACAATTCATCAATCTTGCTATGTTCTAATTTTCATTTTCTTTACGGTGTATTCCTCTCGCTGCGCTCGTCGGATACAGGAGAAAACGAAACCCCGAAGATTCGGGGCAGGTTACCGAAGTGTCGGTAAAAAGTACACTTTTTCTGAGGTATTTTTCAGACAAGCTGAAAACCACTTGTATTTTGCTAAATTGGCTCCAAGGCTTTCCCGAATGCTCGGGACTCCCAAATGGTCGCACTAAGTACTAGTATTTTAAATCACGCCTTGTCAGTTCGAGTTTCGGATTTTTGGGCGATAGAACAAAAATGCGAAGTATCGAGAACAAGTCGAAAAGTAGTGAATACTTTTATAGTTTCCATTATTATTTACTGCTAATCGAAAACTAAAAATACTCATTTCTTAATCCTCTACTTTTTTCCATTGCCGAAAAAAGTAGCAAAAAAGTCTAGGCTTACGAAACTAGCGCTAAATTGTAAGTTTGCAAGCTGAATTTTAGGAACTCCCCCGATTTCCAATCGGTCTCAAACAGCCTAAAATTTTTAACGCTTACTGCACTGCCAATTTTACGTGCTATTTTCGATAGGCCGGGTTAAAAAGGTATTTCTTTTTATGGCTCTTTCGTAAAATAACCTACCTTGTCACACTGAGTGAGGGTTTTTGACGATAGGCGAAAACCCTTGTATCGAGGTGCAGTCGAAAACTAACGAATAATTTTTTAGTTCTCACTGAAAACCACTTCTCGGTACCACCCAAACGTCTATAGGGTAGGGAATGGGCTTAAGGAGAAAAAATCTGGTAGCGGGTAGGAGTGAAGCCGCATTTTGACTAGCGATAAAGCATAAAGTATAATGCTGTATAGCTTAGATAAAAAAAAACTGCGTTTCCTTTGGGGAAACGCAGTTTTTTATTCCGCGAAAGCGAACTATAAATTAGTCCTCATCATCGTCATACATATCATCCATCAACTCGATTTGTGCTTTGATAGCCGATTTAAGCGCAGCAGCCAAGGCTTGGTTGCCGTCTTGATCTTCTGGACTTATAGTAATGGTACCATCACCATCTAAATCGGTGGCGATACTTAAATCAACCAAACCGTTGATTCCTACCACAGCATCTAAATCAAAGTTAATTACCAATTCGCTGCTGTTGCCGTCAATTGCCAAGTTGGTACCTTGATCTTCATAATCTACTTCGATCTCTTCGTCAAAATCATGCCAGAAAACAAAAGGAGTACCGTTGATGCTTCCTTCTAATTGCATACTTTTTCCGAAAAGGGCAGAGTTACTGTCTTCGCTTTTGTCAAATTCAAACTCTACTTCTTCGTAAACACCATTAGGAACATTTACGGTCGCTAAGCTCACGCTGTTTTGCGCTAACAAATCTACTTCAAAAGGTCCGCGTAATTCTACTTCATCTTCGCTATCAAAATAAAGATCTACACCATTGCTGTCTTCCTCGGCATACTCCAATTCGATTTCTTTGAAGTTTACCATAAAGCTGCTTAACACAACCGCATTGGCATTACGAGCGGTTTCGCCCGAATAGCTGGCAGTTGATTTTATTTTTAACTGACCCTGATTGGTGTTTTTTGCGCCGTCATCGTCGCTAGAACATGCGGTTAAAATTCCGCCTAAGGCTAAAGCCATACCGGCTAATTTTAAATTTCTTACTAATGTCATAAGTATGTGTTTTTTGTTCGTGCTAATATAACGCCTGATTCTCGGTTTAGTATAGACGCATTGATAAACATTTCTTAAAATCCCTGTTAGGCGCTATATTTTAAGTCTTTTTTTACTTGTGGTTAGCAAATATTTAAGATTTTAATCTGCTTTTGCATCTTCTAAAAGTGGCTGAAGTTGTTGGGCTAAAGATTTCAACAGATGCTGCTCGTTAAGCACTTGGTATAAAATTTTACGGTTGTGAAGGATTAAATAATTGATTTTACTGCTAAATAATTTTGTTTTAAAAGTTCTTTAAGCCTATATCTAGAGGTAAATACGGGATTTTGAGTAATATAAAAAATATTGATTGAAAAGTAATCTTTAAAATTGTCGATTTCTGCTAATAACCTAAGGAGCTTCCTGCTAACATTACGTTGTTTCTGTTGCCAATAATTAAATACTTCTTTATTATTTTTATGATAAACCATCATTTCTTTATTGAACACTCGAGAAGCTTTTAACCTTTTTAAGGTTTCTAATGTACTCCAAATTCCCCCTTCATGTATTCTGTAGGCGGCTGGTTGTATGTTTTCCAAATACTTTCCTTTACCATAAGCTCCTAAAATGCTTATCAAAAAAGTATCCCCGTTTAACACTTTACTAAAATTAGGAGGATAATCTTTAATTACATTTCTAAACACCATGCCAAGAGTTAATAGGAATGCTCCAGTTTGTAGTTCATAAGGTGAATAATCACGATCTTTCGTAAGTTGAGGTATTTTTTTGTCTTTTAACAATACCCCATTAGAATCAATAATTTTAGCGTTATGACTACAAACAACATACTCCGGATTATTTTCAAGAAAATCTACTTGTTTTTGTAGCTTATAGGGATCGGTCCAGTAATCATCTCCTTCGCAAATGGCTATGTATTTACCTTGTGCTTCGCTTAAGGACCATTTAAAATTTGGAATGGCGCCAAGATTCTTAGGGTGATTATAATATTTTATTAGAAAATCTTTTTTTCTTTCTTGGTTGAATTTTTTAAGAAAACAATTTATTTTTTCATTCGTATTATCAGTAGAATTATCATTTGAAATAATCAATTCAATTGAACCATCAAACTTTTGGGAAACTATACCATTAAGGGCTTGATTAATAAATTTGGCGTGATTATATGTAATAACTACTATTGAAATTGTAACTTTATTTTCCACCTTTTCGTTGTTTTAAAGGTTTCGCAGGATTACCAACAACTACAGAATTGGCTGCTACATCTTTAGTTACTATGGCTCCTGCACCAATCACGGCTCCTTCATCAATTTGCACCTTAGGTAAGATAATAGCACCAGCGCCAACACTTACATAGTTACCTATATTTACGTGGCCTAGAAGTTTGCAGGCAGGAGAAAGCTCTACAAACTCACCAATTTTTACATCGTGTGTTATGACAACATTATAATACACCAAGCAACCTTTACCCAATTCGGCACCATTTGAAATATTAACACCACTTAAAATATTAGTTCCACCGCCGATTTTGGCGTATTTGCCGATGTTTGTGGCTTTGTCAATCGTAGAAACCAAAGTTCCTCCTAATTCATCAAATTTCTTAAATAATTTTAAACGTAATTGAGGGTTACCTAAACCTAAACAGAATTTATCTGAAACATTATGAAAATAATTTAAGACATCAGCTTCTTTCTTCAAAACAGGATAGCAACCGTATAATTTTTCGGGAATATCTTTATTTACATCATCGTAAAACGCTAATGGTTCTAACAATTTGTTATCTAAGCTTTGTAAAATTTCCTTGGCAAAGCCTTTTGCGCCAATTATTAGCATAAAAATGAAACTATTTTTTTTAAATCTTCCTTGTTAAGGCCTACATACAGGGGTAAACACATTACACGCGAAGCAATACTGTGAGCGATAGGGCAAGTTTTTGTTTGAATATAGGGTAAATTCTCTAAGCTAGGGTAAAAATACCTTCTGGGATAAATTCCTTCCTGGTTCATCGCTTTTTCTACCTGTAATAAATCTTCTTCGGTCTCAAATATAATGGGATAGTAACTATAGTTCCAGTCTGTTCCTTCCCTTATCTTTAACTTTTGTATTCTCGAAGACGTTAAGGCTTTATCGTAAAATGCACAAACCTTGGCACGAGCATCTAAAATATCGGGCATATGCGGTAAAACACTAAGCCCCATAGCCGCTTGTAGCTCACTCATTTTAGCATTGATTCCTAATCCGTGAAAACGCAATGGACCGTCGTGTCCAAAGTTATGACGGTAATAAATTTCGTGATAGTCTTGTTTATTCTGTACAAATGCTGCACCGCCTTCACCGGTGTGAAAAAGCTTGGTAGCATGGAAACTACAGGTGCTTACATCACCAAAGTTAAATATAGACTCTCCTTTGTATTTGACACCAAAACAATGCGCAGCATCGTATATTACTTTTAGATTGTACTTTGATGCCAGCTTCTCTATTGTTTCTATATGACAAGGATTTCCAAAAACGTGTGTAGCAAGAATAGCCGTGGTTTTGCTTGTGATAGCCGCCTCTATTTTGGTTTCATCAATACAGAGGTACTCGGGGTGAATGTCTACAAACACAGGAGTACAATTTTCCCAGACAATACTTGAAGTAGTGGCTACATACGAAAAAGGGGTGGTGATTACTTCTCCGCCTTGTGCAAAAGTTTTTAAAGCGATTTGCAAGGGTAGGGTGCCATTGGTCATGGGGAGTATGTGATTTACTCCTAAATAATTTTTTAAAGATGAACTTAATTCATGAAACAACTCTCCATTGTTGGTTAACCATTGGTTTTGCCAAATACGCTCTAAATATTTTTGGTATTCGGTGATTGGTGGGAAAAAGGTTTTAGTTACAGTAATCATAGTCTATTCCATTCTAGATTAGGTGTAATATAACCAGGCTCTTTACCCATAAAAGTTCCTATTTTTCTTTCGCCGTTGACTATTTTAAAGTGCAGTATTTTATCTTCTATGAAAATAGCTTTTTTCTTTTTTTCCACCAACATAAATTTCAAAGAGAAACTGCCAGCTTGCAAAAATTTGGCTGGGAAAATTGTAACCAATTTATTATTACCTTTTTTAAGCGGTTGTTCTCCGAAATAGCTGGATAAAGAAAATAGAGGCTCTTCCATTTCATTTATGAGATGGTAGGTAATGTGATAATCTTCAGGATTCTCGTAGATGTCTATATCTGTAAGAAGTTCAATAGCATTGTTTTCATCTATAGGCTGCTGGTAATTGCCTGAGGTATTTTTTACTCCAACTTTATTTAGTTTAAAAACAGGATGCTTGATGTGATTAATTTCTTTTAAGTTGTTTAGATCTTTTTGATTTCCATTCAAGTAAAATGCTACACTCTCTTCGGCGCTTCCTTCAAAAACGCTGGTACCATTTTCAAGCACAATTCCACGGGTACACAAGCTTTTTACCGAAGCCATATTATGACTCACAAACAATACGGTGCGGCCTTGACCTTGAGAAATGTCTTGCATCTTACCAATGGCTTTTTTCTGAAATTCGGCATCGCCAACGGCCAAGACTTCATCTACCACCAATATTTCGGGTTCTAGATGTGCGGCTACGGCAAAAGCTAAACGTACGCGCATACCGCTACTATAGCGTTTTACCGGCGTGTCGATATACATTTCGCAACCCGAAAAACTCACAATTTCATCGAGCTTTGCTTTGACCTCGGCTTTGGTCATTCCCAAAATAGCTCCGTTTAAAAATATATTCTCTCTACCGGTAAGTTCAGGATGAAAGCCTGTACCTACTTCTAGTAAAGAAGCGATGCGTCCTTTGGTTTTAATGCTTCCGGTGGTTGGACCCGTAACCCGGGAAAGGATTTTAAGTAAAGTCGATTTTCCTGCTCCGTTTTTCCCGATGATGCCTAAGACTTCTCCGCGTTTTACTTGAAAGTTGATATCGCGCAGTGCCCAAACATAGTCTTCTTTAGCCTTAGCCGAGCGGTCGTTTACCGCACCCACTTTAGCATAGGGATCGTCTTTACCGCGCAGCTGGTGCCACAAGCGGTTCAAGTCATGACTTAAGGTTCCGGTGCCCACAAGACCTAAACGGTATTGTTTACTGATGTTTTCGGCTTTTAATATGATGTCGCTCATGCCTGTTTCGAAAGCTGGATTTACAAAATTCAATCAAAAAGTAAAAATAGGAAATTCAATAGAAACCCCACCGCTTTTCGAGATATTGTTTTTTCTACTAGAATATAGTGACCACTACTTTTCAAAACGCCCTATCGAAAATAGTGCGTAAAATTGGCGGTGCTGTTCCAATAATTCATATTGCACTAGATAAGAAGAGTGATATTCAGCAGCCCAATTCAAATAGCGATTCAAAGCAGATTTACTGATGCGTGATTGCATCGCGTTCTTTTTAAACATTTTCAATTCTTAAATCAACTAATAAATAAGCACTTCGTTCCCAATCAAAATCCAACTTCAAAGAAAAGGCTACAAATTCTTTCTATTCATTTTTGCCTGATCAAAAACGATCCAAACAAAGTAGGTAATAAACGCTCTGTCACTTCGAGTGGGCCAGCCTAGCCAACAGGCGTTTATGCCGTAGTTGGACTTGTTGGGTTGTATCGAGAAGTGATTTAGTTCGAACTAAAAAAGTATTCACTACTTTTCGTCCTGTTCTCGATACTTCTCATTTTTGTTCTAGCGCCCAAAAATGAGAAACTCGAACTGACAAGACGTGGTTTTCTACAAAGAAACACAACCACTTTTTAAATCGGCCTATCGAAAATAGCACGTAAAATTGGCAGTGCAGTAAGCGTTAAAAATTTTAGGCTGTTTGAGACCGATTGGAAATCGGGTGAGTTCCTAAAATTTAGCTTGCAAACCTACAATTTAGCACTAGTTTCGTAAGCCTAGACTTTTTTGCTACTTTTTTCGGCGATGGAAAAAAGTAGAGGATTAGATTAAGTAGTAATTTATTTTATAGGGTAGTTGGACTTCATTTAAAAAAAAATGTTTCCAATCAAAGTTTCAGGTTAAAATCATTATTTTTGATTATAAATAAATGAGAGATGAATATTCAAGCGGAAAAAATAGAATTGGTAAAAATGATATTGGACACCGAAAATCCTAAAATCATTGAATCAATTAAAAAAATCTTCAAAAAAGCACAAACTGCTGACTTTTGGGATGATTTATCTATTGAACAACGTAAAGAAATTGAAACAGCTTCTCGTGAAATAGAAAATGGAGATATAACGGATTACGAATCTTTTATACAAAAACACAGATAAATTGAGCAGAAAAGTTGTTATTTCAAAAACGGCCGAAAGGAAATTAGAAAAACTTTTCGAGTACTTAACTGAAAAATGGTCTGTTAAAGTAAAAAAGGACTTTGTTGAAAAGTTAGACGCATCAATTGATATAATTAAAAACCAGCCTGAAATATTTCCAGAATCTAAAAAAGGAAAAAGTTTAAGAAAATGCGTAATCACAAAGCAAACTACTTTATATTATCGCTATAATTCTAAACGAATAAATATTGTTACGTTTTTTGACACAAGACAAAATCCGAATAAGCTGGATAAAGAAATATAAAAAACGAAAGCCTTCGCTGGTGCGCGATTGCATCGCGTTCTCTTTACAAATTTTCAATTCCTAAATTAACTAAAAAATTAACCTCTCTTTCCTCATCAAAATCCAGCATCATATAAAAAGCTACAAATTCTTTTTATTCATTTTTGCTTGATCAAAAACGAACCAAAAAATAAATTCGCTACTTTTCGTCCTGTTCTCGATACTTCACATTTTTGTTCTATCGTCCAAAAATCCGAAACTCGAACTGACAGGGCGTGGTTTAGAGTTATTTTATACAACAGCAGCCCAATTCAAATAGCGTTTCAAAGCAGGGCTTTGCAATCTTTTTCTTCAGTATAACTTGTGTTTTGCATTAAAATGTTTAGTGTAATAGGCTTGAGTATATAAAATTAGATATTTTACTTCTATCTACCTAGTGCGACCCTTGGGGAGTCCCGAGCATTCGGGAAAGCCTTGGAGCCAATTTAGCGAAATACAAGTGGTTTTCAGCTTGCCTGAAAAATACCTCAGAAAAAGTGTACTTTCTTTTGTTTCGTTTTCTCCTGTATCCGACGAGCGCAGCGAGAGGAATACACCGTAAAGAAAATGAAAATTAGGACATAGCAAGATTGATGAATTGTTATGATGTAGGTTATGAAAAAGAAAATAAACTCGCTACTTTTCGACCGTGTCTCGATACACGTTTTTATGGCTCACGCCATAAAATCGCACTCGACATGACAAGGTAGGTTTTATACCGAATTAGTACGACCTGTTGGGAGTCTCGAGTATTCGGGATCTCGATACTTCGCATTTTTGTTCTATCGCCAAAAACCCCCACCCGGTGTGACAAGGCAGGTTTTAGAGTTATTTTACACACCAGCAGCCCAATTCAAAAGCTTTTCAAAGCAGGGTTTTACCCATTCCATAATCCCATAAAATTATGTATCTTCCGCTATCTTCAAAAAAGTAAGCCCTATGTGTTATGAAACCTCTTTGCATAAAACGCAAAAACAAATTCAAAAGACGTTTTCGGTTGAATTTAAAAATCCCGATTTGTTTACTCCTTACTATCATCGTTCGGGATTTACCCATCCCAATTTATATGTGATACCCCAAGAAGAGGCACATTTGGTTTATGCTATGCAATGGGGCCTTGTGGCTCCCTTTGGTGAAGCCGATGTAAAGGCTTTCCGAAAAAAATACAATACCCTAAATGCCAAAAGCGAAAGTGTTTTGCGTTCGCGTATGTATCAATCGGCTGCTCGTGAACGCCGCTGTTTGGTTCTAGCCGATGGTTTTTTTGAACCTCATCATCAGGCGGGTGGGGCACAACCTTATTATTGTTATTTACCGCAGCAAGCCTTGTTTTGCTTTGCAGGCATCTATACGCAAATGGCTTCGGGAGCCTATACCGTAAGTATTTTAACCACGGCAGCCAATCCTTTTTTCGCCGAAATTCATAATACCAAAAAACGTATGCCTTTGGTTTTAGATCCGAGTAAGCAGGGAGATTGGCTAGATCCCAATCTTAGCGATGCCGATATTCAAGAGCTCATCAACAACGGATTTATACAGCAGGATTTAAAAGCCCATGCGGTGAGTAGCGACCTTTATAAAAGACAAATAGATACCAATACACCACAAATCCTAGAGCCTATAGCAACACAAGATTAAGCTTTTTGGCTGCGCAGTAAACGATCGTGTAGGTTTTGAATATTGGCTTTATGTTCGATAAGCGCTGAGATATCTGCTTCAAAGCTAATGGTTCTGTTCAGTTTAGGAAAAGCAAATTTACCCTTGGCAAGTGAATTGGCTATTACAAGGTTAAAGTAGTTGTAGCCCAAAATGAGCAATTGAAGTCCGTCTGTTTTTTGCGGCTTAAAGCCGATTTTTTCTGCTGTGCGTGCATTTATAATATAGCTGGTGCCGCGTACTTTTAGATGCTTATGTGTTTGATGCGCTTCGATAAAATTCAATAAACCACTTAAAAACTGCTGCATGATAAAAGCCTTTCGTTGTTGGGGCGTGCTACTGCGATCGAGTACAAAATAGTAATCAAACAAACTACCTGCGTGAATTTTAAGGCACTGATTTTTGGGTTTTTCGGCGAGAAAAAGAAGGGAATAGTACTTTAAATCACCTTTTTTTTGCAGTGCAGGAATATCAAAAAACGGAGCGATAAGCGATAAACCTAGGGTGATACTCAGCACCGGTATCAAATACCAGCCGGTAAAGTAACCAAGCGCGCAGGTTAGCAATATAAACCCGGCGAAAAGCAGAGCTAAACGCAATAAAAAACGCTTTTGTTGGGATTCGCTTTTGCGGAAAAAAGGGTGGGGAGCCAGGTTATTCATAGAGCTATAAAGGTCTTGAGTCGCCAAAAATAGAAAAAACAAACAAAACCTACTGCAGCGCCTTTAAAAGTAGCGTTGAACTGACTGATGATAAAAACAGGCTACTTTTAGTTAAAATTCAAGGTTTCCGCTACAAGATTTTCTAGCGCCTTTTGTTTGTGGTCAAACCAAGCTTGCCGATAAGCAGAACCTTCTACTTTAGCTTTAAAATTCCGAAACGGATATTTGTTCTGCAAGAGTGTTTGCAATTGAGTGCTAAAGCGCGAATCATCAATTTGATCTACAAAAGATTCCATAATACCAAAAGAAGTCTGCGAATCTGGGGCTTCAATAAAAATAAAATCCTCCTCTTGTTCTTTGACTCTTTCGAGGTCTTCCTCAAAAAACTCCTCCATTTCAAAATCCATACTCATGTCATAACCTTCGCCCGGTACGCTTATGAGTTCTTTGGTTGCTACATTATAATAACAATCCATTCCGCAATCCAATTCTTGCGCAATCTTATAAATCAGTTCTTTCTGTTCGGTATTCACAATAATAAGCTAAAATATTTTGAAGTATAAGTTATAAAATTTATGGTAAGACAAGCATGTTAAGTTAAAAAAAGTTTAATTAGATTTTATTTTCCGCTTAAAGCGGATGGCTCTAGCAAAATCATTTACAGCACAGGTTAAAACAAAATTGATGCAGGAGGGAGGTGTTTAGCAAAACCTATAGTAGTCATTGCTGCAATAAACACGGGATAAAAGAACCAGTAGGCTTTAAAAAAAACGGCGGGAAGTACTTTTCGTCTTATTTGTTTAAAAAACAAGACTCCGTTAATAGCCATAACAGAGCCTTGATTTATAATTTGGTTTAGATTACCCCAAAAGTAGAAACAATGGTTTGTTTTTCGTCTAATGAGTTAGGATTGCTTACCATTACCCCATATTCAGCACCGCGTTCAAAATTTTCAATCGAAAGCAGGTATGAATTTTTACCAAACTTTTCGGCTTTAAACTTTAGATAATCCAAGTTGTTCGAAGAACCACCAGAAAAAGTACCTACCGAAGACAATTCAGCCAATCTCTTTTTCTTTTTCTTTTTGAATTTAAAAACCTGAATAATCGATAACGGATCCGTTTCATTATCTACTGCCCGTACCACCAATTTTATTTCCTTCTTAGGACGATAAGAGGTATCCGAACAACAATTAGGAATATCAATTTTAGTTTTCACTTTACCTATTCCTGCTAAGTAAACGCCAGCACCAGCACGGGTTTTTAATTGCACATGTTCTTTTTGTAAATCTAAGGTTTCATTGTTATCTTTTAGAATAAAGGCCTCACCAATAAAAGTTGGTTCTTTAACTTCTTCTTGGGCGAAACTTGCAAAGGAAGCTAAAAATAGCATTCCAAAAATAAAATTTTTCATGTTTAGGTGTTTTTGAAATTAGCCTTTACCACCATGGAGAAAAGGCAAAGATTAGTTTTGTGTTAATTTAAGCTTAAAATTTGCGTAAATATAAAATCTTTTTGCAAATAAGGTTTATTAATCCTAAAAATATTTAAAAATTTCTTAAAATTATTTTGTTAGGTTACCTAACGTCTTGGGGTATAGGCAGCGGAACAACTGGTTTAAAATATATTTACGGGTGCAGATAAAATCCTTAAAGGAATGGCTTAATCTAGGAAAATAAAGATAAGGTATAGGCCTATCCCGTAGCTTTTAAGTCTTATTGGCCAAGCTTTTATTTTGTATCAGCAATTAGTATTTAGCAATTTCAGTTTGATTATCAAGAAAGAGGTCTATTGTTTTTTCATTTGTGAACCGATAAAAGGGGTTTTTGGTGCGAGAAAATATCCGGTAAGGCTAGCGAATAAAATGGGAATAAAGTGTCCAAATCCCGTTAAGGTAGCCAGTAAAATAGTAGTACTCATCGGCGTTCGGGTCACGCAAGCATTGATCGCCGCCATACAACTTACCACAGCTAGGCTTAAATTAATGCTAGGAAAAAGCTCATGTAAAATCAAACCAGCCGTAGCCCCTACAAAAAATAGAGGAATGATAAAACCGCCTCGCCAACCCGAAGTAACCGTAATGGAAATCGCTATGATTTTAAAAACTAGAATTCCGCCTAAAAAGGCTAGGGAATAAGAACTGGTCAAAAGCGTATTGATTTCGTGGTGACCAAAGTAACGGGTTATCGGATAATAATAGGCAATACTACCAAGTAGCAAGCCTCCAATTAGTGTTTTAAGGTAAATGGGTAGGGGTTTTCTTTCGAAGGCAACTTTAAAAATTTTGGTACACCCGATAAAAGTCCAACCTAATATTGCGCCAATGCCTGCAAATAAAACCGCATAGGCAAAATCAAATATCCCGGAATACGCATAAGCCGATAAATCCCAAACCGGACCCAATCCCAGGTGTATGATGAGCGCAAAAACTAAATAACTAAAACAGCTGGCCACAAAAGCGGGGATAATGGCGCGGTAATATTCTACCGCATACTTATAGTGTAAAATTTCTAAAGAAAAAAGACTGCCGCCTAGCGGAGCGCCAAAAAGTGCGGTAAAGCCCGATGCCATACCGGCAATACTAAGCGAGCGTAAATCTTCTCCTTTAAGCCGAAACAGCTTACCCAACCAGGTTCCGGTAGAGCCGGTGATTTGCACTAATGGAGCCTCGGGTCCCAAACTTCCGCCAGAAGCTACGCAAAGTAGCGAAGATAAAATCATCGACGGATTGTTCTTGGGGTCCAGTTTACCCTTGTTGAAACGGATGTTATTCACCATCAAGTGGATTTCACCCGGATCGCCGATAAAATGAATAATCAATCCGGCTAACAATCCGCCAAGGGCCATCACTGGAATGACCAACCAACCCTGAAAAAAAGCGATTTGATGGGTTAAAAATTCCAATACAATCCAATACAATCCGGCAATCACACCACCCAGCAGCCCCAGTAAAGCCCATAATAAAAAAGACCGACTAAAAACAAAGGGGTTAAAACCTAAAGGTTGGTCTAGGCGCTCGCGGTAACGGAGTATTTTTCGGCCTTGTTTTAATTTCATGAGCTGTTTTTTAAGTGATCTGAGTGCTTTGTGCTGCAAATTATCAGCTAATTGTACGTCAATAGTTTATTTTCAATTCTTTTGTATTCAGCTATATTTTGTTCGGCGACGAATGTAAGTTTTTATCGGCATAATTAAAAAGTAATGCGTTGTTTTAAGCTATTGAACTGAAAAGTTTTTTTTATACTTAAGCGAGCTGAATTTGTACCAATAATATAAAGTGTTTTTATTTAATTAGACGCTTTGGCTGCATGGTACTATTTAAAGTGGACGATCAGATTAAGCATTACGACTTAAGGTATAGGTACATTCAGGAAAATTGACACACCCATAAAATTTTCCATAGCGGCCTTTTTTCTTTATTAATTTTATTTTACACCTAGGACACACCTTTTGCTTTTCATACCTCGCATTTATTTGAATTTTTTTTCGGATTTGAGCGGAGTGTTGTTTCGTTATTTTGGTGTCTGAAATATGTTGAGATTGCAGGCTAGTGGCAAGATCTTGCATTTGTTCATACGACAATAATTTTTGATCGTTTAATTTCTTAATGGTTTGATTCAGTTGACTAGAATAAATTACGGGCAGTTCACTGCTGATATTCTTTAAAGTAGCATTTCCTGTAAAAACAACAATGGGGAAATACTGAACAGGATATGTGGTATTCAGAATTTTTTTTAAAACAAAAACGTGAACCCAGTTTTGCTGAATCGGATTTTTAAATCTTGTTTTGTGCTCATAAATAGTTTGAGTCCAATACCTCGCTTTTTCGTACCCGTGAATCCATCCTTTATAATACTTTGTTTCGATCACAACTATTCCACTCCTACAAATCACTAAATGATCAATTTGTGTAGTGGCATTAGCTGTTTTGAAAAAAAGATTGTTTAAAATGATATACTCTTTTTTATTTAAGCGCTTCAATTTGTTCGCTACACGGTATTCACCTACAGCACCTTTAATTTTTGGTGATAGGTTTAATTTGAAAAGTTGATAAAGAAGAAAAAGAAAAAGTAGGCTAAGTAGTAAGTAAAGTGCCATTCTAATCAACTAATTAAAAAACCATTGCCAATTGAACCATGAAAGCAGATGATTTTCTTATTTGCTTTGAAATTTGACAAGATAGGTTTGGTGCTTTATTTAGGGTACGACCAATCGATAGCAACAAAAATAAGCAATAGAATTAAATAAACATTGCCCTCAGACCTTTCACTTTCGCCTTGACCTGCGCAATCAAGTCTTTTCATTATGCTCACGAAGGGGTCGCTTTAAGCAGTGGCAACCGACTCAACACCTGATGACTTTAACCAAAATCAATCAAACATCCCTTTGCTGGTACCGCCTCGCTTAGCATTTCTTGGCGATAGGGAAGCCTATTTAAGCCATAAAAATCGCTTAAAATACCCGGGGATACGCCATAGCTACCTCGATGCTAGCTCGATACTCCTTCGATAAAACATCGATAAATCCTTATATTTCGAGGGATGAACGAAGAAGTACCGAAGGAGTTACGAAGCAGGTATGCTTTTAGCTTGCATTTTGTAACCCCAATTATCATCCTAAACCATAGGTGAGCGAGCAATATTTTATACTCATTCAATTTTGTGGGAGACGGACGTTTAATGCAATTGCCATGGAGATAAAATGCTCTGGACAGTGAAAAGGGTTAAAAATTCCGGTTGCAACCGATTAAAATGCCGCTTAAAATTAGCTTTATAACTAACTGATTACTAGCCAGTAGGGAATCTTACGAGTAAACTCGGAAGATTTTCGGGTAGACGCATAAAATTCTGTTTGAAACTCAATAAATTCTGCTTTAAACTCGTAAAATTTAAACCGGTATTCTTTGCTTAAGTCTCTAGTTTAGCGCTAGGTAAATAAAAAAGAACTAGCATGACTTAGCTTTAGAACAACCACCGAGAGACCAAGTAAGAAGCAGTTTCAACCTTTGCTGCTACCACAGCTTACCCAAGGTAAGCGCTCTCCCGACCGCAAAAGGTGTATTTTAATTAAAACACATTTTATTATGAGTAAAAATATACTCGCAAAATTAAAAGTTAGAACACGTAAGAACCCTCAAGATCCAACCGCTGCGCCGCTGTATTATCTACAGGCCGTAAGCACTGGCACCTGTGATCTTGACCGACTTGCGTATTTAATTTCCAATCAGTCAACCGTGCGTGAACCCGATTGTTTAGCCGTTTTACACGCTTTTGTACATAATATGCTCGATGAGTTAGAGCAAGGGCGTATTGTAGAATTAGGACGCTTGGGCAATTTTCAAATTGGCGTAGGCTCAACCGGTAGTGTTTTAGCCGAAGACGTAAGTTTAAGCAATATCAAGCGTATAGCTTTAAACTACCGTCCCAGCAAACATGTGAAAAAGCGCATTAACAGTATGGACTTCAGTCTAACCGAATAAAGCGCTCACCGCAGCAAGCGGAAGTTGAATAAACCGCTTGGTCCAGCTTGGATCAAGCGGTTTTTTTGGTCAAAAAAGCCAAATTTCATGCGCATGATCCATGTAAATCATGCGCATGATTCATGAAAAACATGCTGAAGAATTAAAAAATCATGCTGATGATTTACATGAACCTTCAGCATGATTTTTAAAAACCACTTCTTTCAATTTTTTTTACATTTTCACCCTCCAAAACAAGCTTTTTCAAGCCCAAAACCATCTCAAAACCCTAAAAAACCGACTGTTTTTGTTCAAAAAAGCACTAAAACGCTAGCAAACACCCCAAAAAAGCAGGATAAAAAACAAATTCAACCGATGAAATACAGTTGTTCTTCTCTCTAAATGTCGGTTTTTATTTCAAAAATCAACAAAACCGTAGGTGAAACGGCAGGGTTTAAACCGAATTAGTGCGACCTTTCGGGAGTCCCGAGAATTCGGGATCACTTCGAGTGGGCTAGCTTAGCCAACAGGCATTTATGCCGTAGTTGGACTTGCTGGGTTGTATCGAGAAGTGAATGAAATAGAACTGAAAATAAACCCGCTACTTTTCGACTTGTTCTCGATACTTCGCATTTTTGGTTTACCACCAAAAATCCGAAACTCCTTTAGACTTGCATAAGAGAAAATATAAAGATAAATAATTAAATTTATGGATGTTTAATTAGAAAAAGAGAGCTGAACTTAAGTACACTAACCGCACTCAGAATTTAAAAAATTCATAGTTCGATTCAGACTTAAGTTCAGACTTTCATCAACAATCTCTAATAGAAATTCGGGATTTTAAGCCCATTATTAAGGAGTTGAGTTATTGATGAAATCCCTCTTTTCAATAAAAGTATTACAAAGTTATGAAAAGTATTTATTTTGGTATTGACATTAGTAAAAAGAAATTAGATTTTAAATTAAATATTAAGTCAATCTTAAGAAAAACCCAACCTAAACTTAAATGAAAATTGTAACTTTTGTATCATGAGAATTTTAATAGTAGAAGATGAGCCAGGAATATTTAATTTCCTAAAACAAGGCTTAGAAGAGGAATCTTACGCTGTAGACGTAGCCGAAGAAGGTAAAAAGGGGCTTGAGATGGCACTTTCAGGAGAATATGATTTGCTTTTGCTAGATTGGATGGTTCCAGGAATTAGCGGCATTGAAATCTGCCGTCAATTCCGTAAAGAATTTCGCGAAACTCCGGTTATTTTTCTAACAGCAAAAGATACATTAGACGAAACCGTATTTGGCCTTCAAGTTGGCGCCAATGATTACATTAAAAAGCCTTTTCATTTTGAAGAACTCCTCGAACGCATTAAGGTGCAATTACGTCCAAAAACTGGGGAACATTCAATATTTAAACTTGGTAATATCACACTTAATACCGCAACTCATCAAGTTTTTAAAAATGATGAAGAGATAGCATTAACCCAAAAAGAATTTGCCTTATTGGAATATCTCATACGAAACAAAGGTTTGGTTTGTCGGCGATCAAGAATCATTGAAAGTGTTTGGGATATTCATTTTGATTATAATACTGGGGTCATCGACGTATTCATCAATGCGCTACGAAAAAAACTGAAACTTGGAAAAGAAGAAAATTATATTCAAACCATTAGAGGTGTTGGCTACATTGCAAAAGAAATATGAATTTAAGTTTTAGAAACAGAATAGGGCTGTATTATATGGCTGCAACGGCAATCATAATGGCAGTTGCTTTTTTAACGGTATATTTTGTCGTACGAGGTGTTGTATATCAAAATTTAGATAGAGACTTGTCTTATGAAGCCAAAAAGCACACAAGAGAAATAAAAGTTATAGGCGACAGCATTAAGATCAAAAATAAAAGAGAATGGGAAGAAAGAGAGCATAGAGAAGTACAAGTTAATCCTGTTTTTATCCAATTTTGGGATAAAAATGGAGTTTTTATGGATAAATCACCCAATCTAAAAGAAAACCATTTAAAACTTAATGCGAATTCAAATTATAATGGGCATTATAATGGCCATTTAAATCAAAGACCTATAAGGCAAGTACAACTACCCATTGAAGATAAGGGTAAATTGAAAGGTTTTATAGTAGCGGCTATGTCATTGGAAGCCTCTCAAATGGTACTTTACAATCTTAGAAATATTTTACTAATAGTCTATTTATTACTTCTGGCAAGCCTATATTTTATTTCTAAATTTATTGCAGGAAGAAGTATCATTCCAGTAAAAAATGTAATACAAACCACCAATAGAATTACAAGAAATAGCCTAAACGAACGCGTTGAGTTGCCTCAAAATAAAGATGAAATGTTTGATTTAACTTCCAGTATCAACGACTTATTAAACCGAATCGAAAATGCATTGGAAAGAGAACGCCAGTTTACTTCAGATGCTTCTCACGAGCTGCGTACCCCTTTAGCAACATTAAAAGGCACATTGGAAGTTTTGGTGCGTAAACCGAGGGAACGCTCTGAATATGAAGAAAAAATTAAACTTTGCTTAACAGAAATAAATAGAATTACATCCATAATAGAACAACTCTTACTATTAGCAAGATTAGATACAGGATCAAAATCTGCTGAAAAACCATTGATTCCTTTAACCTCCATCATCGAAGAAATTCTTTTTAGGCACAATAATGTAGCCACAGAAAAAAAGTTAACCATAAAAATTAAAAATGATATTGGAGATAAAGTTTTAATCCCTCAATATTTCGGTAACCTAATTTTGGAAAACATAATTGAAAATGCTTTGAAATATGCTAAAGATGAAACCACAATTCATATTGCTCTAACGAAATCCGAATCTAAAGTTATCTGTAAAATCCGAGATGAAGGAATAGGTATTAAAGAAGGGGACCTCCACCGCTTATTTAATAATTTCTTTAGGTCTGATCCGCTTCAACACAAAGATGTTACAGGGAATGGCTTGGGACTTTCAATAGCCAAAAAAGCTGCTGATGCTATTAATACTAAAATTAGTGTAGAAAGCGAATTCGGCAAGGGTACCATTTTTACTGTAGAATTTTAATGAAGCTTTAAAAACCGCCATATTTAGGTTATGTATTAGCAATATTTCCCAATAGAAAAAGATCTCTTTTTGATACATTAAATTTTGACCTTTACAAAAGGACCGCTAGATGTTAAAAGTCGGTTGTAAATTTAAATGAAGTTGAATCTTTTTTAAACTTCATAGCGAAAGATTGCTTGTAGTGAAGCTTTGGAATAAACAATTAAATAATTTCAAAGCTTATAAAATATTCAAATTCTCACCTTTTTATTAAAAACCGAAAATTTTCTTAAGCGAATCTTAAGATAGGATTTAGATTAGGCTTAGATACTGCTCATATATTTGAATAGTTTTAATTTAAATAACCAAGAAAATGCTAGGACGTATAATAGAGTACAGTATTCATCACAAACTTATTGTGCTACTATTTACCGCCTTAATCATAGGTTTCGGGTTGTACTCTCTTTCTAATATTCCTATTGGTGCGGTACCAGATGTAACCAATAATCAAGTACAAGTTATTACCACCTCAAGGAATTTAGCGACCGAAGATGTCGAGAAATTTTTGACTTATCCAGTAGAATTGGAAATGGCAAATTTACCTGGAGTGCAAGAAATACGTTCGGTTTCAAAATTTGGCTTATCAGTTGTAACTGTTGTTTTTGATAATGATTTAGGCACTTATTTACCACGCCAATTAATTGCCGAAAAGATTAAAAGTGCCGAAGAAAAAATCCCAGCGGGCTTTGGTAAACCTTTTATGGGCCCTATTTCTACGGGGCTTGGTGAAATTTATCAATATGTAATCGATGTAGATGACAAATATAAAAATCAATACTCGTTATCTGATTTGCGAACCATCCAGGATTGGATTGTAAAACGGCAGCTTTCTGGTATTAACGGGGTGGTAGAAGTAAACACATGGGGCGGCTATTTAAAGACCTACGAGGTAGCTATAAATCCCGAAAGACTCCGTGCGATGAAGGTTTCTATTTTTGATGTTTTTACCGCTCTTGAAAAAAACAATAGCATTGCAGGTGGTGGTTATATTGAGAAAATTAATGAAAGTCATTTTATTAGAGGCGAAGGTCTGGTTAATTCTATAGAAGATATAGAAAATATCGTGGTAACCAATAAAGGAGATGTTCCTGTATATGTTAGCGATGTAGCTACAGTTGGTTTTGGTCACGCTAATCGTTTTGGAGCCATTACCGGAAATGGAGAAGGTGAAAAAGTACTTGGTCAAGTGATGATGCTTAAAGACGCCAACTCTAATGCAGTGATTGAAGCCGTAAAAGAACGAGTTTCTTCAATTCAACCCTCTTTACCGCCAGGCATTTCCATAAATCCATTTTTAGAGCGAAGTGAACTTATCGGAAAAACCACTTTTACCATTGCCGAAAACTTGATTTTAGGTTGTTTAATTGTGATTTTTGTAGTGGTACTACTGTTAGGAAATTGGCGTTCTGGTTTAGTGGTTGCCTCTGTGATTCCTTTGAGTTTGCTATTTGCGCTTTCACTAATGTACATTTTTGGTGTAGACGCTAATTTAATGAGTTTAGGCGCAATTGATTTTGGAATTATCATAGATGGTGCTGTGATTATTGTAGAGTTTATTGCCTTTAAAATTACCCAAAAACGTTCAAAATTACTGGCGCTTCCCAAAAAAGAAAGGCAAGATGTAGTCGACAGTCTTACTTATCAGGGTGCAACCAAAATGATGAACTCGGCTGTATTTGGGCAATTGATTATCATTATAGTTTTTATTCCTATTTTTTCTTTGGTAGGGGTTGAAGGAAAAATGTTTCGCCCTATGGCAATGGTTTTTTGCTTTGCACTTATAGGGGCAATGATACTTTGTTTTACCTATATTCCTGTAATGGCGTCACTCTTTATAAAGCCCACCAATACCGAAAAAAAAACCATATCATCTCGTATGATTTCCTTCTTAGAACGCAAATACCAGCCAAGCATTATCTGGGCATTGCGTAAAAAAAGATTGGTACTTGGCATAGCTATAAGCTTGTTAATTTTTACTGCTTTCTTGTTTTCTAGAATGGGTGCTGAGTTTGTACCTACCTTAGATGAAGGAGATTTTGTAATTCAGCCTGTATTAAAGACCGGAATGTCATTGAGCAAAACAATAGAAGCTACTACTCAAATGGAAAAAATACTTAAAAAATTCCCAGAAGTGGTACAAGTGGTGAGCAGAATTGGTGCCGCAGAAGTTCCAACCGACCCCATGTCTATGGAAGAAAGCGACATTATTATTAAATTAAAACCTAAAGGAGAATGGGTGTCTGCACAATCAAAAGATGAACTTGCAGATAAATTCAAAGAAGCTTTGTCCGATGAAATCGCAGGTGTAGAGTTTGAATTTACCCAACCTATCGAAATGAGATTTAATGAATTGATTACTGGAGTAAGAGCCGATTTGGCTATTAAAGTTTTTGGTGAAGACCTAAATGTTTTATATCAAAAAGCCCTAGAAATAGAAGAAGCCATTCAAAATGTCGAAGGGGCAGCAGATATTTCAGTAGAAAAAACAGCAGGTTTGCCGCAGATGTCAGTTAAATATGACCGTAGAAAAATAGCCAAATACGGATTGAATATAGAGGATTTAAACAAAATCATAACCATGGGGTTTGCCGGAATTCCTGCAGGAACAGTGTTTGAAGGCGAAAGGCAATTCGACTTGGTGATTCGTTTTGATGACCTTCACAGAAAAGATATTGAGAATTTAGAAACCGCATCGGTATCACTTCCTAATGGGACTAAATTACCCTTAAGTGAATTTGCAAGTATAAACTATACAAAGGGACCCGCAAAAATCTCTCGGGATAATACCAAACGTAGAATAGTGGTGGGCGTGAATGTTAGAAATCGTGATTTAGAATCGGTGGTAAGAGATATACAGGCTATTGTTAAAAAAGACATTAATATTCCTACAGGATATTCCATAAGCTATGGAGGACAATTTGAAAACCTACGTACCGCAACAGATCGATTAAAAATAGCGGTGCCTTTAGCCTTGATTTTGATATTTATACTATTGTACTTTGCTTTCAACTCCGTTAAAGAAGCTTTAATGATTTATAGTGCCATCCCGCTAGCGGCTATAGGTGGTGTAATATTATTATATATAAGAGATTTACCCTTCAGCATCTCGGCAGGGGTTGGTTTTATTGCGCTTTTTGGTATTGCGGTACTCAATGGTATAGTATTAATCGAAGAGTTTAATGAATTGAAGGCAAAAGGCATAAACAACATCAATAAACGTATTTTAATAGGCACAAAAAATAGATTGCGTCCAGTTTTATTAACCGCCGCCGCCGCTGCCTTAGGATTTTTACCCATGGCAATCTCAACTTCTGCCGGTGCCGAAGTACAACGTCCTTTGGCAACCGTAGTGGTAGGGGGACTAATTACTGCGACAATTTTAACCCTAGTTGTACTACCAATTTTATACGCCCTATTCGACAAAAAGGGGCAAAATTCTAAAAAGAAAACTAAGGTGAATTTAAAGGCAACGAGTGCTATGCTTTTATTGCTTTTGCCGATTATTGGTCAGGCACAACAAAATCCGTTAAGTGTAAAACAAACGCTACAAATGGCAATCGAGAATAATCATGCCCTTCAAGCTTCTTCAAAAAGGATCGACCAATCGGAACAACGGGTAGGAGGTGCTCTGAATATTGATAAAACACAGATTTTCTATGGTTACGATCAAAATAATATTGCAGAAAATGGCCTACCCTTAAAAGTTTTTGGTTTAAGCCAGTCGTTTCAATTTCCAACTATTTATGCTGCACAGCGAAAAGTAAGACAACAAGAAACCACCCTTGCAGCGCAGGAGTATATACTCAATGAAAGGTTATTAACAAAAGAGGTATACTTGGCTTATTATAAAGTGGTTTACAGCAATAATGTGGTTAAACAATATACTTATTTAGATAGTTTGTATGGCCAATTTGCAAAAGCAGCAAAGAAAAGATATGATGTAGGAGCAACCAATTTATTGGAGAAACTCACGGCAGAAACCAAGCAAAAAGAAATAGCCATTGCTTTGAAACAAGCACGAGAGGAGGTCAAAAAAGCGCATACCATACTCAACCAGTGGGTGCAAAGTGATTCAATAATAACGGTAGAGGAAAATGAACTGCCAAGATTGGCACTAAAAAAACTCAACATTGAAGACCACCCTGGATTTTCGTTTTACAATTCAGCTAAAAGTTTGGCAGAATCTTCACTCTCGTTAGAAAAACAAATGTTATTACCCGACATCCATTTTTCAATTTTTCAAGGAACTAATGATGGCGTTAATTCAACCAATTACAATGGTTTTCAAGTAGGTCTAGGCATACCTTTATGGTTTGGTGCAAACAAATCTAAAATCAATGCTGCAAAAACCCAAATCAATATTTTGACCCATGAATTTGAAAATTATAAAATTAAACTGCAATCGAGGTATAATGCGTTACTAACAGATTTAAAAAAATACCGAGAAACAGTTGATTACTATGAAACTACCGGTAAAAATCTCTCAAAAGAATTAACCAAAACCGCATCAAAGGCTTTTAAGAGTGGCGAAATAGACTTCTTGGAATACGTGCAACTTTTAGAGAGTGCAAAAAATATTGAAATCAACTATTTACAGAATTTAATGAAGTATAACAATACCGTTTTAGAGATAAACTATCTAAGCTTTCAATAATGAAAAATTTAAGTAACACAATGTCTACTGCTTTATACCTAAAGGGATTTTTAATAATAAGCATCATCATTTTAACTTCCTGCAATTCAAATAAGAAAACTGAAATGGGGAATAAGGAAACACCAGATGAAATCGAAAATAGCGATACCATAACCCTAACCGATACTCAATTTAAAGCAGGGGGTATGCAAGTAGGAAAAATTACCCAACAAGCTTTTAGTTCTATTGTAAAAGCCAATGGTATGTTTAGCGTTCCTCCTGCAAGCCAAGCAGATGTAAACGCTTATTTTGCCGGATATGTTAAAGAGATCGACTTGCTCCCTGGAGATGCTGTAAAAAAAGGGCAGATCTTATTCACCCTTGAAAATCCTGAATATGTACAAGTTCAACAAGATTTTTTGCAAGCCAAAGGCCGGCTCAACTATTTAAAATTAGATTTTGAGCGCCAAAAAGAATTGATAGCAGATAACATAACCTCAAAAAAGAATTTCCTAAAAGCGGAATCAGAATATAAGGTGACCCTAGCACAATACCAAGCGCTCAAAAAAAAATTAAGCTTAATGAATATTAATCCGAATACCTTAACTGGAGACAATATTCGTTCTGTCATTAAAGTACTCTCGCCCTTAACAGGTTATACCACTATTGTTAATGCTACAAAAGGAATGTATTTAACCCCTACAGATGTTGCAGTAACTGTAACCAATACAAATGATTTACATATTGAGCTGAAAATTTTCGAAAAAGACTTGCCATTGATTAAAGAAGGTCAACCCATTAACCTAAGAATACAAAACGACCAGAATAACGTATACCAAGGCAAAGTGCATTTAGTGAACAAAGCAGTACATACCCAAGAAAGAACCGTGGTCATTCACGGAGATTTGGTTAATCCTAGTGAGACGCAATTATTTGCCCCAGGAATGTATATAGAAGCTGAGATTTTGACCGAAACAACAAAACATCCAGCATTGCCAGTTGAAGCCGTTGTTAATATTGATAAAAACTACTTTGTATTGGTTAAAAGAAACGACTTAACTTTTAAAAAAGTACCGGTAAATGTGGGGGTTACAAGTAAGGGGTTTATTCAAATTGTAAATGCAGAGGACTTTAAAAAAGATACCGAATTTCTAACCAAAGGAACCTTTAATTTAATAACGGAATAGAAGTAGAAAAAAATGAAAAGCATACTGGCAATTTAAACCGTATAAATATGTAAGGGAATAATTAGATAAATATACCAGTTAAAAGAAGCTACATTTTAATAAACGATTATATAATCTACAAAAAGCTCGCAAAACTGCAGAAATGAGAACAAGCTTATAAATCGATAAATTTCAATACAACTAACAGAAAGACAAGGTTTAATATTTTAAATTACACTAAATTACGATGAAAAAAATTATTTTAATGAGCTTGATGCTTATCGCTACTTTAAGTAGCTACGCACAAGATTGGCAAACAGATTTTGCCACAGCAAAACAATTAGCCGCTAAAGAAAATAAACCAATAATTTTAGT
The DNA here is from genome assembly GCA_947499595.1 of uncultured Mesonia sp. Taxonomy (GTDB): domain Bacteria; phylum Bacteroidota; class Bacteroidia; order Flavobacteriales; family Flavobacteriaceae; genus Mesonia; species Mesonia sediminis. Next base: position 235,299 of record CANMOY010000003.1, read on the forward strand.
ATTTCAAGGCTCCGACTGGTGCGCGCCTTGTATAAAACTAGATAGAGAAATTTGGAGTACAGCAGAATTTAAAAAATATGCGAAGGAGCATTACATTATGCTTCAGGCAGATTTCCCTCGAAGAAAGAAGAACGCTTTACCAGAAGCTCAAGCAAAAGCCAACGCTAAACTTGCAGAGCAATACAATGAAAATGGATTTTTTCCTTTTGTGGTGGTACTAGATGCAAAAGGCAAAGTACTAGGAGTAACGAGCTATAAAAAGACTACACCAGAAAAATACATCGAAGAATTAAACGCCTTAGCTAAATAAAGTGAAGTATCTATTTTCTATCATAAGTTTATGTTTAGCATTTGTTTGCACTGCACAACAACCCTATAAGCGCACCCTAAAATTAATGGGAAGTCGCTTTGATATCACTGTAGTAGCAAAAAACGCTATTGCCGGTAATAGATATATTGATACCGCTGTAGCTGAAATTACCAGGATTGAAAAACTCATATCTTCCTGGGATCCAACTTCTCAAACTTCAGCAGTCAATAGAAATGCAGGAATTAAACCTGTTAAAGTTGATGAAGAACTTTATCAACTAATAGAACGAGCTATGGGCTTATCTAAGCTTACAGATGGAGCTTTTGACATCAGCTATGCCTCTATGGACAGAATTTGGCAATTTGATGGAAGCATGACCAAAATACCTTCAGCAGAGGAAATCAGATCATCTGTATCAAAAGTAGGGTTTCAAAATATCTTGCTTCATAAGGGAGAAAGTACAGTTTTTCTAAAAGAAAAAGGTATGAAAATAGGCTTCGGAGCAATAGGTAAGGGCTATGCTGCAGATAAGGCTAAAGCTTTGCTTATTTCAAAAGGAGTGACATCAGGAATTATAAACGCCTCTGGCGATATGAATACTTGGGGTAAACAAGCCAACGGAAAGGAATGGAAAGTAGCCATTACCAATCCAATGAATAAAAACAAGGTTTTTGCTGTTCTACCTATCAGCAACGCTGCTGTGGTTACTTCTGGTGATTATGAAAAGTTTGTAAGCTTTAATGGCACTCGGTATTCCCATATCATTGATCCCCGAACAGGATATCCGTCAAGTGGAATTGTAAGTGTGACCGTATTTGCCCCAAAGGCAGAACTCGCCGATGCACTTGCTACCTCTGTATTTGTAATGGGAAAAGATGCAGGTTTAGACCGAATAAATCAATTGCCAAAAGTAGAATGTATCATCATCGATGATAAAGGAAACATCATTAAATCAAAAAACATAGAAATAAATAAGTTATGATCAAAAAAATAACAATTTTCACCTTGCTTAGTTTCTTTTTTAGCAATTGCGTGGTGGTTAAGGAGTATGAAAAAGTCAATATAAATGATCCAGATATGGCACTTTCAGAAAAGAAATGTGACCGAAATGTAACTACTGCACATTCCTATCGCGAAGCAGCGGTAGGTGCAAACGGAGGAAAAACTGGTGGAGGCTGCGGCTGTAATTAAAACATATAATCAATTGAAAAATATCATTCTTATTATCTGTGTGTTCGCATTCGTAAAAGCGAATGCACAAAATCGACAAGACTCAACCACAGTCTATAAAAAACGTGTATTGGAAAGCGTTGAAGTAGATTTCTTGTCCAGCTACTACAGCCAGGACGGGGATAATGCAGCGGTAAGTGGTGGTATTGGCACAGAAGAATTAACCGATGTGACCAGTGCGTTCATCGTATCTATACCTCTAAATGACGATGATGTATTAACTATAGATGCAGGAGTCTCTGCTTATACCTCAGCATCATCGAGTAATGTAAATCCTTTTGATGACGGTCCAGCAGACCCCTATCAAGCTTCATCAGGTGCATCAAGTAGCGATCTTTGGGCAAATCTAACAGGAAGTTACAGCCATAGTTCTAATGATAGAAATACCATTTGGTCGGCCAAATTAGCAGTATCCTCGGAGTATGATTACTTTTCTTTGGGCGTTGGCGGAAGTTATACCAAACTCTTCAATGAAAAAAATACTGAAGTGAGTATAAGTGGGAATGTATATATTGATACTTGGAATGCAATTTATCCATCTGAATTAAGACCTTTTGGTAAAGAGGGTTTTGGTTTAAATAATTCATTTTTTACCCAAAATACAATTACAGGAAATTTAAATTATTCCCCCAGATTTAATGAATTTAACGATGAGGGGCGTAATTCATATTCTTTAGGGTTTAGCTTTTCGCAAATACTTCATAAAAATGTGCAAGGTTCTTTAGCATTAGATTTAATACAACAACAAGGTTTATTATCTACCCCTTTTCAACGAGTGTACTTTAGCGATGTGGAAGATTCTTTTATTGATAATTTTCAGCTAGCCGATGCCATCGAACGTTTACCAGATTCAAGGTTTAAAGTTGCGATAGGTGGACGTCTGAATTGGTATTTAAATGAGATTTTAACAATAAGGACTTTTTATCGCTACTATTTTGACGATTGGGGGATTAATTCGCATACAGCAAGTATTGCGCTCCCCATTAAAATAACAGGTAAATTTACACTGTATCCTTCGTATCGAATTTATACGCAAACAGCTGCTGATTATTTTAGGCCGCATGAGGCTGCTTTATCAACAGATGAATTCTATACCTCAGATTACGACCTGTCTGAATACTCAGCAAACCAATTTGGTTTTGGAGTTTCCTATACCGATATATTTGCAAAAGCACATTTATGGAAATTCGGACTAAAAAGTATTGACTTAAAATTTTATCAATACGATAGAGATACAAGCTTTAGCTCTAATATCATAACAGCAGGCTTTAAGTTTGCCATGGATTAAATCTTTTTTGATTTCTCACAGCACGAGCGTCTCGCTCGTGCTAATCTAATTGCTAGCTATTTTGTTTCTCAACGGTGGTTGCATAGATATGCTAACTCAAAAGCTTATTTTAAAAGGAACTATAGAGAAAACCAATACAAAAACAGAAGTTTTATTATGTTTATAAAAACGCGGTAATAGCTTATTGATTTGCTTAATTTTAGGAATACAATACAGCAATAAAGGAAATTATTCAGAACCTGATACGGCTTTTGAATTTTAGCATAAGGTATCTCTCGGTTTACCCTGCCATAGTATTTAGTTATTCCAGGGTTATTTTTGATTTAGTCTTATTGTTAAATCTCAAGGAGACACTCGCATTAGCAGTGGCTAGTATCGAAAAGTGAATTAGGTTCTCACGCTGGTGCGCGATTGCATCGCGATCTCCTTACCCTATTGCAATCAATTGTTTACATTTTCAATCCCTAAATCAACTAAAAAATTATCACCTTGTTCCCCAACAAAATCCAACTTCAATCAATATTCTACAAATTAATTCTATTCATTTTTGCTTAGTCAAAAACGAACCAAAAAATCAAGAATAGTTGAGAGAATTGCTTTAAGCTGAAGGTGTTCAGCTTAAAGCATAATCGCTGCATGCTCTTTTTCGCTACCGCGAAACGCACTTCCGCTTGTCACTCGCTATTTCTGAAACTATTCGGGTTTTTAATTGAAAATGAATTCGCTACTTCGCTACGCAGTAGTCCCTAAGCTTCGCTGTCACTTCGAGTGGGCCAGCCTAGCCAACAGGCATTTTTAATGCCGTAGTTGGACTTGCTGGGTTGTATCGAGAAGTGATTCAATTAGAACTAAAAAAATATTCGCTACTTTTCGACTGTGTCTCGATACACGTTTTTATGGCTCACGCCATAAAATCGCACTCGACATGACAAGGTAGGTTTTATACCGAATTAGTGCGACCTTTTGGGAGTCCCGAGTATTCGGGATCTCGATACTTCGCATTTTTGGTTTACCACCAAAAAACCGAAACTCGACATGACAAGGCGTGGTTTTAAACGCCCTGTCACTTCGAGTGGGCCAGCCTAGCCAACAGGCATTTATGCCGTAGTTGGACTTGCTGGGTTGTATCGAGAAGTGAGTTTAATTAGAACTAAAAAAGTACTCGCTACTTTTCGACTGTGTCTCGATACACGTTTTTATGGCTCACGCCATAAAATCGCACTCGACATGACAAGGTAGGTTATTTTACGCAAGAGTCATAAATAGAAATAACATTTTAAAACGGCCTATCGAAAATAGGGCGTAAAATTGGCAGTGCAGTAAGCGTTAAAAATTTTAGGCTGTTTGAGACCGATTGGAAATCGGGTGAGTTCCTAAAATTTAGCTTGCAAACCTACAATTTAGCGTTAGTTTCGTAAGCCTAGACTTTCGTAGTCCCGATACTTCGGGGTTTGCTACTTTTTTCGGCGATGGAAAAAAGTAGAGGGTTAAATTAAGTAGACTTATTTTCTATGGTAGTTACTTTCTGACAAGGCAGGTTTTAAACGCTCTGTCACTTCGAGTGGGCCAGCCTAGCCAACAGGCATTTTTAATGCCGTAGTTGGACTCGCTGGGTTGTATCGAGAAGTGAATGAATTGGAACTGAAAAATTATTCGCTACTTTTCGACTAGCTCTCGATACACGTTCTTATGGTTCTCACCATAAAAACGCACTCGAGCTGACAGGGCGTGTTTTAGAGTTATTTTACACACCAGCAGCCCACGTCAAAAAGCGTTTCAAAGCAGCGCTTTGCAATCTTTTTCTTCAGTATAACTTGTGTTTTGCGCATAAATTAGGCAGGATAATAGACTTAAAAGTGAATAATATACCGCTATCTACTTAGTGCGACCTTTTGGGAGTCCCGAGCATTCGGGAAAGCCTAGGAGCCAATTTAGCAAAATAAAAGTGGTTTTCAGCAAAGCTGAAAAATACCTCAGAAAAAGTGTACTTTCTTTTGTTTCGTTTTCTCCTGTATCCGACGAGCGCAGCGAGAGGAATACACCGTAAAGAAAATGAAAATTAGGACATAGCAAGATTGATGTAATGTTATGATGTAGGTTTTGAAAAAGAAAATAAACTCGCTACTTTTCCACTTGTTCTCGATACTTCGCCTTTTTGGTTTACCACCAAAAATCCGAAACTCGAACTGACAAGGCAGGTATTAAACGCCCTGTCACTTCGAGTGGGCCAGCTTAGCCAACAGGCATTTTTAATGCCGTAGTTGGACTCGCTGGGTTGTATCGAGAAGTGATTCAATTAAAACTAAAAAGTATTCGCTACTTTTCGACTGTGTCTCGATACACGTTTTTATGGCTCACGCCATAAAATCGCACTCGACATGACAAGGTAGGTTTTATACCGAATTAGTGCGACCTTTTGGGAGTCCCGAGTATTCGGGATCTCGATACTTCGCATTTTTGTTCTATCGTCCAAAAATCCAAAACTCGACATGACAAGGTAGGTTATTTTACTAAAAAGTGATGATTACTACTACTTTTCAAACCCGGCCTATCGAAAATAGGGCGTAAAATTGGCAGTGCAGTAAGCGTTAAAAATTTTAGGCTGTTTAAGCCCGATTGGAAATCGGGTGAGTTCCTAAAATTTAGCTTGCAAACCTACAATTTAGCACTAGTTTCGTAAGCCTAGACTTTCGTAGTCCCGATACTTCGGGGTTTGCTACTTTTTTCGGCGATGGAAAAAAGTAGAGGATTAAGAAATGGGTATTTTTAGTTTTCGATTAGCAGTAAATATTAATGGAAACTATAAAAGTATTCGCTACTTTTCGACTTGTTCTCGATACTTCGCATTTTTGTTCTACCGTCCATAAATCCGAAATTCGAGCTGACAGGGCGTGTTTTAGAGTTATTAATATCCAGCAGCCCACTTCAAAAAGCGTTTCAAAGCAGCGCTTTGTAATCTTTTTCTTCAGTATAACTTGTGTTTTGCGTGAAGAATTGGTGAAGCCTTGGAGCCAATTTAGCAAAATACAAGTGGTTTTCAGCAAAGCTGAAAAATACCTCAGAAAAAGTGTACTTTCTTTTGTTTCGTTTTCTTTATACAAGTAAAGAAAATGAAAATTAGGACATAGCAAGATTGATGAATTGTAAGAAAGTAGGTTTTGAAACAATGAATAAATTCGCTACTTTTCGACTTCACTTCGATACACGGGTGTTTGCCTATCGTCAAAAACCCTCACTCGAACTGACAAGGCAGGTTATTTTTCTAATAAGTGATAATTATAACTACTTTTTAGAATCGGCTTATCAAAAATAGCCCTCTCGTGTTGCTCGATTGCATCCCGAAAAAAGTAATTTTAAAAAAATACTATCTTTATACTGTTAACCAACACCTGAACCACCCTATGAGGCTAGCAGACTTATACGATTACAACCCCTTTGAGCGAGAAATAGATGAGGATATTATAAATACGCCCAAGGACCCTGAGGCCTATCACCAACTGTTTATCAAACGCATGTTGGCCGCATTAGAATTTCAAGATTTTAAAATTAGTGAACAGAAAGAAGTTGAAAATAAACGGGATTACCTGTTGCACCGTTATCAAACTGCTAATTTACGGATAAAGGAGGGGAGTAATTACTGGCGTTCATTCATCGCTGAGTTTTGTGAATTGGAGATCGAAGGGTTAAAGAATTCTGAGTATCCAGAAATACGCAATTACCTCGCCTATTTAAAAAAGAATATAAAAGCCTATAGACGTATAGATAGCGCGGTTGACTACCGACCAGATAGCCCAGAGCTTATCGGAATAGAGCGTTTCATTACCGAGAATATGGGCTCAATAGATTATTTCAATTTTACTGACTTAAGAGATGAACTATACTATCTAGAGCAGAATTTTGCCAATTATTACGCGCAACACTTTATTGGCGAATTGGTGTTGCCAGTGGTTTATGACTTTCCGCTTGTTGCCGGTAGCATAAAAGCAGTGAGCCATCAGGTAAACAATGCTTATTTAACAACTGCTACTCAAAATGATTTGAAACAGCTGCTGTGCCGCTGGGTGAGGCAATTGACCAATCATTTGATCTACAAGCTTGATTTAGGTGCTGCAGACTTTGATCAAGAAGATTTTATGCAGCATTTTGGGCAAGCCATTCACTACCAGCCACAGTCTAGCACAAGCAAGGCCATCAATTATCCCACAGCTATTTTTAGTTGTTCACAGGCTTATTTGCTGTTCCATGCCATTGCGCAAAAGGCCGATAACCAAACCACCCTGAGTTACGTTTACCGAAGAATGCAAGAAGAAGACCAGCTGATTATCCCCCGGGATTATGAGTTTAGAAATTGGTTCAACCAGCAAGGTTACCCCCTTAACCTAGACTATACCACGCAAACCTTAGCCAAAAGCTTCTCAAAAGAACGCCAGTTCTTTCTAGACCTGCTGTATGAGCAATACGGTTTAGCCGTTGAGCAAACCAAAGCTAAGCCTTAGCTTATCTCAACGGAAACCTTAGAAACCAACAAAAATGCGTATACTTGTAGCTTTTTTGTCAACCTAGAATTGCTATGCTATTCAATTCGATAGATTTTGCGGTATTTTTACCCATCGTATTCGCTTTATACTGGCTTTTGCGAAAACATTTACGCGCGCAAAATGTATTGATTGCCCTAGCCAGTTATGTGTTTTACGGCTGGTGGGATTGGCGATTTTTATTTCTAATTCTGTTCAGTACGCTGGTCGACTTTTTTGTAGGCTTGCAACTGGAGAAAAGTGAGCATCCTCAGCGGCGTAAGCTGTTTTTATACCTGAGTTTAGGCGTAAATTTAGGGCTACTGGGCTTTTTTAAATACTATAACTTTTTTATCGATAATTTTAATCAAGCCTTTAGTTTTTTTGGAAGCGAAGTTAGCTTTCGGGGCTTGGAAATCATTCTGCCTGTAGGCATAAGTTTTTATACTTTTCAGACACTGAGTTACACCATAGACATCTACCGGCGTAAGCTCCCGGCTACCCGTAATTTTATAGCGTTTGCGGCCTTCGTAAGTTTTTTTCCTCAATTGGTGGCAGGACCCATTGAGCGAGCCACTCAACTGTTGCCGCAATTTTTTAAACCTAGAAAATTTGATTTTGACAAAGCAAAAGATGGTGTTATGCTCATCATTTGGGGGCTTTTTAAAAAAATCGTAATTGCCGACAATGCAGCACAGTATGTGAATGATATTTTTCAAAACCATGAAACATACAGCGGTACTACCTTGTTATTGGGTGGTGTCTATTTTGCTTTTCAAATTTATGGCGATTTTTCTGGTTACTCCGATATTGCCATTGGCCTTTCAAGACTTTTTGGTTTTGATTTGATGCGCAATTTTGCTTATCCGTATTTTTCAAGAGATATAGCAGAGTTCTGGCGTCGTTGGCACATTTCGTTATCCACTTGGTTCCGAGATTACTTGTATATACCTTTGGGCGGTAGCCGCGGTAGCACGGGTATGCAAGTACGCAACACCTTTATTATATTTGTAGTCAGTGGCTTTTGGCATGGCGCCAATTGGACTTTTATAGTTTGGGGCGCCTTGAATGCTTTGTATTTCTTACCCTTGCTATTGACAAAGCGAAACCGTAAAAATATGGATATAGCAGGCCAACACAATAAAGTTGTTCTTCTCAAGGAATTAGGTCAAATCTTACTAACTTTTGGGCTCACGGTTATTGCGTGGGTGTTTTTTAGAGCTGATTCAGTTAGTCAGGCTGTAACATTTTTAAATGGAATGTTTACACAGGGGTTAGGCATTGATAGGTTAGAAATTGAACGCTTCTCATTTGAGATTTTACCGCTAATCGCTTTGTTACTATTAATTGAATGGTACAATAGACATTATGAACATCCATTGAAAACAGGACGTTTTTTATATTTTAAGGCTTTATTTCTTATTTTTATGATTCTTGTTTGGGGAAGTTTTTCGGATATGCAGGAATTTATTTATTTCCAATTTTAAATGAAGAAATTTTTAAAAATTATCGGTTTGGCTTTTGTTGCATTCATAGCGCTTTCATATGCATTAGATTGGATATATACTTATAGTTATAAAAATCCGGTTTATGCTCGTGACAAGGTTTCTTGGCTACATGATATGAATTCTTCTGCAACCTATGACTATGCTCTATTTGGTTCAAGTAGGTGTATTTACCATTTAAATCCAGTAACAATCAACCAAAGTACGGGGCTAAAGGGTATCAATTTAGGGTACTCGGGTTCTAATCCATTTGAAATTAAATTAATGGTTAAGAAATTTCTAGATAAATATCAACCCAAAATGATATTTGTTCAATTGGATAACCAGTATAACATAGAGCATTTAGACCCTACAGCAATTACACCTTGGATGCCTTTTATTAAAGAAGATGAGGTGTACCAAGAAATAATTAAGTATGAGGATAAAGCTTGGTATTTTAAAAATATACCTTTTTATCGATACACACAATATGAAACTAAATTAGGCGCAAGAAACCTGATTTTAAGTTATTTGAAAAGTAATTCGTTTGCCAACCAATTGGGATTTACCAGTATCAATAAAACGATTAATCGGGTTAAACCTGGTAACTACAAGTTAAAGGATAAACCGAACATTCACGTCAAGGAAATTGAAGATCTGTGTAGAAGTAAAGGAGTTGAAGTTTATTTTTTTACTGCACCTTTTTTACAACAAAAGATCAATACTGCCGTCATTGAAAAGCATGTACAGCATTACCAAGACTTTTCACAAATATTCACACAAAAAGCCTACTTTTCAGACCCAACCCACTTAAATAGAAAAGGAGCAGAAAAGTTCACCGATATATTTATACAAGCCTATTTTGACTAGTTGTTCCCCGGGATTATGAGTTTAGAACCTGGTACAACCAGCAAGACTACCCCCGAAGTTTAGATTATACCACGCAAGCCTTAAATAAAAGCTTCGCAAAAGAACGCCAGTTCTTTCTAGACCTGCTGTATGAGCAATACGGTTTAGCCGTTGAACAAACCAAAGCTAAGCCTTAGCTTATCTCAACTGAAACCTTAGAAACCAACAAAAATGCGTATACTTGTAGTTTAAATAAAAAGTCTATTTTATGACAGAACAGCCTCTTGTTTCTATCATTATTCCCACCTACAACCGTGCCCATTTGATTGGGGAAACTTTAGACTCGGTCTTGGCGCAAACCTATACAAATTGGGAGTGCATTGTAGTAGACGATGGTAGTACCGATGCTACCGATGAACTAATGGCCGAGTACTGCGCCAAAGACTCGCGCATACGCTACTACCACCGACCAGCTGAGCATTTGCCCGGAGGCAACGGAGCAAGGAATTATGGTTTTAAAAAGAGTAAAGGGGAATACATGCAATGGTTTGATTCGGATGATTTGATGGTGGAAGATAAATTACAAATCCAAATTGCATTAATTCATAAGGAAGATAAAGACTGGTGTTTGTGTCAAACTCTAGTTTTTGAAGATAAATTTAAAATCATAGGGTTAAGAAAAGAGTTTATTCATTCAGCAGACCCAATAAATGATTATATACAATCTAAAATATTTTGGCTGACACAAGCACCATTATTTAAAACTAATTTTATTTTAAAAAACAATTTGCATTTTAATGAAAAACTAAAAAGGGGCCAGGAGTATGAATTTTTTGTGAGGGTATTAATAATTAACTCTGATTTCTGTTATACAAATAAACCGTTAGTTTTATTACGAAGGCATAGTAAGCAAATTTCAAGTCAGGATTACTTTAATGGCCCAAAAATCATTTCTATGTTTAATGTTTGTGAAAACATAATAAATATAAAAAGTGCCAGTATTAACTCAGATTCCAAACGTTTTTTGAGACGTAAGCAATATGGCCAGATTTTGAGTTGTGTTAAATTTAAGAAATATACAACTGGATTCCATTTGTTGTCAAAAATGACGCAAAAACTCAATTCTACCTATCATAAAAGTTTAATTTATTTTTATTTTGTGGCTTTAATTGTTTTAAAGCGTGGTAAATTCGCTTTATTAAATACCAGTAAATTTTATCATTTTGACACATAAGGTATCTATAATTATACCATTTTATAATCGATTTGAGTTATTGTTTAAAACCCTAAAGTCGGTTAAAAATCAAACTTATAAAAATTTTGAAGTGATTCTAGTCGATGATTGTTCAGAGGAACAATTAAACTTAGAAATCGTAGAAGAAATTTTAGGAAACATTCCTTTGCGATACACACGTTTAAGTTTAAATTCCGGTCCTGGTGTTGCTCGAAGCGCAGGACGAGCAATGGCTCAAGGAGACTATATTGCTTATCTTGATTCTGATGATTGGTGGGATGAGAATTTCTTAAAATCTTGCGTAAAAGAAATAAAGAAAGATAAAGCGTTAGCCATGGTTTATGGTAATACGCAGGCTGTTGTGCATGGAGAAATTGTAAATGAAAGAGTAAATAATTACCTGCCCAATAAAATCCTACCGACTCTATTTAAATATAAAAAAAGATTTTGGGCAACTGGTGCTTGCCTATGGCGAGCGGAATATAGTAGGTGTGAATATTGGCTGCCTTTAAGAAATAATGAAGACTATATTCATGATATAAATGTATCAAAATTTAATAATAATATTAAATTCGTAAGAAACGCCATTCTATATAACAATAGAACCGCAATGCAAAGAACTTCACGCACTAAAGATGATGTATATTGTGCACTGAGAATACTATTAGATTTTGACGATTTGCCAAGTTACCAATTTATTAGTGCTTATTTTTTTAGAAGAATTAACGATTATAAATTAAGATTTAATTTCAAACATTTGTTGAAAATTGTAAAAATTTTAAAAAAGGAATTTTCTTTTTATAATTTAAAGTTTTTTTTGTCTTGTTTTTATTTGGCAATTTTGAATTTTACGGATTTCAAAGCTTATAAGTTAAAACGTTTTTTTAGAGTTTAACCAACCTATAAATATTTTGAGTAGTAAATGTAATTTATTAAATAACGTAACGGTTATTATTCGTTCGACGGATGAAGCGACGAAGGATTATTTATTTAATCAAGTTAAAAAGGAGGTCAGAATTGAAAATATTTTTATTATTAATGAAAAACCATTTTACAGGGCTTTATTAAAAACATTTGAAAGAGGAATATCAGAGAATAAAAAATATACCCTTGCTTTGGATGCTGATTTAATTTTAGCACCAAATGCTGTTTCTTTAATGCTTCAAATTGTCCAAAAGGAAACGGAAAATTTTTATGTGTATCAAGGTTATATTTTAGATAGTTTTCGTTGCTCTATTAAGCAAGGAGGTCCGCACCTTTACAAGACCTCAAACTTAGCAAGAGCAATGGAATTTTTTGATTTGAATAAAAAAGAAATCCGGCCAGAATCTTTTTTGTATAATAAAATGCAAGAACTCGGATACAAAATAATAATCGATAGAAAAATTTTTGCAATACACGATTATAAACAACATTTGGAGGATATTTATCGAAAGGGTTATTTTCATGGCATTAAGCATAGGGGCTGGCGAAAATATCTCAATTTATGGTTAGATAAAAGTGAAAGAAATGATGCCTACAAGGCAGCTATTATTGGTTTTTTAGATGGATACTTCACTTCAGAAAAAACTTATCCTTGTATAAAGGAAATGAAAAATCGAGGAATGGAAGTTATTAATCGATATAATTTGAGGCAAAAATTAGATTTCGATTCCGATATCATTTTTGAAACAATAACAAGAGAAAACGAGATATTGTATGATTTTGAATTAAAAATATTGAAGCAGAAAAAACCTTTCTGGATAAGAATAAAGCAGATTTTAAAAAATAAACTCTAGAGATGAAAAATTACTTTATTACCGGTATAGCCGGTTTCATCGGCTTTCATCTGGCTAAGCATTTACTGGCACAAGGTCACCAAGTGGTGGGAATTGATAACTTGAATACCTACTATGATGTAGATTTAAAATATGCGCGTTTAAAACAATTGGGGATTTCCAAAAATCAAGCGGAGTTTTATAACCGTAAAGCGGTTTCGGCTAGCCAACCTCATTTAAATTTCTATCAATTAAAATTAGAAGATCGTGCCAACTTACCCAAGTTGTTTAGGCAATACCAGTTTGATGCAGTTTGTAATTTAGCCGCCCAGGCCGGAGTGCGGTACAGTATCGAAAATCCGGAAGTATATGCCGATAGCAACATCACCGGTTTTTTAAATGTCTTGCAGTGTATGCGCGAATTTGAGGTGCCTAAACTGGTTTATGCCAGTAGTTCGAGCGTGTATGGCAATTCAACCGAAGTGCCTTTTAAAGAAAATCAAAATGTAGATCACCCGATCAGTGTTTATGCTGCGACCAAAAAAGCAAATGAATTACTGGCTCATAGCTATGCGCATTTGTTTGGTATTCAATGCATAGGATTACGATTTTTTACCGTGTACGGGCCTTGGGGTCGACCCGATATGGCGATTTATTTATTTGCCGATGCCATTACAAAAGACCAACCCATACAAGTGTTTAATCAAGGCGAGCTTTCCCGTGATTTCACTTATATCGATGACATTATATTGGGCGTTTCGGCTACTCTGGCGAATGATTTACCCGATGGGAAACGCTACGGGGTATATAATATAGGGAATGCACAACCCGTAAAATTACTCGACTTTATCGAAGCCTTAGAACAAAGTTTAGGCAAAACCGCCCAAAAACAAATGCAGCCCATGCAACCAGGGGATGTTTACCAAACTTGGGCCGATGTATCCGATTTGAAACGGGATTTTGGTTATCAGCCCAGTACCAGTATCCAAGAGGGTATAGCCGCCTTTGTAGATTGGTATAAAGCCTATTACAAAGTTTAACCGGATAGATCAATTGAATTTATGTATAAAACCCATTTATTTAAATAAGAAATTCGATAGTTTTACAACCAATACTTATTAGATGGCTTTCAGCGATTATTGTGCTGATTTAAGTTTAACTGGCATTATTAAGTGTATTTTGATAGTTTTATGAAAATCATTCTTTTTGACGGTTCCTATGCGACAACGGCTTTTATTCGCCGTTTATTAGCGGGTTTAGTAAAAGCCGGTATAGAGGTGAGCGTGATGGGCTTTAATGAGGCAAATCCGCATCCGGTTGCTGGGGTGAAGTACCGGCCTTTGGGCAGCAACCAGTCAAAAAGACGCTTGCTGCAAACCAGTTGGTATTATGCTTGGCAAAAGTTTACCTGGGCTAGCTTTAAGCAAACGCTAAAGCATTCTCTGCGTGGCAACCGCCAAGCCTTACAGCAACAAAACCTAGCTTTTGTATTAGAAAATGATCAACCCGATGTGTTGCATGTACAATGGCCTTCTTTATTGCCTTGGCTAGAGCCTTATCGCGAGCAACGCCAGTTCAAACTGCTTTTAAGTCAGCGTGGTTTTCATATCAATGTACGTCCCTTTGTTAATCCAGAAAACTTCGCCTATTTACAAGAATGGTACCCGCAACTCGACGGTATTCATTCGGTCTCTCGAGCAATCCAGCAGGTAGGTGCTCAAATCGGTCGTCCGCATACTGGGGTAGAAGCGGTGGTGTACACGGGTTTGGCTATAAACGAATTTACATTCAGCGAAAAGCGTATAAACTCTGAGACTTTGGAATTGATATCGGTAGGCCGTAGTCATTGGATCAAAAACTATGCTTTGGCATTACGTGCCTGTAAGCTGTTAAAAGAACGCGGCTTGTCTTTTCACTATCAAATTATCGGAGCAGCCGGAGACGAGGAATGTCTTTACCTACGTCAGGCTTTCGGCTTGGAAGAACAGGTAAGTTTATTGCCGCGTATACCCATAGAGGAAGTTAAAAGCGCTGTGCAAGCAGCCGATTTTATGCTATTACCCAGTATTGAGGAAGGCTTAGCCAATGTAGCCGTAGAAGCCATGGCTTTAGGCACGCCAGTGATTTCTACCCGCTGCGGTGGTATGCAGGAACTGATTTGTCACGAAGAAAACGGTTGGTTGGTACCCAGTCGGGATGCTTTGGCGCTAGCCAATCAAATCGAGCAAGTAACACAACTAAACAAAAGCACTTACGCCCAAATAGCTAAAGCCGCGCGCAAAAAAGTAGAAAAGCAGCACCAAGAACAGCAGATGGTTCAAGGTATGCTTGCCTTATACCGGCAATTACTTTAATTAGCTACGTATGCGTCTAAAAAAATGTATCTTCGTGCTTTAGCCAAAAACACTATGAAAATCAAAACCGATTGCATTCCGTTGCATCAGCAGTTCGCTCAAGTACCCAATGCTGCCGCAAAACTCAATAAAAAAGCGCTTTGCATTTATGCGGCTACGGGCTTCTTTTTGGGCGAAGATGATTTTTATGAAAATCGGAAAGTTTTGCAACCCGGGCAAACCTATACCCTAGATGAGCAGGGGGCGATAAAGCATCAAGAAGCTCATTTTAAATGGCAATACCAACCGCGTAACATTCGTTTTCAAACCGCAGTAGATGAATTCACCGATTTGTACGAGCAAATTTTAAAAGAACAAGCTGCAGGGCATAAAGTACTGCTTCCGCTCTCAGGCGGATTGGATAGCCGTTCGCAAGCAGCCGGATTAAAACATATTGGAGCCGAGGTATCTTCTTATTCGTATGCTTTTACTCGTGGTTACCCCGAACATCAGTTATCAGAAAAAATAGCCCGCGTTTGTACATTTCCTTTTCAGGGATTTTTAATACCGCCCGGCTATTTATGGTCGGTGATCGAAGATTTGGTGAAAATTAATTCTGGTTACTCTGAATTTACCCACGCCCGTCAAATGGCGGTGTTAGATGCTTTTAAGCAAATGCAAGGTGAATTCTCTTTGGGGCATTGGGGCGATGTGTTGTTTGATCGTGGTATTGCAGCAGCCGATGAAGGCAAGGATGATGTCGTAATTCTTTATAAAAAAATAATCAAAAAAGGCGGATTGGCTTTGGCCGAAGCTTTGTGGAAGCAGTGGGAATTAGCCGGTGATTTTCAAGATTATTTAAAAAGCCGACTCTCGGCACTGCTAGCAAAAATAGAAATTGAACACCAAGGCGCTCGTATTCGGGCTTTTAAGAGTTTATATTGGGCGCCGAGATGGACCAGTATCAATTTGCAAATTTTTGAACAAGCCCATCCCATTCATTTGCCGTATTATGATGAACGTATGTGCCGTTTTATAATGGAATTACCGGAGTCTTTTCTCGCCGATCGTCGCATACAAATTGCCTATATCAAACAACGTAATCCAGGCTTGGCAAAAATAACCTGGCAAGCGCAAAAGCCCTTTAATTTATATACTTACCCTTACAATAAAATGCCGTATAATCTGGCTTATCGGGTACAGCAGAAACTAAAAAGAAGTCTTCAAGCTAGGTTGGGTCAATCTTATGTGCAGCGCAACTGGGAGCTTCAATTTTTAGGTACAAGTAATGAGCAGCAGTTGCAAACTTATCTAAAGCGAGAAGCATTTGTTGATTGGGTAGGCGCAGCCAGTATAGATAAAATATATAAAGGCTTTAAAAAACAAGATGCAGTGTTTTATAGTCACCCCTTAAGTATGCTGCTTACGCTAAGTGCTTGGCAGCAGTTAAAATCATGATTAAATAAATTTATTCTAGGCTTGTAATTGTAAAGTTGTTCGATCATTAAAAATCTTTAAAAATTTAGTTAGAAAATTAAACTAATTGTACTTTAATTATGTTCAAATCGAAATTTAAGCAAAATTTATCAAAGACAATTAAAAGAAGAATAAAGATTTTTCTTTATCCGTTTTTGAATGTTTTAGGTAGCAGCTATATAATACATTTTAGAGACGATAATCCGAAGCAATTTGAATTAGAAAAATATGAGATTTCATTCGATTTTAATACTCATTACTTAAGAAATCAAAAATTAATAAAGAAGAAAAACAAGAATATATGGAAAAGAAATAGTTATTATTTGATTTATCATGATGTTTACTTAGATACTTTTACTGGAGCCATCCTAAATAAAAAAATAGAGATATTAAAAAGTAGTTTAAAATATCATAATATACGTACATTTACCTATCTATCAAAGTTTAAAAATGTCTTTAAATTAAATAAGGAAAATAAAAGAGAAAAATTTATTTTTTTGGGTAGTTTTAATGAAGCTTATTTTCATATTTGGTTTGACAATTTAATCCATTTATATTTTATAAATTTAATTTCAGAGGATATTAAAATTCTTGTAGGGCCAAAAATTGATGTGAAAATTAAGGAATTATTGATTGATTTAAAATTGCCATTTAAGTTTATTTTTCTTGAAGATCGGTTCATTGAAGTTGATATATTATATAAAACTAAGATCGAAAGTTGGAGTAAACACGCACCTATTATTACGCCACAAATTTCGTCTTTTTTTAAAAGTAATATTTTAAATAAAATTGGTAATGAAAATTCAAAGTTCAAGAGGATATTTATAGGTAGGCGCACGAATTTAAACCGAGATATTAAAAATATTGACGCAGTTCTACAGAGTTTAAACAAATACTCTTTCAAAACGATATTTTTAGAGGATTACACGATTCTAGAGCAAGCGAAAATTTTTAATGAAGCAGATATTATTTGTGGTTTACATGGTGCTGGGTTTACCAATTTGATATTTTGCAAGGAAGGCACAAAAGTGCTAGAGCTTCAAAATTTTGTTAATGTTACGACTTATTTTGTTATATCAAAGCAATTAAATTTGGATTATTTTTATATTTTGCCTGTCGAGTTTAAAATGAAATCGATTGTTAGTCCAAATAAAGATAATAAGAAATTCTATAAACAAAAACTGCAAAACACAAGCTATAGTATTGATAAATTGGAAAAGGTATTGGCAGATATATGTGCTTAATAATTTTTTAAAGCGGGTAGAATGATTTTTGCAGCTTCTTTTTCGCTGCAAAGCTTAAAATAAACTTATAATATGTGTGGGTTTTTAACCGAATTGGTGTACGCAGGTGATTTAATTGATCAACAACAGTTTCTAAAGCTGTTGGATCTTTCTCAGCGCCGTGGACCCGATTCCCAAGGTTATTGGAGAGAACAAGCGGCTATGCAATTCGGTTTTAATCGGTTAGCTATTTTAGATTTAAGCCAAAATGCCAACCAACCGGTATTGAGTTATGCCAAACGGTATAGGTTTGTTTTTAACGGTGAAATATACAACCACCAAGACTTAAGAAAAAAATTAAAATTCGAGGCGTTTCGAGGGAATAGCGACACAGAAACCTTAGCTGCTTGTTTTGAAGAGTGGGGGGTCACCGAAACGATAAAGGCTTTAAATGGCATGTTTGCTATTTGTGTGTACGATACCTTAGAAAAAAGTACCTATTTGATTCGTGACTTTGCGGGAATAAAGCCCTTGTTTTATGGCTGGGATGGTAAAAAATTAGTAGCGGCAAGTCAATTTGACCAAATAAGTAAACATCCCGATTTTAGCAGTAAATCGGTCAATCCTTCGGTGCTAAAACTTTATTTACAACAACATTTTATTCCCGCCCCCTTTGGTCTTTATGAAGATACTTTCCAGGTACGCCCAGGAGAGATAGTAAAATTTGATGCCAAAGGAACTTGCACTAAAAACCGCTACTGGGAGTTGCAGAAATCAGCCTTAACGAAAGAGGAGAATCCCGTTGAAGCCATAGATCGAATTGATGCAGCCTTGAATAAAGCAGTACTTAAACAAACGCTAAGCGACGTACCGCTAGGGGCATTTTTATCGGGTGGTGTAGATTCGGCCTTAGTTTGTTCAAGCCTTAAGCGAAATGCTATATCGCCAAAAGTTTTTACCATTGGCTCAGACAGTAAAACCCATGATGAATCGGCACGTTCAAAAGCTTTCGCCGATAGTTTAGAATTACAACAACATTTATGGCATTTGACGGCAACCGAATCTTTGTCTTATTGGGACGAAGCCATGCAAGCCGTACATGAACCTATTGGTGATTTTAGTTTGCTCCCCACCTTTTTAGTGTCTAAATTGGCAAAAAAACACGTAAGTGTTGCCCTTAGCGGAGATGGTGGCGACGAATTGTTTTTTGGTTATGAACGCTTTAATAGTGTAGCCAAAAATATCGGTTTTCAGCATTATCCGGCTAATTTAAGAAAACTGATTTATGCTACAGATCGCTATACCTTCAATAAAAAATACGTAAATGAGGTTTTACTAGCTTCTAGTCAGGCGGTAGCACATCAAGGCTTGCATCAGCGATTTAGACAACGCGATTTAGAAGCCTTGAATCCTGATTTGGCAGCTAAACCACTACCTGATGATTTTGATGTATTTAGCTACCCTAACACCAAGAATAAAAGAGAATTATTGGGTTATATGCGACAAGCTGAGTTTTATGGAATGATGCAAAAAACACTGCGTAAGGTAGATTTGGCGAGCATGGAAAACAGTCTAGAAGTGCGGGTGCCTTTTCTCGATAAGGAACTGATAGAACTAGCCTTGTCTATCGACCCCTTATACAATTTTAAAGGGCAAAAGCAGAAGTATTTATTGAAAAAGCTATTGCACCAACGCATTCCTCAAGTACCATTAGAAACCCAGAAAAAAGGCTTTTCCATTCCGCTTGCAGGCTGGTTAAGACAAGCTTTGTACGAAAAGTTTGCCGATACCCTGCTTAGCAATAAAGCCGATGATTTTGGTTTAAATAAGGAGCATATTGAATCTATGTTGCAAGCGCATAAAGAAGGTAAAGCAGATTACAAATGGCCGCTTTTTACGCTATATACCTTGATGAAATGAAAAAAATAAAAATTTTATTTACCATACCTAATTTTGACACCGCGGGCAGTGGAAAAGCTTTATTGAACATTGCTAAAGGTTTAGATAAAAATCGATTCGAAGCGGAAATCATGTGTTTACATAGTCGCGGGGCATTTTTTAAAGAAGTACAAGCCTCGGGCTTAAACGTACACGTTTATCCTTATTTATCTCCGGCAAGACCTTATTTGCAATTGCTTAAAAATGTGTATCGCGTGGCGCAAAAATTTAAAGCGATTAACCCAGATGTCATTCATAGTTTTCATTATGCAGCCGATTATACTGAGGCAATGGCAGCACGTTTAGCGGGTAAAAAATGGGTGTTCACCAAAAAGAATATGAATTGGGGTGGCGCTTCAAAAAATGCTTGGCACCTACGTTCGTTTTTAGCTCATCGTATCGCGATACAAAATACCGATATGAAAAAACAGTTTTACGCTAAAAATCATAAGACAAGATTGATACCAAGAGGCGTGAATACTCAGTTTTTTAATGCACCAAAGTCTGCTACTCCGTCAGATTCAATGCAGGATAAGCCAGCAACTGACCGACGTTTTTTAATTTGTGTGGCTAATTTTGTCCCGGTAAAGGGTATCGAATATTTACTGCAAGCCTTTAATAGCTTGGCCCATCAATACCCGCAATGGCATTTGCTTTTAGTAGGCGATGATTCTAATGAGTATGGAAAGTTTTTAAAGGATATGGTGCAGTCGCTAACGCTCGAGGACCGAGTAAAATTTACTGGTAAAGTATTGGATGTACGGAAATTTCTTAAACAGGCTGAAATTTTTATTTTACCCACAAAAGATAAAGGAAGAAGAGAGGGCTCTCCCGTAGCCTTATTGGAGGCCATGGCTAGTGGTAAGGTTGTGTTGGCTAGCGATATACCGGGTGTGCGCGACCAATTAAAGTCTTTTCCGCAGCATTTGGTGCAACCAGAAAATGCAAAAGACTTAGCCAATAAACTGGAGGCTCTTATGACGCAATCGAGCCAGGCTTTAAATAGTCTTGGTCAAGAATTTGCTCGTTATGTGCAAGAACAACATAATATTGAGCAGGAAATTGAAAGACACCAAAATTTATACCTTGAAATCTGCTCGCTATGAAAATCGTCTTGGTTTTATCTTCTCCGCCTGGTTATTCCGAAACTTTTTTTCGGTCCAAAATAAAAGGATTACAAGCCCAAGGGCACGAACTAATTTTAGTGACGGGGCCTAGCCAGCGATCTTTTGATTTATGCAAGCATATAAAGCATCCTAAACGCTATCAAAATGTGTTGCTACAACTTGGAGCATTGCTTTGGGTGTTGTTGGGTTTATTGCCGTATGCATCAAAGCTTTATCGGTACTGGCAATTGGAACGCAAACAGCAAACCCAACCAAAACGCATACTGGAAAAAATATACCTGAATGCGCGTTTGTTGCGATGTCAAGCCGATTGGCTGCATTTTGGTTTTGCCAGTATGGCATTAGACCGAGAACTGGTAGCCGAAGCCATTGGAGCTAAAATGGCGGTGAGTTTGCGCGGTTATGATATTGGGGTATATCCGCTTAAACATCCGCAGGCTTATGATTTACTCTGGCAAAAAGTGGATAAGCTGCATGTGATATCCGATGATTTATACCAATTGGCTATAGCACGAGGATTAAAACCCGAAACCAAGGTGCAAAAAATAACCCCAGCCATTGATGTACACATGTTTAGACATCATAGTATCCTTCCATTACGCCAAAAAGGGAAGTTGAAACTATTGAGTGTGGGGCGTTTGCACTGGAAAAAAGGCTTTGCCGATACTTTAAGGGCGTTACAAATTTTAAAAGCCAAAGGTGTTGATTTTACTTATACTATTATAGGTGAAGGCAAAGAATATGAACGCTTGGCCTTTAATGCCTATGAATTGGGCCTTAAAGATCAGGTTGTTTTTTTAGGGAAAAAATCACGTGAAGAGGTGAAACAAGCCATGTTGGCTTGTGATCTATATTTGCAATACAGCATTCAAGAAGGATTTTGTAATGCGGTTTTAGAAGCCCAAGCATTGGGTAAACTTTGTATTGTTTCTGATGCTGAAGGCCTGCCCGAAAATGTAAGGCATGAGCAAACCGGATGGGTGGTGCCTCGCTTTCAAACTATGCAATTAGCGGCTCAAATCGTGCAAGTCTGTGCCTTACCCGAAAGCCAACGCCAGCAGGTACAGCAACAGGCGCAGCAACGCGTACAAAGTCAGTTTAATTTGGAACAGCAACAACAAGCCTTTCAACAATTTTATACCCAAGCTTTATGATGCGTATCTATTACCCACAAGAACACTATGATCCGCAAGAACGTGGAGCTTTATTTCCGCTTTTAAAGGCATTTATCAAAGCCTCGAGTTTTACCGATACCCAGCGTATGGCTTTGTACCAGTTGCATTCGAAGGATTGTACTTTTGTGGAATTTATAGAAGAAGCCGAGTTGGTCATCTTACCCATGAGTTGGAATTACTACCAAAAATACAAACGCATGCCTCAGGCGCTAAAACTGCTTCGGGCCGCCCAAAAATTGAATCTACCGGTTTGGAGTTGGAATGCAGGAGATTTTGGGGTAAAAGTACCGGTGTATCCGCATTTGACGGTATTTCGTATGAGCGGTTATGCCAGTCAACAAGGCTTAGGGCATCGAGGGATGCCTGTGTTCATTGCTGACCGTTTTGATGAGAATTTTGGTTCATCTCAGTCTGCATATTTAAACCATACTCCCTTGCCTCAAGTGGGATTTTGTGGTCTAGCCAATCCTACTCGAAAACAAGCTTTTAAAGAGCTAATAAAAATAGGCTTACGCAATAGCTTAAGTCGCCTAGGACTTAAAGCCGATGAACCCCAGGCGCTGCTTTCGGCTAGTCATTTACGTGCGGAATTGTTGGCAAATTTACAGCAGCATCCTGATGTAAACTGCGATTTTATTGTACGGGAGCAGTACAGGGCTGGAGCCAAAACCACCGCCGAAAAAGAAGAAAGCACCCGAGCTTTTTATCGGAATATGCGCGATAATGCCTACGTACTTTGCATACGCGGGGCAGGTAATTTCTCGGTGCGCTTTTATGAATGTTTGATGATGGGACGCATACCTATTTATGTGCATACCGATGGTCTCTTGCCTTTGAATGATAGCATAGATTGGAAAAAGCACCTGGTTTGGGTAGATTATGCCGAGCGTGCTCAGCTAGCCGAAAAATTAATCGCTTTCCACCAGGCTTTGCGCCCCGAAGAATTTGTAGCTTTGCAACATAGCAACCGACAGCTGTGGGAAAACCAATTGCGAATGGGGGGCTTTTTTAAACAAGAATACCAAAAGCAATTTTAATTATGTTTATACTTACTAAAAATAAGGATGCTTTGGCTGTTTTAAAGGCGTATAAGCAAGAATTTAAGAATAGTACTTTTGATTTTGGTGATATTTTTACCTTCCGTTTAAATAATTACTTTCTTTTTTGGTTTTCCGCTAGACCTCAAGATCAATTATTTGTTTATCAAAATGGTTTCATAATCGGAAAGAAAGATTTTGAAACGGATTATTCAGAGATCCCTGTAGAAATTCAGGGAAAACTACCCGAGAACACCTCAAGCCTTTTACAGAGCACTAAGATTGAGGTGTTTAAAGATCAAGTCAATATCATTCCAAATGAAATCACGCCAATTTATTATGACGAAGATAACGTTTCAGATTTTACTTTACTACTGGCTAAGCTATTAAAGAGGTTACCAGATGATAAATTAATTCAAATATTTTCGGGTATAGGTTATATGCCTGGAAATTTAACCATTTTCAAAAATATTTTAAAAATTCCGTATTTGAGAGGATTGAAATTAAATAGCGGGGAACTATTCGTCACAGATAAATTTATTTACAAAAAAGGAGATGACGATAAAATGGTATCAAGGCTAATAGATATTGTACCCAAAACAAGCAAACAACAGTTGGCCATGTCTGGTGGTTTAGACAGTCGTTTTGTTTTAGGGGTTTTGTTGAAAGCAAAAATAAGACCCAAATTGGTTACCCTGTTGGATAAGGAGTCAACAATCGTTGAAGAAGTTAGCCATAGTTTAAATTTGTTGCTTGAGAAAAAGAATGGAGAAAAAGAAGGAGCTTATCATTATACCTTGATGACTGATGCACGTATTTATTACAAGGGTGGTAATTATAGTAAAATGTTTGAAAATGTAAAACACAACCATTTTTTACATACTGGTTTATCTATTTTACCTATGAATGAAAATTCATTTGCAACGGCTTGGAAAAAACCAGGAAGTATAAAGAACATCTATAACGATTTAATTCGTTATGCTCTTTTGCCACGTGTTCCTTCCGAGGGTTTTTCAGTTTTTGAGAAAAATCTTACCAAACAAGAAATGCAAAACTATTTAGAAGCTGAGTTGGTATTTGGAAAAGAGTATTTAGACTTTAAAACAAGAAAGCAATGGGCTTTATGGTTCTACCATTTAAATCGAGGGCTTACTTGGACTATTGCTCATCTGCAAGATGCTAGTTTTTATATTTATCCAATATTTTTATTAGGAGATAAAAAGGCTGCAGAGTATGGTATAGCATCATCGGCATATAGTAATTTTAATAAAGAGCGATTGCGAAAAATTAATCAAAAGCTCTTCCCTGACTTACCTATAGATTATTCTGATTATAGAACATTTGAGTCAAAACCTTTTTTGTTAAATCATTGGAGTAGGATTTATAATGAGTTTTTTAAAAAAATGGTTAATAGATTTGTACAGTTAAATTCTGATAAGAAAACAGATGCGAAAACAGACTATTTTAAGGGACTGAGCCTGGAACAATCTAAAAATTTCAGAAAGTATTATAAAAAAGATTTGCGAGTTTTACTTAAAGATAAAACGCATGCCCTACGGGTAAGACGTACTGCAGTAACGATTAATAATGCTTTATTATTTCTTGAAAAATAATGTTTCAATTTTTAACCTATTTACAACCTACCCAGTATTTTCGTTTGAGGCGCAAGCAAGGGGATTTTGTTTTTCCCCAAGTTGAGGCATTGGCTTCTAAAATACAGCAGCAGCTGCATGCCGATACTCACTTCGAGAGTACTATGGCCCAAGCCTATGATTTATCATGGCAGGCGATACAAGCCGGGTATATTGGGGATGCACCTACTTATACAGATTTTGAAACTTTGCCCCTAGCGGATGAATACCGTTTTATGCATAAGTATTTTCATCCGATATGGTCGGTATATATCTTATTGATTCGCTTGCTGGGTTTACGGAATCCTTTTAAGGAAATCGCCGCCTACCAAAAAGGCCGAAAAGCTTCGCGTAGTTACCTGCACAATCAGGCTCTCACTTACGAAGATTATGCTACTTATGAGTCGGCTTTAGTTAAACAACAGCCATTGGTGAGTATAATCATTCCTACTTTAAACCGTTATTCCTATTTAAAGGAGGTGCTGCGAGATTTAGAGCAACAGGATTATACGCATTTTGAAGTGTTGGTAGTGGACCAATCCACTCCTTTTCAAGAGGAGTTTTACCGAGGCTGGGATTTGAACATACAGGTTTTGCACCAACATGAGAAAGCGCTTTGGTTGGCCCGAAATACCGCCATAAAACGAGCCAGAGGTTCTTTTATATTGATGTACGATGACGACAGCAGAGTAGCTTCAAATTGGATCAGCGAACATATGAAAGCTTTAGATTATTTTCAAGCGGAGGTATCTTCGGGAGTATCCATTTCTCAAGTAGGAGCCGAAGTACCGGCTCATTATGCCTATTTTTCCGTTTCCAGTCAGTTAGACACCGGAAATGTTATGCTGAGAAAAGAAGTCTTTACACGAATAGGGTTATTCGATCGGCAATTTGAAAAACAGCGGATGGGCGATGGTGAATTTGGAATGCGCGTTTATTTGGCGGGCTATTTAAATGTATCTAACCCTTATGCCAAGCGTTTGCATTTAAAAGTAGGTTCAGGAGGTTTAAGAGAGATGGGCAGTTGGGATGGTTTTCGTCCCAAAAGCTGGTTGGCACCGCGACCGGTCCCCAGTGTTTTGTACTTTTTCAGGAAATACCATGGTGATGCCGCAGCCCGTTGGGCACTGTTAAAATCCATTCCCCCTTCGGTGATGCCCTATCGCTTTAAGCGGAACAAAGCTATGCTGGTCATAGGAGCTTTAGTCTCCGTACTGCTTTTCCCACTAGTCATGTTGCAAGTCGGTTATTCTTGGCAGCTCTCCAGCAAGAAACTCCGCCAAGGCGCCCGTATTGCCCATTTAGACGATTAGTTTATACTGCAACGCACTTAGTGCGAGCTTTTGGGAGTCCCGAGTATTCGCTGTTTCGCTACGCAGTAGTCCCTAAGCTTCGCTGTCACTTCGAGTGGGCCAGCCTAGCCAGCAGGCATTTTTGATGCCGTAGTTGGACTTGCTGGGTTGTATCGAGAAGTGGTTCAATTGAACTAAAAAAGTATTCGCTACTTTTCGACTTTACCTCGATACAAGAGTTTTTGCCTATCGTCAAAAACTCCCACTCGGCATGACAAGGTAGGTTATTTCACTAAAAAGAATAAATAGAAATACGATTTTAAACCGGCCTATCGAAAATAGCGCGTAAAATTGGCAGTGCAGTAAGCGTTAAAAATTTTAGGCTGTTTGAGCCCGATTGGAAATCGGGTGAGTTCCTAAAATTTAGCGCTAGTTTCGTCAGCCTAGACTTTCGTAGTCCCGATATTTCGGGGTTTGCTACTTTTTTCGGCGATGGAAAAAAGTAGAGGATTAAATTAAGTAGACGTATTTTATATGATAGTTACTTTCTGAAAAGGTAGGTTCTAAACCGAATTAGTGCGACCTTATGGGAGTCCCGACGCTTCGGGATCACTTCGAGTGGGCCAGCCTAGCCAACAGGCATTTTTAATGCCGTAGTTGGACTTGCTGGGTTGTATCGAGAAGTGGTTTAATGGAAACTATAAAAGTATTCGTTACTTTTCGACCGTGTCTCGATACACGTTCTTATGGTTCTCACCATAAAAACGCACTCGACATGACAAGGTAGGTTTTAAACGCTCTGTCACTTCGAGTGGGCCAGCTTAGCCAACAGGCATTTTTAATGCCGTAGTTGGACTTGCTGGGTTGTATCGAGAAGTGGTTCAATTAAAACTAAAAAAGTATTCGCTACTTTTCGACTGCACTTCGATACACGGGTGTTTGCCTATCGTCAAAAATTCGAAACTCGGTAGGACAAGGTAGATTATTTCCTTAAAAAGAATAAATAGGAATATTTTTTAACCCCGTTTCATCCCACTCCGATGGAAATTTAAAAAATCTAGAAAAAGCCTAGGGAATTCAAAAGTTTTGTGTTTTTTTGAATTGGCGTAGCTTTGTACGCTAAAACCCAAAACAAATGCCCCAAGCGATTAAGCGCATACTGCTGTTGACTTCTGAATTTCCTCCGCAACCCGGAGGCATTGGCAACCATGCATGGCATTTGGCGAGGTCTTTTGCGGCGGCAGGCAAGCAAGTGGTAGTTATCAGCGATCAGCGTTCGGCTGAGGGAGAGGAAGAGCGCTTGTTTGATGCAGAACAGGACTTTAAAATCATTCGTATAAAACGCCGAAAGCCGATGGCTTTGGCTTATCTGAATAGGTTCCGCAAAGCCAAGCAAGCCATAAACCATGCCGATGCGCTGCTGCTTTCGGGAAAGTTTTCGCTTTGGTTGGGCGCGGGATTGAGTTTTAACTTTAAAGGAAAAAAGATAGGCGTATTGCATGGTAGCGAATTGCAATTGCCAAAGGCTTGGCAACGGCAGCTTACTCGCTATAGTCTCAAACGCTTAGATGAGCGGATTGCTGTATCGCATTACACCCGTAGTTTGGTTAAAGGTATCGGCAATAGACATGTTCATGTGATTCCTAATGGTTTTGCATTACCTGAAATCAAGTCCAAATCTTCTCGGCTAACCCCCGCAATGCCTTTACGACTGATAACGGTGGGCAATCTAACTCAGCGTAAAGGTCAACACAATATTATCAAAGCCTTGCCTTTGCTTGAAAAGCATTTTGCCGGAGTAAGTTACCATATGCTGGGGCTACCGACCGAAAAAAAAGCCTTGCAAGCCTTGGGCGAGCGTTTGGGCGTAGCCGATTGTTTGCATTTTCATGGAAGAGTAAGCGAAACCGATAAAATCAAACAATTGCAAGCCGCGCATATCTTTATGATGCTGAGTGAAAACACAGCGGATGGGGATGTAGAAGGATTTGGCATTGCGATTCTTGAAGCCAATACCTTGGGACTACCCGGTATTGGATCTCGAGGTTGCGGTATAGAAGATGCGATTGCGCATGGGCAATCTGGCTTATTGGTCGATGCCCAGAATCCGGAGGAGGTGTTGGAACAAGTACAAAAAATTATGGCGGCTTATCCGCAGTTTTCACAGGGTGCACAAGCTTGGGCCCAAAACTTTAGCTGGGAAAGGATCATACCCCAGTACCTTAAAATATTGGAAGCATGAAACTAGCGATTATTTCCCATACCGAACATTATAAAACCACAAGTGGCCAGATTGTGGGTTGGGGGCCAACGATTACCGAAATCAATCACCTGATTCAAGATTTTGAGGCGATTTATCATTTGGCTTACTTGCATGCAGAAGACCCGCCGCCTAGTGCGCTGCCTTATAGTTCTGAACACATTCATTTTATACCGCTAAGCCCTAAAGGGGGAAAAAGCTGGAGCGATAAACTGGGTATTTTAATGGGTATTCCCGAAACCCTAGGTAAAGTGCGTCGTTTGGTGGGTGATGTGGATGCGATTCAATTTCGAGCGCCTACGGGCATGGGGGTGTACTTGATTCCGTATCTAAGTGGTTTAAAATCGCCAAAAGTTTGGTTCAAATATGCCGGGAACTGGAACCAAAACCAACCACCGCTGGGCTATGCCTTGCAGCGGTATTGGTTAAAAAAGCAAAACCGACCGGTAACCATTAACGGAGCCTGGCCCGAGCAGCCGGCGCATTGTTTTACTTTTGAAAATCCTTGCTTGACCCAAGCCGAACGAAAAGAAGGAGCAGCCATAATCGCTCAAAAAAGTTATGCAGCTCCTTTTAGGTTTTGTTTTGTAGGTCGGCTCGAAGATGAGAAAGGCGTACAACGTATTTTGGATGCTTTTGCTGACTTACCCGCCAGCGCTGTGGTTCAAATTGATTTTATCGGTAACGGAGTCAAGCGTGAGCAGTATGAAGAGCAAGCTCAAGCACAGCAGCTACCCGCTCGTTTTCACGGATTTTTACAGCGAGAAGCCGTATTTGAGTGCTATAGAAAAGCACATTTTTTATTATTGCCCAGTACAGCTTCAGAAGGCTTTCCTAAGGTGATTGCCGAGGCTATGAATTATGGTTGTATACCCATTGTAAGCGGGGTTTCTAGTATTGGTCAATATATTGATGAAGTAAACGGTTTTTTGGTGCAGCCCACTACTGCAGAGCGCTTGAATCAGGTGCTTCAAGAAATTATAAATCAAGAAACGAGCAACACTTTAAGGGCTAAGGCTGAAAAGGCCTATCTTAGTAGTGAAAATTTTACCTTTGAGCATTATAGAAAACGTATTCAAAAAGAAATCTTGCGGTATTGAAACTTAGAAAGAGCATAAAACGCGGAATAAATCCTTTAAACGCCTTGTTTTTTCATATAGGATTGGGGGTTTTTGCCTATTTCTTTCGAGGTTTGATGCCTGTGTATGTTATTGGTCTTATTTTTTATTTCATTTATCGTTTTTTAACTAAGAAAGATAAGGAGTTAGAAGTACTACTAGCCTGTGCTTATATGGCGGGCGGTGAAGTTTTTTTTAGAATGACCAAAGCCATGTTTTTTTATGAAACCGGGAAGTATGCAGTGATTCTGTTTTTGTTGTTCGGGATGTTTTATACCGGCTTTAAGCGGCGAGCCACTCCTTATTTGTTTTATATTATTTTGCTATTGCCGGGCATGATAGGAACCTATTCTTATTTTGCGAATGATTTATTTCTTTTTCGAAAAACGGTGCTATTCAATTTAAGCGGACCTTTATGTTTGATGGCCTCGGCACTTTACTGCTATGGTCGGCAGATAAAGTTATCGGCTATGTTTCGTATCTTAAATGCTTTGGTATACCCATTGATTGCCATGACGGTGTATCTTTATTTATACAATCCAAGTATTCAAGAGGTGGTAACCAGTACAGCCTCAAATGCGGCGACTTCAGGAGGTTTCGGTCCTAATCAGGTAGCTACGGCTTTAGGTCTTGGCGTTTTTATACTTTTTACCCGCTTTCTATTACCTTATAAAAATAAATGGGAGCATTATATTATGCAGTTTTTTTTAATTGCTATGGCGCATCGTGCTCTGCTGACGTTTTCGCGAGGTGGGGTGTATGTAGCGATTTTGATGGCTTTGGCATTTGTAGGTATAGTGTTTTGGCGTGGGGGCTTGCATTTAAAAGGTAAGATTTTAAGGAATACGCTGTTAAGCCTTTTGACTACCTTGCTTATTTGGTCGGTGGCCGTAGTACAAACGGGTGGTTTATTAGGAAATCGCTATGCCAACGAAGATGCCTTAGGAAGAGAGAAAGAGGATATAACTACTGGGCGGGTAGATTTGCTTTATACTGAATTGGAGGCTTTTACTGAAAACCCAGTCTTGGGGGTAGGTTTTGGCGTTTCAAAACTCTATTTTTTGGAGAATTTAGGGGTTGCTCTGCCTACACATAATGAAATTAGTCGCTTACTTTCAGAACATGGTCTTTTTGGTATTATCGCCTTATGCATTATTTTAGGAGCACCCTTAATCCGTAAATTACAAGGTCAACGGAATCTATATTTTTATCCGTTTCTTATTTTTGCCTTTTTAACCATGGCGCATAGTTCGATGCGAATTGCGCTTCCGGGTTTTATATATGGGCTGGCTTTACTACATTTGACCTATGGAAAAAAGAAAACCGGCTCTCCTGTACCTTGGCAATCGCTTGCAAAAACATGGTAAAAATCCCACAGGGGTAGATTTTCTAGGCGACCAACTTCAAGCATGGGGCTATAGGCTTACCCGAGGAAGTGCTCAAAAAAACAAAGCGCTTCGTTTTTTGCATATGCACCTTTTGTTGTGGAAGAGTTTTCGGCAGCGACCGCTAGTGCTTATCGATACCTACTCGAGTCTTAATTTTTGGTTTGCCGTGAGTATCGCCTTGAACTGTAGGCTATTGAGATTGAAATATATATGTATTCTGCGAGGAGGTTTATTGGAAAATAGATTGCAAAATAGTAGTTTTTGGTGTCGGACTTTATTCGGAAAGGCTAGCGCAAATGTGGCGCTTTCTGATTTTTTGGCGCAGCGTTTTGCCCTGTATAATTATTCCACCCAAGTGATCCCCAACGGTTTTAGTATTGAGGATTATACTTTTAAATCACGCAACAACTTTGTACCTAAACTGCTTTGGGTGCGTTCTTTTGCCGAAATCTACGATCCGCTTTTGGCGGTAAAAGTGTTGGAAGCCTTATACCAAGACTACCCTCAAGCTGAGTTGTGTATGGTAGGGCCTTGGGATGATCTGGCTTATCCGGCTTGCAAAGCCTATGCTGAGCGGCATAATTTACCGGTGCGGTTTACAGGAAAATTGAGCAAAGCCGCTTGGCATCAACTGGCTAAAGACTATTCATTTTTTATCAACACCACCCGTATTGATAATACGCCTATGAGCGTGATGGAAGCAATTGCTTTAGGCCTTGCCGTAGTCTCAACCGATGTAGGCGGTATTCCCGCGCTGGTAGAACACGAGCGGCATGCTTTGTTGGTGCCCAGTCAAAACCTAAAAGCCTTTTATCAAGCCATTTGCCGTAGCATAAATGAACCCGAGGCTACGCGTGCGCGCTGCCTCGCTGCTCGCGCCAAAGCAGAGCGACTTGACTGGAGCGTCATCAAAAATAAATGGGAGGAGCTCCTCTTAAATGTTTAAAAATAATATCTTTGTTCGCCTAAGCGCCCCCATATGAAAAGTTCAAACCGGTTGCATTTTGAAGTCTCTGAACGCAAAGTTTTATTGCGGGTGATGGATGTGCTGGTGTGTGTACTGGGCTTGTATGTGCTGAGTAGCTTGTTTGATTTTTCTTATTTTAGCATTACCCCCGATAAATGGGCGTGGACGTTGGTTTTGGTGTTTTACCTGTTACTGTTTGCTACCATTTTTGAGCTTTACCAGTTGCCTAAAACCACCGAGTTTAATCGGGTGTTTAAAAACTGTGTACTCACCAGTTTATTAACGGTTTTGTTTTATTTATTTACGCCTTTTTATACTCCTTCGTTACCCGAGAACCGCATTCAGATTCTTTACTTTTTTGTGGGTATTTTGGGTTCGCTGAGCCTTTGGCGCTGGTCGTATATCACTTTTATCAGTTCGCCGCGTTTTTATAAAAACACGCTTATAGTTGGCGATTCGTTTGATATAGAACAATTGGAGCACAAACTTAGCGCTGCCGATCCGTATTATGTGGTATGCGGGTATATACAAACCTGTAATGCCCCTCAAAAAAGTGAACTACCGCAATTAAAAATCGAAGACTTGGATGCGTTTCTAGAAGAACAATTGATCAACGAAATTATTGTATATACGCCTTCGGCTCAAGGTTTAGATGCCGAATTGCACGAGGCTTTAATCGGTTTGCTGAAGCGGGGTTATAACATTAAAAAATACGCACAGGTTTACGAGGAACTCACCCAACGTTTACCGGTAAAAGATGTTACCCGAGATTTTTATTCTTATTTTCCGTTTAGCCGAAGCGGTCAGAATAAACTGTACTTGTTTTTTACTCGGGTTTTTGATGTTTTAGTTTCTTTGCTTGGTTTGTTTTTTCTGATTTTAATCTTGCCTATTGTGGTTTTGTTGAATAGCATCGCCAATCGTGGACCTTTGTTTTATAGGCAAATACGAGTGGGGCGTCACGGTAAGTGCTTTTCGATTTATAAGTTGCGCAGTATGGTGGAGCATGCCGAGCAAAATGGCGCACAATATGCCAAGAAAAACGACAGCCGTATTACACCCTTTGGTAAATTTTTGCGACGCACCCGATTGGATGAAATCCCTCAATTCATCAATGTTTTATTGGGCGATATGAGCGTTATAGGTCCGCGTCCCGAACGCCCCGAGTTTGTAGCCGAATTAAAAGAAAGCATTCCCTTTTACGAAGTTCGCCATGTGATTAAACCTGGCTTAACCGGCTGGGCTCAAGTAAATGCTAAGTACGCCGAAAATGAAACCGACAGCTTAGAAAAGCTTCAATACGATTTGTATTATATCAAGCACCGAGGTTTGTATTTAGATTTCCGTATTTTTCTAAAAACCCTAAGTACCATTATCTTTTTCCGCGGGCAATAGTAGTTTATTTTTTGGTTTTACTATCCACAATCCTAAAACTGAACTGACAAGGCAGGTATTAAACGGAATTAGTGCGACCTTATGGGAGTCTCGAATATTCGGTGTCACTTCGAGTGGGCCAGCTTAGCCAACAGGCATTTTTAATGCCGTAGTTGGACTCGCTGGGTTGTATCGAAAAGTGAGTTTAATTGCAACTATAAACATGTGCAGTACTTTTCGACTTGTTCTCGATACTTCGCATTTTTGTTCTATCGTCCAAAAATCCGAAACTCGAACTGACAAGACGTGGTTTTCTACAAAGAAATACAACCACTTCTTAAATCGGCCTATCGAAAATAGGGCCTAAAATTGGCAGTGCTTTTTTTATTCACGTGAATATAGAAATAACAATATCCAGCAGCCTAAATAAAAAAGCGATTCAAAGCAGGGCTTTGCAATCTTTTTCTTCAGTATAACTTGTGTTTTGCGTTTAAATGTTTTAGTGTAATAGGCTTGAGGATATAAAATTAGATATTATACTTCTATCTACTTGTCGCGACCCTTTGGGAGTCCCGAGCATTCGGGAAAGCCTTGGAGCCAATTTAGCAAAATACAAGTGGTTTTCAGCAAAGCTGAAAAATACCTCAGAAAAAGTGTACTTTCTTTTGTTTCGTTTTCTCCTGTATCCGACGAGCGCAGCGAGAGGAATACACCGTAAAGAAAATGAAAATTAGGACATAGCAAGATTGATGAATTGTTAAGATGTAGGTTTTGAAAATATAAATAAACTCGCTACTTTTCGACTTGTTCTCGATACTTCGCATTTTTGTTCTATCGTCCAAAAATCCGAAACTCGAACTGACAAGACGTGGTTTTCTACAAAGAAATACAACCACTTTTTAAAACGGCCTATCGAAAATAGGGCGTAAAATTGGCAGTGCAGTAAGCGTTAAAAATTTTAGGCTGTTTGAGCCCGATTGGAAATCGGGTGAGTTCCTAAAATTTAGCTTGCAAACCTACAATTTAGCGCTAGTTTCGTCAGCCTAGACTTTCGTAGTCCCGATATTTCGGGGTTTGCTACTTTTTTCGGCGATGGAAAAAAGTAGAGGGATAAATAAAAGTAGTTCCTTTTGCTTGGGATAGTGTACTTGTATTTGCAACTGATTCGATAATGGTGTATATTTACATCAAATAAATTAATCATGTCTAGACAAAGCATATCATTTACCAAGCCTAATGATGAATGGCTAAAGGCTCAAGTAGATAGTAAAGAGTATTCAAGCAAGAGCGAGTTAGTGAACGACTTAATACGGCAAGCCCGAAAACAGCAAGTTCAAATTGATTGGATTAGGGCCAAAATTGAAAGAGCTGAGAATAGTGGATTTACTAATGATAGTAAAGAAAGTATTTTAGCTCAATCAAAGTCTTTGCTTGATGGCTCAATATAAATTGTCAAACGAAGCAAAAACTGACTTAGTTCGTATTCACCATTACGGGATTAAAAAATTTGGATTGACCCAAGCGGATAAATATTTTGAGACATTTTTCGAGTATTTTGACATTATCGCTGAACAACCTTTTTCATTTGAAGCGGTTGACCATATAAAAGAAGGATATAGGCGCTGCGTGTGCGGAGTGGATAGTATTTACTATAGAGTTAATAACAATAATGTCGAAATAATGACCATAGTTGGAAGACAAGATTTGAATGATAAATTATAAAAACAGTAATTTATAAATTAGAACCAAAATGATGGTTTAAATGAGTGGCAATTCCCGAGCTTTTGGTAATTCCTGTTTTGAGTGGGCCAGCCCTTCTACATTTTTAATTCCTAAACCAACTAAAAAATCAACCCCTCGTTCCCAATCAAAATCCAACCTCAAGCAAAAAGCTACAAATTCTTTCTGTCCATTTTTGCTTGATCAAAAACGAACTAAAAAATCAAGAATAGTTGAGGAAATTGCCTTAAGCTGAAAGTGTTCAGCTTAAGGCATTATCGCTACATGCTCTTTTTCGCTACCGCGAAACGCACTTCCGTTTGTCACTCGCTATTTCTGAAACTATTCGGGTTTTTAATTGAAAAGTAATAAGTAGAGTTATTAATATCCAGCAGCCCAATTCAGAAAGCGTTTCAAAGCAGAGCTTTGCAATCTTTTTCTTCAGTATAACTTGTGTTTTGCGTGAAGAATTGGCGAAGCCTTGGAGCCAATTTAGCAAAATACAAGTGGTTTTCAGCTTGTCTGAAAAATACCTCAGAAAAAGTGTACTTTCTTTTGTTTCGTTTTCTTTATACAAGTAAAGAAAATGAAAGTTAGGATATAGCAATACCTATGTTTTGTAAGAAAGTAGGTTATGAAAAAGAAAATAAACTCGCTACTTTTCGACTGCACCTCGATACAAGAGTTTTTGTCTACCGTCAAAAACCCTCACTCGGTGTGACAAGGTAGGTATTAAACGGCTGTCACTTCGAGTGGGCCAGCTTAGCCAACAGGCATTTTTAATGCCGTAGTTGGACTCGCTGGGTTGTATCGAGAAGTGGTTGAATTAAAACTAAAAAAGTATTCGCTACTTTTCGACTTTGTCTCGATACTTCGCATTTTTGTTCTATCGCCCAAAAATCCGAAACTCGAACTGACAAGGCGTGTTGTAACAGACATTAGGCTGATAATCCTCTCGAATGAAACAACAAGGCTTTACTGCAATGCTTGTTTTTGCACACGTTTTAAATCGAGAAGGTTAATCGCATTGATGCCTAAGCCGTGAACATTTTTTTGTGTAAAGCGTACCACCTCGTCATAATACAAAGGAATAACCGGTGCCGCTTGCATAAGCAATGCATCCATTTGTCGATATAAGCTTTCGCGGGCTTGGGCTTCAGGTGCCGTCATGGCCTTTTGGTATAAGCTATCGAAGGTTGCCGAAGCATAATGCGTATAATTGGGACCGTGGGGCGACCAGTTGGCTTTATAAAAAAGCGAGAGGTAGTTTTGTGCATCGGGATAATCGGCAATCCAACTGGCTCGAAAAGCCGCTAGCTTTCCAGCCGAACGCAATTGACGTAAGGTAGAAGGGGGCATAACTTCTACTTCAGTTTGTATGCCCACTTGTGTAAGCTGGCCCTGTAGGTATTCTACTAAATCAAGATAACTGGCACTAGTGCTTATTTTTAACTGAACCGGAATGTTGGGGTGCTCTTGTTTAAACTTTTGAATGAGCGCACGGGCTTTTTCTGGTTGATAGGTATAAAATCCGCTGGACGTATGGGCGGGTAATCCGCGTGGAATAAATCCGCCTTGAGCGGGAACCCCAATATTATTGCGTAAATAGCGCATCATAGTGGGTTTGTCTATGGCATAATTTAAGGCATGCCGAAACGAGCGGTAATGGGTGGCTTGTTGAGGATCACCTACATATAAACCAATGTACTCGGTGTTAAGGTAGGGTGCCTTTTGCATGCTGATTTGATCTTTATAACGCGTATTTAACTGCCCTTGACTGTTGAGCAGTTCATCTTTATAGGCAGGATCTAATCCGCTTAAAAAATCTAGTTTACCCTGGGCGAATTGCAGAAATTCTGCTTGCTTATCGGGTAAGAAAGTGATGGCCACAGCTTCGAGGTAGGGCAGTCGTTCGCCATTTTCATCAAATTCGTGATAGTTGGTATTTTTTCTAAAAACCAATTTTTCATTCGGTTCCCAGCGTTTGAAATAAAAGGGTCCGGTGCCAATGGGGTTGGTTCTAAAGTCTAGCTGCTGCATTTCTTGGGGTATGATGCTGCAAAATTTCATACTGAGCAAACCTAAAAAACCTGGAAAGGCTTGATAAAGTTTAATTTGTACTTGGTTGTTGTTAATAGCTTCAATGCTTTTTACCTGGTTCATTACCCAGCTACCGGGTGAAGCCACTTGCTTATCGGTGAGGCGTTTTAGGCTGTACACCACATCTTGTGCTTGTACCTGCCTATCGGCAAGATTTTTAAAAACTTCATTTTCGTGAAAGTAAACTTGTGGTTTGAGGTTAAAGGTATAGGTGGTGGCATCTTCGCTGATTTTCCAAGATTCGGCTAAATCGGGCTGAATTTCAAGATTCTCATCTAATTGTACTAGGGTGTTGTACAACTGGTGGCAAGCCCAGATGTTGCGTTGATCTTTAGCAAAAGCCGGATCGAGCGAGGTGATATTGGCGTGCTCGTTGTACCGAAAGACGGCTGTGTCGGGGTACAGCGGGGCTTGGGGTTGGCAGCCAAAGCATAAGCTGAGCAACAAGCAAATTAAAACGGAAGGATTCCGAAATAGCAGCCAGTTGCGGCTAGTTTTTTTTAAACAAGAATTAGGTTGTATATTTGCACACATTTTTAAAGAAAACCAAGCAGTTAAGCTTGGCAATAATACTAAAAGAAATTTGGATAGCGCGTGGGAAGTGAGACAGAAATAGCAAAAAAAGTAGCCTTTTATACCTTAGGTTGTAAGTTGAATTTTTCGGAAACCTCTACTATTGCTCGTTCTTTTGAGCAGGAAGGTTTTAATCGGGTAGAATTTCATGAGTCGGCCGATATATATGTGATCAATACGTGTAGTGTAACCGAAAACGCCGATAAGCGTTTTAAGGGTATTGTAAAACAGGCGCAGAAAGTAAATCCAGATGCTTTTGTGATTGCAGTAGGCTGTTATGCGCAACTCAAGCCTGAAGAGCTAGCCGATGTAAACGGCGTAGACCTGGTTTTAGGAGCAACCGAAAAGTTTAAAATCACGCATTATCTGAATGATTTGTTAGCCCAACCCAAGCTCGATGGCGGAAATGGTTTAGTACACGCTTGCGAAATTGATGAAGCCGACTTTTATGTGGGAAGTTATAGTATTGGCGACAGAACCCGGGCTTTTCTAAAAGTACAAGACGGTTGCGACTATAAATGTACCTACTGTACTATACCGCTGGCACGGGGAATATCGCGTAGTGATACCTTACCTAATGTATTGAAAAATGCTGCCGAAATCGCCGCACAAGATATCAAAGAGATTGTGCTAACCGGAGTAAATATTGGCGATTATGGAAAAGGTGAGTTTGGCAATAAAAAGCATGAGCATACTTTTTATGAATTGGTACAGGCTCTAGATGAAGTACCTGGTATAGAGCGTTTGCGTATTTCGAGTATAGAACCCAATTTGCTGAAAAATGAAACCATAGATTTTGTAGCACAAAGCCGCAGTTTTGTGCCGCATTTTCATATTCCGCTGCAAAGCGGTAGCGATGCGATGCTTAAATTAATGCGTCGCCGGTATATGAGTGATTTGTATGTAAATAGGGTACAGGCTATAAAAGCGGCAATGCCGCACGCTTGTATAGGGGTAGATGTGATTGTAGGATTTCCCGGTGAAACCGAAGAACATTTCTTAGAGACCTATAATTTCTTAAACGATTTACCTATTTCTTATTTACACGTATTTACTTACTCTGAGCGTGAGAATACGCCAGCGGCCAGTATGCCAGAAGTAGTGCCCTTAAAGCAACGCAAAAAACGAAGCAAAATGCTACGTGGCTTGTCGGCTAAAAAGCGACGTGCTTTTTATGAAGAGCAATTGGGTAGTGAACGTAGTGTGTTATTTGAAGGCGAAAATAAAGCCGGTTATATACATGGGTTTACCGAAAACTATGTGAAAGTAAAAATGCCGTGGGATCCTAGTTTTGTGAATACCATTCACCGTATAAAATTAACCGAAATAGACGAAGACGGCTTGGTGCGCTTTGATTTTGTAGGCGAAGAGGCGGCGATTTAAAGCGACATTCCCATAGGAATTAAATCGTCATATTGTTTTTTGCGGGCCTTAAAAAAGCGGGCTACTTCTTTACCGGTGGGCACAATTTTTAATCGGCCTAAGCTGCGAACATAATCAAATACTTGTTCTAGAAAGGCGTCTACTTGTACGGTGGTTAAACCTTCTGGCGGATTTTGATGCAAGCGAGAAAGAAATATTTTGCGTTCTTGTTTGCTGTATTCAATTGCGATGAATACTTGATCTACTTGGGCTTCAAATTGTCTGATGAATTCATTGTCTTTTAAAGGGGCGGTAATACTGGGCATAATTTATAAATTTTAAACAGATTAGTTTTAGCGTTAATCAACTCATAAACAGGTATAAAGATACGAAAAATTATCGGGTACGGGAGTAAAGGAGTAGACTTTGACGTTTCTTTAAGGCTTGATTTTTAGGGGCGGCTTTAGTTTTTACGCTTAGGCGGATTAAAAAAGTTAATCTATATATTTTCTGACCAACAAGAGGCTTTTTTTAGTATATTCCTATTAGATTTGTGTCGAGTAAATTATGTTAAACGATTCGTCTACATCGGTGGAAACCCCACCAGCAGTAAAACAAAAAATACCGGTTTATTTTATGCCCGGTATGGCTGCTAGTCCGGCTATTTTTGAATACCTGCAATTGGATGAAGATCGGTTTGATTTGGTGTATTTGTCGTGGAAGATG
The DNA here is from genome assembly GCA_947499595.1 of uncultured Mesonia sp. GTDB lineage: Bacteria > Bacteroidota > Bacteroidia > Flavobacteriales > Flavobacteriaceae > Mesonia > Mesonia sediminis. The sequence continues at coordinate 274,784 of CANMOY010000003.1, forward strand.
CCCGAAGGGGGAGAAAGTCTAAAGCATTATGTGAAGCGCTATCTGCCCGAAATCAAACACGAGCAGCCGGTATTAATCGGAGTGTCTTTTGGCGGAATAATCGTGCAAGAGTTAGCTCAATTGGTAGCCGTACGCCGAGTGATTATTATTTCGAGTATCAAAACGCACTTAGAGATGCCCAGACGCTTGCGTTGGGCAAAGAGTATGAAATTGTATAAGCTTTTACCTACTCAATGGGCACAGAAGATTGAAAGCCTATCTGACTGGCCAGTAGGAAACTACACGCGCAAGCGGGCGAAGTGGTATAAAAAATACCTGAGTGTGCATCAAAAAGAATATTTAGATTGGTCTTTGGAGCAAATCTTGCATTGGAAACAAGAAAAACCATTGCCTGGTTTGGTGCATATACATGGTACCGAAGACCCTATTTTTCCGGTGAAATATATCCAAAACTATATTCCGGTGCAAGGTGGTACGCATGCGATGATTATCGAGCGTTTTAGGTGGTTTAATGAGCACTTGCCCGCTTATATAGAGCAAGGCGTGCTGGTAGATGAATAAGAAAAAGAAAAAAATATACGTATGAAGAGGATGAATCGGTTTTTAAGTGTTGTAGGGGTGATTGCCCTTAGTGGAATTGGAGCGCTGGCGCTGAGTAGTTACCAGCAGCATAATGATTATGAAGCCCTAATTGAAAAGGACTTGCTGCCCAAAAAAGCGGAGCCGCATGTAAAAGATTATAAAGTGTATGCCTTGCCTATACCCGAAAACATCAATTTTGCCGGGGAGGCGGTGCCTTTAGACAATCCGGATATTCGGGAGCGACTCGATCGAGAAATGTTGGTGAATACCTATTGGCAGTCAAATGGCTTGTTGTTACTCAAACGCATGAACAAGTACTTTCCTATTATCGAACCGATTTTAGCGAAGCATGGTGTCCCCGATGATTTTAAATACTTGGCCGTTGCCGAAAGTGGCTTAATGCCAGTGGTGTCGCCTGCGGGCGCTACAGGTTTTTGGCAAATAATGAAAACCACGGGGCGGGAGTACGGCTTAGAAATCAATGACAATATTGATGAACGCTATCATATCGCCAAATCGACGGAAGTGGCTTGTGCTTATTTGAAAAAAGCCAAAGAAGAGTTGGGAAGTTGGACACTTGCTGCCGCTGCTTATAATGCAGGAAATTATGGTATTCGTAAACAGCAAGATCGCCAAGAGGTAAATGATTATTACGACCTGTTGTTGAATATAGAAACCGGTAGATATGTGTTCCGTATTTTAGCGATTAAAACGATTTTTAGTCAGCCAAAAGCCTATGGTTTTCACTTTAATAAAGAAGATTTGTATAGTCCGGTGCCCACCAGAACCGTGGTGGTAGATACACCCGTAACTAACTTTGCCCGTTTTGCTAAGAAAATGGATATCAATTATAAGATTTTAAAAATTCATAACCCTTGGTTGCGCGAAGCGCACCTCGACAATGCCTTGCGTAAGGCCTACGAATTGGAAATTCCACTTGATGAGGTGTATACCTACCAACCCGAATGATAGACTTTATAAGTAATAATTGGCTCATTAGCCTATTGATTCTGAATTACCTTTTGGCGATAGGTACGGCCTTTTTTGTGATTCGCAACAATGGGAATCCGGTTTCTACGCTTTCTTATGTATTGGGTTTGTTGCTTTTTCCTTTTGTTGGCCTTTTGGTGTATTTGTTTTTTGGTCAGGAATACCGCAAAGATAAAATGTTTAAACGCCAAGGGGTGTTTAATCATAAAATCATCAAGAAGTGGGAGAAAAAGCTGTTGGTAGATGAGGAGTCGCTCGAAAAGTATGAAGAGTCTTTTCTTGAGCAGTACTCAGCTGTGGTGGGTTTGGTGCAAAACACCCAACGTAAACCGCTGACTTTTGGCAATGATGTGCGTTTGCTCAACAATGGAGATGAGAAATTCGAGGCGCTTTTTGATGCCCTACGTAAAGCCCAGCGTTTTATACATTTAGAATATTATATTTTTGGTCAGGGTGAAATCGGTAAACAATTGCTTGATTTGCTTTGTGAACGCGCTCAAGAGGGAGTTGCTGTAAAGGTAATTTATGATTATGTAGGTAGTCAATTAGCAAGTCGTGATAAGAAGAGGTTAGAGGAGGCGGGAGTAGAAATTTATCCGTTTATGCCCGTATGGTTTCCTAATCTCACGCGTAAACTAAACTATCGCGACCATCGCAAACTTTGTGTGATTGATGGGAGCATCGGATTTGTGGGAGGCATTAACGTGAGCGATGAATATGTAAATAGCCTTAACGATTCTTTTTGGCGCGACATTCACTTGCGGTTAGAAGGAAATGTAGTCAAATCATTACACGCTCATTTTTTATTGAATTGGAATTTTGTAACCGGTTCAAAAGAAATAAGTATAGCCGAAGATTATTTTCCTAAAATTAAAGACTGCGGCGAGATTGCCATGCAAATCGTTGCCAGCGGCCCAGATTCCGACAGTCCGCACATAATGCGGGCCTTGTTTACGGCTATCAATCAGGCACGTGAGAGCATTTTAATCACCACCCCTTATTTTATTCCTAATGAGCCTATGCTGGTTGCCCTAAAAACCGCAGCAGCACGTGGAGTTGATATTCAACTTATGTGTCCGCGTGACGGAGATTCTTGGGCTGCGAAGTATGCGACGCATTCCTATTTTCGGGATATATTGGCTTCTGGTATTCGCATATTTCATTATTGTAAAGGCATGTTGCATGCTAAGACGATGCTCATTGACGGTCAGTTATGCAGTGTAGGTACTTCTAATTTTGACTACCGCAGTTTTGAAATCAATTTTGAAATCAACGCTTTGATATATAACGAAAATTTTACTCAGAAAATGCAAGAGCATTTTGAAAAGGACAAGCAAGATTGCGAAGAAGTGCTGTTAGAGCTCTGGTTAGAACGACCTTTAAAGGAAAAGATAAAAGAATCTTTCTCTAGGCTATGGGCTCCCTTACTGTAGGCCTAAGGACTAGCCAATAGTACCTGTACTCCTTTTTTAAATTGCTGAACATTGAATTGTACTGCATTTTTTATGTCTTGTTCAATATGAGGTTTAGGCAGGTGTTCAATACCTAAAATCTCTTTTTCTTGACTGATGTAAAAAGTAGTAGGAAGACCTAAGGAATGCTTCATTGTTTTTACCAAATGCGCTTCACGGTTGCTTAGTTCATCTACATACAGTACATGCACAAATCGATTGTATTTACGGCTCACTCTGCGCGCTTGTTTACGTTTATCCCAGAACAAGACCACGAAATCAATTTCTTTTTTATATTTTTTTGCTAAGGCATTTAGCGATTGCACTTCACCTTTGCTCGCCACACACCAAGAAGCGTAGGTCATTAGGTACATTGGTTTTTTAAAATCGTTAAAGCAGGTTTTACCAGTGCGGACACAAGAAACCTTGAAATTATCGAGATAGGTTCCGCGCAACTGGTGATTCACCAAAGAATCGAATAAAATTTGTGCGCGTTCATAATCTTTATGTCGATAAGCCTTACGAGCTTTCTTTTTGTAGGTTTTTATATGCTTGCCTATAGCTTCAGAAAACAACACCTCTTGTTGCTTGGTGTCTTGGCTCCAAGCAAAAAAAGGTAGTAAAATGAGTAATAGTAAAAGTTTTTGCATATTTACCGAATTAATCATCAATAAATATATAAAAAAAATGCGTAAAAAATAAATTCTACGCATTAGTATTAGGGATGTGATAGCTATCGTTTAGATCCGCTTCATTTGCTGCTTCATCATTTTGATTTGATCGGCAAGCATATTATGTTTATCTAAAGTTTTAGCTTCTTTCAATAAGATTTGTGCCTCGCGCTTACGTCTTTTGGTCATCGCTATTCCGGCAAGGTTTAATTTAGCCATGGCTAGGTCTTGGCTCATCGATAGGCCTAGTTTAATGGCGCGTTTAAAATATTTTTCGGCTTTAGTCATATTTTTTTGCGATACCATTAAACCGTGGAGGTACCAGTAATACCCCTGTTGTTTTTGCACCAATGCCGATTCAGGTTTTTTAATTTTATCGAGCCATTTTTTAGCTCCGTCAAAGTCTTGTTTACGCAGGCGTAAAAAAGCCAGTAGAATCAATTCATTTTTAAAATAAAGGAAAACAAAAATAGCAGCAAGCAAAATTAGAAAAATACCGTTTCCAATTTGGCCTTCTATAAATTGATAAATCGCAAAGGCAAAAATGGCCCCAGCTAAAACCAGTTTAAGGTTCTTATTAAACATAATTTGTTTTTTTTAATGTCCGCAAAGGTAAGAAAAAAAATGAATGCCGTATCGGTGAAAAAGGGCTAAACCCACTAGATTGGATACTAGGGAGGCTTGAGAATTATTTTTGATGCCTAAGAGAAGCTAAGAATTAAGATTTAAAGTGCCTAAAACCAAGTATTTATTTGTTACTTTGCCCAGGCGATGAAAAGCCATTTGGTTTGCTTTAAAAAAACCGTAAAAAAATTAATATTCCATTTGTGAGACTAAAAACTTGTTGTATATTTGCCCGCAGTTTAAAAGCAGCAAGGCTTTTATATTTTTAGAATTAAGATTTCAACAGAAGATTAAAGATATTTTAAGATGAAAAGAACGTTTCAACCCTCGAAAAGAAAAAGAAAAAATAAGCACGGCTTTAGAGAGCGTATGGCCAGTGTTAACGGTCGCAAAGTGCTTGCAAGAAGAAGAGCTAAAGGTAGAAAGAAACTTTCTGTTTCTTCAGAAAATAGACATAAGCACTAATAATGATTGTGTTATCAAAATTTTTTAAAGGTGTTACCAGTGGTAACGCCTTTTTTTATATCTAGAATCTACTTAAATTTAAACATCTATAACTGCTAGCGTTATGCCAAAAAATAAAGATTTAAAAAGTATATTAATCATAGGTTCGGGTCCTATTGTAATTGGGCAGGCCTGTGAATTTGATTATTCTGGTAGCCAGTCGCTGCGCTCTCTGCGCGAAGATGGAATTGAAACCATCTTGATTAACTCCAATCCGGCAACCATTATGACCGACCCTACCATGGCCGATCATGTGTATCTTAAGCCGCTTACCACCAAATCGCTGATTGAAATATTAAAAGAACATCCGCAAATCGATGCGGTATTGCCCACAATGGGAGGGCAAACAGCCTTGAACTTATGTATTGAAGCAGATGAAAAAGGTATTTGGAAAGATTTTGATGTGAAGATAATCGGGGTAGATATCGCCGCGATCAATATAACCGAAGATCGAGAAGAGTTTAAGCAGTTGATGTCACGTATCGATATACCGGTAGCACCTGCCAAAACAGCCAAATCGATGTTAGAGGGGAAAGAAATCGCCCAAGAATTTGGCTTGCCGCTTTTAATACGAGCTTCTTTTACTTTAGGAGGAGCTGGTGCCGCATTTGTTGAAACCAAAGAAGAATTTGAGCAGGCTTTAGCCCACGGACTTGAAGTTTCGCCTATTCACGAAGTGCTTATTGATAAAGCTTTGCAGGGTTGGAAAGAGTATGAATTAGAATTACTACGCGATAATAACAATAACGTAGTGATTATTTGTACGGTAGAAAATATGGATCCGATGGGAATTCATACCGGAGACTCTATTACTGTAGCCCCTGCTATGACGTTGAGTGATAAAACTTTTCAGCGTATGCGCGATATGGCCATCAAGATGATGCGTAATATCGGAGATTTCGCCGGGGGTTGTAATGTACAATTTGCTGTGAGTCCAGATGAAAAAGAAGACATCATCGCCATTGAAATCAATCCAAGGGTTTCGCGTTCATCCGCTTTAGCGTCAAAAGCAACGGGTTACCCTATTGCAAAAATAGCCGCCAAGTTGGCTTTGGGTTATACCTTAGACGAGTTGGAAAATCAGATAACCAAAACTACATCGGCATTATTTGAGCCTAGCTTAGATTATGTTATTGTAAAAATACCGCGCTGGAATTTTGATAAGTTTGAAGGCTCTAACCGCTTGTTAGGACCACAAATGAAATCGGTAGGTGAGGTAATGGGTATCGGGCGATCTTTTCAAGAGGCGCTGCATAAAGCAACCCAGTCGTTAGAGATCAAGCGCAACGGTTTGGGGGCAGATGGTAAAGGCTATAACGATTACGAAACCATAGTACAAAAATTGGCGAACCCAAGCTGGGATCGCGTGTTTGTTATTTATGATGCGATACAATTGGGTATTCCGCTGAGTAGAATTCACGAAATCACCAAAATAGATATGTGGTTCTTAAAGCAGTATGAAGAGCTGTATCATTTAGAAAAAGAAATTGCTAGTAATTATACTATAGAGAACATCGACAAAGAAATTTTGCTCGAGGCTAAGCAAAAAGGCTATGGAGACCGGCAAATTGCCCATATGCTAAATTGCTTAGAAAGCGAAGTTTATAAAAAACGAGAAGAGCTAAATATCAAACGCGTATACAAACTGGTTGATACTTGTGCGGCTGAGTTTGTTGCCAAAACACCTTATTACTACTCTACTTTTGAGGATGTAGTTGAAACGGCAGATGGTAAACAATACAGCCACAACGAAAGTGAGGTAAGCGATAAGAAAAAAATTATAGTGCTTGGTTCGGGGCCTAACCGAATAGGTCAAGGTATCGAGTTTGATTACTGCTGTGTACACGGGGTGATGGCTGCAGCCGAATGCGGTTACGAGACCATTATGATTAATTGTAACCCCGAGACGGTTTCGACCGATTTTGATACGGCAGATAAGCTGTACTTTGAACCCGTATTCTGGGAGCATATTTATGATATTATTCGTCACGAGAAACCCGAAGGGGTAATCGTACAGTTGGGCGGACAAACCGCTTTAAAACTAGCCGAGAAACTGAACCGATACGGAATTAAAATTATGGGAACCAGTTATGAAGCCCTAGATTTGGCCGAAGACCGTGGTAGTTTTTCTAAATTATTACAAGAGAACAACATTCCTTATCCTGAGTTTGGCACTGCCGAAACAGCCGATGAGGCTTTGGCTTTAGCCGATGAGTTGAACTTTCCTATCTTAGTGCGTCCTTCGTATGTACTGGGAGGTCAAGGAATGAAGATTGTCATTAACAAACAACAATTAGAGCAGCACGTAGTGGATTTATTGCGTAGCATACCTAATAATAAACTTTTATTAGACCATTATTTAGATGGTGCAATTGAAGCTGAAGCGGATGCTATTTGTGATGGCGAAAATGTGTATATTATAGGAATTATGGAGCATATTGAGCCTTGTGGTATTCACAGTGGAGATTCAAATGCACTGCTACCTCCTTTTAACTTAGGTGATTTGGTTATTCAAAAGATAAAAGACCACACCAAGAAAATTGCTCTAGCGCTTAAAACCGTTGGTTTAATCAATGTTCAATTTGCTATAAAAGACGATGAGGTATATATTATTGAAGCCAATCCGCGTGCTTCGAGAACCGTACCATTTATCGCTAAGGCTTACGGAGAACCTTATGTGAATTATGCTGCAAAAGTAATGTTAGGGGAGAAGAAAGTCACCGATTTTGATTTCAATCCGCAACTTGAAGGTTATGCCATCAAGCAACCGGTGTTCTCTTTTAACAAATTCCCAAATGTAAACAAACAACTAGGGCCAGAAATGAAGAGTACTGGAGAGAGTATTTTGTTTATCGATAGCTTACGCGATGATGCTTTTTATGATTTATATGCGCGTAGAAAAATGTATCTGACCAGCTAGGAGAAAGCCTAATGCTGATAAAATAAAAATCCCTTGCCTTAATACCGCAAGGGATTTTTTTATTGCTGATGCTAAAGGCGAGTCTTCCATAAACTTTAGCTTAATTGCTATAGTCTCCAAAAAGTAGTAAATGCTAATTAAGCTTGATGTAGCCTTGCTCGGTGAGGTTTCAGTGCGTCGCGTAAACGAATCATTAACGACTCAGGACAAACCAAATAAGCCTCCCAATGCATAGGGTTGATTTGTACTTGTTTAAAAACACTTAGCCCTAAATTTTCTCGTTGGTTGTATTCTTTTAGATGAACCAGGTGGTGCTGTGCAGTTTTTTCGGCATCAGGACCGCGGAAGTCCCAAATTAGTTCTAAGTTTCTCATGCTTCTTCTACTAAACTGGTGCCGTTTTCGGCAAAATTTTTAAAAGCCTCCATGTATTTATAGCTTTGCTTTTTAAAAGCTTTGGGCATCAAAAATCCCATGACTTTCAATGCTAAACTCGAGAAAATAAATTCGTTATCGGCTATCCAAGTAGTGGTGCCATCGGCATTGTCGACGAATGTATTGTGTTGAATGTTTTTTACCCCTCGAGTGGTGTATTCGGCTGTCATGGATTCGGGAAGCTTAATACTGATGATTTCTTCGACCATTTCAATTTCACGATTATTCATTTTGTAGCGCAGTTTCATTTTACTGCCTGCTTCGCCTTGAACCTCGGTAATCGGACTAGCTTCTAGCAATCCTTCTTGCCAGTGCTTTAAATTTTCTATCGAATCCATTTTTTCGATAAAAACGTGGCGAGGAACCGCTACCTTTATTTCAATTTTGTATTTCATAATCGATGGGCTAAAAATATTTTGGTAGCTAAGATATCAATTTTCTATTTTATGCGTTTTATTTATGCTTGTTTAACGCTATAGAATTGTTATTTTTGGGCGAATTAATAAAGAAATCATGAAAAAAATCGTTTTACTTTGTTTTTTAAGCTTTGCTAGTGTAGTGTGGGCTCAAGACCAAGAACAAGTTTTACTTCAAATTAACGATGAGCCGGTAATGGCCGAAGAGTTTAAACGAGTGTTCTCTAAAAACCTTGATTTGTTAGATCCAGAAGATAGGGATGCGCAATCGTACTTAGATTTATTTATTGATTATAAGTTAAAATTAAACGAAGCCTACGCCCTGCACTTAGACACTTTGCAAAGTCATCGAGCAGAGTTTGATATTTATCGCATGCAATTGGCCGATAAGTTTATGCGCAATACCACCGCTACAGAAGAGTTGGTAAAAGAGGCCTACAAGCGTAAGCAGCACGTGCTTGAAGCATCACATATTTTATTACAGTGGCCAAAAGATGCCACAGCAAAAGACTCACTGGCAGTTTACCAGCGTGCTGTGGCTATAAAGAAAGAAATAGACGAGGGGATGAGTTTTCAAGCGGCTGCTTTGAAATATTCAGATGATCCTAGTGTAACCGAGAACCAAGGTCGGCTAGGATGGTTCGGGCCCTTTAAAATGATTTACCCTTTTGAGACGGCGGCCTATGCTACGCCTGTAGGGGAAGTATCTGATCCGGTAAAAACCCGATTTGGTTATCACCTGATTCATTTAACGGGAAAACGCGAGGCTGGCGGGCGTGTAAAAGTGGCTCACATTATGCTTACCGATAAAGAAGGAGGGCAAGATGCCGAAGAAAAGATTAAAGCCATTGCCGATCGTATTAAACAAGGGGCAAGTTTTGCCGATATGGCTAAACAATACAGCGAAGATACCAATACCGCTGCAAATGGTGGAGAATTAAAAGCCTTTGAAAAAGCTAGTTTGATGAGCGCTAAGTTTGAAGAGGCTGCCTTTGCTTTGAGCGAAGAAAATCCTATTTCTGATCCGGTAAAAACCGAATTTGGTTGGCACTTGATTAAGCTTATTTTTAAGCAAGATTTACTGCCGTATAGCGATATGAAAGATCAATTGGCAAGACAAGTGCAACAAGATGTACGCGCACAGATGATAGATGCCGATATCATTAAAAAAATTGATTCGACTATTGAGGTAGAAGAGAACCCTGAAGCCTTAACTTTCTTTATGAATTTTATTGATGAAGATTTTTTCACTACTAAAGACAAATCCGCTTTAAGCGAAAAACTACCCGAAGATTTTGTGGTTAAATTTCCTAAAGAAACCAAAACCTACGCGAATTTCTTTAGCTACTTAGTGATTAACCAAGTGAAAACGCCACGAAATGAATTTGTTAAAAACCAATGGGTAAAACAATTGCTTAAAAACTACATTAAGCTTGAAAAGAAACGCTATTATAAAGAACATTTAGATGAGTATAATACAGAGTATGCTGGTATTATAGAAGAGTACAAAAACGGTTTGCTTTTGTTTGATTTGATGCAGCAGAAAGTATGGGAGGCAAGCAATAAGGATTCGCTTGGTTTACGAGCGTTTTATGAGCAACACGCAAGTGATTTTAAAAAACCGGCAGAATTTAGAGCGACTATAGCCTCTGGAACAGATAAAAAAACACTTAGAAATTTACGCAAAGCCTGGTCGAAAAATCCAGAAGATGCCTCGGCTTTAAGGCAGCGTTTTAAAGCGCAAAATCTTTTATTTGATCAGGGTCGCTACTCGCTTAAGGATGAGCAAATACCTACTAAGTTGAAACCAAAACAAGGCAGTAGTAAAATTTATAAACATAACGGGCAATATGTTTGGTTATGGATAGAAGAGGTGAAGCCGGCCGGTATACCGCCTTTGGCCGAAATTAGAGGAGAAGTAGCTAATGCGTACCAAAGCCAGTTGGAAGAAAATTGGATTGCCCAGTTGCGCGCCGAAAATAATATAACCATTAATCAGTCGGTTTTTGAAAAATTACAAGAAGAACTTAAATAAAATCCGCTTAAGCTCGCTTGGCTTACTGTCGCTATTTTTGGTGCAGTGTGATCTTTTGGTTCCTACAGAATCAAAGGCGCCACTGGCCAAGGTATATGACAACTACTTGTATGAAGAGCAAGTATTAGATTTAATGCCTAAGCAATTAACTGGTGAAGATAGTGTAATTTTTTTGCGCAATTATGTAAAAGATTGGGCCACTGAGCAATTGTTGCTGCACCGTGCGAAGATAAATCTATCTCAAGAAAAACAACAAGAGTTTAACCGATTGGTAGAGCAGTATAAAATAAATCTATACAGTGAAGCTTATAAGAGTATGCTCATAGGGCAACGTATAGACACTACGGTGAGCCAAACAGCCATTCGTGATTATTACCAAGAGAATAAGGAAAACTTTAAGCTCAATCAGAATTTAGTGCGCTTGCGATATATTCAAATTCCGTTGGACTTTAAGAACACCAAAGAATTGAAAAAGAATTTTGATCGGTTTAATCTTGATGATCAAATCGATATTCAAGATCAGGCCATCACTTATTTAAAATTTAGATTTAATGATTCTACTTGGTATAACTTAGCAGATGTGATAAAAGATGTACCTTTGCTCGATGAGCAAAAAATAAAAGAAAATCAAGCCAAACTTTTGCAACTTGAAGACTCGAGCAGCGTCTTTTTAGTGAAAATTAAAGACTTTAAAGCCCGGAATGAATTGGCTCCGGTAGAATATGTGGAGCCGACGATTAAACAAATTTTAATCAACAAACGCAAGTTGAAGCTGGCCGATGAATTAGAAAAAGAAATTATAGATAATGCAATTAAAAATAGAAAATTTGAAGAGTTTTATTAGCAGCATGGTGTTTTGTCTAGGTCTTCTGGCAACTGCCTGGGGGCAAACCACACCACAAGACAGTACTTTGGTAATCACCGGCGAGGAAGAGCAATTGTTACTCGCTCAACAAGCCGATTCGGTGAAAACCTTTCAGCGCTTTAAAGCGGATGGAATTGCTGCCGTAGTGGGAGATTACTTGATTTTAGAAAGTGATATTTTAAAGATGAAGGCCGATGCCAAAACCCAAGGTATGGATATGAGCCAGATTAACGACTGCCAATTGGTAGGACGATTAATGGAGAATAAGCTCTATGCGCATCACGCTCAGCTAGACAGTACCATCGTGGTAAGCGCCGATGAAATTAACGCGATGATCGATCAGCAGTTAGATCGTATGATGGCCCAAGTGGGCGATATTGAGAAAGTATTGGCTTTTTATCGCAAAGATACCGAAGCTGATTTACGCGAGGAACTTTTTAAAATCAATAAAGAACGTACTTTAAGTAGCCGTATGCAAGATAAAATTGTTGGCGAGATGGAAGTAACCCCCGAAGAAGTGCGTAGCTTTTTTAACTCTATTCCTGAAGACGAACGCCCTTTGTTTGGCGATGAGGTAGAAATTGCACATTTGGTAATTAAACCCGAAGTACCCCAAAGCGAAAAGCAAAAGGTAATTGACCGTTTAAATGAAATGCGAACCGACATTGTAGAAAACGGAGCTAGTTTTTCAACCAAGGCCGTATTGTATTCTCAAGACGGAACCAGTATGCGTGGAGGGCAAATGAGTATTACCCGTAATGATCCTTTAGATAAAGACTTTAAGCAAGTGGCTTTTAGTTTGCAAGAAGGCGAGGTAAGTAAGCCGTTTAAAACCGAGTTTGGCTACCATATTGTACAGTTAGATAAGATAAGAGGGAAGGTGCTGGATATTCGACATATTATCTTAATACCTCAGGTAACCGAAGAAACCGTGCAAGCGGCACGCAAGAAAATCGATAGTATTCGTACGCAAATTGTAAATAATGAAATTACTTTTGACGAGGCGGCACGTTTATATTCTGAAGAAAAGGAAACCAAAGGAGATGGAGGTAAATTAATCAATCCAAAATCGGGGGATACCCGTTTTGAATTGACCGATATCGATCCGCTTATTTACGATCAGGTAAACAATTTGGAAGAGGGGGAAGTTTCTTCCGTTTTAATGGATCAAACAAGAACCGGAACTAAATTCTTTAAATTAGTAACGGTTAATAAAAAACATGAGGAGCACTTGGCAAATTATGCCCAAGACTACACCAAAATTAAAGAGCTTGCTTTACGCGAAAAACAATTGAAATCGATTGAAAAATGGCAGCGTGAAAAGATTATGGATACCTATATCAAAATTAGCGATGACTACAAGCAATGCGATTTTAAAAGTAACTGGTTAAAGCAATAAAATATGACAGAAGTTCAAAAACTAAAACAGTTTGTAGCTAAATACCAAGAATTAAAAAGCGAAATCGCCAAGGTAATCGTAGGTCAAGAGAAAGTTGTTGATCAGATATTATGGTCGGTTTTTTCTGGAGGTCACGCTTTGTTAATCGGTGTACCTGGATTGGCAAAAACCCTAATGGTACAAACCATTTCGCAAGCTTTGGGGCTTGATTTTAAACGGGTACAGTTTACACCCGATTTAATGCCGAGTGATATTATAGGTGCAGAGTTATTAGATGAAAAACGTCAATTTAAATTTATCAAAGGGCCGGTATTTGCCAATATTGTTTTGGCAGATGAGATCAACCGAACCCCACCCAAAACCCAAGCTGCACTGCTAGAAGCAATGCAAGAAAAGCATGTTACCGTGGCCGGAAAAAGTTATGCCTTACCCTTGCCTTATTTTGTTTTAGCTACCCAAAACCCTATAGAACAAGAGGGAACATATCCTTTACCAGAAGCTCAGTTAGACCGGTTTATGTTTTCTATATTGTTAGAATATCCTAGCTATGAGGAAGAAGTAAACGTGGTAAAGAATACGACTACTATCCGTAAAGAAAATATTAAAGCGCTATTTAATGCCGATGAAATCGCTTCGTTACAAAATCTTATAAGGCAGATGCCAGTTGCCGACAATGTGATAGAGTATGCGGTAAAACTGGTAGGTAAAACCCGACCCGCTGGAGAATTTGCACCCGCATTGGTAAAAGAGTATGTAGACTGGGGTGCTGGTCCACGTGCCTCACAAAATTTAATTTTAGCTGCGAAAACCCATGCCGCAAGTAAAAGCAAGTTTTCGCCCGATATAGCCGACGTTAAAGCGGTTGCCACCGGAATATTGCGACATAGAATCATTAAAAATTACAAAGCCGAAGCAGAAGGATTTACCGAAGAACGCATTATCGCTGAACTACTGTAAGTATTACAAATTGATTTTATGTTAAGTTTTTATCCTTATTTTTAATAGAATCGTAAGATTGTCGATTAAAATTTTCATACTGCTAAATTTTAAGTAAAAAACCTTATTTAGACTCGTTTTAAGTAAGGTTTTCTTGATTTTGTTGCTTATTTTTCTGAGAAAAGCTAAAAAGCCTAGTTATTTTTTAATTTGATAGGAATTGCTTATTTTCGCAGCACTTTAAAACAATTAAACCTATGGCATACGATATTGATATGATTAAAAAGGTTTACAACCAAATCGCAGAGCGTGTAGACAAAGCGCGTGAGATTGTGGGTAAACCCTTAACGCTTTCAGAAAAAATACTTTACGCCCATCTTTGGGATGGAGAGCCTACAACGGCTTATAAGCGAGCAACCGATTATGTAAACTTTGCACCAGACCGTATTGCTTGTCAGGATGCAACGGCACAAATGGCTTTATTGCAGTTTATGCAAGCGGGTAAAAAGAAGGTGGAGGTGCCTACTACGGTGCACTGTGATCACTTAATTCAAGCTAAACAGGGAGCCGCAAAAGATTTACTACGTGCCAATGAAACCAGTAATGAGGTTTTTGATTTCCTAGAGTCGGTTTCAAACAAATACGGCATAGGTTTCTGGAAACCAGGGGCTGGTATTATTCACCAAGTGGTATTGGAGAATTATGCTTTTCCTGGTGGAATGATGATAGGTACCGATTCACATACGGTAAATGCTGGTGGACTAGGAATGGTAGCCATTGGTGTTGGAGGTGCAGATGCTGTTGATGTAATGGCAGGAATGCCTTGGGAGTTGAAATTCCCTAAATTAATCGGGGTAAAGTTAACCGGTGAATTAAACGGTTGGACGGCCTCTAAAGATGTTATTTTAAAGGTAGCCGGTATCTTAACCGTAAAAGGAGGTACTGGTGCGATTATAGAATATTTTGGTCCGGGTGCTAAGGCGATGTCTTGTACAGGAAAAGGAACCATTTGTAATATGGGAGCCGAAGTAGGAGCAACTACTTCAACCTTTGGTTACGATGACTCTATGGAGCGTTTCTTGCGCGCAACTAATCGTGATGACGTGGCCGATGCTGCGAACGAAGTGCGTGAGTACTTGACGGGAGATGACGAAGTTTACGCGAACCCAGAGCAGTATTTTGATGAAGTTATCGAAATTGACTTGTCAACGCTTAAGCCGCATTTAAACGGACCATTTACTCCAGATTTAGCTACTCCTATTTCAGAAATGAGCGAGAAGGCGCAAAAGAATGGTTGGCCTATTCAAGTAGATTGGGGACTTATTGGTTCTTGTACCAACTCTTCTTATGAAGATCTTACTCGTGCCGCCTCGATTGCTAAACAAGCGGTAGATAAAAACATAAAAGCAAAATCAGATTTCGGAATCAACCCAGGATCAGAGCAAATTCGTTATACGGCTGAGCGCGATGGATTGCTTCAAATTTTTGAAGATTTAGATGCAACCATCTTTACCAATGCTTGCGGACCTTGTATTGGGCAATGGGATAGAAGCGACCGTAAGGGCGAAGAGAAAAATACTATTGTGCACTCGTTTAACCGAAACTTCTCAAAACGTGCCGATGGAAACCCAAATACCCACGCATTTGTAGGTTCGCCAGAAATGGTAGCCGCAATTGCAATTTCGGGAAGATTAGATTTTGATCCTACACGCGATAAACTAATCAATGAAGATGGGGAAGAGGTAATGCTAGAAGAACCAAAAGGATTAGAACTTCCTCCTAAAGGATTTGATGTTGAAGATCCGGGTTATGTAGCACCTCGTAAAGATGGTAGCTCGGTAGAAGTTAAAGTGGCGCCAACATCTGAGCGTTTACAATTGTTAACACCATTTGAGCCTTGGGACGGTAAAAATATCACCGGTGCTAAATTGTTAATTAAAGCACATGGTAAATGTACTACAGACCACATCTCTATGGCCGGACCTTGGTTGCGTTTTAGAGGGCATCTTGATAATATCTCAAACAACTGTTTGATTGGTGCTGTGAATGCCTTTAACATGAAAACCAACTTTGTTAAAAATCAATTAACGGGTGAGTATGGTGGTGTTCCCGATACCCAACGTGAATACAAAGCTGCAGGTATTCCTACCGTTGTAGTAGGAGACCATAACTACGGTGAGGGTTCTTCACGTGAACACGCAGCAATGGAGCCTAGACATCTTGGAGTTTATGTAGTATTGGTAAAATCTTTTGCCCGTATTCACGAAACCAACTTGAAAAAACAAGGTATGTTGGGAATCACTTTTGCCAATGAATCCGATTATGATTTAATTCAGGAAGATGATACCTTTAACTTTACGGATTTAGAATCGTTTGCACCGGGCAAGCCGTTAACCATTGAAGTAGTACACGCCGATGGTTCTAAAGATGTGATAAAAGCAAATCATACTTACAACGAGAATCAAATCGAATGGTATAAAGAAGGTTCTGCGCTTAACTTGATTAAGAAGATGAATGCTTAAGCCAGAAATTCTATTTAAATATCTAAGAAAGCCTCTGATTTCAGGGGCTTTTTTGTTAGTTTTAAGGTATATAATCGACTAAACCTAAAAATGAAGTTTCTTAAAAAACACTGGAGTAGTATTTTATTTGGGTTGTTCTTGATTTTACTAATCATTCCGCAAACTCGAATGCCTATTATGGTTACGGTAAACCGAATTATTTCTTTTAGTCCGAGTATGAAAGATGCCGCTGACCAAAAGCGCTTAGAATCTTTTTCTTGGACCTTGCGCGATGCAAATGGACAAATGCATAACTTGAAAGAGGTTGAAGGAGAGGTTATCGTTTTAAACTACTGGGCAACTTGGTGTCCGCCTTGCGTAGCCGAAATGCCCGATTTTGAAAACTTGTACACTGCTTATAAAGATCGTGTACGTTTTTATTTTATTACCCAAGATGATGCGAGTAAGGTTAAAGCTTTTGTGGATAAACACAATTATAGCATGCCTGTATATTATCCGCAAAGTCAGCCTCCTACTAATTTACAAAGCAATGCTTTACCAACGACTTTTTTTATAGATAAATCAGGGAAGATCGTGCTAGAAAAAACAGGAGCGGCAAGTTGGAACAGCGATAAAACAAGAAATATTCTAGATCAATTATTATCCGATTGATCAAAAGCGGGTTTGAAAAAAAGCTTTGATGAATGCCCAGCTAAAAAGACTTCGCATAATTTTAAACTCTTCTTTAAATCGACTTTCTTCATCTAAAAATCGAAACATAGTGGGTACAGAATTTTTTGTGTAAAATTGAGTAAATAACCAAGGACCTAAATGGTTGTTATCATGTAAAACCTTTAGAAATATAGTATCGTAAAAGTTATATTTTTTACTGTAAAGACCATAAGAAGGAAGTCTATCTTTCTGGATGTTTTTGATTATATGCTTGACTTTTTTTTCGGTATTTTTAAAAGAATAACCACTAGAGGATTTCACCCAACCCCCTCCGGTGCCGATTTTTGTGATGCGGCTCGTGTGGTGTTTATGAAAAGGGTAATTACTCATCGGAATATTGCCCGTTTCGGTTTCTAAAATTTCAAAATCGGTTAGGTTGAAATAGGTCTTTAGGTATTCTCGGTTGTATTGATCGTAAACACTTTCTTTGACTGTAAACGGACTAAAAAAGGTAAATTCGATTAAAGCTTCATTTGGGCTATAAGGCAACACATACATAAAGCTAGTACTGTCTGGATAAGATAAGCGATAGTCCATCATCGTGAAAACTTTGGTGTCAAAAATGGGTTGTTTTGTTTTCACGCGTATTCCTTTAAAATGCTGCTGAATTTTTAGGTAACGTTTCTGGTTGTAAAAAGCCGCAGGAATTCGGCTATCAAATACGTGGCTACAGGGGTAACTTCCTAAAGCGGTGGTGACAAGAGCTTCTTTTCTATTTTCGTTAATACCAATAACCTCCTCTTTTAAAAAAATAAGATGAGAGTAGGTTTGCAGTTTTTTAAAAGCGTAATCATAAAAATCTTTGGCGTTAAGACTTTTGTAAGTATACGGAGGCAATTCTAACTTTAATTTAGTCTTGGGGGCTTTAAAAAAAGCCTGAGAATAGGAGGAAGTAAGAATTGGGTCCCATTGCCCTGGCCCAGCCTCCCAGAATGACCAGGTTTTATCGTTTTCACTGGGCCTACGCTTATCGATTAAAGCTATTTTCTTATTTGTTGCTTGGGTTTCTTCAGCCAAAGCTAAGGCAAGTTGTAGTCCTGCACATCCTGCACCAACAATTACATAATGAAAGCCAGTATTGAGCATAAGCCATTGATGCCTTGAAGTAATTTATTTTTTAAAATATTTGAAAGGTACGATTAGCATTCCAAAGTTTTCACTTTTTTCTTTACCTAAATGCTTGTGATGAATTTTGTGCGCACGTCTTATGCCTCTAGCGTACCAGTTATTGGCATTTCGAAACATTTTAAAACGTTGATGAATAAAAATATCATGTACCGTAAAATAAGCTAAGCCATAAGCAAAAATGCCTAAACCAATGGGCAGTGCAAACCAAATGTCTTCATAGCGCCAAAGCAAAAAACAACCTATGCTAACTAGAGCGTAAAAAATAAAAAATAAATCATTGCGTTCCCACCAATGGCTGTGGTCTTTTTGATGGTGGTCTTTGTGAAGACTCCATAAAAAGCCATGCATTATATATTTATGGGTAAACCAAGCCATAAACTCCATAAAGAAAAAAGTAGCGATAAATATTAATATCCAATATAATACTTGCATAATTAAATAAGTTTTAATCGGTATGACACATAACTTTGTGCCATTAATCCAAATTTTTGATAATTAGAAACACGTATACGCTTTTCTTTTATTTGCAAAGATGGTGTATTTTTTAGTTTACTTAATAATTTCGAGTAATAAATATAGGCCGTATAGACTCCTAATTTAGCTTCTACGGGAAGCTTAACAATCCCGCGTAAGCCGTTGGCAAAATCGGTTTCTATTTCTTGAATTATTTTTTGTTTACTCGCTTCGTCTAACTCGTTAAGATTAGTTTCTGGAAAGTAAGTACGGTTGAGGTCTTCGTGATCGGCTTTTAGATCTCTTAAAAAGTTTACCTTTTGAAAAGCTGAGCCCAAACGCATCGCATCATCTTTGAGTTGGTTGTATTTTTTTTCGTCACCTTTTACAAAAACTTTTAAACACATTAAACCTACTACATCTGCGCTACCATATATGTAATCTTGATACTCTTGATGTGTATGGTATTGCTTTTTGGTGAGATCCATTTTCATACTTCGCATGAAAGCCTGGTATAATTCGGGTTGAATATTATAGCGAAAAACCGTTTCTTGAAAGGCATTGAGAATAGGGTTTAGGCTTATTTTATGTTCGAGTGCATCTTGCAAATCCTTTTCAAAACGCTCAAATAAAAAGGCTTTATCGTAATCGTGAAAAGAATCTACGATTTCATCGGCAAAGCGCACAAATCCGTAAATATTGTAAATATCTTGGCGAATACTTGGTGCTAGTAGTTTCGTAGCCATAGAAAATGAGGTACTGTAGCTTTCGGTAACAGCTTTACTACATCTATGAGAAACAAGGTCGAATAATGCTTTCATATTAATTTTTTTTATCAATAAGTTCTGCGCTTAATTTACCCGATATTAAAGAGGGCGGCACCCCTGGGCCTGGAACGGTTAGTTGCCCTGTAAAATAAAGTCCGTTTACCTTAGCGCTTTTGAGTTTGGGCCTTAAAAATGCTGTTTGCAGCAAAGTATTGGCTAGCCCGTAAGCGTTCCCTTTGTATGAATTGTAATCGTTTACAAAATCATTTACGCAATAACTTGTTTTAAATATAATATTTTTTTTAACTTTTTGTTGAGTTATTTTTTCAAATCTACTTAAAATCTTATCAAAATAAGATTCGCGTAGTTGTTCATTGTCCTCAATTCCCGGTGCCAGTGGGATTAAGAAAATACCTGCTTCCTGGCCTTCGGGTGCAGCCACCTTATCGGTTTTAGATGGGAAACTAGCATAAAACAGGGGTTCTTCTGGCCAACTAGGCTTATCGTAGATACTGTAAGCGTGCGCTTTAAAATCTACGTCGAAAAATAAGGTATGATGATCTACATTCTTTAATTTTTTATCGAAACCTACATAAAAGAGTAGGGAGGAGGGTGCAAATGTTTTTTTAGACCAGTACTTTTCACTGTATTGGCGATAGTTTGTATCGAGAAGGCTTTCGGTGTGGTGATAATCGGCACCACTTAGAACGATATCGGAAGGAATGAATGCTTCGTTACAAACTAAGCCTTTCACTTGGTTTTGTTCATCGACCTCTATTTTACTAATATTCGAATCGGTATGAATGCTAACACCCAAATCTTGAGCTAATTGGGCGATTCCTCTTATTACTTCAAACATTCCACCTTTGGGGTGCCAAGTACCTAGACCCAAATCGGCATAATTCATAAAGTTGTAAAAAGCGGGTGTGTCGCTTGGCTTGGCTCCTAAAAATAAAACTGGGAATTCTAATGCCTGAATCAACTGCGGATTTTTAAAACGCTTGCGCACCTGTTTGGAAATGGTGCTAAAAAACTGACCGATTTTTAGGCTTGTCTCTGGAGTGATTAACTCTAAAGGAGATACTCCTGGTCTATATACTAAATCTTTAATAGCAATATTATAATTATCTTGGGCTGACTCAATAAATTTAGCCAGACTTTTAGCACTTCCTGGTTCTATACGTTCAAATTCTGCATAGATTTTATCAAGTGTATCTCCTATTGTAATTCGCTCATTTTGGCTGAAATAAATACTGTAGGCGGGACTTAGTTTAATCAACTCATAATAATCACTAGGTTGTTTACCAAAATCAGCAAAAAAACGTTCAAATACATCAGGCATCCAGTACCATGTTGGTCCCATGTCGAAAGTAAAACCGTCTTTTCTGTATTGACGAGCTCGGCCACCAATGCTTTTATTTTTTTCACAAACCTGCACTTTGTGTCCTGCTTTAGCTAAATAACAAGCGGCGGACAAACCGGCAAAACCTGAGCCTATTATAGATATATTTTTTTTCATTAAATGGAGCGTATAAATGTAGTTGGATTTTCGTAAATGTTTATTTGTGGCGGTAAATCTTCTATATTTAACGCTTTTGTTTTTAAGCCCAGTAATGCTAATTGGAAACGATTGGAATCTACATTAGCTAGTATCTTATCATAAAACTCTTTAAGGTAAGTTTCTGGACTTTCAGGTTTTATGGTAAAAACACTCACAAAATAAACCGATTTGTCTTGGCTCGCAAAACTGGTTAAGTCTTCTAAAGGAATAGAGTGCCCTAAATATACTACTTTATAACCTAAGCTAAGCAAGGAATACTGTAGATAGAGCAGGCCAATATCGTGTATTTCATTATTGGGCAAGAATAAGATAAAGACTTTTTCTTTATTAAATGCAGGCTCGACTTGCAATTTTTCGATATTGCTGAATAGTTTTTGCCTGATAAGATGCGAGATAAAATGTTCATGCGCTGGTTTTACCGTATTGGTCTGCCATAAATCACCTATTTGCTTTAACATAGGGATGAATACCTCTTCATAAATTTCTTGAAAAGTCATTTTTTCAAGCAGCGCATTGTAAGTATTTAGAAAAAGGCTTTGGTCAAAATTATACATGGATACAAAAAAAGCTTTTATAGCTCTATTCTCTGCATTATTAGCTGTTCTAATTTCGTGGGTGAGTTTATCTATTTCATCATTTTTAAGCTTTGAAATTCGAGATATTTTATATCCGTTCTCATTTAAGAATGCAATATTCAACAAGCGCTGTAAGGCCTTTGTGTCGTAAACCCTTATATTGGTATCGGTTCGTTCGGGTTTTAAGATGTGGTATCTTTTTTCCCAAATCCGGATAGTGTGCGCCTTAACTCCGCTAAGGGCTTCTAAATCCTTGATGTTGAATTCGTTTTTTACATATTCCATAACTCTTGTAACTTACTGTCAAAGCTAAACAAACTTAGTTTATTTTTGTTTAAATAAAAAGTTAAATCATTAAACAAAATTTTTAATAATACTTTGTTTCTCTTTTTTCTGCTATTAAGCGATTGAAAAACAGCCTAGTGTTAAGCTATTGGATTAGCGAAAGCTTACACCAATAGTATATTGGGTACTGGTTAAATTATATTATTTATTTTAAGTCTAAATAAAATTAATTAATTAGTTTTGCATCGCAAAAACAGAAAACTTATAGATTTGCGGTTTTTTATTGTGTTTTTTTTATTGCCTATCAGTGTGTTTGCTCAGCAAAGGATTACGGGTAGTGTGCAAGATGCGGAAAGCTTAGAGAGGTTACCTTATGTAAGCGTTATCAATTTAACCACCAATACTTGGGTATTAACCGATGAGGAAGGTAATTTTAGTATTGGGGTAGGTGAATTAAAGCGGGTAGAATTGCAATTCCAATTATTAGGAAAAAAGACAATTACCCGTTGGTTTGATACAAAAAATAGCCTAGATGATATTAAAATTTCTTTAGCAGATGAAAATTTGCGCTTAGAAGAGGTTGTGGTTAAAGCTACCAAAGGTCATACTTTTTCTGAGGTTCTTTTTGAAGAGGAAGCCATAAATCAAGTGCAAGCTTTCTCGCTTAATGAAGTTTTAGAACAGCTACCAGGACAGCAAATCAGCAATTTTAGTTTAAACGAATTTAAACCCATTGCCTTTAGAACGGTGCGCCCCAATACGGTTTCAGATGACGGTTTTGGTAATAAATCTTTTGGAACTGCTGTGGTGGTTGATGATATACCTTTGAGCAATAATGAGAATATGCAGAGTTACACGGCTAATATGGCTTCTCCTTTTGCGGCCAACTATCTAGGCTTTGGCGATAACCGTGCAGGAACCGGATTTAATGGCACCTTTTCGAATGCTAATTTTGGAGTAGATCTTAGGCAAATAGCTACACAGAACATAGAAAAAATTGAAGTGGTACAAGGGATTCCTTCGGTTAAATATGGCGATCTTACTTCGGGTTTAATTAAAATTGATCAAAAAGCTGGGCGTTCGCCTTATTTGGCCTACGCTTCTTTGCGAGAAGGTACTACAGAGTATGGAATAAATAAAGGTTTGACGCTTCCTAGCGGATTAGGCTTCTTAAACGTTTCGACTAGCTTCCTAGATGCACAAGCAAATCCGCGTGAAGCCTATACCAATTATAGAAGAGTGAATAGCCAATTGATGTGGAGTTGGGCCAATAAAGAGAAAAACATCAAAAATTCGCTTAGCTTGCAATACGGATTTCATTTAGATGATGTAAATTATGACAAAGAGGAGCGCAGTGAAAAGAAAGTAAAGAACGAACAAAAAGATTGGCGTTTAACCAATAGGTTTAGCTACCATTTTAAGCCTAAAGCTTTTCTAGATTATTTTGATTTCAATGTTAATTTTAATTTTTCTTCGCAGTATAGCTTCGAAAGTAAAGCGGTAAATAACGGAGGTAAATTGGTTGGTTTTGGAACGCGCGAAGGGGTTTATGAGGGTGTTTATACCGCACCTCGTTATACTTCTGTTAAAGAGGTAGAGGGAAAACCGCTATCGTTTTATGCTGCCGGTTTGGTTTATAAGTCTATTAGCAATTTAAGCAGTACCCATAATCTTTCGGCTGGATTTAACTATCGCTTAAGCGATAATTTAGGAGCAGGTCGATTGGGTTCGCCAAAAACCAGTATTAGTCAGTTTACCAATCAGACCGGTTCTGGCTCTTCAGCTTTTAGACCTTATAATTATGCCGATCAAGTTCAAGCCGAATCACAAATTTCTTTTTTCTTAGAAGATGATTTCACCCGTTTTTACACCGATAAAACGCTGCGAATCACGGCGGGATTGCGAGCCGATCTACAAAATGAATATTTAAGTCTATCTCCACGGGTAAATTCGGCTTTGATTTTTAACAAAGTAAAATTAAGAGCTGGTCTTGGACTTACAGCCAAAGCTCCTTCGCTGAATCAAATTTATACCGGTTACAGGTATTATGATGTGGTCTTAGCCGATTTTAGGTATCCTGGTGTGTATAATATTGGCGCCATTCAAACTTTTGTAGAACGCGAAGATAACCCCAATGTAAAACCCTCGCGTAGTTTAAGAACGGAGTTAGGTGCCGATTATAAATTTGGATTTGCTACGCTAAATATCACCGCTTTTTATAACAAACTTTTTCAAGGAATCTCCAGTCAGTCGTACGCCGTGCGTCGTGATTTAGCCGAAGTAGCTATTGATGATAGCGACTTGCAAAACCCAGAATTGCAAATCACTGGTTATCGGCCCTATTACTATACTGAGTCACAAATTGCTAATGTTTTTGAGTCGGAAGACTATGGGGTAGAAACATTTCTTAATTTTCCGTCTTTGGTGTTTAAGCAGCTAACTTTTGGTTTGCAAGCCAGTTATGTGCGCACACAAGACTTTCCTGGTAATGACCGATTTGTAAAATCATCAGATGCATCTACGCCGATTCAATTTGGGTTATATAAACGTGGAATTGTAAATCGAGAGAAACTTAATTTAGGAGGAAACCTAAGTTATCATATTCCACAAATAGGTTTGCTAATCAACGTTCGGTCAGAGCATATAATAATCGATAACTATCAGCGAGGAGCGTCGCTCTATCCATATGCCTATATTGATAGTCGGTTAAATAAAGTAAGTATTACACCAAGTGAGCAGAGTAATACCGATCTATTTGGTGACATTATAAAACCAGACGCAGGTTATATTCAGCCGGAAACCGAGGTATATCACAACTACCATTTGCGTATTTCTAAAGACTTCCTTAACGGATTTCGTTTTAGTTTTTATGTAAATAATTTCTTAGATCTAAAACCAACCCGGCTGGTGATAGAAAATGGTCAATTGGCGAAGCGTACCAATCCAGATGTAGTACAGCTTTCATTTGGAACTAAAATAGAATATCAATTTTAAACAATAACAAATATAAAATCAATAACAATGAGATTAATTCAATTCGGTTTTACACTTTTAGTGCTATTAGGCTTAGGTGCTTGCTCAAGTGATGATGATTTTGGAGGAAGCGGACTACAAACCCAAAGTTTTGCGGTGTATTTAAATTACGACAATCAGAGTTTTAACGGGAAACCTGTAAACCAAGGAGAGGTAGTTTTAACCAATACCAATACAGGAGATGCCTATAAAGCCACGTCGGGCAGTAACGGTTTAGCTAGCTTTGAAGCGGTAATACCCGGTACTTATAATGTATCGGCTAGTTTAACGCTTGATGCGCAAGCTTTCGAGCAAAATTTTGGTTATGCTCCAAGCGGCAATGAGGTTATATTTAATGCCAGTCAAGAAAATGTTGTTGTTAACGCCAATACACTTTCGGTTAATTTAACTTTAGACGCCGCTAGAATAGGAGATTTAGTAATCAAGCAAATTTACTATGCCGGTTCAGACACCAAAAATGGAGCGCTTTTTAGAGATCAATTTATCGAAATTTATAACAATTCTAACGAAGTGATTTATGCAGACGGTTTATATGTTGCGCAATTATACGGGCGTTCAAAAACCAATAGTGCAGCCTACACCCTACCAACTGGTCAATTTGATTGGAGTCAATCTATAGATATGAGCATGGGCATTAAAGCTAACACAGATTATGTTTATGCAGATTATGTATTGCAAATACCTGGTACTGGGACTGATTACCCTTTACAACCAGGTGAAAGCTTCGTGATTGCTCAAAATGCCTTAAATCATAAACAGCCTTTAGTAGATAATAATGGTGATCCTATAGAAATTGGCGATCCATCGCTTACGGTAGATTTAAGCTCGGCAGAATTTGAGGTGTATTTGGGAGACTTTAGAGTAGCCATTGGTGAGCAGCCTTATCAGTGGGATATTCAAAACCCGGCAGTGCAAGATGTAAATTTAGCATTCTGGGGAAGAGAAAATTATTTTAGCAATAATAAAGACTTTGTGTTAGATAGTTTTGGGAGAGATAGTTTTGCCATTTTTAGAGCAGATGACCAAGATTTTGCAGCGTATGCTAATTATAGCGATCCCTCTGTGGTTCAAATTGAAAATAACACTAATTTTTACCTGCAAATACCCGTTGCTCAGTTAATTGATGGAGTAGATTTGCAGCACTATAACCCTTCGTCTCAACGTCCAAAAATGTTGCCTCCTACGGTAGATGCTTCCGCGATAAGCGTAGATGGTATATATAACTCACAAAGTGTTATGCGTAAAACTAAGACTACCGTTAATGGTCGTATAATTTTAGAAGACAGCAACAACTCGGCACTGGATTTTAAAGTGATGAATAAAGCTATCCCCAAAGGATTTTAAATAATAAAGTATGCTAATCAAAAGAGGTTGTATTATTTTTCTGTTGGCGTTTTGGGCAAATTTAAGTTGGGCACAGCTTAAAGATAGTATAGATTTAAGTCAAAACACCTACCATAAAAACAGCTTACAAAACCTGTTGGAGCAACCTCTTCTGTATAGCCAGTATCGTTTTAAAGACTTTACACAAAGCAGTGTAGCTTTTGTGCAAGAAAAACGCCAACTCAAACGGGTACAAACTCCCTTAAAAAACACCGAATGGCGTTTTAATACCAAAGGCCTGTATGCGATTAATTCTCGGTTGAGGTTGTATGGCAAATTTTTATTTACCAAAAGTTTTAAAAAAGATTTAGGTTATACTTTGGGTTTAGAGCGCAGTACCAACCGGCCTGTGTTAGATCCGCATTATTTCTTTGCGCCTAAAAAAGCCGACTGGGAAAGTCAATTCTACCAAATAGCAGGAGGAGCAAGTTACTTGTTAAGCAAAAATTGGTCTTTTGCTTTGAATGTAGCCTATGAGAATCAACAGGCCTACCGATTACAAGACCCAAGACCCGAAATTACCGCTGCCTTTTACAAAGCGAATGCCCACCTAGGTTACACTCAAGGAAAGCATAAAATTGCAGCACAAGTAGGGATAGGACGAAGAACCGAAAACCACCAATCACTTTATGTAGATGATGCTTTAAACTCGCCCGCATATCCTGATACTTTCACCCAATTTACTTCGGGTTATGGCTTGGTGACTTTTAATGACTCTTATTTCAAACATTTGCGAAGAGAAATACCCAAAACTTGGGGTTTCGCCTACCAATATTCAGCTACTAGTTGGGCGCTTTCTGGCGCTTATACTTATCATACTGGTGTGAGTAAACTCTATGCTGCTGATGCCAATAATCAGATTTATTATGATGAAAGTTTATTAAGTCACGCCTATCGCAAAGAGAAACAAAATTTGCGCATTCAAGCGGATTATGAGGGTAATAAACTAGATGCTTCATGGGGTTTACATTATAAACATACCCAAGGCGATAATTATATTGAACAAGCTGGGGGGCAAAATTTTAGGTTAACCGAAGAACAAATCGGTTTAAACTTAAAGCTTTTGAGAGAAGAGCGGAAGCGTATTTTGTGGCAAACCCAAGCTAATATGAATTTGATTGTAGGAGAATATATTGACCTGTTGGGTTATACGCATAAAGAAATACAAACTTTAGTAACAGAAATCGAAATAGGTCGTACGATATATCAGAAAAACAATCATAATTTATTTGTTGCTTTACAAAGCTTGTATTCTCACGCTTTACAACAAAAATTGGACTGGCAGCAAGTGACAGAAAATACAACTTTTATAGATGAAGTTGTGTTTCCCGATCATGCTTATGAGAGGACTAATAGGTTGTTAACCGGGTTAACCGCGGCCTACACTCGATCTATTGATGACGAAAGAAGTTTAAGATTGCGTCTGCAGTACGCACTAGAAACGGCACTCCACCCAGCCGATGATTATTTAAATTTTGATGCGAATAATAAAATCAATTCCTTTGTTGGATTTTGCATCACCTTATCCTATTAATGCGATGAAAAGAATTTTATATATTATACTATTGATTGCCTGCTTTGGATGTCAAAACAAGCAATCGAAATCAGGTTCTTATAGTGTTATCGAATTAAAAACACGCTATGGTAGCGGGGATTTCACGCAATGGCCTGATGCTCTTGTAGACTCTAGTGTACAAGATTTTCAGGAAATCGGAAGTCTATCACCCTTATCCACATTCGAGGATGATTCACTTTACGAAGCTAAAAGGCAATTGGGTAAATTGCTTTTCCATGATCCTAGGCTTTCGGGAAGTAAACAAATAGCTTGTGCTTCTTGTCACGATCCCGATTTGGGTTGGGCAGATGGAAAACGGGTAGCCCACGGTCATAATCGGGCTACTGGTGAAAGAAATACCATGTCTATTTTAAATATCGCCTACGTTTCTTCATTTTTTTGGGATGGAAGAGCTGAAACCTTGGCGGAACAAGCACAGGAAGCCATGGAGAATCCCATTGAAATGAATCAGCATATGCAAGTATCTGTTAAATCTATTCGCGAAATACCTGGTTATGTACCTTATTTTAAGCAGGCTTTTGGGGAGTCTGAAATCAGTAGTGAGAAACTATTAGAGGCTCTGGCCGTTTTTGAAAAAAGTATTGTGAGTCGCAAAAGCAGATTTGATCGATTTATCGCAGGTGACACCACTCAACTCAGCAATGATGAGGTTCAAGGTTTACATTTATTTAGAACTAAAGCGCGTTGTATCAATTGTCATCATTCTCCCTTATTTTCTGACGGGCAATTTCATGATTTAGGATTATCATATTACGGTCGTAAATATGAAGATTTGGGTAGGTACCAAGTAACTAAAAAGGCCGAAGATGTGGGTAAATTTCGTACGCCCTCTTTACGTGAATTAGCGCATACCGCCCCCTATATGCATAATGGTTTGTTTCCGCACTTAGAAGGTATAATTAATATGTATAATGCAGGTATGGTTAGTTTAAAACCGAATGAGGCACAACAAAAAGACAGTCTTTTTCCAGTGAAATCGGAGTTGTTAAAGCCGCTAAATCTCAACACAAAAGAACAAGAACAACTTGAAGCATTTCTATTAAGTTTGTCTTCTACCATATATAGGGAGCCCGCACCTGAACAATTGCCTCAATAATTAAGATAGTGCCTGTGGACTTGATCGCCTTTGTTTATATTGTTTCTAAATCAAATACATCTTATATTTGGTTATAATCTTAAAAAATTAATGTTATAGCTATAAGAATGGGAAATAATTGCGTTAATTGTAAAAATGCAAATGATGCGATGCAGTGTAAAGTTCATGAAGTAAAAGTGAGCGCCAACTATACTTGCGATCAGTTTGATATGAAGTCAGAAATTCAAAACGAGCGAAATTGTTTAACTTGTTTACGTTATGAGGGACCAACGTGTGCGCATCCGCAGAAAGCAGCAGAGGGAATGTTGTGCTCTAGTTGGGCACCAGATACGGCAGCATAAGAATATAAAATGCAAACAAAAGAACCGAGTATTCGCTCGGTTTTTTTATGCTTTAATAATCCGTGGTAAATCAATTAATAGCACGAAAATCTTGAAATAAACGAGTGAAAATATTTTGCATCCAATTCAGATCTAAAAAGGGAATAACCCGAGTTTGGCTCTCTGATAGGTATTACTATCTCTTGAATTGGTAAATATTTTATTGCATAATAAAAAAGGCTATTCTTTCCCTAAATCTAATCAGTATGGGATTATAATGTAGATATTGTAGGGTATTAGAGATCTTTATTGTGCCCAGGATGGGAGTCGAACCCACACGCTCTAATGAACACATGGCCCTCAACCATGCCTGTCTACCAGTTCCAGCACCTGGGCATTTATAAGGTGCAATAGAGTGCTTAAACGCATAAAGATAAATACTTTTGTATAATTTTACTTCAGTAAATTGTCGTTTAAACAACAAACCCTGCTAAAAAAGCAGGGTTTTGTGATCTGGCTGGGGCTCGAACCCAGGACCCTCTCCTTAAAAGGGAGATGCTCTACCAACTGAGCTACCAGATCTTAATATTGTTACATTTGATTATAACAACTTTAAAAAGAACAATTCCTATTACAGGTTACTTTGATCGATTTAGCTGATAATTTATTTTGAAATTGTCAAACGACCATTCTTGGAGTAAATCTTTAGCTCAACAAAAATCAGAACTTTAAAAGTGATCTGGCTGGGGCTCGAACCCAGGACCCTCTCCTTAAAAGGGAGATGCTCTACCAACTGAGCTACCAGATCTTTTCAATATTTTATTGCCTGAACGCGGGTGCAAATATATAATCAATATTCAAATTATCAAGAAAAAAATGAGAGAATTTTCATATATTTCAAAAAAAAAGAGAATTCAATAAAATTTGTGTTTATGAAAATAGTTTTGATGGGGTATATGGGCAGCGGAAAATCATATTATTCTCGGCTGTTAGCTAAGGAGTTAGGATTTAAATACCTTGATTTAGATTTAGAGATCGAAAAAAAAGTAGGAAAAAGTATAAGCGGCATTTTTTCTAGCCGAGGAGAAATCTTTTTTCGTAAACTTGAACATCAAATGCTTGAAGAACTATTAAAAACTCAAGATAATTTTGTTTTAGCCTTGGGAGGAGGAACACCCTGTTACGGCAATAATTTAAAGTTGATTGCAAACACAACCAACCTAAAGAGTATCTATATTAAGCGAGATTTAAATTATCTGTTGAATGTTTTATGGGAAGAAAAAACCAAACGCCCAATGATTGCTCATTTAGATAAGGAAGAAGACCTAGAAGACTTTATTCGCAAGCATATGTTTGAGCGCCAATATTATTACCAACAAGCTGACTTTAGTTTAAAACCATCTAATGACCTTGACGATACAATAAATGCACTAATGCAATTACTCCAATAAATACGCCGTGTAAGGGCTATCAAAATTAACTTTTACCGTTTCGCTTAAAGATGTAGACAGTGATAAACCAACGAAATCTGCTTTAATAGGATATTTTTTGTGACTTCGATCTACTAATACGGCAGTTTGTATTTTTTTTACCGGTTGGTCGAGAAAAAAATTAACGGCGTAAATCAAGGTAGAACCACTATTTAATACATCATCGACAATTATAACCGACTCATTTTTATATTCTGAGGAGGAAATACTGGCTTCAATTCCGTTTAACGGATTTTTTTTATCCAGTTTGAGACTCACTAGCTGAATATTTATATCACTTATTTCTTCCAAACAAGCTTTAATTTTTTCGGCGAAAGTAAAACCTTTGTTTTTTATACCAGCCAGAATTATTTGTGATTCATTTAAATTGCTCTCGTAAATTTGAAATGCAATACGTCTTATTTTGTATTCAATTTCTTGTTGGTTAAGAATGGCTGTTTTCATCTTCTTTAAAATTAGGGTCGTTGTCGGTTAATTTATTTGGATCTTGGGGTTGGTCAAACCAATCATCAATATCACGACGGTCTTTTTTTGTGGGTCTTCCCGTCCCTTTTTTGCGATAATAATCCTTGCTATATTTTAGTAAATCTAACTTTTCTAAATTCTCTTTTGGTGTGATATCGGTGGCGTAGATCGAAACCAACTTAGCTCCAACACGTGAGGGGGGTAAATCGAGCACACGTAGTTTATAATTAATTTGATTTTTGCGCACTTCAATTTCATCTCCAGGGTAAACTTCACGAGATGGTTTTAATGCATCGCCGTTTATTTTTACGTGGCCTTTTTTACAGGCTTGCGTAGCAATACTTCTTGTTTTAAAATACCGAACACACCACAAATACTTATCTACTCGCATAAATCTATTTTGTATTTAAAAACAAAAATAAAAGAAAATTGTATCTTGCAGGCTTAAAATTAAGAAATGATGAAAGTAAAAAATTGGATCTACGGTCTGGGTGTTGCTTGCCTTTTAGTAATTGCAGCGTGTAGCCCCGATGATGACGGCGGCAGTAAGGTGAAATTGAGAGATTATGCAGAGGTTTACGAGGAAAATCGTGTGGAAATTGAAGAATACCTAAAAACGCATTATTTTAAAGTGCGTACCGACATAAATAATCCAAGCCTTAAACAAATTGTTTTTGACACCATAGCGGGAGCTAATGCCGATAAGGTTTCTATATTCGACTCACCAGAGTTAAAATCAAAAACCATTACAACCAATGATGTAAATTATACCTTGTATTATTTGCAAGTGCGAAAAGGAGCCGAAACGGCGTATCAACCTACTTTTGCCGATAACGCTATTGCAGGCTATGCTGGATATCGATTAAATGGTGATAATTTTGATGGTAGTGTAAATCCCGTCGAATTTACTTTGCCTACCTCTTTAAATGGAAGTGTGATTCGTGGTTTTATGTTGGGATTGATTGAGTTTAGAGGAGCTTCTGACTTTACCGAAAATAACGATGGTACCATTACCTATACCGATGATTATGGGATTGGAGCTGTTTTTATTCCATCTGGTCTAGGGTATTATGCTACACCGCCTAGTGCTAGTATTCGTGCCTATGAGCCTATTATGTTTACCTTCCAACTTTATGCGGGAAAACAAATGGATCATGATAATGACGGAATTCCTTCTTATTTAGAAGATAAAAATAACAATATGTTTTTTGATGATGATAGTGATGGCGATAGAATACCTGACTTCAATGACCCTGATGATGACAATGACGGAGTGCCTACTGCCGATGAAATAGAAGTAAACGATCTTAATGAAGACGGAATTATTACTGCCGATGAAATTGATTTTATCGATACCGATAACGACGGCACACCAGATTATTTAGACCCTAAAGTTTTTTAGGCTTAATGGAATGCCATTGAATTAAAACACCCACATTTATGTCTTTAAGTGAGGGTGTTTTTTTTAGTGCTCGTCAAAACCAGTTAAGCAAAATATTTAGAGAAAACCTACGTTAAATACTATAATTACTTACATTTGCGCCTATGCAAAAATATGGGGTTATTTTGTTTTTAATACTGGGTTGGCGTCTTTCGGCTCAAATAGGAGGACAAGCAACATATCAGTTTTTAAACCTATCGGCATCACCCAAGCAAGCTGCTTTAGGAGGTAAAAATATTACAGGATATTCTTATGATCCTACAGATGCTTTATACAATCCCGCTGCGATTAATGCCGAAATGGATAACCAAATTTCTCTAAACTATATCAATTACCTGGCCGATGTAAATTATGGCTCAGCTTCTTATGCTTATTTATTCGATAGAAGAACCCAAGTTTTTCATACAGGAATACAATATATAAATTATGGAAGTTTCGATGGTTACGATGAGTTTGGGAATGCAACTGGTAGTTTTAGCGGTGGGGAAGCTGCCTTGTCTTTTGGCTATGCCTACAACCTGCCGAGAACAAATTTTTTCATAGGAGCCCATCTTAAATTAATTACTTCTAAACTAGAGCAATACACCTCGATGGGCGGAGCTATAGATCTGGGAATCACCTATTATGATGAAGATTTAAAACTGGTGATTGCCGGAGCATTACGAAATTTAGGCACGCAATTTACAACCTACCATGAACTTCAAGAGTCTTTACCTACTGAATTTATAGTAGGTATTTCGCAAACCGCATCAAACATTCCCGTTCGTTGGCACATAACTTTTGAGAACCTTCAAGAATGGAATATAGCCTTTAGCAATTCTAACCGAAATGAAACCGATCTCAATGGTAATGTTACCAAGGATGATCCTAGTTTTTTTAATAATGTATTACGGCATACCATTGTAGGTGCCGAATTTTTTCCTGAAAGCGGCTTTAACCTAAGACTAGGTTATAGTTTTCGTAGGGGAGAAGAATTACGAATTTTAGACCAAAGAGCTTTCGCCGGAATCAGCGCAGGCTTATCCATTAAATTTAATAAAATCAGACTCAGTTATACTTACGCACAGTTTAGCAGCGCTGCAAATGCGAGTTTCTTTGGCTTAATTATCGATTTGCAAAATAGGTATTAACCTATACTTAGGTATTTGAAACTAGGTATCTAAATGGGTCAAGCCGAATTTAATTCAATTAAAAGAGCTAATTTTGCTTTGAAAAATAATATTGATTTGAAGAAGATTATCATTGCCATTGACGGGCATTCAAGCACAGGAAAAAGCACTATTGCAAAACAACTCGCAAAAGAATTAGAATATATTTATGTAGATACAGGTGCAATGTATAGGGCGGTAACCTATTACGCTATGAATAATGGATTTATAAGTGAAGAACATTTTGATAGTAAGGGTTTAATAGCGCAATTGAATGACATTCAGTTAAGTTTTGTCTTCAATGAGGATAAAGGCTATGGCGAAATTTACCTTAACGGTAAGAATATAGAAGAAGCTATAAGAACTTTAAGGGTTTCCAATTTTGTGAGTGCGGTTGCGGCTGTTCCCGAGGTTAGAAAAATGCAAGTAAAGCAACAACTCGAATTGGGAAAAAACAAAGGAATTGTAATGGATGGTCGTGATATTGGTACGGTGGTTTTTCCCGAAGCTGAACTTAAGATTTTTATGACCGCTTCCGCGGATACCCGTGCTAAAAGGCGCTATGATGAGTTGAAAGCTAAAGGTGAAAAAGCTCAGTTTGCCGAAGTATTAAAAAATATTCAAGAACGTGATTATGTCGATAGTAATAGGGAAGACAGTCCGCTTAAACAAGCAGAAGATGCAGTTTTGATCGATAATAGTAATATGGATGAAAAAGAGCAGTTTGCCGTTGTAAAGCAAATGGCGCTTGACAAAATTAGGCAAGTAAACAGCTAAATTCTAAAAAATAAAAAAATCCGCTTCGAACAAAAAGCGGATTTTTTTTTGAAACATTTTATAAGTTGTGTGGCTAGATCTGTTCAAAGTCTTGATCTTCTCCTAAATTTGCTTTACGTACATTAATGGCTTTTCCATTTTCATCAATTACAAATGCTACCACTTCAATATTTTGAGAATTTTCCACGTTGCTTGGTACAGCTATTTCGTAATTAACGGTATACACATCATTGATGAATTCTTCCTTAGGAATGCTGTCTCCTAATAAATCGGTTAAACAGCTTCTCAAAATATGGTTGTGTTCAAAATCTGGAACAGGATTTACGCCGTTATAATAAGTGGTGTAATTTTTCTGTTCATAAATCAAACCATTTTCCAAAACATAAACAACGAGTTTTAAATCTCCAAAATTTTTGGCTTTTTTTACATTCACTGCAATATTTAGCTGATTATTTGCTAAACTATTGGTGATGGCTAATCCTAATTTGGGGTTTTCTCCTTGAGTTAAATCAAGAACTTGATTTACATATTCGGTTTCTGGGTTTTTCCACAAAATGGTACGATTTAAAAATCCTTTAGGGTATCCTGGTGTATTTAATAAGTTTTCTAAAACACTGGCATCATAATTAAAAGGATCATAAGTAGCGCTATTCGGATTTGAGCTATCTCTGTGAATGGCCACTGCTACGGCATTGTCTGTACTCGTGAAAACTTGTTCAATTGCCTTGGCTACACGTGTGCAATATCCGCACCAAGTACCTGTGTAGTCTTCGATAAGTACACGCTTTTTAAAGTTGATTTCGCTACCATCGTGGTAATTAAAAACAACTTCATTGGACTTTAAGTTGTCATAAGTGGCATAGGCTCTATATTCACCGGTTTCATTTGATGTAAATGTGTCGCCTTGAATGGCTTCACCATTAACATAAATAGTAGTGAGCGCTGTGATTTCTTCTCCTCCTTTAGTGGCCGTAAAAACAATGCTATTGTCTATTAAACTCGAGACATTATTGGTGCTTAGCAAAATAGGGTCCTCAGAAGGTAAAATGGTATATTCTTCCTTACACCCTGTAAAACTAAGGCTAATTAAAAAACCAAGGATGAGTATTTTAAAATGATTCATTTTAATAATCAATTATTTTTTTACCACCTTTAAGGTAGCTTTTTGATTTTTGGTTTCAAAACCTAAAAGGTAAACTCCGCTTTTTAAATCACCTAAAAATAAAGTGTTTTGTCCGGCTTGATAGTTTTGAAATACTATTCTTTTTCCCGTTAAATCATATAGGCTAACTTTTCCTATTTCTTGGGCATGAAAGTTAATTTCTTGCTTAAAAGTAGAGGCCATTAGGTTAACTCCCATATCTTTTAAGTTGTAATTTTTTGTATTTAAAGAAGAATCATAAGTATAGGTAAAGGAAAGGATGTCTCCGATTTCGTTATCGTTAGCATCTACCTCAAAAAATCTAAAACCATAAACTACAGGTTGGTTAGGATCAGTTCCTGGATTAGAATTAAAGAAATGGTCAAAATCATTGTTAGATGCCCCTGGTGCTAGTGTTAATGCTCCGTTTTGCGGATAGGTAGCTCCTGCTGTAATTGTGTTAAAACAGGTGTCACCAAGACAAAATTGAAGATTGGTTCCATCTGAGTTTGTCACTTGAGTAACCTCGGCCATTATGTTTACCGTATTGCTGCCGTTATTGGTTATTTTTAATTGTATCTCCGCATTTTTTTGACCCAAGGTAGAAAATGAAAAATTATCTCCGTCTACAATGGTGATTCCTTGTGCAGGGTCGGTGATTGTAATTTGCGCCATAGCGGTTAAGCTGGCCAAAAATAAGGTAAAAAGTAGGGTAATTTTTTTCATAGTTTGTTTTTTTTAGGCACCTAGAAAAACGCTAGGTGCCGTTAAATCTATTATTTCTTTATTAATTTGGTGGTGTAAGTTACGGTTTTACTTGCTAGGTTTACAAAATAAACACCGTTTTCTAAATGCCCGATACCAATCGCTTGCTCTTTTGTCACTTCTTTAGCGCTATGTACCAGCTTACCAGTAATATCAAATATTTCGATGTTAAAATTGTCTAGGTTATTTACAAAAATAGCATCTTGAGCAGGATTAGGATAAACCGAAATTACAGAAGTATCATGATCGGCTGCACCTAAGGTGGTGTT
This sequence comes from uncultured Mesonia sp., assembly GCA_947499595.1. Taxonomy (GTDB): domain Bacteria; phylum Bacteroidota; class Bacteroidia; order Flavobacteriales; family Flavobacteriaceae; genus Mesonia; species Mesonia sediminis. The sequence continues at coordinate 311,517 of CANMOY010000003.1, forward strand.
TGTTCTAAAGGCTCCTTCAAGCACTAATTCAGATCCAAAATTCCCTACATCCTTGTTGTAAATAATGTTTCCTTGAGACTTGATGGCTATACCAGGTTGAATAGAATTGGTATAAGACCAACCATCACCATAAGAATCTTTTAGTTTAATCGTATAGCACTCTGAAGCTGGTAAAACGTGAGTCGTACTAATAGTAGTCATTGCATTTGGTCCACCTCCATTTTGAGATCCAGTATAATTACCTCCTGAGGCCACTACGGCACCGGTGCTGTCTAGTATTTCCCAACTAGCTTCGGTAGGATAATTATCCGTTCTAATATCAACAGTAATATTTCTTGAACCCTCTTGCGCTTCATCAAAGTTTATTTGTCCAGAGTTGTTGGTATTATCATCGTCATTAGGTATGTTTATGTCAATAGTATTAGAAGCTTGTGGCGTAAAATTGATTACTGGTAAATCAACAACTTCAGTTTCTCCAATAGCTAGATTACCAGTCCAATTGTGCGTATTTATAGCACCACCGTTAATGCTATACTCAATCGCCAAACTGGTTAGCGTGTTCATTCCATTATTTTGAATGGTAACTTGTGGAGTAACTTCTGTTTTACAAGTATTTTCTATTTCTTTAATTTCAGCTAATTCAATTTCGTTATTAAAGCTAGAAGTTAAAGTCATCACTGCCTCGTTTCCGCTAATGATTTCTTCATTACCTTCTGCAACATAAGCAATTACTTCTAATTCACTTAACTCAATAGGAATACTATTGTGGTCGGCAGGGATGGTATAGGTATAGGTTTGGGTAAACAAACTTCCTTGCGTGGTAGTGCTTATTACATCACCCCATTGTCCTGTTAGAAAGTGAATAAGGCGGTGCATATGATTGTAATTACTTCCCATATTTCCACCAGATTGAGGTCCAGCGGTATTGTTTTGGTTTAAAGCAATGTTAAGCTTATTAGTTGATACGGGGCTACTACCAGTATAGTAAGCCTCTACATAAACGGTAAGTTCTCTTGTTTGCAGATCAATGTTTGCTGTTGCTGCTACATTTACATAAGAAGGCTGTTGCAAAATAGTGTTGGCTGCAGCGGTCCAGAAATTCCTTCCCATTGCGGTTGCTCCCGATGCCATCGCATAACTAGGAAATTCGTGACGATTTACCTGTCCGGCAGGATACCCCGTTAAGCCCGATTGTGTGGCTAAAGCGGCTCCAAAATTTGTTCTAAAATCAGGATCGCCAGGTCCAGGATTAGCATAACCACCCGTGTGCACATTTACCAGAAAAACGTCACCTGGGTTATTGGTTTTTAAACTTTGAGCAATTGCGTGCCCTTGCGGACAATAACCACAGTAGATACCTGTAAATTCTTCTAAAATCACATTCTTGTTTTCGGGTGTGGTAGACACAATGGTCTGTGCAAAACCAGCCATACTACCCGAAAGCAAAGCCAAGCTAAGTAAAATTCTTTTCATCTAAGTTTAGTTTTAAAAGTTAAGATTATCACAAATATACAATTAATATCAAAAGTTGCTTTTTTTTTAATTTAAAATATGAAGTTTCTTCCTATCTAGGCTATAAATTATATATTTGCTCAGCTTTAACAAACAATTAATAAAACTATGCGAATTCTACTAATTTTTGTAGCCATTATGATGGCTCATTTTTCACAGGCTCAATCTCAAATGCCTAATGTTCAATTGAAAAATATGGACAATCAATTAAAAAATGTATATAAAGATTATGCTGAAGACGATAAAGTGTATATTTTTTCGTTTTGGGCCACTTGGTGTGCGCCTTGTATTAATGAATTAGAGGCGATTAAAGCGGTTTACACAGACTGGCAAGAAGAGGTAGATGTAGAACTAATCGCTATTTCAATAGACGATGCTCGTACCGTAAAACGAGTAAAACCAATGGTAAATGGTAAAGCTTGGGAGTATGAAATTTTATTAGATACCAACCAAGAACTTAAACGCAAATTACAAATCAACAATGTACCGCATACCATTGTGGTTAAAAATCAAAAGGTAATGCACGTATCTAATGGCTACGCCGAAGGTGCCGAAGAAGAATTGTTCGAAGAAATAAAAGCTTTGTAATGATAAAAAGAATATCAACGCTAGTAGTTTTTCTGGCGGCAGGTTTGATTTCTCAGGCTCAAGAAACAGATGATGAAAATAAAATAAAAGGTAGATTTTATGGTGGGCTAGAATCTAATATGCAATATTATGTAGATGACCCAAAATTGGGCGATTTTGAGTTCGATGATCGTTTTAGATCTAACAATTACTTAAACGCCAATTATAATTATGGGAAGTTTACCGCGGGAGTGCAAGTAGAAGCCTACGAAGCTAACTCGCTGCTTAATTATAACCCTAAGTTTGAAGGGACTAATCTGGCAACATTTTATGTCAATTACAAAAGTGATAAAATAGACATTACTTTAGGACACTTTTATGAACAGTTTGGTAGCGGATTGCTATTGCGTACTTGGGAAGATCGCGCTTTAGGAATCAACAATGCACTTCGTGGGGCACGTATAATTTACAGACCAAATCATAACATCCGTTTAACGGGGCTTTATGGAAAACAGCGTAGTGGTTTTGATGTTACCGATGGAGATATTTACGGATTTGATAGCGAGTTTTATCTAACCGATTGGTTGCAATTAGAAAAATCAGATTTATCGGTGGGGGCTTCTTATGTAGGACGATATGAAGAAACCAATATCGAGAATCCATATTTTTCTGAATTGACCAGCGCGATGGCTTTTCGATTTAATTATTACTTGGGTTCTTTTTATGTAAATGGAGAAGCTAATTATAAAACGGAAGATGCTGTTATTAATGCTAACAATGATATTTCAAATGATTTGGTTAAGGACGGTTCTGCTTATCAAATAAACCTTGGTTACACCAAAAGTGGTTTAGGCATAGATTTGACTTTAAGAAGGCTTGAAAACATGGGGTTTTTCTCAGAACGTAAGCCCGAAGTGATTGATGCGAACAATACCAGCATCAACTACAACGATAAAATAATGAATTATGTGCCAGGTCTTACCAAACAACATCACTCTAACCTAGCTAATATCTATGTTTTTCAAGCACAGTATCGCGTAGGAAATCTAGATGTTGATATTCTAAAGTCTGGAGAAACAGGCGGGCAACTCGATGTATATTATACCTTTAAAAAGGGTACAAGTTTAGGAGGTAAATACGGAACCGAAATAGCAGCAAACTTTGCTAGCTGGTACAATTTGGCGGGAGAATACCGATATTTTCCTCAAGATTATGACACGCAGTTTTTTGGACGAGGGCAAAAGTATTTTTCTGATTATAACTTAGAAATCCGTAAGCGTTTCAGTAAAAATTGGCGTAGCGGTTTCTATTACGTGCATCAGTATTATGATAAGCGATTGGTTGAAGGTGGAGATCAAGTAAATGCTGATATTCTAGCAGTAGAGAATGTGATTAGCCTACCCAATAAAAAATCTTTAAGAGTCGAGCTAGAGCATATGTGGGCCGACGCCGATAGACGCAATTGGGCAGGAGCAACCGTAGAGTTTAACTTCAATAGAAACCTATCGGTTTACTTTTGGGATATTTACAACTATGGTACAAAAAAAGAAGCAGAAAAGAATCATTACTATAATTTCGGAGGGGCTTATCGTTTTGGCGCCACACGAATAGCTTTAAATTACGGACGCCAACGAGGAGGTTTGGTGTGTGTTGGTGGCGTTTGCCGCTTTGTACCCGAAAATACAGGGTTTACACTCAACTTATCTACTTCGTTTTAAATCAATTTATCCTGTCTGTTACCAGATAAGAATTATTCTTAAACCATTTCAGGTCAGTTGTGACTCGAAATGGTTTTTTATTTAGAACCATTATAATTTAAGCTTGGTGTTGGTTATCTACAAAATGGTTTTTTAACTTAGGGCAGTATTAAACGATGATTTTGGTCATTGTTATATAGGTACATTAAAAAGACCTTTGCAAGGTAAAATAAGCTGTTATGCAGGATAATTGTTTTCATTGTGGCAACTCTTGTGATCAAGATGCAATTGTATTTGACGAAAAAGCTTTTTGTTGTAGGGGTTGTAAAGCCGTTTATGAGTTATTCTCTAGCAATGATTTAGGCTGTTATTATGATTTGCAAGATGCCCCAGGTGCCATTCCAGAAGAGGTAGCTGGTAAATTTGATTATCTAGATAATCAGAAAATAGTTGAGAAACTTGTTGAATTTGACGATGGCGATATTCAAGTGGTAAATTTGTACGTTCCGCATATGCATTGCAGTTCTTGCATATGGATTTTAGAAAACCTACATAAACTGCAAGCACATATTCGAACAGCTCAGGTAAATTTCCCTAAAAAAACAGTTAGAATAACCTATAAATCATCCGCTTTAAGCTTAAAAGAGGTGGTGCAATTGCTTAGCCGTATTGGGTATGAACCCTACATCAGTTTAGATGATTTTGATAAAGGAAAAAAAGAAGTAGACCGCAGCCTTATTTATAAGTTGGCTATTGCCGGATTTGCTTTTGGTAATGTTATGTTCTTGTCTTTTCCAGAATATTTTGAGGTAGAGGAATATTGGCTTGAAGAGTACAAGCACTTGTTTAGGTGGTTGATGTTTAGCTTCTCGCTACCCGTGGTTTTTTATTCGGGGACAGATTATTTTATATCAGCCTATAAAGGATTAAAGGCTAAAATTTTAAATATAGATGTACCCATAGCATTAGGTATTTTGGTTTTGTTTTTACGGAGTACCATAGAAATATTATTCGATTGGGGTACAGGCTTTTTTGATTCGCTAACTGGTCTTGTTTTCTTTTTGCTTGTGGGTAAATTTTTTCAACAAAAAACCTATAGCTTCCTCTCTTTTGAAAGAGATTATAAATCTTATTTTCCTATTGCGGTTACCCGAATAGATAAACAAAATAAGACAGAAGAGAACATTCAAGTATATGATATTGAAGTAGGAGACCGGCTTTTAATCCGCAACAGCGAACTTTTACCGGTAGATGCTATTTTAATTAATGGCGAGGCACAAATAGATTATAGTTTTGTTACAGGAGAAAGAGACCCAGTGCGTAAAGTGTCTGGCGATAAGTTGTTTGCTGGTGGTAAGCAACTTGATGGCGCAATTGAAGTGGAGGCCTTAAAATCTGTAGAGCAAAGTTATTTGACCCAATTATGGAGTAACGATGTGTTTAGTCAGAATAAAGATGCCTCTTTTGTAAATCTGACCAATAAAATAAGTAAGTATTTCACAAGTGTGCTGTTAATTATTTCGCTGGTAGCAACTGCATTTTGGATGTATTATGACTCCAGTATGGCGCTTAATGTTTTTACCGCAGTGCTTATTATTGCCTGTCCGTGCGCGTTGGCACTGTCAACTCCTTTCTCTTTAGGAAATATGCTTCGTATTTTTGGTAGAGCTAAATTTTATTTAAAAAACGCACACGTAATCGAAAAATTGAATGATCTCGATACGATTATATTTGACAAAACCGGTACCTTGACCACTAATAAGAAAGTGGCTATCACTTATGAGGGTTTGGAATTAACAGAGGAAGAAGCCTCTTTGTTAAAAAATACGTTACGGGCTTCGAACCACCCCTTGAGTAGGTCATTGTATACCTTTCTAGCCAGCCAATCTATTAGCACCTTAGATAGTTTTGAAGAAGTAACTGGTAAGGGAATGTTAGCCCGACAGGCAGAGAATAGCATTCAAGTTGGCTCGGCGTCGTTTGTAGGTAGCCCGCAGGTTGATAGTCAATTACAAACTACGGTTCACGTAAAGGCCAATCAAGAATATAAAGGGAAGTACACTTTTAATAATCAATATAGATTGGGTGTGCAAACTATATTTAATGCGCTTTCCCGTTCCCATAAGTTGGTAGTCTTATCGGGTGATAATGCAGGTGAAAAAGAGCAATTAGCCAAAATGTTACCAAAAAATACCCAACTATTGTTTGATCAAAAGCCTGATGACAAGCTCAATTTTGTAAAAGGACTGCAAGAGAAAGGTGAAAAAGTAATGATGATTGGTGACGGTCTAAACGATGCTGGAGCTTTGGCTCAAAGTGAGGTAGGGGTAGCTATCTCTGAAAATGTAAATGTGTTTTCGCCAGCTTGTGATGCTATTTTAGATGCCGAACAAATGCATAAACTGCCAAGTTTTTTGTTAGCAGCTAGAAGGACAGTAAACACGATTAAATATAGTTTTGTTTTGTCTTTCCTGTATAATGTAATCGGACTTTATTTTGCGGTAACCGGACAGCTAAAACCTGTGATTGCGGCTATTTTAATGCCCTTAAGCTCTATTAGTGTATTGATTTTTGTTACCTTGCTAACCAATTATACCAGTAGAAAGTTGAAATTATTTAAAAATTGATAATTGTCATTTTTTAAGAAAGCTTTCACAAGTAATTTTGAAAACTAGAATTTAAACATGAGTGTAATTTATCTTTTATTAGCATTGAGTATTTTAGTTGCTCTTATTTTTTTTGGAGTATTTATTTATTCTGTAAAACGTGGGCAGTATGATGATGTACATACCCCCGCCGTGAGAATGCTTTTTGAAGATGAATTGGTTAAAGAAGAAAATCAAAAACAATCAATAAAAACCAAAGACTAATTATTATATTATGGAAATCGAAAAATTTTATTATGACAATAAGATTGTAAAAAAATTCCTGTATGCAACCATATTTTGGGGTATCGTAGGAATGTCTGTGGGCTTGCTATTAGCCTTTATGTTTATTTTTCCTAACCTAACCGACGGCATTTCATGGTTGAGTTTTGGTAGGCTACGACCACTGCATACTAATGCGGTGATTTTTGCCTTTGTAGGGAATGCGATTTTTGCAGGAGTGTATTATTCTACTCAACGCCTTCTTAAAGCACGTATGTTTAGCGATGCTTTGAGTAATATTAATTTCTGGGGTTGGCAGCTCATCATTGTAGCTGCAGCAATTACCTTACCCTTAGGTTTTACCAGCTCAAAAGAATATGCTGAGTTAGAGTGGCCAATAGATATAGCTATTGCGGTAGTTTGGGTTGTTTTTGGTTGGAACTTAATAGCTACTATATTAAAACGTAGACAGCGTCATATGTATGTTGCGATCTGGTTTTACCTGGCTACGTTCGTAACGGTGGCAGTTTTACATATTTTCAATAGTTTAGCATTGCCTGCAACTTTCTTAAAAAGTTACTCTGCTTATGCCGGGGTTCAAGATGCTTTGGTGCAGTGGTGGTATGGGCATAATGCGGTTGCGTTTTTCTTAACCACACCATTCTTGGGTTTAATGTACTATTTTGTGCCTAAAGCAGCCAATAGGCCCGTTTATTCTTACCGACTATCTATTATTCACTTCTGGTCGTTAATTTTCATATATATTTGGGCAGGACCGCACCACTTATTGTACTCTTCTTTACCAGATTGGGCTCAAAATTTAGGGGTGGCTTTTTCGGTAATGCTTATCGCTCCGTCTTGGGGAGGTATGATTAATGGTTTATTGACCTTACGAGGTGCTTGGGATAAAGTAAGAACAGATCCTATTCTTAAATTTATGGTAGTTGCCATTACCGGTTATGGTATGGCCACTTTTGAAGGACCTATGCTATCTTTAAAAAACATTAATGCTATTGGTCACTTTACCGATTGGATCATTGCTCACGTTCACGTGGGGGCACTAGCTTGGAACGGATTTTTAGCCTTTGGTATGATTTATTGGTTAATTCCTCGCTTGTTTAAAACTAAATTATACTCTATTGCCTTAGCCAATGTGCATTTCTGGGTAGGAACTTTAGGTATTATTCTGTATGCACTACCACTATACGTAGCTGGATTTACACAAGCTTCTATGTGGAAGCAATTTAACCCAGATGGTACTTTGGTATATGGTAACTTTTTAGAGACCGTAACAGAGATTATGCCTATGTATTGGATGCGTGCCATTGGTGGTTCTATGTATATTGTAGGTGCATTTATCTTATTGTATAATGTGGTTATGACTGTAAGAAAAGGTTCTGCTGTTACCGATGAATTAGCCGAAGCTGCAGCTTTACCTAAAGTTACAAAGAAAAGAACTGCAGGTGAGGGGTACCACACTTGGTTAGAGCGAAGACCCGTAAAATTAACTATCTATGCCACTATTGCCATCTTGATTGGAGGAGCTGTACAAATTATACCTACCCTATTGGTAGAGTCCAACATCCCGACTATTTCTACCGTTAAACCTTATACTCCACTAGAGCTAGAGGGGCGCGATATTTACATCCGTGAAGGTTGTGTTTCTTGTCACTCACAGATGATTAGACCCTTTAGAAGTGAGGTAGAACGCTATGGGGAGTATTCAAAAGCGGGAGAGTTTGTATATGATCGTCCGTTTTTATGGGGTAGTAAACGTACTGGTCCAGATTTACACAGAATCGGTAAAAAATATTCTGATAACTGGCACTTCAATCACTTTTATGATCCGCAGACTACCTCGGCCGGTAGTATTATGCCACGATACCCTTGGTTAATCACCAATGCCTTAGATAAATCGAATACAGAAGCGAAGATGCGTACCTTAGTAAAACTGGGTGTTCCATATACCGATGAAGAGATTGCCAATGCGCAAAAATGGATGGAGGAACAAGGTGCTGCTATCGAGGAGAACCTACACACCGATCCCGATTTTGCCGAGACCTATAAAGCCGATAAAGCTTATGCTCAAGAAAACGGATTGGAGTTTGTTGAAATGCGAAATCGAGAAGTAGTAGCTGTTATCGCTTATTTGCAACGTTTAGGTACAGATATTAATGTAAAAGAAGAAGTTACTAGTACAAACTAAAAAACCACTGCACGATGTTTAAATTTGTAAAAGGTCATTTAGAGACCATCGAAAATATTGAGATTTACCCAATTATTTCATTGCTAATTTTTTTCTTATTCTTTTCAGCATTATTCTACTGGGTATTTACCGCAAAAAAAGATTATATAAAAGAGGTAAGTAACTTGCCTCTGGATAACCAAAACGATCAAGAATTATGAAAACAATCGGTTCATACATACGCTTAGCCTTATTTGTACTTTTAGCTTACCTGCTTATAGAGTATACAGTAGAAACAGGAGATCAATCCACTTTTATGGTGTACCCCATAGCTTGGCTAGTTTTTGGTGTTGCGGTATTGGTTGTGGTAGCTTTAGAAATTGCTGTTGAGGCGCTAAATAGTGTTTTATATAAAGCCTTACCTGAAGATAAAAAACTTGGTTTTGAGGCCAGTCAAGCTCAGGATTCAAAAATTATGATTTGGTTAAAAGAAACTTATCATAAAATGCTTGATAAAAAGCCAATCGAGAATGAAGATGAGATCATTTTAGATCATAATTATGACGGTATCAAAGAGCTTGATAATAACTTGCCGCCTTGGTGGACCTACTTATTCTATGCTACTATTATTTTTGCAGTAGTATATATGGTGCGTTTTCACATCTTTGTAGATTACACGCAACATGAAGAATTTGAAATGGAATTAGCTCAAGCAGAAAAAGAGATAGAGGAGTATAAGAGAACAGCAAAAGACTTGATCGATATTAACACGGTAACCTTATTGACAGATGCTTCAGACCTAACAGCTGGCGAAAATATATATATGCAAAACTGTATTGCTTGCCATAAAGCCGATGGAGGCGGAAGTATCGGGCCTAATTTAACCGATGAGTATTGGATACTTGGCGGTGGGGTGAAAAACGTCTTTAAAACCATTTCAGAAGGAGGTCGTGATGGTAAAGGAATGGTAGCTTGGAAACAAACTTTGAAGCCTCTTGAAATGGCACAAGTAGCCAGCTATGTTATTTCATTAGGTGGTACCAACCCAGAAGGCGCAAAAGAACCACAAGGCGATTTATGGGCAGGTAATGAGTAGTATCTTGTTTTTGCAAACCAAAATTATAACTAAATCTTAGCACGATAAAAGACTTCTGATTTTGGTTAGAAGTCTTTTTTTTAAGAACTGGTTGAATTATTTTAATAGGCATTTACAGTATGAGTAATTTTGAAGAAGGTAATGAAAAGTTTAGGGACTCAATAGGGACTCTAGATGAAGAAGGAAAACGAGCTTGGGTATATCCTAAAAAACCCGTAGGTAAATACTACGATTATAGAAAATACGTAAGCTATTTTTTATTGTTGTTTCTATTGGCCGCTCCGTTTATTAAAATCAACGGGAATCAATTCCTTTTGTTTAATGTTTTAGAAAGGCGGTTCAATATCTTTGGCTTACCTTTTTGGCCTCAAGATTTTTATCTCTTTGTTATGTCTATGATTATAGGAGTGGTTTTTATCACCCTATTTACAGTAGCTTTTGGACGTATATTTTGCGGTTGGATTTGCCCTCAAACCATCTTTATGGAGATGGTTTTTAGACGTATCGAATACTGGATAGAAGGAGACCGCGGGAAACAAATAAGACTGAATAAACAAGAGTGGAATGCTGATAAAATAAAGAAGAAATCTTTAAAATGGCTTATATTTTTTATCATTTCATTTTTAATAGCAAATGTTTTCTTAGCCTATCTCATTGGTAGCGATCAGCTTATTCAATACATTATTGATGGTCCCTTAGCGCATACCGATGTTATATTGCCCTTGCTTATATTTACCGGTGTATTTTACTTTGTATTTACTTGGTTTCGCGAGCAAGTCTGTATTATCGCTTGCCCTTACGGAAGGCTACAAGGGGTATTACTAGACAAAAATTCTATCGTAGTAGCCTATGATTATAAACGTGGCGAAAAAGAAAAAGGAAGGGCCAAATTTAAGAAAAACGAAGATCGAGCTGCTAGTGGTAAAGGCGATTGCATCGATTGTTTTCAATGTGTGCAAGTTTGTCCTACAGGTATAGATATTAGAAACGGTACCCAACTTGAGTGCGTAAACTGTACCGCCTGTATCGATGCTTGTGATGCGATGATGGAAAAAGTAAATCTACCTAAAGGGCTTATACGTTATGCGAGTGAAGCAAACATTGCCGAAAAGAAACCTTTTACTTTTTCACCAAGATTAAAAGGCTATACCGCTGTATTGGGTATACTAATAGCGGTACTAATTGGAATGCTGTTTTTGCGCAACGATGTTGAAGCCAGTATTCTAAGGTTGCCTGGAGAATTGTATGAAAAGAAAGAAAACAATATTATAAGCAATGTTTATACTTATAAATTAATTAATAAAACTACTTCAAAAATTGAAGATGTTAACTTTAAGTTGATTTCACACGACGGGACAATAAAAATTGTTTCTCACGACTCTTTTGAAGTTCCAGAACAAGGTATGGCACAGGGTACTTTATTTATTGAAATCCCTTTACCAGCTATTGAGAGTGATCGAGAGCGATTAAAAATTGGTGTTTACAGCGGCGATAAATTAATTGAGACAACGGTGACCGCATTTTTGGGACCAAGAAGTTTTAGATAAAAAAGAAATATTATGAAAATAAATTGGGGTTGGGGCATCGTTATTGCCTTTGTAGGATTTATAAGTTTTATACTTTACTTTGTAATAAAAGTTTCCACAAACGATGCCTATGAACATGATTTGGTGGTAGAAGAATATTACAAACAAGAATTGAAATTAAATGGACAAATAGAGGCAGAGCAAAATGTCTTACCTTTTAAAAGAGATATTTTGGTTGAGGTAGTTTCAGGCGATTTACGCATAAAGATGCCGCAAGAAAAGGTGAGTGAGTTGGCTAAGGGTACACTCTTAATGTATAGACCATCGAACAAAAAACTAGATTTCACTTTACCTTTTCAGTTGAAGAATGGAGAAATGTTTGTACCCAAAGAAAAATTGGTCGGGGGCATTTGGGCGGTGATCATAGAATGGGAAGAAAATAATAAAAATTACCGGTTTAAAAAAGAACTTCATTTGTAGCTATGCTTTGGTCCGCTTTTCTTTTAGGTTTATTGGGTAGCTTGCATTGCGTAGGCATGTGTGGGCCAATAGCCTTTATGCTGCCTTTAGACCGGACCAACCACCTGAAGAAAGCATTTCAATTAAGTCTATATCATTTTGGAAGATTAATGGCTTATAGCATTATGGGAGTGCTTTTTGGTATAATAGGTAAAGGGCTTTACCTGTTTGGTTTTCAGCAACGCATATCCATTGCAATTGGAGTGGTTATGATATTGGTGGTTGTACTACCCAAAGGTAAATTTGCAAAATTTAATATTGCTAATCCTATATATAAATTAATTGCTAAAGTAAAATCGGCATTAGGTAAAGAACTCAAAAAGCGTACTCCAGATACTTTTCTTACTATAGGTTTCCTTAACGGATTTTTACCGTGTGGGTTACTTTATATGGCGGTATTTGCAACCTTCACTTTTGAGTCTATGGTCTTAAGCACCGCCTATATGTTGCTCTTTGGTTTAGGTACAATACCTTTAATGACTTTTGTTGTTTATGCAAAAGATTTCCTTAATCAAAAATGGCGCAATAAATTTCAAAAATTGATTCCATATGCATTGGTGATAATTGGTATACTTTTTATTTTAAGAGGGTTAGGATTAGGTATTCCTTACGTTTCGCCAGAATCCGTTAACTTTATTGAGTCGCCCGAAGCAAATTTTGATTGCGCACCGAATTTGCAACAAAACTAATAAATGTCATAGTTTAGTTGGGGCTGTACCTGTAATTTTGAATAAAATTTAAAGTACTTATTATGTTATATATTACCGCCCAACAAGCTGTAGAACAAGTCAAATCTAATTCTAGGTTGTTTTTTCAAGGAGCCGCAATGACCCCAAAATTAATCATTAAAGCCCTTTGCGATCGATATAAAGAATTGGAAAATGTAGAAATAGTACAACTCCACACCGAAGGAGAAGCTAAATATACACAGGAGCCTTATAATCAAAGCTTTCGTGTAAATTCTTGCTTTGTTGGTAGCAATGTAAGAAAAGCAGTCAATCAACAACAAGGAGATTATATACCGATTTTTTTAAGTGAGGTTCATTTATTATTTAAGCGTAACATATTGCCTTTAGATGTAGCTTTTATTCAAGTTTCACCACCAGATAAACATGGTTTTTGTTCTTTAGGAACTTCTGTAGATGTAACCTTATCGGCCATCGAAAGTGCAAAACGTGTAATTGCCCAAGTAAATCCAAATGTACCTCGAACCCATGGCGATGGTATAATACACATCCAACAAATTGACGCAATGGTAGAGGTCGATGAACCTATTCATCAAGTATTTCTTTCTGAGCCTAGCGCAACAGAATTGGCTATAGGTAATCACGTAGCGCAATTAATTGAAGATGGTGCTACTTTACAAATGGGTATTGGAGCAATACCTAATGTGGTGCTCAACAACTTAAAAAACCATAAAAACCTTGGTATTCATACCGAAATGTTTTCAGATGGAATCCTTCCTTTAGTAGAAAAAGGAATCATAAATGGCAGTCAGAAAATGGTTAAAAACGGCAAGATAGTAACTTGTTTTGCTATGGGATCTCCCAAATTATATGACTTTATCGACGATAACCCAATGGTACATTTTAAAGAAGCTGCTTATACCAACGATACCTCCATTATTCGAAGAAACCCTAAAGTAACCGCTATAAACTCTGCAATAGAAATAGATATTACTGGGCAAGTTTGTGCAGATACCATTGGGAAAATGCAATTCTCTGGAGTTGGAGGTCAAATGGATTTTATTCGAGGAGCAAGTCTTTCAGAAGATGGTAAAGCAATCATAGCTATGCCTTCTATTACTGCCAAAGGCATTTCAAAAATCACCCCTTATCTAAAAAAAGGGGCTGGGGTAACCACAACACGCGCACACGTGCACTACGTAGTAACTGAAAACGGAGTCGTAAATTTATTTGGTAAAAGCTTAAAGCAAAGAGCAAAAGCGTTAATTTCTATTGCACATCCCGATCATCAGGAAGAATTGAGTAAATTAGCCTATGAGAGATTAAATAATTAAAAACTATCCTTAAGATGTTAAAAGAAATTGAAGAAAGAGCAGACGTGGCTTTGCTGGTAAGAAGTTTTTACCAAAAGGTGCGTAAAAATGAAGAAATAGGACATTTTTTTAATGAGACCATATCAGATTGGGAAGAACACCTGGATAAATTAACCGATTTCTGGGAAAGCAATTTGTTTTATGTTGATAAATTTAGAGGACGCCCCGGTAGGGCGCACATTATGGTTGACCAAAACTTTGATAACAGTATTGAGGCAAAGCATTTTGGCGTGTGGTTAAATTTGTGGTGGCAGACCATAGATCAATTGTTTGAAGGAGAGCGCGCCGATAGAGCCAAAGAATTAGCCAGAAATTTAGGAACCAATTTTCATATGAAAATTTTTATGGCTAGAGAACGAAAGAGTTTGCTGTAAGTTTCTGTAAATTAATCGATTGGCAAAATAATTAAAATATTCTAATATTTTTCAATTATCATGCTGATTAGGTCTTTTAGGTTTCATAAATTTGATAAATAATTGTTTAAAAAGAAAGCAGGATATAGCAGCTATTGTTCTTATACTGTTCTAAAAAATTAAAAAATAAAAATATATGGCTAATAAGAAAGAAACCATGTATGATAATGTAATGAAGCAATACAATAAGGTTGCAGATTACATGGATTTAGATCCGAATATCAGAAAAATCTTAGCGGTAACCAATAATGAGATCATTATTCATTTTCCTGTAAGGATGGATAATGGTGATGTAGAAATTTTTACTGGATACCGCGTACAGCATAACAATGCCTTAGGTCCTTACAAAGGAGGTTTGCGTTATCACGCCGATGTTGATGTAGAAGCTGCAAAGGCTTTGGCTATTTGGATGACTTGGAAAACCTCTTTAGCAGGATTGCCTTATGGCGGTGCAAAAGGAGGAATTCAATTGGATCCTAGAAAATATTCTATTACCGAGTTAGAGCGAATCACCAGACGATTTACTTATGCTCTGGGAGAAAACATAGGTGCCGAGCACGATATTCCTGCGCCCGATGTGAATACCAATGCCCAAACCATGGCCTGGATTGCAGATACTTATATGAGCACAAAATCTCCTTCTGAGAGATCTAAGCATCAACACGTAGTAACCGGTAAACCTGTAGGTTCTGGAGGACTTGAAGGTAGAGACCGTGCAACGGGTTTTGGAGTTTATTTAACCATAAGATTATACCACGAAAGTAGAGGAGAATCTTTAAAAGGTAAAACTTTTATTGTGCAAGGTTTCGGTAATGTAGGCTATTGGGCTTCTAAATTCTTAGAGGCCGATGGAGCAAAGCTAATTGCAGTTCAAGATGCACACGCTACCATTCATGATGCAGCAGGATTTAGCGTAGAAGATTTATTTGAGCATAGCAAGCCTAGAAAGAATTCTATAGCTGGTTTTGCAGATGATAAAGAAATCGACCCTAAGAAATTCTTTGGTTTAGAATGTGATATCTTAATTCCGGCGGCATTAGGAAACCAAATTACCGAAGAAAATGCAGCCGATGTTAAAGCACCTTTAATTGCAGAAGGAGCAAATGGACCAACTACCGATGCAGCAGAGAAAATACTATTAGAAAATGGTGTAACCATTATACCAGATATTTTATGTAACTCTGGCGGGGTAATTGGTAGTTATTTTGAATGGTTGCAAAACCGAAATGGTGAATTATGGCAGTTAGATGAAATCATGATTCGCTTAGAGAAAAAATTAACCGGCGTTTTTAAGAAAGTTGAAAACGAGGTAAAAGAAAGACAGACAGACTGGAGGACTGCTGCTTATGTATTGGCTATTTACCGTATAGAAATGGCTTATAAACAACGCGGAATTTTCCCATAAATCTATCCTTTCTTAAAAACTTAACCTTCTTGTATCAATTTATCTTATCAACAAAAAGATAAATTGATGTAGAGAAGGTTTTTTTTATCCTAAAAATTTGTAATTTCATCGCCGCAACGCAAAAAGACAAGGTTATGCCCGATAAAATACAGGAACATTATAGCGAAGAAGAAATCCAAATACTCAATATGAATAAAGATTTGAACTTTTGGGTAGACGAACTTAAGTTTATGGTTTCCGAAATAACTTTTTTTAAACAGTTATTGGCTAAAGATGAATTAAAGTTTAATACATCGCCTAATTATAAAGAAGTTAAAAAGATATTAGCCGAGAATCTAGAAACTACCAAAAAGTTTCTAGAAGAGTTAATCGATTATGATGTAGTGTCTAACGGTATTCAAGAATGTGACGATTTATCTTGTGAAACATATTACCTTAATGAGCATCAGGACTACAAAAAACGCGTTCGGGACCATTTAAAATTACATAAAGATAACAAACAGGTATTGTTTAAGTTAGTACAAGAAAATTTATAAAGACCAATAAAAAATCCCTATTTTGATAGGGATTTTTTATTTAACAATCGCTTAAGTTAACTCTAACAGCTAGGCCTCCCTCTGAGGTTTCTTTGTATTTTGAATTCATGTCTTTTGCCGTATCCCACATTGTTTCAATAACACTATCTAATGGTACTTTTACTTTAGTGGCGTCAGTTTCTAAGGCTATTTCAGCGGCATTTATTGCTTTTATGGCTCCCATTGCGTTACGTTCTATACACGGTACCTGCACTAAACCAGCAATAGGGTCACAAGTTAAACCTAAATGATGCTCCATAGCAATTTCACTTGCAACAAGTACTTGCTCTGGTGTGCCTCCAAGAAGATGAGCTAAACCTCCTGCCGCCATGGCCGAAGAAACACCGATTTCTGCTTGACACCCACCCATAGCTGCCGATATGGTTGCTCCCTTTTTAAACAAGCTGCCTATCTCGCCAGCAACCAGCATAAACTCTTTAAGGTGTTCAAAAGTAGCTTGATGATTTTCTATCGTCATATAGTACATCATTACTGCGGGTACGGTACCAGCACTACCATTGGTGGGGGCAGTTACTACTCGGCCTAAACTAGCATTTACTTCGTTAACACTGATAGCGTAGCAGCTTACCCATTTTAAAATTTGCCTAAACTTTACCTCAGTATTACGTATGGCTTCAAGCCATTCTTGTGGGGTGCTATAATCTTGATCGCCAATAAGTTTTTCGTGTATTCCAAATGCTCGACGTTGAACTTTTAAACCACCTGGTAAAATGCCAGGAGTATGGCAACCTACATACATTGACTCGAGCATTACATCCCAAATTGCTTTTAAGCCCTCGTCTATTTCTTTTTCGCTTCTTAGCGATTTTTCATTCTCTAGTACAATTTGAGCGATATTTTTATTTTCTTGCTTGCAAAAAGCCAATAGCTCAGTTCCCTTTTCAATACTAAAGGGAAATTGTTTAAATACTTCTACCTTTTTCTTAGCATTTTCTCGCTCTTCTTTAACTACAAAGCCACCACCAATAGAATAGAATGTAGCCTTATATTGGCTTGCATCATCTATTGTAGCAATAAAGGTCATACCATTAGGATGAAAATCAAGAAATTTCTTATTAAAAATCACCTGTTTGGCAGGATCAAAATTGAGTTTTCGTTCTTGGTTAAGATGAAGAATATGGCTTTCTTTAATTTTAGTTATACTAGGCTCTAGCAATTCTAAATCCATTTTTACGGGATCATAGCCCAATAAGCCCAACAATACCGCAATATCGGTAGCGTGACCTATACCGGTTAACGATAATGAGCCGTATAAATCAACATGGATTTGCGTAATTCGATTAAAGATGTTTTCTTCTTTTAATTCATCTATAAAACGCTGGGCAGCACGCCAAGGGCCTAAGGTGTGTGAACTCGATGGTCCTACACCTATTTTTAGCATATCAAAAACACTGATGCACTCAACTTTTTTCATTTCTTCCAATTAAATTATGGCAACTACAAAGATGAAAGAAAAATTTCATCTTTCCACATGTCTGCTTACTTATTTGTTTGCTATTTTAAATGCATAGAGAATTTTTTTTGGTTAGGGATAGCAGCGTTAGCCCGTAAAAAATCAAGCTTTTTTAAAGCTTGATTTTGCGGACTTTAAGCGTATAGCCCGGCTTTCTTTTTTTGTTTTTTATAAAAAGAAAGAACCCCCAACAGGCACAATGACAAGCAATAAAAGTATAAAGGTGACATGATGTCATATTTAATCTGCTGGCACAAAGATTGAATAATGCTAAGCGAATTTAAAGTTTAAAAAAAATAAATTATATAAATTATGAGTAAGATAATAGGTATAGATTTAGGTACTACTAACTCGTGTGTTTCTGTGATGGAAGGGAATGAGCCTGTAGTAATTCCTAATGCTGAAGGTAAGCGAACTACCCCGTCTGTAATAGCTTTTGTTGAAGATGGTGAGATTAAAGTAGGAGATCCGGCTAAGCGACAGGCGGTGACTAACCCAGAAAAAACAATTGCTTCTATCAAGCGTTTTATGGGTAACAAGTATTCTGAATCAAATAGAGAGGCAGATCGTGTTGCTTATAAAGTGGTAAAGGGAGATAATGACACCCCGCGTGTAGATATCGATGGGCGTTTGTATACCCCACAAGAATTATCGGCTATGATTCTTCAAAAAATGAAGAAAACTGCCGAGGATTATTTAGGTCAAGACGTAAGTGAGGCGGTAATTACCGTTCCGGCTTATTTTAATGACTCGCAAAGACAAGCTACCAAAGAAGCAGGTGAAATTGCTGGCTTAAAAGTGCGTAGAATTATTAATGAGCCTACAGCTGCAGCTTTAGCTTATGGCTTAGATAAAAAAGGACAAGACCAAAAGATAGTAGTATTTGATTTTGGTGGAGGTACGCACGATGTTTCTATTTTAGAATTAGGTGACGGTGTATTTGAAGTTTTAGCTACCGATGGGGATACACACTTAGGTGGAGATGACGTAGATGAAACGATAATAGATTGGTTGGCCGATGAGTTTCAAAAAGAAGAAGATATCGATTTACGCAAAGACCCTATGGCTTTACAGCGTCTTAAAGAAGCTGCAGAAAAAGCTAAAATTGAATTATCAAGTTCTTCAAGTACAGAAATTAATTTGCCTTATGTGACCGCTACTGCTAGTGGACCTAAGCACTTGGTAAAACAACTTTCTCGTTCTAAGTTTGAGCAGTTAATTAGTGACCTTGTAAAGCGAACTATAGCACCTTGTGAAAAGGCTATGAAAGCAGCTGGTTTATCAAAAAGCGATATTGACGAAGTAATTTTAGTAGGAGGTTCTACACGAATTCCTGCTGTACAGGAGGCGGTTGAAAACTTCTTTGGTAAAAAACCAAGTAAAGGTGTAAACCCAGATGAGGTAGTGTCTTTAGGAGCTGCCATTCAAGGTGGGGTATTAACAGGAGATGTAAAGGATGTTCTTTTACTAGATGTAACACCACTTTCTTTGGGTATTGAGACTATGGGAGGTGTAAACACCAAGTTAATTGAAGCCAATACTACCATTCCTACAAAGAAGTCACAAATATTTTCTACAGCAGCAGATAATCAACCTTCTGTAGAAATTCACGTGCTACAAGGAGAACGACCAATGGCTGCCGATAATAAAACTATTGGTAGATTCCATTTAGATGGTATACCACCAGCACAACGCGGTACACCACAAATTGAAGTGACTTTTGATATTGATGCCAATGGTATTATTAAAGTAAGCGCCACAGATAAAGCTACTGGTAAATCACAAGATATCCGAATCGAGGCATCTTCTGGATTAACCGAGGAGGAAATTGAGAAAATGAAGAGTGAAGCAGAGGCTAACGCTGAAGCGGATAAAAAAGCTAAAGAAAAAGTAGATAAGCTTAATGAAGCTGATGCAATGATCTTTCAAACTGAAAAACAATTGAAAGAGTTTGGCGATAAACTATCTGATGATAAGAAAAAACCGGTTGAAGATGCATTAGCAGAGCTTAAAAAAGCTTATGAAACTAAAGAATTAGAAGCAATAACTCCAGCGCTAGACAAGTTAAATGAAACTTGGAAGAGTGTATCTGAAGAGATGTACAAAGCGCAGGCAGAAGCTCAGCAAAACGGAGCTGGTGCCCAGAATTCAGGCAATGCCGGTGCTCAAGGGGAAGCAGGAGGAGACGCTTCTAAAGATGATGTTGAAGATGTAGATTTCGAAGAGGTAAAATAAACCTTATTAAATCTCAATAAATAAAAACGCGATCGGTAACGGTCGCGTTTTTTTATGATTTTTGTAGTACTTTTTTAAACGTTCAAAAGCAGTAAATCTTTTCTTAATTGTGGAGACTTTTAATCGAAAAGAAGATTTTGTTCTACCTAAATTGATTTTATAAAAAATAGAAATTTTAGGTTATTTCTTCTCTTCTAATTTACTAAGCTTCTTACGCTCTTTAATTAAATTTTTAAATGTTTTACCGTACCGAGATTTTTTAATTGGTTTAGGCAACGAATTATAAACCGTATCTAAATATTTTACATTAGCATCAAATGCTTCTGTAATCATAATATAAGGAGCAACTTCGTAGTCCTTATTATTGATAGCAAAATTTACAGTGTAGAGATACTTGCGCTTTAAAAGCTGATTGAATTTTTTTTGAATGGCTTTACTTTCTTCCTCATTTTGTTCTTGGTAGGCTTTAAAACTAGCTTCCACAATGTCTAGGCGTTCGTCATTAAACTTTTTTATAACCGCAAAATAATCTTGCAATAGCTTATGGTTTGTACTCCCTTCGACTTTGGCATTATAGGAAAATTCTTTTAAGTCAGTTTTAAAGTTTAGCGTACCGGGTTCAGCAAAAATTTCTACAATATTTTCGCTGTTTTCACCAACTCCTTTATCTAAATACACAAATAAGATTTCTGGCTCTTTCAAGTTGGTTTTCAAACTAAAGCTTTCTTCGCCTCGAATGTGTGTCGAGTCCAGGTCAATTACGAATGAATCTTTTACCCTTTGTAAATAAAGGGTTCCTTTTCTCAGACCGTCTACCTTTCCATTAAGCGTAAAATTGGTTTCTTTGTCTTGACAAGCTAATACGAGAAAACTAATTAAAAATAGGGTAATTGTCTTTTTCATAATGGGTTTAAAGATATAATTTAAATAGAGTTAGAGGCTACTTCCATAAGCACAGCACATAAATAAGCTGCCCAAGTACCAACTACGTAACCTAATACCGCTAGTAAAACTCCAACGGTTGCCAGTGATGGATGAAAGGCTGCAGCCACAACGGGAGCAGAGGCTGCCCCGCCTACATTTGCTTGGCTACCCACAGCCAAAAAGAAATAGGGGGCTTTTATTATTTTTGCAACGCCAATTAATAAGCCTGCGTGAATGGCCATCCATACTAAACCTATTGCAATTAAGCCAGGGTTGTCAAAAATCATCAGTAAATCCATTTTCATTCCTATAGTAGCAACAAGAATATAAATAAAAATGCTCCCTATTTTACTAGCTCCCGCACCTTCATACTGTTTTGCTTTGGTGAAAGACAAAATAATACCGATAAAAGTAGCTATGGTTATCATCCAAAAGAAAGTAGAAGTAAACGAGGATAGTGCCGAGCTTTTGTCGTTAAAAACAGAGAAATTGTCTTTGAGAAAATTAGAAATTCCATCGGCTCCCCAATGCCCTAGGCCTACAGCTCCCATGGCTAAGCCTAGCATAATCATATAATCTGACAGTTTTGGTGTTCTGGAGATGCTAGCTGTGTAATCGCTAACCTTTTGCTTAAGTTCTGTTATAGCACTAGAATCGGCTTTAAGCCATTTGTCAATTTTATCTGTTTTAGCAATCCCCATTAATACAATAGCCATCCATATGTTGGCCACCACAATATCAACAAAAACCATCCCCCCATATTTTTCGGGATTAAACTTAAAAATTTCTAACATTGCCGCTTGGTTGGCTCCACCACCAATCCAACTTCCGGCCAAAGTTGCTAATCCGCGCCAAACGGCATCGGGCCCCGCACCTCCAACAGTTTCTGGGGAGACCATAGATATTATAAGTATAGCTATGGGGCCACCGATGACAATACCTAATGTGCCAGTAAAAAACATTATCAATGCTTTTGGGCCTAAATTGAAAATAGCTTTTAAGTCAATACTAAGCGTCATTAAAACTAAAGAAGCTGGTAACAAGTATCTACTAGCTACAAAATATAGCTGAGAACTTTCTGCACTAATAATTCCTAATGTATTTAAAATTGCAGGGAGTAAGTAGCACATTAATAAAGCAGGTACGACTTTATAAAACTTTTGCCAAAATGAATTTTTTGATTCATTGGTGTAAAAGACCAGTGCTAAAACAACCATCAATAAACCAAAAACGATGGCATCATTGGTAAAAATCGGGGTATTCTCCATAGGTAAAATCAATTTTGGTAAATATAAATACTTTTACAAAACTGGAAAGTGATTTCAAAAATTAATCGGTACACACAAGTGGTGTACTTAATTACATTAAAAAAAGTCAGCTATTTTATTTAAATCTTTTTTGGGAACAATATATTTGCATAAAAAATAAACATGAAGAATTTAATTTTGGCTTTTTGCCTAATCCTGCTGCCCCTAGCAGCAGTAGCTAAAAATACCCCTAGCGATTGGGGGCAAAACGGTCACCGCTCAACTGCGCAAATCGCTCAACAATATCTTAAGAAGAATACCTTAAAACGTGTTCAAGAAATTTTAAAAGGTGAGAGCCTTGCTGTGGCCTCTACTTTTTCTGATGAAATTAAAAGCGATAGAGCTTTTAGAAAGTATAATGCTTGGCATTATATCAATATTGATGAGGGTACAAGTATAGCTCAAATCGATAATCTAAAAGAAGAGAATATAGTTTGGGCTATTGAAAAATGTGTTGAAGTTTTAAAAGACTCAAGGCGTTCAGCGGAAGATCAAGAATTCCACCTAAAAATGCTTATACATTTGGTAGGAGACTTACACCAACCCATGCATGTGGGAAGGGCAGAAGATCGTGGCGGAAATGATATTGATGTTATTTGGTTCGGAAAACCCAGTAATTTACACCGTGTTTGGGATTCTGAAATGATAGCGAGCTACGATATGAGTTTTACCGAATTAGCAGAGCATAGACCCTCTCTTAATAAAAATCAAATAATGAATTTGCAGGAAGGAACTCCAGCCGAATGGGCGTTGGAATCTCAAAAAATAGCCAGTAAACTTTATGCCGATGCGGCAAAAAACTATAATTTACGTTATAGTTATATGTATAAATGGTTTCCTGTTTTAAAAGCGCAATTAGAAAAAGGAGGCTTACGCTTGGCCAAAATTTTAAATGAAATTTACGGTTAACTAACGTTTGCTTATTTTGTTGCCACTTATTGCTTTTTGTCGGCTACATTTAAAAGTTCCAGCATCAAAATTTCTCAAATTTTGATGCTTTGTTTTTCTTCCTTGTACACGTGCACGCCATAATCTAAAACTTGAAGGTTTCAATTCGCGCTGCATAAGTTTAATAACTTCTTTTTCTGGAATTCCAAATTGGAATTCAATAGCCTCAAAAGTAGTGCGATCTTCCCAAGCCATTTCAATTATGCGATCAATTTCTCGTATACTAAATTTTTTGTTAGTCATTTTTAATTATTCTAAAGGTTAAATTTATTCTTGGTCCAACAAGCTTTCTGGTTTTTGGAATCTGGTGTTTCCAGAAATGCTGCGTGTTTCCCTGCATCAATAAAAGACTTCTGTGCGGTAGCATTATATCGTGCTTTAAACTTTTATTATAGTTATGTTTTAATTTAAATTTTCGGGTGGCTCCAAGACTTATCGATGCTATTTTAGGTTGTTTACCCAATTCTTTTTCGTTATCGGCGTGCCAACCGTTGCTGTCTTCACCGTTGCGGTATAGGTTTAATAGGCAAGTGGTAAATTGTATACCAAAGTCGTTTTGCAACTTATTTTTTATCTTTAGTATCGGTTCAGGAAAAGGTGAGGGATGTAATGTAATACCAGAATAGGAATACGGGTTTTTGTTGGTTGCATATAAGGCAGTAAGTCTTGGTTGTAAGTATTCTTTACCAAAAATCTTAATACGATCTTCTTGCCAATCTGTTTGCTGTAACAAGTGTTCAAACAAGAGGTCAGCTTCAGAAGCTGGTAAATAAAGCGGATCAAAATATATATCGGCATCTGGTAAATTTATAATTGGCATAATTAAAATTGTAAATAATAGAAAGCCCACCAAATAAGTAATCCCTGCAAAGGAATACGTAAAATTAAAATCCATTTAGGAATCCCAAGTCCAGCTTTTTTAGAACTAAGCATATAAAAATGTACCCACAAGAAAACAATTAGCATCGCTATAATACCAAAAATCGCATAATCTTTAAATGGTTCATATAATAAAGTAAGTCCTAGTAGAATTTCAGTCGCACCACTTATTAATACCCAACGTTTTTTATTTTTAAAA
Source organism: uncultured Mesonia sp. (assembly GCA_947499595.1). Lineage (GTDB taxonomy): Bacteria > Bacteroidota > Bacteroidia > Flavobacteriales > Flavobacteriaceae > Mesonia > Mesonia sediminis. The sequence goes on from CANMOY010000003.1 coordinate 335,904, forward strand.
ATACGAGGCATAATGCGCACATACGCCTTGGGTTTTACAAAGTGCATTACCCCTGCAAAAATATACATTGCACACATTAAATAGAGATGCCAAGAATAGTAATCCATAGTATAAAGGTAAAAAATTAGATAAGGCGGTTTTTCATTTTATCATATAATTAATATTTGTTGTAGAAATGTCTTGAATTCTTATCCCTTCGCTTTCGCGGAATTATTCTCGTTACCTATTATTAATTGTACTAACATATATAGGAGGGAAGCGGGGTGATCATTATTTAACCCTGGATTTTTGAATGAGGAGTTAGCCCTTTTTATAATAGCATAATTTAAGTCTATCTCCATTTCCATAAACTTGGATAGAAACTTTTAAAAAAACTTCAGGTGGTTAAATCACTTGTTAGCAAGCTATTAGTATTTCATTAAAAAATAAATCAAAAAAAAGCCCATAAAAAGTTTGTGCAATGGAATAAAGGTTCTACATTTGCACCCGCAAACGACGTAAGTCTTTGTAAGTTCATTAAAAAGCGAAATAGTTTAGTTTAGGGGTTGTGAGATAAAGAAAGACTTTTTATCTTTGCCTTCTTAAATAAGCTAAGCGGTCATCAAAAATAAATTTTAAAAAAAAACTTTAAATTTATTTTGGCAGAAACAAAAAAGTTTCTATCTTTGCAGCCGCTAACACAACAAGTGTTAAACGTTCTTAAAAACAAGATGATTGGTAAATAAAATAAAGGTTCGATTCCTTTACATCTAACAAACGAAGTTGAGGTTTTTTTAAAGCTGAAGCGGAGTGAAAAGTTCATTGATTTATTGAATTGACAGTGTATATTTTTACTTGGAAACGAGTAAGAAATGCGAAATTAAAACAAAGGCTAAATAGAATAGTTTTGAGTCGAGATACTTAGT